>NZ_JAFEUS010000002.1:0-1406646 GCF_027853335.1 Leucobacter sp. UCMA 4100
ACTGGGATCATGCCGTACCGGTTCAGACTCGTTCAGACCGTTTTAAGTCGACCAACGTTGCTGACTTTCCAGAGGTAAAGGGCCGCGAGGTCAACTGGAAATTCACGCCGATCGACACGATTAGCGAGCTGCTCACCGGCGAACTCACCGGCGGAGAGTTCGCCGTCGAGGTCTCGGAAGCCGAGGGCCTTCGTACCGAGTGGATCCCGATGGAATCAGAACTCGTCGGGCGCGCAGGTATTCCTGAGGATCGCGCGGCAGCAAACGCGTGGGGCTCGGCGAAGGTCGCGCACCACCTCCTGCTCACGAGCGAGGAGCACCAGACGGTCACCGTGAAGCGCTCGGCGCTCACCAACACTCCGACCGCGGCGCACGTTGTCATTGAGGCAGCACCGCACGCACGTGGCCTCGTGATTCTTGAGAACACCGGCGCAGCGAACCTCAGCGAGAGCGTTGAGATCGTTGTGGGTGACGCAGCAAACCTCACGGTCGTGTCAATTCAGGAGTGGGACGACGAGGCAATCCACCTCGCTAGCCACCACGCCACGGTAGGCCGCGACGCCGAACTGCAGCACATCGTTGTTTCGCTCGGCGGCAAGCTCGTTCGCGTGAACCCCTCGATTCACCTCGACAGCCAGGGCGCCAACGGCGAGAGCTACGGCGCATACTTTGCCGATGCGGGTCAGCACCTCGAGCACCAGGTCTACATGGACCACAATGCACCAAACACTCGCAGCCGCGTTGCCTACAAGGGCGCGCTGCAGGGTGAGGGTGCGCACGCCGTGTGGATCGGTGACGTGCTCATTCGTCGCGTCGCAAGCGGAACCGACAGCTACGAAGAGAACCGTAACCTCACGTTGACCGAGGGCACTCGTGCCGACTCGATCCCGAACCTGGAAATCCAGACCGGCGATATCGCCGGCGCTGGCCACGCATCAACCACCGGCCGCTTTGACGAAGAGCATATCTTCTACCTGCAAAGCCGTGGCATCTCTGAAGACGAGGCACGCAAGCTCGTTGTACGCGGATTCCTCTTTGAGGTTATCCAGCGCATTGGCAACGAGCAGGTTGAGTCTCGCTTGCAGCAGGCGATTGACGCCGAGCTTGAACAGAGTGTGCTTGCGTAATGGCTCGCGAATTTGCCATTGCAGTAGATGAGCTACAGCAAGACCAAGCGGTGCGCGTCGTGATCGACGGCGTACCGGTAGCCATCGTCAAAGACGGGCAGGGAGAGATCCACGCTATCGGCGACACCTGCAGTCACGGCGCGGTCAGCCTGGCAGAGGGATTTGTAGAGGGTGACACCCTCGAGTGCTGGGCACACGGCTCAGCTTTCTCCCTGAAGACCGGTATTCCAGAAAACCTTCCGGCGTTCGAGCCGGTGCCAGTTTTCGTCGTAGAGATCGAAGACGGCAACGTATACATTGACCCCACAGTTACGAAAGTAGTGAAGTAATGAGTTCAGTTCTTGAAATCAAAGATCTGCGCGTCAGCGTAGATACCGAGCAGGGCACCAAGCAGATTCTCAAGGGTGTAGACCTCACGCTCAAGCAGGGTGAGACTCACGCAATCATGGGCCCCAACGGTTCGGGCAAGTCGACCCTCGCGTACGCAATCGCGGGTCACCCACGCTACAACGTTGAAGGCGGATCGGTTCTTCTCGACGGCGAAGAGGTTCTCGAGATGGACGTCGACGAGCGCGCACAGGCTCGCCTGTTCCTCGCGATGCAGTACCCCATCGAGATCCCTGGCGTGACGAACGCCAACTTCCTGCGCACCGCGAAGACCGCTATTGACGGCGAAGCACCTTCGATCCGCACCTGGATGAAAGAGGTTCAGGGTGCGATGGAGAACCTGCGCATGGACCCTTCGTTCGCGCAGCGTAACGTCAACGAGGGCTTCTCGGGTGGCGAGAAGAAGCGCAACGAGATTCTGCAGATGGAACTCCTGAAGCCGAAGTTCGCTGTTCTCGACGAGACCGACTCTGGCCTCGACGTTGACGCACTGAAGATCGTTTCAGAGGGCGTCAACCGCGCGAAGGCAAACACCGGCGTTGGCATTATGCTTATCACCCACTACACGCGCATTCTGCAGTACATCAAGCCAGACTTCGTGCACGTGTTCGTGAACGGCCGCGTTGCAGAGCAGGGTGGCCCAGAACTCGCGAACCAGCTCGAAGCAGAAGGCTACGATCGCTTCGTGAACGCCTAGTCATCAGGTAGGTTAGAATTATGAGTACGAACATCACTTCGCTTGAACCCGATTTTCGCGACCAAGCTATTGAAGCGCTGAAGAACGTCAGTGACCCCGAGCTCGGGGTCAACATCTACGACCTCGGACTCATTTATGACCTTGGCTTTGATGAAGAAAACGATGCGCTCGTGATCAGCATGACCCTGACGAGTGCTGGCTGCCCGCTCACTGACGTGATCGAGAACGACATCGCTGAATCGCTTGACGGTTTGGTGACTGCGTTCCGCATCAACTGGGTGTGGATGCCGCCGTGGACCCCGGAACGCATCACCGACGATGGTCGTGACATGATGCGCGCCCTCGGGTTCAGCATCTAGGGTTTCGCGCTGAGTTTTCAGGTCAAAACCGCGTTCTGGTTGGGTAAGTCCTGAAGGGAAGCGCGACCGCCTCACAGGAGAGCGGGTGGCATTGTCCACCCGCTCTCCTTGCGTTTTCATGGCCTCTGCACGTTTGTTCACGGGCTAGCGACTAGACTAGTGAGGTTGCCCAAGACGCGATCGACACATATTCAGGAGAATCCACATGATCACCGTGCAAGACCTCGCCATTGACGTCGGCGCGCGCAGACTCATGGAGGGCGTGACCTTTCAGGTCTCAGCCGGCGATAAGATCGGCCTTGTGGGCCGCAACGGCGCTGGGAAAACCACGCTGACGCGCACACTCTCTGGCGAGCTGCAGCCGGCAGAGGGCAACATCACGGTGCGAGGCGAACTCGGGTTCCTGCCGCAGGATCCGCGAACCGGCGACCCTGAGCAGCTCGCGAGGCACCGTATTCTCGATGCGAGGGACCTCGGCACACTTACGAAGAACATTGAGCGTGCCAGCGAGGAAATGTCATCAGACGACCCCAAGCGTGCCGAGCGTGCCATGAAGAAGTTTGCCAACTTGAGCGATCGCTTTCAGACGCTCGGTGGCTACGCTGCCGAGGCCGAGGCGGCTTCAATCGCCCACAACCTCGGGCTGCCCGACCGCATTCTCGATCAGCCGCTGAAGACGCTCTCTGGCGGTCAGCGTCGCCGCATCGAGCTCGCGCGCATTCTCTTCTCTGACGCCGAGACCATGATTCTTGATGAGCCGACGAACCACCTCGACGCCGACTCGATCACTTGGCTTCGCGAGTTCCTGAAGACGTACAAGGGCGGGCTCATCGTCATCTCGCACGATATCGACCTCGTGGGCGAGACTGTGAACAAGGTCTTTTACCTCGACGCGAACCGTCAAGTCATCGACGTCTACAACATGGGCTGGAAGCTGTACCTCAGGCAGCGCGCCGCCGATGAGGAGCGTCGCCGCAAGGAGCGCACGAACGTCGAAAAGAAGGCATCGCAGCTGAAAGAGCAGGCTGCCCGCTTTGGCGCAAAAGCCACGAAGGCCGCGGCCGCACACCAGATGGTCGCCCGTGCCGACAAGATGCTCTCGGGCCTCGACGAGGTGCGCCAGGTCGACCGCGTCGCAAAGCTCCGGTTCCCAGACCCATCGCCATGCGGCAAGACCCCGCTTATGGCCGAGGGGCTCTCGAAGTCGTTCGGCTCACTCGAGATCTTTGCCGGCGTTGATCTCGCCATTGATCGCGGATCAAAAGTGGTCGTCCTGGGCCTCAACGGTGCCGGTAAGACGACGCTCTTGCGGCTTCTCGCTGGCGTCGACGAGCCCGATGCTGGTCACCTCATCAAGGGTCACGGTCTGAAGGTCGGCTACTACGCCCAGGAGCACGAGACGCTTGACGTCAAGGCCAGCGTGTTGCAAAACATGGTTTCGGTATCGCAGCACCTCACTGAGACCGAGGCGCGTAAGATTCTCGGTTCGTTCCTCTTTACCGGCGATGATGTCTACAAGCCGGCTGGGGTGCTCTCGGGCGGCGAGAAGACCCGTCTCGCACTCGCGAAGCTCGTCGTGTCGAGCGCAAACGTGCTCCTGCTCGATGAGCCGACGAACAACCTCGACCCTGCGAGCCGAGAAGAGATTCTCGACGCGCTCGCGCACTTCTCGGGCGCCGTTGTACTCGTCTCGCACGACCCGGGCGCTGTCGAAGCCCTGAACCCCGAGCGCGTGCTCATCATGCCCGAGGGCACCGAAGACCACTGGTCGAAGGAGTACCTCGAGCTTATTGAGTTGGCCTAGGGTTAGCGCTAGCCCTAGGGCTGTGCAATCGCGATCTCGTGCAGTGCCTCATCAAGCGTGCACGTTTCGATCGCTCCAGCTTCGAGGCGACGGCATTCGACACCCGAATCCGTTGTGACGAGAAACCAGTCACCGCCAAAGAGTAGTGCCGGCATCGTGAATTCGCTTCCGGGAACCCGCTCAACCCGCTGCTCATCGCCACGATAGACCGTTACCTCGACTTCACCGTTGGCTGGATACTTGCCGAAGAGATCGAGAGGAATCTTGCCGCTTTCTCCGGGGCCGAGATTGAAGCTCACTGGAACCTCGGGGTTACGCTGCGCAGCCGTATCACCCTTCACGTTAACGTTCGTGGCAACGAGGTCGGGTCGGTCGGCAAGAAGCTTGCCGTAGAAGAGATCGCGCGCGGGAAAGCCTGCCGGGTCGCAGACCACGCGCATGAAGAGTTCGCCCCGTTCGGGTGGTTCAGGGGCCGTCGAACGGATGTCGTTGATCGCCAGCATTGAGCCAGTCGATGCGGTGTTGCGCAGGGTGAGCATGTAGTGCCGGTCAAGAGCAACCGCGTTGGCTTCGAGCCAGGCATGCTGTTCCGCGGTGCACCTTGCACCGGCGGGAAACGCATTTTCGGTGAGCTGAGCCGCAGTGACGGCCCACTCGCTCGTTTCATCGGTGACGGGTTCGAACGACATCTCGAGGTGTGAGAAGTTTGTGGTGTCGCGCGTCACGATTTCAATGGCGGTGATGGTTCCGGTAATCGCGCCAACGACGGCGATCACCCCGCCCACGACCTTGTTGGTCGTACTCCACCCGCGCTTCGTTTTCTTCTTCGGCTCTTGGTGAGGTGCTTCGGACTGGGGAAGTGCTCGGTCAGCTTCTGAAGCTGGTCGAGTGCTGCCCGTGTGTTCTGCATACGCGTCTTTCGTCACGATGCCTCCTGTTGAGCAATCAGTGCCGCCTCGGCCAGCATTTCTGCCACCTCCGCTGTGCTGCAAGCTCTTCGGTCGCTCTCGTCGAAGAAGCCATGTTCATTCGGCTCACCAACGGGGCGTATGCAAAGCATCGAGCCGGCTTCGCCTTCTGGAGCATTATCGACACCGATGTAGTGAATTTTGTAGCCGAGAACCTTTTGCCGTTGGAACACGACATCGTTCGCGAGAACGACGGTTTCATCGCTTCCGTCGAGCACGTCAGCAAGAAAACGCCCTTCATGATTGCGTTGCGTATTGACGTTTCGATCGCGGGTCAGGACAAGCTCGGTAATCTCACCCGGCGCGAGGTTCACTGTGACGGGAGAGCCTTCTGGCTGTGCATCTTCGGCGTATGACGAGAGCACCTCTCCATACACTGCCTCGGTTCCGTCGATGTCGATGTACATCGGCTGCACGCCGCCCGCGGCACCGCGGCCCCCGATTGAGCATTCCAGCGCAACCCATGCCACGCTCTCGGTTTCGGCACCCTCGAAACGTAGGTTGCCGAGCGGCAGCGATCCGCCGGTGTTTGCCGAATTGCGCAGCGTGAGGTTGAACGCGTTGCTGTCAGACATTGAGTCAAAAGGCTTTGCGTGTTCTTCGAGCCAAGCGAACTGTTCGTCGCTGCACTCAAGCCAGACCGACTCAGAATGCTCAGACTGAACGAAATTCGTCGGGAAGGTTTCGAAGGGGGCATCGACCGGTATTTTCCAATCGATTGGCCTGGCGTGCGAAGGCGGTTCCTGAGTCTCGAGCTCACCGACCACGATAGCGTCGGCATACGGGTCGGCAGGTTCGGCGGCCTCGACTGCGAGCGTCTCGCTTCGCGATTCGACACGGGTCGAACGATCGGCAAGGTCAAGAGCAACCGACGCTCCGCCGATAACCATGCCAACGGTCGCGAGGGTTGCGACCGAGATCGTGATGACGCGGGCTCGACGTGATGGCGGTTGCACCCCAAGGGCCGCAGCAACGTCTCGCTCTTCGCCCTGCGAAGGGGGTGGGGCATCGCTCATGGGCGCTCATTCTTTCGTCATCAACTGTCGACTACGAAACGAAGAGTATCACACGAAGAAGCCCTCGGCGAGGGGAAAGAAGGGGAGCCTAAGCGTCGAGAAACGCGTCTTCCTCTTCAGCGTCAGTGAGCTTGCCGGGCTTCTTTGAACCCTTGACCTCTTTACGCGGGTTCGGTTTGCGTTGCGCGTACCGCTGCTCGTGTGTTTCGGGGTTGAGCGAGCGGTGCTCAAGGGTCGCGGCGTACCATGCACCGCAGATCGCAATGAGAATGAAGACGTACCACTGCAGGGCGTACGAGAGGTGCGGGCCTTCGTCGCGTTCGGGGCGGGTGGGCAGCTCGCCGGTTTCTCCAGCGGGGCTTTCGCTCACCACCTGGCCGTATGCGCCGGTATAGGCGGGCTCTGAGAACTCTTTTGCGAGCTCTCCAAGGTCGAGGGAGCCCAGGGTGCGACCTTCGTTGCTGCGGTTCTCGAGTTGGGTTTCGCTTTGCCTGAGTCGAACCGTAACCTCAACGTGGCCGTCGTGAGGCAAGGGGAGAGCCTCAGGGATGCCCTCGCTCGCATTCACCGGGATCCACCCGCGGTCGATAAAGAAGAGGGTACCGTCGTCGAGCTTGAACGGGTGAACGAGAAGCGAGCCAACACCGTCGGAGCCTGCGCGGTTGCGCGCGAGGTATGGTTCACCAAGATACTCGCCAGACATCGTGACCTGCTGCCACTTGTTCTCGTCAATGTCGAATGCATCGAGGTCATCGAGCGCCTCGGTGAGCATGACCGGTGCGGCGTCGTAGTTCGCGTCAATGCGGTTAATCTCGGCGCGAGCCTGGTCCCTTCGGTCAAACTGCCAGTTGCCGAGCAGCACGCAGGCAATCGAAAAGGCAATGATGAGTGCGTAGTAGCCGAGCCAGCGGCGGGAAGTGAGAAACGACCAGCCAGCCGGTTCTAACTCTGGGTTCATCTTCTGGGTCACCGTGCTCCTCAGGCTCCCGTGAACGGTTCGGTTGAAACGGGAAAGTTTCTCGCGCGAAGGAACTCGGCAAGGTAGTCCTCGTGGTCGGCGCAGGCGAGCCACACCTTCGTTCGGGTTTCATCGTGAATCTTGGGGTTGCGCCACATGATGCGGGTCTGCGCAGGCAGCGTGCAGCCAGCCCGTGAACACTGAACAGTCGCCTCGGGATCGCCGAGCATCGAAAGAATCACGACTCGCGCTCCTCGTCAGTGAGGGGTTCGCCGTTCACAGAGTCCTGTGCGTGATCATCCGCATTGCCGACCTCCTGGTCGGCTGCTTCATCGGTTTGGTCGGGTAAGGTGCCCTCGGTATCGCTTTGCGCGGGATCTTCGTGCGGGGTCGAGTGGGCGCGACGATCCGCTGGCTGATCAACGACGATGAGCCGAGGGACTACGGGCTCATCGGGGTCATTGTGCCCCGTGAGCTGTAGCTGGTCGGGCTGCTCTGGCTGCTTGCCGCGGGTATTTGCGGCTTCATTCGCGATGAGTACGGCAAAATACGGTAAGAAAATGGCGCCGACGGCGACGAGTAAAACCCACCAACCGCGCACCCAGATGAGCGAGAGCACGCACGCGAGACGAATCGCCATCATAATGAAGTAGACCTTCATTCGATGGTTGCGATCTTGCTCAGCAGAGACCCCGGCTGACGTTACGTCAAAATCGCGCACCAGAGCCGCCTTTCAGAGCAGAGAAGTAAGGGGATAAACATTCCTCTCTCAACTCTACGCCGATAGGCTGGGCGTGCGCTTATGACCACACCACCAAGGAGTAAAAGCCCTATGACTACACCCCGCACCGTTCTTGTTACGGGAGGCAACCGAGGCATCGGCTACGCCATCGCTCAGCGCATGCTCGCCGAGGGACACCGTGTCGCCGTCACCGTGCGCAGTGGCGAAGGCCCAGCAGGCGCACTGACCGTGACAGCCGACATGGGCGATGCCGAGTCGATCGATGCCGCCTTCACGAAGGTCGAGGCCGAGTACGGCCCAGTTGAGGTCGTCGTCGCTAACGCCGGCATCACGAAAGATACGCTCCTGCTTCGCATGTCAGAAGAAGAGTTCACGAGCGTGATCGACACGAACCTGACGGGCACCTTCCGCGTCGTAAAGCGCGCGTCGAAGGGACTCCTGAAGCAGCGCTTCGGGCGCGTTATTCTGCTCTCGAGCGTCGTTGGTCTCTATGGATCGGCCGGGCAGATCAACTATTCGTCGTCGAAGGCAGCCCTCGTTGGCTTTGCGCGCTCGCTCACTCGCGAGCTCGGGGGCAGGGGCATCACTGCGAACGTCATCGCTCCAGGCTTCATCGAGACCGACATGACCGCCGCTCTCCCAGAGGCGCAGCAGAAGCAGTACCTCTCATCGATTCCCGCGGCGCGCTTTGGCCAGGTTGAAGAGATCGCGGGCGTTGCCGCATGGCTCGCTGGCGATGACGCCGGCTACATCTCGGGCGCCGTCATTCCCGTCGATGGCGGCCTTGGCATGGGGCACTAGCCCGTCGCGATCCAAACGCATGAGGCGTCCCGCATCTGTCTACGATGCGGGACGCCTCATGCGTTGTGTGCTCGGTTACACGCGAGGCAAACGTTCAATAACCTTCGAGAGATCGTCGTCGATCTCGATATCGGCAAACTCACGGACCTTCGGCTTGGCGTTAAAAGCGACCGAGAGGCCCGCGACGCCCATCATGGGAATATCGTTTGCGCCATCGCCGATTGCGACGGTGTTTTCGGGCGCCACACCGTGCGCCTCGGCCCACCGAGTGAGGTAGGCCGCCTTCGCGTTCCCGTCAATGATTTCACCCTCGGTTTCACCCGTGAGCACGCCGCCGTCAACGACGAGGCGATTCGCGCGCCACTCGTCGAGGCCGAGCCGCTCGGCAAGCCCGTCGAGCACCTCATGAAAGCCGCCAGAAACGACACCGACCACGCCGCCCTGCTCGTGCACATGGGCGATGAGCTGCTCGACGCCGGGGGTGAGCCGTACCTGGTCGAGCACCCTCGCAAAAATGCTCTCGTCAACGCCACGCAACGTCGCAACGCGGTGTGTGAGGCTCTCGGCAAAGTCCAGCTCTCCACGCATCGCTCGCTCGGTCACCGCGGCAACCTCGTCACGCGTGCCAGCCGCGTCGGCGATGAGCTCAATAACCTCGTCTTGAATAAGCGTCGAATCGCAGTCGAGTACAACGAGCATCGTGGCGGCAGGCGTAGAAAAGCCCTCTGAAGAAACGTTCATGCCATAAGCCTACTTCTCGTGGGAGTGCTTCTGCGCCACGCCATGAATTCCGAGCGTGCAGAGCACGCGAGAGGGGGTAGTCTTGAAGTCATGAGTACAGTGCTGCAGTTTGACAACGTATCGTTTGTTCGAGACGGTCGCCCGATTCTCGACGAGGTCAACTGGAAGGTTGATGACTCTGAGCGCTGGGTCGTGCTCGGCTCGAATGGTGCGGGCAAAACGACGGCACTGAAGCTCGCAACCGGCCACGAATACCCCACGAAGGGCACCGTCGATATTCTCGATCAGCGGCTCGGTCGAGTCGATGTTTTTGAGCTCCGCACTCGCATTGGCTTCGCTGCCTCGGCTCAGGCCAGGCGCATTCCCGCCGGCGAGACGGTACTCAATACGGTGCTCACGGCCGCGTACGCGGTCGAGGGGCGCTGGAACGAGGAGTACGACGACCTCGATGTGCGCCAGGCACGTCGTGTGCTCGGCGAGTGGAATCTCGACCATCTCGCTGATCGTACGTTCGGCACGCTGAGCGATGGCGAGCGTAAGCGCGTACTCATCGCCCGGGCAACCATGACCGACCCGGAGCTGCTGCTGCTTGATGAGCCGAGCGCGAGTCTCGACCTTGGTTCACGCGAGAATCTCATCTCGATGCTCTCGGGCTACGCCCAGTCGCCCGTGTCGCCCGCGATGATCATGGTGACACACCACGTCGAAGAGGTTCCACCAGGGTTCACGCACGTGCTCATGCTCAACGAGGGCAAGGTGACGGCCCAGGGGCCGATCGCCGAAACGCTCACGGCCGAGAATCTCGAGGCAACGTTCGGCATGCCGTTCCTGCTTGCCGAGCTTCACGGTCGATACCACGCCGTGGCAAAACCGCATTAATGCAAGAAATCTGCTAGAGTAGGTTTTTGGCGAAATCGCAAGAGACTTTCTGCGCTCAGCAGTGACTAACTATTGAGGATCAAAATGAAGACCGAAATCCACCCAGAGTACAAGGCAATCGTGTTCCGCGACCTCGCGTCAGGCACGACCTTTCTGACCCGCTCAACCCTGTCGAGCGACAAGACCATCGAACTTGACGGCGCAACCTACCCGGTCATCGACGTTGAGATCTCGAGCGAGTCACACCCGTTCTACACGGGCAAGCAGCGCATCCTCGACTCGGCTGGCCGCGTCGAGAAGTTCAACAAGCGCTTCAAGGGCTTCGGCGCGTAAGTCACGCCCTCTGCGATACGAAAGGGGCCCGATCCACAGCGGATCGGGCCCCTTTCGTCTACCCTCGAGCCAGTCTATGGCTATCGTTGAAGAGGCCAGCGGCGATCTGCGGTAAAGCTTGGGTCACGCTTTGAACGCATGAACTGCTCGAAGTTCTCGGCCTGCGCTGCTGCCCACGAAACCTGATTCTGGTGCAGCGTATCGAGATCGTCGGGCAGGGAAGAGGCGTACTTCGACGCGATAGCCTGCATCACTTTGCCCGCCGCGATCGCGTCGGCGCCGGCATCGTGGGCCTGCGAGAGGTCAACGCCATAGTGCTCGCTTGCGGCGATCAGCGTGCGCTTGCCCTTTCTGTACCGGTCGAGCTGCTTATCGAGAATGAGCGGATCGAGTACGGGAGTGATCGCCTCGGGAAACGCGATGCCATACCGCTCTGCCTCGTACGAGAGCAACGTCAGATCGTAGGGTGCGTTGAAAATGACGAGCGGAATGCCGCGCGAGAGCATCGCCTGGAGCTGCTCAATGATCTGGCGCACGCCAACGTCGGCCTGCGTGCCGCTTTCGCGCGCCATCTCGGTCGAGATACCGTGCACCTGAAACGCCGGGTCGGGAATCTCGACACCGGGGTCAAGCATCCAGTCGTAGCGCTCGACGACGTCTTCGCCGTTCAGAAGCCCGATGCTCGCGGTGACGATGCGCGAGTGCTGTGTAGAAACGCCAGTCGTCTCGGTGTCGAAAACGGCAATCTGTTCGGCCCAGAGGGGCAGGGAGTCGCGCATGGCAGCCTTTCATGAGTGTGTCTCTAACGATGGTACAAGCAACGGGTGACAGACAGCGCTCACGGGTGTCGTTCGTGCGCGGCTTATACAATAATGAGCATGCTTTCTGGTGTGCGACACGACGTGACTCTGCGGGGGGTTGCGGGTGACCCTCGCACCACCGCCTACTGGGAGTACGGCGATCCCGACGGCGTGCCCCTGCTGCTCGTGCATGGCTTTCGTGGCGACCACCACGGTCTCGAGGGTATCGCGAAGGCGATCACCGGGGCCCGCGTCATCGTGCCCGATCTTCCTGGCTTCGGCGAGAGCGAACGCCTTCCAGTCGAACACGACCTTGCAGGCTACTCGCTCTGGCTGCGTGAGTTTCAGCGCGAGGTGCTGCCAGGCCCATTTGCGTTGCTCGGTCATTCGTTCGGTTCGCTCGTTGTTTCCCGTGCCGTGTCTGACGGGCTTGACCCCCAAACGCTCACCCTCGTGAACCCGATTAGCGCACCAGCGCTCGAGGGGCCGCGAGGCGTTCTGACGAAGCTTGCGATTTTCTACTACAAGGCGGGGGCAAAACTGCCGGCACCCATCGCCGACCAGCTCCTGCGCAACCCCATCATTGTTCGGGTTATGAGTGAGGCCATGGCGAAGACTCGCGATCGTGCACTGCGAGCGTGGATTCATGACCAGCACGCCCGCTATTTCAGCACCTACACCGATCGCGACTCGCTGCTCGAATCGTTCACTGCATCGGTGAGCAACACCGTCACCTCGATGAGCGCCGCGTTCACCATGCCAACCCAAATCATCGCGGGCGAGATTGACGACATCACGCCGCTCGAAGAGCAGTTGCGGCTCGCGAACTCGGTTGGGGCACGCGAGTTTCACGTCATCGCCAGAAGCGGTCACCTCGTGCACTACGAGGCGACGCAAGAAACCGCCGACCTCGTGTCGCGCTTCGTCGCGGGGGAGGCGGCATAACATGCTCATTCACATTGACGATGCGAGCGACGAGCGCCTCAGCGATTACACCTCGCTCACCGATGTTGAGCTTCGCAAGTCACGCGAGGCCGATGAGGGGCTCTACCTGGCCGAGTCGCCCAAGGTGATTCGACGCGCTATCGCGGCGGGCCATCGGCCCCGCTCATTTCTCGTGACCGAGGCGTGGATCGACACGCTTTCCGACGAGATCGCCTTATTTCCTGACGTCCCCGTATACCGCGCGAACGAGGCGACGATCGAGACGCTCACTGGGTTTCATCTGCACCGCGGCGCGATGGTCTCGATGCATCGACCGGCTCCGCGCGATCCGCTCGAGGTCATGCGCGATGCCCGCACGGTCGTCGTGCTTGACGGCCTCGCTGACCACACAAACGTCGGAGCGATTTTTCGCTCGTGCGCATCGCTCGGAGCCGACGCGGTGCTGCTCTCGCCCTCGTGCGCCGATCCGCTGTATCGCCGCGCCGTGCGCGTGAGCATGGGAGCCGTGCTGCAGGTTCCGTGGGCGCGGCTGCCACGCTGGCAGGAGGCGGGCCCGATGCTGCGCGAGGCGGGCTTTCACATCGCGGCGCTCGGGCTCAACGACGATGCCGTCGACCTCAAAGACTTTTGCCGGGACCGGCCCGAGAAGCTCGCGCTCGTGTTCGGCGCCGAGGGGCCCGGGCTCAGCCGCCAGGCGCTTGGCGCGGCCGAGAGCGTCGTGACGATTCCGATGGATCACGGCGTCGATTCGCTGAACGTCGCGACGGCGGCCGCGATCACGCTATGGGCGGTTCGCTCGGCGGCTGGCGGCGAGGCTGGTGAGCCTCGGGCGCTGTAGGGGGTCGCCGTTTCGGCGCGCTCTTGGGGCTTCGCTGGCGTTCGTTCCAGGCTTGACCGACGTTTTGGGCTTCGCCTGCGTTCGTGTTTGCTTTTCGTCAAGTAGAGCTGAAATTCACGAGCAACGGCCGGGAACCGGCAGCGGCACGCCCGCCTAGGGAACGATGCGCACCGCGCCCTTGTCGGCCGACTGCGCGAAGTGCGCGTAGGCGCGCAGCGCATCAGTGACGGGACGCTCGCGGTTCGCGGGCTTGTACCCACCTGAGGCTTCGAGCTCGGCGCGGCGGCGCTCGAGCTCAGCATTATCGACGTCGAGCGTGAGTGAACGCGATGGAATGTCGATCGAGACGGTATCGCCGTCCTTTACGAGCGCGATGAGTCCGCCAGCGGCAGCCTCCGGTGAGATGTGCCCGATCGAGAGCCCCGAGGTGCCGCCCGAGAAGCGACCATCGGTGATGAGCGCGCACTTCTTGCCGAGGCCGCGGCCCTTGAGGAACGAGGTCGGGTGCAGCATCTCTTGCATGCCGGGGCCACCCTTTGGTCCCTCGTAGCGAATGACGACAACGTCGCCCTCGCCGACCTGCTTGTTGAGGATCTTCTCGACCGCTTCTTCTTGGGAGTCGCACACGACGGCCGGGCCCGAAAACTTCCAGATTGATTCGTCAACGCCGGCGGTCTTCACGACCGCACCGTCGACGGCGATGTTGCCGCGCAGCACGGCGAGGCCGCCGTCTTTCGAGTAGGCGTGCTCGACGTCGTGAATGCAACCGCCCGCGACGTCGGTGTCGAGGGTCTCCCACCGCTCAGACTGCGAGAACGCGGTAGACGAGCGAATGCCGCCTGGAGCGGCGTGCCAGAGGTCGATGGCTTCTTCTGAGGCCGTGCCACCGCGCACATCCCACTCGTCAAGCCACTCGCCGAGTGTTTTCGAGTGGATCGTGTGCACGCCCTCGTTGAGCAGGCCTCCGCGACGCAACTCACCAAGCAGTGCGGGAATGCCGCCAGCACGGTGCACGTCTTCCATGTAGTAGGTGCGGCCGTTGGCAACGTTCGGGGCGACCTTCGCGAGGCAAGGAACGCGCCGCGAGACGGCATCGATCTCGTTGAGACCGAAGGGAACCCCGGCCTCGTGCGCCGCTGCGAGCAGGTGCAGAATGGTGTTCGTTGATCCGCCCATGGCAATGTCGAGGGCCATCGCGTTCTCGAAGGCCTCCTGCGTCGCGATGTTGCGGGGAAGGAGTGAGTAGTCATCGTCGTCGTAGTGACGGCGCGTGATGTCAACGATGAGCTCGCCGGCCTTCTCATAGAGGGCGCGGCGGGCGGTGTGGGTCGCGAGCACCGAGCCGTTGCCGGGCAGCGCGAGACCAATCGCCTCGACGAGGCAGTTCATCGAGTTCGCGGTGAACATGCCAGAGCATGAGCCGCACGTGGGGCAGGCCGACTCTTCAATGCGCAAGAGATCTTCGTCTGAGATATTGTCGTTGACCGCGTCTGAGATCGCATCGACGAGGTCGAGGGTGCGCACCATGCCGTTTGCGAGCGTTGCACGACCCGATTCCATGGGGCCGCCCGAGACGAACACCACGGGAATGTTGAGGCGCAACGCCGCGAGCAGCATACCCGGCGTGATCTTGTCGCAGTTCGAGATGCACACGATTGCGTCGGCGCAGTGCGCGTTGACCATGTACTCGACCGAGTCGGCAATGATGTCGCGTGAGGGGAGCGAGTACAGCATGCCGCCGTGACCCATCGCGATGCCATCGTCGACCGCGATCGTGTTGAACTCGCGCGGAATACCGCCAGCCTTCGTGATCGCGTCAGAGACGATGCGGCCGACGGGGGCGAGGTGGGTGTGGCCGGGCACGAACTCGGTGAACGAGTTGGCGACTGCGATGATTGGCTTGCGGCCAATGTCGGCGCCGGGAACGCCGGCGGCACGCAGCAGTGCGCGGGCGCCAGCCATATTGCGGCCATGGGTAACGGTAAATGAGCGGTATGCAGGCATGCCACCTATTTAATCACCGAAATGGGCGCGAGAAGTGCAACAACGCGCACTTCTCAGACAAGTTGCAGTGAGTGCCCCCGGCGACTAATCAGCGAGGCGTGGGTTCTCGAGCGCGACCACGGTGCGGTCACCGAGTGGGGCATCGAGCTTCACGAGCATCGAGGCTTCGCGGCCAAGGTCTGGGCATGCTTCTGGGGCGTCAGGCAAATAGCCTTCGACGATTGCGATGTGCACCTCATCGTTACTTTCGGTGGTCTGCGCGTGGTAGCCGTAACACTCTTCGGTGCCGCCGAGATAAAAGACACGAACGGTGTCGTCGTTCACTTTTTCGTAGCGCTCCCACTCCACAGCTCGCTGGTCGCTCGTGTCGGTGCGCTGCTCATCATCGGCGCCTGAAGCCGACTGCGACGAGCCTGAGCTATTGGCATCGCTCGTGGCCGTGTCGTCACTGACCTGTTCGTGGCCGCACGCGGTGAGGGTGAGCCCGAGTGCGATCAGGGTGCTGAACATCATGAGGTGGGGCTGGCGCTTCTTCATGGTGCGAATGTACCAAGCTTCGGGGCTCCCAGCGCCTCCACGGGGTCTATTCCCAGGTCTAGCACAGTGTTTTCTGAGGCGGATCGGGCCGCAAGCCCCGCACCTCGGTCATCTGCCGCCGGTCACCCCGATCGTCGTGCCGCTAATAAAACTTGCGCCGGGGGAGAGCGCGAATGCGACGGCAGCCGCGACCTCTTCGGGTTCGCCAACGCGGCCCATCGGGTGTCGCCCGGCAGCCCGCTCGAGGCGTCCCTCGTCGCCTGCGTCGGCGTGAATGCGAGTGTTCACGGTGCCGGGGGAGACGCCGACGACTCGCACGCCCTGTGGCGCAAGCTCTGCTGCGAGGCCCTTGGTGAGGGCGTCAACGCCGGCCTTTGCCGCGGCATAGTGCACGTATTCGCCAGGAGCGCCGCTGAGCGCGGCAGCCGACGAAAGGTTGACGAGAACACCGCCCTCGACGAGCACCTGCGCGGCACGCTTCGCGACGAGGAGGGCTGACGTGAGGTTCAGGTCGACAACTCGGCGAATGACGTCGGCCGGCGTATCTGCGAGCGGCCCAATGTGCAGCGTCGCGCCGGCGTTACTCACGACGGCGTCGATGGGGTTGCCACTCGCCACGCCAGCCGCCGCTGCCGCGTCAAAGAGAGCCTCGACCCCCTTGGTGCTCGTGACATCAGAGCGCACCGTCACACACGTTGCGCCAAATGCTTCGACCTCACGTTTCGTTGCGGCGGCTGCCTCATCATCACCGGCGTAACCGAGCACGAGTGTTCTGCCGGGCTCAGCCATGCGAAGCGCGACGGCCCGGCCAATGCCGCGGGTTCCGCCGGTGATGATGATGGTGCGTGGTTGGGTGCTCGGGGTCATGGACCCATTGTAAGTCCTGCGCATTTATGGGCTGACGTAAGCAAGGGAAGAGCCGCAGGAGTGTTGCGCGAGACGATCTTTTGTGAACGTTCACCGTCCTGTACAAATCACCGTCGTGGGTTTATGCTCAAAACGCTGGGATGACACAACACTCAGCCGAGAACGGGGAAGCCGCCACTCTCACGGCGGCACCGTGAGGACACGAGCGCCCGCTCAGAAGGAACACCGATGCCTGTTGCCGCACGTCGTCATTTCGTCACGATGAAAACCTGCGCACTGTATGTCGCAACGGGCCTCGCGATTGGCCTCGGTATTACCGGCGTTGTCTGGTTCACCGAACCAAGCGGTTTCATTGTCTGGGTTGCATTCATGTTGTCGGGCATCGGGGCAATATCACTTGGGCTCGGCTGGGTCTGCGGCGCCGTCATCGCTTGGGCTGCAACGAAACTTGCGATGAATCTTCAGTTGGTGCTTGTTGCACTGACGAGCATCGTGGTTTCTGCCGCCACGGCATTCGCATTGCTCAGCGCGATCCCGTCGAGCCACACCGCGGCTCTCGTTGCCGCTTTTGGGGTTGCGGCGGCAGTGGTAGCGGCAGTGACGACGGTCCAGGCTGCTCGCGCCGAGTAGCGCGGCGTTTGAGCGCACCTTGCACGCGGTTGTAGGGCGACACCCTCTCCGGACGTATTCGTTGATAATATATATTATGTCAGCTTGAGTGGATCGACCAGCCCGCCCCACGGCACCGGCCCTCCGATCCGCACCCGTCTTGCTGCGCTGTTCACCATCCCGAAACATTGCCCCGCTACCGTGAGTCGCATGGAGGAAGCAATTGAACTCGGCAGGCAAACCGGCACCGAACGGCCGGTGCGGTTCGACGTGGCTCGTGACACGACTCAGGAAACGACCGCAGCACCGGCTGGCGTGTCGCCGGCCGTCAGCGATGTTCACTATCTGCACAAGCAATCGAGTCCAGCGTTCCCGCGTCCCAAAGCCGGCTTCGCACCATATGTTGCACTCGTGACCATCGGTTGCACGGTCGCAGCCTTCCTGTGGCTGCGCACGATTGACTCTGGCAGCGTGTGGCTTGCCTCGCTGATGGTGCCGATCGTGTTCGGAATCGTGAGCGTGTTCGTTCTTCCCCGGTTGCGCAGTTCACTCGACCGTGGCGGCAGATACCGTGGGATCGGTGCGGTACTCATGACCGACCGCGCGGGCGTCGTGCTCGGCGAAGACGCTCAGCAGCGCGCCCTCATTGAGGTCGAAACGGGCGGCGAACGGTTTCTGCTCGTCGCGACCCAGCACGGCCTGGCGCTTTCGCCTGGCATGCGCGTTGAGGTGAGTTGGTCACGGGAAAAGTCAGAGACCTGCTTCGTTCACCACGGCTGATGACGGCCGCTCGGCCCGCCACTCAGCGAGCCTGCGCGTGAGCAGCGGCGTGATGCGTGCGTAATTCTGCCAGGTGTCGGCAACATGATAAATCGTCTCACCATCGTCCCAAAATACGTCGATGTAGTCGTCGAGGTATGACGGCCGCGTCTCGTCTCCGTCGTTGTCGTAGTAGTCCTCGGTGAACGCTTCGCCCTCGGTAGTGAGCAACGCGGCATCAACCGCCTCATTGCCCGCGTTCTCGGCAAACGCTGCCGGGGTGAGTCGTCGCTCAGAAAGGTCACGTGCGGTCTCCCCTGCCAACGGCCTACTAAGCCGCTGCTCAGCGCACCACGCGAGGTACATACCGATGTGCGTTGCCGCGCGTTCGGGCGCGAGATCGTCGGGGTAATCGCCCTCGCTGTGCCACAGTGCTCTGTCGAAGATCGTCATACACCGAGCATGGTCCCTCAAACTGTCGACTGCGTGACGGCAAAGCAACGAACCCATGACGCTTCCATGAAGCGCGGCTCCCCCACCCCGCTAGCGAGCGGATCGCCTCGTCGCCAGCGAAACAACGCCCCTCACGGTGACCACGATGATGACGAGCCACCAGAACGCTTGAATCGCAGCGAAGGCCCATGGCGCGATCACCGGAGCGGTCAAAAACGTGGCAAACGAGCCGACGAGAGCGAGGGCTGCCATTGTGAAACGCGTGTTGGCCGTTCCCGCCATGCCCGTCGACCCGGGGCTCATGATGAGCCAGAGGTTTGTGACAAAGAGAAACCCTACGGCAACGCCCCAGCCCGCGGTGAGCGGCCACCGTACGAGTGGCTGCGACACTCGGCGCCCCTGGTTCGACCAGTCGTAGGCATCGCGGCGGCCCAGGGTGGCGAGTGCCATGGTGAGTAAGGACACACTCGAGACCGCAAGCAATCCTACGCTCGCCGAGAGCAGCGGCGCGCGGGGCTCCCCTTGCCTCAGCAACGCATGGGTGATTTCGCAGAGGCCCGCGAGGGCGAGCGTGAGACACGAGAGCGACAGTAGCGCCCACGCGGTCAGGTCGCGATCGCGGGCCAATACAGTCATGCGGCTATTCTACGGTGATCTTTGCGACGCGCGGCTGCTGGCAACGCTTCACGATGAATCGATACGCGAGGCCGCAGGCGCTCAAAACGACCGCACCGAGCAGCACGGGAACGAAGAGGTAGCTCCACCCCTCGTGGGTGAGCATGATCGCGATCGGGGTTCCGCCAGCCGGCGGGTGAATGAGTCGAGTCGTGGCCATGAGGGCCATCGCAAGCCCGACCGCGAGGCCGATGCTCCACCAGGCGGCCGGCAGTACCGAATGCATTGCGAGACCAGCCGCGGCGGCGATGCTGTGCCCACCAACGACGTTTGCTGGCTGTGAGAGTGGCGCTTCGGGAAGCAGAAAAATGAGCACGCACGACGACCCGAAGGCGGCAATGAGCAGCGGGATCTCCGCAACGTCGCCGGCTAGGCCCAGAATGCCGATCGTGAGTGAGCCCGCGAGCGACGCCGCGAGAATGGTGTGCCAGGGCAGTTTGGGTTGGGCGGCCCTGCGCGCCCACCGTTTTACGCCGGGAGTGGCCTGCTGCTGGTCGAAGTCGGTTGATGAAGAATGCATGAGACTTTCTTGCGTTTGTACGGCTGGGCCCCGGCGCCGAGCTCGCTCAGCTGCCGGGGCCCAAGACGCATTGTTACTGTTCGGTGTAGTGGGTCGGCTTGGCAGCGTACGAGTGCGCGCCCGTGCCGCGGTAGTTGCCGCCCTCGATGATGATGTATTCGTCACGCAGCGGTTTGCCGTCAAACCACGACTCGAGAATTTCACGGGTGCCTGCCGCGTAGCGAGCCTGCGCCGAAAGCGAGGTTCCTGAAGTGTGGGTCGTCATCGCGTTGTGTGGCATGGTGCGCCACGGGTGGTCGGCCGGAGCCGGCTGCGGATCCCACACGTCGCCCGCGTACCCGGCCAATTGCCCGCTCTCAAGCGCGTTGACGATCGCGTCTCGATCGGCGATTGCGCCACGCGCCGGGTTCACGATGTATGCCCCGCGCGGCATGGTTGCGAGCAGTTCGGCATTCAGGAGCCCTCGGGTCTCATCGGTGAGCGGCGCGTGTACCGTGAGCACGTCGACCTGCGTGACGAGTTCTTTGATGCTCTCGACGTAGGTGAGACCGTACTGCTTCTCGTACTCGGCGGGCAAGCGAAAACGGTCGGTGTAGCTGAGCTTGACGCCGAACGGCGCGAGGCGCTCGATCACTGCCCTGCCGATGCGGCCAGCGGCGAAGATGCCCACTCGCATGCCCTCGAGATCGTATGAGCGCGAGACGGCGTCGGCGATGTTCCAGCCGCCGTTTGCCGCGATCTCGTGTTGCTTGACGAAGTCACGCACAAGCACGAGTACCTGCATGACCGTGTGCTCTGCGACGCTGATGCTGTTACTGTAGGTGACCTCGGCAACGGTGATGCCTCGGGCGTTGGCGGCGGCGAGGTCGGTGTGGTCTGAGCCGATGCCCGCGGTGATGACGAGGCTCAGCTTGTCTGCGCGTGCGATGCGTTCTTCGGTGAGGTACGCGGGCCAGAATGGCTGTGAGATCACGATGTCGGTGTCGGGCAGTTCGCGCTCAAACACCGAGTCGGCGCCCTCCTTGTCGGTCGTCACGACGACGGTGTGCCCCTCGCGCTCAAGCCAGTCGGTCAACCCGAGGTTGCCAGAAACGCTACCGACGAGCTCACCCGCAACGAAGTCGATGGCCTTGGGGCTTGGCAGCGTTGCTCCGCCCGGGTAGCTTTCGATGACGGGCACGGTGTCGCGTGCGTACTGTGGCGGGTAGCCGGTCTCTGGATCCGGGTACAAAACGATGAGAATCTTAGCCATGATGACTCCATTTCTTCACGGGGCGTATGCCGTTGCAAGGCCCTCATACTCACTGTAGGAAGCGCTCAAAGCCTCAACAACGAACCATCACTTGCCCCACAACAATCAAAGCTTGTGGCTAGAATGAGAGGGTGCTGAGCGACTCCCTTCCCGACCTTCGGGCCCTCGAGCTGCTCGAAGCGGTCGAGCGCACGAGTTCACTCACGCTCGCGGCAGCCGAACTCGGTGTCACGCAACAGGCGGTGTCGCTGCGCCTACGACGACTCGAACAGCGACTCGGTCGTAGTCTCGTTCTTCGTTCATCGCGCTCGTCACACCTCACGCCCGCCGGTGAGGAGCTCATGGCGCTCGCCCGCCCCGTACTCGAGGCAGCCCGCGCGATGGATCGCGACGTGACGGCCTGGCTCGCAGCCGACACCAGGCTTGAACTCGCAGCGAGCCTCACGATCGCCGAATACTTCTTACCGACGTGGATCAGCGCCTTCGTGAAAGCCGGCCACGACTCGCAACACCTGAGATCGCGTGCCACGAACACGCGTGAGGTGATCCGCCTCGTCTCAGATGAAGAGGTGCAACTGGGCTTCGTCGAGGGCGCGGCTCCCCCACCCGGTCTCAGGTATCGCTTTCTCGCCGACGACGAGCTCTCGGTGTATGTCTCGCCTGATCACCCCTGGGCCGAATCGCGACGCATCAGCGGATGGACCCTCGCGAAGACCCCGCTCGTGACCCGCGAAGAAGGTTCGGGCTGTAGAGCGGTGGTTGCCCGCGCGCTCACCGAACATGGCGTCGATCGCACGCTCCTCGTGCAGCCAGCTCTCGAACTCGCGAGCAATACCGCCGTGCTCGAGTCGGCAGCGGCGAACGTTGCCCCTGCGGTCATCAGCACCTGCACAGCGGTTGGCTACCTCGAGAAAAGACGGCTCGTGCGGGTGCGAGTCGATCGAGTGAGTTTTCGCCGGCAGCTCGGTGCGATCTGGAAACAGGGTTCGCAGCCACCCGGTTTTGCCGCGAGAGCGTTTCTCGAGACCGCGCGAAGCATCGAAAAAGCCCCGGCTGCTCAGCTTCACTGAAAACAGGCCGGGCTCCCTCGGTACATCGTTTACGGCAGGGTGACTCTGCCGCGCAGCTCTGAGACGTTTTGCGCGCCCATGAGTTGCATGGTGCGCACCGCCTCTGCCCGCATGATGTCAAACATCTTGTCGACCCCGCGCTCTCCCCCGGCCATGAGCCCGTAGAGGTACGCACGACCGACCATCGCGGCGGTCGCTCCGAGGCCTACCGCCGCAAGCACGTCGGCACCAGAGAGAATGCCGGTGTCGATGTAGATCTCGGCACGCTCGTTGACCGCCTCTGCGACGTATGGCAGCAGTTCGAGCGGTGTTGGTGCGCGGTCGAGCTGACGCCCGCCATGGTTCGAGACGACCATGCCGTCGACGCCCAAATCGAGCACGCGACGTGCGTCTTCGACCGACTGGATGCCCTTGATGACGAGCTTGCCCTCCCACTCATCGCGTAGCCACTGAACGTCGTTCATGCTGAGCGCTGGGTCGAACATCTGCCCCACAAGCTCAGCGACGGTGCCGTTGAACGAACGGAACGAGGCAAACTCGATCGGTTCGGTCGTGAGCACATTGCCCCACCACTGCGGGTAGAGCGCGAAGTCGATCATCGTCTTGAGGCTGAGCGTCGGCGGAATCGTGAGGCCGTTACGCTCGTCACGCAGGCGGTTGCCAGCGACGGGGGTATCGACGGTGAGCACGAGCGTGTCGTAGCCCGCCTTTCGCACCTCGTCGATGAGCTGGCGCGATGCTTCGCGATCCTTCCAGAGGTAGAGCTGGAACCAGTTGTTGCCGTCGGGCACCTCGGTGACGAGCTCTGCCGGTGAGGTCGTGCCCATCGTTGAGAGCGAGTACGGAACCCCTGCCCTGGCCGCTGAGCGAGCGACCGCGACCTCTCCCTCGTGCTGCATCATGCGGGTGAACCCGGTTGGCGCGAGGATGAGCGGGAACGCGGCAGGCTTGCCGAGAATGGTCGTTTCGGTGCTCACGTCAGAGACGTCGTGCAGCACCCGCGGCATAAATTCGACCTTTTGAAACGTGGATCGGGCGCGAGCAATACTGACCTCGCCCTCGGCGGCGCCGTGCACGTAGTCGAATACCGAGCGTGGCGTGCGGCGGCGTGCGATCTTAGCGAGGTCCTTGACCGTGAGCGCCTGGCTGAGGCGACGCTCGGTCGCGTTGAACTTTGGCTTCTTGAACTCGAGATACGACGAGATATCGCTCCACTTGGGAACGCTGCGGCGAATGTTGCGTGGAGACTGGCTGCCAGTCATGATGCGGTGGTACCTCCCGTACCGAGATATGCCTGAATGATGCTGTCGTCGGCGAGTAGGTCTCGGGCCGAGCCCGAACGAACGACCTCGCCGTTTTGCAGAATGTGGCCGTCGTTTGCCGCCTGCAGCGCCCTTCGGGCGTTCTGCTCGACGAGCACCACGGTCGAACCCGAGGCTCGAATCTCTTCGATCACCTTGAACACCTCGTCGACGATTTTTGGAGCGAGACCCATCGAGGGCTCGTCCATGAGAATGAGGTGCGGCTTCGTGAGCATGGCTCGCGCGATCGCGAGCATCTGCTGCTCGCCTCCCGAGAGTGATCCGGCTGCGAGGTGACGGCGTTCGCCGAGCACCGGGAAGCGCTCGAACATCTCGCCGATGGCCTGTGCCGAGCCCTTACGGTGGTTCTTCGCACCAAGCTGCATGTTCTCTTCGATCGTGAGGGTGCTGAGAATCTGACGACCTTCTGGTACCTGCACGAGCCCCTGCTTCACGAGCTTGTGGGCGGAGGTGCGAGTGATGTTGCGCCCCTCGAAGGTGATGCTGCCGCCCGAGGGCTTCAGCATGCCGGTGATGGCGTTGATGATTGACGATTTGCCGGCGCCGTTGGCACCAACGAGCGTCACGAGGGTGCCCTCGGCAACGTCGAACGAGACGCCGCGCACGGCCTGCACCTTGCCGTATGAAACGGCGAGGTCTTTCACACTGAGAATCGGTTCGCTCATTCTGAGACCGCCTCCCCACTTTCCTGCTTAGCGTCATCGTCTTCGGTTGCTGCGCCGAGGTACGCCTCGATCACACGCTCGTCGGCGGCGATCTCTTCTGGAGTGCCGCTCGCGAGCATCTTGCCGAAGTTGAGCACGGCGATGTGGTTACAGGTACCGAGCACCATGCCCACGTTGTGCTCAATGAAGATGACCGTGAGGCCGTCTGCCGCAAGCTGCGTGATGAGTGCCGAGAGTCCCTCGGCCTCAACGTGGTTCATCCCGGCGGCGGGCTCGTCAAGAATGAGTACCGATGGATCGGCCGCGAGAGCGCGGGCGATCTCGAGGCGACGCTGATCGCCGTACGAGAGTGCCCCGGCTTCGACGTTGGCCTTGTCGAGCAGACCGACCTTGTCGAGGCAACGTGCTGCGTGAGCGAGAGCAATCTGCTCGTCGCGCTTCGCCGACGGCAGCCAGATGAGGCGGCGCAGGAAAGTCGGTTTAGCGATGAGGTGCGTACCGATCAGCACGTTCTCGAGCGCGCTCAACCGGTTGAACAGTTTCGAGTGCTGGAACGTCCGGGTAAGGCCTGCAGCAGCAACCTTGTGCACCGGGGTCTTCGAGATGTCGACGCCGAGCACCGTAGCGGTGCCAGAGGTCGGTGGAATAAGGCCCGAAATCATGTTCACGAGCGTCGTCTTGCCAGCGCCGTTGGGGCCAATAAGGCCCACGACGTCGCCGCTTCGCACCGTGAGGTCAACGCCCTGCACGGCGTGAACGCCGCCGTACTCTTTGGCAAGGCCCTTCAGCTCGATGACGGTCTCACCGGCCTTGGGGTGCTCGCGAAGTGCGAGGCCCTCGGCGTTGATGGTCTTGAGAGCCTCGACGTCGATCTTCTGCTTACGGCGCGGCACGAGGCTCGCGATGCCGCCTGGCAGGTACAGGATGACGATGAGCAGGAGCAAGCCCGAGATAAACGGCCTGATCCACCCCGCATCGATGCCGATCATGCGCTGCACCTCTGGCAGCATCGTCTGGAAACCGCTGCCGAGCAGCGGGCCGAAGAAGTTCGTGGTGCCGCCAACGACCGCCGTCACGAGGCCGTCAATTGCGGTGCTGAACCCAAAGTCTTCTGGGGCTACGAGGCGCATGTAGAAGGCCCAGAGCACGCCGTAGAGGCCCGCGATCGCGCCTGCGGCGATGAAGGCCGAGAGACGGTGACGACCAACGTCGATGCCAATAGCGCGGGCAGCGAGTTCGTCTTCACGAATCGCCTCGAGTGCGCGCCCGTAGCGCGAGCGGCCCTGGCGCCAGAACCAGTATGCAACGAGTGCGAGGATGACCCAAGCGATGGTCGGGGTAAGGATCTTGGGCACCTGGATGCCCTGTGCACCGCCTGTCCACTCCTGGTTCAGGATGAAGATACGAATGGCCTCGGCAAAGCCGAGAGTAGCGATCGCGAGGAAGACCCCGCGCAAGTGCATCGTGGGAAGGCCGAGAATGGTTGCCGCGAGTGCGCCAACGACCATGCCCACGGCGATGGCAAAGAGGAGCGTCGGGATGGTTCCCCACGTCGTGGGAGCAGGCGTAATCGCGGCCGCCGTGAAGGCAGCGATGCCCGCGAAGCCCGCCTGGCCGAGGCTCAGCTGGCCGGCAACGAGCACGGCGTAGAACGAGAAGGCAAAGATCGCGTTGAGCGCGATGAAAACGAGAACTGATTCGCTGATCATTAGACTTCACGCACCTTCTTCTTGCCGAACAGCCCCTGCGGGCGCAGGAGAAGAATGATGAAGAGCAACGCGAAGGCAATGAGGTCGCGCCAGCTCGAACCGAAGTACTGAATCGCAAACACCTCGGCGATGCCGAGAATGAGACCACCGGCGAGAGCGCCAGGCAGCGATCCCATGCCACCAAGAATGATCACGGCGAGCCCCTTGAGCTCGATTGAGCTGCCCATTGAGAGCTGGGCACTGTTGACGTTGAGTGCGAAGAGCACACCAGCAACTGCACCGAGTGCCGACGAGATGGCGAAGGTGGTCGCGGTGACGCGGTCGACGCTGATGCCGAGCACGCGTGCCGCGGTCGGGTTCTCGGCGACCGCGCGCATTGAGCGCCCGAGTGATGAACGCTGCACGAGAATCGTGAGCGCGATCACGAGGCCAATCGAGATCGCAAGGATCGCGATTTGAAGGTAGGTCGCGCTCGCCCCAAACACCTCGATGCTGCCCTCAGGGACTGTGCCCTGAGGAAAGCGCCGGGTGTTTGGGCCGAACACGGCCTGCAGCAGTGCGACGATCATGCCGCTCATGGCGATTGACGCGATGAGGCCGGCGAAGTGGGCGTCGGCTCGGTTTTTGAGGGGCCGAAACGCGAAGCGTTCAATGATGAGGCCGAGAATGGCGCCGAACACGAACACGATAAGCATGATGACCCAAATAGAGAGTTCAAGCTTTTCGGCGATGCCGATGCCCACGAATGCCGAGGCGGCAAAGACGGCTGGGTGTGCCAGGTTCAGTCGATCCAGGATGCCAAACACCAGGGTAAACCCAATGGCAAAGAGCGCATAGATCGAGCCGATAAACACACCGTTTAACAGCTGCTGCATGAGAAGTAGATTCCTAGGTAGTGAAGGGTTAGTTCAACACCGCAAACGTGCCGTCTTTGACGATCTGCACGACGGCTGGGTGCTCTGCATCGCGATTCGCGTTGAAGCTCACCTCACCGAGAGGGGTTGAAACGTTCTTGAGTGCGCCGAGGCTCTGCTGAAGGGTGTCGCGCTCGGCCGAGCACTCGCTACGAATTGCAGCGTCATAGAGCTTCAGGCCGGTGTATGCCTGTGCCGCAAACTGGTCTGGCTGGTGGCCAAACTTTGCTTCGAACGCTGCGAGGAACTCTTGGTTTTCAGGGGTATCTGAAGCCGAGTTCCAAGCCGCACCTACAATAACACCCTCGGCAGCCTCGCCGCCGTCCTGCATGAGCAGTGGGTTGTTGAAGCCGTTGCCACCGACGATCGGTGCATCGATGCCTGCCTCGCGTGCCTGAGTGACGAGCGGAATTGCGGCCTCGATGAGCGCCGAAACGATGAGCGCGTCGGGCTTTTCGGCCTGGGCTGCCGTGAGCAGGCTCCTAAAGTCGGTATCGTTCGCCGAGAAAGTGAGGGTGTCGAGCACCTCGATGCCCTGATCTTCGAGCGCCTCGGCCATGACCTTGTAGCCCGACTCAGTGAAGGCGTCGTCGTTGCTGTACATGACAACGACCTTCTTGATGTCGTTTTCAGCAACCGCTGCCTCGATGGTCTGCGGAATAACCTGTGCCTCGGTGAGCGAATCACGGAACACGTACTCGCCCATGTCGGTTACGCCCGAAGCCGTGGTCGATATGCCCATAACTGGCATGCCCGCGTCCTGAGCCACTGGCATCGCCTGGAATGCGGTGTTCGAAAGTGTTGGGCCGAGAACGCCGCTGGCGCCCTTCTTGACGAGGTCTTCCATGACGCTAATCGCCTGGCGTGGCTCGCTCGCGTCGTCTTCAATCTCAACCTTGTAATCGATGCCACCCTGCTCGGTGAGCTCTTCAAGGGCGAGATCAATGCCCTTCTTCTGCGACTCGCCGTAGCTCGCTGCTCCGCCGGTGAGGCTGAGCGCTGCGCCAAGGGTCACGGGAGCGTCAATCGTGCACTGGTCTCCGCTGCCGGTACCAACGAGCTCGCCTGAGCCAGCCGTGTCGTTTGAGCTGCTGCAACCAGAAAGCACGAGCGCTGCGGCAGAAGCCAAAGCGACCGTGCGAAGGGTGTTTTTCATCATAATGATCTCCGTTGAAATGGGTTTCTTTTGTGGATCTTCGTTGGTCCTCAGACAAATTGTTCCACAGTTGTGCACCACTCACAATTTCTCTTTTCGGTCATTGGCGCGTCGTGCGCAACACCCGGAGGGCATCAAGCCGTGCGAGTATGGTGACGAACAAACGGCAGAATGGCCGTTACCGTCACTTGAGAAGGGGCCAGCGTGATCGCACAGCAGCACTCATTCACGACCGAAGTTCGTTGGCAAGGCGCCCCCATGCGAGCCTCTGAACGGCGATTCTCGCGCAAGCACGTTATAGAAGCCGAGGGCTTGGACTCGATCGAAGCGTCAGCTGCACGGGTGTTTCACGGAGATGCCGATCGCTGGAACCCAGAGCTGCTCCTCATCTCGGCCGTGGCCGAGTGTCACATGATGACCTTCTTGTTTCTCGCGAAACGTGAGGGGCTCGAGATAGTCGACTACCAGTGCCGCGCCGAGGGCACCCTCTCGATCGATCCCGATGGAGTGGGTGGCGAGTTCGCCGAGATCGCCCTCTTCCCCGTCGTGAGCTTTAGAGATCGAGCAGAAGCTGGCACGGGCGATGAAGCAACGATCATCGGGCTCCACACCGAGGTCGAGAAGTACTGTTTCATCGCCCGCTCGGTGAAGGCTCCCATCACCGTTCATCCTTCGCAGCGAGCGGTCGCCGAATAGCAGAGCGCTCCCGCCCCTTGGGGCTTCACTCCCTCGGGTTTAGCTCGTGAGTGATGCGCTCACCGCTCCGGCTGCTTTGAGGAGCGCGTCGGGCGCGATCTCAAGGTCGAGCCCCCTCCTGCCTCCTGAGACAAATACGGTTGGCCAGTCGTTCGCGCTCTCGTCGACCACGATTCGCATGGGCTGCCGATGCCCGAAAGGGCTCACGCCACCGAGAACGTAACCGCTTCGACGCTCGGCATCGGCGGACGCGGCGAGATCCGCCTTCTTTGCTCCGAGCGCAGCGGCAACCTTCTTGAATACGGCTTTATTCGAGACCGGAATGACGACGACGGCAAACTCGCCATCAGCCTGCACCACGAGCGTCTTGAACACGCGTGCCTCGTCGACCCCGAGCTGCTCGGCGCACTCACGACCAAAGTCGGTGTTGCGCGGGTCGTGCGTGTACTCGTGCAACGAGTAGCTCACGCCGAGCGCGTCAAGCGCCTGAGTTGCCGGCGTCGTAACGGCTTTCGCCTTCTTCTTGGCCACCCTGCCTCGCTTATGCCCCTGCTGGGTGCGTCGCTTTCGACCAGCGAGCGAGCTGATCAAGCGCTTTGCCAGAATCGACGGCTTCTGCCGCGATCTCAATCTTCGACTGCAGTCGTTGGTGCATGCCAAGTTCGGCCGTTGCTGGGTCTTTGTAGAGGTCGTACGCAACCATGCCCGCGGCGGCGTTGAGTAGCGCGATATCGCGAGCTGGCCCGTGCTCACCCTCGAGAATACGGCGGATCGTCACAGCGTTCTCTGCTGGCGTTCCCCCGACAAGATCGGCGATCTTTGCCACCGGAAGCCCAACGTCACGGGGGTCGATGTCGTGCTCGGTGATCGAGCCACGGCTCACCTCCCAGATGTGGGAGTGGCCCGTGGTCGAAAGCTCGTCAAGCCCGTCGTCACCGCGGAAGACGAGTGCTGAAGCGCCCCTGAACTGGAAAACACCAGCAAGCAACGGTGCCTGACGAATGTCAGCGACGCCAACCGCGTTCGCTTCAGGGCGCACAGGGTTGCAGAGCGGTCCGAGGAAATTAAAGACGGTCGGAATGCCGAGATCTGCCCGAGCGGTTGCGACGTGCCTAAACCCGCTCAAGAACTTCGCAGCCCAGACAAACGAGATATTCGTTTCGTCAAAGACCTCGGTGATGTTGTCTGACTGGTAATCGAGATCGACCCCGAGTTCGGTGAGAACGTCAGAGGCTCCTGACTTAGAGCTGACCGCCCTATTGCCATGCTTAACAACGGGCACGCCGGTTGCCGCGGTAATGATCGACGCGGTCGTCGAGACGTTGAAGGTACCGAAACGGTCGCCGCCGGTGCCGACAATGTCGACGCAGTCGGGCTCGAGCCCCACGGGCATTGCCGTGTCGAGAATCGCATCACGGAAGCCCACGATCTCGTTAACCGAGACACCCTTAGCCGCGAGAAGCGTGAGGAAGCCGCCAATCTGTGCGTCAGACGCGTTACCGGTGATGATTTCGTTCATCGCCCAAGCCGCCTGCGCCATGCTGAGCTCTTCAGCTCCGAGCAGTTGATCAAGGACATTCGGCCAGGTGTGCGTAATTTCCATGACCTCAAGTCTAGTTGTTCGCGGTTTTTCACAAACAACACGCCGTGAAAAACGCCAAATACGGCGCGCGCTCACAGCTTGTCATCAGGATTCAAAAAGTGAGGTAAAGTGGATGAGATATTGGTCAAATTTGTGCCACGCCGAGAGCAGTTGGAAAACACACACCAAATTTTCAGCCATAATGGAGGAGTGACGAAGAGCACTATGAATACCAAAACAGCAGCGGCTTCCGTGAAGAGGCCTAATACCGTTGCCGTAGGCACCATCGTGTGGCTTGGCAGCGAGGTGATGTTCTTCGCGGGTCTTTTTGCCATTTACTTCACCCTCCGCGCCATGGCGCCAGAGTTGTGGGAGTACCAGACCGCGAAGCACAACTTCCCGTTCTCGCTGACCATTACGGCCATCCTCGTTCTGTCTTCATTCACCTGCCAGGCAGGTGTCTTTGCGGCAGAGCGGATGCAGCCACGACGCACGAGCTGGGCTCTGAAGGATTGGGGTGCCATCGAATGGTTCTACCTCACCTTCGCCCTCGGCGCGATCTTCGTGGCCGGGCAGACCTGGGAGTATGCACAGTTCGTTGAGCACGGCATTACCCTTCCTGCCGACGCTTACGGTGCAGCCTTCTACATGACCACAGGGTTCCACGGCATTCACGTTGCCCTCGGTCTCGTAGCATTTTTGTTCGTTATTGGCCGTATGTACGCCGTGAAGAACTTCACCCACAAAGAAGCGACCAGCGCCATGGCAGTCTCGTACTACTGGCACTTCGTCGACGTCGTGTGGGTCGGCCTGTTCTTTGTCATTTACATCTTGAAGTAGCTCAGGAGATATTGATTATGGCTCGCGCCAATAAAAACGTACGCAAATCAGGGCGTCGACACCCACTTGCAACCGCTGCTCTGGTGATCACCGGTCTGTTGATCACCGGTGCCGCCTACACGGGTTTCACCTCAACCGCTGCAACCGCAGAGGTTTCGCTTGACTCGCAAGAGGCAATCGATGAGGGCCAGAAGCTCTTCGCGGCAAACTGTGCAACTTGCCACGGTATGAACGCAGAGGGCATCCAGGAGTCATCTGGCAAGATGAGCGGCCCTTCACTCATCGGTGCTGGTGCTGCATCAGTTCACTTCCAGGTAGGCACCGGTCGTATGCCGCTCGCTTTCCAGGGCCCCCAGGGCATCGTGAAGCCGAAGCAGTTCACCGAGGAGCAGACGCTGCAGCTCGCGGCTTTTGTCGCTTCGCTGGCCCCCGGACCCGCATTGCCTGATCAGAAATACCTTCAGGCCGACGGTGACGCAGCAAACGGTGGCGTTCTGTTCCGCATTAACTGCGCAATGTGCCACAACGTTTCAGCCGCCGGTGGTGCGCTGACGCAGGGCAAGTACGCTCCCCCACTCGGTGGCGTGCCCGAGACGCACATTTACTCAGCAATGATCACGGGCCCGCAGAACATGCCCGTCTTCAACGATGCAAACCTCACCCCTCAGGACAAAGCTGACATCATCACTTACCTGAAGCTCATTGAGAACGAGCCTGCTGTCGGCGGTCTTTCACTCGGCTCAATCGGCCCGGTTTCAGAGGGTCTCTTCATCTGGATCATTGGTCTTGGCAGCATCATTGCGCTCACCGTTTGGGTGACTGCAAAGTCAAACTAACTCGGTCTGCTCACTTAGACGACATCAGTCATTAATCAAGGAGAAACATGGCGAAGGAAGCGAACAGCGGCAACGATAATGCCGTTATCGCAGCTCAGGGCCAGCAATCGTCGGAGCTCGTCGGCACAGCCGTCATTGCGCCCGACGCAGTGCAAAACCCTGGGTTACCACCTCATGGTCGTCGAGTCACAGACCTCGACGAGAAGAAAAACAAGTCTGCTGAGCGAGTTGTCTACTCACTCTTCTACGTGTCGCTCGCCGGAAGCCTCGCTGCCGTGCTTGCCTACATGTACTTCCCCATCGAATCTGGCGATGCAATGGACATCCGCTTGCACACCATGTTCGTTGGTGCAGCGATGGCCCTCGCACTGCTGTCACTCGGTATCGGCGCTGTTCACTGGGGCAAGGCCCTCATGTCAGACCACGAGTCGATCGACGTGCGCCACCCGATTCCCAGCAGCCCAGAGGTGCGTAAGGACGCAGCTGAGATCTTCGAGATCGCTGACGAAGAGTCAGGCTTCAGCCGCCGTACGCTCGTGCGCAACAGCCTCATCGGCGCGCTTGTAGCGTTCCCGCTGCCCGGCATCGTTCTGCTGCGTGGCCTCGGCCCCCAGGACGTTGATCCCGTCGAGGTCTTCGGCCACACCATGTGGGAGAAGGGCACTCGTCTTGCCCGCGACCCATCCGGCGTAGCCATCAAGGCCACCGACGTTCAGATCGGCTCGGTTTTCCACGTGATCCCCGAGAACCTGCACGAGGCCGAAAACCACCTCAACGAAAAAGCGAAGGCTATCGTTCTTCTCATGCGCCTTGACCCCAAGGAGCTCATCGAAGAAGAACAGCGCAAGTCGTGGTCGTACGACGGCATCGTCGCTTATTCGAAGGTCTGCACCCACGTTGGTTGCCCCGTTGCTCTCTACGAGCAGCACACGCACCACCTGCTCTGCCCCTGCCACCAGTCGCAGTTCGACGTTTCTGAGGGTGCGAAGGTTGTCTTCGGTCCCGCAAAGCGCCCGCTGCCGCAGCTTCCGATTACGGTCGACGATGAGGGCTACCTCATCGCGCAGAGCGACTTTCAAGAACCTGTTGGACCGAGCTACTGGGAGCGTCTCAAGTGAGTACAAAGGTAAGCCAAGAAACTACCTCAGCTGCCGGCGCAAGCACCTTTACGTCACGTGCAGCGACGTACCTCGACGACCGTACCAAGGTAGGCGTCGTCGTCAAGGAATTCGGCCGTAAGGTCTTCCCCGACCACTGGTCATTCCTCCTCGGTGAAGTTGCTCTGTACAGCTTCGTCGTGATCCTGCTCTCAGGTACCTTCCTGACCCTGTTCTTCCAGGCGTCAATGGCCGAGGTTATCTACGACGGCCCGTACGTGCCGATGAAGGGCATCGAAATGTCGGCGGCTATGGCCTCGACGATGGACATCTCATTCTCGGTTCGCGGCGGCCTGCTTATGCGCCACGTGCACCACTGGGCTGCCCTGCTCTTTGTTGCTTCAATCGGTCTGCACATGCTGCGCATCTTCTTCACTGGTGCGTTCCGCAAGCCCCGTGAGCTCAACTGGGTTATCGGCTTCCTCCTCTTCATCCTCGCGATGGCTGAGGGCTTCACCGGTTACTCACTCCCTGACGATGTTCTCTCAGGTAACGGTCTTCGCATTATTGACGGCCTCATGAAGTCGTTCCCCGTTGTGGGCACCTACACCTCATGGCTCTTCTTTGGTGGCGAATTCCCGGGCACAGACATTGTCGGTCGCCTCTACATGCTGCACATCATGGTCCTGCCGGCGCTGGTGATTCTGTTCGTCGCACTGCACCTCGTGTTCGTTGTCGTGCACAAGCACGCACAGTTCCCTGGCGCAGGCCGCACCCAGCAGAACGTTGTTGGCTACCCCATCCTTCCTGTGTACGCAGCGAAGGCCGGCGGTTTCTTCTTCATCGTCTTCGGTGTCATCATGCTTATCGCTTCGTTCGTAGGCATCAACGGCGTGTGGGCATACGGCCCATATGACCCCTCACCGGTTTCTGCTGGTACTCAGCCTGACTGGTACATCGGTTTTGCTGACGGTATGCTGCGTCTCATCCCACCGGGCTGGGAGACCGAATGGTTCGGCTACACCTGGTCATGGAACATGCTTGTTCCCGTGATCATCATGGGTGGCTTCCTCGTTCTCGTTGCGATCTACCCCTTCATCGAAGCTTGGGTGACCGGCGACAAGCGCGAGCACCACATCCTTGACCGCCCACGTAACGCTCCTACTCGTACCGCTATCGGTGCTGCAGGTGTCACGTTCTACGCGGTGATGTGGGCCGGAGCAAGCTCTGACCTCATGGCAACCCACTTCCAGCTCTCGATGGAAGGCGTGATTCACGCCCTGCAGTTCTGCCTCATCGTTGCTCCGATCGTTGCTTACAACGTGACGAAGCGCATCGCAATTGCTCTTCAGAAGAAGGACAAGTCGATCGCACTGCACGGCTACGAGACAGGACGCATTGTTCGCCTCCAGGGCGGCGAGTTCGTCGAGGTGCACAAGCCCGTCGATGAGTACGAGCTCTGGAACCTCGTGAGCTACCACGATTACGCGCCGCTCATGCTGCGCCCCGATGCTGACGGTCGCATCCCGTTCTCGAAGCGCCTGCGTGCTGGCTTCAGCCGCTGGTTCTACGAAGATCGCGTTGTTCCTCCTACGCAGAAGGAAATCGAGTCGGGCGAAGACCACTAGTCCTTCCCCGCCAGTCTCAAGCCCCGCACCACTTTCGTGGTGCGGGGCTTTTGCGTTGCGCCACGGGCTCCACGTGCATGCGTATGTGTGAAGAGCGTCACTGCTTTAACCCTCGGTAACTCGAGCAGCAAACACGTCACTGTGCAGAACCCACCATCTTTCATGCACCTGAGCACTTTCAACGCGGCCGGCAGGCGGAGACGGTGCCCCTTTGAGAGCTACACCTTTGCGCACGGTAAACATTGCTCTTAGCACGCTCTTCTCGATACACCGGCCCATTAGGTCGTTCATTTTCACTCGGCACGTGCCCCGCGATCCACGTGGCGTCGACACATCGTTGTGACTGGACGCCGCAGTGCCCCGCACGACCGCGACACGCAATGGTCGTGAAGCTCAGAACCTGCCCCAGGGGCTAGCCTCCTTCTCGTGATGAGACGAAGGGGTGAGTTCCCTCAGAAGCTTTCTGAAGCGTTCTGGAGCATACTGAAGCGTTCTCAAGGACACGAGCATGCTAGCAAGGCTCTTCTCAAAGGCGCCTGGTTCTGACCGAGACCACTCAACGCTCGGTAACCATTCGAGTGCAACAGACTGTACGAGCTCGCAGCAGAGTTTCCAGCGCTGCTGCCGCGACAGATCTAGGGTGCAAACGTTCCGGCTACTGGGACGGTGGACCTGTCAAGAGTGAGCCCAGCGCACCACGATGAGGGTACAAGTTTCGGAGAAGAGATACCGCGAATAGGAGACGATGGTGAGGGCGTCACGGGTGTTGGCGGCCGGAAGCGTCGCTAACACTCCGTCGTGACTTTGAGAGCACGTTGCTGCGGCACCCGGGTGACCGTCAAGCGGCGCCATCATCGCTGACATCTGGGTGTTCACCGGTGTTGAACGGTATCGCGGCTACAGTGCTTCTCAGCTGGTACAGGCATGCTGGGCCTCCAGAAGGCCCAGCATGCCTCTTCACCAACGAAGCGATCCACTGTATTGCCCCGTTTGTGGAATGACTGGTCGGGGCGATTTTACGCTCTACGAGCTGGCCGTGAGATTCACTGCGCCGTTACGAGGCGAGTGACGATGGCCCTGCGATCTCGTCACAGCACGGGACAGAGAGGGCCAGAAACAACTGTGGGCCCTCTCTCACGAGAAGGCCCACAGAAGGATTCACGAGCGACTAGCCGTGGTCGAGTACCTTACGGTAGTGCTCGCCAACAGGCTGGTAGCCGATGTGGTTAAAGAACGAACCAATGCGTGCGGTCGATGCTGAGATCTGTTGAACTCCACGGACATTGCAGTAGCGTTCGTTGACCTGCATCAGACGCTCACCGACACCCTGGCCACGAACGCCCTGGTCGACCACAATCTCTTGGATGTGGGCGGTGAGGCCCGAAGCATGCAGGAGACGAGAAACCGTCATGAGGGTGTAGCCGACGACTTTGTTGCGCATCTCTGGCTCATCACCCTTAGAGACAAGCCCATCGAGTGAACGAACCGGCACCTTCTCATCTGAGTAGGCCACGAAAAGAACGTTCGTCTCTTGGTCGCGGTACTTGAGAACGTTATCAAGCGTAACGATGAAATCGTCTTTGCTAATAGCCGTTCTTCCGGTCGTGTATTGACGCGCGAGCGCGAAGAGCTCGTAAGCATCTTCGCGCTCGGCACGTCTGGTGTGAATAATCATGCTTAGCGAGCGTGCATTCCACGGTAGTGCTCGTACACCCACCCGATGGCGCCAACAACGAGAATTGGCGCTGCGAAGAAGATGACGAAGAAGTTACCGTTGAGCGCGAAGCCGAACACGACTGCTGAGCCACCGAAGGCGAACACGATGGGCCACCAGCTCCAAGGAGCGAAGTGACCGATCTCTGGATCGCCATCGTCGATATCAGCGTCATCGAGGTCTTCGTGCAGCGTGCCGCCCTGGTTTTTCACGACCAGGCCGAGGTAGAACGCAATCATGGCCGAGAGTGCACCCGAGAGAATGAGGGCGGTGGTACCGACCCACTCGAGGCTGTCGTGGTCAATGAAGTTCCAAACCGAGTACACGACTGCGAGCACCCAGCAGTAGGTCGCGAGCGACCAGAAGATGATGATATTACTCTTCATGTGTGAGCCCTTCCCTACTTACTATCGCCAGCAAGTTCATGCTGTTCTTTGACGGGGTATTCAACCTGCTTCACGCCGGTAACCTCGGGGTGGTTGAGGTCAAATGCGGGAGATTCTGAGCGGATGCGCGGAATCGAGGTGAAGTTGTGACGTGGGGGCGGGCAGCTTGTTGCCCACTCGAGTGAGCGGCTGAAGCCCCATGGGTCGTTGACGGTAACCTTCGGCGCATTGCGGTGCGTCAGGTATACGTTCAGGAGGAACGGAAGCATCGAAGCACCGAGAATCATCGAACCAACGGTCGAGATCTGGTTCATCCAGGTGATGCCATCCTCTGGCAGGTAGGTGTGGTAACGACGTGGCATCGCGACAACACCGATCCAGTGCTGAATGAGGAAGGTCATGTGGAAGCCGATGAACAGCGTCCAGAAGTGGATCTTGCCGAGGCTCTCGTTGAGCATCTTGCCAGTCCACTTTGGCCACCAGAAGTAGAAGCCTGCGAACATGGCGAACACCACGGTACCGAACACAACGTAGTGGAAGTGAGCGATCACGAAGTAGGTGTCTGAGATGTGGAAGTCAAGCGCCGGTGAAGCAAGGATCACACCGGTGAGGCCACCGAAGACGAAGGTCACGAGGAAGCCGAGTGACCAGAGCATCGGGGTTTCAAAGGTGATGGAACCGCGCCACATCGTACCGAGCCAGTTGTAGATCTTCACACCGGTTGGCACGGCGATGAGCATCGTCATGAGGGCGAAGAACGGCAGGAGTACTGAACCGGTGACGTACATGTGGTGAGCCCACACCGTCATCGAGAGTGCAGCAATCGAAATCGTTGCGATAACGAGGGTCTTGTAACCGAAGATCGGCTTGCGGCTGAACACCGGGAAGATCTCTGAAACGATACCGAAGAACGGAAGCGCGATGACGTACACCTCTGGGTGTCCGAAGAACCAGAAGAGGTGCTGCCAGAGAATCGGACCACCTGTTTCAACCCCGTAAACGTGCGCACCGAAGATACGGTCTGCGGCGAGGCCGAAGAAGGCCGCTGCCAGGATCGGGAAGATGAGGATCACGATGATCGAGGTGATCAAGGTGTTCCAGGTGAAGATCGACATGCGCCACATGGTCATGCCAGGAGCACGCATCGTGAGGATCGTGGTGATGAAGTTCACGCCACCGAGAATCGTGCCGAAGCCACCGATACCGAGACCGAGCACCCAGAGGTTACCGCCCACACCGGGCGAGAAGGTCTGGTCAGAAAGCGGCGTGTATGCGAACCAACCGAATGATGCCGCACCCTGTGGGGTGAGGAAGCCTGCAACCGCGATGGTTGAACCGAAGGTGTAGAGCCAGAATGCGAAGGCATTGAGGCGCGGGAACGCAACGTCAGGAGCACCGATCTGCAGTGGCATGAGAACGTTTGCGAAGCCTGCGAACAGTGGCGTTGCAAACATGAGCAGCATGATCGTGCCGTGCATCGTGAAGAGCTGGTTGTACTGCTCACGCGTGGCGACGATTTCGAGGCCAGGCTGGAACAGCTGTGCGCGGATAATCAGGGCCATGAGGCCACCGATCAAGAACCACGCAAACGAGCTGATCAGGTACATATACCCAATCACCTTGTGGTCGGTGGATGTGATCCACGAGACGACCATATTACCTTTTTTAGACATAGATATCTCTCGCCTTAACCTTCTTGGCTCACTTCGTCAGCTGGCACGCCAGCGCCAGGCAGGTTCTGGTTCGGGTTGTAGTCGACGCCCAAGAAGCCGTGGTTATCTGGATCCTTCTTGAGGTCGGCGATGTACGCGTCGTACTCGTCTTGCTCAACAACACGCAGCTCGAAGAGCATCATCGAGTGGTATTCGCCACAGAGCTCGGCACACTTACCCATGTAGGTACCGGTCTTCTCCGGGGTGAAGCTCATGTAGTTGCTCTTGCCGGGGATCATGTCCTTCTTGTAGAGGTACTCAACAACCCAGAACGAGTGAATCACGTCACGTGACTCAAGCTTGATCTCAGTGGTCTTGCCAACTGGCAAGTAGAGCACTGGCATGGTCTCGGGGAGGGCCGAGCCATTCTCATCGGTCTGCACCTGCACACCTGAGAAGTGGACACCCTCATCGAGGTAGTTAAAGTCCCACGCCCAACGCTTGCCGACGACCTCAATTTTGGTCTCAGGCGCATCGTAACGGGCTTCAATCTTGGCCTGCTCCTGTGCGGTGAAGGCGAAGAACCCGAGTACGAGCATCACTGGAACCGCAGTGAAGAACGTCTCAATTGGCATGTTGTAACGGATTTGGGCTGGAACACCCGTCTGCCCCTTACGGCGACGGTACGCGATGGTTGCCCAGATAATGAGCCCCCATGTAATCGCGCCAACCAGGAGCAAGACGATCCATGAGGTCACCCAGAGACCGGCAATGCCATCCCAGTGGTTCGTGACACCCGACTCTCCAGGGAGGAACCCCTGTTTTTGCTCTTGTGTGCAGGCAGAGAGCACCAGCACGGAAGCCAAAGCTACCGGGGCTGCTACCCACTTCATTCGACGATTGGAACGCACCGCATACCTTTCGAAAGTGAATTATTTGTAATGTCGTAAAGCTGATTACTCCCTGATAGCTTAGCGTGAATCTGCTGATGCTCGTGACACACGCCGTGCTTTTAGGGTAATCATGACGATTTCGTGCTTATTTAACGGATTTTGAGTGATTAGCTGAAGCTATCGCCGCAAGCGCAGCTTCCAGCAGCATTCGGATTGTCGATCGTGAAGCCCTGTTTCTCAATGGTGTCTGAGAAATCGATCGACGCGCCGTTGAGATATGGAACGCTCATGTTGTCAACCACGACGTCTACGCCATCGAAATCGACAATCGCGTCGTTCTCGAGTTCGCGCTCGTCAAAGAAGAGCTGGTAAATGAGACCTGAGCACCCACCCGGCTGAACCGCAATGCGAAGCCGCAAATCGTCACGCCCCTCTTGGCGTAGCAAGGCCTTCACCTTCTGCTGTGCTTCGTCGCTCAGAGTGACCCCGTGAGCCGGGGTATTCGTGGCCTCTGCCACTGCTTGTTCAACAGACATAATGCTGCACACTCCTCACACGCGTTTATGGCAAACGCAATCGGTATCCAGTGTACTCCACCTTTAAGCACATGCCAGACTTGGTAGGCTTACTGGGTACTAATTTCTTGACGACTGTGTATTGAATATGTGAGGCAGGAACAGTGGCAGAACCCGCTGACAAAGGCGAAAGCACCCAGAACGAACAGCGCGAGTCGAAGCAGACCGCGCCGAAGGGGCGCCCCACCCCATCGCGAAAGGCTGCTCAGGCAGCAAACGCAAGGCCGCTGGTGCCAGGCAAGATGGACAAAGACGCCCAGCGCCAAGCAAAGCTCGCCGAGCGCGAGGCCCGTGAGAAGGCCCGTGTCGGCGCGATGATGGGTGACGAGAAGTACCTCCCCGCGCGCGACCAAGGCCCGCAGCGCAAGCTGGTGCGCGATTTTGTCGACTCACGACTGAACTTCGGCGAGTGGATGATTCCGCTCATGGTTGTCGTGTTGCTGCTCACGCTCATTCCGAACGACGGCCTACAGCTCATCTTCCTGAGCGCCATCTGGGGCTACGTTGCACTCTCGGTCGTTGACGCCTGGTTGTGCGGTCGTAAGGCCTACAAGCTCGTCGCAGAGCGATTCGGTGCGGATCGGGTCCAGTCTGGCACCAAGATGTACGCTGCCATGCGTTCACTGCAAATGCGCATGCTGCGCATGCCAAAGGCTCAGGTCAAGCGCGGCCACAAGCTCCAGTAAGCGCACTAAGCCAGTAACAGCTCGGCCCCCTCTCTCACAGAGATGAGGGGGCCGAGCTGTTTGCGCTAGCGCTTGGTGCTTGGCTGCCGCCAGCCTCGTTTGCGAAGACCACGGTTAATGCTTCGAGCCCAGAGGGGCCCCTCATAAAGGAACGCGGTGAAGCCCTGCACAAGGGTTGCCCCGGCGTCGAGCCGCTCGATGACATCGTCTGCGGTGGTAATGCCGCCGACAGAGATGACGCAGAGCTCTTCGGGTGCTCGGGAGCGAATGCGCTTCAGTACTTCGAGGGCACGTTCTGCGAGCGGTTCTCCTGAGAGCCCGCCATCGCCGATTCGCGTGAGCTCCTGCGGAGCGGCCTTAAGCCCTTCCCTTGAAATAGTTGTGTTCGTCGCAATAATGCCGTCGAGGCCGAGCTTGACGATGAGGTCAACGATTGCGTCAATCTGCTCATCGTGCATGTCGGGAGCGATTTTCACGAGCACCGGGGTGCCCGCGGCATGTTCAAGGACGCTTGCGAGCAATGGCTCGAGAGACTCGAGTTCTTGCAGACCACGGAGCCCTGGCGTGTTCGGCGAACTCACGTTGACGGCTAGGTAGTCGGCCACGGGGGCGAGACGCTGTGTGCTGATGACGTAGTCGTCAGTCGCCTGTTCGACCGGTGTTGAGCGGTTCTTGCCAATGTTTGCACCGATGATTGGGCGCTTCGTACGTTTGGCTGCCTGCGAGATGCGCGTTTCGGCAAGCCACGAGCCTTTATTGTTGAAGCCCATTCGGTTGACGACGCCTCGGTCATCGACGAGCCTGAAGAGGCGGGGCTTGGGGTTTCCCGGCTGCCCCACCGGGGTCACCGTGCCGATCTCAACGTGCCCGAAGCCGATGGCGCCAAGGCCGTCAATGCCCTCGGCGTTTTTATCGAAGCCGGCAGCGATACCGAATGGACTCTCAAAGGTGAGGCCAAGCGTTTCGACCTTGAGGCTCGGGTCAGGCTTGCAGAACCAACGCACGGGCGAACGAAAGGCGCCGAACACCTTAATCGCCGCGAATGCGAGGTGGTGCGCCGTCTCAGGGTCCATACGGCAGAAGACGTGCTTGAACAGTGTCGGGTACAGGCGCATGGCTTAGCTTTCTGAGGTGGTTTGACGAAGGTCGGCGATCGCTGCCTCGAAGTCATCGAGCGAATCAAAACCTTGGTAGACACTCGCGAAGCGGAGGTACGCGACTTCGTCAAGGGTACGCAAGTGTGGCAGTACTGCGAGACCGATATCGTTTGCGTCGAACTGTGAGCTTCCGCTCTGTCGCAGGCTTTCTTCAACGTTCTGCGCGAGCTTTGCGAGGTCTGTGTCGGTGACGGGCCTTCCCTGACACGCCTTACGCACGCCCGTCACGACCTTGTCGCGGCTGAAGGCCTCAATGACCCCACTGCGCTTAATCACCATGAGGCTGGCCGACTCGAGCGTGTTGAACCGCCCGCCGCACTTTGGGCACTGCCTACGGCGACGAATCGAAGCGCCATCATCAGAGGTGCGTGAATCGATAACGCGCGAGTCTGAGTTGCGACAGAACGGACAGTGCACGGGGTGCTCCTTGGGTTTCAGGGTACGACTTCACCGAGGTCGGCGCTCGCGCAGAGGGTACCGTCTCACGAATGCGAACGCCCTACCCCATGAGCGACCTCTCTCGTTACGTCAATTCTAGCTGGTGCTGAGGCGCCGAGTCTTCGAGGAGACCCCGCGCAATGAAGTCTCGCGCTACTCTTGCCGCTTCGAGACGTGCGTCATCGGTCGCGACATCGAGTAACTCGGCGAGAGCACCGGCAATTTCACCGAGCGTGAGGTCGCCATCGCAGGCTCCCAGCATTGCGCTCGTGAAGGTGTCGACCGACTCGAAGCGTTCGATACCGTCACGCAACACAAATGAGATGCTCGTGATTTCTTCGGTGCCAGGCACAAGCGTGCGCACCTCTTCAACACCATCGCAAAGCGAGTAGTGCTTATCGAGGAGTGCGTCGTCGCTCAGTTGCGTCGCGGCTGCGTGCTCAGCGAAGGCTGCAGACCAAGCCGAACCAAAATGCGTCTCGCCGCCCAACTGCCCTGCGACGCGCTCAGCGTGCACGAACGCGCGTTCGCCGCTTGCCACCTTGCGCAACATCACGTAACCAAAGCACACTCGTGAAACGTTACGGCTGGTGAGATCGGCGATCCACTCTGATAAACGGGTGTGGTATCGAGTCTCGTGCTCGCGCAGCCCGCCGTCGCGCAACCACAGCGAGGCGTACTCGAGCGGGGTCTGCCTGCCGCGCTCGATGAGCCATGCCGAGCATGTGTCACCCGCCTCAGGAACGAGCGAGGCGAGCGCCTGCTCACCGTCTTCGCTGCCCCACACGAACTCCCAGTTCGCGAGGGTGACGAGGCATGCACCTTCGTTGAGCACGGCAGGAACCTCAGCGAGCAGCCGCCTGAGCAGCCGATCACCCGGTTCGTTTGACGAGCGGTAGACGAACTGTTTCTCCGCATCGGTGTGTTGTGGCGAAATCACGAATGGCGGTTCCCTGCATTGTTCGCATGTGTTGTAACTTGACTCTTCGACCGGCCTGACCGCTACTTTGAAAAGTAACCATCTGTCCCTAAGCATCCGCGCGTCAGAGTCAGGATGTCTGTACTTCCCTCTTTACGCACCCCAGAGCGCCCGGACGAAAATCGAATCGTCTCCGCGATCGGGGCGCTAACAGTTGCAAGACACCCCCCATGATTTTTCTCCGCATGGACATAGCACGAGACTGTAGACAGGTTGTCCTCGCCATCAGCTGGGTAGTCGGCAAAAGGAGTGCGTAACCATCAATCGAATGTAAAGAATCTGATACATTGAAGAATAGATTAACTTGCACCTAATTCACGAGGATCAATGACAGCACTGACACCAGATGAGCAACTCATCAAGTCGCGCCATCGAGTGAGAGCGCATGGTGAGGTATTCACCCCAAGGTCGATGGTCAATCGGATGCTTGACCTCGTGAAGCCAGAGTTAGAAACCGGCCCTAACTTCGTAGACAAGACGTTCTTCGAGCCTGCCGCTGGCGACGGAAACTTCCTGATCGCCATACTTCGCCGGAAGCTGCACGCCATCGAGAAGCGCTACCAGCCGACAGTGTGGCAGACCGAATCCTTGTTTGCCCTCGCTTCGATCTACGCTATCGAGCTCCTCGAAGACAATCACCGGGCAGCGCAAGAATCGCTTCTAGACATTTTCGTCGAGTTCCACCAACGCGCCGGAAACTCCTGTGGACCACGCACGAACCTCTACCGTTCGGCAGCCAAGCTTATCGAGCGCAACATTCTCCAGGGCAACACCCTCACAGGTCTTGATGCCGCTGGTGCAGAGATTCAATTCTCGTGGTGGCATCGCGTGCTCAACGAACCAGGCATGGTCCAGCGAGAACCATTCTCTCTTTCATCATTGCGAAACTCATCTACTGGCATAGGGATGTTCGATTTTGCGATCTACGACTCCTACGCAGTCTGCCGCGTCGAGCACGTCTACAAAGAAGTGAAGGCTAATGTCTAACCCGAAGATCAGCACTTTCCACGAAGTCACTCCGTACGTATACTCGTGGACTACCCCCGACATTCCCAAGTACGCAGGTTGGGAGAAAATCGGATACACCGAGCAGGCCGGCGGCCCAGATGTACGCATCGCGCAGCAGGCATCCCAACTGTCCGTGCGCAAGGAAAAGTTGTGGGCGCTGCGGGCTTTTTTCCAGACTGAACGCGGTGGACGATTCACCGACAAGGACTTCCATACCTACTTGAAGCAGCAGGGCATTGAGCGGGAATACAACCCCGATGCCCAGCCAAAGCGCACCGAGTGGCATCACTTCGCCGACGCTCCGAGAACCTCCAAGGATTACTTCCTTCAGTTCGCCAGCCAGGATGAAGTCGATATGCAGCGCGTGGGCACTGATGAGTACAGCCTACGCCCCGAACAGGAAGCTGCGGTCAAACAGGCGCTGGAAGCGTTCGCTGCTGGACATGACGAAGTGCTCTGGAATGCCAAGCCACGTTTCGGCAAGACCCTGACAACCTACGACCTTATGCGCCACCTTGAGGCTCGCAAGGTCCTCATCGTGACCAACCGTCCTGCTATCGCCAACTCATGGTTCGACGATTTCACCCGCTTCATCGGGCATCAGACTTCCTATGTTTTCGTCTCAGAATCAGCATCGCTGGCTGGCCGCGAGACAATGACCCGTGAGGACTGGCGCAAGTACTCTGCCCAGAATCAGGACGAGGACCCTCGCGTTGTGGAGTTCCTTTCGCTGCAGGACCTCAAGGGTTCCCAGTACTTCGGCGGCCACCACAAGAAGCTGAAGCACATCGCCGATTTCGAGTGGGACCTGCTGGTCATCGACGAAGCCCACGAGGGCATCGACACCACGAAAACCGACATCGCGTTTGACAACATCACTCGCACGCAGACGCTGCACCTGTCCGGCACCCCGTTCAAGGCCTTGGCCTCAGGGAAGTTCGATCAGGAACAGATCTTCAACTGGACCTACGAAGACGAACAGACTGCTCGCGAAGAGTGGTCGGATGAGTCGCGGGACAATCCTTACGCATCCCTGCCTACGCTGAACATGTTCACGTACCAGATTTCGCGCATGATCACCGATCGTCTTGCCCAGGGCGTAGCGATCTCCGAAGACGCGGCCAACATTGATTATGCCTTCGACCTCAACGAGTTCTTCACGACCAAGGACAACGGCGTTTTCGAGCACCGCGAGGACATCCTCAAGTTCTTGGACTGCCTGACACACAATGAGAAGTACCCGTTCTCCACGCCTGAACTACGCGAAGAAATCCGGCACTCCTTTTGGCTGCTGGACCGTGTCGCTTCGGCCAAGGCGCTCGAAAAGCTGTTGAAGCAACACGAGGTGTTCAAGGACTACACGATCATTCTCGCTGCTGGCGATGGCAAGAGCCACGACAGCATGGACACGGCGGTTTCCGAGAAGTCGCTGGACAAGGTGCGAAAGACTATCGCTGAAGCCGAGAAGAACGGCGGCAAGACGATCACTCTTTCTGTCGGGCAGCTGACCACCGGAGTCACCGTGCCGGAGTGGACAGCGGTGCTGATGCTGTCGAACCTTTCCTCGCCGGCACTGTACATGCAGGCAGCTTTTCGTGCTCAGAATCCCCATACCTTCATGCGGGGCGAACATGTGTTGCAGAAGAAGAACGCCTACATCTTCGACTTTGCACCCGAGCGAACCCTCACGATTTTTGACGAGTTCGCCAACAATCTGCGCTCCAACCAATCCGGCAGCCCGGAGGCGCGTCAAGACAACATCCGCCGCCTACTGAACTTCTTCCCGGTCATTGGTGAAGACTCAGAAGGCCGGATGGTGGAGCTTGACGCCGCCCAGGTGCTCACCATTCCGCAGGTTTTCAAGGCCAAGGAGGTGGTGCGACGTGGGTTCCTCTCGAATCTGTTGTTCGATAACGTGGCCGGAATCTTCCGCTACTCGGAGCACGTCAAGAAGATTCTTGAGAAGCTCCCGGAAGCCAAAGAAGGCAAGCTCAAGAGCGGCACTACGATCTCCCTTGATGAACCAGTACCTTCAACCGACCGCGAAGGCAACGTCCAGGTTGATGTTGACACGGTCATCAACCCGAAGGTTGCTGAACTTGGCGCTCCTGTGTGGAGCAAGGAAGAAGCGCCTGCCATCAATCCAGCGAAGCCACCGACTAAGTTAGCCAAAGAGCTCGCCAGCTTCGTCACTGAGAAGACTAAAGACATTCGTGAGAGACTCAAAAACGAATACGGCCTGACTGCCGCCCAGGTGAACCGGGACATCAAGCAGACTGAAGCCAAGGTGGAGACTGCTGTTGAGCGTGCCATCGTCGAAAAGAACATTGCTGAGAAGCACCTCGACGACGAACGGGAGAAGGCCACCACTGACGAAGAAGTGGCAGCTGTCGAAAAAAAGAAGGCCGAAAATGATTCTGTGTTTGAGACAGAGCTCATGGCCATTCTGAAGAAATCTTCCGAGGACGTGGCAATGGAAACCGTTACCCGTGAAGAGACCAAGAAGGAGCAGAAACGTGCCAACACCACGATGGACGATGCTCGCTCCCATCTGCGCGGTTTTGCACGCACCATCCCTCTGTTCCTGATGGCATATGGACGCGAGGACATGCGTCTGGCAAACTTCGATGACCACACCCCAGATGAGGTCTTCAAGGAAATCACCGGTATCAGCGAATCCGAGTTCCGCATCCTCCGGGACGGCCAGGAAATAGTCGAAGAAGACGGGAAGGTAGTCCAGATCCCTGGTTTCTTCGATGAGGCTGTATTCGATCAGTCAATCCAGGAGTTCCTTGCAAAGAAGAAAGAACTCGCTGATTACTTTGACAACTCGCTCACCGAGAACATCTTTGCCTACATTCCACGGCAGAAGTCGTCACTGGTGTTCACGCCACAGGCTGTGGTGAACCAAATGGTTGACTTGCTTGAACAGGAAAACCCAGGAATCTTTGAGGATCCGTCAAAGACCTTTATCGATCCTTTCTCAACGGCAGGTCTGTTCATCATGGAACTGGTTCGTCGCCTGGATTCGGGGCTTGCTACTACGATCCCTGATCAGCACCAGCGGCTCAAGCACATCTTGACGAAGCAAGTCTTCGAGATGAGCCATAACCAGATTCTCCATGACATCACCATCGAAGCTGTCTCTGGCGGCCTGGAAGAACGCAAAGAGTGGATGACGGAATCAGGCCATTTCCGGGTGCAGAACGTCACCGAAATGAGCACAGCAGAACTCGCGAAGCTTGTCGATAACATGCTTACCGAAAGGAACTAATCATGACCAAGAAGTTCGATGTAGTCATCGGAAACCCACCATATCAAGATGAAGCTGTGGGCGGTGCCACCAGTGCGCCGCCTATCTATCCGCAATTCATGGATGCGGCATACGAAATCGGCTCGAAAGCAGTTCTGATTACACCCGCCCGTTTCCTGTTCAACGCGGGCTACACAACGAAGACATGGAACCAGAAAATGCTCGATGACAAACATCTGAGTGTCCCGGTCTACGTACCAAATAGCAATACACTGTTCCCAGGAACGGACATCAAGGGAGGCGTCGCTGTCACTTATCGCGATTCTGAGCAAAATTTGGGTCCACTTGGAGTCTTCACCAAGCACGAAGAGCTCACTAGCATCATGCGAAAAGTTACTTCATTCGGTGGAACTTCATTTGCGAGTCTCGTGACCAAGCGGGATGCCTACAAATACACGCACAAAATGCACGAGGAACATCCAGAAGCGTCGGAAGCTATGTCGCATTCTGCCCAGCACATCGTGATTGCTAACGCTTTCGAAAAGCTCCCTTTCCTATTTACCGCTGGTAAGCCGGATTCGAGTGATAAATATGTACGGATTATGGGTCTATCGGGCAATAAGAGGGAAATTCGCTGGGTTCGTCGTGATTTCATCACAGGGCCAAAAAGCTTTGAACATTTCAAAGTGGCCGTCGCAAAAGCTAATGGTTCTGGGAATTTTGGCGAAGCTCTTTCCACCCCAGTTGTACTCGAGCCGCAAGTCGCGACTACTCAGACATTCCTGACTGTTGGAAGCTTTGAGAAGTCTGAAGAGGCTTCTGCTTGTCTCAACTACATCCGAACGAAGTTTGCTCGTGCACTTCTTGGCGTGTTAAAGATTACGCAAGATAATCCGTCTCGTGTCTGGGAGCATGTCCCGGCACAGGACTTTTCGTCCGAGTCTGATATCGATTGGTCGAAGTCAATCCCCGAAATTGACCAGCAGCTGTACAAGAAATATAATCTCAGCGCTTCGGAAATGGACTTCATCGAAACCAATGTCAAAGCAATGAGTTGAGCACGACAGTCATGGCTGAAACCGATTCAACCGCCATGTCTGGGATCGCCATGCAGGTCTGTGTTGCGCGCAAAGACCTCGGGTGGTCTCAGGGCCTACTCGCTGCGAAGGCGGGTGTATCCCGCCCGTCGGTGGCACGAGTCGAAGCAAGTGACGCTGTCAGCACGGATACGTTGAGCAAGATTTCCGAGGTGCTGGGCCTTAAGCTTACCCTCGCTGAGGTGCCACCCGACGACGATCAGTAGACCGTCAGCTACCGTCTTTCGGCCGCCGGATGCCAACCACCTTGGACTTGTCCGTCCTACCATGCTGTTGCTCCAGTGACAGCACGTTGATAACACGCTCCAGCTGCTGCCGGTCGTTGGTCAGCTCGCGGATCTCTGCTCTGAGCCGCGTGATCGTCTCGTCGCGTTCTTTGAGCTGTTCGCGTAGCTTGACCACCACGGCAGGTTCGCCGCCAGTGAGCTCCATGCGGACCTTGAACTCGTCTTGCAGGTCGGTGAACTTGTGGGTCAGCAGCCAGCGTTTGACCCCGGCTTCGTTCGCGAGTGACTTGATGGTGAGCTTGCCGTCTGAGCGCAGTGGCTTCCCCTCGACCAGCCTGGTCATGGCATCACGGATTGCCTGGCGCTGAGTTTCGTCAGTCATAGCTCCACCCCTGTTTCATCGTGGGCCTGTACCAGTGCCTCCAGCAAGCTGACGCGCTGCTTCGAACGCTCACGCAATGGCAATGGCACCGCCTCGGATTCTGCTTCCCGCTTGGACTCGTCAATCAGCTGCTGGATGCGTTCGATGTGCTCATCGGTCCGCGCAATGTTGGCACACCGTGAGTCGCAGGCTGTCGCGTCCGGGCTCTGCCCTACAGACGTGCTCACTTTCCGGTCTGGGTGGCACAGGGCCTTGGCGGGGTCGTAACAGCAGGCGAGAATCTGCGGCCCGTTGTCGTAGATACGCAATGCCGGATTCCGCATCAAGGATGCGGCTTGTTTAGCGTTCATGACCTTGCCAGAGTACACATCCCGGTATTCTTCCACCGCACGCTTGTACCGTTCGGCAGCAGGTCCGCTGACGTGGCTCCCGTTGTCAGCGGCATCCACTGCACGGGCCAGCCCATCTGACACGCTCAGGGCTTCCTCCATGGGAAACAGATCGCGTAACCCTGCCGATACCCTGGAACCGTAGCCATCAGTGGTGTAGCTGTGCAGATGCCCGTACTGGACACCCAACGCGACCCGGCCACCTGGCAGTCGGTAGATGAACCAGGCCAGGGTACGCCGGAACCGACGGAGGACAACCAGGCCGGCCGGGTCTTCTGGGATGATTTCGTGTTCGCGTTCCAGCCGCTCGGCCTGCTCGTTGCACCAGTCGATGAGCCAGCCGACATTCGCCTTAGCACTCTGGTTACTGACGCTGGTTCCTCTTGTTGCTGAAGGCCTAGATATGACGTTAAATTCGCTCTGCGGGAAGAGCAATTCTTGACCGTGCAGTCGTTCAGCAATATGAATAGCATGAGCGACAGGTCCGATCACAGTCCACGGAACCTCTCGGGTCTTGCCTCCAGGAATGAGATTCCCATGCTCATTAGTAGCGGATTTGAAAGTCTGACCCTCGATACGGAAACTCGTCGATCCGTCGTCGTCTGTGATTTCCGTGCAGCATCCTCGTTTGAGCGCTCTGACTTCTTCACCTCTCATCCCGCTCAGATAGCAGACGACCACTAAGCAGGCAGTAAGCACCAGCCGCTTCAGGCGGGTAGCTTCGTAGTAGTCGATTGAATCAGTCCATGGTTTGCCGTCGATAGTTCCCATCGGCTTGTAGGGCAGTGGAGCAGAGGCTTCGTTGGATACCTCGTATTTGTGGTGAATCCCTTTCAGGGCGAACTGGGGTACGCCTAGTGTCGCGGAGAGGTATTCAGCTGCTACAGCTGTGCTTCTTCCTTGCCGTCGATTCCTTACGATCGTTGCTGGTAACTTCTGTCCAGTTAGCTGGAGTTCTCGGATATATGAATTGATGATTTCCAACCCGTTCGATGGCTGTTCCTTGGGGATTGAGGACTTCATCTTGTCTCGCACCGAGGAGGCTTCGATGACATCGGTGGACAGATCGTTGACCAGTCGTTGACACCAGATCAACAGTGGCGACATGGTGGCTGGATGAATTGGCTCAGTCTTGTTTTCCGCAGTCCAGTCAGAGGCCCCCACGATGTCTTCGAGGTTTCCCAGCCGCTCCCAGGGCGGGGACACAAGTCGGTAGTGGGCAGGCAGAAATGGACTAAGCAACCAGACGCGGCTCACCGCCAGTAACTGCCGCCGCTTGGGGTTGTAGGAGACCTTGCTGTCAGCAATGAGATCCGCGTACTGGTCCAGCGCTTCCGGGGTCAGATCCGACAGGTTCCGTTCTTTACTAAACTCAAACCATCTCAGGAACGGTAATATGTCGTGGTAGGTTGTCCGCACGCTCTGCACCGATAACCGGCTGCGAATCGAATGCTTGCGGTTCATCTGGTTAATTGGCGTTTCCTCATTCAGAAGCAACCAGAGGAAATGCTTACAAAAGTCCCTAGTCCTAGGTGGCACGTTCGCAAAATGAAAGTTGATCAATGGGGCCGTTGACTTCTGCCGGCTGACATCAAGCGTCCACACGCCGTCGCTAAAGACCGAGTCTGACAGCTCCGGATGGACTTTCGTGTGCCCCTGGATAGGCAAACGTTGGGCGACCTCAGCGTGCCTTTGCGTAGTCATGCGTCTAGCTCCCTTCCGATGAGTCGAGAAATCAAATCCTCAGTTTCCGTTGTCTTCTGCAACCGTGCTCCAGCGATCTCTGCCTTGGTGGCAAGCCGAGACAAGAGGTTCCGCAGCCTTGCCTGGTGCATTGCAAACTCCCGGTTCCACCGCTCTTCGCTGACCGTGGACGAGATGGACTGCAAGGCATCAAATAGCACCACAAGCTGGGGCAAGTGCCGTGGAGTGGCAACAGCGTTGTCACAGCCGAGGCACATCATGAAGGAAGCCGCACAGGCACCGTTCTGGTCTGTATCGAAGGGGCTGTGGAAGAAGTCAGTGCAGGCGGCAGTAGCCGTATCCAGTGCCCCGTTGAGCAGCGACTGGGCTGCCTCCTGGCCGATACCCAGCCGTGCGGACAGCGCTTCCACATGGGCTCCGTCCGCCGGCAGCTCTTGTGTGGTGACGGTGCGGATTTCGACAAACCTCTGTGCGTGCTGGAGAGCTTCTTGCTGCCCTTGCAAGAGCACCGGTACCGCTTGCTTGACAGTCGCTGGCTCGGACCGCCGGTAGATTTCCTCGCTTACCGTCTCGGAGTTCTGCCGGCTCCTCTGGCTGTGTACCTGCTCGGTCAGCCGGAGACGGCGAAGATTCAGGTGAAGTGGAGTACCGTCGTCACCGAGCACTGGAGCCAGCTTCTCCAAGGACTTCACAAAGTAACCGCTCGTTGACCAGTCCGTAATGAAAATCCCGGAAGGATGCCTGGTCGTGTGTGTGCCCAAAGCAATAAGCAACTGGTTTGTGGGGAACCCTAATTGCTCAAGTGTGTAGCGAGCTGGCTGGGTCATCCGAATAGCCCGCTCCATGAGACGGGATTCGTTTCCCGCGAAGTTGCTGGTGAAATACCTTTTGGCTGGACCACGCCGGGGTTTGTCCAAATGGGCCGTATACACCGATCCGCTGGACTTGATGGGGATCCCAGACGCCAACTCGGGAACTTCCATGCCGAACACTACCGACGAGTTGTAACCCCGCTCGCAAATGAACAGCACTACCAGGGCCAAGATTTCCGCAGGACTTGGAAACAGCAAATTCCTCGACCGTTGATGAGGTTCAAGACCGAAGTGCTCTTTCAAACCTGAATGGTGCGGAAACTTCTCCATGACCTTCGGTATCTCACCGGTGGTCAGCAGATGGTCAAGAATCTGGCCTTTGCTCCAATCCTTCCATCTCGCCCTATACGGTTTATCCTCAGGATCTTCTACTCCGTTCCAGTAGTCGATCAGGGTCTTCACGTTGGACGTAATGCGCTTCTCAGCCTCCATCACGTAGCCCGTATACACACGCTTGATCCGGGCAAACTCTTCACGGGAATAGGCGTTGTAATCACGGGACTTTGGCTTCGGTGCCCTGGTTCGTAGCACCAGTTGGGTAGCCTCGGGAAGACCTTCAACGTCAGCAAGCAAGGATCTGCTCAGATTGATCTGTCCTGGCCATTTCACCCGGCTCTCAAGGTCGGCACGCCAGGAATTCCAGACCTCCGGTGTAATGCCCTCAATGCTCTCTACATCTGGGTGATTTGCTTCCACGAACTTCAGGAATGTACCAATCACGCTCTGCCCTGCCGCGCAGCTTCCAGCACGCCTCCAGCGCCCACCCGAGCTGGTGGCTTTGATGAACGCAAGGATCAGAGACTGCCGAAGCGTCCCGACTAATGGGTACCGGCTGAAGTCGAAAGAACCCAGCGACTCACCGTTCTCACCAACAACAGTAACCACAGTTTCTTTGCTGTCCGTCCTCTTCGGGCGACGATACGCCTCGGACGGAAACTCAGCTCTGAGTCGTGGCATGCTAACGAACTCCCTTGTTGACTAGAGGTGAGGACAGGATTTCTCTGGACAGTACAGCCGAGAAGTCGTGCTCGTCGTTTTCGCCGGCGTTGAGGAACAAGTCAACCTGCAATCCCTGGACCGGTTCCAAGTACACTTGCCTGGTTATTTCGACGTTCACATGACCGAGCATGGTCTGTACCAGAACCCATGGGTCTCCAAAGAGCATCCGGTACTCGCGCCGTTCCTCCGGCGTGATGCCAAGCCGGGTATCGGTGGCGTGGATGAGCGACACCAGCATTCTCAAAGCGAATGAGTGACGCAGCATGTGCGGAGTGCAGGCTATCGGAACCGACTGGGACCGACAGCGTTGTGAAGCTGTACTGAACACCATCTCCCAGGTCATGTACTTCATCGGCAGACCCGATTCAGCCAGCCAGACCATTGCTGGCTCAAGCCCCGCATCGCCTTGGATGAACAGGCGTTCGCGTTCTTCGGCGTAGAGGTCGTCCAGCGAGCAAGCGGTCACGCGGCCGTTGTCATCGATGAGCTTGGCTCGGCGGTTTGCGTCCACGGACTGAAGCACCAGTTTGCCAGAAAGATTGTCGTACCGCCCCTCCTTCTGGGCCCGTGAAACAGCTTCTGCGCGAGTGGTCAACTTGTAGGCCCCGAGGCCTTGCAAGGCTGCCCTCGACACCCAGAAGTTACGACCTCGGCCTTTCGCCACTGCGGTCGCCAGCCGCGCCTGGTGGAAGTTCGTACGTTCTTGGAGTGCAGGGACCTCGCACCACAGCAGCGTTGCGCCTTCACGGAGCCGGAGCCCGGAATCCCAGAGCAGGTCGGCGAAACAGATGTTGCGGTCTTCGTTCCTCCCGCGCCAGTTGTGCCTCTGCCGGCCTTCCAAGTTGTAGCCGGACAAACCAACATGCTTCCACTGGCGGTAGGCCTCGGGGGTGAGCCACTTGACCCGGTTGTTCCGGGCGTTCTTGGGCATCAGCGGTACAGATACACCGGCCCGGTTCGAGGAGCTGTCATCAGTGAACGTTTGAATGGGAGAGATGCGGATGGTGCCGCGTCTAGCGTGCCACTCGTAGAATCGGCGGCAGGCTGCAAGCTCTCTGCTGAATTTGGCCCCAGAGATCCTGGAGGGATTCCGTTCATCGCGGCGACGCCAGTATTCGTAATCTTCAAATAGTTCGACTGTGCATTCTCGCCAGCCAATGTGCTGGCTGTACAGGAAGTTGAAGTGTGTGCGCAGATCCTTGGCGTAGGAAACTTGTGTCGCGCGGGATAGACGGCGGAACGACCGGTCGTGCAGATAGGCACTAACATCTAGGTCCGGGTAGCCATCGGGCTTGAGGAGGAAGAGCTCGTCGTTGCGAAGCCCCGCTTCCTCTTCTCGCTGGGCGAGATTCAGGAAATCTTCAGGCAGCCAGCTGGAAGGAGTGTCTGGTCGGCGTGGCCGGGCGCTGCGTAGTCTCCATCCGGCAATCTCGTCGTTGCTCGTCATGGCAGCACCCTACACCCCAACACGGACATTTTGGAGGGAAGGGCGGGTTGGTGACCACGAGATCGAAGGTTTCGCCCGCGACCGGGTCGAAGAGATCGCCGAGGCGTACCTCGATGTTTTCGACCTCATTGAGCACCGCATTAGCGCGAGCAAACATGATGGCACGCTCTGAGACGTCGGTTGCGACGACTTGGTCTGCGTGCTGAGCCACAATGAGGGCCACGACTCCGCAACCGGTACCGATTTCAAGCGCACTGGCAACGGCATGGTGCGGGATGGCTTCAATGAGCGAGCGAGTCGCCCCACCAACGCCCATGACGTGATCGGGACGAGCTTCGGCCTGTCGCAGATGGTCGTCGAGATCGGAAAGAATAAACCACGACCCGAAGGGTGTGAGGCTCACGGCAGCACGTACGGTCGAATCGTTGCGACCGGTGCTCACAAGCCCGAGCGTCTCAGCTCCCTCGAGACCGAGCGAAGAGAAAGCCTCTGAAGCTTCAGTGCGCGACACGTCGAGCCCAAGCGCGAATAACCTCATGAGCGTGAGCGTCGCGGCATCGATCTGCCCCGCGTGCTCGCGATCAGCGAGTTCGCGCTGCGCAGGAAAAACGATTCCCCTGCGCAGCGCGTCGCGAGCGTCGGCAGCGACGAACGCTTCAAACTGTTCAGCCGTGTATGAAGACCGCAGAAGGTCTTCGCGAAGACGGTTCAGCGCTGCTGGCTGCACGAGGCTACTTCGCGACGGGAGCGAAGCCCGAGACGTCACCGACGTAGCGGGTGTTGTTCTCGGCGATGGGCTCGACCGCCGCGAGAGCGACCTCGGCGGCGAACTCAGCGACGTTGTACAGCTTGCCGGCCGACTCGCGGCGCTCTGAGATCGCACCGGGGTTCGAACGCTCGAGCAGGGTCGCGGTGATCGTGCCCTCAATCATGTCACCTGAGACGACAACGAACTCAATGCCGCGCTCGGCGAGGCCCGGGATTCGCTCGCGCAGAGCGTCTTCACCGGCACGTTTCGAGAGCGCTACTGGTTCGTACTCGGGCATCGTTGGGGTCGTGTGAATGAAGTGTGCCTGGTGGCTCGTGACGAACACAACGCGTGAGCCCTCGTGCATGAGCGGTAGCGCCGCGTCGAGCATGGCGAGCTGTGCATCACGGTTGAGCTTGAGCGCGTAGTCTTCAGCCATGCCGCCCTCCATGCCTCCGGAGGCGTTGAGCACGAGCACATCGAGCTGGCCGTACTGGGCCTTGACCTCGGCCATCATGCCGCCAACCGATTCAGGGTCAGTGAGGTCGGCACCGATCACGAGTGCCTCGACGCCTTTCTCACGAAGGCTGCTCGCGAGCTTCTCGGCGCGCGCAGCCTTGTTGCGGTAGTTGATAACGACGTTCGCGCCAGCCTCGGCAAAGTATGTGGTCGTGTCGGCGCCGATGCCACGCGATGAACCGGTTACAAGAACGTTTTTACCGGCGAGCTGGCCAGGCGCGAGAGGGTTAGTCACAGTTGTCTCCTGAGGTTATTTCGAATTCTTCAATCGTATCAGCGTGCATGCCAGCGAGAGCATGCCAAGGGTGATGAACAGGCCAGCGATGGGTGTGCCGAGCCGCACGGCGGGGGTCGTGCCAGTCACGAGAGGCACTGCGGCTTCCATGGCACCGGGTTGCCAAGGCTCAACCGATGCCAGAACGCTGCCGTCGGGCGCGATGATCTCGCTCGTTGCAACGGTCGAGATATTCACGACGGCGCGTCCCGTCTCTACGGCACGCAACCGTGCAATAAATACCTGTTGCTCGCTCTGATCAGTCGTGCCGAAATCGGCGTTGTTCGTTTGCGCGAAGATGACCTGGGCCCCCTCGCCCACCATCATGCGCGCCATGTCGTCAAAAACAATGTCAAAGCAGATTGCGATGCCCGCCTGCAATGAGCCCACTGGCAGTACCGTTTCGGTTGCGCCGTGCTGGTACTCGAGCTGCACCATATCGACGAGGTCGGGAACGATCGCGTGATAAAACGCACGGTTGGGCATGTACTCGGCGAAGGGAACGGGGTGACGCTTGTCAAAGCGCGGCATCGCTCTCGAATCGGGTTCAACGACGAGCGACGAGTTCGTGTAGGTGCGCTCGCTTTGCGGCCCCTCACCGAGAATTGTTCCAGCAACAATAGGCGCATCGGCAAGGCGAGCAAGAGCGCGCACGCGCTGGAGGTTGCGCGGGTTGTCGATGAGCCCGTATTCGGCGCTGTTTTCTGGCCATACAACCGCGTCAACCGGCGTGTTCGAGGTCTCGAGCCAACGCTGTGTCTCACGAATGTGGTCGGCGATGACGTCGCCGTTCTCACGGTCGTCGAACACGCCAGAGCGAGAATTGCCCTGAATGCCCACGATGCGGGCGGTATCGGTCACCTCAAGCGCGGCTGGCGGCACGAACGATGCCGCACCAATGGTAGCCGCCACGGCCACGAGAGCCACGGGAGCATGGAACACGCGCGGACGCGCAAAAAAGACGGCAACGGGAACCGCCATGAACATCACGATGAGCCCCGTGAGCCCGGCAAAGCCTACGTATGAGACGAGTGAGAGCAACGGCCCCTCAGCCTGGGTGTGTGCGAGTCGACCCCAGGCGAAGCCGCCGTACGGGAACGTCGACTGAACGCCTTCGCGAGCGACCCAAAGACCGGCAACGCTCACCACCTGCAGCGTCACCGTCATGAGCACGCTAAAGCCACGTTGCGAAAGACTACTCGTGACCCGCGAGATCGCTCCGCCCATGAGCACGAACCAGAGCACCATCGCACCGCTCAGCGCCGCCCAGGGAATAAGCCCCAAGTACAGTGTGAGCCAATCGATGAGCGGCAGCCACAGGGCCGCCCCAGCAATAAGACCGAGCCAGAGCCCATGGCGACCCTTCTGGTTCCAGAGGGCGGCAAGAGTCGCGAGTACCCCGGCGAAGGCGCTGATCCACAGCGAATGGCCCGGGTAAGAGAGCATGATGAGCAGCCCTCCCGCAGCCGCGAGCGGCGCGGCAAAGATGAGCGGTACCCGGCGAAGGGTGGGCTTTTCGGTCACGCCGTGGCCTTTGACGAAGCGATGATGCCCCTATCGATGAGGTTTCTGGCTTCGCGTGCGCGCTCTGCGAGCGGGTGGTCGAGGCCTGCAATCTGATCGAGCAGGTCGATGGTCTGTTTCGTCACGCGAACCATGTCACCAGGGATCAGGTGGGTGCGCTCGAGCGTTTCTTCCATCGTGCGGCCTGAGGCCCACACGTGCATGGCCTGCATGAGGCCTGGGTGTGGCCGCTCTTTGAGGGGCAGGTGATGCTGTTCTTCGAGCCCGTCGAGCCTCGCCCAGTGATCGAGCGTGTCGGCATAGGCATTGCGCAGGGCCTCGCCGGGAATGCGCGGCTCCCACCCCTCGTCTTCGCGTCGCGGCTCGTACACGACGCCCGCGGCGAGTGAGGCAAGCTGTGGCGGTGTGAGTGCGTTCCACACGCCATAGCGCAGGCACTCGGCAACGAGCAGGTCGCGCTCGCCATAGAGCCGACGCAGCAGCTCGCCGTGCTGCGTCGGCTTCAGTGTTTCGCCCGTGTCGTCGAGATAGCCGAGACTCTCGAGCACGAGGGTCACGCGGTCGAATACCCGCGCAATCGTGCTCGTTCGACGGCTGACCTGGCGCACCTTGCGGTCGGTCTCGCGCTTGAGCTTCGCGTAGCGGCGCTTCCACCGTTCGCGATCGGCTCCCTTGGCCCGTTGCATCGCCCGCTCGTAGCCCGCGAGCGACTTCTGCTGGTCCTGCGCCTCTTGCGCGAGCGTCACCATGTCTTTGTCGGCCTGGAACTGCGCGAACGATCGCTCGAGCGTCTCGCGTACCTGTTCGACGGTGTCGCGTTCGAGCAGGTTGACGGCCATGTTGTAGGTGGGCCGAAAGCTCGACTTCAGCGGGTAGAGGCGCTTCGACGCGAGGCCCGCGATGACGTCGAGGTCTTGCCTGCTCTCCCACGAGATGATCGCGTGGCCCTCGGTATCGATGCCACGTCGGCCAGCGCGGCCCGTGAGCTGCGTGTACTCACCCGGCGTGAGCGGAACACGCGTCTCGCCGTTGAACTTATCGAGCTGCTCGATCGTGACGCTCTTCGCCGGCATGTTGATACCGAGCGCGAGGGTCTCGGTCGCAAAGACGAGCTTCACGAGCCGCGACTGGAAAAGCGTTTCGACGATCGACTTAAACTGCGGGATGAGCCCGGCGTGGTGCGCCGCGACGCCACGCTCAAGGCCCGAGAGCCAGGCGTTGTATCCGAGAACCGAGAGGTCGTCGCGCGAAAAGCCACGTAGCTCATGCTTGACGATGCGGCGGATCGCGTCGCGCTCCTCCTTCGTCGTGAGCCTCACGCCGTCTTGCAGGCAGCGCATGACCGCCATGTCGCAACCTTTGCGGCTGAAGATGAAGACGATGCCCGGCAAGAGTTTTGCCTCGTCGAGCATGTGGGCGAGTCTGCCGTGCTGAATGCGGTTGCGTCTCGTGAAGCTACCCCGGCCTCCCCCACGTCGATCGCTTTCGCTGCCACGCTCCATGCGCACGAGCTCACGGTTGAGTTTGCCGCGCTGTGCGAGCTCGCCATCGCGGTCGACAAAGAGCGGGTACATCGTGTCTTTGACCATGACGTGCTGAAAGAGCGGAACGGGCCGGTGCTCAGAAACGATGACCTCGGTGTTGCCGCGCACGGTGTGCAGCCAGTCACCAAACTCCTCGGCGTTCGAGACCGTCGCCGAGAGTGAGACGAGCTTCACGTGCGGGGGCAGGTGCAAAATGACCTCTTCCCAAACCGCGCCACGAAAACGGTCGGCGAGGTAGTGCACCTCATCGAGAATCACGTATGCGAGATCGTCGAGGTCTTTCGAGCCCTCGTAAATCATGTTGCGCAGCACCTCGGTCGTCATGACCGTGATGGGCGCGTTGCCACGAAGGTTCGTGTCTCCCGTGAGCAGGCCTACCTCGTCGTCGCCGTACTCGGCGCGAAGCTCATGAAACTTCTGGTTCGAGAGCGCCTTAATTGGGGCCGTGTAGAACACGCGCCCCTGTTCCCTGCCCCGAGCGAGCCAGATCGCGAACTCGGCGATGGTCGTCTTCCCGGCGCCGGTCGGTGCTGCGACGAGCACGCTCTTGCCGCGGTCGAGTGACTCGCAGGCGGCGAGCTGAAACGCATCGAGCGGGTACTTCAGTCGTTCTTGGAACTCGGTGAGGTCGTGGCTCAGTGGCTCAGTCATAGGTCGTACTCGGCAAACTCTTCGGTCATGCGTTTCTCGTGCCTTCGATCGTGAATGTACGCGATCAACGCTGCAATGAAGTACAGCAAGATCATGGGAACCGCGAGCAAGAACATGCTCACGAGGTCAGCAGCTGGCGTCGTGATACCAGCGAAGAGAATGATCGCGAGAATGGCGACTCGCCAGGATTTAATGATCGACTTGGCCGAAAACACGCCGATGAAGTTGAGAAGCACGATAAACACGGGCATAACGAAGCCGATACCCACCGCGAGCATGAGTTTGAAGGCGAGGTCAAGGTACGAGCGCGCCGTCAGCAGTGCAGGGTCTTCGGCGGGTGCGAAGCTGATGAGCAGGCGCACAATGTTCGGGAACACGAGCCAGCCCGCGTAAATGCCGGCGAGAAAGAGCGGAATGGCCGAGCCGAAGAAACCCACGGTGTAGAGCTTCTCGCGCTTCGTAAGGCCTGGAGCAAAGAAGGCCCAGATCTGGTAGAGCCATACGGGCGAGGCAATGATGACCGCGATGAAGAGCGCGATCTGCACCTGCAGATCAAAGGCGCTCGTCACATCGCCGTAGTTGATCGCGGCGAGCCTTCCGGTCGATTCCTCAATATCTTTGATCGGCCGGCGCAGCACGTCCCAGACATACATCTTGAGGAACCAGCCAGCGATCAGGCCCACCATGATCGCGATCGCCGAAATGAGCAGCCGTTTGCGAAGCTCTAAAAAGTGCTCGGCAAGGCTCATGCGGGCTTCCCCGCGCCCCCTTTTTCGTTTCGTTTTGGCCACCGGTTTAGTGTACCGAATCTTTTGCCGTGCCAGCCTGAGGCCACGCTCCGCCTGCGGCACGAGCAACCTGGGTGGCCCAGTCGGCGACGAGTCTGCGCAGCTGCGGAGGCTGCGTGAGTTCAATGAGGCCTGGAGCAAGGCTCACAAGCGTAATCGCCCTTGCTTCGTGCATGAGTGACACTCGTACGCGTGCCCTGCCGTCGGCTTCGGTGCCGAGCATCTCGGGATCCCACGGGGTCAGTCGATACAGCACGGTTTCATCGACGAGCACCTCGGCCTCGATTCCAGCCTCGGTCGCCTCGCGTGTGAGGCCTTCGTGCTCGATCGGGTGTGTCTGCGGCGCCTCGAGCACTTCAAGCCCCATCGCGAGGTCGACCCGGAATGTGCGCATGGCTTCTCGGTCGTGACACCAACCCTCGAAGCACCAGGCGCCCTGCAGCTGAAACAGTCGGTGCACGTCGATGATGCGTTCAGAAGCGACATCGTTTGCGCCGCGGTACGAAAACGCGAGCTGCTTACCAGCCACGATCGCTTCGTCGGCGACCGCGAGTCGATCAGCAAGCGGATCATCGCCGGTGCTCACCGAGAGCGTCGTCGGCTCTGCGGTGGTTGCGAGCCGCAGTTTCTCCTCGGCAGATTTGGCGATTTCTCGTTGCTCAGGCGTCAGCAGTGCTTTCATCGAGTGCAAGCCGGCAAGAATCGCAGACGCCTGAGTCGAGGTAAACCGTGGCGTTCCATCAACACCGACGACGTGCTTCAGATGCACAATACCGTCGAGTTCAAGAGCGTCCCAGTCAAGGTCATAGAGGTCCTGGTGCTGGTAGGTCGCCGATTCACCGGGTATCCCGGCGGTGCCGATGAACTCGACGAGTCTCCGTACCTGCTTTTCGGATACGCCGAAGTGCTGCGCGAGGTCGCCGAGCTCGGTCGGACCGTTCGCCCTGAGGTATGCGATGAGGTTCAGCAACAGCGAAACCTTCTCTGGAGTCGTCCAGGCGGTGGTCGTCACGATGCGCTCCCCTCGTGGAGCGTGGCGACCGCTGCCGCGAGCCGGCGCACATGGTCGATGAGTGCGCTCGGTTCGAGAACGGTCACGTCGGCTCCATAACCGATGAGTTCTTCGGCGAGAGCGACGTAGTCGAGCGTGGTGAGGGTGAGCGAGCCGGTAGCGTCGTCGCGCCGCACGGCACGGGCACTCAGCGCATGGTCGGCCCGTGACCCTGGCGTCACGACGAGCGTTGCTTCTCGTGACGCCTCGAGCTCTGCGAGTTCGCGCTCAACGGCGGAAGCGCCCTCGCCGAGCGCCTCGTCAAAGGAGCTCGGCAGTATGGTGATCTCGCCCACGATCCGCGAAAGGAGGAAGGTACGGTAGTCATCACGATCGTGGTCGTAAGCGATGAGGTGCCATCGGCGGTCGGCGCGGTGCAGCCGCAGCGGTGCCACGGTTCTCCGCTTCCCTGCTTCGCCGGGCTTGCGGTACTCGAAGGCGATGTCTCGCCCGGCGACCATCGCCTCACGAACGCCTGCAACCGAGGGCTCGGCGATCGTGAGCACCGGGCCAACCGTTACCGGTTCGTTCACGAGCGGGCCCGAGAGTGAGCCCAGCTTCATGATCGCCCTGCGAGACTCAACGCTCAGGCTGCCCTCCTGCCACACGAGGGCAGCAGCGTTGAGCATGCGAAGCTCATCATCGCTGAAGGTGAGCGTCTCAGGAACCTGCAGCACCTGTTTGCGTATGCGATAGTGCGTTTCTTGGTTATTACCGCTCGAGTCGTAGGGTGTGAACGTTTCGAGCGGAATCCCGAGTTCGCGAAGCTGATCTTTGTCTCGCTCGAACTTTCGTTCAAGCGAAGCGTTGCCGCCACCCCGCCGGTAGCTCTCAGCGTAGCCGTACACCGTCGAGAGTAACGCCTGTTTCGTCGATCCGCGATCGCCCGTGGTTAAGAGGGCGAGAATCAGACTCAACACACGCTGTTCAGCGCTTGCCTCAGCCACGAAAACGCACTCCTTGACTAGACCCCTGAGAGAATATCGACGACGTAAATGGTTGCGCCGTACTCGTCATCGGGAACGATAACGACCACCTGTGAGCCAACCTTTGCACCGGTCAACGCCGCGCGAACGGGCTCCTGGTTTTGCGCTTCCGAGCCGATCTCAACCGGCCCCTGCTCGGCGAAGGTGTTGATGAGCGGGGTACGAGTGCGCGATCCGCCCTCATCACGCCAGCCGTCCCACGTCACCTGCATCATGTTGACGACGGCCGAGGTCTCTGCGGTGATCTCGTCACCGTCACCCTCGATGCGAGTCGCCTTGCGCACCTCGGTCGGCGCTTCTGCTGGGGTCGCGATAACGCCGGGCTGACCGTCTTCGTTCGAGACGACCCCGGGGAATCCAGCCGGTAGGTCTTTCGCCTTGCCATCGAGCGCGATGGGCTGAACGTCGTGCACGTCAACGACCACGGCGTACGCCGCGTCGGGGTTGCCTGACTGGCCAGGCTGGCCTCCCGAGAGCATCTCGGCCTCTTCGGGCGAGAGCGTCAGCACGACACGATCGCCAGGGGCGGCACAGATGAGGCCGCCGGGCAGTACCGCCTGCTCGGCGTCGGGCACAACCGCCATGAGTTCATACCCGCGGTCATCGGTAAATGACTGGCTCTTCATGAGTGGTTCGGGGTTGCCCGCCTCGAACACGGCGTAATTAATCGATACGAACGACGGCTCGGTGATCGCATTCTCGCGGTTCGCAGCCTTCTGCACTGTGTACGACTGTGCCGAACTGTAGGTGAAGCCCTCGGGAACGTTCACCACCGGGTCAGAGCCGAAATCGCCAAGCACCGAAACGTTCTTCGACAGAGCGCCCGAGGCATACGGGGCCTCACAGGTTTCGGCGGCCGAGGCCTGCTGCGAGCAGCCGGTAAGCAAGCCAGCCCCGAGAAGGGCGGCCCCTGCGAGGGCGATCTGAGCCTTGGTGGTACGCATGAAATCCTTTCGAGCCGCGACTCGCGCGTCAGTGGTGAACCGCTTCATATTCTATGTCACTCATTCAGGTAGATTGCTGAGCTTGGCATCGCGAATGCGTCCCGCCTCACGGGCCTTTTTGCGAAGAATCTTGTCGCTTTTCTCGCGCTGCCCAATGTGCCCCGGGGTCCAGGCCTCAACGTCTTCATCACTGAAGTCGCTCTTCGAGGCGCGACGCTTGAGATCTGGCAGAACCGCGCCGTCGGCGAGGCGCCGCGCGGTGACCAGAAAACCAGTGTGACCGACCATGCGGTGGTCGGGGCGCACCGCGAGTCCCTCGACGTGCCAACCGCGCACGAGGGTTTCTGAGGGCTTCGGGTGCGTGAATCGGCCCGTCGCGCGAATCTCTTCAACGACCCGCGAGAGCTGCGTCACAGTCGCCACGTAGCAAATGATGACCCCGCCGGGCTTCAGCGCGTCGGCCGCCATGTCGATGCACTCCCAGGGGGCGAGCATGTCGAGCACGACGCGATCGACGCTTCCTGCGGCGCAGGTCGCGGGCAGCGCCGCCTGTAGGTCGCCGACCGTGACGGTCCAGTTCTCGGGGTCTTTGCCGTGAAAGGCCGCCACGTTTGCGGTCGCAATGTCTGCGAACTCTTCACGCCGCTCGAACGAGAACAACGACCCTTCATCGCCAATCGCGCGCAACAGATGCAGCGACAGCGCGCCCGAACCAACGCCAGCCTCAACAACGGTTGCGCCGGGAAAGATATCGCAGAGCGAAACGATTTGAGCAGCGTCTTTCGGGTACACGATCGCGGCACCACGCGGCATTGACATGACGAAGTCGCTCAGCAGTGGCCGCAACGCGAGATACTCTTCGCCAGCAGAGTTCGTGATGACCGATCCGTCTGGCAAGCCTATGATCTCGTCGTGACTCAGCATGCCGTGGTGGCTGTGAAACGCGCCCCCTGCCTCAAGCGTCACGGTGTTCATGCGCCCCTTCGGGCCGGTGAGTTGCACTCTGTCGCCCTCGGTAAACGGCCCGCTCATCTGCGGCATTGCGGTTGTCGCCTGCTCAGTCAATTCGTTCCCTTCGTCTGAAACAGTGTAACGACCTTGCAGGCATCGAGCGCTTCGAGCGACTTCACGGTGTGGTGAACCGGTGCGTCGCTGAGATCAACCAGGTTGGGAACGCCGATCACAAAAGCCCCTGCCCTGCTCGCCGACATCGCTCCGGTCACTGAGTCTTCGATCGCAACGCACTGCGAAGGCTCGAGCCCCAGAAGCGCCGCGCCACGTTCGTAGGGCTCAGGGTGAGGCTTCGGCTCGGTAACGTCATCACCCGCGATGATGCCCGAGAAGGTGCCCTCTGGCAGCCGAGCAATCACCTGGGTCGCCTGCTCGCGGGTCGCCATGGTGACGAGCACGTTCGGAATGCCCTCACGCGCGGCGTCGGCGGCGAGTTCCCGGGCGCCGGGCATCCAGTCGAGCTCACCGGCGAAGAGTTCGGCGTTCACCGCCGCGGTGAGCGTGCGCACGATGGTGTCAGCATCGAGATCGACCCCGCGCTCTTGGAAAATCGCGGCCAGCTTCCAGAGCCCAATGCCGACCCAGTCATCGTCATCGCTCGGATGCTTCTTCGCACCCCAGGCGTTCAGGAGTTCGTGCTCGGCACGAACCCAGGCGGGCTCGGTGTTCACTATCGTGCCGTCCATATCCCAAAGAATCGCGGCGGGTGCGTCAAGAGTCATTGCTCAGATGATACCGCCAACCGAGGGGGTAGTCTTGAATGATGGACATTTCTGAGAACTCGGCAAGCGACGACCCTCGCATTCTCGTCGTCGCGTTCAATGGGTGGAGCGATGCTGGTAATGCCGCGACCCACGCGCTGAAGCATCTCCAGTCCTATCTCAAGCTTGAGCCCGTGCACACCATTAGTGCCGAGGGCTATATTGACCTGCAAATGTACCGCCCCACCGTCACGAAGCTCCCCACGGGAGAGCGCATGATTGAGTGGCCCGATGCGCAGCTTTTTGCTCCGCTCGTACAGCCCGAGAAGAACCCGCAGCTGCCAGAAACCGAGCAACCCTTGGCGGATCCCGCGACCGAGCCTGTCTCGCCCACCGAGGCCGACGACGCGAACTCCGTCCCAGCGACAGTCACGAATCTGCAGGGTGTTCCCGTCAACAACATTTTCTTGCTCGACGCGACCGAACCCGCGCACCACTGGCTCAGCTACGCTGACGAAGTGCTTGAGCTCATCGATGTGTGGCAAATCGACCTCGTTGTCTTCCTCGGCTCGATGTTCTCTGATGCGCCGCACACGCGCCCGATTCAGGTTCGCGTGACCAGCGAAGATCCCGAGATCCGCTCAGAATTCGAAGCCGAAGACAACAACTACGAGGGGCCCATCGGCATTACCGGGGTGCTCAATCACCACCTCACGGCGGCAGACATTCCGAGCGTTTCGCTCTGGGCCCAGGTGCCGCATTACGTGCACAGCGCGCCTTCACCCAAGGCGACGCTCGCAATTATCGACCGTTGCGAAGAGCTCCTCGACATCGTCGTGCCTCGCGGCGAACTGCTCGACGAGGCCAGCACCTGGGAAGACAGCATTAACCATCTCGCGAGCCAAGACGACGAGATGACCCGGTACATTGAGCGGCTCGAAGAGGCACGCGACAGTGTCGAAGGCCCCGGATCGACCGGTGAAGCGATCGCGCACGAGTTCGAAAAGTTTTTGCAGCTGCCCCACGACGAGCCAGGCGATGACCAGCGTTCAGCCGATCACCGCGACAAGCCCGACGAGGGCAGCGAAGGCGACGACTCAGACCGCTAGCGGCCCTGGCTCGCTTCGAGCGGGCGCACCGTGACCCCGAGCAACGCTTCGGTCGCGTCGGCGAGCAACTGCGGCTCATCGACACCGCGATCCCACGCAGCGTCGAGCGTCGCGAGCATGACGGGCGTGTTGAGGTCGTTCGCGATCTCCTGGCGCAGCTGGTTGACGACGGTCTTCGCCGAAACCGGATCGTCGCTCTGCCTGCTAAAGCCCGTCTGCCATGCAGCGATGCGGCGCTTCGCGAGATCGAGATCGGCGTCAAACCACTCCCACTCGGTGCGGTAGTGATGGGCAAGCAAGGCGAGGCGCAGCACACCGGGGGCGACTCCCGAGTCGAGCAACTCAGAAACGAAGACGAGGTTGCCACGCGACTTCGACATCTTGTGGCCCTGGTATGAGACGAGGGCGACGTGACAGTAGTGGTGCGCCATGGGCATGTTCGTGAGCGCGGTCGCGTGCGCTGCGCTGAACTCGTGGTGCGGGAACCTCAGGTCTTCGCCACCGCCCTGCACGGTGAACGCCGAACCGAGCGCCGAAACCGCGATCTCAGAGCATTCGACGTGCCAACCGGGTCGCCCCTCGCCCACGACGGTCTCCCAGCTCGGCTCGCCCTCGCGCTTGCCGCGCCAGAGCAGCGGATCGAGCGGATCGCGCTTGCCCGCGCGCTCTGGATCGCCGCCTCGCTCCTTCGAGAGCAAAAGCATAAGGTCGCGGTCGTACTGCGAGATGTCGCCGAGCTGCCACTCAGACGAGCCAGAGGCCTTTTGCGTGTCGAAGTAGATGTCGGCCGCGCCGTCGGGCGAGGGCACCTTGTACGCGAAGCCCAGCTGGTGCAGCTTGTGCACGGCTTCGGCGATCTCGTCGATGCGCTCGGTGACCGCGACGAAGTGCTCGGGCGGAATCATGCCGAGACGGTGCATGTCAGAGCGGTACAGCGCAATCTGGTTTGCCGCGAGGTCGCGCCAGTCGACCCCGGTCGCGTTTGCGCGCTCAAGCAGCGGATCGTCGACGTCAGTAATGTTTTGCGCGTACTCGGTACGCACGCCGCCGTCGAGCCATGCTCGCTGCATGAGGTCGAACGCGAGGTAGGTGAAAGCATGACCAATGTGCGTCGCGTCGTACGGGGTGATGCCGCATACGTACAGCGTCGCGACTCCCTCTTCGACCGAGACGAACTGTTGTTTATTCGTGGCCGTGTTGAACAGTTTCAGGGTTGGGGCGTTGCCCAGAACCTCTGGAATCTCGGGGGGCGTCCACGTTCTCATTTCGTCCTAGCTTCCCTTCACACACGTAAGCCCGCGGAGGCGCGGGCGGCAAACCTTTACCCTACCGCAGGCGCTGCTTAATAAGTCTTGAGCAAGTCGACGAGCACGCTGTGCCCAAAGTCGATGGCCTCGAGCGGCACTCGCTCGTCAACACCGTGGAACATACCGGGAAAATCGAGGTCAGCGGGGAGCTTCAACGGGGCAAACCCAAAGCCGCGAATGCCGAGCCTGCTGAGCGCCTTATTATCGGTGCCGCCAGAGAGCAGGTACGGGAGCACCCTCGCTTCGGGGTCATACTTTTTCAGGCTCGCGATCATCGCGTCAACGAGCTCGCCCTCGAACGGAACCTCGAGGCCAACATCGCTGTGCACCGTCTCAATCTCGATGTCGGGCCCGACAATCTCTTGAATCTTCGCGAGAATCGTCGGCTGATCCTTCGGCAGTGAGCGCACATCAACGAGCGCCTCAGCCGTGTCGGGAATGACGTTGTGCTTGTAGCCGGCGTCGAGCACCGTCGCGTTCGCGGTCGTCGTGATGCTCGAACGCAAGAAGCCCGAGCCGAGCCCCGCCCGGGCCACGAGCTCGCGCGGATCGGTGTCGGCTGGCGCGCCCACGAGGTCGGCGATGCGCTCGAGCAGATCGCTCGTCGTATCGCAGAGCGCGATCGGCCACTCGTGTCGGCCGAGGCGAACGAGCCCCTCGGCAAGCTTGGTGAGAGGGTTATCGGCTGGAATGCTTGAGCCGTGCTGTGCCAGCCCACGGGCGCGCAACTTGATCCAGTCGAGTGACTTCTCACCCGTTTGCACGAGGTACGCGCGCGTGTCGCCGAAGTGAACCGAGTAACCTCCGACCTCGCTAATCGCGGTGCCCGCTCCCTCAAAGAGCTCGGGGTGCTTTGAGACGAGGTAGTGCGCGCCAAAAATGCCACCGTTCTCTTCGTCGGCGAAGAACGCCAAGATGATGGTGCGGTGTGGCCGCTCGCCAGCCCGCAAGAGCTCGGCGATCGCGGTCATGATCATCGCATCCATGTTCTTCATGTCGACCGCACCGCGCCCCCACAGCATGCCGTCACGAATAACCCCGGCAAAAGGATCAACGCTCCAGTTCGCCGCGTCGGCCGGAACCACGTCGAGGTGACCGTGCAACACGAGCGCCGGCAGCTCGGGGTTCTCGCCCTCGACTCGCGCCACGACGCTCGCACGCCCTGGCGCCGACTCGATCGTTACGGGGTCGAGCCCCAGATCGCGCAGGTAGGCACTGACGTATTCGGCTGCCGGGGCCTCGGGCTCGGCGTCTCCCCCACCCCTATTCGAGGTGTCTATCATGATGAGATCACGGGCGATACGCACCGTTTCTGAGAGAGAATCAAGCGGCACATCGGTGAGCGTTTCAGTCATAAAACCAGGCTAGCTGAAATCGATGTGCTTCTCGATTAGCGCGGCGCTCAAATCTGTGTTAACTTATTCTCTGTTGCCTGAACGGCCAGGCAGCGAACATTACTCGCGCGGGTGGCGGAATTGGTAGACGCGCTAGCTTGAGGTGCTAGTGCCCATATATAGGGCGTGGGGGTTCAAGTCCCCCTTCGCGCACGTGAGTCAATAACCCTCGGTCTTCGGACCGGGGGTTATTTTATTGTGTGGCCGCGCGCTTTGCGCTCCGTGCCCAGTCCCTGCCCCTCTGAAACGCGCGGCTGCCCTCGTTTCGCGTGCCCCGACGCATTTCTCGCGCTTTCCGGCCCCCGCGCACCCCGCGCACCCACCGTGTGGTCACTTTCCGTCATCGTGTGGTCAAAAAGTGTCGAAACCACCACCCCAAATCGACACTTTTTGACCACACAGCGACGTGTAGGGCGTCGTCGAACCGGAATCGCGTCACATCGAACCGGAATCGCGGCGATAACGCGGTGCAACAGAGGCGACAGTGGTGACACGGATGGCGAAGGTGCCTGCACAAGCCACAAGCCACATGCACGACGCCGGTTCCGCAGATGACGAAAGCGACACCACACCACACGCCCCGACGCGCGCGAACACTCAGCACGGCGAAACGACGAAACGCCCAGGTCAGCGCCCCACCGAAACACTCTGACCGGCCGAAAACCACGCACTCCCACGCGCAACGAGCACACTTTCTTTTCGCGCGACACGGTGTGTTGTTTTTTCGCGGGCGATTTGCGTGTAAGATAAATACCTGTTGCCCGGATGATCTGGCAACACACATTACTCGCGCGGGTGGCGGAATTGGTAGACGCGCTAGCTTGAGGTGCTAGTGCCCATATATAGGGCGTGGGGGTTCAAGTCCCCCTTCGCGCACGCGAGTGAACAGCCCCTGGTCTTCGGATCAGGGGCTGTTCTGTTTCTATTGGCACTGCTCCCGCAGCTCCACACACCGCTGCTAGGGTCACAACCATGAAGCTCTGGGCGAGATACTGGAACACCGTCATCGCAGGCTTCACCATTGCCCTTACCCTCGGCCTCATCATCCAACTCTGTTTCGCCGACCTAGTGGTCCTCGAGAGCAACGGCTGGGTTCCGCTCGTAACGACCGCTTTCTTCATATCTGTCGTCCTGTGGGCATGCGCAACGGCGGGAGCCTTCATCGCGCTGTACTCACGCGACAGACACCTCGCCCTCTCCTCCGATGACCGGGTGCGCATCGCCTCGCTTGGAGCAGCCCTCGGAGTGTTCGCTCCGTGGCTTGCCCTGGCGCTCGTTTCAGGCTGGGCGGCCATCCTCGCAATCGCGTTCGGCGTCGGCAGTTCGGTCGCCGCACTCGTTGTGACCATCTTCCTCGTCTCGCTCGCCGAGCGCGAGGCAAACGCGACCAACGACGCCAACGACGCCAACGACGCCAACGACGCCAACGACCGAGCATAGCCCGGCGATCACTTGCGCAGCGGATCACGCGGCACGATCCGCCGCGAGATTCTGCCGGCGACGAAGCGAGGCCCGCTACCGGCGCAAGCGCTTGCGCAGTACGTCGATACGTGCCTGCAGCTGCGTCACCGAGGCGCTCGCGACGAGCGGCCCGCCACAGATGCGGCGCAGCTCGTTGTGGATCTGACCGTGCTGCTCGCCCGTGGTCTTGGCGTAGAGGCCGACGAGGCTGTTGAGCAGTTTGCGCTGCTCGCCGAGCGTGCGGTGCAGGGCTTGCGGGGCCTCGGCCTTTTCGGGGGCGTGCTCGACGATGCCCTGCCGGTTTGCGCTGCGCTTCGCCTGGCGCGCCTGGCGCTGTTGCAGGAGTGCCTGCACCTCGTGCACGTCGAGCAGGCCGGGTAGCCCCAGGAAGTCGAGCTCTTCTTCGCTTCCGACCTCGGCGTAGCCGCCAAACTCGGCTCCGTCGAACAGGGCGCGGTCGAAGTGGGCGTCTGACGAGAGCGCTTCGTAGACGAACTCGTTCGTGAGTTCGTCTGACGCGCGATCCTCTTGGTTGGCGGCGTCGAGCATTGACGCCTCAAGATCCCAGGTGTCGCCCTTCGCGACCATGTCGAGCACGTGGCTGCGCTCTTTCTCGAGCTCGGCCGAGAGCTGCATGAGCGTGGGAACGTTTGGCACAAACACCGAGGCAACCTCGCCGCGGCGGCGTGAACGCACGAAACGGCCGATGGCCTGCGCGAAGAAAAGCGGGGTCGCCGAGCTCGTGGCGTAGACGCCGACCATGAGCCTCGGCACGTCGACGCCCTCAGACACCATGCGCACCGCGACCATCCAGCGTGACTCGCCTTCTGAGAACTCGTCGATCTTCGCGCTCGCGGTGTCGTCGTCAGAGAGAATGAGCGCGACGTCTTCGCCCGTGATGCTCTTGAGGATTTGCGCGTAGGCCCTCGCCGAGGCGTGGTCGGTCGCAATAACGAGGCCCCCCGCGTCGGGAACCTGTAGTCGGGTCTCGGTGAGACGCACATCGGCGGCGCGTAGCACCTGCGAGACCCACTCGCCAGCGGGGTCGAGCGCGGTGCGCCATGCCTGCGAGGTGATGTCTTTCGTGTTGCCCTCGCCGAGCCGGGCCTCCATGACCTCGCCAGCTGAGGTGCGCCACTGCATCTTGCCCGCGTAGACCATGAACACGACCGGGCGCACGACGCCGTCGGCGAGGGCTCTGCCGTAGCCGTAGTCATAGTCGGTGATCGACACCCTCGTGCCGTCTGACTGGGGCTGATACAGGGTAAAGGGAATTTCGGCGTCGTCACTCCGAAAGGGGGTTCCCGTGAGCGACAGGCGCCTCGTCGCGGTGCTGTACGCCTCGCGAATCGCGTCACCCCAGCTCAGGGCGTCACCGCCGTGGTGCACCTCGTCCATGATCACGAGCGTCGGTTCGCGGTCGGTGAGCAGGCGGTGCTGAATTGGCTTCATCGCGACCTGCGCGTAGGTCACGACGACGCCGTGAAAGTGGCGGCCGTAACTCTGGCCGTCGGCGTTCGAGTACTGCGGGTTGAGCCTGATGCCAACGCGGGCAGCGGCAGCGGCCCACTGCTCTTTAAGGTGCTCGGTCGGGGCGACAACGATGATCTGGCTGACGGTTCGGCGCCCGCGAAGCTCGGCGGCGAGCCTCAGCGCGAAGGTCGTCTTACCTGCTCCGGGCGTTGCCGAGGCTAGAAAGTCGCGGGGTTCGGTCTCGAAGTAGCGCTCGAGCGCCTCCTGCTGCCAGGCACGCAGCGACCCTGCCGTTCCCCACGGAGCACGGCCCGGAAACGCGGGCGAAAGATGCTCAGCAGCGTGGGTGCCGGGGGTCGGCGAGCCGTCATCCAGCTGCCCTGTCATCTCATCATCCCGTTCGTCCACGACGATCTACATTATCGTAGAGATATGACACCGCTGAATCCTGACATGAATGCCTCGCTTGAATTACCCTGGTCGCGGTACGTCGCGGTCGGTGACTCCTTCACTGAGGGAGTGGGCGATCCCGCTCCGACACGCCCGAACGGCCTGCGCGGCTGGGCAGACCGTGTCGCTGAGGTGCTGAGCGCTATGCACCCCGACGGCGATTTCTCGTACGCGAACCTCGCGGTGCGCGGCAAGCTCGTCGATCAGATCGCGAGTGAGCAGGTCGACGCGGCTCTCGCGCTGCAGCCAGACCTCATCACGATTTGCGCGGGCGGCAACGACGTCTTGCGCCCGGGTTCTGACCCCGACGAGATCACCGCGAAACTCGAGCGAATCGTCACGAGACTCGCCTCTGGCGGCGCGACGATCGTCATCTTCACGGCGGTCGACGTGAGCTTCACGCCCGTGTTTAAGAGCATTCGCGGAAAAGCCGCGATCTATAACGAGAACGTTCGCGCGATCGCTGCCCGGCACGACTGCATTGTCGCCGATCAGTGGGGACTCACCGAACTCAAGGATCCGCGCTACTGGGCTGATGATCGACTGCACATGAACGCGCTCGGCCACCACACGGTCGCGCTTCGGGTGCTCGACGCGCTCGGGGTTCCGCACAACCTCACCCCGCTCGATCCGCCTCCCGTCGCACCGCACAGCTGGCGTGAGGCGCGCGCCGAAGACGTGGTGTGGGCCCGCACGCACCTCGTGCCGTGGGTGATTCGCCGGCTGAAGCGCGAGTCATCGGGCGATCACGTCGCGCCGAAGTGGCCCGAGGCGAAGCCGCTTCCCGACGATCTTATCGGCGGCTAGCGGGGTGCCACACCCAGGGCTCGCGCGGTAGTCGAGCCTCGTCGAATCGTTCGAGGAGTTGCTGGGTCGTCACCCGGGCTCCCTGTTCGTTGAGGCCGAGCGATGAGCCGAGCAACGACAGCACCGATTGTGCCGTCTCGCCCTGCTCGATGAGTTCGGGCAGCGTCACGGCCCCGTCGCGCTTCGCGAGCCGCTTCTGGTCCGGCCCCAACACGAGCGGAACGTGATGGTACTCAGGCTGCGCGTACCCGAGCAGCCGCTGCAGTGCGATGTGCCGCGGAGTCGATGCGAGCAGGTCGTCACCGCGCACCACCTGGTCGACCCCCTGCCACGCGTCGTCGACGACCGCGACGAAGTTATAGGCGTAGGCCCCGTCGCCCCGCATGATCACAAAGTCGTCAATCGCGCCCGTCGTTTCACCGCGCACACCGTCGGTGAAGCTGATCTCGCGGTGCGGTTCGTCGAAGCGCAGGCGAAGGGCGGCGGATCGCGGCGCAATACGCCGCCTCGCCTCCCGTCGCTCGCTCTCGCTGAGATCGCGGCAGGTGCCCGGGTAATTGCCGGGTGGCTGGTGAGGGGCAACGGGTGCCTCGAGAATTTCACGGCGCGTGCAGTAGCACTCGTAGAGCCGTCCCGCTTCGTCGAGTTCGCGAACGATGTCGGCATAGGCGTCGAGGCGCTCGGTTTGCCACACGACCGGGCCGTCCCAGTCGAGCCCGAGCGACGCTAGGTGCTCAAGCTGTGTCGCCGCCGAACCCTGATCGCGTGCCCTGTCGAGATCTTCAACGCGCATGACAAAGGAGCGCCCCGTCGAGCGAGCGAAGAGCCAAGCGAGAAGGGCGGTGCGCAGGTTGCCCAGGTGCAGGTCGCCAGAGGGGCTCGGTGCGTAACGGCCCGCCCCTGAATGTTTCTCGTGATGCACCTTCTTAGAGTACCGAATGTCGGTGGTACGCCGTATTCTTTTGCTCATGACCCACGCAGCTGATCAGCACACCAACATCACGGTTCTCGGTGCCCGCGAGCACAACCTCAAGGGTGTCTCTGTCACGATTCCGAAGCGCCGACTCACCGTCTTTACGGGGGTTTCAGGTTCAGGCAAGAGCTCACTCGTATTTCACACCATCGCTGCCGAGTCGCAAAGGCTCATCAACGAGACCTACAGTGCCTTTGTACAGGGGTTCATGCCGACGCTGCCCCGCCCCAACGTCGATGTGCTCGAAGGCGTGACAACCGCCATCATCGTCGACCAGAAGCCACTCGGCCAAGACCCGCGTTCGACAGTGGGCACCGCGAGCGACGTGAACGCACTGTTGCGCATTCTCTTCAGCCGCATCGCGAGCCCGCACATCGGCAACCCGCAGGCCTACTCGTTTAACGTTGCTTCGGTTTCGGGGGCGGGCGCTGTCAGCTTTGAGAAAGATGGCAAAACGATCAAAGAGCGCCGCTCGTTCTCAGTCACGGGCGGCATGTGCCCCCGTTGCGAGGGCCGGGGCCTCGTCTCTGGCTATAACCACGAGGCACTGTTTGACGCGTCGAAAACGCTCGAAGAGGGCGCGATTCTCGTTCCCGGTTACTCGATGAGTGGGTGGTGGGGCCGCATCTTCGGCGCGCTCTTCGCGCTCGATAAGCCACTTCGCGACTTTACCACCGACGAGCTCGACCTTCTGCTCAACGCTGAGCCGACGAAGCTCAGCGTTGAGGGCATCAATGTCACCTACGAGGGCCTCATTCCACGTATCGAAAAGTCAATGTTGCAAAAAGATCGCGAGGCCATGCAGGCGCACGTGCGGGCGTTTGTCGACCGGGCCATCACCTTTACCGAGTGCCCGGAGTGCGAGGGCACGCGCCTCAGCGAGCTCACCCGATCGTCGCGCATCGAGGGCAAGAACATCGCCGACCTCTGCCGTATGCAAATCAGCGACCTGCTCGAGTGGCTCCCGACGGTCAGCGACGAGCGCGTCGAGCCGCTGCTCGCCTCGCTCACGGCAACCCTGCAGTCGTTCGTCGACATCGGTCTCGGGTACCTCTCGCTCGACCGGCCTGCAGGTTCCCTCTCGGGAGGCGAGGCACAGCGCACAAAGATGATTCGCCACCTCGGGTCCAGTCTCACCGACGTGACCTATGTGTTTGACGAGCCGACAATCGGCCTGCACCCGCACGACATTGAGCGCATGAACCGGCTCCTGCTTGACCTGCGCGATAAGGGCAACACGGTGCTCGTTGTCGAGCACAAGCCAGAGACCATCGCGATCGCCGATCACGTCATTGACCTCGGCCCGGCAGCGGGGGCGCTCGGCGGCGAGCTCTGCTACGAGGGTGACGTTGCTGGGCTCAGAGCGAGCGGCACGTTGACCGGCAAACACCTCGATGACCGCTCAAGCACGAAGCAAACCGTGCGTGAGCGCACAGGGTCGCTGCCCATTCGCGGCGCGGCGATGCACAACCTTGAAAACGTCGACGTCGATGTTCCCCTCGGGGTGCTCACCGTCGTCACGGGTGTCGCGGGCTCGGGCAAGAGTTCTCTCGTGCACGGTTCGATCTCGACTCAGCCCGGTGTCGCGGTGATTGACCAGACCCCCATTCGTGGTTCTCGCCGAAGCAACCCGGCAACGTACACGGGCATGTTCGACGGCATTCGGAGCGCGTTCGCGAAGGCAAACGGGGTGAAGCCAGCACTCTTCAGTTCGAACTCTGCGGGCGCCTGCCCCGAGTGCAAGGGCGTTGGTGAAGTATCTCTCGACCTCGGCGTACTCGCCGAGGCCTCGGTTCCCTGCCCCGTGTGCGAGGGGCGGCGTTACTCAGATGAGGTGCTGCAGTACCACCTCGAGGGGCGCAACATCGTCGAGGTGCTCGCCATGAGCATGAACGACGCGCTCGCCTTCGTGCAGCAGCCCGGGGTCAGCGTTCCCAAGGCAAAGGCCGTGCTCGCGAGGCTCGTCGATGTCGGCCTCGGCTACCTGACCCTCGGTCAGCCGCTCTCAACGCTCTCGGGAGGTGAACGTCAACGCCTCAAGCTCGCAATGACCATGGCCGAAGATGCCTCGATCTACGTGCTCGACGAGCCAACAACGGGGCTGCACCTTGCCGACGTCGAACGCCTGCTCGAGCTGCTCGACCGGCTCGTCGAGAGCGGCAAGTCAGTCATCGTTGTCGAGCACCACCAGGCGGTCATGGCGCACGCCGACTGGATCATCGACCTCGGGCCTGGCGCAGGCCACGAGGGTGGCCGCATCGTGTTCGAGGGAAGCCCCGAACAGCTCGTGAAGGCGCGCTCGACCCTTACAGGAGAGCACCTGGCTCGCTACGTCGCGTAAGGCTCGCCTCGTCGAAGAGCCTCAGAGCCTTCGCTCGGCCTACGCCTCAGCAACCCCGCGGAGGCGGGCGTGCAGCGCACGCACCCGGTCGCTGAGCTCGGGCGAGGGGCCCGCCACAGGAATGCCTGGGGCAACCGACTGCACCGGCAGCGGCAACACCGGTCCCGCCGCAATGCCCCACTCGAGATACCAACCGCTCAGCTGGTCGGTGCTCGTCGCGTAAACGATCGGGCCGAGCCCAACCCACGCGTGCGCAGCAGAGCACATCGGGCAGTGCTCACCGGAGGTATAGACCGTGGCGGTGGCACGCTCCTCAGGGCTCATGTTCTCGGCCGCCCAGCGCGCGATCTCAAACTCTGGGTGCCTCGTATGGTCGCCGCCCGCCACGCGGTTGCGATCTTCGAAGCGTACGACGCCCTCGGCGTCAACGAGAATCGAGCCGAATGGCTCATCGCCCAGGTCGAGTGCCTCTTCAGCGAGATCGACGCAGCGGGTCAAGAAACGGGTGTCTTCTTCGGTCAGTGTTCGTGAAGCAGTCATACCCTCACTCCATCACACCCGCGTGAAAGTTTCCAGGGGAGCCTCACGCCAAGCGTCGAGGCTCCCCTGCCTGCCCTTCCTTAGAGGGCGCGAAGATCCTTGCGCAGAATCTTGCCCGAACTTGATTTTGGAATTGCTTCGATGAACTCAACGACGCGCACCTTCTCGTGCGGAGCAACTCGCTCGGCGACGTGATCGATAATCGTCTGCTCGTCGGCTTCAGCCCCCGGCTGCAACACGACGAAGGCCTTTGGCACCTCTTGCCCGTCGGCGTCGAGCGAACCGACCACTGCCGCGTCGGCGACCACAGGATTCTCAAGCAGAACCGCCTCGAGCACCGCAGGAGCAACCTGATACCCCTTGTACTTGATGAGTTCTTTGAGCCGATCGACGATATAGAACTCTCCCTCCGCGGTCATCGTCGCGATGTCGCCGGTGCGCAGCCAGCCATCGGAGTCGAGCATCTCAGCGGTGTCTTCTGGCCGGTTCAGGTATCCCTTCATGACCTGGGGCCCCCGCACCCAGAACTCGCCCGGTTCGCTCTGACCGCTCTCGGGAATTTCGACGTCCTTGCCCGTCTCGCTGTCGACGACACGCCCCTCGGTGTTCGGCACGAGTAAGCCGATGCTCGAGCGATCGATATCGGTCCGTTCCTCAGGAATGGCGCAGACCACGGGGCTCGTCTCGGTCATGCCAAAGCCCTGAGCGACGACGCAATCGAGGCGTTTCGCCACAGCCTCGGCGAGGTGGCCGTCGAGCGGAGCCGCGCCAGAGAAGATGACCTTAACGGGCGACATATCGAACTGGTCGACGAGCGGGTGCTTCGCGAGCGCGACGGCAATGGGAGGCGCGATGAATACCCACGAGGTGCGGTGCTCGGCGATGATCCGCAAAAATTCTGGCAGATCGAACTTCGGCATCGTCACGAGGCCTGCGCGCTGCTTGACCGCGAGGTTGAGTAGTACGGTCATGCCGTAGATGTGGAAGAAGGGCAACACGGCGAGCACGCGGTCGCTTGAGGAAAGCCCGATCAACAGGCTCGTCTGGTGAACGTTGGCCACGAGATTGTGATGGGTAAGCTGCACGCCCTTCGGCTTGCCGGTCGTGCCAGACGAATACGGCAGCACAGCGAGATGAGTGAGCGGATCGAACTCGACGTGCGGCGCAGGGTTACCCTCTTGCAGCAGCTGCATGAGGTTCGGATGCCCTTCGGCCCCGTCAAGCACGATGAGCCGTTCGTCGGGAATACCGACCTCAGCAGCGGCAACCTTTGCCCCCTCGAGGAGCGGTGACACCGTGACGAGCCAGGTTGCGCCGGCATCACGGAGCTGATTCGCGATCTCGGCGGGGGTGTAGAGCGAGTTCAGAGTCGTAGCCGTTGCGCCCGCCCTCAGCATTCCGTGAAAGACCGTCGCGAAGGCTGGAACGTTCGGGCACAGGAGCCCCATCACCGTGCCCACCTCGACACCGCGCACCGCAAGGGCGCCCGCGAAGCCCTCGATCTGGGCGACGAGGGAGCGGTAGCTGGTCTCTGCCCCGCTCATGCCATCGATGATGGCCGCCCTATCAAGATCGGCCGCGTCTATGTCGGCAAAGAGGTATTCAAAGATCGAAACCTCGGGAATAGTAATGTCAGCGTATTGGCTGTGGACCATGTGATCTCCTTTGATCATTTGGCGTATTCGTACAACAAGTCGTCGACATTGCCCAGTGTGTCATACATCTTTCGGCTTTGGGCACAGCTGTTCGCGTTTCGTTACCGAATGTTCTTTTCAGCACGAATCCAGTTTGGTGCCTGATAGTATGGCACCTAATGACTTCACGCATCTCAACGAAACACGCATTACTCAACGAACGACTTGGCACGCCGCCCAATGCCGAGCTCGTGCTCTCGCTCCTCTCCCTTGCCAGAGACATCGACCGCGCCTGCGCCGATATGCTCGCCCCATACGGGCTCTCAGAGTCACGGCTCGCGGCAATGCTCGCGATCGAGCGCCGCCCGCTCATCACCGCTGCTGAGCTCGCCGATCATCTCGACGTGACCCGCGCAACCGTGACGGGGCTCGTTGACGGGCTTGACCGGGCAGGATACGTAGTTCGGCACACACCAGGAAGCGATCGTCGTCGCTCGCAGCTCACGCTCAGCAGTAAGGGCGCAGCCCTGCTCGATGAACTCATGCCGGTGTACAAGACCTGGTTCGAAGCACTCGCCGCGAACGTGAACGCCGAAACTCGCGACGTTGCCACCGGGGCCCTCGGCGAGTTGCACGACGCGTTCAAGAGCGGAGAGCGCTCATGAACGCCGCAGGCGCATCATCACTGGCGAAGGTCACCAATGACCACCGGTCCCTACTCAACACGGGCGCCGCGCAGGCGCGCACCCTCAGCGAAGCACTCGTGATCGATCAGCCTCTTCTCATGCGCACGGTCTGGCCCGACGCGCCAGACGCGCTGCACCGGGCGGTCACCGAGGCCGATCCGCTCGGGATTCTGCAGCGCATGCGACACATTGGAACCGCACTCGCGGCATTCGCTACCCCCGATCAGCTCGGTTCCTTCTCTCGGCACCCGTCTGACACGGTGCGCGGGTGGGTCTGCTTCGCGCTCGCCGCGAACGATGAGGCGACCCCGGACACCCTCTTGCGCGCACTCGAGCCGTTCGCCGACGACGAGCACTTCACCGTGCGCGAGTGGGTGTGGATGGCGGCGCGCCCCACCTTCGTTGAGGAGCTCGAGGCGAGCATCGCCCTGCTCGCCCGGTACACCTCGCACCCCTCACCTCGCATGCGCCGTTTTGCGAGCGAGGCACTTCGCCCCCGCGGGGTGTGGGCGTCGCACATTGCTGCCCTCAAGCGCGAACCAGATCTGGGCCTGCCGCTCCTTGAGCCGTTACGCTCAGACCCCGAGAAGTACGTGCAAGATTCGGTGAGTAACTGGATCAACGATGCCGCCAAAACTCAGCCCGATTGGGCCCGCGAACTCTGCGCACGCTGGCTGACCGAGAGCCCCACGCCCGCGACAGAGCGAATCGCGAAACGGGGTCTCAGGTCACTCCCCCAGGCCTAATCAGCTCAGCAAGACGATGCCGTAGACGGCAAACAGTACGAGGTGTGTCGCGCCGTGCATCGCGGTCATCTTGCGCGCCGAGAACGTCGAGAGCGTCAGCAGAAGCGTCAGCCCAAGCATCACGAGGTTGGCTGGCGACTCGGCAAGCACCACTCGCTGCCCGGTGAGCATGCCGACCACGAGCACCGCAGGAATCGTCAGCCCCACCGTCGAGACGAGCGCCCCGTGGCACAGGTTGCTCACCCGTTGCGCCTCGCCGCCGAGTGCCGCCCGCACCGAGGTGAGCGACTCCGGCAGAAACACGATCATCGCGATGATCACTCCCGCGAGCGCAATCGGCGCCCCGATGCGGTCGAGCCCGTCATCGAGCAGCGAGGCCATGTCGTGCGAAAGTAACACGATCGGCAACACGGTTACGACTAGAAGCACGAATCGCGTGATGATCTCACCTCGGTGCTGCGCAAAGACGACCCGCAGCGGATCGCGCCCGGCTTCACCCGTGGCTTGCGACACCGCGGGCCGATCAGTCTCCGCTTGGCTCGAGAGCGTCACGAGGTCGGCTGGGTCACGGAAATCATCTGCCTGCGCACCCATCTGGCGCACCAGAAAGAATGCGTACAGGCCAATCGTGAGCACGATGATGGGAATCTCTTGCCCCGTCGTGTACGCCCCGTCGACGCCGATAACCGCGGGCAGCGCGAAGGCGAGCCCGATGAGCACGACGAGCATTGCGAGGTAGGCGGAGACACCGGTGTGATTGACCCGCATCGCCCCTCGCTTCAGCCCACCGACAAGCAGCGAGAGCCCAACCACGAGGTTGGTGATGATCATCGAGACCGCCATGACCGAGTCACGCGCGATCGTCTCGTGCTCGCCAGGGCCGAGCATGACCGCGGTAATAAGGATCACCTCGATCATGACGATCGAGAGGGTGAGCACGAGCGAGCCGTAGGGGTCGCCGAGCCGGTGCGCAAGCGCCTCGGCCTGCTCGACAACGCCGAACGAACACAGGAGAATCACGGCCACGATTGCGGCCAGGGTGACCCAAAGCACCGGGCTCGAAACCGAACTTCCAAGAGCCGATGCGCAGAGCGTGAGCACGACGAATGAACCCCAGCCAACGCCAATACGGACCAGGTCAATGGGGCGAACCCACGAATTTCGAAGAGTGTGTTGCATGATCGAAATCTTTCCCTCGAGGTCGTCCTCGAAGAAGAGCGTCATCAGTCGGGTCGTCCCGCCTGGCCGGCATCTCGCGCGGCTACGACAATCGTAGCCGATGTCTCTGGGCGGGAGTGGGCTTTGTCGACCGCCTGGTTTCGATGCCCACTCGGTGTCCACCTGAGCACCAAGCGGAAATGACGACATAAACACCAAACGGGAACCCGCCACATGAGTGTGTAACGTGTTCCCGTTTGGTGATTCGGTGGGCGATGAGGGACTCGAACCCCCGACCCTCTCGGTGTAAACGAGATGCTCTAACCAACTGAGCTAATCGCCCGAATGCGCATTTGCAACTCTGTAAGCATATACACAGTTGGCACCCCACCGCAAAACGGGGTGCCAACCGCGTGTCGCATGCTCTAGAGCTTCGCGAGAGCCGCCTCGTAATCGGCGAAATTGCGTGGCTCTGACGGTGAGGTCTCGAACGACGCAACGATCTTACGGTCCTGGCCGATGACGACCGTGGCGCGGGTTGCAATGCCACCGTCTTCGGCGAAAACACCGTAGTCTTTCGCGACACCACCGTGCGGCCAGAAGTCAGAGAGCAGCGAGAATTCGTAGCCCTCTTCCTTAGCCCAGGCGGCAAGCGTGAACTTCGAGTCAACCGAAACACCGAAGAGACGAACCTTCTGGTTGTTAAACATTGCGAGGTTGTCACGCAGCTCGCAAAGCTCTCCGGTGCAAATGCCCGAGAATGCGAGCGGGAAGAACACGAGCACAACCGGCTGATCTTCGAGCGTTTCTGACAGGGTCACCTCTTCGCCGAGGTGGTCAACAAGGGTGAAGTCGGGGGCAAGTGTGCCAGCTTCAAGAACCATCGGTACTCCTTCTGAATCATTTCTACGCGTCGTTCGCACCCTCAGTCTACGTGGCGCCACTGACAGCGCGCGAGGGTCAAACGGGTGCTGCGACACGCCGCACTTGCGCCTGATAAGCCCCGTCAAAGCGACGAGTGACGCCCCTTGGCATTCTTCGCCAATTTGGTAGTAATGTGGAGACTGAACGCATATCTGCGTGAAACGATTGTGCGTTGTTGACAAAACAGCGCCAACTTCATTCTTTTGAAACTCAAAGGAGTACCCCAGTGGCAGTGAACAGTCAAGATCCGTACGCACCCGACCTCGATGATCAAGACCCTCAAGAAACGGCCGAGTGGGTAGAGTCCCTCGACGGTGTCGTCGATACTTCCGGCCCCGGCCGTGGTCGTGAAATCATGACGAGCCTTTTGCAGCGCTCACGCGAACTGCACCTCAGTGTTCCCCAGGTGCCAACGACTGACTACGTCAACACGATTGCCTCACAGAACGAGCCCGAGTTTCCGGGCGATGAAGAGCTTGAGCGTGAGTACCGCCGGTGGCTTCGCTGGAATGCCGCCGTCACGGTTCACCGTGCACAGCGCCCCGGAGTGGGCGTTGGCGGCCACATTTCAACCTACGCTTCAGCAGCATCGCTGTACGAGGTCGGGTTCAACCACTTCTTCCGCGGGCAAGACCACCCGGGCGGCGGCGACCAGATCTTCGTGCAGGGCCACGCCTCACCCGGCATCTACGCGCGCGCATTCCTTGAGGGCCGCCTCACCGAGGAGCAGCTGAACGGCTTCCGTCAAGAGAAGTCGCAGGCTCCCCACGCTATCCCGAGCTACCCTCATCCACGCAGCCAGCCCGACTTCTGGCAGTTCCCCACCGTTTCGATGGGCCTCGGCCCCATCAACGCGATCTACCAGGCGCAGGTCAACAAGTACCTCACCAACCGTGGCATCAAAGACGCTTCAGACCAGCACGTCTGGGCGTTCCTCGGTGACGGCGAGCTTGACGAGGTCGAAAGCCGCGGCCAGCTCCAGGTCGCAGCGAACGAGGGGCTCGATAACCTCACCTTCGTCGTGAACTGCAACCTGCAGCGCCTCGACGGCCCCGTTCGCGGCAATGGCAAGATCATTCAGGAGCTCGAAAGCTTCTTCCGCGGTGCCGGCTGGAACGTCATCAAGGTTGTCTGGGGTCGCGAGTGGGATGCTCTGCTCGACAAAGACGATGAGGGTGCCCTGCTCAACCTCATGAACACGACGCCCGACGGTGACTACCAGACCTACAAGGCTGAGAACGGCGCCTTCGTGCGTGAGTACTTCTTTGGCCGTGATGAGCGCACGCTTGAGATGGTCAAGGACTACACCGACGACGAGGTTTGGGGCCTGCGCCGCGGCGGTCACGACTACCGCAAGGTGTACGCCGCATACAAGGCTGCAACCGAGCACAAGGGTCGCCCCACCGTTATTCTTGCGAAGACGATTAAGGGCTACGGGCTCGGCTCGTACTTCGAGGGCCGCAACGCGACCCACCAGATGAAGACGATGCGCCTCGAAGATCTCAAGCGTTTCCGCGACACGATGCGCATCCCGATCACCGACGAGGAGCTCGAGGCGAATCCAGATTTGCCGCCGTACTACAACCCGGGTTCACACCACCCGACGATCCGCTATATGAAGGATCAGCGCTCGCGCCTCGGCGGTTACGTACCCGAGCGTCGCACGAAGCACACCGAGCTGGCACTGCCAGACAACAAGGTCTACTCGGTAGCGGCTAAGGGATCGGGCACGCAGGAAGCCGCGACAACGATGGCATTCGTGCGCATGCTGCGCGACGTCATGCGCGACAAGGAGTTCGGTTCACGTATTGTGCCGATCATTCCCGATGAGGCCCGTACCTTCGGTATGGATTCGTACTTCCCGACCTCAAAGATTTACAACCCGCACGGCCAGAACTATCTCTCGGTCGACCGCGAGCTGCTGCTGGCATACAAGGAGAGCCCGCAGGGCGTACTGCTCCACGTCGGTATTAACGAAGCAGGCGCCGCAGCCGCGTTTACCGCAGTCGGCACCTCGTACTCGACGCAGGGCGAGCTGCTTGTGCCCGTCTACATCTTCTACTCGATGTTTGGGTTCCAGCGCACGGGCGATGCGTTCTGGGCTGCTGGCGACCAGATGGCCAGGGGCTTTATCATCGGCGCAACCGCCGGCCGCACCACGCTCACCGGCGAGGGCCTGCAGCACGCTGACGGCCACTCGTTGCTCCTCGCAGCCACGAACCCTGCCGTCATCTCGTATGACGCGGCTTACGGCTACGAGATCGGGCACATCTTCCGCTCAGGCATCGAACGCATGTATGGCGGTCAGCACGAAGACCCGAACGTCATGTACTACCTCACGGTATACAACGAGCCGTACGTTCAGCCTGCCGAGCCAGAGAACGTTGATGTCGAAGGCATCGTGCGCGGTATTCACCGCGTGCACGAGGCCGCGAAGAGCGACCTGAACGCCGAGATTCTTGCCTCGGGTGTTGCTGTGCCATGGGCCATCGAGGCCGCAGAGGTACTCAAATCAGAGTGGGGCGTCGACGCGAGCGTCTGGAGCGTCACGAGCTGGGGCGAGCTGCAGCGCGATGGCCTCGCGGCTGAGAAGCAGAACTTTGCGAACTTCTCGGCAACGCCACGGGTTCCCTACCTCACCTCGAAGCTCCAGGGCATCACTGGCCCCGTTGTCGCGGTAAGCGACTGGGCAACCCAGATTCCCGAGCAGATTCGCCCGTACGTGCCCGCGACCTACACGGTTCTCGGTGCCGATGGTTTCGGTTACTCAGACACCCGTGCGGCTGCACGACGCGACTTCAAGATCGACCGCGAGTCGGTCGTCGTGAAGGTGCTGCAGCAGCTGGCGCTCCAGGGCAAGATTGACTCATCGATTCCAGTACAAGCAGCCGAGCGCTACCGCCTCGATGACGTCAACGCCGGTTCAACCGGCGGTGCGGGCGGCGACGCGTAAGCGAGAGCATTCAATGCAACAATCTAAACAACAGGAGCTCGCCTGGCTTCGAAAGATTTCAGGCGAGCTCGCTACCCAAACGATCGCAACGCTCGAAGAGACCCTGCCCTGGTACGGCGCAATGCCGCCAAGCCGGCGCTCTTCGATCGGGCTCGTCGCGCAGTCGGGCATTAGCTCGTTCATTGCGTGGTACGAAGACCCGACGAGCACCCCGTGGGTTGCCGCCGACGTCTTTGACGCGGCACCCCGGGAGTTGCTCCGTTCGATCAGCCTGCAAGAAACGTTGCAGCTCATTCGTGTGGTGGTGACCGTCGTCGAGGCGAGGGTTGCCCCAAAGAGCGAGCAGTTGCGCGAAGCCGTCATGCACTACTCGCGTGACGTCGCGTTCGCTTCGGCCGACGTCTATGCGAGAGCTGCCGAGGCACGTGGCCTGTGGGACGCGCGCCTCGAGGCCCTCGTCGTCGACGCCATTTTGACTGGCGAGGCCGACGAAGAGCTTCCGAGCCGCATTGCGGCCCTCGGCTGGCACGGCCACGGCGAAGCCGCGGTCATTGTTGGCACCGCCGACCGCAACGTCGATATCGATCAGATTCGTCGTACCACGCGTCACCGCGGAGCCGACGTGCTCATCGGGTTGCAGGGCAAGCGTCTCGTACTCGTGATCGGTCGCGCCGAGGCCGGCTCGCAAGACGGCGAGCACCCAGCAGACGACAACACTCCGTCATTCCACGAGATCGCCGAGCGGCTCTCGGAGTTCTTCGTCGACGGCCCGATTGTTGTTGGCCCGACGGTGCCAAACCTCGTCGAGGCGTCAAAGTCGGCCCACGCGGCCCTCGCTGGCGTTGCGGTCGCGAGAGCGTGGAGGGCGGCCCCCCGCCCTGTCGCAGCCGACGATCTCTTGCCAGAGCGGGCACTCGCTGGCGACTCACTCGCACGGGCGACCCTGATCGAGCAGATCTACCAGCCACTGAAGAGCCACTCACCCGAGTTGCTCGAAACGCTGTGGTGCTACCTCGACAATGGCCGTTCACTGGAAGCAACGGCACGTGAGCTCTTCGTGCACCCGAACACCGTACGGTATCGCCTGAAGAAGGTCTCTGAGGTTATTGGCTGGAACGCAACCGGTGCCCGCGAGGCACTCATCTTGCAGTCGGCCCTCATTATCGGATCGATTGCTCCTGTGCCCGCGAAACGCCCGTTGCGTCGCCCAAAAGCGTGACAACCTACAACGTTTTTGGCGAATCTCGATAGTTTATATGCACTCTGAACCCCCTCAATCTGGAAGACTAGAAGCGTGATTGTTATAGCTTGCCCAGGCCAGGGCTCTCAAACCCCCGGTTTTCTGACCGAATGGCTCAGCGACCCAGCTGACCGTGCCTTCCTCGAAGAGGTGTCGCAAAACATTGGCGTCGACCTCATCGAGCACGGTACCGTCAGCGACGCTGAGACGATTCGTGACACCGCAATCGCTCAGCCCCTCATCGTCGCTGCGAGCCTGCTCGCCTGGCGCGCGCTCGAGCGTCGCACCGACCTCTCGGCTGCTGCCGTCGCTGGCCACTCGGTCGGCGAGTTTGGCGCCGCGGCGATCGCGGGTGTCTTCTCAGAGCACGACGCCCTCTCGCTCGTGGCAACACGCGGCGCCGCGATGGCTCAGGCCGCAACCGAGGCGGCTACATCAATGGCCGCGGTGATTGGCGGCGTTGAAGATCAGGTGCTCGAAGCGATCGAGTCGTTTGGCCTCACCCCCGCGAACCGCAACGGCGGTGGCCAGATCGTCGCAGCCGGCGCTGAAGAGGCCATCGCGAAGCTCGTCGCCGAACCGCCTCGCGGGGCCCGCGTCATTCAGCTTCAGGTCGCCGGCGCTTTCCACACCGAGTACATGGCGTCAGCGATTCCCACGCTCCAGGAAGCCGCTTCAAGCGTGACGGTCAACGATCCCTCTCGGGTGCTCTGGACCAACGCCGACGGTTCGCGTGTTGAGCGCGGCACCGAGTTTCGTGACCTGCTCATCACCCAGGTTTCAAACCCTGTGCGATGGGATTCGTGCATGCAGTCGTTCACCGAAGCAGGCATCACGGCCTTCATCGAACTTCTTCCTGGTGGCGCGCTCTCGGGTATCGCGAAGCGCGGCATGCGCGGCGTACCCAGTGTCGCGATCAAAACCCCGGCAGATCTCGACGCCGCCGTCGAACTCATTACGTCAGCGAACGAGTAGGAACAATCATGGCAGTGCTCACACAAATTACTGGCCCCGCGCACACCCGCATCCTTTCGGTGGGCGCTTCCCGCGGCAATATTGACGTGCCCAACGATGATCTCGTCGAGGCGATCGACTCTTCTGACGAGTGGATCCGCCAACGTACCGGCATCATTCAGCGTCGCCGCGCGAGCGAAGACGTTCTCGCGGTTGACCTTTCGGTTGAGGCTGGCGAGGAAGCGATCGTACGCTCAGGCCTCGACCGCTCAGAAATCGATGGCGTGATCATCTCAACGATTTCGAACGTCGCAGTCACCCCGTCGATGGCGGCTCTCGCCGCGCACCGACTCGGGCTCACCCCCGCAGCTGCTTTCGACATTTCGGCGGCGTGTGCTGGCTACGTCTACGGCGTTGGCCAGGCCGACGCGCTCGTACGCTCTGGCGTGTGCAAGAACGTTCTCGTCATCGGCTCAGAGAAACTCTCTGACCTTGTCGACCCGACCGACCGATCGATCTCGTTCTTGCTCGGTGATGGCGCAGGCGCCGTTATCGTTGGCGCGAGCGACACGCCGGGCATCGGGCCCACCATCTGGGGTTCTGACGGCGGTCACTGGGACACGATCCACATGACCACGACCTTCAGCGACTACCGCGCAAACCCGGGCGAGGTCGCCTGGCCGACGCTCCGTCAAGACGGCCAAACCGTCTTCCGCTGGGCAGTCTGGGAGATGGCGAAGGTCGCGAAAAAGACGATCGCTGCCTCGGGAATTGAGGTTTCTGACCTCGCCGCGTTTATCCCCCACCAGGCAAATATGCGTATCATTGACGAGTTCGCTAAACAGCTGAAACTTCCCGAAACCGTTGCCGTTGCGCGCGATATCGAGATGCAGGGCAACACCTCTGCCGCCTCGATTCCGCTCGCGATGCACCAGCTTCTCGAAGAACAGCCAGAACTCTCAGGCGGCCTCGCGCTGCAGATCGGCTTTGGGGCCGGCCTGGTATACGGCGCGCAGATCGTCACTCTGCCCTAATACTTCCAACCAAAACACATAAGGAGAAAAACCATGGCAGCTACTCAAGAAGAGGTACTTGCAGGTCTTGCAGAGCTCGTTGCAGACGAGACCGGCATTGCGGCCGACGTTGTCACCCTTGAGAAGTCATTCACCGATGACCTCGACATTGACTCGATCTCGATGATGACCATCGTCGTGAACGCTGAAGAGCAGTTCGACGTCAAGATCCCGAACGAGGAAGTCAAGAACCTCGTTACCGTGGGCGACGCGGTCAACTTCATCGTTGCAGCTCAGGCGTAACCTACGCCACCTGAGAGGGGCTGAGGAGAACCTCCTCGCCCCTCCCCCTCATCTTTACGATCAATGATGCGAAATCATCACCCCTCGGGAGAACACCATTGACTAAGAAAATCGTCATTACCGGCATTGGCGCCTCGTCACCCATCGGTGGCACCGCGCAAGAATCTTGGGACGCCCTACTCGCTGGAGAGTCGGGCATTCATAGCCTCGAATTTGACTGGGTCGAGCAATACGACATTCCCGTCACGTTCGCTGGCAAAGCAAAGGTGAACCCTGAAGAGGTGCTCGAGCGACCCGTCTGGAAGCGTCTCGACCCCTCAAGCCAGTTCGCACTGATCGCAGCAAAAGAAGCGTTCGCCGACGCAGGCGCGCCAGAGGTCGCCTCAGAGCGTCTCGGCGTTGACTGGGCTACCGGCATTGGTGGCGTGTGGTCGCTCCTCAACGCGTGGGACACCCTGCGCGAAAAGGGCCCCCGCCGCGTCATGCCCCTCACGGTGCCCATGCTCATGCCCAACGCACCATCGGCCGCCGTTTCAATGCACTTCGAGGCCCGCGCCTACGCTCGCACCGTCGCCTCGGCCTGCGCCTCAAGCACCGAGTCGCTCGCAAACGCTTACGAGCACCTGCAGGCTGGTCTCGCCGACGTCGTCATTGCCGGCGGATCGGAAGCAGCCATTCACCCGGTCACCATTGCCTCCTTCGCTGCGATGCAGGCCCTCTCGACGCGCAACGATTCGCCCGAGACCGCATCGCGCCCGTACAACACCGACCGCGACGGCTTCGTCATGGGCGAGGGCGCTGCCGCGCTCGTGCTCGAGACTGAAGAGCACGCGCTCGCCCGCGGCGCGAAGATTTACGCTGAGCTCGCAGGCGGCGGCGTGACCGCCGACTCGTACCACATCACGGCAAACGACCCAGAGGGCCGTGGCGCAAGCCGTGCCGTCGAGATGGCGCTCGAACAGGCCGGCGTTACCGCGGCCGATGTCACCCACATCAACGCTCACGCAACCTCTACCCCGGTCGGCGACCCGGCCGAGTACGCAGCACTCAGGCTCGTGTTCGGCGATCGCGTCGACGAGATTGCTGTTTCGGCCACGAAGGCTGCGACCGGCCACCTCCTCGGAGGCACGGGAGCGCTCGAGGCAGTCTTCACCACGCTCGCGGTGCAGAATCGTCTCGCTCCCCCGACGATCAACCTCGTCGAACAAGACCCCGAGATTCCGCTCTCGGTTTCGTCAGAGGCGCAGCCTCTCGGCGACGGGCCGCAGGTCGCGATCTCGAACTCGTTCGGCTTTGGCGGACACAACGCCGTCGTCGTGATCCGCTCGGTCGACTAACTTCTGCGCCAGTGCGGCGGTACTCCTTTCTGGGATGCCGCCGCACTGTCACGAAGAAGCGGTCATTCTCTTCCCTAACGAGCATCCGGTCTTCGGCCCGTCGTGCGTCAGGATAGAATAAAGCGTCGCGAACAAAGACCACCCACTCACGGGGCATTAGCTCAGCTGGTTAGAGCACCGGACTCATAATCCGTCGGTCGCGGGTTCAAGCCCCGCATGCCCCACCAATACATCGGTACTCATGTCGCTTGGGCTGCTCCGTGAGCGCCCAAATGCGGCGGGATCCTCGTTGCACGCCAATTTCGCGTCTGCTTGACGAAAAGCAGGGTGTATTTCGAGAAACACCCTGCTTTTCGTCAAGTGAACCGCGCGGGGGCGTGCAGCGACGAGACCGCGCCGCACACGCCGCGCACGCCGCGGCTCTAGCCGGTCGGCGTTACGCCGTCACACCCGCCAGCGCGCCAAGCGCCTCGGTCGCGCCTACGCCGAGCGCCACGTTCGCGCCACCGTTCGGCGTCAGCACGCCGGTCATGAGCAGCGCGATGATGACGAAGCCAATCACGACGCGGTAGATCACGAACGGGGTGAAGCTACGCTTCGAGATGTAGTTCATGAAGAAGCCAATAACGAAGAGCGCCACGACAAATGCGATGACGGTCGCGAGCGCGGTCATGCCCATGGGCGTCGAGTCGGGCGCCTTGATCGCTTTATAGAGCTGGTAGAAGCCCGAACCGAATACGGCAGGAATCGCGAGCAGGAACGAATAGCGGGCCGCCGCCTCGCGCTTGTAGCCCATGAAGAGGCCAGCGGTGATCGTGCCGCCAGAGCGTGAAACGCCGGGAATGAGGGCAAGCGCCTGGGCGAAGCCGTAGATGAGGCCGTGCTTCCAGGTCAGCTTCTCGAGGGGGCGGGTTTTCTTCCCGGCCCAGTCGGCGACGCCGAGCAAGAGCCCGAAGAAGATAAGGGTGAAGGCAACGAACCACAGTGAGCGAAGGGTCGTCTCGATCTGGTCTTGGAAGACGAGGCCGAGCACGACAATGGGAATGGTGCCGACGATGATCCACCAGCCCATGAGGGCGTCAGGGTCGTTGCGCGCGATCTTGCCCGTGAGCGAGCGGAACCAGTTGCCGATGATGCGCACGATGTCTTTCCAGAAGAAGACGATGACGGCGAGCTCGGTGCCCAACTGGGTGATTGCGGTAAAGGCTGCGCCGGCGTCGCCGATGCCGAGCAGTTCGCTCGTGACGCGCAGGTGAGCGCTCGATGAGACCGGGAGAAACTCAGTGAGTCCCTGCACGAGCCCGAGTATGATCGCCTCGAAAATACCCATGAGTTCCTTTCGTTGGGTGTCGGTCGCTCCGACCTGCAATAGTTTAATTGCCCTGCGGCACTCACCCGTGTGCGTTTGCAGAGAAAACGCGTCGGCCGCCTCTACTGCCGCGGCCTACCCCGGGGTGGGCGTTTGTGAGAGACGGCGAATGGCTTTGGCGCGACTTCGCGCAGCTCGGCGAGCCAGGCGAGTGCTGCTCGGGCAAGGTGCCTCTGCGCGAGTTGGCCGGGGCTGTCATCGCGCACATCGTCGAGACGGTCCCGCCAGAGCGTCTCGTATGCGCTGAGCAAGGCATCGGCGTCTCGTCCGGGCAAGCTCACGGCCATCGCGATCTGGGCGAGCATGGTCTCCCAGGGGTGCTGCTCGTCTGGCATGGGGGTTGTCAGCCAGGAATCTGCGAGCTCGCGACCGACATCGGTCACCGCGTAGAGCGGCAGCCCGTCGTCGGTCTGGGCGCGCTGCTCGGCAAAGCCGTCACGCACGAGACGGTCGAGGGTTGAATAGACTTGGCCGACGTTGATGGGGCGCTCCCGTGGGAGCCGGCGCATGAGTTCGCCACGCAGCTGCAGCCCGTAGGCCGGCCCCTCGGTCAAGATGGCAAGGATGGCGTGCTTCACGGCCGCTGGCCTCGGTGCCCCGCCTCATCGCTCGCGGGAGGCTCTTCGAGCGTTCCCTCGGGAATCTTGATGTTGCCCGTGCTCGTCTGCATCATCTGTTTCATGCCTGCCTGCGGGTGGTAGCGTGCGAGGCCGAATACTCCGAGAATCGCGACGAGCCCCGAGAGCGCGAAGATGATGACCGCCGCGGCGCTGGCATGTTCTGCCTCGCCGAGAACGACGATGCCGATGAGCACTGCAATGAGCGGATCGACGACGGTGAGTCCTGCAACGACCAGGTCGGGTGGGCCCGATGAGTAGGCGTTCTGTACGAAGAACATGCCGAGTACGGCCCCGAGAATAAGCGCGGCGAGGCTGAGCCACAGATACGCGTCGAACTCTTGCTGCTGCAGTCTGCTGATGACCGTCTTCGCGAGTGTCGCCACGAAGCCGTACAGCACGCCGGCCCCAATAATGTAGGCGAGCGCGATCGCCCGGTGCCGCATGAGGGCGAAGAGCACGAGAGCGAGCACGAAAACGATGGCGAAGATGATGAGAATGATGCGAAGCTTCGTGTCTGAAACCTTCGCATCGACCGCGTTAAACGCCGCAACGGTCACGAAGATGCCAACGCCGACGACGCACATCGCGACGGCGGTGAAGGCTTTCGCACCGAGCCTCACCTTCGAATAGTGCATGTTGAGAAAGGCGGTGATGACGAGGGCAACAACGCCAATCGGTTGCACGAGAATCAACGGCGAGAAGCTCAGCGAACCGATTTGCAACACGGTCGCGAGGCCGAGCAGAATCGTTCCGACGAGCCACGAGGGCCGCTTTAAGAGGTTGAGCGTGTGCTTCGCTGAGATGCCCTGCGAGGCACTGCTGCCGGTGATGCGCTCGACCTTATTGAGGCCGCGCGACTGGTACTGCGCACCGAACGAGAGAAACGCGGCGCCGAGCAGCGCGAGCGGTATGCCCCAAAACGCATGCGAGTCGAGCATGATCTCGTTCCCGAGCACAACAATGTGTACCGCATCACCAGCTGGCAACATCGCTTAGGCCTCCGGCTTCTCGCCGCGCATAATCGCTACGAGGCGTTCGGCCGCGAGGGCTACCTCGTCGTTCACGATGGTCTCGTCGAACTCTTCAGCAGCGGCGAGTTCACCCTTCGCCGTCGTCAGCCTGCGCTCCTGCTCTTCAGCCGATTCAGTGCCGCGGCCGATGAGTCGGCGCACGAGCTCATCCCATGTCGGTGGTGCGAGAAACACGAGTCTCGCGTCGGGCATTGCGACGCTCACCTGGCGTGCGCCCTGCAGATCAATTTCGAGCAACACGAGTTGCCCCTGTGCAGATGCCTCGAGCACAGGCGTGCGGGGTGTGCCATAGCGGTAGGCGTTGTGCACGGTCGCCCACTCAAGAAACTCAGACTCGGCGAGCATGCGATCGAACTCCTCGTCGGTCACGAAGAAGTAGTGCACCCCGTCGATCTCTCCTGGGCGCGGGGCACGGGTCGTAGCCGAGACTGAGAGGCTCACCTCTGGGTAGTGCTCGCGAATGTATGCCGCAACGGTGCCCTTGCCCACCGCGGTGGGGCCCGCAAGAACGGTCAGGGGTGGCACTGTCGTCGCCTCATCTAAGCCGAGTCGCTGCCGCACAAAGGCCTCCAGTCGTGTTCGTTGTCGAATTCCGAGCCCGCCGAGGCGCTTCCGCTCAGAAATATCCAGTGTCTCCAGGATACCGGGCATCTTGACCGCGCCAATGGCGGGCATCAGTAATAAAAAGTCGGTTATCCGTAATGTTGCCGCTGGAGTGTCGGGTTTCTTCGAGAGTTCGAGCACCGTGACCGGCGACAGTTCGCCGTCACGCACCCGTTGCTTAAGCTCAGCCCTTGCCCTGCGAGCTTCCACCGCCGCGCGACTTGCAGCGACCCTATCGGTGTCTGGAACCGGGTGTTTCACGCGTATGCCTCCATGATGCGTTCGTTGCTCAGCGCAATGTTGTTGCCGAGCTGAGCGGCTCCCCCGTTGACGATGCTGCGTGATTCGCTCACGAGCACACCGGCAGCCAGCGACCCGAAGAGTTCGCGCACCTCGCCAACGCTTGCCCCCTGAAAGCCGAAGCCCGGTGCGAGCACGGGCACCACGGGCCCACCGTGCGTCGCAGTGCGATCAATCGCGAAGTCATCGAGGTTCACGGTTGCACCCAACACGACGCCGACCGAGCCGACTTCCCCACCCTTGGCAGTATTCATGTCGCGCGCACCAGAGAGCACATATTGCGCAAGCGTCTCGCCAGTTTCAACGTGGGCAAGCTGCACGGCCTTGGCCTCGGGGTTCGAGGTCGCCGACAGCACGAAGAGCCCCTTGCCGTGTTCGCTCGTGTATTCACTGGCACCAGCGAGCGTGCCGAGGCCCTGGTATGCGTGCACCGTCATCGCGTCGGCCTCGAGCGGGCTTCCTGGCTTCAGCCACGCGTCGGCGTAGGCCGCAAACGTTGAACCGATATCGCCGCGCTTCACATCGGCGATCACGATGAGCCCCGCCTCGCGCGCATCGGCAAAGACACGCTCGAGGGCGACGTAGCCGGCCGATCCGAAGCGCTCAAAAAACGCGATTTGAGGCTTGATGCAGGCGACCTCGCCAGCCGCCGCGGCAACCACTTCGCGCCCTAGGCGCTCGGCGTTCGCGGCGGTATCGTCGAGTTGCCATGCAGCGAGCGTACTCGCGTGCGGATCAATGCCGACGCATAAGCGGCGGCCCGCAACAAACTGTGCTGCGAGCCGCCCACCAAAGGTGTCTGTCATTACTTCGTCTTTCGAGCGAGGCGGTCGGCCTCGTACTCCTGAAGCGGTTTCACCGTCACGCCCTCTGAAAGGCGCGAGATCGCGGCGACGGCCGCGTCGAGCTCAGAGACGGTCGTGAAGATGGGCATGCCAGCGGCGATGGCCGCCGCACGAATGCGGTAGCCGTCGGCGCGCGTCGTGCCGCCACTCGGGGTGTTGACGATCATGCCGACCTCACCGCGATCGATGAGGTCAACCACGCTCTCTCCCCCGTTCATCTCTGAGTGCTTCTTCACCACCTCTGCCTCGATACCGTTGCGGCCGAGCACGACCTGCGTGCCCTTCGTCGCAATGAGGCGGTAACCAAGCTCTTTGAGGCGCAGGGCCGGGAGCACGATGCCACGCTTGTCACGGTCTGAGACCGAGATAAACACGGTGTCGCCGGGCTTTGGCAGCTCGCTGCCAGCGGCCGACTGGCTCTTGGCAAACGCCGTCGGGAAGTCGCGGTCCATGCCCATGACCTCACCCGTCGAACGCATCTCGGGGCCGAGCAGTGAGTCGACCACGAGGCCCTCGGTGGTGCGGAACCGCTTGAACGGCAGAACCGCCTCTTTCACCGCGATGGGCGAATCGATGGGCGCGCGTGAACCGTCACGCTCATCGAGCACACCGGCGTCGATGAGGTCTTGAATCTTCTCGCCAGCCATGACACGTGCCGCGGCCTTTGCCAGTGGAATCCCGAGTGCCTTCGAGACAAACGGCACGGTACGCGATGCGCGAGGGTTTGCCTCGAGCACGTAGAGCACGCCCTGGCCGATGGCAAACTGAACGTTCAAGAGGCCGCGCACGCCAACGCCCTCGGCGATCGCGCGGGTTGCCTCGCGAATCTCGCCGATCTGCTCGAAGCCGAGCGTGATGGGAGGCAGGGTGCAGCTTGAGTCGCCCGAGTGCACGCCAGCCTCTTCGATGTGTTCCATGACGCCGCCAACGTACAGCTGCTCGCCGTCGTAGAGCGCGTCGATGTCAATCTCGATTGCATCGTCGAGAAAGCGATCGACGAGCAGCGGGTTGCCGGGACCAACGAGCGCCGAGCCCTCGATGCGCACGAAGTAGTCGCGCAGCGAGTCGGTGTCGTACACGATCTCCATACCGCGGCCGCCGAGAACGAACGACGGGCGCACGAGTACGGGGTACCCGATCTCTTCGGCGACGCGGATCGCGCCAGCCTCATCGATGGCCGTGCCGTTGCGCGGCGCGTGCAGGCCTGCCCGGTCAAGAATCTGCGAGAATGCGCCGCGCTCTTCAGCGAGGTCGATTGCCTCGGGGGTCGTGCCGAGAATCGGCACACCGTTGTCTTTGAGCAGCTGCGCAAGGCCGAGGGCCGTCTGGCCGCCGAGCTGCACGATGACGCCGACGAGCTCACCCGAGGCTTGCTCTGCGTGAATCACCTCGAGCACGTCTTCGAGCGTGAGCGGCTCGAAGTACAGACGGTCTGAGGTGTCGTAGTCGGTCGAGACCGTTTCAGGGTTGCAGTTGATCATGATCGTCTCGTAGCCCGCCTCTGAGAGCGAGAATGAGGCGTGCACGCACGAGTAGTCAAACTCGATACCCTGACCAATACGGTTGGGGCCAGCACCCAGGATGATGATCTTCTTGCGATCGGTCGCGATCGCCTCGGTCTCCTGGTCGTACGATGAGTAGAGGTACTGCTGCAGCCCCTCGTGCTCGGCCGAGCAGGTGTCAACCTTCTTGAACACGGGGCGCAGGCCGTGGGCGTGGCGCCAGCCGCGCACCTCTGACTCGCGCATACCGCGCAGCTCGCCAATCTGGGCGTCTGAGAAGCCGTGGTTCTTGGCGTGCTTCAGCAGCTCGCTCGTGAGCTCTGCAGCCTCGCGCACCTCGTGGGCGATCTCGTTGATGAGCACGATCTGGTCGAGGAACCAGGGGTCGATCTTCGTGGCTTCGAAAACCTGCTCGATCGTGGCGCCCTTGCGCAGTGCCTGCTGAATGTCGACGAGGCGGCCGTCGGTCGGGCGCACCATGGTCGTGAGCAGATCGTCGACCGAGCGCTCGTCTTCGCCCCAGTGGAACGACGAGCCCTTCTTCTCGAGCGAGCGCAGCGCCTTCTGGAGGCCGGTCGCGAAGTTACGGCCAATGGCCATGGCCTCGCCGACCGACTTCATGGTCGTCGTGAGCGTGTCGTCGGCTGCTGGGAACTTCTCAAAGGCGAAGCGCGGAACCTTCACGGCGACGTAGTCGATCGTGGGGTCGGCGGCAACGTCTTGAATGCCCGTCATGTCGTTCGTGAGCTCTGCGAGCGTGTAACCGAGTGCGAGCTTGGCCGCAATCTTGGCGATCGGGTAACCGGTCGCCTTCGAGGCGAGAGCCGATGAGCGCGAAACACGGGGGTTCATCTCGATGACGATGACGCGGCCGTCTGCGGGATCGATGGCAAACTGAATGTTGCAGCCGCCGGTGTTCACGCCGACGCGGCGAATGATCTCTTCACCGATGCGGCACATGTTCTGGTACTCGGGATCGGTCAGCGTGATCGCCGGGGCGATCGTGATCGCGTCACCCGTGTGCACGCCGACGGGGTCAACGTTTTCAATCGAGCACACGATCACCGAGGCGCCGGTGGGGTCTTGCATGAGCTCAAGCTCATATTCTTTCCACCCGAGAATTGATTCTTCGAGCAGAACCTCGCCCGTGGGGCTCGAGTGAATGCCGTCGGTAACGATGCGCACGAGCTCTGCTTCGGTGTACGCGAAGCCTGAGCCGAGGCCACCCATGGTGAACGAGGGACGCACGACGAGCGGGTAACCGAGGTCTTTCGCCTGTTCCTTGGCCTGCTCGACCGTCGTGGCGATGTATGACTTCGCCACATCGGCGCCTGCTTCAAGCACGATGTCTTTGAAGAGCTGGCGGTCTTCGCCTCGCTGGATAGCGGCGATGTTCGCGCCGATGAGCTCAACGTTGTACTTGTCGAGAATGCCGAGCTCGTCGAGCTCGATGGCGGCGTTCAGCGCGGTCTGCCCACCGAGGGTTGGCAGGAGCGCGTCTGGCTTCTCTTTCGCGATGATCTGCTCGATGACCTCGGCCGTGATCGGCTCAACGTAGGTCGCATCGGCGAAATCGGGGTCGGTCATGATCGTCGCGGGGTTCGAGTTCACGAGAATGACTCGCACGCCCTCCTGGCGCAGCACGCGGCAGGCCTGGGTACCTGAGTAGTCGAACTCGCACGCCTGGCCGATAACGATCGGGCCAGAACCAATGACGAGTACTGAGTGAATGTCTGTACGTTTTGGCATAAAAGTGCTCCTGTGCTGCTGGTTCTACGCGGCGGTGTTGACGATGGTTGCGAGCTCGGCGCCTGAGAGCTGTGCGTCAGCTCCCGAGAAGATGCCTGCGCGAAGCGGGCTGTCTGCTGCCGCGATGCGGCGCGTCAGCGCGCGGGTGTCGATGCCTGAGATCCCGACGATTTCGTCGCGAGCAAGGTCATCGTCGAGGCTGCGCGTTGCGCGGAAGTTCGAAACGCGGCGAGCTGGGTCACGCACAACGAGCCCAGCGGCCTCGATGCGTGACGAACCGGCGTCTTCGTCATTCACACCGGTCGCGCCGATGTGCGGCGTCGCGAAGACAACAATCTCTCCGGCAACCTTCGGGTCAGTGAGCGTCTCGAGGTATCCGGTGGGGGCTACATCGAGCCGCAGGGTGCCAACGCTTCGTCCGACTGAGCCGTATGCTCGGCCCTCGAAACGGGTGCCATCGGCGAGTACGAGTACGGCGCTTGATGTGGTCGTGGCGGTCATTTAAGCCTCCTCTAGTGAGCGAGCGGTTGTTGAGTTGGGGTGCTGGTTAAGCATCCGTGCGATGCTCTCAGCAAATTCGTGTTGTTGGTTCGGCGTGCTGAAACGAAAGCTCGTCGCGAGGGTGCCTCGTGGTGAGACCCACTCGAGGTTTGAGAGCCCGTCGTGCTCTACGACTTTGTCGATGGTGAGTTGCGCGAGCGTCTCGCCCGTGATCGCCTCGCGTGCGATGACCACGGGGGCTTCGCCCGTGACCTGCACTTCGAGTCCGTCGGTACGAACGGTGACCTGAGCCCAGCCGCGAAAGGCGAGACCGGGAACAGCGACGCGTTCGAGCGGCGCACCTTGCGGGGTGGTTGCTACGTAGAAGACGCGATCAAACGAGGCGATGGTGTCGCCCGTGAGCGCGGTCTCGATCGGGGCGAGATCGGCGTCGCGTTTGCCACGTCGTCGCCAGCTTCGCCACATGAGCCAGAAGAGCAGCGCGGTCAGAGCCACCAGTACGAGCGTCGAGGTGAGAAAATTCATGAGAGGTTCTCCTTTGCTGCCTGGGCGACCGTTGCTTCGTCAACGAGCACACCTTGATCGAGGGTGAGGTACCCGTGGCGAATGGTGGTGTGCACCCGCCCGGGAAGTTGCATGCCGAGAAACGGCGAGTTCAGGCTGAGCCCCTTGAGGTCAGCAACACTAAAGGTGCTCGAGGCGCTCGGGTCGACGAGCACGAGGTCAGCGACCTCTCCCTCGTCGAGCGACGCTGGGTGCCCCTCGAGTTTGCCGATGGAGGCCGGGGTGTGTGAGAGCAGGTGCTCGAGCCGCTGCCAACTCACGGTGCCTTCTTCAATCAGCGTGAGCATCGCGATGGGCAGAGCCGATTCGAGGCCAACCATGCCAAACGCCGCCGAGTCCCACTCGCACTCCTTGGTTTCACTGGGGTGCGGTGCGTGGTCAGTGGCAATGATGTCGATGATGCCATCGGCAACCGCTTGCCTCAGCGCTTTCACGTCGGCATCGCGACGAAGCGGTGGGTTGACCTTGAAGATCGGGTCGTAGCTCACGGCCTTGTCTTCGGTAAGAATGAGGTGGTGAGGCGTTACCTCAGCGGTGACGTTCACGCCGCGCTCCTTGGCCCAGCGCACGACCTCGACCGAGCCTGCGGTTGAGAGGTGGCAGATGTGCAGTCGCGCCCCGATGTGCTCTGCGAGCAGCACGTCGCGCGCGATAATCCATTCCTCGGCAACCGCGGGCCAGCCGGCGAGTCCGAGCTGACTCGAGAGCTCGCCCTCGTTCATCTGGGCATTCTCGGTGAGACGCGGATCCTGCGCGTGTTGCGCGATGACCCCGTCGAACGTTTTCACGTACTCAAGGGCGCGTCGCATGAGCAGTGAGTCGTGAACGCACTTTCCGTCGTCAGAGAAGACGGTCACGCCCGCGCGTGACTGCGCCATCGCGCCGATTTCGCTGAGGCGCTCGCCTTCAAGCCCCGCCGTGACCGCGCCGATCGGGCGAACCGTGGCATACCCTGCGGCCTGGCCGAGTGCTTGTACCTGCTCAACGACGCCCGCGGTGTCAGAGACGGGCATGGTGTTGGCCATGGCGTAGACGGTCGTGAAGCCGCCGGCGGCGGCTGCCCTGGTGCCCGTCAACACGGTCTCAGACTGCTCGAAGCCCGGCTCGCGAAGGTGCGTGTGCAGGTCAACGAGCCCCGTCATCGCGATGAGTCCCGTTGCGTCGATGACTCGCGCCTCGGTGTTCTCGATGCCCTGACCCACGCGAACGATGCGGCCCCCATCGACCAGGATGTCGACGGTCTTGGCTTCGCCGACGCCCTTGCCAGCCTCGGTGAGGTCTTGCGCCCTCGTGACGTTGGTAATCAGTATCTGGCCCGCGTTAGGCATGCGTTTGCTCCTTGTCTCCTGAAAGCAGCAGGTACAGTGCCGCCATACGAACCGATACGCCACTCGACACCTGATCGAGCACGGTCGATCGATCAGAGTCGGCTGCGGCAGATGAAATTTCAAGGCCACGGTTCATGGGCCCCGGGTGCATGATGAGTGAGTGCTCTGGGAGCGCCGCGAATCTGCGGTCATCGAGGCCCCAGTTGCGGGCGTATTCGCGCTCGTTCGGGAAGAACGCGTGGTGCATGCGCTCGCCCTGAATGCGCAGCATCATGACGACGTCTGGGGTATCTTCGCGAATTGCCTCATCGAGCGAGTGCCGAATCGTCGCAGGCCAGGCTCGAACGCCGTAGGGTTGCAGCGTTTCTGGAGCGACGAGCGTCACATGGGCGCCAAGCGTCGTGAGGAGCCAGAGGTTCGACCTCGCGACCCGCGAGTGGGCAATGTCGCCAACGATCGCGACAGAGATGCCGTCGAGATCACGCCCGCGGCTCTCAGCACCAAAGAGGCGTTTGCGCAGCGTGAAAGCGTCAAGCAGTGCCTGGGTCGGGTGTTCGTGCGTTCCGTCGCCGGCGTTCAGGACGCCGGCCTCGATCCACCCCGACTCTGCGAGGCGCTGCGGAGCGCCCGAGGCGTGGTGACGAATGACGACGCCGTCGGCGCCAATGGCCTGCAACGTTTGCGCGGTGTCTTTGAGCGACTCGCCCTTAGACACCGACGAACCCTTGGCGCTGAAGTTGATCACGTCGGCGCTCAGGCGCTTCGCGGCGGCCTCGAATGAGATGCGGGTGCGCGTCGAGTCTTCGAAGAAGAGGTTCACGACCGACTTGCCACGAAGCGTGGGCAGCTTCTTGACCTCGCGGTGCTGGGTCGCAGCCATGTCTTCGGCGGTGTCGAGAATGCGCAGGGCGGCATCGCGACCAAGCGTTCTTGTGTCGAGTAGGTGCTTCATGCCCCGGCCTCCCCCGCTGCCTCGGTCGATGAAATCGTGACCTGGTCAATGCCGTCGTGCTCGACGAGATGCACCTGAATGCGCTCACTCTTAGCACTCGGAAGATTCTTGCCGATGTAGTCGGCCCGAATCGGGAGCTCCCGGTGACCCCGGTCGATGAGCGAGGCGAGCCGCACCGCAACGGGGCGACCGTGATCGCCGAGTGCGTCGAGCGCAGCACGCACCGTGCGGCCTGAGAAGAGGACATCGTCGACGAGCACGACGGTGATGCCATCAACGCCCTCGGCCGGCATGTCGGTCGGGCCCGTGACCCTCGTGGGGTGGCGGTCGAGGTCGTCACGGTACATCGTGACGTCGAGCGACCCGACGGGCACCGTCACTCCCTCGATCTGTTCGATGTGCTGGGCAATACGATGCGCGAGAGCGACCCCGCGCGTGGGTATGCCAACCAACAGGAGCCCATGAGGGCCCTTGTTTGCTTCTATGATCTCGTGTGAGATTCTGCGAAGTGCGCGAGTAATCTCGGCACCTTCGAGCACCGTTCGCGTATACACAACCAGAGCCCCCTTCTCCGCCTCACAGGACGGGTTTAAAGAAGTGCTTACCGTAAAAACTATAGCCGAAGCGCGCCGATCATTCAGCGTGTGTCGCGATATTTCCCAGCACACCGTTAATAAAACGGCTTGAATCGTCGGTCGAGTACTCCTGTGCGAGAAGAACCGCCTCGGTGATGGCCACTGCGGCGGGAACCTCGTCGTTATGTAAGATCTCCCAGCTGGCGAGCCGCAAGAGCGCCCGGTCAACGTGAGGCATTCGTTCGAGTGACCAGCCCTCGGCGTACTTCACGATGAGGGCGTCGATCTCTTCGCCGTGGTCGTGAACACCGTCGGTGATCTCTCGGGCGTACAGCCAGGAGCCCATGCGATCGGGCTCCTGCGCTGCACGTTGGGCTTCAGCCTCAATGACCTGTGGAATCTCGATTTCTCGCAGGTCGGCCTGAAACAACATATCTAGTGCGCGCTTGCGCGCTTTCGTTCGTGCGCTCAACGGTTAGCGATTAATCGTTGACGCGACCGAGGTAGTCGCCCGTGCGCGTATCGATCTTGACCTTGGTACCGGTCTCGAGGAAGAGGGGAACCTGAATCTCGTAGCCGGTCTCGACCTTTGCGGGCTTCGTGCCACCGGTCGAGCGGTCGCCCTGCAGGCCTGGCTCGGTGTAGGTGACCTCAAGAATGACCGATGCTGGCAGCTCGATGTAGAGGGGCTCGCCCTCGTGCATGCCGATCTGCACGTTGAGGTTTTCGAGCATGTAGTTCTCGCCGTCGCCGACGACAACGGCGGGAACCGTGAGCTGATCGTAGTCAGAGAGGTCCATGAACACGAAGTCAGCGCCATCTTTGTACAGGTACTGGAAATCGCGGCGGTCAACGGTGGCCGTCTCGATCTTTGCACCGGCGTTGTAGGTCTTATCGATGATCTTGCCCGAGACGATGTTCTTCTGCTTGGTGCGCACGAACGCGCCGCCCTTGCCCGGCTTTACGTGTTGAAACTCAACAACGCTCCAGAGCTGGCCGCTGTCTTTAATGACGGTACCGTTCTTAATATCGTTCGAGGTTGCCATGTTTCGTCTCCAAGATCATGTGTTCGATTGAAAAAATGCGACACCCTATCGTAGCGGCTCAGTCGGTGAGCGCGCTGAGAGCGAGCACATACGATTGAAACCCAAAGCCAGCGATCACGCCGGTTGCCACGCCGCTAATGGTGCTCATATGCCGAAAAGCCTCGCGAGTATGCGGGTTCGAGATATGCACCTCGATGAGCCGCGAGGTGCCCTGCAGCATCGCGGCTGCGTCGCGCAGGCCGTACGAGTAGTGGGTAAATGCCGCCGGGTTGAGAATCACGTCGCAACCACGGTGAAAAGCCTCGTGGATCCACCCGATGAGCTCTGCCTCGTCACCAGTTTGGCGCACCTCAATGCGTTGCTCTGCGGTCTTGCGTGCTTCAAGCAACTCACGCAGATCGTCGAGGGTCGCGTGGCCGTACACCTCGGGTTCGCGTGCGCCGAGCATGCCCAGGTTTGGGCCGTTGAGAACGAGAATCTCTTGCATGGTCGCCCCTAGCTCCCGATTGCCTGGTATGCGAACTGCAGCATTGAGGGGTCGACGCCCGCGAGCACGCGAGGCTTGCCGATGTCATCGAGCACGATGAAACGCAGCATGCCTGCGCGCGCCTTCTTGTCGCGCTGCATCGTCGCGAGCAGGCCCTCCCAGCGGCCAGCACCGTAGGTCACCGGTAGGCCGAGCGAGGTGAGAATCGCCTTGTGACGGTCGACGACCTCGTCTGAGAGCGAACCCGCGAGACGGCCGAGCTCTGCGGCAAACATCATACCGATCGAGACAGCAACACCGTGGCGCCACTGGTACCGTTCGGCGTGCTCAATCGCGTGGCCGAGCGTGTGCCCGTAGTTGAGGTTCTCGCGCACTCCGGTCTCGGTGAAGTCTTCACTCACGACCGCGGCCTTGACCGCGATGGTGCGCTCGATGAGCTCGCGAAACTCGGGACTCGAGGGGTTGGTCGCAACGTCGACGTCGGCCTCGATGATCTCGAGGATACGTGGATCTTCGATGAACCCGCACTTCACGACCTCGGCGAAACCCGCGCGAATCTCGTTATCGGGCAGGGTCTGCAGGTGATCGAGGTCACAGATAACTCTTGCCGGCGGGTAGAAGACACCGACGAGGTTCTTGCCCTCAGAGGTATTGATGCCGGTCTTGCCGCCGAGCGCTGCATCAACCGCGCCAATGACGGTCGTGGGAATCTGCACGAGCTTGACGCCGCGAAGCCAGGTCGCAGCAACAAAGCCCGCAAGGTCGGTGGCCGCTCCCCCGCCAATACCAATGATCGCGTCGCTGCGCGTGAAGTCAGCCTGGCCGAGCAACGTCCAGCAGAAGGCTGCTACTTCGACACGCTTCGAGTTCTCGGCGTCGGGAATCTCGGCAATAAGCACCTGATGGTATGTCTCAGAGAGCGCGACGCGCAGCTCTTCGGCGATGCGCCCCACCGAGCCCGTGTGCACGATGAGCACCTTCGCAACCTGCTGCCCGAGAGCGCTCACGACCTCGTCCTGCAGCCCGTGCCCGACGACCACGTCGTAGCGGGTTTCTCCGGTCACTTGAATACGGGTTGCGTCAGTCACTATGCCTCTTTATCTTCGTCGTTCATCGGGAGGGTGTCGACGAGGTGCTCGCTCGCCCACGTCGTAATCCAGTTTGCCGCAACCTCGGTGAGTGCACTCTGCGAGAAGCGGTCAGTACGAAAGGTCACGTCGGCAACCTCTTCGTAGAGGGGCCTGCGCTGGTCGAGAATGCGCTGCCACGCCCCGGGGTCGTTTTTGAGCAGGGGCCTGCGCGAAAGGTTCGCCGTTTTGAGCACGGCCTTCTCGGTCGTCATGAGCAGCAGCACCGGGTGGTTGCGAAGCAGCTGCCTGGTGCGCTCGGTAAGCACCGCTCCACCGCCGAGCGCAAGCACCCGCGGGCCCTTGCGCGCCAGCTCCGCCGCGATGACGGTTGCCTCCATCTCGCGAAACGCACTCTCACCCTGCTGCTCGAAGATCTGGGTGATCACACCGTGCTGCTGCACGATGCGAGCGTCAGAGTCAACAAAAGGAATGTTGAGCGCACGTGCGAGTCTCTTGCCGAGACTCGTCTTACCCGCAGCCATCGGGCCGACGAGCACGACCGCGCGGTCAAGCCCGAGCACATCGGGGTTGCCCTGCACGAGTGGTGGCGGCGACGGCACCGGACGTTGCTGAGGGGGCCCCGCGGGGCGTGAAGCACGTCTGCGGGAAGGGCTCACTGTTCCCCTGCCGTGCTGAGTGTCTCGGGAATGTTCGCGAGGTACGCGTCGAGATTGCGCTTCGTCTCGGCAACGCTGTCGCCGCCGAACTTCTCGACCATCGCGTCGGCAAGCGTCAGGGCAACCATCGCCTCGGCCACAACGCCCGCGGCCGGAACCGCACACACGTCGCTGCGCTGGTGGTGGGCCTTCGCCTGCTCACCCGTCGCGATATCGATGGTCGGCAACGCGTGAGGAACCGTTGCGATAGGCTTCATGCCGGCGCGCACCCGAAGGGGCTGACCCGTGGTCATGCCACCCTCGATACCACCGGCGCGATCGGTCTCACGAACGATCTTGCCGTCACGCATGTGCAGCTCATCGTGTGCGACTGAACCGCGGCGACGCGTCGTCTCAAAGCCGTCGCCAAACTCAACGCCCTTAATCGCCTGGATGCCCATGATCGCGGCGGCGAGTTTGCTGTCGATACGGCGATCCCAGTGCACGTACGAGCCGAGCCCAGCCGGCAAGCCGTAAGCGATCACCTCGACGATGCCGCCAACGGTGTCGCCCGACTTCTTCGTCTCGTCGACTTCGGTAACCATCAACGCGCTTGTCGCTTCGTCGAAGCAGCGAAGCGGATCGGCATCGAGTCGATCAACATCGCCCGGGACAGGAAGCGGTGTGCCTGTGGGAACCTGCACGGGCCCAATCGCAACGGTGTGGCTCACGAGCTCGATCCCGAGCTCTCGCAGGAAAGCTTTGGCTACCGCGCCGAGGGCAACCCTCGCGGCAGTCTCTCGAGCGCTGGCGCGCTCAAGCACCGGCCGAGCCTCGTCAAAGCCGTACTTTTGCATACCGACGAGGTCGGCGTGGCCGGGGCGCGGGCGCGTCAGCGCAGCACCACGGCCACGTGACTTCTCAGAGAGCTCGGTCGGTTCGGCGCTCATCACCTCGACCCATTTCGCCCATTCGGTGTTGCCAACGCGAATCGCGATCGGGCCGCCAATGCTTCGGCCCTGCACAACACCGCCCGAGAGCGAGAGTTCGTCCTGTTCAAATTTCATTCGTGAGCCACGGCCATAACCGAGCTTGCGACGCGCAAGGTCATCTCTGAGCTCTTGCATCGTGATGGGCAGCCCAGCGGGCATGCCCTCAAGAACAGCAATCAGTTCGGGTCCGTGTGATTCTCCAGCAGTAAGCCAACGCAGCATGCTCTCTATTCTTCCACAGAACTTGCCACCGCTTCGCGCATAGTGGCAATCACGCGTTCTTCACCCTCGAGCTTGGCGCCTGTCGAACCGCTGACGAAGAGCCGAATCTGCAACACCGCCTGAAAAATGAGCATGTCAATGCCCGGGTAGCGGTCGCTCCCCCGGTCATCCCACACCTTGCTCAGCGGCGACGGCCACGGGTCGTACGCGACGTCGAAGAGCGGCGCCTGAGTTACCGTCTCTGGTAGCACGAGATCAGCGCCTGCGGGGCCCGGAAGCGTGCTGACGACCGCCGTCGGTAGCCACACCGGTTCGTGTCCCAGCGTGCCGGGAACCGCTGCATAGGCCCTACCCAAAGCCTCTGCCGCCTCAGGCCGCCGCGCCATAACCTGCACCTCCGCGGCACCACCGGCGCGAGCAGCGAGCACGGCAGAAACCGCGGTCGCTCCTGCGCCCAGGACGAGCGTGCGTGTGAGGTCAAGCCCGTGCGACTCGAGCGCCATACGCAGGCCTCCCACGTCGGTGTTGGCGCCGATCCACCCCGCTTCGTGCCTCGCGAGCGTGTTGACGACTCCGCTCGCCTGGGCCACGGGGTCAAGCACATCGGCGAGTTCGCGCGCGCGCGTCTTGAGCGGCATCGTGCACGAAAACCCAAGCCAATCGTTGCTGAGTCCAGTCAAGAGTGGTGCGAGCTCGGATTCAGTGCATTCAATGCGCTCGTACTGCCATTCGAGGCCCATCTCTGCGTATGCAGCAGCGTGAATGAGCGGCGACTTTGAGTGAGCAATGGGCGAACCCAGCACCGCGAGCCTGCGCATCAGCACCCGCTATCGGGGGTTTCGCTGCACCACTTGCGATACTTGTCGACGGCCGCCTCGTGGTCTTTCACGTTTGAGGTGAAAGTCGACTCTCCCGTACCGCCCGGTGACACGACAAAGTACAGCCAATCGCCCTCTTCTGGGTTCAGGGTTGCCTCGATCGCGTTGGCGCCTGGGTTGGCGATAGGCCCGACCGGCAGCCCCTTGTGCACGTAGGTGTTCCAGTCGTTATCGTCTTTCAGGGCTTCTTTCGATGACCACACGTTGCCGTCGGCGTGCTCGCCGTAACCGTACTGCGCGGTCGAATCCATTTGCAGGAGCATGTCGGTGTCGAGGCGGTTCGCGATGACCCGTGCGACCTTGCCGAAGTCGCTCGGCGTTCCCGCTTCCTTCTCAACAATCGACGCGGTCGTGAGCACCCGCTGAGCGTCTTCATCGCTCACATCAAACGATGCAAGAACCGACCGCTGCTTTTGCACGAGCGTGTTGATCATGACAAAAGCGTCATCGTCTGGACCAAACTCATAGTTGGCGGGAAACAGCCACCCTTCGAGCGAGGTGACGCCAGCCGGAAGCCCGTACGGAGCGACGTTCTTGGCCGCCTCTTCGAACTCCTCAAGCGGCACCCCGGTGCCGGCTGCGAGGCGTTCAAGCGTCTGGTCAACCGTGAGCCCCTCGCGTAACGCCACCGAACGCTGCATTCGGTTCTCAGGGTCGAGGAGCGCTTCAAGAGCTCCCTCGGCACTCATCTGCTGTTTGAGAGAGTAACTACCGGGAACCAAAACCGTGTCGGCTTTCTCGATCAACAGATCGTAGAAGGCCTCTGAGCTCTTGACCACGTCTGCCTCAGCCAGGGTCTCGGCGATGTCGCCGCCAAGCTCACCCTCGTAAATCGTGATGACGGCCTCGCCGGTTCCTGGTCCCGGGTAATCGTTCTCGACCATGCCAAAGCGTTTGAGCACCGCATCGCCGTAGCTTCCCCAGAGCACGGCCACACCGCTGCCGAGGGCACCGAGCACGACGACAACGACGAGCAGAATGATCCACCCCCGCTTTGCCTTTCGGGGTTTTTCAGCACGATGAGTCATGAGGTGGTTTCCTCCTGTTCGGTGCCGGGAAGCACGGTGCCGGTAGGCTCCCCGCGCAGTCGCTCGGCATCAATAGCGTGTTGCAAGATCACAACGGCTGCGGCCTGGTCGATGACGCCGCGGCCTTTCTTATGGTTTTTACCGGTCGCGTGTAACTGCCCCCAGGCGGTCACGGTCGTAAGCCGCTCGTCGACAAGCCTGACGGCGGTACCGAGAGCGGCAATACGGTGCGCAAAGCCGAGCGCATCATCAGTTGAAGCGGTGTGCTGCCCCTGCATGTTCAGGGGCAGCCCCACGACGCACTCGATAGCCTCGTACTCGGCGATCAGCGCACGAATACGCTCGATATCGGTCGAGCCTTCGAGATCGCGAGCCACCGTTTCAACCGGGGTCGCGAGCATGCCGTGCGCATCGCATTTTGCAACGCCAATGCGCGCTTTTCCGACGTCAATGCCGAGACGAACCCCCACTCGCATCGAGGCTAGGCTCCGCGCAACTGCTCGCGCAGCGCCAGCAGTGCGTCGTCGATCTGCGTCACGTCGGTGCCACCACCTTGAGCGAGGTCGGGCTTGCCGCCACCACCACCGCCAAGAATGCGTGCGCCCGTCTTCACGAGGTCGCCGGCACGAACGCCCGCGTCGCGCGCGCCCTGAGTGGTCGCCGCAATGAGCACCGGTTTGTCAGCGACCTCTGCCGCCAGCACCACGACGGCCGCTTCAGCCTGAACCCGATCACGAATGTCGGTCGCAAGGCCACGCACATCGTCACCCGAGCCAACCGTACCGAGCGAAGCGCTCACGAGTTTGACGTCACCAACGCGCTCTGCCTGCGCGATGAGCTCAGGAATACGCTCACCAAGCTGTGCCGCCTGCAGTTGCGCAATCTTCTTCTCGGCCGTTTTCAGCTGCGCACCGAGCTCTGCAACACGTTGCACGAGGTCAGCGCGAGGCGTCTTCAAGTTGCTGCTGAGCTCTTGCACGATCGCACGCTCTGCGGCAAAGTTCTGGAACGCTTCGAAGCCAACGAGCGACTCGACGCGGCGGTTTGACGCGCCAACCGAGCTCTCTGAGATGAGGTTGATCATGCCGACCTCGGCCGAGTTTGACACGTGCGTTCCTGCACACAGCTCGCGTGACCACGGGCCTCCGATGTCGACAACGCGCACAACATCACCATATTTCTCGGTGCACAGCGCCATCGCCCCGAGCTGTTTCGCATCATCGATCGGCATCTCGCGAGCAACGACCTCATGGTTTGCACGAATCGCAAGGTTTGCGATCTCTTCAATCTCGCTCTTTGCGGTCGTCGAGAGCGCTTCACCGTGCGTAAAGTCGAGGCGCATGTACCCCGCCTTGTTGTAGCTACCGGCCTGGTGCGCGCCATCGCCCAGCACATCGCGTAGCGCGGCGTGAATGATGTGGGTTGCCGAGTGCGCCTGCTGTGCCCCACGTCGGTAAGCCGCGTCAACCTTCGTCACCGCACGATGGTCGACGGCAACGGTGCCAACGCTTACCCGAACGGTGTGCACGACGAGTCCCTGCACGGGCTTTTGTACGTCGAGCACCTCGAGCTCGAAGCCGTCACCAACGATCAGGCCCTGATCAGAATCCTGACCACCCGATTCGGCCCACAGCGTCGTTTCGGCGAGCACAATCTCAGCGATGTCGCCCTCTGAGGCGGCAGCAACCGATTGCCCGTCAACGAGCACGCCGAGCACGCGCGACTCGTGTTCAAACTCGTCGTAACCGAGGAAGGTCGTTTCACCAAGCGCCCTGAGTGTCTTGTACACCCCGAGGTCGGCCCGCTGCCCCTTCTTCGCAAGCGCGTCGGCCTTCGCACGGTCGCGCTGCACCTGCATGAGGGTCGTAAAGCCAGCCTGGTCGACCTCGATGCCGGCCTCTTCGGCAATCTCGAGCGTCAGTTCGATTGGGAAACCGTGGGTGTCATGCAGCATGAAGGCGGTGTTGCCTGGGAGCGTCTCTTTCGCTGAACGCGCCTCGGTAACCGCGTCATCGAGAATGGCAATGCCAGACGAGAGCGTACGCAAGAACGTCGCCTCCTCGTTCAGCGCCGCGCGCTCGATGAACGAATAGTTCTCGGTGAGCTCTGGGTAAGCCTCACGCATTGCCTCATATGAGGCCGCAAACAGTTTTTTAAACGTGGGGTCAGAAACACCGAGCAGACGCAGCGAGAGGATCGCGCGGCGAAGAAGCCTGCGCAGAATGTAGCCGCGACCCTCGTTTGAGGGTGTCACCCCGTCGCCAATAAGCATGAGTCCCGAACGAATGTGGTCGGCGATCACGCGCATACGCACATCATCGACGTCATTATCGCCGTAAGCCTTACCCGAAAGCTCTGCGGTGAGGTCGAGCACCGGGCGCACCTGGTCGATCTCATACATATTCTCGACGCCCTGTTTAATGAAGGCGATGCGTTCGAGGCCCATGCCGGTGTCGATGTTCTTTTTGGGCAGCTCGCCCTCGATCGTGAACTCGGTCTTCGACTTCACATCGGTGACCGAGTACTGCATGAACACGAGGTTCCAGATCTCAACGTAGCGGTCGTCATCGGTCGCCGGGCCGCCATCAATGCCGTACTCGGGGCCGAGGTCGAAGAAAATCTCAGAGCAGGGACCGGCCGGACCAGGCTGGCCAGTTGACCAGTAGTTGGTGTCTTTGCCGAGGCGCTGGATGCGCTCGTCGGGCAGACCCGCGATCTCGCTCCACAGACGATACGCCTCGTCGTCGTCTTCGTAAACCGTAACCCAGAGGTCGGCCGGGTCGAAGCCGAGACCGCCCTCTGCTTCACTCGTTGTGAGCAGGTCCCAGGCAAAAGTGATCGCGCCCTCTTTGAAGTAGTCGCCAAACGAGAAGTTGCCGCACATCTGGAAGAAGGTTCCGTGCCGAGGGGTCTTGCCGACCTCTTCGATATCGTTCGTGCGAATGCACTTCTGCACGCTTGTCGCCCGAACGTAGGGCGAGGGAACCATGCCCGAGAGGTAGGGCACGAAGGGCACCATGCCCGCGACGGTAAACATGAGCGTCGGGTCTTCACTCACAAGTGAGGCCGAAGGCACGACCGTGTGCCCACGTTGCTCAAAAAAAGAAAGCCACCGTCGACGAATTTCGGCGGTGCTCATTCCCGTTGCTGCAGAGTTCTTAGTCATTCGACCATTATCCCACAGCCGGGTGCCTCATTCAGCCTTGTCTCTGAGCTTCTTCAAAGCCTCTTCAACATCTTCGAGCAGGGCTTCGCCGCCCTGGCGGTAGCCGTCTTGCATGGCGCCGTTGAATTCACGAGCGCCCTGGCCGATACGGTCGAAAAATTTTCGCCCCTCGGGCGTCTGATTCACAAAGTGAGCGGCAACAAAACCAATACCGACCCCAGTAATGAGCCAAGTCAATTTACGCATGTTCATTCCTTTGCACTACCGATGCGTGGTCATACCCCACTCTACGCGGTGCGGTATGCCCGAGGTGAAGTATGTAAACACACAGGGGCACCACCCAATGGGTGATGCCCCTGTGCTGAAGCGTGATGCTTAGCGGCCTGAGTAGAACTCAACCACGAGCTGAACTTCACAGGTCACGGGAACCTCTGCGCGCTTCGGACGGCTCACGAGGCGTGCCTGGAGCTTGTCGAGGTCAACCTCGAGGTAGCCGGGTACTGCGGGAAGCACGTCGGTGTGACCGCCGGCTGCAGCAACCTGGAAAGGCTCGGTGCCCTCTGAGCGCTCCTTGACGTGGATGAGCTGACCTGGCTTCACGCGGAATGAAGGGCGGTCAACGATCTTGCCGTCAACGAGAATGTGGCGGTGAGTCACGAACTGACGAGCCTGTGCCGTCGTGCGTGCGAAGCCTGCGCGAAGCACGAGTGCGTCAAGGCGCATCTCGAGGAGCTCAACGAGGTTCTCACCCGTCAGGCCGTCCTGGCGACGTGCTTCGTTGAAGGCAATAACGAGCTGCTTCTCACGAATGCCGTACTGTGCGCGAAGACGCTGCTTCTCGCGCAGACGAACGGCGTAGTCACTGTCGCTCTTACGCTTGGTGCGGCCGTGCTGGCCGGGACCGTAGGGGCGACGCTCGAGGTACTTTGCCGCCTTAGGAGTAAGGGGGATACCCAGCGAGCGTGAAAGACGCGTCTGTGAACGCGTACGTGAAGTGGTTGACACGTGTCATCCTTTCGGGTTAGTGCTTTGTGTAAATACGGAGCGTGCGGTTGCAGCTTCGTGTTCTCCTCGGCCACGCCGTGCCCGCATTTGCGAGAAATGCACGCGACACGACAAACCATTTCGGTGAGGGAACGACCGTTCGCAGTAACCCTGAAGGGCGCCTGTCAATAATGGCCACAGATCAGCATACCAGAATTCCGAGTTACGCACGCTCTCCACGGGTGATTCGCCGTATTTTGTCGAGCCGCTCAGTGATCTCACGCTCGTTCCCCAACCCCCGTGGGTCGTAGTAACGTTTGCCGCGAAGCGGCTCAGGTAGATACTCCTGCTCGAGCACACCGCGGGGGTCGTCATGCGGGTACCGATAGCCTTTGCCATGCCCCAGAGCTTTTGCCCCTTTATAGTGGGCGTCGCGAAGATGCTTGGGAACCGTGCCGATCTTTCCTTTTCGCACATCGGCCAGCGCATCATCAATTGCCACGCAAGCCGCGTTCGACTTCGGCGCAGTAGCGATGTAAATCGTCGCCTCTGCGAGCGGAATACGCGCTTCTGGCATGCCAATGAACTGCACGGCGTCAGCAGCTGCTGTCGCAATCACCAGCGCCTGCGGATCGGCCATGCCCACATCTTCTGCCGAGTGAACAATGAGCCGTCGCGCGATAAAGCGGGCGTCTTCCCCGGCCTCAATCATGCGGGCAAGATAGTGAATAGCGGCGTCGGGGTCAGAGCCCCGCAGCGACTTAATGAAAGCGCTAATCACGTCATAGTGCTCATCGCCGTTACGGTCGTACCGCAAGAGCGCACGATCCATCGCTTCGGCAACGAGTTCTGCCGTGACGACAGAGGGGCCTTCACGCTGCAGCGCAAGCGCGGCCGTCGCTTCAAGACCCGTCAGGGTTCGCCTCGCATCGCCTGACGCAAACTGCACGAGTGCGCGAGCTGCGTCTGCCTCGACGGTAATTGAGCCGCCATAGCCACGGTCGTCGTTCACAGCCCGCTCAATGAGCAAGTAGAGGTCATCGTCAGAGAGTGGTTGGAGCGTTAACAGCAACGACCTCGAAAGCAAGGGGCTAATCACCGAGAAGGAGGGATTCTCTGTTGTCGCCGCGACAAGTGTCACCCACCCGTTTTCAACGCCGGGAAGCAGCGCATCTTGCTGCGCCTTGGTGAAGCGATGAATCTCATCGAGAAAAAGCACGGTAGCGATATCGAACAGGTCACGGTCGTTCAGTGCCTGTTCCATCACGACTCGAACGTCTTTCACTCCTGCGTTAATGGCCGAGAGCTCAACAAACTTGCGGCCGCTTGAGTGCGCAAGCGCCTGTGCGATCGTGGTTTTTCCGGTGCCTGGCGGCCCCCACAGAATGACCGAAATCGCGCCCTGCTGACCACTGTCGCCATCGGCAAGAAGCCGAAGCGGCGAGCCAGCCCTCAGCAAATGCTGCTGACCCACGACCTCGTCGAGAGAGGTTGGGCGCATGCGCACAGCGAGCGGCGCCGTCTGGGCGGCCGGGCTCAGCGAATGATTCGTCACAGTACTTATGGTAGCCACACCCTCTGACAAGATGCGTGAGAACGGCAGGAGTTAGCTATAGTAGAGACTTGATGGAACAATCTGCCTCGAATGGTGAAACTGTGAACGAATCAACTAACGCGAATCAATGGGGTCGCGTCGACGAAACGAATACCGTAACTGTGCGTGACGGCGACACAGAACGGGTGGTCGGCCAGTACCCAGACGGCACGGCTGAGGAGGCGATGGCCTACTTCGTGCGCAAGTTCGATGACCTTGAAGGGCAGATTCACCTGCTTGAACAGCGCATCAACACTGGCAGCGCCGGCCTCGACATTTCACAGAGTGTCGCAAGCCTGAGCGAACTCGTCAAAGAGCCAGCCGCGGTTGGCGACCTGCAGTCACTGCGTGACCGCGTCGCCAAGCTTCAGGAGCGTGCTGAAGAGTACGCCAAGAAGCAGCGCGAAGAGCGTGCCGCCCTCAAACAGGAGGCGCTCGCAGAGCGCGAGGCAATTGTCGTCGAAGCAGAGCGCATCGCCGCTCAGCCCGAAGACCAGGTTCGTTGGAAAGACTCCGGCAAGCTCATGGAGCAGCTCTTCACGAACTGGCAGAATGCCCAACGTCAGGGCCCACAGATCAATAAGGCCGACGCCGATGCACTGTGGAAGCGTTTCCGCACCGCACGCACGAGCTTCGATGCTGCCCGCCGCCGCTTCTTCTCGCAGATGGATGCGACGAATAAGCAGGTGAAGCACCGTAAAGAGCAGCTCATTACCGCCGCTGAGGCTCTCGCCCCCAAAGGTTCAGACGGGATCCCGCAGTATCGCGCGTTGCTTGATGACTGGAAGGCAGCTGGCCGCGCAAGCCGCAAGGTTGACGATCAGCTCTGGGCCAGGTTCAAGGCCGCTGGCGATGTACTCTACAACGCGAAAGCCGAAGAAGTCGCTCTCGAAAACGTCGAGTACGAGGCAAACCTCGAAGCAAAGCGCGCCATCCTCGAAGAGGCAGAACCGATCCTCAAGGTCTCTGACCACGAAAAGGCACGCAAGCTCATCACCGACATCCAGATCAAATGGGACGAGGTTGGCCGCGTTCCCCGCGAGGCACTTCGCGAAATCGAAGGCCGTCTTCGCACGGTTGAAGATCACGTGCGCAAGCTCGAGAACGATCACTGGGAAGCAACAAACCCAGAGACGATCGCTCGCAGCGAGGGGCTGAAGGGCCAGCTCGAGGCCTCAATCGCTGAGTTGAACGAAGAGATCAAGGCTGCCGAGGCAGCAGGTAACGCAAAGAAGGCAGCTCAGGCCGCTGAAAAACTCGCCACGCAGGAGTCGTGGCTCAAGGCACTCGGCTAGGAGTTACCCACACTTCTCGAGGGAGGGATGGCATTCACCGCTTGTTTCACGACAGGCTGGTGCGATGCTTACCCCTCCCGCTTTTTCATCGCTCCCACCCTCAATCATCTCCGCTGAGCTACGACGAGGCTCACTCGTTCGCTGCGGGCCTGGCGTGCGAGGCATCGGATGGCCCGACAACGCCGTCGTTCGCGCGAGTACGCTCCTTCCCCCTGGCGCCGGCGACCATGAGCTCGCCGTTGCCGCGTACAGCGCCGCGTGGGTGTGGGGTGCCGAGTGGCAGAAAGGCCAGCCAACGCTCTATTCAACACTGAACGGTATGCGCTTTCTCCGCCGTATCGGTGCCCCGGTTCGTGTGCGAGAGTACGACATTGACCGTTCACACACGGTTATGCTCGCCGGTGTGCGCGTCACGTCTCCCCCACGCACGGTGTATGACCTGCTCTACCTCGACGAAGATGAGTACGAACGTTTCGGGGTCAGCTCGCTCCGCTCATTGCTTGAGCGGGAAGCACGCTTGCCCAAGGACATCGCAACCAGGTACCACGAGCGTAATCGCCCTTACCGTCGAAGGGCAGAGGCCCGGCTCGCCGAGGTGCGTCGCTGCGTGATCCGCCCCGCATCACTGCATCGCCTGGACGACGCTACCGAAAGTTAGCCGGTGACCCTGTACACATCGTAGACACCCTCTATGCGCCGCACGGCTCCCAGCACGTGATCGAGGTGCGTTGTATTTGCCATCTCGAAGGCAAAGGTGCTGATCGCGAGTCGCGCGCTCGAGGTGTTCAGATTCGCCGAGAGAATATTGACGTGGTACTCAGACAGCACTCGAGTGATATCAGAGAGCAGGCCCGAGCGGTCGAGTGCCTCTACTTGGATTTGGACGAGAAATAAGCTTTTCGAGGTTGGTGCCCATTCCACCTCCACGAGCCGTTCGGTCTGCTCGGCGAGAGCGGCATAGTTCGTGCACCTGGTCTGGTGCACCGAGATGCCCTGCCCCTTCGTAATGAAGCCCATAATATCGTCGCCAGGAACCGGGGTACAACACTTCGCGAGCTTCACCAGAACGTCGCTCGTGCCCTTCACGATGACACCTGAGTTGCTCGTCTGGCGCTTTGCGGGCTGCTGAGCGCCAATCGCTGGCGCCTCAATCAGCGGGCTGTGGTCGGTGCCCTCTTGTTCGGCGATGATGGTGATGATCTTTTCGACCACCGACTGCGGTGAGACGTGCCCCTCGCCCACCGCGGCGTAGAGCGCTGAGACATCTGAGTAGTGCAGCTGCAACCCAACATCTTGGACCGCATCTGAATTGAGCAGCTTCTGCAGCGGCAATTTCTGTTTCCGCATTTCTCGGGTGATGGCTTCTTTACCGTGCTCAACGGCGCCCTCACGGCGTTCCTTGGTGAACCACTGCTTAATCTTGCTCTGAGCGCGCTTGCTCTTCACAAAGTTCAACCAGTCCTGGCTCGGTCCGGCATCGGGGTCTTTCGAGGTGAACACCTCGACCACGTCGCCATTGTGCAGTTCGGTTTCGAGCGGCAGGAGACGACCGTTGACCCGCGCGCCCATGGTGCGGTGGCCAACCTCGGTGTGCACAGCGTAGGCGAAGTCGACGGTTGTACCCCCTGCAGGGAGGCCAATGACTCTTCCCTTCGGCGTAAAGACGTAGACCTCTTTCGCGCCTATTTCAAAGCGGAGCGCATCAAGGAATTCGCCTGGGTCTTCGGTCTCAGCCTGCCAGTCGGTAATGTGCTCGAGCCAAGCCATGTCTGCCGAGACAGACTGCCCGTTCTCTGTGTTGCCCTGCTTGTACTTCCAGTGGGCCGCAACGCCGTACTCTGCACGCTGGTGCATTTCGTGCGTACGAATTTGAATCTCGACCGCTCGGCCGTCTGGGCCGATCACCGTTGTGTGGAGTGACTGGTAAAGGTTGAATTTCGGCGAGGCGATGTAGTCTTTGAAACGACCAGGAATCGGGGTCCAGCGTGCATGAACCGCTCCCAGCACCGCATAGCAGTCGCGAATGGAGTTTGCGAGAATTCGAATGCCCACGAGATCGTAGATGTCGTCAAACTCTCGACCTCGAACGATCATCTTTTGGTAAATCGAATAGAGTTCTTTGGGACGGCCAGTCACCTCGACCTTGACCTTCGCCTCGCGCATGTCTGATTCGATCGTGCCAATCACCTTTTGCACGAGCTTTTCACGCTCGGGGTTGCGCTGGTTCACGAGGTTTTGAATCTCGCCATAGAGCTTTGGCTTGAGCACGGCGAACGAGAGATCTTCGAGTTCGGTCTTCATCGACTGAATACCGAGTCGGTGCGCAAGCGGCGCGTAAATCTCCAGGGTTTCTGCTGCTTTGCGCTTGGCAGAGTCGGGGTTGACAAAGCCCCAGGTACGCGCATTGTGCAGACGGTCGGCAAGCTTGATGACGAGAACGCGAATGTCTTTCGACATCGCGATGATCATCTTGCGCACGGTTTCGGCCTGGGCACTGTCGCCGTACTTCACCTTGTCGAGCTTTGTCACGCCGTCAACGAGCATCGCGATTTCCTCGCCGAAGTCTTCGGTGAGAGTTTCAAGGGAGTAATCGGTGTCTTCGACCGTGTCGTGCAGCAGCGCCGCGGCGATAGCTACCGGAGCAACGCCGAGCTCAGCGAGAATCTGGGCGACTGCTACGGGGTGCGTAATGTACGGTTCGCCGCTTCTACGCACCTGGTCACGGTGCCACCTCTCGGCGACCTCGTACGCTCGTTCAATGAGCGCGAGGTCGCCGCGAGGGTGGTTTGCTTTGACGGTGCGTACGAGCTGATCAACAGCATCGGGCGTGGTTGAGCGAGAAAAGAGCTTCGGCATCAACCGACGAAGCGATGAACTGTTGATATTTGTATCAGCCATGGCACCTCCACCTTATGAAGGAATCGTACGCCACATGTGCCCCGATTACGCAATCGAGGCTGAGGTTGCCTCTCGTTCGCGCGTTTTGCGCACCGCATCGTCATGCTTGACAATGCCCTCTTCCTTTTCACGCAGCTGCGCATAGACCGGAGCTGCAATGAAGATGGTCGAGTACGCGCCAACAAAAATACCGATGAAGAGCGCGAGGGTGATGTCACGAAGGGTGCCAGCACCCAGCATCATTGCACCGATAAAGAGGATCGAGCCGACAGGAAGCAGCGCTACGACCGAGGTGTTGATCGAGCGAACGAGTGTCTGGTTCACGGCAAGGTTTACCGACTCACCGAAGGTGCGCTGGGAGGTAAACATACTCGTGTCAGTGTTCTCACGAATCTTGTCGAAGACCACAACGGTGTCATAGAGCGAGTACCCGAGAATGGTCAGGAACCCGATCATCGCGGCTGGAGTGATCTCGAACCCAGCGGCGCCATACACGGCAGCGGTAATCACGAGGTCGTGGAAGAGCGCGACAAGAGCCGCAAGAGCCATCTTCCACGTTCTAAAGTAGAGCGCCATGACGAGCCCTGCGAACAGGATGAAGACGATGAGCGCCTTGAGCGCAGACTTGGTGATGTCCTGCCCCCACGTCGCACCAATGTACGACGAGGTCACGGCGCTCTCTTCAATATCGAAGGCTTCAGCGAGTTGCACGCCGATTTCACGTGACTGTTTCTCATCGAGCTGTTCAGTCTGCAACCGAACCGTGTTCTGGCCGAGGGTCGTCACACGAGGCACCGAACCAGGCAGCACATCGGTCACGACGTCGGTCGCCACCTGAATGTCGCTCTGGCTCACCTTGTCGGTGTGCACCTGGAACTCGCTACCGCCCGTGAATTCAATACCGAAGCTGAAACCACCTCGCAGGAGGGTACCCAGCAACGCGAGAACGATGACGAGCGTTGAAAGAAGATACCAGCGCCCGCGGCGCCCAACGAAGTTTACCGAGCGGTCGCCTGTGTAGAGATCGTTACCAAGCTTTGCAAATCCACCGGCCATTAGTTTGCTCCCTGATTCTCAGTAGCCTTACGTTCAGCAATCGTCTGGCGACGTTCTGCTTCTTTACGGCTCTTCTGGTTTTTGCGCCCTGCCTTCGACTCGTCGACGACGGGGGCTTGGAACTGTGCCCGGCCGCGGTACACAGCGCCGAGCTGGCGTGGATCGAGGCCTGAGAGCGGGTGTCCTTCGCTGTAGAACTTCGTACGTGCGAGCAAGACGAGCAGTGGGTGCGTAAAGAGCGTCACGACAAGCACGTCGACGAGGGTCGTGAGACCGAGCGTAAACGCAAAGCCCTGCACGTTGCCAACAGCAAGAACGAAGAGAATGATTGCCGCAAGCAAGTTAATACCGTCTGAGGCAAGAATCGTGCGGATTGCACGCTTCCACCCAGCGTCGACCGCTGCCGTAATGTGTCGTCCGTCTCGCAGCTCGTCTCGAATTCGCTCGAAGTAAACGATAAAGGAGTCGGCAGTGAAGCCAACGGCCACCATGACACCAGCGATGCCCGCGAGTGAGAGTCGGTACCCGTGCTGCCATGACATGTAGATCAACAGCAGATAGGTGATAAAGCCCGCCATGATGAGCGACATCACGGTCACGCTGCCGAGCACGCGGTACTGGAACAGCGAGTAGATCATCACGAGAATGAAGCCAATAAGCCCCGTGATGAGGCCCCACTTCAGCTGGCTGTCACCAAGCGTCGCCGAGATGTCCTGCTGGCTCTGCACTTCAAACCCGATGGGCAGTGCGCCGAACTTCAGCTGATCGGCGAGGGCCTGAGCGGCTTCCTGCGTGTAGTCGCCGGTGATCGATGGTCGACCATCAAGAATCGTTCCCTGCATTGAAGGTGCGATGAGCACCGCGCCGTCGAGCACGAATGCGAACTGGTCAAGAGGTTCCTGCCCCTTGAGCCCGAAGAGCCTCGTGCTCATCTGGCCAAAGAGCTTTGAGCCGGTCTCGTCGAGCTTCAGCTGAACAGCCCAGCTGCCAATCACGGCGCCGTTGCTGTCAGTTGCCTGAGCCGCGCTTGCGTCGAGAATCGACTCGCCGCCCAGCACGTTACCCTTGTCGTCCTGCTCGACCGGGCTCAAGATGTACTTGACCGTATTCGTTGTATCGCAGGTAATCAGCGGACGATCAAGAGGAGCTGCGCTTGCCTTGTCGTGTGAGTCAGTGGTGCACTGGTAATCGTTGAACTCGTTGAAGAGCGCCTCGGTTACCCATGCGCTATCGCTGGGGTCAGTCGGCAGCGGATCGGGGTACAGATCTCCCGTATCTTCTGCTTCAGCACCATCCTTCTCATCTGCCGCTTCGCCTTCTTCTGGCTTCGTGTCAGACTCATCGGTCTTTTCGGCAGCTTCATCAGTACCGGCAACCTCAGGAGCGCCTGCTCCTTCTTCGCCCTCGGCGGTTGCGTCTTCGCCTTCCTGGGCGCCGTCGCTCGAGAGTGCGGGGCCGTAGTACAGCACCGCACGCATGTCCATCTTTGCCGATGCCTCAATGCGCTTGAGCGTTGCTTCGTCGGCCTTACCCGGAATCGAGACGACGATGTTCTGGTTGCCCTGCGTCGTGATTTCCGCCTCGGTCACGCCATTGGCGTTGACGCGTTGACGAATGATCGACACAGCTTGATTCAGTTGCTCACCGGTGACTTGCGAGCCGTCGGTTTGTTTTGGAGCGAGAAGTACCTGTGTACCGCCCTGTAGGTCAAGCGCGAGCTTTGGCGCTAACCCTGTCCCCCCACGGAACACTCCGATACCAATCACGCTTATGAGCGCAATAATAATGACAGCGAGGGCGAGTAATGATTTACGCGCCTTTCGCACCGACGGTGATGATGCCACAGCGGATTCTTTCTCTAGAAAAAGGTGACGAGCTTACTTTTCGTCAGACTTGGGCGACTCAGGTCCCTCTGGAAATTCGGGAACATCAGGGGTCGCCGGGAAGTCAGTGGTCTCTTCGATGGTTGCCTCGGGTGAAGCGAGTGACTCGCCGAAGGCTGGGTCATCGTCGGGAGCGAGCGATGACTCTTCTTCGTCAACCGTCTCAACCTCAACCGGGGTGATGATCTGCCCGATAGCGTTACGGTGAACAATCATCGTGGTGTCACCCGTCTGAATAACGGCGCGATTCTCATCGACCTCATCGAATTTCACAAAGGTTCCGTAGATACCGGTCTGAAGCATAACTTCTGCCCCGGCGACAAGCCCCTGCTGCATTGCAGCGGCCTGCTCGCGGCGCTTACGGCCGTTGCGTACCATCATGATCACGAGCAAGCCGATGAGGGCAAGCATGATTAGACTCATTGGATCCATACTGTGTTCAACTTTCTTCTCAAGCCTTTTACGAGCAAACTCTCTCAGCTTACATGGTTGTCGGCTTTGTGACGCCGAGGTAATCCCAAGCTTTCTGCGCTGCGACCCTACCCCGAGGGGTGCGAAGCACGAAGCCTTCACGCACGAGGAAGGGTTCAACCACCGATTCAATGGTCTCCGCTTCCTCTCCCAGCGACGTCGCGAGCGATTCGACGCCAACGGGCCCGCCCCCGAAACGCTCGACAAGAACGAAGAGCACATCGCGGTCAAGGCGGTCAAGGCCTGCCTCGTCGACGTCATACAGCGCGAGCGCTTCGCGTACCGTGTCAAGGTCGCCGTGGTTGTCGTGCACGAGTGCGTAGTCGCGCACCCGCCGAAGCAACCGGTTCGCGATACGCGGCGTGCCCCGCGAACGCCTCGCGATCTCAGCGATCGAGGGCCCCTCGAGGCCGAAGTCGAGCAGTCTCGCCGTGCGGGACACCACCTGCGCCAGCTCGTCGTGATCGTAGAACTCAAAGTGCGCCGTGAAGCCAAACCGATCGCGCAGCGGGTTCGGCAGCATGCCCGACCTTGTCGTGGCTCCCACGAGTGTGAACGGTGAAAGATCAAGTGCGATTGAGCTGGCGCCGGCCCCCTTACCGACCATGATGTCGATGCGAAAGTCTTCCATCGCGAGGTAGAGCATCTCTTCGGCGTTGCGTGAAAGCCGATGAATCTCGTCGATGAAGAGTACGTCGCCGGGCTGCAATCCGGAAAGGATCGCAGCGAGATCACCCGCGTGTTGAATCGCGGGGCCAGAAGTCTGGTGAAGCTGCGCGTCGAGTTCATGCGCAACAATCATCGAGAGGGTCGTTTTACCGAGCCCAGGAGGCCCCGCGAGCAGGATGTGCTCGGGAGTGCGCTGTTGCATCTGCGCTGCACTCAGCAGCAAACTCAGCTGTTTGCGCAGCTTGGCCTGGCCAATAAATTCGCCGAGGCGCGAGGGGCGAAGCGCGCCCTCAAAATTCAGTTCACCGTGCTCGAGCCCGGCAGAGAGTTCGCCACTCACGCTTTACTTCCCTCCCGACTGGAGAATAAGCAAAGCAACTCGCATGAGCCTCGCCGCGTCTCCAGGTGCACCTGCTTCGAGCGCCTGCAACACCGCGGCACTCGCCTGCTGCTCGTTCCAGCCAAGCCCCTGGAGGCCAAGAATCACCTGAGCACGGTCGTCAGAAGGCTTCTCGGCAGTGGGCGCAACGGCAGACGCGGGCTGAGGCAGGTGATCGAGCTTGCCCGCGAGTGAAACGATGAGAAGCTTCGAGGTTTTGGGCCCGATGCCCGGTGCCTGGCGAAACGCCTTATCGTCTTCGGCGATCACGGCGGCGGCAATGTCGCCCGGGCTCATCGCCGAGAGCACGCCAAGCGCCGACTTCGGGCCGACACCCGACACGGTAATCATGTGTTCGAAAACCTCGATCTCTTCGAGGGTCTCAAACCCAAACAGCGTCATGGCGTCTTCGCGAACGATGAGCGAGGTGTGCAAGAATACCTCCCCCGCGCCGAGCCGTGGGGCCCGAGCGCCCGAGGGCACCTCGACACGCATGCCGACCCCACCCACCTCAATGATGAGAAAGTTTGCTCCTTGACGAAGCAGCTGACCTCTGACTGATGCAATCACAGTTCAACTGTAAACGCTTCGCCTTGCGTTTCGCGCGTGCCACTCGGGTGATTCGAATAAATTTTCGAATACTAGGCGGTAACGACTACCTTGTTGCGCTCGGCACGGTTCATAGCGCTGACGATTGCCTTCAGGCTTGCACGGCTCGTATCGGCGTCAATACCGACGCCCCAGAGCTGTACCCCGTCAACGTCGAGGTGTACGTAAGCGGCAGCCTTGGCGTCGCCGCCCTCGCTCATGGCGTGCTCGACGTAATCGAACACCTTCACCTCGTTGCCGTCGTCGTTTATTCCGTTTATGAACGCGTCAACCGGGCCATTGCCGCGTGAGGTGAGCGTGCGCTCTGCCTGCTCGTCGCGGTACGTTACCGTGAGCTCGGTCACGCCGTCGCCTTCGCTCTTCGACTTGGTCGAGAAGATCTCGTAGCGGCCCCAGCGCTCGGCTGGCTCGGCCGACGGCAGGTATTCGTCCTGGAAGATCCGCCAGATTTCTTCGCTCGTCACCTCGCCGCCCTCTGAATCGGTGACGCTTTGCACCACGCCGCTGAATTCGATTTGCAGGCGACGCGGCAGATCGAGCGAGTGATCGTTCTTGAGCAGGTACGAGACACCACCCTTGCCCGACTGCGAATTGACGCGGATCACCGCCTCGTAGCTACGGCCGAGGTCGCGCGGGTCAACGGGCAAGTATGGAACGGCCCACTCGATGTCGTTGACATCGACGCCGGCTTTTGCGGCGTCTTGCTGCATGCGTTCGAAGCCCTTTTTAATCGCATCCTGGTGTGAGCCAGAGAACGCGGTGTACACGAGGTCGCCCGCCCAGGGGCTGCGCTCGGGAACCTTGAGCTGGTTGCAGTACTCGGCGACGCGGCGAATCTCGTCGAGGCGCGAGAAGTCAATTTCAGGGTCGATACCCTGGGTGAACATGTTGATGCCGAGCGCGACGAGGTCGACGTTGCCGGTGCGCTCACCGTTGCCGAAGAGGCAGCCTTCGATGCGGTCAGCGCCCGCCATATACCCGAGCTCTGCCGCCGCAACACCCGTGCCACGGTCGTTGTGAGGGTGCAGCGAGAGAATAACGTTCTCGCGGTGGTTGAGGTGGCGGCTCATCCACTCGATCGAATCGGCGTAGACGTTCGGGGTCGCCATCTCTACCGTCGCCGGAAGGTTAATGATGACCTTGCGTTCTGCCGTTGGCTTGAAGATTTCGAGCACGTCGTTGCACACCTCAACCGCGTACTCGAGCTCGGTACCGGTGTACGACTCTGGCGAGTACTCGTAGTAGATGTCAGTTTCTGGGCAGATCGACTCGGCCTGGATGCACAGCCTTGCGCCCTCGAGCGCAATCTGCTTGATGCCCTCACGGTCCTGACGGAATACGACGTCGCGCTGCAAAATGCTGGTCGAGTTGTAGAGGTGCACGATCGCTTGCTTGGCTCCGCGCAGCGATTCGTACGTTCGGGTGATGAGGTGTTCGCGTGCCTGGGTGAGTACCTGAATGGTCACGTCATCGGGAATGGCGTTCTCTTCGATGAGGTGACGCACGAAGTCAAAGTCGGTCTGGCTCGCCGACGGAAAACCAACCTCGATCTCTTTGTACCCCATCTCAACGAGCAGATCGAACATGATGCGCTTGCGCTCTGGGCTCATCGGGTCAATGAGGGCCTGATTACCGTCACGCAGGTCAACCGCACACCAGCGAGGAGCCTTCGTGATCTGCTTCGTGGGCCAGGTGCGATCGGGCAGATCGACCTTGATGATCTCGTGGTACGGACGGTAGCGGTGAGCTGGCATACCTGATGGCTGTTGAGTGTTTTTCATGGTCTTACGTTCTTTCTTCTTGCGACGGTCCAGCCAAGCACAAACACCGCGACGAGGAAGGCTAGTGAACTAGGACTCGTCGCGGCAGCTAAGAAGAAGCGCCATGAACAGCATGCTGTAAATATAACACGGCTCGGCAAGCATTTCTTACACTAGAGGTATGCCCACACCATTTTTGTCGCTCGTGGCCACGCTCTTTTTGAGCGTTTCCTCGCTCTTTTCGCCGGCCGTGACCGAGTCGACCGTCGAAGACTTTTTGTACGAGTCTTGGGACACGAACATTGACCTCGAGACCACCGAAGATGGCAGGGCGGTCGCTCATGTCACTGAAACTCTCGTCGCCCTTTTCCCTGATCATGATCAGAATAAAGGCATCGTGCGCGGCATCCCTGCAAAGTTTCACGGCGCAAACTCCATGCCCGAAAATGTCACGGTGACCGACGAAAACGGCACCCCAACTCCGTTCTTCACTGAGACAGAAGATCGTTTTTTCGTGATCCTCACCGGCAATGACGACTACGTGCAGGGGCGCACCACCTACGTCATCACGTACGATATTCCAGATCCAGTGTTTGTTCCAGATGACGCAGCGGTCGATGAATTTCTCTGGGATATGGTCTCGGTTGACCGCGCCCAGGCAATTAGTTCGTTCTCAGCGAGCGTCACGGTCGACGACACCCTGAGCACCGCGTTCAATGGTGATATGACGGCATACGCTGGCGTTGCCGGCTCACGCAACACGGTGAACCTGCACCACGAGGGTAACCGTTTCAGCATCGATCCGCTGCCCCTCGGGCGCGACGTGGTCGTCACCCTCGGGCTCGGCTTTGCCAAAGACACCGTGGTGCAACCACCGAAACGACAGAGCAATCCCGTCGTGACCATCATGCCCTTTGCGGTCTCACTCGGCTCGATGGGCGCCGCGGTAGCCGCCCAGATTGCGTTCGTGCGATTCCGGAGGCGCCACCGGGAAACGGGCCGCGCGATCATCGCGCAATACGAGGCACCGGCCCAGCTTCCCCCGCTCATTGCGGCGGCCATCATGCACCCTGCCAGTCTCGACCCCATTGCTCCCGAATACCTACACCTCGCGGTCAAGGGCAACATTCGCATCGAAGAGCAGCTGAAGCCGAACGGCAACCTTTATCGCGACCCGCGCATCGTACTGCGCAATATGACTCCCGGTACGGCTTCGCACAGCGTCACCGACGATGCGCTCGACGCGGCAATGCTCGATGCACTCTTCACTTCGAAGCACCCAGAGTCCCGCGCCATCCCAAAGTCGTCGACGAAGTTTGCAAGCCGCATGGGGCAGCTCACGGCCGACGGAAAGAGCGAGAGCGACAAGCGCGGCTACTTCACGCGCGAGGCCAGCCCGGTTGCCAAGATTCTCAGCCTCGTCGGCATTGCGCTCGCGATCGTGAGCGGAGTGCTTCTCGCCTACGCTTCGGCAACCGGATTCGATCGCGGCATCACGCTCGTAGCGATGCCGCTCATGACGACGAGTTTCGCTTTGTCGATCGTCGGGCTTTTCAAACGCAGGGTGCACACACCGCTCGGTGCCGAAGCGTACGAGTACCTCGAAGGACTCAAACTCTTCATCTCGGTTGCCGAGACCGAGCGCATTCGCATGCTGCAGTCGTACTCGGGAGCGGAGCGCGCAGAGCTTGACGGGGTAACCATCGTGCAGCTCTACGAGCGCTTGCTGCCCTACGCCACGCTCTTCGGCCTCGAAAAAGAGTGGTCGCGCGTGCTTGCTTCACGCTATGAAGCAGAGCGCATCTCGACCCCATACTGGTACCCCTACCTCGCCACGCGTGGCATCACGAGCATGAGTAGCTCGCTGGGCGCGTTCTCTGGCGCGGTCACCTCGGCGGCATCGTACACGGCGAGCACAAGCAGCGGATCGAGCGGCGGCGGTTTTGCCGGCGGAGGTGGCGGCGGCGGGTTCTCAGGAGGCCGCTAGAAACCGAGTCGGTTGAGCTTCTTGGCGTCGCGCTGCCACTCCTTGAGCACCTTCACGCGTAGCGAGAGGTAGACGCGGCGGCCGAGCAGCTGCTCGATCTCTTTGCGTGCCTTCTCACCGATCGTGCGTAGCCTGCTGCCGCCCTTGCCGATAATGATGCCCTTCTGGCTATCACGTTCGACAATAAGGTTGGCGTAGATCTCAAGCAGGCCGTCTTCACGCTCTTCCTGGTCTTCAATCGTGACGGCGATCGAGTGTGGCAGCTCTTCGCGAACTTCTTCGAGCGCGGCCTCACGAATGAGCTCGGCGAGCCGGTCTTCTTCACTCTCTTCGGTCGTTTGCTCAACCTCGTAGAGGGGTGGCGATTCGGGCAGAAGTGAGAGCAAGAGGCTCGACATCTCTTCGAGCTGCCCCTCGTTTGAGACTGAGACCGGAATCACCGCGTCCCATTCCCTCAGCTGGTCAACGAGGGCGAGCTGATCAATCACCTGGTCGCGCCCGGCGGTGTCGATCTTCGTGACGATAGCGACCTTTTTCGCTTTCGGAAAGTCGTCGAGTTGCTCGTTAATATAGCGGTCGCCGGGGCCGATCGCTTCGTTAGCCGGAACGCAGAAACCAATGATGTCGACGTCGCCGAGCGTTGAATACACGAGGTCGTTGAGCCGCTCGCCGAGCAGGGTGCGGGGGCGGTGAATACCGGGCGTATCGACGATGATGATCTGGCCGTCTTCACGGTGGGCAATGCCCCGAATCACTCGACGCGTGGTCTGCGGACGGTTGCTCGTGATCGCGACCTTCTCGCCGATGATCGCGTTGGTGAGCGACGACTTGCCTACGTTTGGCCGGCCCACGAACGAAACGAATCCGGCGCGGAAATCAGGGTGCTCAGTCGTCATGCTCTTCCTTGTTCTCTGGAACTTCCATCATATCCTGCGTCTCGCGCCCGACCCACTTGGCGCGAACGCTCACGAGTCGCTGGCGCTTTTTCTCGACGTTCAGCACGGTGAGTTCGATGCCCGAGATTCTCACGACGTCACCGGGCTCAGCGAGTCGGCCGAGCTCTTTTGCGACGAGCCCCGCCACGGTTTCCACGTCGTCATCGTCAAGCTCTTCGTCAAAGAGTTCGCCAAGCTCGTCGATGTCGAGCCTGGCGTTAATGTGGTACGAGCCGTCGGGCTGCATAACGATGTCGGGGGTCTCTTTGTCGTGCTCATCGTGGATCTCGCCCACGAGCTCTTCGATCAAGTCTTCGAGCGTCACAAGCCCCGCGATGCCACCGTATTCGTCGACGGCGATCGCGAGGTGATTCGCTTCACGCTGCATCTCACGGAGTAGGTCGTCGGTGCGCTGTAGATCGGGCACGAAGCGCGCAGGCTTCATAACCCTCGTCACCTGCGAGTGCTGAGCTTCTTCGGTGCGGCGATGCACAAACGAAACGACGTCACGCAGGTACATGACCCCGATCACCCCGTCAGAGTCACCCGAGATCACCGGAATGCGCGAGTATGGCGAACTCATGAAGAAGTCGAGGGCCTCCTGAACCGTCACGGTTGACTCGATGGTGATCATGTCGGTGCGCGGCACCATGACCTCTTTGACGAGCGTGTCGCTGAACTCGACAACGGAGTGAATAATGTCTTGTTCGTCTTCTTCAAGTAGCTCTTGCTCCGCTGCGCGGTCAACGAGCGAAAAGATCTGCTCGTTCTTGAGCCGCTCGGCCTGGGTCGAGCGGGCAGAGAAGGCGCGCTCACTGATGCCGCTCATAACGGGAGCGAGCGGCGTGAGCAAGGTATCAAGCATGCGCACGAGCCCCACCGTGCCACGCACGATGCGCTCCGGGTGGCGCTCCCCCAACTGCCTCGGGCTCACGCTGATGACGATGATGTTGAGCACCACGATCGTCAGCGCGGCGGCAGCAAGCGTGACCCAGACGCTCTCCCAAATCTCGCCGTAGGCCAGGGTGATGAGCACCGCTGAGAACGTCTCAGCGGTAATGCGCATGAAGCTCAGGTTACGCAGATGGCGCTCGAGGTTGTCGCCGATAAGTTCAAGGCGGTCAGCCTTTGCGGGGTTCTCTTCGGCGAGCTCTTCGAGGTCGCTCTTCGAGAGAGCCGTGTATGCCGCGTCGATTGCGGCGAGCAGTCCCCCAGCAGCGGTGACAAGCACCGCGAGCGCCGCGAGACCGATAACGAGACCAGGAATCACGCGCCGGCTCCGCGCAGCAGATACGACTGCAGGAGTTGGTTCTGCAGCGAGAACATCTCGTGCTCTTCAACGGGCTCGGCGTGGTCGTAACCGAGCAGGTGCAGCATGCCGTGGGTAACGAGCACCAGCATCTCGGTCATGAGGTCGTGCCCAGCAGCATCGGCCTGGATCGCTGCGACCTGCGGGCACACCACGATGTCGCCAAGCAGGCCCGCCGGGGTTTGGGCGTCTGGCCTTCCGGGACGCAGTTCATCCATGGGAAAGCTCAGCACGTCGGTTGGACCGGGCTCGCCCATCCACTGCTCGTGCAGCTTCGTCATCGCGTCTTCATCAACGAGCAAAATCGCGAGGTCGGTATCGGGGTGAACGTGAAGCTCGGTGAGCACGAAGCTCGCGAGATCGTGCAGCGTCGCCTCGGTTGCGGGCATTGCTGATTCGTTGTTGATCTCGATGGTCACGGTTGATCCTTTCGCGAATCATAAGAGTCATAAGCGTCGACGATGCGGCCGACAAGGCTGTGGCGCACGATGTCATCGCTCGTGAGGTTACACACGGCGAGGTCGTCAACCCCGTCAAGAATGCGTAGGGCGTGTTTGAGGCCGCTCTTGGCGTGCGGCAAATCAATTTGCGTGGCGTCGCCCGTCACCACCATCTTCGACCCAAAGCCCAGGCGCGTGAGAAACATTTTCATTTGTTCTGGCGTTGTATTTTGTGCCTCGTCAAGAATGACGAAGGCATCATTCAACGTGCGCCCGCGCATGTACGCGAGTGGTGCAACCTCAATCGTTCCACCCCCGAGCAGTTGCGGCACGGCGTCGGGCTCCATAAGCGAGGCAATCGCGTCAAAGAGCGGCCTCAGGTACGGGTCGATCTTCTCTTCGAGCGAGCCCGGCAGGTAGCCAAGCCGTTCGCCTGCCTCGACCGCGGGCCTCGTCAGTACGATGCGCGAGACCTCGCGGCGCTGCAGGGCCTGAACTGCCTTGGCGACGGCGAGAAAAGTCTTGCCGGTGCCCGCTGGCCCCACGCCAAAGGTGATCGTATGCTGATCGATCGCGTGCACGTAGTCGCGCTGGCCCGCGGTCTGCGGGCGGATCTGCTTACCGCGAGTCTGCACGATAGGTTCGCTGAGCATCTGTTGCGCGGTCGTTTGGGGCGCAGAATCTCGCCCGGGGCGCCCAAACAGGCGCTCAGCCTCACGGGCGCTCACGGTACCCTGCGCAAGAGTCACTTCACGCAGGCCGTCAACGAGCCGTTCGATCTCATTCATCTCGTCGGAAGCACCGGTGAGAGTGAGGCGGTGCCCGCGAAGGAAAAAGGTGACGCCAGGAAAGCGTTCTTCGAGGGCGCGAAGATGTTCATCACCCGCACCAAAAAGGGCCCGCGGGTCGGCGGTGCCAAGAACAATGGTGCGGGAACTGTGGTGAGGGTCAGCCACCGAGGCTCTGCTCCTTCAAGTCGTCGATGAGAACGTGGGCGTGCACGTGAAAGACGGTCTGCCCGGCCGAGGCGCCGTTATTAAAGACGAGCCTGTACTCGCCCTCACCGTGTTCGTCGGCCAGTTGCTTCGCAACGGCGACCATGTCGGCGAGGAGCGCGGGGTCGCCAGCAGCGAGCTCGGTCACGTTCTCGTATGCAGTGGTTTTCGGGATGACGAGCAGGTGCACCTTTGCCTGAGGCGCGATGTCGCGAAAGGCGAGCACGCTGTCGCTCTCGTACACCTTCTCAACGGGAATTTCACCCGCGATAATCTTCGCAAAAATAGTTTCCTGAGCCATGCCGGTAGTCTACCAATGCCCCGCCGCAAGATTCAGTACCGAGAGCGCGGCGGCACCGGCACTTGAGGTGCGCAATACGTTCGCGCCGACCGTCGCTGTGATGGCACCGGCCGACGACAGCGCTTCAAGCTCTGCGTCGCTGAGCCCGCCCTCTGGCCCGACGCACACATACACGTCGCCGCTCGGGCTGAGTTCGGCCACCCGAGCCGAGAGCTCTGCGGCGTCCCTCGGGTGCAGCACTATCACGGTTGCTTCACCTGCAGCGGCGAGCTGCACGAGATCATTGGTCGTCATGGGCCCTGTCACGCGCGGCACGAAGGGCCGTATCGACTGTTTCGAGGCTTCGCGCGCAACCCGGTGCCACTTCTCGAGTCCCTTCGGCGCTTTCTTCGCGTCCCACTTCGAGATCGAACGGGCCGCCTGCCACGTGACAAAGCCCCAGGCTCCAAACTCGGTGCACAGTTCAACCGCCCGTTCGGAGCGGTCGCCCTTGGCGAGGGCCTGCACGATCCACACTTTTCGAACGGGCTCTGGGTACTCGGTCACCTCGGCAATCTCGACCGAAAAGGCGTTCTGCGACGCCGCGGTAACAGTGCCGCCCGCAATGGTGCCCTCGCCGTTGCCAACGAGAATGCTCTCGCCCACGCGCAGCCGGCTCACGGCGACGGCATGGCGCGCCTCGTCGCCGGTCACCTCAATGGTGCCGGTGAAGTCGGCGGGCTGAAGGCCCTCTCGCACGTAGAGATTCGCCATGGTTAGCGGAAGAAACGGTCGCGCATCTTGCCGAAGAAGCCCTGCTGAAACTCGCCGAACTGAGGCGGCTTATTGCCACGCAACTTGGCGAGGTTTTTGAGCAGGTCCTTCTCTTTCGAGCTGAGCTTGGTCGGAGTCACAACCTGCAGGGCGACCTTCAAGTCACCGCGCTGGTTCGACTGCAGGTGCTGAATGCCGCGCCCGCGAAGCGTCAAGATATCGCCCGCCTGCGCGCCGGCCTCAACCTCGATCTCGACCGCGCCATCGAGCGACTCAAGCGTCACCTCGGTGCCGAGCGCAGCGTCGGTCATCTGCAGGTTCACGGTCGCGAGCAGGTCGTAGCCGTCGCGGCTGAAGATGTCGTGGTGCTTGACCTGAAACTCGACGAACAGGTCGCCGTTCGGGCCGCCACCGGGGCCAACCTCGCCGCCGCCGCGAATCTGCATGCGTGTTCCGGTCTCAACGCCAGAGGGAATCTGAATGGTGGTTTCGCGACGCTCACGAGTGCGGCCCTTGCCACCACAGGTAATGCAGGGGCTCTGAATAACGGTGCCGAAGCCCTGGCAGGTACCGCAGGGGTGGCTCGTCACGACGTTGCCGAAGAGCGAGCGCACCTGGCGCTGCACCGAGCCCTCGCCGCCACACACGTCACAGGTGACGGGTGACGTACCTGGCTGGCAGCAGCTGCCCTGACACGTTTCACACAACACCGCGGTGTTGAGCGCGACCGTCGTCTCATCACCGAACATGACCTGCTCAAGCGTGACATCAATGCGAATGAGCGCGTCTTCCCCGCGCTCTGAACGCGACTTCGGCCCGCTGCCGCCGCCGCCAAAACCGCCACCGAAGAAGGTGTTAAAGATGTCGCCGAAGCCACCGCCGAAGGCGTCGTTGCCGCCCATATCGTACTTCTGGCGCTCCTGCGGGTCGCTCAGCACGTCATAGGCGTGAGTGACGAGCTTGAAGCGCTCCGAGGCGTCTTCTGAAGGGTTCACATCGGGGTGCAGCTCGCGCGCAAGCTTGCGGTAAGCCTTCTTGATTTCTTCAGGGGTTGCTTCGCGTGAAACCCCGAGAGTTTCGTAGTGATCTGCCACGAGGGCTGCTCCTTTTTGCGTTTCGTTGATCTAGAGGTTGCTCTCACCGAGCAACCGACCGAGGTATCTCGACACCGCCCGCATCGCGGCGATGTTGCGTTCATAGTTCATGCGAGTTGGCCCGAGCACGCCGAGCCTCGAGAGTGTAGCGCCACCAGCCTGATACTGGGTCGCGATGAGGGCGGCGTCAGGAAACCCGTACGGGAGGTTTTCGCGGCCAATCGACGCGCCGACCCCACGTTCATCGGTCGCAAGTTCCTGGATGAGGCGCAAGAGCACGACCTGTTCTTCAACCGCCTCGAGCACCGCCGAGAGGTTCTGAAGGGTCTCGCCAGGCCGCGACAGGTTTGCTGTGCCCGCGACCGCGATGCGTTGATTGCGGTTGGCGCTGAGCTGTTCTTCGACGACCTCAAGAACACTCACGACCGGCTCAAGCTCGTTGGGCTCTGCCCAGTCACCCGCGGTGCGAATGAGCTCTGTCACCCGAGCCTGGGCAAGCCCGATGTCACGCCCCATCACTTCAGTAGCGATGCGATCCCTCAGCCCCTGCACCCAGGCCTCGTCGACGATGGCGTGGCGAATGCGCGCGATGTGCTGCTCAACAGCCGCGTTACTCGTGATCACGACACAGAGCACCCGGTCTGGCCCGATCGCGACGAGTTCGATCTGCTTCACGTACCCCGCCCCAGCTGTCGGGTATTGAATCACAGCGACCTGGTGTGTGAGGCTCGCGAGCAGCCTGACGGTTCGCGCCATGACGTCGTCGAGGTTCTCGGCTTCACCCAGAAAGCGTTCGATCGCCGCGCGTTGCGCCTGCGTGAGTGGGCGAATCTCGGCGAGCGTGTCGACGTAGAGCCGGTAGCCCTTGTCGGTGGGCACCCGCCCACTCGAAGTATGCGGTGCGACGATGAGTTCTTCTTCTTCGAGAAGCGCCATATCATTGCGGATCGTCGCGGCCGATACCCCAAACGAGTGCCTCTCGACGATCGATTTCGAGGCCACCGGTTCGCCCTCGTTCACGAAGTCGTTCACGATGGCGCGCAAGACCGCGAGACCCCGGTCTGAGATACTCATTCACACCTCCGCATTGGCACTCTCAACACCTGAGTGCTAATACTAGTCGAACAACCTGAACATTTTTCACTGAAGCAGGCGATGAACGACCGTGTCTGAGAGCAGGCGCCCCCTGAGCGTCGGCACGATCCGCCCCGCAATCGCCGCTTTGCCATCGATTAAGCCCTCGGCGATCAGGCTCGCAACCTCGCCTCTTCCGGCTTCCTCGAGTTGCGAGATGCGCGCACCAGAGCGCAGTCGCGACTCAAGCATGACGCTCTCGATGCGCTGGTCTTCAGCCGTGAGTAGCTCTCGCTGGTGGGCAGGCGAAACGCCACGGGCGATGCGCTCGGCGTAGGCTGCGGGGTGCTTGACGTTCCACCAGCGCACACCTCCGATGTGTGAGTGAGCCCCCGGCCCGATCGCCCACCAGTCTTCACCGGTCCAGTACGAGAGGTTATGCCGCGATCGCAGTTCATCTGCCTTCGCCCAGTTCGAGATTTCATACCACTCGTACCCGGCAGCCTGCAGCATACCGTCGGCGAGCTCGTACATGGCCGCATGCAGATCGTCATCGGGCTGCGCAACCTCACCACGGCGAATTTGCCGGGCGAGCTTCGTGCCCTGTTCGACGATGAGTGCGTATGCGCTCAGGTGGTCGGGAGCACACGCGATCGCCGTCTCGAGCGAGGTGCGCCAGTCATCGAGCGATTCGCCGGGGGTGCCATAGATGAGGTCGAGACTCACCTGCAGCCCGGCATCCTTCACCATCTGGACAGCCTTCGGAACCATCGCCGGCTCGTGCGTCCGGTCAAGCGTTGCCAGCACGTGCGGCACAGCCGACTGCATGCCCATGCTCACACGCGTGAAGCCTGCCTCGGCGAGCGTCTCAAGCAACTGCGGGGTGACGGTATCGGGGTTCGCCTCGATCGAGACCTCGGCCCCCTCGGCGAGCCCCCACTCGTCGCGCACCGCGTGCAGCATCTCGGCAAGCTGCTCGCCCGGGAGAAGCGTCGGAGTTCCGCCGCCAAAGAAGACCGTCGAAACCTTGCGCTCGGGAAGCCCAGCTCGGCGCATGACCTCACCGGCTAGGCGCACCTCGTGCACCGCCTCGCCGGCATAGTTCTCGCGTTTTGCGCCGCGAAGCTCGGAGGCGGTGTAGGTGTTGAAGTCACAGTACCCGCAGCGCACCCTGCAATAGGGCACGTGCAGGTACACCCCAAAGTGACGTTCGAGGGCACCAGCGGTCACGCTTTCGGGCAGAGAACCGTCTTCGGGAGCGCTGACGCCCTCGGGAGGCTGGCTCGCCACGCTACTCTTCTTCTGAACTCGACGCGTTGATCGTCGCTTGCACGACGGGCGTGAGTGCGTGAAGCTGCTCGGCTACGCGGGCAATCTCTTTCTTCACGCCGCTCTTCGTGAGCAGCTTCTTGCTGCCCTTGCGTGCGTCGTAGAAGAAACCGCGGGCAACCGCCCACACCGAGTTATCAGAGCGCATTTCGACACGCAAGAAAGCCTCGCCGGCGATGTCAGACTCTGCCGCACTGCCGACGATGAAGCCGACACGGTTCGTCTCGTCGATGACGCTGATCACGCGCATGCTGCGCACGTCTTCGTCACCAATGCGGTAGTTCACCAGGTGCCCTGCCTCAAGATACGGAGTGCCGTCTGGAGCGAAGAGCTGCTCGTTCTCTTTCGGCCCTTCAGGAAGCCCGGTGTCGCGAAACGAGATCGATGCGTATTTCGATTCCTGCCCCTTATCGACGAGCTCAATCTCGATGTTGGCGCCCTTTTGTGCGCCCCAGGTCATGAGGGTCGAGGTGGCCGACATGAAGCGATCTTCGCCACTGCCGAGCAGCACCTCTTCTTCGAAGGGGGTGCTGCCAACAGGTGGATACTTCATGAGGTCGGGCGCCTGCGAGGCACCGACCGATGCGTAGCTGACCTCGTGGTCGACGTGTGTGGAGCGCCTCAGGATTGGCTGCTCATCGCTCACTTATTTTTCTCCTTGCCCTCGACGTCACCCGAGAGTGCGGCAATAAACGCTTCCTGGGGTACCTCAACGCGGCCCACCATCTTCATGCGCTTCTTGCCTTCCTTTTGCTTTTCAAGCAGTTTACGCTTACGACTAATGTCACCGCCGTAGCACTTTGCCAGAACGTCTTTGCGGATCGCGCGAATGGTCTCACGCGCGATCACGCGCGACCCGATAGCCGCCTGAATCGGCACCTCGAACTGCTGCCTCGGAATGAGTTTGCGCAGTCGCTCGGTCATGAGCGTGCCGTAGTGGTAGGCGCTGTCACGGTGCACGATCGCGCTGAACGCGTCGACCTTGTCACCCTGCAACAGGATGTCGACCTTCACGAGATCGGCTTCTTGCTCGCCCATCGGCTCGTAGTCAAGGCTTGCGTAGCCCTGCGTGCGGCTCTTCAGATGGTCGAAGAAGTCAAACACGATCTCGCCGAGGGGCATCGCGTAGCGAAGCTCGACGCGCTCCCCCAGGTATTCCATGCCGAGCAGGCTGCCGCGACGGCTCTGGCAGAGCTCCATGATCGCGCCGACGTAATCTTTTGGGGCGAGAATCGCGACGCGCACCATCGGCTCGCGCACGCTCATGATCTTGCCCTCGGGATACTCGCTCGGGTTCGTGACCGTAATCTCTTCGCCGTCTTCAGCGGTCACCGAGTAGACCACGCTCGGCGCGGTCGCGATGAGGTCGAGGTCAAACTCGCGGCGCAGGCGCTCCGAGATAATTTCGAGGTGCAAGAGCCCGAGGAAGCCACAGCGAAAACCGAAGCCGAGCGCAACCGAGGTCTCAGGCTCGTACTGCAGCGCGGCGTCTGAGAGCTTCAGCTTGTCGAGCGCCTCGCGCAGGATCGGATAGTCAGAACCATCGATCGGGTACAGGCCCGAGAAGACCATGGGCTTCGGGTCGGTGTAACCGGGAAGGGCCTCTTCGGCACCGTGGTGCTGGCTCGTGACCGTGTCGCCGACCTTCGACTGACGCACATCTTTCACGCCAGTAATGAGGTAACCGACCTCGCCGGTCGCGAGCCCCTTCGTGGGTTCGGGCCCTGGTGAAGAGACACCGATCTCGAGCGCCTCGTAGACCATGCCGGTCGACATCATCTGCACTTTTTCGCGCGGCGTGAGCCTGCCGTCAACCATACGAACGTAGGTCACAACACCGCGGTACGGGTCATAGACCGAGTCGAAAATCATGGCGCGAGCGGGTGCCTCCTGCTCACCCACCGGTGCCGGAACCTTCTCGATTACTCGGTCGAGCAGCTCTTCAACACCCATGCCGGTCTTGCCAGAGACCTTAATAATGTCTTCGGGCTCACCACCGAGCAGGTCGCAGATCTCGCGCGCGACCCGCTCGGGGTCGGCGGCCGGCAGGTCAATCTTATTGAGCACCGGAATGATTTCGAGGTCATGCTCCATTGCGAGGTACAGGTTCGCGAGCGTCTGGGCTTCGATGCCCTGCGCCGCGTCGACGAGCAGAATCGCTCCCTCGCAGGCGGCCAGCGAACGTGAGACCTCGTAGCTGAAGTCGACGTGACCGGGGGTGTCGATCATGTTGAGCGCGTACTCAGTGCTGTCGTGCTGCCAGTGCATGCGCACGGCCTGCGACTTGATCGTAATGCCGCGTTCTCGCTCAATATCCATACTGTCGAGGTACTGAGCACGCATCTCACGGTCGGGAACCGTGCCGGTGATCTGCAGCATGCGGTCGGCAAGAGTTGATTTACCGTGGTCGATGTGCGCGATGATGCAGAAGTTGCGAATCATGCGCGGATCGGTCGACGCCGGCACAGGGGGATGAATACTTCGAGGAGACATTGTGATTCAGTATCTCATGAAATCGCATAACGATGCTGTTTGCTCCTTTCGCGCGCGGCTTTTTCTGGTAGAGTTGCTTATTGGCTTGCGTGTGGGAAACCACACACCCCGCCAGGTAGCCCTCTTCTCTGCCGACGGGACTCAACCGTTAATGATTTTTAAGCTAAAGGACAAAGCACCAAGTGGCAAATATTAAGTCGCAGATCAAGCGCATTAAGACCAACCGCAAGGCTACCGAGCGTAACCGTGCAGTCAAGAGCGAGTACCGTACCCTCGCACGCCAGACCCGCGCAGCAGTTGCTGCCGGTGACAAGGCGCTCGCAGAGAAGAAGCTTAAAGAGGCTACCCGCAAGATCGACAAGGCTGTTTCGAAGGGCGTTCTGCACAAGAACCAGGCCGCGAACCGCAAGTCAAGGCTCGCACAGCAGGTAAACGCTCTCGCAGCGTAGTGACGCGTTTCACGTCAAGGGCCCTCACCGTTTGGTGGGGGCCCTTGATGTTTCTGGGGTCCGCGCTCCCGTCGTGCCTCGTGCCGCTCGGCTGATCCGCTGCCCGGCTGAATAGCCGCCCATACCGAATCACTTCCCTGCCACTGCGCTGCGGGCCCGTCCCGCTGATGCTCCGCCCGTCGATGCCTCGCTACTTGGATGCGCCGAGTGAGCATGACTTCGTCGAGTGAGTATCGGGATCGCGCTGTTTCCATGCTCACTCGACGAACTGATACTCACTCGGCGAGAAGAGACGGCGAAGCGCGGTGCGGTTAGGCTGCCGGGAGCGGAGCGCCCTTGCGGGCCACGAGCAGCACGAAGCGCTCGAGCGCGTAGACGGCGTCGCGAGACCCACCCTTGAGGGCGAGGTCGGTCGCCGCCGACTCCGTTATGACGCGGGCGAGGCCGCTTTCACGCCAGCCGCGCACGTCGCGCATGGCGCGGTCGACCTGCCAGGGCGGCATGCCGAACTCTTTGGCGAGTTGTGCGGCTGAGGCCTCTGCCCCGCACACCCGGGCAATGGCACGTAGCTTATAGTTGAGCGCGCCGAGCAGCGGGATCGGTTGCACGCCAGTATCGAGCGCCTGGCGCAGGAAGAGCAGCGCCTCACCAGCGTTTCCCGCGATTGCTGCGTCGGCGACCTTGAACGCATTCGTCTCGACGCGGCCGCCAGTCATGATCTCGACCTGCGAGAGCGTCACATTGCCACCGCTATTTTGGGCGAGCTGGCCGCACACCGCGATCAGCTCTTCAAGGTTTTCGGGAAAGGCTTGCACGAGTGCCTGCATCGCCCGCGGGTCGGCTTTGACGCCGAGCCTGTGGAACTCGGCACGCACGAGCGCCGGTAGGTCGCCGGGCTTTACTGCCGGGCACAGCACTTCGACGGCTCCAGCGGGCATCGCGCGGATCGCGTCGAGAAGTCCCTTGCCGCGTTGGCCTCCGCCGTGACGAATGACGAGGGTCGTGTCGGCGTCGGGAACCTCGAGGTATGCCTTCGCGTCGGTGATGAACGCGTCAGTGGCTTTTTCGGCGCCCATGACGCGAATGAGCCGGGGCTCGCCAAAGAGCGAGGGGCTTGCGAGCGTCATGAGCATGCCTGACTCGTACTGACTCGCCTCGACCTCGTGGATCTCGAGCGCCGGGTCTTGCTCACGCAGGACAGAGCGCATACGGAGCCAGGCGCGGTCAGCAAAGAGCTGCTCTGGACCGGTCACGAGCATGACCGGAACCGGCTGCACGTCTGACCACGAGAGTTGGGGAATCTTTGCTTTGGCTGCCACGGCTCTACTCTATCGTTCACTCCAGACAACGACGCGGTCGCCCTGCAGCGAAAGCGCGATCGAGCCGTGAGTATCGCTGCGCAACGGGATCGTTTTGGCCCTGGCGAGGTCGTCAAGCGCCTTGTCGCTCGGGTGCCCGTAGCGGTTCTCGACTCCGCTCGATACGAGACCGTACTCTGCGCCGAGTTGCTCAAGGAACTCGGCATCGGCATCCTTCGAGCCGTGGTGCGCGACCTTCACAATGTCGCAGCGCTCGTCTGGGTAGCGTGAGCGAAGCATTGCGTGGTCGGCCTCGCCCGTATCGGCGAGCATGAAGAGACACACCCCCTGAACATCAATGCGCATGACAATGCTCGCACCGTTCGCGCTCGTAATCGGCTGTTCTGTGGTCGGCGCGAGAATGCGCCACGAGAGGGTGGCGTCGGGGTTGTCGCTACCGAGGGTTCCTTGCATACCCTCAACCCCGATCCGATACGGGATCGAGTGCCGCTGTAGCTGTTGCTCGGGAGCGCGTTCTGCTGAGTCTCCGGTGACGGGACGTGAGATGAGCGCAGCCCGTGTGCGATCGAGCACGGCCCCCATGCCTCCGACGTGATCGGCATCGTCGTGACTGAGTACGAGTAGCGTCACCTCGGTGACGCCAAAGCGGTCTAGGCAAGCCGACACCGCAGTTTCATCGACCCCGGTGTCGGTGAGCATAACCCGATCGGGGTCTGCGGGGTCTCTCACGAGAAAGGCATCGCCCTGCCCCACGTCGCACATGACAACGAACCAGTCGCCGGGCGTCGTCACCCGGGTCATCACCGGTGAGGTGATACTGACCGCGACGAAGGTTCCGACGCCGGCCGCACCCAACGCCCACCAGAGGCGCCGCAACAACACCGGTGCATCAATGCGTGTTCGCCACCGCCCAACAGGCCTCATGCTCCGCAGCCATAGCGATGCGATGATACTGCCCTGGCATAGCGTTAAGAGCACGGCACCAACCGCGCCACCCGGCCAATAGAGGCGCGTGAGTGGCATCTCAGCGATCGTCAACGCAAGCCAGACGACCCACGACGAAGGAACGGCAGCGACAACCGTTAACCAGTGCCCGAGCAGTGGAGCCACGGGGGCGGCGAGCATCGCAAGAAGCCCGATACCGGTGCCAAGCGGCGCCGCGGGAGCTGCGAGAACGTTCGCAAGAATGCCGCCGAGCGCAAGCCCTGGCTGCAACAGCAACAGGAGTGGCCCGCAGGCAACCTGGGCAGCGATGGTCACGGCGAGTGTGAGCGCCAACGGCATCGGCAACCTTGCCCACCGCGAAAGCCAGCGGGTGATGCCCGGCGCCCAAAACATGATGCCTGCGGTTGCAGCGACCGACAGGGTAAAACCCGGGTGACGCGCTTGCCATGGGTCACCGATAAGCAGCACGATCATGGCGCACCCAAGCGAGGCAAACCCGACGCCACGGCGCCCACCGAACTGCGACAGCAGTGTCACGGCAGCCATGAGAGCCGCGCGTTGAATACTCGGGTCAGGACCAACGACGAGGGTGAACCCGAACAGCGCAGCCGCGCCGAACCCAATACGCAATCGCCTCCCGACCCCGAGGTACGAAACCACGATCATCGCCGCGGCAACAATGAGCGCGCAGTTCGCCCCCGACACTGCGATGAGGTGGGTGAGACTCGTCGTTTTCATCGCCGCATCAAGTTCTTCCGTCACGAGACTCGTGTCGCCGACGGTGAACCCGGGCACGAGGTCGGCGCCGTCAACGGCCGAGGCGTGTTCGATGATCGTGAGTCGTAACGAGGCGATGACTCGGTGCCAGGCCGCGGGGCTTTCGGCTACCGTGAGCTCTTGAACACTCACCATGTAGGCCGCTGAGCGTTGCGGTTCTGATGGCCGAAAACTCCCATTGAAACGCACCACCATTCCGGGAACCCACCGCGAAGAAGGAACCTCGGCGGCCCCGTCGAGTTGTTCGAGCGTGTCTTGCGAAAACCAGAGCAGCACCGGCACCGTACCGCGGTTGCTGAAGACACCTGCCTGCACCCACCCGTCGCCCGTCTCAGTACGCTCAACGAATCCCGCGAGCTTCGCCTCCCACATCAGTTTGTCGCGCGAACTCGTTGCTTCACGGTGATGGGTGCGGATCGTCGCCTGCTCACCCCCGCTCACCTCTGGCGCCTCGCGCACCCATTCTTGGTGTGCGATCTGCCCGGAAACGACCGCGAGAAAGGCGAGCGTCACGACGGAAAAGCGCGCCACACGCCGGGGCAGCTGAGCTTTTCTGAAGACGATTGATGCGCTGAGCATCAGGCCGCCAATTGCCAGCGAAGCCACCGTGACCGGCATCGCCCAACCCGGGCGAGTAATCAGAAACGCGGCTGCCGCCCATGACACAAGCGCAGCGAACAGCAGCCGCCAGGTGCCCGGCGGTTTGTTCACGGGGCGGTCACAAGGTCGCGCAGCTCGGCAAAGACCTTCGGGCCAATACCTGAGACGTTCATAAGGTCGTCGACGCTACGAAACCCACCGTTTGCGTCGCGCCACTCAATGATTCGAGCGGCGAGGGCCGGGCCAATACGCGGCAGAGTTTCGAGTGTCGCCGCGTCGGCGCTGTTGAGGTTCACCGACCCACCAGCATCGGGAGCGGCGGTTCCCGACGCGCCGGGCTGCTCGCTTTGCTCGCCCTCTGCGGGAACGAGTATCTGTTCACCATCGATCACCTCACGCGCGAGGTTGACCCCGACGAGCGAGGCTTTATCGGTGACTCCCCCGGCCTTTTGGATCGCTTGCTGCACCCGATCACCGGAGGCTAGCTCGATGACCCCGGGCTTCTTCACTTCACCCAGCACGTGCACGAACACGCTCGCACCCTCGGCGCCTTTGCTCGCCCCCTCGCCGGGAGCCGCGCCGCGATCGCCCGCGCCGCGGGAATCGCTCGAGCCGACTTCTCCGCTCGAGGCCTCTTCTCCCAAGATTTCGCTCGCGTTCGTTTCATCGTCGCCTGAGCTTTCGGCACTCTCGAGCGAGAAGGCATGGTTCGAGCGCACGAGCGCGAGAACCACCGCGACCAACACCACGAGGATAAAGATGATCACGCCAGCCGCGGGCGGCGTCGCGATTGCTCGAAAGAGTCTTCGCGGCAGCGGCTCCGGCACCTTCCACGAGGCGGCCTCACCGTCGCGCCGTGCGGCAGGGCTTCTGGGTTGCTCTGCCGCGCTTCCCGGCTTCGGCACCGTGTTCTCATCGAGGTTCATGGGGTGAACGTTACGTGAGACGACGCGTCAGGCGGCTGCCATCACCAGGTCTTCAAAGAGGACCCGCTCGAGAGCCGGTGTGAACGGCGAAAGAGGCGATGATCCGCCGCCTTATGGTGCTCCCATGAGCCGCTCGAACGCGCTGGCCAAAGCATCGGCAGATGCAAGGCGCTCAGCAATATGCCCGTCGGGCCTCACGAGCAGCGCACCGCCGAGAACCAGACCAGTCTTCGCGCGGAACCCGCCGGGGTCACGCTCGCGGCGGCCGCCGTCATTGAGCACCGCATAAGGGATTCCCAGGCCCGCCGCTGCCGCAGCGTATTGCCGATCATGGTACTCGCTCACGAGTGTCGGCAGGTGGTGAACCGCGACGAGGTCGAGGCTCGAAACCACCGCGGGGTCACCCTCGATCGCGACGTGCGGCATGCGCCTGCCCGGCTCGCCAGACGGCTCGTATGGGCCAAGGGCGACGGGCTCGGCAGCTCCATAGTGCGTTGCGAGCAGCATCTCATCATCAATCGCGTAGTTGCTCCCAGCGTTGCCCGAAGACACCGCGATGATCGTCTCAGCGACGGGCCTGCGCTCAGCGGTATACCGGTCGAGGGTTGCGGCGGGAGCTGATCCGCCAAGCACCGCGGCAAGCCGCCACGCGAGCGTCTCAGCATCGCCAATGCCAACGTTCATGCCGTGCCCACCGGTCGGCGGGGTCTGGTGAGCGGCATCGCCCGCGAGCAACAGCCGACCGTTTCGAAACGTCGTGGCGAGGCAAGCATCCATGCGCCAGGTCATGGTGTCGAGCACGGTGACCTCGAGCTCGCTAACGCCGGCAGCCGCACGCACGAGCTCGACAAGCCGGTCGTTATCGGCACGAAGCGTGTCGCTGTCGGTGTGCGCGGCGATCGGGTACTGATAGATCCACCGCGTGGCATTGTCGACCGCGAGAAACCCGCCCTTGCCCCCAGCGAGAAAGTACGAGGTCGATTCGCGGCCACGAACGGTCTCGCGCAGGTCGGCAATGAGGCGGATCGAGAGAAACCGCGCGAGCCCCTGCTCGCCCTCAAGACCAATGCCTGCCGCCTCGCGAACGGTGCTGCGTGCACCATCGCAACCAATGACATACGCGGCTTCGAAGTGCTTCGTCTCACCGGCAACCTGCGCGGTGACGCTCACGCCCGTTTCGGTCTGCTGCACGGCGGTGACTCGGTGCCCGAAGAGCACCTGCGCCCCGAGCGATTTAGCGTGCTCGAGCAGCACCGGCTCAAGCACGTCTTGTGAGCAGAGCACTCCAGGCGACGAGGTGTTGCCCGATTCGTGTGTGGCAGGCGCGGCAGAAACCTCGGCGTGTAGATCGGCGAGCGTGTCGCCCCTGAAGAAGCGGATATGGCTCGCGGGCAACGCGACCTCGCGAATGCGTTCTTCGACGCCGAGCGCCCTGAAAGCTTCCATCGAGCGGGCTGAAATGCCGCGGGCTTTGGGGTGCCGCGAGAGGCCAGGGTGAGCCTCAAGCACGAGCACCTCGATGTCGCGCTGCCGCAACATGGCTGCCAGGGTGAGGCCAATGGGGCCTGCGCCAACGAGAAGAACCGGTGTAGTCATCGACACCCCTTCCTTGTAACGATAAATAAAAGATAACAGCGTTACAATACTCGTATGACGCAATCATATGCAACCGATGACCGGCCACTCGGGCTGCGTTTCGTCGTCGAGGCAATCAACGACGTCGAAACCGAAACGAGCTGGCGCGGCCTCTGCGAACGCCGCGGCGACGCCGCGCTCGGCGAGCGAGCGTTCGATGAGGGCCGCTTTGCAGAAGCGAAGGCGATGCTTCGCCGAGTGTTCGCAGAGCCAGAGCTCGCGAGCGCGGCGCCCATCATCAACGAGACACTCACCGCTCACCAGGTCACCCAGCAGCTCACCCAGCTCGCCGACGGGCGCTGGGCGCTACGACCCATCCCTCAAGGGCCACACGATGACGCCGCGGCGACCCTGCTCGCACTCGGCTCGTTTGGTCTCGCACGATGGGCCTCAGATCAGGGCCGAGCAGCCTGGGGCATCTGCGTAGCACCCGGGTGCGAGCGAGTGTTCGTCGACGAGGGACGCAAAGAGCCGCAGCGGTTCTGCGGCACCACCTGCGCGACGCGCGTGAGAGTCGCCGCGCACCGCCGCAAGCAGCAGTCGAGGTGAAAGCACGCCAAACGCACGGCGCCCCGCGAGCCCAAAAGGCCGCGGGGCGCCGTGTCTAACGAGCGAGAGAGGCTAGCCCTTCGTCGCGATCGAGACGATCTTTGGCAGGCGCACAATCACACGCGCGATCTCCTTATCGCCAATCGCACGCTGCACCGAGGTCGAGGCAAGCGCCGCCGCCTCAGCGTCGGCATCGCTCGCGGTAGCGGGCAGCACGAGCACGTCGCGCACCTTGCCGCCAACCTGCACGGCAACCTTGATCTCGTTCTCGACAAGCAGCGACTCGTCGGCAGCAGGCCATTCAGCGAGCGCAACGGTAGCCTCGTGGCCGAGCATCGCCCACATGTCTTCAGCGGCGTAGGGCGCGAAGAGCGAGAGCATCATTGCGATGGCCTCGGCCGACTCGCGCACGGCGGGGTCGGCGGTGCCGACCGAGCCATCGATGGCCTTGCGCGTCACGTTGACCTGCTCCATGAGGCGAGCCACGACGACGTTGAACTTATAGTCTTCGACGAGCTTCGGGGCCTCGGCGAGCAGGTGGTGCGTCGCTTTGCGCAGCTCAGCGTCACCGGTCGCGAAGTCAACGCCGGGCTCGCTCGACACGTCGCGAGCGACGCGCCAGGCGCGGGCGAGGAACTTCGCCGAACCCTGCACCGAGACGTCGGCCCAGTCGATGTCGTCTTCTGGTGGCCCTGCGAACGCGAGGGTCACGCGCAGCGCGTCGGCGCCGTGGCTCTCGAGCTGTTCGGCGAACTCGACGAGGTTGCCCTTCGACTTCGACATCTTGGCGCCGTCTTGCAGCACCATGCCCTGGTTGAGCATGTCGAGGAAGGGCTCTTCGAAGTCGATGTAGCCCATGTCGAAGAGTACCTTCGTGATGAAGCGCGAGTAGAGCAGGTGCAAGATCGCGTGCTCGACGCCGCCAACGTACTGGTCGACGGGGCCCCACTTCTTCGCCTCGGCCGGGTCAAAGGCCTGAGTGCTGTCGGTGGGCGACAGGAAGCGGAAGTAGTACCACGAGCTATCGACGAAGGTGTCCATCGTGTCGGGGTCGCGCAGCCAGGTCGCGCCGGTCTCGGGGTCTTCGACCGTGGCCCACTCAGTTGCGGCGCCGAGCGGCGACGATCCCTTGGGCTTCAGGTCGAGCCCAGCCGAAGCCGGCAACTCAACGGGCAGCGTCGACTGGTCGACGGGCTTCATCTCGCCCTCATGCTCGCCGGTGCCGTGCAGAATCGGAATCGGGGTGCCCCAGTAGCGCTGGCGCGAAATGAGCCAGTCGCGCAGGCGGTACGTGATGGCCTGCTTGCCGGTGCCGCGCTCTTCGAGCGTCTTGATCGATTCGGCGACCGCCTCGGCCTTGGTGAGGCCGTCGAGACCCGGTGAGTTGACGAGCACGCCGTCACCCGTGAGCGCGATGCCGCTCTCAGCAGGGTTCGGCAGCTCTTCGCCCTCTTCGCCGCGCACGTCGAGCACCTGCACGATGGGCAGGTCAAAGGCGAGGGCAAAGTCGAGGTCGCGCTGATCGTGCGCGGGAACCGCCATGATCGCGCCGTGGCCGTAGTCGGCAAGCACGTAGTCGGCGGCCCACACGGGAATGCGCTCGCCCGTGAGGGGATGCGTCGCATAGCGGCCAAGAAACACGCCGGTCTTCTCGCGGTCGGCGTTCTGACGTTCGATCTCAGACTGCTTCTGCGACTGCGCGAGGTAGTCGGCGAAGGCCTCACGGGTCGCCTCGTCGGCTCCTGCCACGAGGTCCTGTGCCAGGTCAGCGTCGGGCGCGACGACCATGAAGGTTGCGCCCCAGAGCGTGTCAGGGCGGGTCGTGAAGACCGGGATCTTCTCGTCGTGGCCTTCGATCTCAAAGAACACCTCGGCGCCCTCTGACTTGCCGATCCAGTTGCGCTGCATGCCGAGCACCTTTGCGGGCCAGCGCCCCTCGAGCTGATCGAGGTCGGCGAGCAGGCGCTCTGCGTAGTCGGTGATGCGGAAGTACCACTGCGTGAGCTTCTTCTTGACGACCATTGCGCCTGAGCGCTCGCTCGTACCGTCGGCAAGCACCTGCTCGTTCGCGAGCACGGTCAGGTCGACGGGGTCCCAGTTCACCCAGCTGTCTTTGCGGTACGCAAGGCCTCGCTCATACATCTTGAGAAACAGCCACTGGTTCCAGCGGTAGTACTCGGGGTCAGAGGTGTGCAGCACTCGGGTCCAGTCGAACGAGGGTGCGTACGTGCGGAACGAAGCCTTCTGCTGGTCGATATTTGAGTAGGTCCATTCACGCGGATCGACCCCGCGCTTGATCGCCGCGTTCTCGGCGGGCAACCCGAACGAGTCCCAACCGATGGGGTGCAGCACGTCGTAGCCCTGCGTGCGCCAGTAACGCGCGAGAATGTCACCGAAGCAGAACGCCTCTGCGTGGCCCATGTGAAGGTCGCCCGAGGGGTACGGGAACATATCAAGAATGTACTTGGTTGGGCGGCCGGTGGGCTCGGGCTTCACCACGAAAGGCTCTTTGGCCTCCCATACGGGGAGCCAGCGCTCCTGGATTACCCGGAAGTCATAGGTTTCGTTCTGCATTTCACTCACAGTACTCTAGGATACCCGGCTCCCAGAGCTTTCAGCACCGCCCGGGCTTTCAGCTTTACCTCGGCGAGCTCTTCGTCTGGGCGCGAGGCTGCGGTCAGGCCTCCCCCGGCGCCCACGAGCGCCGTCGATCCCCGAAGCTCAGCGCAGCGAATCGCCATCGCAACCTGAGCATCAGCACCGCTAACGCTCACCCACCCGTAGCACCCCGAGTAGAGCCCTCTCGGCCCGTCTTCGAGCTCGGCGAGGTGCCTCACCGCCGTTGCTTTCGGCACGCCGGTCATCGATGCCGCCGGTGACATCGCGTCGAGCACCTCACCGAGCGTCGCGCTCTCGAGGAGTTGGCCCCGCACCTCGCTCACGAGCTGATGCACCTGCCCGTAGCTCTTGACCACGCAGGGCCGAGCCACGTGCACGCTCCCGCTCGCACACACCGCGTCGAGCTCTGCAACAACGCGTTCGGTGACCGCGAGGTTTTCTTGCCGCTCTTTTTCGCTCGAACGCAGCTCCTCCCGCAGCGCCTCGTCTACTTCGGGAGTCGTGCCCCTCGGCCTCGTGCCCTTCATCGGTTCGGTCTCGACGACCCCTGAGGCACACGCAACAAAAGTCTCGGGGCTCGCACTCACGAGAGCAACATCGCCCTCAACGATGATCGCCGCTCGTGGCGCGGCACTCGAACGGGTAAGTGCCTCTGAGACCGAGACGGGGTCGAACGGAGCCGGGGCCGTCACCGTTGCCATATTCGTAAGGCAACGCACACCGCCATCTTCGCTCACCGCGGCCACACAGGCGCCGATGTGTTCGAGGTAGCTCGCGTCGTCGTGACGCCACTGAACGGTCAGCCCTGCATGGGCCTCGTCGCCATCATGGTGAGGTTCGGCGAGTTGCCGAGCGGCAAGATCCTCCGGCCCACCGTCGCGCACCTCGGCTGCCGCTTCACGCGCGTCACTGAGCAAGGCCTCGAGCGCGGCAGTGTGCTGACTGTTCGCCTCGCCCTCGACCCAGGCGTCGCCATCACCGTGTCTCAGCACGATCGTGGCAGCGACGTAACCGCCGAGCGGGGCCCCGCCCTCGTATCGCTCGGCAAAGATCCACCCCGCTCCCGGCGTTTCGACTGGCCGCACGCCCGAGTCGCCGACGACCACTCGGCGGTGATGAGGTTCACCGTCGAAGCGCCCGAGCCGCGTGATGCGACCATGCACGGGGTCGTCGAGTTCGATGCTAAACCACGGGGTATCGCCGACCTGAAGTCCCTTGAGCAGAGCGCTGTGTAACGTTTTCACGCACCCAGCGTAATGCACGGCTAGAATCGGCGGTATGGAACGCCTCGCGCTCGCAGATTCGTTGCTCGTTGATCTCGCCGATGGCACCCCCGTCGCAAGGGGCCTTACGCTCCACCTCCAGCGCTTTCGCGCCGGCGTGCGGGAACGGGCTGGGGAGCGCCAGGAGGCACTGCTCGACGACTTCTTCGCCCTCGCGCTGCCGAGCATCGACGAGTACGCCAGGGCGAACGGCCCGGCATTTCCGAGGTTCGAGTGTTGGCAAGACCGGGCGACCTTTCGCTTCGAACTTGCCCTACGCCCCGCCCCGCAACGCACGCGAGAGATCGCGCTCACGACCGCGCAGCAACCGGCCGCCGACGACGCGCATCTCAAAGGGCCAAACATCGACCGATACGGGCGGGTCATGAGGCGCCTTGGCGGCGAGGCCCTCTTCGTGAACGACCGAGGCAACGCGATCGAGGGCACCACGACCTCGTTCGTTTGGTGGCGGGAAGGCCGGCTCATGCATGCTCCCTCGACCACCATGCGACCCCGGGTTGCCTCGATCACCGAGCGGATCGTGACCGAGATCGCAGCTCGGCTCGGCTACGAGACCGGGACCGAGCTATGCTCACCGTTGGAGCTTGCCGAGACCGAGCTGTGGGCACTCAATGCCCTGCACGGAATACGACCGGTGACGCACCTCGATGGGGCACCGCTCAACGCCCCTAACGCCCAGCGACTCGAGACCTTCACGAAGGCGTTGCACGCGATGCGTGAACCGGTCGTCACGAACCGTTAGGCGCCCACCGAGCTTAGCCGCAGGTGCCTCGTCGCGTTCACACCCTCGGGCAGGTCGGTGTGTGAGATCACGACGACGGCTCGGTCGCTCGGAACAGCTCCCAGCAGGTCGCGAAGCATCGCGTCGGCATTTTCAGTGTCGACGCCCGCGGTTGGCTCGTCGAGCACAACGATCTCGAAGTCGGTGAGCAACACCCGAGCGAGGGCGATGCGGCTCGCCTGCCCGCCCGACACGAGCGCGCCGTGCTCGCCGACGTGCATGTCGAGGCCTCCGCGAGACTCGGCCCAATCGCGCAGCCCCACCCTGTCGAGCGCCTCGAGCAGCACTTCGTCAGGAGCGTCGGGCTGAGCGAACTTCAGGTTTTGGCGCAGGTCTGAGTCGAACAGGTGAGGTGACTGCTCTGACAACCCGATACGCGAGCGCACCTCGTGCGTCGTGAGGTGTTTCAGCTGCGTGCCGCCGAGGGTCAGCGAGCCCTCGTACTCGAGAAAACGCACGAGCACCTTAGCGAGCGTTGACTTGCCGGCGCCACTCTCACCGGTGATGAGCAGCGTCTCGCCGGCGTTCAACTCGAAGTCGACGTCCTCGAGCGTGTTGCGCGTTGCGCCAGGGTATCTTGCCGAGAGGTCATGCGCGGCGAGCAGCGCAACCGTGGAGTCAGGGCCCGCCTCCCGAGCCTCGGCGAGGCGCTCACGCGTCTCGCTTTCGCTCCCGGTGGTCTCGGGAATCTCGTCGGGAACGCGTTCGCCAAGCAGCGACTCAACGCGAGCAGCACTCTCGTCAACGAGCTGACGGGCCTGCATCGCCTGCGGAATCTGCGTGAGCACCTCGAAGAGGGCTGCGGGCACGATCACGAGAGCGGCGAGCACGGGAGCCGAGACGACGTCAAGGCCCGCCTCGGGGCGCATAAGCCAGAGGGTGACGAGGGTACTGAGGCCAGCGGCACCCGACATCAGGCCTGCGGTCATGCCGGTCAGCCCGGCCTCTTTCTGCTGCACCGAGACGTACTCGCGAGAGATCCGTGAGATGCGTTCGTCGTGTTTGCTCGTCGCCCCAAAGTGGTGCAGAACCTGTGCGGCCTCGAAGCGTTCGATGAGAGCGTCGATGAGCCGTGAGCGGATCTCGGTGAGCTCTGAACTCGACACCTTTCGACTGCGCACGATGAGCCACCTGGCGGTGAGCAGCGCGAGCACGATGAAGACGGTGTTCACGAGCGCGGCAAGCGGGCTCATGATGGCGACGAGACCGACGCCGAGCGCCACCGTGATGCCCGAAACGACGAGCGGCTGCCAAACACGCAGTGGCTGATCTTGCAGCTGGTCAATATCGTCGATGAGGCTCGCGTGCACATCGCCCGTCGTGCGCTGCTTCATCGCACCGGGAACGAGCGGAATCAGCCGCTTGAGCACATTCGAGCGCAGTGAGGCAAGCTGCTTGAGAGCACGATCGTGCGTGGCGAGCCGCTCGAGGTACCGAAAGACGGCCCGGCCGATCGCGAGGGCACGAACACCCACGATGGCAAAGGTGAGGTGCAAAATTGGGGGCTGCTCGCCCGAACGCATGATGAGCCACATACTGAGAATGAGCAGCGCGACCATCGAGGCGTCTGAGAGCACGCCCCAGAAGACGCCGGTGAAGAGAGCCTTAGGCGCTGGCATCGCAAGCGCCTTGGCGTCGAAGTGATCTTGAGCGCTGTGTGTCTGTTTCGTCACGCCGTCACCCTCGATTCCATACGCACAACGCGCGTTGCGGCCTCCATGACCGCGGGTCGGTGACTCACCACGACGAGCCCCTTACCTTCAGAAGCGAGCGCGCGAAGCGTCTCGATCACGCCCTGTTCGGTCTCGGCGTCAAGGGCCGAGGTCGGCTCGTCGAGCACGAGCAGCGGGAGATCATGCGCACGCAAGCGATAGAGTGCCCTCGCGAGCGCGAGACGCTGGGCCTGCCCGCCAGAGAGCCCCTCTCCTGAGGTGCCCAGCGAGGTTGAAGGATCGAGCCAGTCAAGCCTTGCCGCATCGAGCGAGGTGCGCACGAGTGCCTCGTCGGCCGAAGAATCGCCGAGCGCCACGTTCTCGGCGACTGTGCCACGCAACAGCCCGGGCTTCTGCCCACTCCATGCGGCGGGGGCCGCTTCAAGCGCGCCCTCGAAAGGCTGTGTACCCACCATCGCATTGAGCAGCGTCGTCTTCCCGACACCGCTTGGCCCAGCAAGCACGACAATCTCGCCGGGTGAGACAGTCATCGTGACGGGCTCGGCGACGGCGACACCGCCACGAACCGCTTGCACGCCGTCGAGCGACACGACGGCGTCACTCGCGGGAGTTGCGGGGGTGTTTGATGCCTCGCCCGCGTCTTCGAGAATCGCAAAGACATCCTGCGCGGCGGTAAGGCCCTCGCTCGAGGCGTGAAAAGCGGCCCCAACCTGACGTATCGGAACGAACACCTCGGGCACGAGCAGCAGCACGAACAGTGCAAGCGTGATCGGGAACGCTCCATCGACGAGCCTCGTGCCAACCGTTACCGCGACGAGCGCAACCGAGAAGGTCCCGGCAAGGTCGAGCACAAAGCCCGAGAGGAACGTCACGCGCAGCACCTTCATGGTGCGCGAGCGATACTCCTCGGTGATGTTCTCGACACGCTCGACCTGACGGCCCTCGCGACGAAAGAGCTTGAGCGTTGGGAGCCCGCGAACGACGTCAAGGTACGCGTTCGAGAGCTGCCCAAGCACCTTCCACTGCTTGTCTTGGGCGCCCTGGGTCGCGAGACCAATGAGCACCATGAACACGGGAATGATCGGGAATACGATGACGACGATGATGGCGCTCAAGAAGTCAACGCGAAAGAGCACGAGCACGAGCAGCGGGGTCACGGTGATCGTCAGAAAGAGCTGCGGCAGGTACTGCGAGAAGTAGTTGTCGAGGGCGTCGAGCCCCCGAGAAAGCTTGAGAGTGAGGCCAGCCTCTGACTGAGTAGTCACCCAGCCAGGGCCGAGCTCATCAATGTGCGCGAGGGCGTTGGCGCGAAGCTGGTGCTTCACCGTTGCTGCCCCGCGCTCTGCAATCCAGTTCATCAACCAGGTTGCCGCGGTGCGCACCACGAGTGCTGCGCACGCGAGAATGATCCACGTTTGACGTTTGTCTTCGAGGCCCTCGAAAACGCGACCGTAGGCCGTCACCGACCAGTCAAAGACCATAATGGGCTTTGCATACCAAGCGATGAGGTGGGCGATTGACCACGCCCACGCAACGATCGCGATGGCTCTGAGAACCCCGAGAAGGGCGCCCCAGCTGAGCAGCGGGAGCACCCCTCTCGCGTATCGGAGTAACCGAACGTCAAACGGTTTCATTATGCCGCGACCGGCTCCTCGGCGGGAATCGATTCGCGGGTAACGCGCTTCTTGAAGACCCAGTACGTCCAGCCCTGGTAGGCCAGCACGAGTGGCATGGTCAGGGCTGCAACCCAGGTCATGAGCTCAAGCGTCTTCTGCGAGCTTGCGGCGCCGACGATTGACATCGAGAACGCGGGATCGGTGCTCGAGATCATGAGGTTCGGCATGAGCCCCATGAAGATCGTCAGCAGCGCGAAGGCGATCGCGGCGGCATTGAAGGTGAACGCCCAGCCCTCTGAGCCACGGGCGTTGAACACCCAGGCACCGATGAGCGTGACCGCTGCAAGGGCCGCCATAACGATGACCCACGGCAGCATCGGGTTATCGAGCTGCTGCACGATGGTCCACACGAGAAACGCCGCAGCAACGACGATCGTGATGAGGCCGACGCGTGAGGCAAGCGCCCGTGAGCGTTCGCGGATCGCGCCGTCTGACTTGAGCGCAAGAAATACCGCGCCGTGCGTGAAGCAGAGCAGCATAACCGCTAGACCGCCGAGGAGGCCGTACGGGTTCAGCAGCGTGAGCAGCGTGCCCGTGTAGATCCAGCCACCGTTGTCCATCGGCTCGATGGGCAGGCCCTGCAGGAGGTTCGCGAACGCGACACCCCAGAGGAGCGGCGGGAGGAACGAGCCGAACACAATAAAGCGGTCAAACCACTTCGTCCAGTTCTCGCCCTTGCCCTGGTGGCGGTACTCAAACGAGACACCGCGCAGAATAAGCGCGACGAGAATGAGCAGAAGCGGCAGGTACAGGCCTGAGAACATCGTCGCGTACCACTCGGGGAACGCGGCAAAGAGCGAGGCACCGGCCACGATGAGCCAGGTCTCGTTCAGGTCCCAGACGGGGCCGATCGTGTTAATGGCGACGCGGCGGTCGGTGTCGTCTTTGGAGACGAATGGGAGCGACATGCCGACACCAAAGTCGAAGCCGTCGAGCACGAAGTAGCCGACGAGCATCACTCCAACAATAAAGAACCAGAGAATTTCAAGAGACATGGTGATCCTTCCCTAGTACACCGTGGCGTGCTTGCTGACGTCGATCTCTGAACCGTCTTCAGGTTCTTCGATCTGCGGTGGGCCTTCTTTCGCGGCCTTTCTGATGAGCCAGAACTCGACGACGGCAAGACCACCGTACAACAGGGTGAAGACAATCATCGAGGTAAAGACGGCCCAACCTGGTACTCCGGGCGAGACGCCCTGCTCGGTCGTCATGACACCGAATACGATCCAGGGCTGGCGGCCCATCTCGGTGAAGACCCAGCCGACGAGCGAGGCGAGCAGTGGCAGCGGAGCGGTCCAGACAGCGACCTTCCACGTCCAGGCAGGAAGCTCGGCGCGTTTACGCGTCAGCCAGAGGCCAACGGCACTCACGATCATCGACAGGCCACCAAGGCCAATCATCCATCGGAACGACCAGTAGGTGATCCACACCGTCGGAACGAAGCTGCCGCTCTCGGGGCACGTCAGCAGCGAGTTCTCATCGCCACAGTACTTCTCAGTGTATTCGGCCTGCAGGTCACGGATGCCCTCGACCTCACCGTCAAACGAGTTCGTTGCGAGGAACGAAGCGAGGTACGGGATGCGCACCGAGAAGATCTCGTGCTCACCGTCAGGGGTACCGATGCTGAAGAGTGAGAATGAAGCGTCTTTACCGCTCGCCGTCTCGTACATCGCCTCGGCGGCCGCCATCTTCATGGGCTGCGTCTCAGTCATCGTAATGCCGAGCGAGTGACCCGAGAGGCCAACGCCCATGAACGCGATAATGTTCACGACCGCGCCAAAGCGCAGTGCCGTCGTCATGTCTTCCTTGTGCTGCTTGCGGGCGAGGTGCCATGCGGCGATCGCGACCACCACCGTTGCGGCGAACATGAGCGACGCGAAGATCGTGTGCACGAACTGGTTCACCGCGACGGGGTTCAAGAGCACAGCCGAGATGCTTTCGAGCTCGGCACGGCCGCGCTCCTCATTAATGACGAAGCCATCGGGGTTCTGCATAAATGCGTTCGCGGCAAGAATGAAGTACGCGCTCAGCACAGTGCCGATCCACACGCACCAAATCGTGGCGGCGTGAATCTTCTTCGGGAGCTTGTCCCAGCCAAAGATCCAGAGACCGATGAAGGTCGCCTCAAAGAAGAAGGCGATGAGCCCCTCCATCGCGAGTGGCGCACCGAAGATGTCACCGTTAAAACGCGAGTAGTTCGACCAGTTCATGCCGAACTGGAACTCCTGCACGATGCCGGTTACGACGCCCATCGCGAAGTTAATAAGGAAGATCTTGCCAAAGAGCTTCGTGAGGCGAAGGTATTTGACTTTACCCGTTCGTACCCAAGCGGTCTGCAGAATCGCTACGAGCAGAGCCATGCCGATGGTCAACGGGACAAAAATAAAGTGGTAGAGCGTCGTCAAACCAAATTGCCAACGCGCTAGGGACAGCGGATCAAAGAACTCGTCCATAGAACACTCCAGGTCCATTTCAGGAGTGCGCCCAACAGATTTCTTTAGAGGAAGCACCCCCATCAGTGAGATCCGTGAGAGGATGTTATTCCTCGCGGATCTACCAGCGTCTACTGGTCACTTTCAAGCTTACCGGATTCGCGGCGTTCGCGCGAACCAACACGGGTAGAATGGGCTTGTGACTCTTAACCCACCAACCCCGTCTTCCCTGCGCGCAATCGCGGCAAAATGCGAGGGGTGGATTCATCAGCAGCGCACAAATAGGGCGACAAAGCGCGGTAAAGCACCATCGGTCATTCCATATATCGGGTATGGCTCAACTGAGTGGGTGCGCGTGCTCGGTCGCGTCTTATACCTCAAGCCGAAGGCCGTAACCGAAGACCTTGGCCGCACAGATCTCGTTCAGATTTCGAAGGTTCGAGGGTGGCGAACCTTCACGAGTGTTGCAGTGCCTCGCCAACAAGTGGAGGTTTATCTCGACGGCAGGCTAGTCACGACGGTCGCTGCCGATGACGGTGGTGTAGTCGACGCCAAAGTCGATGTTTCCTTGACCCCAGGCTGGCACACGCTCGGCCTTCGCGCCGAAGACGAAGACATTGCCGAGACAAACGTGCTCATCGTCGATCCTCGCGCGAAATTTGGCGTGATTTCGGACGTTGACGACACCATTTTAAAGACCGCCCTCCCCCGTCCCCTCGTGGCCGCGTGGAACACCTTCGTGGTTGACGAACAAGCGCGCACCGCGACCCCTGGCATGCCCGTGTTGCTCCAGACGCTCATCGAGCGGCACGAGGGTTCACCCATTGTCTACCTCTCGACCGGTGCATGGAACGCGGCGCCGGCACTCAGCCGATTTCTCGCACGCAACCTCTACCCCGTCGGGCCGCTGCTCCTCACCGACTGGGGGCCCACGCACGACCGCTTCTTCAGGAGCGGCCAGCAGCACAAACGACGCGAGCTACTGCGGCTCATCGAAGAGTTCCCATCAACCAAGTGGGTACTCATTGGCGACGACGGCCAGCACGACGAGATGCTGTACCACGAATTCTCGTCGCAACACCCGGAAAATGTTGCGGCGGTAGCGATCCGCCAAATATCTACGGGCGAAGCCGTCTTGCAGGGTGGGCGATCAAAAGCTCGCCTGCACCGCAGCGTCAGCGGGGTTCCTTGGGTCTACGGTCCCGATGGCGCGACCATCATGAACGAGCTCAAGAAGCACGGGATTCTATGATCAGGTCGTTCTCACGCGCGGGTAGGCAGCTCACCGAAAGCTTCGTGCGCACCGAACGCACCCCGTTTCTGCAGGTCGTGAAGAGCGGCATCGCCTCGCTCTTGGCGTGGCTCGCGTGCATCCTCGTGTTTCCCGACGCTCTGCCCATCTTCGGCATCATCGCGGCCCTCATCTGCGTGCAAGACAACGTTTCGCAGTCGCTCAACAAGAGCATCGAGCGACTTGTCGGAGTCGTGGTCGGCGTTGCGATCGCGGTGAGCGCGAGCATCTTCTTCGGCAAGGCCCCGTGGCTCTTCGTGGCCGCGATCTTCGTCTCGCTCCTTATCGGCTGGGCCTTTCGCCTCACGGGTCCCTCGACCACGCAAATCGCGATCAGCGCCATGCTCGTCATCGCCCTCGGCGGCGAGAGCCTCGCCTACGGCGCAGAGCGCATCATCGAGACCGCGATCGGCGGGGCCATCGGTGTGCTCGTCAACGCTTTTCTCATCGCGCCAGTGCGAACTTCACCCGCGAGCATCGCCGTGCACGAACTCGTCGAGCATACGGCGCAATCACTCGACCGCATCGCGACCTCGCTCACGAAAAAGCAAAGCTTTGACGAGATGCAAGACCTCCTCATGGCGGCGCGCGACCTCCGGGAAGAGCGCCGCGAGGTACACACGCTCCTGAGAAGCGCGCGCGAAAGCCTGAAGCTCAACCCGAGAAGCCGCCACTACCGCGAACAGTTACTCGCCGACGACGAACTCTTCCAGCGCCTACAGCACATCGTCACACAGGTGCTCGGCATGTCGCGCGCCCTCGCCGATGGCTACGACCCCGACATTATTAACGACCCAGCCGTCGAGGGCCTCGCCGACGAGTTCAACAGGGCCGCGCATGACCTCAGGCACGTCGGGTACCGCTTTAATCTCGAGAGCGACGAGGTAATTGAGCCTCCAGCGCTCACGGCTCCCTACCGTATCGTCGTGCCCAACGCCGAACACTGGGTGCTCATCGGAGCCCTTATGGAAGACCTTCGCCGCACCCGCATCAGCATCGTCGAGCTACAACAGGGCGAATAACCGCGACGATGCCCTGAGTGACGCCTCAGCCTAGTGCTGGCAGCCAGGGCACCAGTAGAGCTTGCGCGCGCCGAACTCCTCGAGTGCGATGTTCGTGCCGCATCGCTTGCACGGGGTGCCCTCAAGCTTGTAGACCCAGTGACGATCGTCTCGGTGCACGAGCGCTCGTTCGTAGGCCTCGCCCTCGAGCCCGTCAATCGTGATCATCTGGCCGACGCGAATGCCGATGTCGAGCAGGTACACCCAGTCATCCCAGAGCGCCTGCATGGTCTCGCGGCTCAGCTCGTTCGACGGGGTGTGCGGATCGATGCCCGCGCGAAACAGCATCTCGGCACGGTAGACGTTGCCGATGCCCGCAACCATTGACTGGTCCATGAGCACGAGACCGATCGGCGTGCGCTTCTTGAGCGCGCGGTCAACAAAACGAGCCTGCTCTTCGGGGCTGTTGTCGTTTGCTGGGTCGGGGCCCAAGCGTCGCATCACGGCGCGCACCTCTTCGGGACTCACGACCTCGCAGGCCGTCGGGCCGCGCAGATCGGCGCACACGCGCTCGTTGAGCAACCGAACACGCACCTGACCAACCGGTTCGGGCGGCCACTCGAAGGCGACGTCGCGCTCTTTGTCTTCTTCGGCCATGCGAATGCGTGTTTTTCTCGGTGCCCCGATCGAGGTCACCGAGTCTTCGCCGACCTCGTCAACGGCGGCCTTCTGACCGTGAATCTCAATTGACTCGTGAACCACGATGTCGCCCGAGAAGTCCCACGCACCGTACATTCCGAGATGCACCCGAAGCCAGTACTCGCCGGCAAACTCGAGAAACATCTGTTTGCCGACGGCACGGGCATCGGTCATCGGCAGGCCCGAGATGATCTCGGCACCGCCCGCAAAACGGCCCTGCGGGCTCGAAACCTCTGGCGAGGTGCCGACGTAGTTCGCAGCAAACTGACGCGTGATGCGATGAACTGAATGACCCTCAGGCACCGAAGCTCCCTACGCTGAAACGGGCTCGTCAACCTGCTTGCCGGCGATCTTGCCGGTTCGCTCGTACTCGCCCAGCTGATTGATGCGGCGCACGTGGCGCTCCTCGCCGGGAAACGGCGTCGCGATGAACAGGTCAATGAAGCGCATGGCTTCTTCGACCGTGTGCTGGCGCGCACCGATCGAGATCACATTTGCGTTATTGTGCTCTCGCGCAAGTTCAGCGGTCGACTCGTTCCAGACCAGCGCGGCACGAATACCCTGAACCTTGTTCGCTGCCATTTGCTCGCCATTACCTGATCCTCCAAAGACGACGCCCAGCGCCTCGACGCCCGCCGCTTCGTCTCGCGCAACCGCGAGAGCCGCGTTAATGCAAAACGACGGGTAATCGTCGAGCGCATCGTATTCGACGGGGCCGTGGTCATGGACCTCATGGCCTTGCTCGGTGAGGTGCTGCTGAAGCGTCTGACTGAGTTCAAGACCGGCGTGATCGGTTGCAATATGAATGCGCATAATGCTTCTACTGTACCCGAATCAGCTAGCTGAAATCGGGCCCAACCTCGCGGCCACGCTTCAGCTCGTAGAAGCCTGGCGTCTGGGTCGCGTAGTACACCGCATTCCACAGGTTCAGTGCGTCCTGCCCCTTCGGGCGAGGGGTCACCACGGGACCAAAGAAGGCTTTACCGTTGATCGAGAGAATGGGCACACCGACGCCAGGACCAACGGCTTCAATGCCGGCGGCCGTGCTTGCACGCAAGAGCTGTTCGGCCGTGTCACCCTCGTCGCCCGCAATGTTTGCGATCGACTCGGGCAGGCCGGCTGCAGCAACTGCCTCGGCGAGCACTGCCTCATCATCACGAGCGTCGTGGTGCAGGCGGTTGCCGAGCTCAGTATAGAGCCGCCACACGGACTCGCTCCCGTGATCACGCTCGGTCACAATAAGCGCCTTGCCAAGCACGAGGCTACGCACGTAGGCGGCGCGATGGCCGTCATCTTCGTTGCCCTCATTCAAGATTGCAAGACTGAAGGGGCGCCAGGCTACGCTAAGCCCGAGTTTCTCACTCACCTCAGTGAGCCAGCGGCTTGACATCCAAGCCCACGGGCACACCGGATCGAACCAAAATTCAACGCTGTCTACACGGGGTTGCTCTGCACTAGTCATAACCCACAGTCTACCGCTGAGAGCGTAAAAGCAAGGACGCCCTCAGCGAACCCAGCGAACTTCGCCCTCTCTCGAATAGGCTGGTTACGTCCAATGTGAAGAAGATTCTAAGGAGCATCATGCCAGGAGAAAACCTCACTCACGTCGAAGCCCAGTCGCGTGCGGCGGTGGTGCAAACGAGTGCCTACGAGATCGCGCTCGACCTCACCCGTGGTGAGACCCTTTTCGGGGCCAATACAACCATCCATTTCACCGCTACGCCCGGAGCTGAAACCTTTATCGACTGCATCGCTGACGCGGTGCACAGCATCACGCTCAACGGCACATCGCTCGACCCCGCTACCCACTTCGCCGACTCACGCATCGCCCTGCCTGGTCTCGCCGCTGAGAACACGCTCACGATCGTGTCAGACATGCGATACATGAACACCGGCGAGGGCCTGCACCGTTTCGTTGACCCGGTCGACGGCGAGGTATACCTCTACTCACAGTTCGAGGTGCCCGATTCACGTCGCATGTACCCGGTCTTCGAGCAGCCAGACCTCAAGGCCACGTTCCAGTTCACCGTGACGGCCCCCGCTTACTGGAAGGTCGTCAGCGTACAGCCGACACCAGAGCCAGTCGCTGCAGGTCAGGTTGACGGCGTCGAGGTAGCCACCTGGCACTTCACGCCCACCCCGATCATGTCGAGCTACATCACCGCGATCGTCGCTGGCCCGTACCACGAGGTGCGTTCTGAACTGACGAACCCTGACGGCCGCACGATTCCGCTCGGCGTCTTTTGCCGCGAATCGCTCGCGGAGCACCTCGACCACGACTACATTTTTGACATCACCCGCAAGGGCTTCGACTTCTTTGCCAAAGAGTTCGACTACCCCTACCCCTTCGAGAAGTACGATCAGCTCTTTGTGCCCGAGTTCAACATGGGTGCCATGGAACACATCGGTGCCGTAACCTTCACCGAAGCCTACGTGTTCCGCAGCCAGGTCACCGACGCGATGCGTGAACGCCGTGTCGTCACGATTCTGCACGAGCTCGCTCACATGTGGTTCGGCAACCTCGTCACGATGCGCTGGTGGAACGACCTGTGGCTCAACGAGTCATTCGCCGAGTACATGTCAACGCTCGCGACCGCTGAGGCAACCGAGTGGAACGAAGGCTGGACCACCTTCGTCGGCAGCGGCAAAACCTGGGCATACCGCCAGGACCAGCTGCCATCGACCCACCCGATCATGGCCAACATCGCCGACCTCAACGACGTGCTCGTGAACTTCGACGGCATCACCTACGCCAAGGGCGCATCGGTGCTCAAGCAGCTCGTTGCCTGGGTTGGCCGTGAGCCCTTCATGAAGGGCGTGCACGACTACTTTGAAAAGTACGCCTACAGCAACACCGAGCTGCCCGACCTCATGCACGAGCTCGAGGCAACGAGCGGCCGCGACCTCGCAGAGTGGACGAAGGCATGGCTGCAGACCGCGGGCGTGAACACGCTGCGTCCGGTCTTCACGACCGATGCCCAGGGCAACTTCGAATCATTTGCGATCGAGCAGAGCGCAACCGACGACTACCCGACGATCCGCCCCCACCGCCTCGCGGTTGGCCTCTACTCGCTTGAGGGAGGCAAGCTCGTTCGCACGAAGCGCGTCGAACTTGATGTCGCGGGTGAAAGCACGAGCGTCGCCGAGCTCGTTGGTGTTGCGCAGCCAGATCTCATTCTGCTCAACGACGACGATCTCACCTACGCGAAGACCCGCTTTGATGAGCGCTCACTCGCCACGGTTCGCGAGCACCTCGCCGCGATGCCAGATTCGCTCGCTCGTGGCCTCGTGTGGGGCTCGCTCTGGGACACGACGCGTGACGCCGAAATGTCAGCGTCTGAGTTCATCGAGATCGTGCTCGCGAACGTGCACGCCGAGACGAACTCGACGATTCTGCGCAACATTATCAACCAGTTACTTACCGCGACACACTCGTACCTCGCGCCCGAGAAGCGAGAGGCGACCCGCACGCGCGTCGCTGACGCTCTCTGGGAGCTCGCGAATGCGGCAGAGGCAGCTTCAGATGCACAGTTCCAGTTCATCAAGGCGTTCTCTTCCCTCGCTGAAACCCCCGACGAGACCGCGAAGATTCAGGCGCTGCTCGATGGCACCGTGAAGCTCGAGGGCCTCACGGTCGACACCGACCTCACTTGGGAGTTCGTCATCTCGCTCGCTGCCGCCGGTCTCGTTGACGGCTCGGCAATCGACGAGGTACTCGCCACCGACCTCACGGCAAGCGGCAAGCAATTCGCAGCCTACGCGCACGCTGCGCTGCCGACCGCAGAGGCCAAAGACAGCACCTGGCAGCAGATGGTCGAGACCGAGGGGGCAGCGAACCTCACGATTCGCTTCGCCGCGCTCGGCTTCAACCGCGTGCACGACACCGAGCTGCTTCGCCCCTTCATCGAGCGCTTCTTCGCCTCGATCGATGCGGTGTGGAACGACCGGAGCTACGCCATCGGCGAGGAGATCTTCGAGGGCTTCTACCCTGCCCCCCTCGCAGACGCTCAACTGCAGCAGGCAACGCGCGCATGGCTCGACGCAAACCCCGACGCGGCGCCTGCGCTTCGTCGCTTCATGATCGAGCACCTGGCCGACGTTGAGCGCGCGCTCGACGCACAGGCCCGCGACGCCCAGGCATAGGGCGCATGCGTGGGTCGGGCGATACCACACGCCCGACCCACGCACTCATCACACCCGTATGACGTTTCGAAGGAGGCACAGTGGAAATTCTTGAGGCGCTGCAGAGCTTTATCACCACCTATAAAGTTCCGTTTAACATCGCGCTCATTATCCTGCTCTCAATCGTGCTGCGGTGGCTGTTGCAGCACACCCTTCGAAGGGTCGTGAGCCGCGTTGTGAAGGGCGTGAAGCGCTCGCAAGCGACCGACCTCACCGAGGAGCTATCGCTGGCCCCGAAACTCAGTGCTCGCGCGGTTCAGCGCACGAGAACGCTCGGAGCGGTCGGCAAACACATCATCACGTGGACGATCGGTGTCATCTCGATCATCCTCATTCTCGGGCAACTGGGCGTTGACCTTGCCGCGCTCCTCACCTCGGCAGGTATCGTTGCCGCGGCGCTGGCTTTTGGCGCGCAAAACCTCATTAAAGATCTCTTGAACGGCATCTTCATGGTGAGTGAAGACCAACTAGGTGTCGGCGATTGGATCACGATCGGTGAGATCAGTGGCACCGTCGAAGACGTCGGCATTCGGGTGACACAGGTGCGCGCGGTCGACGGCACCCTCTGGTTCATTCGCAATGGTGAGGTACTCACCCTCGGTAACAGCTCTCAGGGTTGGGGCCGCGCCATCATCAACATCACGGTCGACGCCCATAACGACCTCGATCTCGTCGAAAACGTCGCGCTTGAGGCCGCCCGTGAGGTGATGAAAATGCCCGAACACGCGCGAAAGATCATCGGCGAGCCCGAGGTATGGGGCGTCGAGAGCATGTTCGGCGACCGCGCCACCCTTCGCCTTGCGATGCGCACGAGACCAGAAGCCCAGTGGGCCGTTCAGCGCGCACTTCGGCTCGAACTTGTGCGCCTCTTCGACAAGCATGGCATCACCCTCGCCAGCGAACTACCGACGTTTCCAGGAGCTACCCCGTGACCACCCCAGAAACCCCCAAGCCACGCCTCACGCTTCGCGAGGGCGCGACCGGCAATGCCGTGACCGACACGCTCTGGCAGCAGGTCGGCGGATCGGCCACTTTCGAGCGCATCGTGCGGCGATTCTATGCCGGCGTCAAAGAAGATCCGGTTCTTGCCCCCATGTATCCTCAAGACGATTGGGAGGGGGCCATCTGGCGCCTGCAAACCTTTCTCGAGCAGTACTGGGGTGGGCCAACGACCTACCAGGAGCACCGCGGCCACCCGCGGCTGCGCATGCGTCACAACGCCTTCCCGATCAACACCCTCGCGCGCGAACGCTGGCTGCACCACATGCATGCCGCCCTCGACGAGGCTGACCTCGCGCCCATGGCCGACACCCAGTTTCGCGACTACGTCGAGCGGGCCGCGCTCGCGATGACGAACACCGCGGGTTAACGCGGCTCGGGATCGTCGTCTGTTACGGGCTTCTCACCAGGCAATTCATCTTCGAGTGGGAGCGTGATTGGCCCCGTCTCAGGCTCGGTTGGTGAAACGATCGTCGCCTCGGCGGTAATATCGGCGTCGTTCAATACCCGCGAATCGGGGGTAAAGATCCACACGACCGTTGTGATGCCGAGCAACACTGCGGTGAGCCAGAACGCGGCCTGGTAGCTCACGGTGTCAATGAGGATGCCCGCAATGAGGGGGCCGAGAATGCCGCCCAGGTCGGCCGACATCTGACCTGCCGCGACAACCTGACCACCGCCACGTTTCCCGACAACGTCGGCGATGACCGCCTGCTGTGCCGGGTTCGCACAGGCCGCAGCAACACCTGCGAGTGCGAGCGTCGCCATCGCGAGCGGAATCGATGTGGTGAGGGGGAACACGATGAAGGCAATCGTGCTGAGCGCAAAACCGGTAACGAGCAGCGGTTTTCTGCCGATTTTATCGTTCCACCGGCCAGAGGGAATAACGAACACTGCGTTGCCTGCAGCATAGGCGGCGAGCACCCAGCCCGACTCTCGCCCGCCGCCGCCCAGAGCACCCGCAACGAAGAGCGGAACCGCGCTAATGCGCACCCCGAAAATCGCCCAGCCAAACGAGAACGTCGAGAGCAGCGCACCGCGGTACTGACGCACACGGAATGCCTCCCGGAAGGTTTGGGGCGGCAAGAGATGTTCACCAGCTGCTACGCCAATATTCGTTGAGCGGCGCAGCGCGATTCCAACGACGAGCGCAGCGGCAAGCAGCGTAAAGAAGTAGACAATGAAGGGTGCCCGTAGCCCCCACCCTGCGACGAGTGCGCCGAGCACGGGGCCGAGCAGGTTACCAAGCAAAAACGCCGCTGAGTTCATGCCGGCCACCTGGCCACGTTGCGCAGCTGGCATAACCTTGATCATGAGGGCGGTCGAGGCAATCGAAAACATCGATGAACCGATGCCAGCGAGCCCACGGGAGAGCAAGAGCTGCCAGTATTCCCCAACAAACACGGCTGCGCCAGTCATCGTGGCCACGATGAGCAGACCGGTCACATACGTCGTGCGCTCCCCCAGCTTCGTGACGATGCCGCCCGCGACAGGCGCGAAAATGAGCCTCGAGAGCGCGAACGAAGAGATCACGGCGGTTGCGGCAAAGCTCGAAACGCCAAACTCCTGGGCGAACTGCGGCAAAACCGGTGCGACGACACCGTACCCGAGAGCGATGGTGAAGGCTCCGGCGATGAGCGCCCATACTTCAAACGGGAGCTTCTTCTTAGCCGTTGTCGCCATCGTTCCCCTCTGTTTGTGTTGCCCCGGCTAGTTTAGCCTCACTGAGCTCCGAGTCACGGTAACGTTGACTCGATGAATACTTCGCCCACTACGCCCCAGCATCAGAACCAGCCCCGATCATTCGTGCGCCGCAATGGCCGCATGACCGCCGGGCAAGAGCTCGCCTGGGCAGAATATGCCGGCGATTACCTGCTTGAAATGCAGCGCGACGGCGGCGCGACTACGGTCGCCAAGGGTGTGCCTCGCAACCCCGAAGAACTCTTCGGTCGCACCGCACCGCTCGTGGTCGAGATCGGTACCGGCGATGGCGAGGCGCTCATTCACGCCGCGACCGAACACCCTGAACACGACTTCATTGGCATTGAGGTTTACCAGGCTGGCCTCGCGCGCGCCATGCTCAACGCCCATAAACGTGAGCTCACGAACGTGCGCCTTATCGAGGCCAATGCTCCCGAGGTGCTTGAGCATTACCTGCCCGAAACTTCAGTCGACGAGATTCGCGTCTTCTTTCCCGATCCCTGGCACAAGGCGAGGCACAACAAGCGCCGCCTCATCGCACCGCCTTTCGTTGACCTGGCCTCACGGGTGCTGAAGCCTACCGGGATCGTACGCATGGCCACTGACTGGCAGGAATACGCCGACCAGATGCGCGAGGTCTTTGACGCGGCGACCGGTTATGAGCGCGCTTTCGATGGCGAGTGGGCCGAACGCTTCGCAGGCCGACCCGTCACGAACTTTGAGCGCAAGGGCACCGAAAAGGGCCGCGACATTCGCGACCTCACCTACCGCTTCACGGGCGGCGCTCACTAGGCAAGACTTCGGCACGGCAAAGCAGTGCTATTCTGGTTCAGTTGCCTCCGTAGCTCAGGGGATAGAGCAATGGCCTTCTAATCCATTGGTCGCAGGTTCGAATCCTGCCGGGGGCGCTATCAATACCGCTGAACAACGCAGTGCGATGTCCAGCGTGCCCTTCTCTGCTGATTGCTGAGACACCGTGCGGGTTCGGTCGATCTGTGATCGCCACGGGTATTCGTGGTCGTTTGGGTCGCTCGACCCCTTTCGTTCATGACCCTCTTGGCCGATGGTTGCCTCGCAACAGGACTCAAGTTTCGTTTCACTCACCGCATCGACACCATCATTCCACGCACCCTAGACGCATGGAATGCACCCCCTTGCACTCCGCAACAATTCGTGTAGCGTTGAAATTACAGCATTTTCTAGGGGGAAACACTATGGGGATACGTGCGCTGCGAAAAATTCGGGGTGGCATAGCCGCTGTCCTAGTCGCAGGACTTATGGTTTCAGGGGCGGTCGCAGCTTACGCAGAATCTGCGTCACCCCCAACCCGCGGAGACACCCCGCCATCACCGGAAGCAGACCCTTTCATCGCGCCGGCGTGCGAAGGCTCCGAAGACGACCCGGCGTCTCTCGTTGTCACCGGCGCACAGCTCGAGAACTATAACGCAGGCGGCATCGCCGTGCTCTACGGGTCTCAAGGTCTGCGCGATGGAGACGCCGCGACGGCCCCGGGGTGCGGGGTTCGATACGTCGAGGCCGCGGGCGGCCCCGTCTCAGAGTGGATGTATTGCACCGACATGCAAAAGGACGCGTGCCTGAACGTCAAGCCCGACGGTAGCCTCGAGAGCGAAAAAATCCCTGGCCCGATTGATCCCATGGAATGGCTTGACGGGAACGATAAATTAACCACCGACCAGTCGAAGGTGATCGCCTACATTCTGCAGAATGACATGCCGGTCACCCCGCCACCGCATGCAGATGTAACCACAACGTCGAACCGAGATAAGCATGAGCGTTACGCGCGCCAGCTCATGGTGTGGTGCATTTCTGATTATGACAGTTTCAGCGCGGAAGCCGAAAATAGCCCCTGGTGCGACGAAAACATCGGGCCAGAACGCCAGGCTGAAATTTTGAAAGCGATCCCAGAAACACCCCAGATTGATCTCTCGATCTCAGGTGGCCAGTCACACATACCAGTCGGGGCAACGGCCAGACTGGTCGTTTCTACCAATGTTTTCCAGCAGCCCATTGACTTCCAAATCGAAGGCGCCGAGGTCAAGATTTGCTCAGGAGAGGCGACCCTGACTGATCGCCAACTGCTCGTAAAGGGCACCAACCCCGACGCCTCACAACAAGTGCACCTCTGTATTAAGCGCACGACTCCAGGCAACGTCACCCTCTCGCTCAGCGCAACACCTCAAGCCTCGAAGTACCTCAGCTGGGCGCAGGCAAACCATTCTTCAGACGACGCTTCATGCCAAGTGTTTGCCGCCTTCGAACGCAGCCGTGCAACAAAGGTGCGCACCCTGACGCAGCTTAACTTCGTCGATAATGTGGGCACGTTCAACGTACGCAAGGAGCTCTCGGGCATCGAGCCAGGAGACTTCCCCGAGGGAACCACGTTCCCGGTACACGCAACCTGGAGCGGCGGCGAAGAAACCATCGATGTTCCCGCAGACGGCACACCGGTCTCTTCCGGCGTCATGCTCCCGGCGGGAACGGTCGTGACCCTCGAAGAAGGAACACCGCCAGAAGCGCCAGAGGGATACACCTTCAGCGCAAGTCATCTCTCTGACGAATCCATCACGATTCTGGCAGGCGGCAACCCCGACATCGAACTCATCGTAACAAACACCTACGACCGCGTTCTTGGGGGCTTCGACCTCCACAAAATACTCAAGGGCGCCACAGCGAAAGACTTCCCCAAAGGAACGGAGTTCACGATCACCGCTCTCCTCATGATCGACGGGAAAGAAGTCACCCGTGAGTTCTCACTTCCCGCCGACGGCTCGCTCGTCAAGGGGCCCAGAGATCTCCCCGTTGGCAGCTCAGTCACCCTCACAGAGCTGAAGGTACCGAGCCTCGCAGGCCATGTCTTCACCGGCGTTGAGTTCAGCGATACTGCCTTCACTATCAACTCTGAAAAGCCCTTACAGGTCACCGCAACCAACACCTACCGAAACGCTCCACTCGCCGCAACTGGATCAGAAGTGCCCGCCGCTGCTTGGGTGGTTCCAGGATTGCTCCTACTCATGGGCGCGGCCATGGTCTGGCGGGCTCAGAGGAAGCACAGCTAGTAACGCATCGCTCACGATCAGCCGTTCGGAGATACTTCGAACGGCTGAGCTGTGTTGGCCCCAGAACACATCCCAAAGAGCATCCTTCAGCGAGCCACTCAAGGCCTCAGGTCAAACAACCGCTCAAGATGCCGATCAATTGCCGCGAGAGCCGCGCCGGGTTCAATAACGTTCAGTTCGAGCAAAGGCCCAAGACCCGTCAACGCGAGAACGAGATCTGTCTCGAGAGCAACGTCAGTGCTTTCAGGAAGGTGACCGATTCGAACAGCGTCGCGAATACACTCCTCGACCATTGCCCTACCGCCCCGCATGCCCTCACTCACCCGTTCAGCTAAAGCACCATCATGCATGGCTTCAAGCACGTATGCTGCCTGCATTCGGCTGGTTGCTCGTGCCCCGGGGTGAAGCGGGAGCATCTCATACAAAACGGCACGCAATACATCACGAGGGTGCGGCGGCTGGCTGAGTTGTTCAAGCGCTTCTCCGACTCGTCTCGCGGTCTCTTCTGAGGCGCACTCGACTCCAAACGCGAGCATCTGGGCCCGCGACGAAAAGTAGTGTTGCAGCTGCCCCAGCGAGACCCCTGCCTCACGCGCAACCTCGCGCATGGTTGCTTTCGACCACCCCTGCTCGTCAACGACCCGCCAGAGCGCCTGAGCGATCAACTGACGCCGCGCATGATGATTAACCGGTTTTGGCACCTGGACTCCTCTGCATTATCCATGTAATAATACACCTGTATTGGAAAGAGCGAGGAAGGAGTTCCAATGACCGAGCACGAACTCCCGAGCATCTTCTTCAACCCCGCAGCATTCGCCTTTGACACTGAGACGATGATCGCCCTCATCGCAGACATGCAGATTCGCAAGGCCATCGAACGAGGCGAGTTCGACAACCTCCCCGGGGCCGGCAAACCCATCGATGTTTCAGACAGCCACGACCCAGACTGGTGGCTCAAGCGCCTCGCAAGGCGGGAGGGGCTCGTCATGCTGCCGCCGTCAGTGCAGCTCCGTAACGAAGACGCCGCGCTCGACGATAAACTTGACCGCCTCCTCAACGAACACGAAGTGCGCCGAGAAATCGAAGCCTTTAACGAGCACGTCATCTGGGCTCGCTACCAATTACCAGCGGGGCCTCCCCTGACCACGATGCTTCGAGACGTTGAAGACACCGTCATTGCTTGGGCCACCCGAAAAGAGCATCGCGCCGAGCAGGCCCTGAAGGCCGCCAAAGACACCGGCGACAGTGACCGCGCACACACAAGCGGGCGCCGATGGCTTTTTCGCAAACGCAAGCCCGAGTAGCAACCCACGCCATTCCCCCGGCAAGCATCGAACATCCGAGCCCCAAGAAGGGCGACCAACGCGCCCACCGCCAATCGCCAATCGCACGAGAAGGCTGGCGTCTCGATCCGCAATGTAGGTAGACTGGTCTACCTACAGGGAGGGTCATGAACACTCATCGAACGACCACGACACCGGCACGCGAGAAACTCATGCAGGCCGCAGGCAGACTGTTCTACGCCAACGGCATGAACACAACCGGGATCGATGCGATTACCGCAGAGGCCGGGGTTGCCCGCAAAAGCCTTTACAACAACTTCTCTTCAAAAGAGGAGCTGATGCTCGCCTATATTGACGCACGCCATGATGAATGGCTTGAGCTGTATGAGGCGCGGCTCTCAAAGGCTCGCACCCCTGCCGAGAGGTTGCTCGCGGTCTTTGATGCGTACATTGATCACGCCGAGTCGGGCAGCGTGCACGGCTTCCGCGGCTGCGGCCTACTGAACGCCGCCGCAGAGCTTCCGGTCGACGCCGCAGGGAGAGAAGCCGTGAGACGCCACAAAGAGCAGGTCGAATCGATCCTCGTCGAGCATTTGAACGCGCTTGAGCACCCAGATGCCAGCGATGCAGCCGAGCATTGCGCCTTTCTTCTTGAGGGTGCAATGACGCGGGCTGGCCTCGAGGGCAGCACCGACAAACTCATTCGAGCACGTCGCCTCGCTGAGCAGATGCTGGCGGGTCAATGAACCGCGGCGGCCGCCTCAGCGCGATTGTGGCCATTACCATCGCGTCGTTCCTCTGGGGCACAACCGGCACCGCCGCCACGTTTGCCCCCACGGCTGGCCCGCTAGCGATCGGGGCTGCCGCCCTCGGTATCGGCGGGCTCATGCAGGCCGTCATTGCCATTCCCTCACTGCATAGGGCTTGGCCCGCGCTCAAGCCGAAGGCCGGGCTGGTGGCGCTTGGCGGGGCTGCCGTGGCGATATATCCGCTTGCCTTCTACAGTTCAATGCATGTCGCAGGCGTGGCTATCGGCTCGGTCGTCTCGCTCGCCTCGGCGCCCCTGGCCTCTGGCCTGCTTGAGCGTCTCGTCGAAGACCGACAGCTCAGCCGGTGGTGGTCACTTGCCGCGGGCCTCGGCATTACCGGGAGTACGCTGCTGTGCCTCGCCAAACTGAGCGAACCAGCGGCGTCTGGCGTTGCCACGATGGGCGGCATTCTCCTAGGGCTCATCGCGGGCGCCTCGTACGCCACATACTCGTGGGCCACCCGTCGCCTCATGGACGAGGGCATCGGGCGCGCCGCATCGATGGGGTCAGTGTTCGGCCTCGGAGGGCTCATGCTCATGCCGGTGCTCATCGCGACCGGCGCTCCACTCATCGAAACGCGTGAGGCGTTCTTCGTGGCGGCCTACATGGCGATGGTTCCTATGTTTCTTGGCTACCTTCTCTTTGGGTACGGGCTGGTTCGCATCAGCGCAAGCACCGCGACCACGGTCACTCTCACCGAGCCCGCAATCGCGGCGGTTCTCGCGGTCGTCATCGTTGGTGAACGGCTCACGGCCTCTGGCTGGGTCGGCCTCGCCGTTATTGCGCTCGCGCTCGGGATCCTCGCCGTTGCACCCACCAACGCTGGCCCCGTACCGGCAACACAGACGGAAGCACACCGCCAGCCCAAGCAGCGGTTCATTCCTGATTCGAAGCGCGCCTAGCGAAACGCGCGAGGGGCGCACTACTCTGGTGTGGTGAATCCCAACGACTACCGCGATGCCGTGTGGCCGCACCTGACCAAAACCAGTCGGCGGGTTGCCGAGGTGCTCGATCGCTTATACCGAGCTGCAACTACAGAGGGCGTGGGCATCGACGGCATCACCGTCACCGTCTTTGTCGGTCAAGACGGTGAGGGCCCATTCGACGTGTGGGCCACGTTCGAGGGCCGCGACGCGTTCACGCTTGACCGCACGTTCGACGACGAACGCAACCTCTTCGGCGTTGAGTGGGGCGAGTACGACTGGCAACCCGATGTGCCGCCACGACCGAGAGCCTGGAGCCGCGACGAGTTTGAAGAGGCGGTACTCGAAGTCGTCACCGAATGGCTTCAACCGCTCACGCCGCAGGGCAGCCCCGACGGCTTCTGGCGCGTCGAGGCCCCCCTCTGCTAGCGCCCGTGTGACCGATCAGTAGTATTCGCCGTGGCGATAGTCCCAGGTGTTGAACTGCTGCGAGAGGTTCATCATAATCTTGTCGATGTCGATCCCTTTGCGGATCACCGTGGGCGCGAGAGTCACCGAACGCTCACTTCCCTGCTCGGGAACGAGAGCGCCCGAGGCATCAACAAATGACACCATGACGCCCTGCTCGTACCGGGTCTCTGGGGTCGCGTTTGGCTGGATCGAACGAACGTAGTCGTCGCCCTCAATGACGAGATCGGCTTCAGTGTCGATCGCCTCGCCGATGCCCTCGATCACGCCGCGATTACCCTTGCCCGACGGGTTCGCCGAGCTCGCGAAGGTGAGCTTCTTCTCGCGATCCCAGAGTTCTTTGGCGATGTACTCGCCGGGCCGCCCGAAGCGAATGATGAAACAGCTCGTGCCGCGTTCGTCGGTCACGAGCTCTTCAGAGCCGTCCTTCGGCAAGAACTGCTTGCCCTCCTCTGACCAGGGCAAGATGCACCCCATGAGCACGTCCTGCTCCCAGTGGGTCTCATAAAACCGCTCGATCTCGGGGCTGAGCTTCGCGAGCGAACGCAACTGGTCCATTGATCCGCAAAGAACAACGCCGGGCTTCGTGAGGGCACGCTGCTTGACCGCAAACTTTCGGTCGAGCCCCGCACGGTCGGCGGTGAGAATAATGTAGCCCACCTTCGTGGGGCACACGACGATCCGTCCGCCCTCGTCCAACAGTTGCACGGCCTCGGTTTGCAGGCCGCCGTTCCATTCAGTGTGATTGCGCTTCACAGGTACCTTTCTTGAGGTGATGACTCGGCAGAGTCGTCAGAAAACGCACCCCGGCGCGTGGGTCACCGGGGTGCGAGCGGGTGTTTGCTCGTGTGGGCTACGAGCCGATCTGATGCGACCAGAGTTCGCTGAGCTCGCTCTCGAGCTTCATCCAGTAGCTGCGCATGATCGAGCTTGAGCGAGCCCCCATCCACAACGAGTAGTGCCACAGGCCCGGGTCGGCTCGAATCCACTCATCAAGCCAGGCCTCAATCGCTTCAGAGAGCGCTTGGCACCGGGGAATGCCAATGCCCGGCCTCGTGCTTGGGCGTAGTTGCTCTCGGCAGATCCACGTCAATCCCACGTGTTCGGGGGTCTTGAAGTGCTCAATCTGGTACTCGGTAAAGACCTCGATAAAGATTTGACCGTACGTGTGCTCTGGCAGTGAGGCGCACCATCGCTTGAGGCCCTCGAGGTCGCCGATATCGCCTGCCGCGAGAACGCAGGCGAGTTGCTCGGTCTCGTCGTAGGGGTGAAGGGAATGGTCGCGATGGTTGCACTGCATACCCTCAAGGTTAGGCAATGATTACCCACATCAGATGAACGCACAGTGAATTGCCAGGATTGCCCGTGATCACTTCTGCTTGCCAGATAAATAGCCGCCGGCAACCACCCCTACTCTCGACGAACGACTCTGAGTAGAGTCTGAATACTGAGCAAAAGTATCTTGACGTCGAGATACTTTCATGAGACATTAGGGTTACCTAAGTCACATCAGATGATAGGAGTTTTGCTATGACTGAAGTCAGCCAACTTGCCCGATACGTCGAGGCCGCGAGCCTCACCGAAATGAGCAGCGAAGCGCTCGAACAGCTGAAGATTCGCGTGCTCGACACTCTCGCGGTCGCTATCGGCGCACTCGATGCCGAGCCCATCGTCGCGATTCGCGGCCTGCTCAACGACCTTGGGGGCACGCCAAGCGCAACCCTCATCGGCGGTGGTAAAACGAGCCCAGAGCGTGCCGCGTTTTTCAATAGCGCACTCAGCCGCTACCTCGACTTCATGGACTCGTACCTCGCGAAGGGCGAAACGAACCACCCTTCCGACAACCTTGGTGCGGTTCTCGCCGCGGCCGAGAGTGTCGACGCGACCGGCGCCGAGTTTCTCACCGCGTTCGCCGTCGCCTACCAGGTGCACACGCGCCTCTCTGACGAAGCGCCGGTTCGCGCCAAGGGCTTCGACCACACCACGCAGGGCGCCTTTGCGGCGGCCGCAGCAGCGGCGAAGGCAATGCGCCTGCCCGCTGAGCAGATCGCCAACGCGGTCGCAATAGCCGGCACCGCAAACGTCGCCCTGCGCGTCACTCGCACCGGCAACCTCAGCCACTGGAAGGGCCTCGCCTACCCGCACGTGTCAAAAGAAGGCACCTTTGCGGCGCTCCTCGCGAGCCGCGGCATCACGGGCCCCGAGCAGGTCTTCGAGGGCAACAAGGGCTTCAAAGACTCGATTGCTGGCCCCTTCTCGATCGACTGGTCCAAGGAAGACCTTGAGAGCGTCAAGCGCACCATTATCAAGAAGCACAACGCCGAGATCCACTCGCAGTCGGCACTCGACGCGGCGCAGGATATTCGGCGCCAAGACGGCTTCAATGCTCACGCGATCGAGCGGGTGCGGCTCACCACCTTCGACGTCGCCTACTCGATCATTGGCGGCGGCGAAGAGGGCGACAAGCAGCTCGTGCGCACGAAAGAAGAGGCCGATCACTCGCTGCCGTGGATGATCGCCGTGGTGCTGCTCGACGGTCAACTGAACCCCGAGCAGTACGACGCAGAACGCATTATCGCGGCCGACGTGCAGAGCCTCATGACGAGGGTCAAGATCACCCCGACGCAGGAGTTCTCAGATCGGTTCCCACAGCACATGCCCGCCGACCTCGAGGTCGAACTCGCCGATGGAACCGTGTTCCGTTCGTCACAGGACAGCTACCACGGTTTTCATGACAACCCGCTCGACTGGGCGGCGGCGCGGGCCAAGTTCGATGCGCTCACGACGCCCTTTGCCGACGCGAGCCTGCGCGACGAGATCGCTGCGCTCGTGCACAACCTCGAGCACCACCGGGTCGCAGAGCTCACAGAAGCGCTCGCCCGGGTCTCTCGCTCGCGCGCATAGCCACCAAAACCATCACAGACCAACCCCAATGATAAGGAGCTCATCATGAGTAATGCAGTACCGCACGACGTATCATTCAACTTCATTCCCCGCGCCTACCGCCCGCAGAAGCCACGCAGCTTCGGCATGACCGAGGTGCGCGCCCCCTACTACTCGACCTTCGGCACCCGCCATCTGCACGACGTGTTTGACGTCGCCGGGCAGTGGGTCGACGGCATCAAGTGGGCAGGCGGATCGTTCTCGCTCGTCCCGAGCGAGCAGGTGCGCGCGTTTAGCGACATCGCTCACGAGAACAACGCCTACGTCTCCTCAGGTGGGTGGATCGAGACCGTTCTGCGCTATGGCGACGACGCCGTCGATCATTACCTCAAGGAGGCGAAGGAGGTCGGCTTCGACGTCATCGAGATTTCGACCGGCTTCATCATGCTCAACACCTCGGGCCTGCAGCGGCTCGTCGAGAAGGTCGTGAAGGCGGGGCTCAAGGCGAAGCCAGAGCTCGGCCTGCAGATCGGTTCGGGCGGCGACTCGGGCGAGGCAGAGCTTGCCGCCGAGGGCAAGAAAGACATCGGTGACCTCATCGACCGCGGCCAGAAGGCCCTCGAGGCCGGCGCCTCGATCATCATGATCGAGTCGGAGGGCATCACCGAGAACGTGACCGAATGGGACACTGGCGCTGCGGCGTCGATCATCAACGGTCTCGGTCTCGAGAACGTGATGTTTGAGGCGGCCGATGGCCCCGTCTTCGAGTGGTACATCAAGAACTACGGCAACGAGTGCAACCTCTTCGTTGACCACAGCCAGATCTTGCAGCTCGAGGGACTCAGGCAGAACATCTGGGGCAACAAGAGCACCTGGGGCCGCATCATCAATCCGGCTCCGTAAAGAGCACTTCCCCACGCAAGACGCAGGGCGGGGTCAGCTTCGGCTGGCCCCGCCCTTTGGTTATACCGGGAGAGTTCGGGCAAGCACCGTGGCGAGTGTTTGGAGCGCCCGCTCGAGTTGCTCAGGAGAAGCAGCCCCGAGGCACAGGCGAATCCCTGAATGCTCTGGCTGGTGCTCGACTTCGAGCGTGCTGGGTGCGGTGACAAGCACGCCCGCCCTGGCCGCCTCGACGAGCACCCCCTGGGCGCTCGCACGTACCATCGGCAGCCACACGTGAAAGCCCGATTCCGGCAACCGTTCGATATGGTTCCCAGTCAGTCTCTTGGCGACCTGCAACCGTTCTTCGGCCTCGGCTCTCATGGCGAGGCCAACGTTGCCGACGGTCCCGTCGGCGATCCACCCCGCAACGAGCTCGGCGATGATGGGGCTCACGGCGGCCGTGCTGGCCTCGAGCCCCAGACGAACCTGCTCCCCTTCTCCCTTTGGAATGACGAGCACACCGAGGCGGAGGCTCGGGCTCAGACTCTTCGAAAAGCTGTTGACGTACCAGGTGCGCTCTGGCGCGAGGCTCTGTAGCGGCACCGTGCCACGCGGGCGAAAGAGCGAGTAGACGTCGTCTTCGATAATCGCGGCATCGTGCTCCCGGCACACCCGCACGATCTCGGCTCTTCTCGCCGGGCTCATCGTCGCGCCCGTGGGGTTATGCAGCGTCGGGGTGACGTACACGATCGGCCGGGCTTGCGTGGTGCGCACGGCTGCCCCGAGCGCCCGGTCGAGCTCGGCGGGGAGCATGCCGTACCGATCGACGGGGATCGGCTGGACAATCTGACGATTGAGCCGCATCGCAGTGAGCGCCCCCGAGTAGGTCACCGCCTCGGTGCAGACGGTTGCGCCGGGCCCCGAGGCCGCCAGGAGCGCGAGCGAAATGGCGTGCTGCGCACCGTGACTCAGCAGCACCGTGTCGCGTGAAGCCTGCACGCCCTGCCACGTGAGCCAGTGCGCAAAGGCCTCCCGGTGGCGCTCATGCCCCGCGACGTCGGTGTACCGTGCGAGCGACTGCCCCGTGAACGCCTGCGGAATGCGCGCGAGACTTCGTGAGAGTAGCCCTATGCCGAGATTCGGCGGCGGGACATTCATCGAGAGGTCAATGACCGCGTCTCGCTGGGAAGGCTGGGCGAAGTCACTCACGAAGGTTCCGCTGCCGTGCACGGCGCTTAAGTGCCCCTCGTCAATGAGTCTCGAGAAGGCCTTTGAAACCGTCGCTGTCGCAATGCCGAGATGCGTTGCGATCTCGCGGTGCGAGGGCATGCGATCACCCGGTGCGAGCTCCCTCGCCGCGATGCTCTCGCGCATGGCCTGGGCGAGCCGCTCATACACACTGCCATGGCTTGGTTCTGAGAGACGCGGCTGCCACGGTGATCGACTCGACATGCCCGGGCCTCCCCGCCTCAAAGTGTCATAGGACACTCCTGAGTGTATCGAAAACAGTGCCACAGTAAACGAATTCACAAGAAACCTGAGGTGCCATGACCGTCGAAACCTTACTCGCGCTTGCCGTATACGCCTTCGTCACCTCGATCACGCCAGGACCCAATAACCTCATGCTGCTCTCATCGGGCATGACCCACGGCATCGCACGCACCCTGCCCCACCTCGCGGGTATCACCATTGGTTTCGGCGTCATGGTGTGGGCCGTGGGCGTTGGGCTCGCTGGGGTATTCATCGCGTTCCCTCCCGCCTACTCCATCGTCAAAATCCTGGGCGCGGTCTACTTGGTGTGGCTCGCGGTCAAGATCGCCCGTTCGGGAGCTCCCGCTGAGGGCAGAGCCGGCGCAAAGCCCCTCTCGTTTCTCGGCGCCGCTGCGTTCCAGTGGGTAAACCCCAAAACCTGGGTCATGGCCGTCGGCGCGATCGCAAACTTCGCTCCGGGCGAGCCGAGCATCGCCCGCATTACGCTCATCGCACTCGTGTACGCGGCGGTCAACGCACCCTGCGTGAGTGTCTGGGCTATGTTCGGAGCGCTCTTGCGCAGGTGGTTCAGCTCGCCCCGAGCGCTTCGGGCGATCAACGTCGGAATGTCCATCCTGTTGTTGGTGTCGCTCGTGCCCATGCTGGGCGCCTCGATCTAGCAGTCTTGGGGGCTGTTAGCCTACTGAGGTGCATCTTTTTGACCTCGAACGCATCGGCTCAGGGCTTCCCGTAGCCCAGCACGAAGCTGCCCTCACCGCGGGGCTCGCGACCGCCTCGCTCGTGGTCACCGCACCGCCAGGAACCGGCAAAACCACCTTCGTTCCTCCGCTCACGGCAAACGCGGTTGCGGGGCGCGGTACGACCATCGTTACCCAGCCACGCCGAGTCGCGGTGCGTGCCGCCGCGCACCGCATCGCGTCGCTTGATCGCAGCGATGTCGGCGAGACCGTGGGCTTCACCGTACGGGGCGAGCGTCGCGTCGGGCCAGATACCCGCATCGAGGTCGTTACCCCCGGCGTGCTCCTGCGGCGCCTCATCAGTGACCCAGCACTCGATGGCGTCGCCGCCGTGGTGCTCGATGAGGTGCATGAGCGCTCACTCGACGGCGATCTCTTGCTGGGCCTGATCGCCGAGGTGCGACAGTTGCGTGACGATCTCACGGTCGTCGCAATGTCGGCCACGCTCGATGCCGGGCAGGTCGCCAAGGTCATCGAGGCCGAGGTTGTCGATATTCCCTCGGCGCTTCACCCCCTGACGGTCACGCACCGCCCACACTCAGGCCCGAGACTCGACCACCGTGGCGTCACGAACGACTACCTCGACCACCTCGCGCGCGTCGCCGTCGCAGAGCATCAAGCCCATGGCTCTGACGCCCTCGTGTTCGTTCCCGGAGCCCGCGAGGTTGAGGGCGTCGCGCGGCGCATCGAGGCCCTTCAGCACGAGAGTGACGTGCTCATGCTGCACGGTCAGCTCGGTGCACGGCACCAAGACCAGGCCGTTCGCGGCCGCGCACCAGGAGAGCGCCCTCGTATCGTCGTGAGCACAGCGCTCGCCGAGAGCTCGCTGACGGTGCCAGGCATTCACCTCGTTGTCGACTCTGGTCTCTCTCGAGAGGTGCGGCGCGACGCGGGCCGCGACATGACGGGTCTTGTGACCGTGAGCGCCTCTCGTTCGAGCGCCGAGCAACGTGCGGGCCGTGCCGCCCGCCTCGGGCCCGGCCGCGCGGTACGGGCGTTCTCAGAGCAAGAATTCGCACACATGCCCGCCCACGCTCAACCCGAGATACTCTCGGCCGATCTCACCGACGCTGCGCTGCTGCTCGCAGCCTGGGGTTCGCCAGACCTTCCACTCATCACGGCCCCACCGACCGCGGCGCTCGCCAGGGCCGAGCGTACGCTCCTGACACTCGGGCTCATCACCGAGACGGGCGATATCACCCCAGAGGGCTCCCGAATCGCCCTCCTTCCCGTTGGAGCGCGTGAGGCCCGGGCCCTGCTCGCGGGGGCCGGTCTCACCGGGTCGCCGCAGCGCGCCGCAGAGGTCATCGCAGCGATCGCGGGTGGGCACCGAGAGGCGAGCACCGACGCGGGCAAGCTGCTGCGCGACCTCCGCTCTGGCGCACACCCGGGCGCCCGAAGCTGGAAACGCGAGGTGCGCAGGCTCGAAGCCATCGCACGTGAACACCCTGCGCCCGCCCCCGGCGGCGCCAGCCCAGACGCCGATACTGAGGTCGCGGCAATCATCGCCCTCGCGCGGCCCGAGTGGGTCGCGCGGCGCACAGCACCCCACTCCCGCAGCTACCTTTTCGCGAGCGGATCGCGCGCCGCGCTTCCCGAGAACTCGCCGCTTCGCGAACACGAGTGGATCGCAGTGCACGAGGTCCAACGAGCCGAAGGCCGCGTGGCCGATGGCACCGGGGCCGTGATTCGCCTCGCGGCGCCACTCACCGAGCAACTCGCATTAACTCTCTCGGCCGCACTCCTCGCCGAGCAGCGCAAGGCGACAATCGATGATGGGCGAGTACGGGTGCGGGAGGAGCGGTTGCTCGGCGCGATCCGCCTCTCATCGCAACCGGTGAAGGCAACCGCCGCCGACACGGCTGGCGCTCTCCTCTCGCACGTGACCGAAAACGGGCTGCAGGTGCTCGACTGGAGCGAAGACGCGAAGGCACTTCGCGGCAGGCTCGCGATTCTGCACCGCGAGCTCGGCAGCCCCTGGCCCGCAGTCGACGAGGCCTCGCTCTTACACTCGGCGACCGAGTGGCTCATGCCCGACCTCGAGGCTCTGACCCCCGGCGCATCGCTCACCTCGATCGACATCGAAGCCGCGCTTCGCAGGCTCCTGCCATGGCCAGAAGCCGCACAGCTCGACGCGCTCGCTCCCGCCGCGCTCGCCGTTCCGTCTGGCTCGCGCGTGCGCATCGACTATCCGTTGGACGACGGGCCTCCGGTCGTCGCCGTCAAACTGCAAGAGCTCTTTGGCCTTGAGCGTTCACCCAGGCTCGTCGGCGGGCGGGTGGCGATTCTCTTTCACCTGCTCTCACCAGCGCGCAAGCCGCTCGCGGTGACCGACGACCTCTCGTCGTTCTGGAACGGACCGTACCAGGACGTGCGCAAAGAGATGCGCGGGCGCTACCCGAAGCACCCCTGGCCCGAAGACCCGTGGAGCGCCGAGGCAACGAAACGTACCAAGCGAGCCGATGCTGCCAGGCGCGGTCATTAGACGCGACTAGTGGCTGCGCAAGAGGCGTATGAGCTCGGCCTTGCGCAAGTTCGAGTACCCGCTCAGCCCGAGCTGCTTCGCCCGGCTTCGCAGCTCGGGCACAGTGCGCTCTTCGTAGTCTTCGGCCTCGCCGCCCCGCTTGCCTACGGCACCTCTGCCGTCACGCGCTGCAACGTTTGAGATACGAGCTGCCTTCTCTTTCGAAGCGCCCTCTTCGCGCAGGCGCTCGTAGAGCTCTTCATCTTTGAGCTGTGGTTCAGCCATGGGTGTCACGCTCCCCCGTCTCGTTCGGTTCAGGTTTCGTTCGTTTCGTGGTTCGTGTGCTTCCAGGGTAAGCGCCATTTCGCACCGCTTCAAGCCGTATTCAGCGCTTGCACAGGCCCTTCAAACGCGTATGCCAGACTGAGAACATGAGCAACTTCATCACCGCAGATCTCGCGATTATTGGCACCGGTTCAGGCAACACCCTCATCACCCCGTTCTGGGATGACCGCACGGTAGTCATGGCCGAGAAGGGGGTGTTTGGTGGCACCTGCATCAACGTCGGCTGCATTCCGACCAAGATGTTCGTGCGGCCAGCGACGCTCGCGCGCACCCCAGAAGAGGCGTCAAGGCTCGGCGTTGAGGTGCAGGTCGGCAAGATCGACTGGCCAGGCATGCGCGACCGCATTTTCGGGCGTATCGACGCCATCGCTGCTGGCGGACGCCACTATCGCGCCGAGGAGCTTGAAAACGTGACGCTCATCGAGCAGGCCGTCACGCTCGACGGTACGAACGGTTTCGTCGCGCCCGACGGCACGCGAGTCGAAGCCAGGCAGATGGTTATCGCGGCTGGTTCACGGGCAGCGCTTCCTGACGTCGAGGGCATCGATCTCGACGGGGTGCACACCTCTGACACCATCATGCGACTCGAGGCGCTGCCAGAACGGCTCGTGGTCGTGGGCGGCGGCTATATCGCGTGCGAGTTTGCCGGCGTGTTCTCAGGGCTTGGCAGCGCTGTGACCCAGGTGATCCGCGGCCCAGAGCTGCTCAGCCAGCTTGACGAAAGCATTCGCGGGGCGTTCAACGAGCAGGCGCGCGAGCACTGGAACGTCGTGACTGAGCACCCCCTCGAACGCATCGAACGCGCAACCGACGGTACGCTCATCGTGCACGCGGGCGGCGAACGTTTCGAAGCTGACGCCGTGCTCATGGCGACCGGACGCACCCCAAACACCGACCTCATTGGTGCCCGTGAAGCAAAACTCGATATGCACGACGACGGCCGACTCATCGTCGATGAGTATCAGCGCGTCGTACGCGGTGGCACCCCCGTCGAGGGCGTGTACGCGATCGGCGACATCTGCTCACCGCACCAGCTCAAGCACGTGGCAAACTACGAGGCCCGCATCGTCATGCACAATCTTGAGAACCCCACTGAACTGCAAGCCAACGAGCAGCTGCCAGTACCCGCCGCGATCTTCAGCTACCCCGAGATCGCCATGGTCGGGCTCACCTCTCAGCAGGCCACCGAGCAATACGGTGCCGAAGCCGTGGTCACCCACACACAGCGATACGGCGATACGGCCTACGGCTGGGCGATGGAAGACCAGAGCGGCCTCTTCACCGTCATCGCAGAACGCAAAAGCGGCCTCATTCTCGGCGCCCACGCGATGGGATATCAGGCGTCAAACCTCATTCAGCCGGTGATCTCGGCAATGAGCTTCGGCATCCCGGCCCACCGCTTCACCCGTGGCCAGTACTGGATTCACCCAGCGCTCATGGAGGTCACCGAGAACGCAATGCTCGGTGTTCAGCCTGAAAGCACTTCGTAGAGCACCGAAGCCTTCCCCGCATCACCCAAATGGTTGATGCGGGTTCCGGGCACACGGGCGATGCCAAAAGCCCATGACCCTGGTGAACTTGAGAGTGTCGCGCGAGCACTGCCCCGCGCCCCTCCTGGCCAAACCTGCGCCAGAGGCTCACTCGCCAGAAAGGTCACCATGATTTCGCTCGTTCGCACCGCACTCATCTACATGATTGTCGGGGTTGGCTCGGGACTCTTTTACCGGGAGTTCACGAAGCTCAACGACTTCGCCGAGGGCGAGGCCACCCAGCTCGGGCTCGTACACACGCACCTGCTCACGCTCGGGTTTCTCATGTTTCTCATCGTGCTCGTACTCGAAAAAACCTTCACGCTCTCGCAAAGCCCGAAGCTCTTTACCGCGTTTCAGTGGCTCTACAACGCGGGCCTCGTGCTTACCGCTGGCATGCTCACCTGGCACGGGAGCCTCACGGTTCTTGGCGAGCAGTCGAACAGCATGATCGCAGGTCTCGCGGGGCTCGGGCACATGCTCCTCACGGCGGGCATGATCGTCTTCTTTGTCGCCCTCATGAAAGCGGTTCGAGTTGCCCAGAACGAGCGTGCAGCTGAGCTGCAGAGGTAGCGGGTTCTGGCGGGAGTATCGCTCTGCTCAAACCGACCACGAAGGTTCGCAACACAGCGTCGCCGCTTTTCACCGATGAGCGCCCCATACTCAAGCTGCCCTCTGCATGACTCAGGTTCCCTATGCTCCGCTTCCCAGCTTGCCGGCGGTCACGTTTGAGCCGCGGCCTTGGAAACAAGCAACTTCAAGCGGAACCGGATGTGGTGCGCGCTACTCTACTCAGCAAAGACGAACGCCGCCGGGTATTTCTACCCCGCGGCGTTCGTCTATCTTGCGCAAGACGTTTAGCGCGCAACGCCCTTCAGCGAACCGGTTACGGTCTCTGTGGTCGTATCGTAGACCGAGCAGACTACTTCACGATCATTCATCTCTTTCCATGAGCCTTCTGAAGGCATAATCGCAAAGAAGTCGATGTCAGAAGTTTCGTAGGGAGCACCGATGAACTCTTCAAATTTCTCGAAGCACATCTGGTCTGCAGTTTCTGAAACCGCATCGGCGCCAGGCCACTCGCCATCGTCCATCATCATGATTGCGACAACCTCGTTCTGGTGAGCGTCACCGCAAGGCACGGCGGGAACGTCAGAGATTTGCCCCGAAGACGAGGGGTCGTTGTAGCAGTCACCCACGTTCATGCTGAATGCAGACGCTTTGCCCTCGGTCACGACCTCATTCGTTTCAGCGTCACGTTCGGCAGCAGGGCCTCCGGTGATCTCTGAAAGCAGCGAGCAGCCGGTCAGCGCGAGCGCCGTAACCGCCACCGTCATACCGGCAAGCAGTGTGCGACGTACGGGTGAAACGTGGTTCATGTGGGTTCCTATTCTGTTTTCTGACATTGCCCTCGCATACTGTACACACTGGGCGTGACGCCCTCGTAGCGCGGCTGTGGCATCTGTACGAAATTCGAGAGAAAAATTCATACACAGACCATAGGGTACGGTCTCCCGTTACCAAATCGAGACCTTTTGCGCGGATTAGTCGGTAATCGGCGCGATTCGCCTTGCGATGTTGTTTGCGCTCAAAACAACGACGAGCGCGAGTACCACCGAGATGAGGTATGCGATGCGCATCGAGCTCATGTCGGCGACCGGGCCGATGATCGCCGCGCCAAGCAAGAAGCCCACGTAGGTGAACGAGTTTGCTCTCGCGACCGCCACCCCGCTTGTATCGAGCGAGCCCGCCGCAGCAAAGGCCAAGGGCGCGATCACACAGAGTCCGCCACCGGCAAGCGCGAAGCCGATGAGAGCAACGGGCGCGGCCGGCGCGATGACGACGAGCACCATGCCGCCAAAGGCAACGAGCGCACACACCTGAATCACGCGCTTGACGCCAAACGAGCGAATGAGCCAGTCAGCGCTGAGCCTGCCGATAAGCATTGCCGCGCTATACCCGCCAAACGCGAGTGCAGCGACGCTCTCGGGCGAGTTCAGGGTGTCGTGCACGTATACCGACCCCCAGCTTGAGGCTGACGACTCAATGAAGTAGGCCGAGGTCAAGACGACACCGATACTGATAACCGGAAGCCAGGGCACCTTGACGGCGAGTGCGTTCTCGCCCGACTCAGTGCGACGTTCGGCAACGATTCTCGTGTTCACGAGCGATGAACCCGTCATCAGCAACAGTGGCAAGAGCACGAGCGCCTCGACGCCGAAGAACACCCAGAGCGGAAGGCCAGCAGCGGCCGCACCGGCAGCAGCGAGCGAGGCGACAATACCGGCTGCGCTATAGATCGCGTAAAAGCCGACCATGATACTGCGCCGATATTTCGTCTGGAGTGCGACGCCCTTCATGTTCATCGTTGCATCGACCGTGCCGAAAGCAACGCCCATGAGCACCCAGGCAGGAATGAGCATCGCGAAAGAATCGGCGAATCCGATAATGACGAGGGCGGCAAACTCGGCGATGATGGCGATGCGCAACACGATGTCACTGTGCAATCGCTGCACCACCGTCCCTGTGACGAGTGTGGCGACACCGGCGAGCAGCGGGAGCGCGAGCGTCAAAATCGCGAGCGTCGTGTCGCTGAGGTCGAAGCGCTCCTTAATACTCGGCAAGCGCGCAAAGAGCGAGCCGAAGCCAAGCCCCTGAGCAAAAAAGACGATAAAGAGGGCAACCCGTGCCTTACGCATTCCCTGCGTGATATGGGCCTGCATGGTCTCAGTGCCGTGTGTCATGTGCTTTCTCTACTCTCCATTGAGCGTTACTGCCTGAGATTCAGGCTGGGTTTCGCGCGCCATGCGCTTGAGCGCCTGCTTGTCGACTTTGCCGACCGGCAAGAGCGGCAGATCACGAACGATCGTGAACTGCTTGGGAACCTTATAGTTCGCGAGCTGCCCGCGGCAGTGCGTCTCGAGCGCATCGCGATCGATGCTGTGCCCAGGTTGCGCGGTCACGTAGGCCACCCCAACCTCGCCAAACTTCTCGTCGGCTCGTGCGATCACCGCGGCAAGCGCGACCCCCTGAAACGACTCGATGACCTGTTCGATCTCTCGAGGGTAAATGTTGTAGCCACCAGACTTGAACATGTCTGATCGGCGACCGACGAGCACGAGGTTACCGTCGGCGCGCAGCACGCCAACGTCGCCCGTGCGAAACCAGCCGTCATCGGTGTACGAGGCTTTGGTGGCCTCCGGCTGCCCGAAGTACTCGAGAAAGAGCCCCTCGTGCTGTACCTGCACTTCGCCCTCCTCACCGTGCGCGACCGGCTCATCGCTCTCGTCGGCAAGTCTCACACGCATACCGCCGTCAAGCTGACCGACCGTGTGCGCGAGCTCCTCTTCATTCGCTCCCCTGCGAGTAATCGAAATCGAGGCGACGGTCTCGGTCATGCCATAGACACTCATGAGTTCGATGCCACGGTCTCGGTATTTGCGCATCGACTCGACAGGCATAGCCGCCCCACCCCATACAACGTGCTTGAGTTGCGAAAGGTCGCGGGTCTCAAAGTCAGGGAGCATGGCGATCATATGGAGCACCGTAGGCACGTTCATGAGATTGGTAATGCCAAGCGATTCGATGCTCGCGAGCATTTCTGCCGGATCAAAGCGTTCGAAGAGTGCAAGCATACCGCCCGCAACGAGCGTCGTACCCGTGAGGTCTGCGAGGCAAGCAACGTGGTTAATCGGCAGGTTGCAGGGCACACGTGGGCGCAGCGTGCCAAAGAGCTCGGCCTCAACCCGAGAAGCATAGACAAGACCCTTGTGGCTGAGCACAGCCCCTTTCGGTGCGCCACTCGTTCCCGAGGTATACACGACGGTCGCGGGAGACATCGGTTTTGGTTCCACCTGAGTAAAGGGTACTGGCACGGGTAGCGTCGCGAGTACGCCGGCCTCGTCCTGCCCGGTGAGCGAGAATACACGCTCGACGTTCAGTTGCGTGGCGACACGCCCAATGAGCTCACCGAGCCCCTCGCCATCGACACTCGGGAGCGAAAGGATCACCGATGGCTTCGAATCGCCCACGACGTGCACGAGTTCGCGCTCGGTGTAGCGCGGGTTCAGCCCAAGCCACACTGCGCCAAGCTTCATGGCAGCGAGCAACGAGATGAGATACTCGGTTCGCGGCGTCGAGAGCACCGCAATGCGTTGCCCCTCACGAAGGCCCGCAGCATAGAGCTGGCCAGCCATGGTCTCGACCCGGGAATGGAGCTGCGCATAGCTCAGCATCACGCCGTCGCACCACACGGCGTCAGCCTCTGGCTGTACCCTCGCGTAATGATCGAGGTACTCGGCGTAGCTCGTGAGTTCAGGCAAACTCAGTGTCACAACACTCGCCTACGCTTCGCTCGTACCGTCGAGCGTGGCAAAGAGGGTCACCCACGTTGCCACCATGGCTGGCTTATCGGTGTGCTTGAGCTCAATAACATTGTTCGTCGTCACGAGCACACGCCCGTCTGGTCGCTCGTCAACCTTCTCCAGCGTTGCGACGCAGCGCAGCTCTTCGCCGACGAAAACCGGGTGCGTAAAACGAACGCGATCCATCCCATAGTTAAATCCATAGATACCAGGCTCACGCACCGGGCTGTTGTTGAAGTGGAACATCGTGAGCATGCTCGTCAGTAGGAAGCCATCGACGAGGGTACTACCGAGCGGATTGTTCTTGCTCGCGGTCAGATCAGCGTGGTCGGGATCGAGGTAGGTCGAGTAAGCAAACTGCGCGAGGTGTTGCTCGTCAATCGTCATCCACGGAGAGGTAAAGAACGTCTCGCCCACGTGCTGCGCGATGGTAGCGAGGGTCATTTCAGGCTTGTGCGACACTGCATTCTCCAAACGTAAGTAATTATTTAGCTTTCAGTATTGACCGGTTGGACATTGTTGTCAAGCCGTGGTGAAATGAAGCGGTAGCTGTTTCCAAGGAGCCCCACCCGGATGACCCACAAACCCCACGCACCGAGGCGTGAACCCCAGCAGGCGCGAGGCAAAGCCGCCGTCGAGTCAATCAAACGAGCAACAGCAGAACTGCTCGAGGCATCAGGGTTCGAGGGGCTCACGACGCAGATCATCGCAGACAAAGCGGGCATTAACGTCGCAACCCTGTACCGCTACTACCCCAACAAATTTGCCGTCGTGAGAGAGATCGCCGAGACCATTGAGCAGGAGCGCCTCATCTCGTCGATCGAACACTTGAAGGGGCTCAGCGACACCGACGACTGGCGCGGGCTCATTCAGGAGACACTCACAACCCTCATCAACCTGCGCGAAACCAGGCCTGGCGCGAGGGCCATCAGAAGAGCCCTCCAATCATCACCCGAGCTCTGGGACATCGAGCATCAGATGCTCCACAACACCGCGAACGAGCTCGCCTGCGTATTCGTTTCGGTCGGCGCAAACCTCACCGAGACCCGCGCGCACAGCATCGCCCTCATCATCGTCGCAACGGTCACGCACCTGCTTGACGTCTCACACGACGTTGAAACCAATGGAGCCGAGCTCCGAGAAGAGATGGGGCTGCTCATCGAGCGCTATCTTGCCCCGTACCTCGACACAGTCAGTGCCTAAGCACCAAAAGGTCGAACTCGCTCAGCCCTCGAGGTTATCTTCGCCAGGCAACCAGCTCAGGCCAGGAACACCCCAGCCGTTCTTGCGCTGTGCCTTCTGTGCACCACGGCTATCGGGGTGCACAAGACGGTCAACGTACAACAGACCGTTCAAATGGTCGTATTCGTGCTGGAAGATGCGAGCGAACCAACCGCTCGCCTCGATCTCAAAGAATTCACCGTCGAGATCTTGCGCACGCAACAACGCACGCTCAGAACGCCTCAGACCAAAGCGTTCACCGGGAAATGAGAGGCACCCCTCAAACTCGTCGTCATCTGGCAGACCGGGCTGCGACGGAGTGATCCACAGCACCGGGTTAATAGCGACCCCCTGGGCTGGTGCGACGTCTTGATCGTCGTAATCCCAGACAAAGATGCGCTTGCCCACGCCAACCTGCGGCGCAGCGAGGCCGACACCGGGTGCGGCCACCGTCGTCTCTTGCATGTCTTCAACGAGAGTGCGCAGCTGCGCGTCGAACTCGGTTACGGGCTCGGCGACACGGTGCAGAACCGGCTCGCCGCAAATCACGATGGGAAGAATTGCCATAAGGCAAGTGTAGTACGGGGCTACACTCGGTAGTGGCCACCCATCCGCTGAAGAAAGATGTGACATGTCGAACACCCCCGCAGAACAGATCGTGTGGATCGATTGCGAAATGACCGGGCTCGAGATCGAAACCGATCGCCTCTGCGAGCTCGCCATCATCGTGACTGATTTTGACCTCACGCCGCTGCACGAGGGATTCACCGTCGTGATCAACCCCGGCGAAGAGGCACTCGCCGGCATGAACGACTTCGTGCGCAACATGCACACGACCTCTGGCCTGCTCGAAGAAATGCAGCAGGGCCTCACCGCCGAGGTCGCCGAACAGCAGGCGCTCGACTACGTCAACGGGCTCGTGAGCGAAGGCTCACGCCCCCTCGTTGCCGGAAACACCATTGGTATGGATCGCCGATTTATTGCCAAATACCTGCCCGTCTTCGACGAACGCATGCACTACCGCAGCGTCGACGTTTCGACCATCAAAGAGCTCTCGCGTCGCTGGTACCCGTCGACCTTCTACCGCGCCCCTGAAAAGCACGGCGGCCACCGCGCACTCGCCGACATCGCCGAATCAATTCGCGAGCTCGCTTTCTTCAGGGACACCGTCATGGTCAAGGCCCCGGGCCCCGGCTCAGACGAGGTCAAAGAGCAAGCGAAGAAAACCATCGCCGACTACGCGCCCCTCATCGATGGCATGACACGCTGACCGCTCAGTTTGCAACCAGCCCCCGGTTGTGGGCTATGATGATGAGGTTGCTTCGTGAGCCGCAAGGCTCTCAGCGGCACATGGTGGGCGTAGCTCAGTAGGTAGAGCACCGGCTTGTGGTGCCGGTGGTCGCGGGTTCAAATCCCGTCGTCCACCCCAGATAAACGAGGTGTGATTCTCGGCTGTTAAACCAGTCGAGAATCACACCTCGTTCTTTGTATGCCGGCTTCTGCCCGGCCTGCGCGTGTGTGCTCCCCTTACGGCCCTGCCGAGCTGTCACCCCTCAATCAACAGCGTCAGCGAGATGGCGGACGAAGAAGCGCGCCGCATCTTCGCCCGCGAATGGTGGGACGCCTGTATGACCACCCATGTTGGCGTAGAGCGTCTTCTCGGTCGACGCGAAAGCGTCGAAGAGGTCGAGAGCCATCGCCCGATCGTTCCCCTCGTCATCCCACTGGAGGAGAACATGCAGTGGAATCGTAACGCGACGCGCCTCTTCCATGGTCGTTCGTGGGACGTAGCTGCCGGCGAAGAGGCCCGCAGCCGCAATACGTGAATCGATGGCGGCGAGGCGTGTGCCAACTGCGATCACCCCGCCAGAGAATCCGACTCGTTGGGCAATTTCTGGAAGGTCGAGGATCTCGTCGAGCGTGGTTTGCCACTCCGGCACAGCTTTGTCGACGAGAGGAAGTATCAGTCGGTTGATCACCTTTTCCGTAGGCCGTTCCCCAGCTGAGATCGCACGAAGAAGGTCGGCTCGAGCTTGCTCGGCGCCGGGTAGCGGGGGTCGGTTGCCAGTCCCGGGCAATTCGATGGTGGCCGAGGCGAAGCCTTGTGCGGCGACGCTACGCGCCCGCGATACCAGACGGGGATACATCTGTCGCGTCCCGAAGCCGCCGGGTTGGCCCATCAGGATGAGTGGAACTGGCGCAGACGTGGAAGCGGCTGGTGGCGTCCACAGGATGCCGGAGATGTCACCGAGGGTGAACTCACGCTCGGTGATGCCCTCGTCGAGAATCTGTTCAGAAGTCAAGTGCATGGTCGTGCCTTTCGGGAGTACTGCTGATAAGCGGCGCTCCCGGACGACCTATCGCCCGACCGTGACTCCCCAGAGGAGCACCATCGTTAATTCGTTCACGAGTAGCACCTCCTCAGATTTCTGCACGGACCCCAATCATATCAGCGCTGGTAGAGGCCGCGAGATCGCGCACGGCCTCACACCAACCACGTCATGACCAGTAACGCGCCTGGCTAGACCATCGATGTCTCCACCGGCGATTTGTCGATCTTCACTGGTGTCCGTGGTTCCCCCGCTACCCCGCCCCGCCCTCAGCTTCCCGCTCGACACGGGCCCGCGCCACGTGGTCGCGCGCGTGAGCGACCGCATCGTCGAGGTTATCGAAGAGGTGCGCCTGGTCGCGCAGGGAGCGGAAGATACCGATACGCTCAGCGAGCGCCCTGTGCTGCGGTTGCACGCCCTTCACGAGCACGGTGATGCCACGACGCTCGAGCCCCGTGATCATCTCGGTCGCGGCCTGAGCGCCCGTCGCGTCGAGAAACTGCAGCTCTGCCATGCGCACCACGACGACTTCGACACCACGAAGCGCCTCTGCTCGCTCAAGTAGTCGGTCGGCAGCGCCAAAGAAGAGCGCGCCCTCGAGGTGGAACACCGCGATGCGTTCGTCGCCCTCAACGGGCTCGCCGGGAAGCTCCTCGCGGTAGACGCCACTGGTCTTGGCAAGCTGACGCAGTGAGAAGAAGCCCGCGGCGACGATACCGATGAGCACGGCATAGATGAGGTCGATGCTGATCGTGATGATCGCGGTGAGCAGGAAGATCACCGCGTCTGAGCGAGTCGAGCGCAGCACGAGACGCACCGTCGTGGGGGCGACCATGCGGCACGCCGTCACCATGAGCACGCCGGCGAGGGCCGCGAGGGGAATCTGCGAGACGACGCCGGAGCCCACGAGCACGATCACGAGCAACAGCACACTGTGCACAATTGCCGCGAGGCGCGTCTTGGCGCCACCGCGAATGTTCACCGCGGTGCGCGCAATAGCGCCGGTTGCCGGCATGCCGCCAAAGAAGCCGGAAGCAACCGAGGCGAGCCCCTGCCCCACTAGCTCACGGTCGGCATTAAACGAACCGCTGTTCGTAAGCGTGGCTGCGATGCGTGCCGAAAGCAACGACTCGATGGCCGCAAGCGCAGCCACGGCAAAGGCAGGCCCGATGAGCACGCCCATCATGTGCGGATCTAGGGCGGGCAGGGTTGGCGCCGAAAGCCCGCTCGGCAGCTCGCCGATCACGTCGACCGGCAGGCCGAAGAGGCTCGTCACCAGCGTCGCCACGACGATCGCGATGAGTGAGCCGGGAAACTGCGGGGCGAGCTTCAAGAGCACCAGCATGATGACGACGACGAGCGCAACGATGCCGAGCGACCACGCAAGCTTCGGCATTTCGGCCGACATCGCCGACTGCACCGCCGAGACGACCGCATTATTGCTCTCGCCGGGCTCGGTTCCGGTTGCGGTGGGCACCTGCTGCAGGAAGATGATGACGGCAATGCCGAGGGTAAAGCCCTCGATCACGGGCCACGGAATGTAGCCGACCGTTCGCCCCAGCCGAAAAACACCGGCGAGAATCACGATCACCCCGGCCATGAGGCACACGAGAGCGAGCGCACCCGCTCCGTGCAGCGCGATGATGGGAGCGAGAACGACCACCATGGCACCGGTTGGACCAGAGACCTGCACGTGCGATCCGCCAAAAATGGCAGCAACGATACCCGCGATAATGGCGGTCACGATGCCGCTCTCGGCCCCGGCCCCAGAGCTCACGCCGAAGGCGAGGGCAAGCGGCAGGGCGACGATGCTGACCGTGAGACCGGCGAGCAGGTCATTTTTCCAGGTGCGCGGCACGTCACGGTAGTCGGCGAGAGACGGTAAGAGGCTCTGAGAATCTTTCTTACTCACCGCAAGACCACCACCAGACGCACCTCGGGTGCTGCTGATGGGTGCAATCGAGCACCTTGGCCTCGCCGTCTAGATTCACCGGGCACACACGTTCCTTTCGCTCGCGACCGCGAGCAGTCATGCATAGGGTTACCCCTCCATGATACCGCGTGAGCCGAAACCACCGCCCTGAGCAGCCCACGAGAGCTTTTAAGACTTGCGACTATAGCCGGGTTCAGCATGCTCGCGCTCGGCCGCAACCGCCCCTTGCGCAGCATTCAGTTCTCGTTCGGCCGCTGCCACGAGCTGCTCTGCCCGAAACTGTCGCCGCTCGGCAAAAGTGTGCACGAGAGCCCCGCCAGATTCGCCGTGGCCCGCATGATCGCGGGTTGCGACCATGATGTAGCTGCTCGCGATGAGCACCACCTGCACTGAAAGATTTACCCAGAGCAAGAGCGCGATAAGCACGGCAAACGAGGCGAGCAGCGGGTTCGACGTCGCCCCCTTCACGAAAAGACTCGAGAGCGTTTGCAGTACCGTGAGCCCGGCAGCGCCAAGGAGCGCTCCCTGCCAGAGCGCGGCTGAGCTCGCGGTGAAGTCAGCGAGGAGCCGGAACATGAGCGCCACGGTGAACAGGTCGACGATAAAGACAACCGCGATGCCCGCCAGCTGCGTCATAACCGCCACGGGCGTGCTCACGGTCGAGAGCCCAAGCCACGAAGCGAGTGTCTCGATGCCGGCGCCGCTGAATGCGCTCAGCACCGTTGCCGAGACGAGCAGTACCGCAAACCCCACGGCGAAGAGCAGGTCGCGCAGCGACCCCCACACGGCACCCTGGTCATCGCGAAGCGTGTCGCCGAGGTCGAGCAACGCCGTACGCAGGCTCGCGATCGCCGAGATTGCGGCCCAGGCGATACCCAGAAGCGAGGCGATGCCCAAGATGGTGAGCCCGGTGGGCGCCTCAATCTGGGTGATATCGATGACACTCGTAATCCCGGGAAGCAGGTTATCGAGCATCTCGCCGAGCGCCGTCATGGCCTCGGCGTTGCCCTCGAACCAGAGCGCAACGAGCGAAAACCCGAGCAGCACTGAGGCAAAGATACCGAACAACGAACGATACGTGATGGCGTCGGCAAGCATCGCACCGCGGTGCTCACTGTAGGTGAGCGCGGCCCGAACGAGGCGCAACTGTAGCACCCATGCGATGGCCTGCTTGATGCGCTCTCGTGCCGTCATGCACGTTAGTCTAGCGAGCCTTAAGCCTCGCCGACCACCCGAATACCCACGGTATTTCGCGAGCGGGCCTTATCTCGCCGCTCGACGTAAACGCTCAGCAGCGCGAGCGCAAAACCTACGAGCGCGAGTGCGATACCGACCCAGCCGGGCGCAAGATAACCAAAGCCAGCGGCAATCACTGCGCCGCCGAGCCACGCCCCAAGGCCATTGCCCACGTTGAACGCCGCGTGGTTCACGGCAGCCCCGAGCAGCTCGGCCTCGTCGGCGATGCGGATCATGCGCGCCTGAATCGAGGGAATCAAGATTGCTTCGGTGAGGCCGATACTGAACACCGTCACGAAGAGCCCGACCGGGCTCGGCGCTACCCAGGTGTACACGAGCAGCGAGGCGACAAAGGTCGCGAAGCCAACGACAATCGTTCCCACGAGGTTCCGGTCGCTCGCCCAGCCACCGATGAGGTTGCCAATCGTCATGCCCAGTCCCATGACCGCGAGTACCCACGGCACCGCCGGTGGCTCGAGCCCCGTGATGCGCGTGGTGACCTCTGACACGTACGAGTACACGGCAAAGAAGCCGCCGAAGCCAATTGAGCCGACGGCGATCATGATCCACAGCCGGTAGTTCGCGAGGGCCCGTAGCTCAGAGCGCGGGTCGCGGTCGGGGTTCGCGGCGTACCGCGGTAAGAAGGCGAGGGCGAGGGCGAGCGTCGCCGCAAAGATGGCCGCCACGAGCACGTACGCCCAACGCCAGCCGAGGCTCTGACCAAGCCAGGTCGCAAGCGGAACCCCGACGACGTTCGCGATCGTCAGCCCGGAGAGCGCAAGCGCGACCCCCTTGCCCTGGCTTCCAGGCCCCATGATGCGGGCCGCGATAAGCGAGGCCGCCCCGAAATAGGCGCCGTGCGGAAGCCCCGCGAGCACCCGAAAAAGCACGAGGGTCTCGAACGTGGGAGCCGCCGCAGAGGCCAGCGATCCGCCAACAAACAGCACCAGCAAGAGAAACGTGAGTCGCGTGTGCGAGGCTCTCGCCCCGAAAATCGCGAAGAGTGGCGCACCGATGACCACGCCGAGCGCGTACGCGGTGATGACGATTCCGGCCCGCGCAATCTCCTGCTGCGGGTTCGCGTCAAACCCAGGAATGAGGTCGCTCGCGATGTTTGGCAAAAGGCCCATCGAGGCGAACTCGGTCACCCCGATACCAAACCCGCCGAGCGCAAGAGCGATCAAGGCGATGGTTCGGCGCAGCGGCGTTAGCGGTTTCAAGGGTGTCCTTTCTCTGAGGTGGTTCTCGCGCCCCCTTGCGCAGCAGGTTTTAGTGTAGCGGCTACGAGGCGCGCACAACACGCAGCTCGTTCCACTGGGTTGTCGCTCTTGGCGAGAGCATGTCGCGCCTCATGTTCCACACCGGCGCCTTTTGCAGCCCACCGCGCCCCACCCCGATGAGGCCGGGGCCAACGCGCTCCTGAATGCGGTCGAGCGTCACGCCGATCTTTCGACCCTCGAACTCGGGCACAAACAGGTCGAGCGGGGCGAGCCTCGCCTCGTGCACGAGATCGGTGAGCACGATGCCCGCACGCACATATCGCGTTCCCGGGAGCATCTTCTGGAGCAGCGGTGCCGCCGCTTTTGCGATGCGGATCGGCTCACTCGTGTGCGTCTCAAGCGTTGCTGAGACGTGGGCCGAGTGCCACGCGGCCGTGTTGTGGTGTGCGGTCATCGTCCACGCTGAGATGGTTTTGGCCACCTGCCCCTCAGCACGCAGCCGTGCGCTAACCTTCTGCGCGTAGATCGAGAGCACCTGCTGCATCTCTTCTGGCGTCGTGACCGGACGCGAGAACGAGCGTGAAAAGATGAGCTGGTCTTTGTACTCCCGCGCCTCGGCGAGTTCGATACATCGAATGCCGCGCAGTTCGTAGACGGTTCGCTGCAGCACCACTGAGAAACGCTTGCGTATCTCGCCCGCGTCGCAGTCGCGCAGATCTTTCGCGGTGTGAATGCCCCTCGCGGTCAGTTTGTTCGTGAGCTTACGGCCAACGCCCCACAGTTCACTCACCTCGACCTCAGCGAGTAATGCGTCGGCGCCCTCTGCGTCGTGCTCGTTGAAATTGCAGACGTTGTCAAAGCGAGCGTTCTTTTTGGCGCCGATGATCGCGAGCTTTGCCAGCGTCTTCGTCGGGGCAATGCCGACGCGCACCGGTATGCCCGTGAGCCGGTAAATCTCGTTTTTGAGATTGCGACACTTCTGCGTCACCTCAGCGGGCGAACCGTTGAGCCCGATGAAGGCCTCGTCGATGCTGTAGACCTCTTGCCACGCCGCATGCCGCCCAATGATGTTCATGACCCTGGCAGACATTGAGCCGTAGAGCTCGTAGTTGCTGGAGCGCGCGACAAGCCCCTGTCTTGCGGCACGCGCGCTCAACTGAAACCAGGGAATGCCCATCGGGATCCCGTAGGCCTTAGCCTCGTGCGACATCGCAACGACGCAGCCGTCATTATTCGAGAGCACGAGCACCGGGCGCCCCTCAAGCTCAGGGTGAAAGACGCGCTCACACGAGGCGAAAAAACTCACGCAGTCGACGAGGGCAATGCTCTGCCGGTACGGCCCTTCGCCAGCGTTCTCGTCAGGCGTCACGTCTGCCTCAGCGGACATGGTGCAAGCACCTCGTCACGACGCCCCAGATGCGCAGCTCTGAGAGCTCTTCGACGATAATATCTGGGTAGCGAGGGTTTGCGGCGCACAGCACGACCCCGGCTTCGGTTCGCTGCAAACGCTTCACGGTGAGGTCGCCGTCGAGCATCGCGATAACCACGTCGCCGTACTGCGGCTCTTTTGAACGATCGACGATGAGCTCGTCACCGTCGCTGATACCCGCGCCCACCATCGAATCGCCCGCAACGCGCACGATGTAGGTTGCTGCGGGGTCACTAATGAGGTGCTCGTTAAGATCGATCTCACCCGAGTAATAGTCTTGCGCCGCAGACGGCCACCCCGCAGGAACCGCCTCAAACGCTTCCCGCAGCGGCACCCGGCGAGGCGCCTGCCGCACCCCGCTCACGAGAGCGATGCCGCACGTTTCATTACGGCCCATTGATTCGAACATGTGTTCGATCATACTCGCTTCCCCGCGCCTGGCACAGTTCTCACCGACACAGGGTAAAGTAAAGCCATGCACGAGGTGACGATCGAAGAGTTCGAAGAGCTCGTCTCGCAGGGTATCGATTCCTTGCCCGACGACATGCTCGAAGCACTCGACAACGTCATTTTTCTCGTCGAAGACGCCCCGGCCGATGGCAGTGAGGTGCTCGGCGTGTACGAGGGCTTTTCACTGCAAGAGCGCGGCGACTACGGGTACGGCGAAGAGCCAGACCGCATCATTCTCTTTCGCGAGACCCTCTTGGCGCACTGCGCTGACCGAGACGAACTCGTGCGCGAGATTCGCGTAACCCTCGTTCACGAGATTGCCCACTTTTACGGGCTCGACGAAAACCGAATTCATGAGCTTGGGTGGGGCTAGATGACCGACACTTCGTTACAGCACGAGAGGCAGCTTCGTGAAGATGCACTCCCGTCAACCCCGTGGCAAACCATTGTGTGGGATGACCCGGTGAACCTCATGTCATACGTCACCTACGTCTTTCGCAAGCACTTCGGCTACTCGCTCGATCGCGCCGAATCACTCATGCTCGAGGTTCACCGCGAGGGCAGCGCGATTGTTGCTGAGGGGTCGCGCGAGTCGATGGAACTGCACGTTGAGGCACTCCACGGCTACGGGCTCTGGGCCACCGTGCGAGAGGGGCATCTGCCGTGAAAATTCTCGTCATGCAGGTCGGCGAAATCACGATCGAACTGCACCCACAAGAGAGCATCATTCTCAGCAATCTCGTGGGCCAGCTGCTCGGCCTTCTGCAGTCACACAGCAGCACCCCACTCGATCCCGATCCGCTGCTTGCAAGCTATGAAATTGGCGGCACCGATTGCCTCCCCGCCGACCCGGCTCTCGCAAAGCTCTTGCCGAACGCGTACCTTGACCCGAGCCTCGCGGCCGAGTTTCGGCAGGTCACCGAGCAGGGCCTGCTCAACCGCAAGATTGAAGATGCGCTGCTCGTTGCTACGGCGCTCAGCGGCGGCGTTCCCGAGCACATCGAGCTCGAAGAACTGCTCGCGTGCGAAGATCCCGAGGGCACGATTTTCTTCTTGACGGCCGATACGCTTGAGCCGTGGGTGCGCACGCTCACAGCGCTTCGCCTCTCGATCGCGGCAAGGCTTGGCATCGAAACCGAGCAGGAGTATTCGCAGTTGCGGGAGCAGAGCGAGCACGAAGAGACCTTCGTGATTTACGAGTGGCTCGCGACGCTCACCGATATGCTGCTGCGGTTTGCGCCGGCGCTCGAGTCGTTCTCTGACGAAGAAGAGTAGCCAGGCTACCGCTCTTCGCGCCCGCCGCCGAGCAACCTCGCGGGGCCGAGCATCGAGCCGAACTTCCCTTTCGCTTCGTCGACCGTCTGGTCGAGTGAGCGCAGCCGCTCATCATCGTTCCACAGCCCCGCGACGACATCATCTTCGGGCATGAGCCCTTCTCCGCGAACGCCGAGCAGTCGCACGGGCCGCCCGTCTGGATCGAGGGCGCGCAGGAGTTCAAGCGCGGTGAGGTGAATTCGGCGCGTCACGTTGCTCGGTTCGACGAGCGTTCGTGACCTCGTGACCGTTTCAAACGATGCCCAGCGCAGCTTGATCGAGACGGTTCGTGCGACGACGCCCTGACTGCGCAGCCGCTGCCCCACTTTCTCGCTCATGCGCAAGAGCTCTCGCTCGAGCGCGGGCAGGCTGCGAATATCGCTTTCGAAGGTGATCTCTTGCCCGATGCTTTTTTCAACGCGATGCGTTTCGATGACCCGTGGATCATCGCCGCGCGAGAGCGCATACAGTTTTGCCGCGGCGGCCTTGCCGACGGTGCGTTCGAGCGAGTCGAGGGGTTCGCTGGCCAGATCGCCGAGGGTGTGGATCGCGCGGGAACGAAGCTTCGTAGCGGTCGCCTTTCCGACGCCCCACATGGCTTCGATGGGGAGCGGGCGCAGAAAGTCGAGGGTGCGTGTCGGGTGCACCTCGAGCAGCCCGTCGGGTTTGGCTTTCTGCGAAGCGAGTTTGGCGACGAACTTTGTCGCCGCGAGGCCGACTGATGCGGGAAGGCCGGTTTCAGCGTAGATGCGTTCGCGAATGCGCTGTGCGATCTCTCGGGGCTCGCCAAAGAGTTTCATGCTTCCCTGCACGTCGAGAAAGGCCTCGTCGATGCTGAGCGGTTCAACGAGCGGGGTGAACTCGTGAAAGATGGCCATGACCGCGTGTGATGCGGCCCGGTACTTCTCAAAGGTGGGCGTAATGACGTGCAGTTGCGGGCAGAGCTGTCTGGCCCTGGCAACGGGCATTGCTGATGAGACGCCGAAGCGTCGTGCCTCGTAGCTGGCGCTCGCGACGACGCCACGGTTTGCTGCACCACCGACAGCAACCGGTTTGCCCCGCAGGTGAGGAGCATCGAGCAACTCGACCGAGACGAAAAAGGAGTCCATATCGACGTGGAGGATCGAGGCGACAGCGCGCCTCGATCCTCCTGCGTCGACCTGTGGGGTGATGGCTACTGGCCTGCCCGCTCCATGATGAGCTCACGAACGCGTGCGGCGTCTGCCTGCCCGCGCATCGCTTTCATCACCGATCCGATGATGGCACCGGCGGCCTGGACCTTACCGTCGCGAATCTTCTCGAGCACGTCTGGCTGCTGCGCGAGCGCCTCGTCGATGGCGGCAACGAGTGCGCCCTCGTCAGAAACGATTGCGAGACCCTGCGCGTCAACGATCTCCTGTGCCGAGCCTTCACCGTCGATCATTCGCTGAATGACCTCGCGGGCGAGCTTATCGTTGAGCGTTCCAGCGTCGACCAGCTTCACGACCTGCGAGATCTGCTCGGGGGTCATCACGTCGGTCGGCTGAGCGTTTTGCTCTTTCGCGATGCGGGCCACCTCACCAGTCCACCATTTACGGGCGGTCTGGGGTGCTACACCGATCGAGACGGTCTCTTCGATCGCGTCGATGAGGCCTGCGTTGACGACGTCCTGGAACTCAAGCTGGCTGAATGCCCATGCGTCGCGCAGCCTGCGCCGGCGAAGCGTTGGGTGCTCAGGAAGCGCTGCGCGCAGCTCTTCGACGAGTTCACGAGAGGGGGTCAGCGGCGCGATGTCTGGGTCTGGGAAGTACCGGTAATCGTCGGCGTCTGACTTCGGGCGGCCTGGTGAGGTCTCGCCGGTGTCTTCGTGCCAGTGACGAGTCTCCTGTGTGATCTCGACTCCACGGCTGAGCAGTTCGGCCTGGCGCTGAATCTCGAAGCGCACGGCGCGCTCGATTGAGCGCAGCGAGTTCACGTTCTTCGTCTCGGTGCGTGTTCCGAGCTTGCCCGAGCCACGCACGCTCAGCGACACGTTCGCGTCGCATCGAATGTTGCCCCGCTCCATGCGCGCGTCTGAAATACCGAGCGCTACGACGATGTCACGAATCGTTGACACGTATGTAGCGGCGATCTCTGGAGTGTCTGCCTCGCCACCGAAAATCGGTCGCGTGACGATCTCAACGAGCGGAACGCCGGCGCGGTTGTAGTCAACCAGCGAGTACTCTGCTCCTTGAATGCGGCCAGTAGCGCCACCGATGTGGTTGAGCTTGCCAGCGTCTTCTTCCATGTGAGCGCGCTCGATGGGAACGTGGATCACGCGGCCAGAGGCGAGCTCGATCTCGACGCTGCCGTCGTAAGCAATCGGGTCATCAGCCTGCGAGGTCTGATAGTTCTTCCCGAGGTCTGGGTAGAAGTAGTGCTTGCGCGCGAAGCCGGTTACCTCGCGAATCTCGCACCCGAGCGCAAGGCCGAGACTCATCGAGTAGCGAACCGCTTCTTCGTTGACCGTCGGCAGTGAGCCGGGAAGGCCGAGGCAGGCGGCGGTGAGGTTCGTGTTCGGTTCTGCTCCAAAGGTGTTGGGAGCGGTCGAGAACATTTTGGTCTTCGTGTTGAGCTCGACGTGCACCTCGAGGCCGATGACCGGCTCAAACAGTTCGAGTGCCTTGTCAAAGTCCATGAGCTTGGTTTTTGCCATTATGCGCTCGCCTTTCCTGAGAGTGCTGGAATGGACTGCCAGAACGGTGCCCCATCGCGAGCAGCGACGAGGTGTTCAAAGGCAGCGCCCACGCGGTACGCCCGCGCATCTTCAAAGGTCGGTGCGATGACCTGCAGGCCAACGGGCAGCCCGTCTTGCGCGACGCCAACCGGAACGCTAAGCGCTGGCATACCCGAGAGGTTCGCCGCGGTGAGCATCGAGTCGGTCAGCAGCCCCGCATCGGGGTTTACCTGCTCGTTCGCAAAGCGCTGGGCGGTCGTTGCCGAGGTCGGGGTGACGATAACGTCGACGTTGGCAAATGCCGAGACGAGTGCCTCGGTGATCTGCGCGCGTACCCGCTGCGCCCCAATGAACAGGCGGTCGAAGTTGCCCGCAGACAGTGCATAGGTGCCGAGCAGCAGTCGCCGCTTCACCTCGTAGCCGAAGCCTGCACCGCGGCTCGCGCTCATCACGTCTTCAACGTTTGCGGCCCCCTCGGGCACCACTCGCTGGCCGAAGCGAACCGAGTCAAACTTTGCGAGGTTACTCGAGGCTTCTGCCGACATGAGCAGCATGTACACGGCCGCACCGTAGGTAAGGGCTTCTGCGTCGATCTCAACGATCGTGGCGCCCTGCTGCTTCGCTTCGGCAATCATTGCGTCGAAGTGCTGAGCAACGTCGGGCTCGACGGCATCGGTTGCAAACTGCGATACGACGCCGATGCGCAGACCCTTCAGCGACTCACCAGTTGCACCCTCACGCGCTGCGGCGGCCATTGAGGGCCACTCACGCTTCGCCGAGGTTGATTCGTGTGAATCGAAGCCGACGATGACGTCGTGCATGAGCGCGGTGTCGAGCACGGTTCGCGCGCAGGGGCCCACCTGGTCGAGTGATGAGCCGAGGGCGATCGAGCCGTAGCGACTCACGCCACCATAGGTCGGCTTCATGCCAACGGTTCCGGTAAGCGAGGCGGGCTGGCGAATGGAGCCACCCGTGTCACTGCCGAAGGCCAACGGGGCCATGAATGATGCCACGGCTGCTGCCGATCCACCGCCTGAGCCACCAGGTACACGGTCAAGGTTCCACGGGTTGTGGGTGTTGCCGTACGCCGAGGTTTCGGTCGTCGAGCCCATCGCGAACTCGTCCATGTTGGTCTTGCCGAGCAGCACAAGGCCAGCTTCACGGGCCTTGGTCACGACCGTCGCGTCGAAGGGCGAGCGATACCCCTTGAGAATTGCCGAAGATGCGGTCGTGGGCATCTCGGTGGTGACGAGCACGTCTTTCACCGCGACGGGAACACCCGCGAGTTCGTGCAGGCTCTCACCTCCGGCCCTGCGGGCGTCGATGGCACGGGCAGCCTCAAGAGCCTCATCGTTCGTGACGAGGAACGCGCCAACCTGGTCGTTCACCTCATCGATTCGGTCAAGGTGCGCCTTCGTGGCTTCTTCAGCTGAGACCTCACGAGCTTGCAGCTTCTCAGCAAGCTCGGCGGCGGTCAGTTGCGTCAGTGCACTCATTTACTGTTCGCCTCCCATGATTGATGTAACGCGGAACATACCATCGGTCACCTCAGGGGCGTTCTCAAGAGCTTCATCGAGCGAGAGCACCTCTTTCACCTCATCGGGCCGCATCACGTTCAAGTCTTGAATGGGGTGGCTCATCGGGGTTACCTCTTGATTCGCAAACCCCTCTACCCGCTCGGCATACGCAATAGTTGCGCTGAGGTCGGCAGCAAGGGCTGTCGCCTCTTCGTCGGTGAGTTCAATTTGCATGGTCTGAGCGAGACCCCGCACAGCTTCTTCGTTCATGACGCCGTGGTCGGCGCTTTTCTCGGGCATACTTCTCCTGGTCAGTGTCGGAGCGAACCACCCTATTCTACGCCTTTTCAGCCCGCAGAGCTCTGAAATGGCGCTTCGAGCTCGGTGCGCGTGCCGTCAACCCGCCAAAGACCCGAACAACCCCTGCGAAAACTGCCCTGAATATGCAGATCGACGATCCCGATTGCCGACATCAACGCGAACATCGTGGTCGGGCCAACCATCGAAAAGCCGTGGCCTTTGAGGCGCTTTGCGAGGGCAACTGATTCTGCCGATGTTGTGGGAGCCTCGGCGTTCTGCTCAAAAACCGGCGATTGTTCAGGCATGTGCGACCACACCAGTTCTGGAAGACCCCCGCCATAGTGTTCTCGCAGCTCAAGCGTCTGCTGAGCGTTCGTCACAGCAGCCCTTACCTTGCGCTGATTCCGAATAATTCTGCTGTCTCCAAGAAGCCGTTCGATATCGCGCTCGGTGTAACCCGCAATACGCTCAGGGTCAAACCCGTCAAAGGCCTCGCGAAAGCCATCGCGTCGCTTGAGGATCGTCAGCCACGAGAGACCGCTCTGAAATGCTTCGAGACAGAGCCGCTCAAAAACCCCGGTCTCATCAGTGACCGGCATGCCCCACTCGGTGTCGTAATAGTGCTGCAGAATCGGGTCGCTCTGCGCCCATTCGGTTCTCACGTGCTCACGCTCTTGTAGCATCGGCTCTCCTCCACTCATCGGGCCTTACACTCAGCCTAAGGTTTCGCAGTGCCTCGCGGGAGTTATCCACAAACAGCAGCCCCAGACCTGCAACAAGGGCAGTGTTAACGATCAAGCCCCTCAGGCCCGTACTCGAGTAGCGTCACAAACTGAGCAGCATCCAGCACTCGAATACCGAGTTCTTCGGCCTTCGCAAGCTTCGACCCCGCTCCCTCGCCCGCAACCACGAAGTCGGTCTTCTTCGAGACAGAACCAGCAGCCTTGCCACCGGCAGAAACGATCGCTTCCTTCGCGCCGTCGCGGGTGAAACCCTCGATGCTTCCTGTTGCAACAACCGTGAGGCCAGCCAAGACGCCATCAGGCTCTTCGGCCGCGCCGGGCCCTGGATGTCCCGGGGTTTCCCAGCGCACTCCCGCGGCTGTCCAAGCATCAACGATTTCGAGATGCCAGTCGACCTCGAACCAAGCAAGGAGCGACTCGGCGATGATTGAACCGACGCCGGGCGCCTGTGCGAGTTCGTCGGCGGTTGCCTCGCGAATCGCTGTGAGCGAGCCAAACCAGTCAGCGAGCGACCGGGCAGCAACGGGCCCCACATGCCTAATGTTGAGCGAGACCAACAAGCGCCAGAGCGGCTTCGTTTTCGCCGCTTCGAGTTCTTCTAGCAGGCGAACCGCGGTTTTCGAGGGCTCTACCTGACGAAAATCTTTGCGAACGCCCTGCGCACGCCGCTCGGCTGCGGTGAGCCCCTCGGCCCCAGGCGGGTACGTCAGCGTCACCTTTTGAAACGGCGCCCTGCGAACCGGATCGCCAGTCTCGGGGTCAAGCTTTACTTCGCCCGTCTCGGTGTCTTTGACGAGCACCTCAATCGGCACGAGATCGTCGATATTCAGTGCGAAAAGGCCTGCCTCGGTCACGAGCAGTGGCGTTTCAGGCGACTCGGGTCTCGTGAGCGCTGCCGCGGTAATCTCGCCAAGCTCTTCGACGTCAAGTGCACCGCGAGAGCCAATGTGCTCAACTCTTCCCTGCACCTGCGCTGGACATGCCTGAGCATTAGGACAGCGAAGGTCGATGTCGCCCTCTTTCATCGCGCGCAACGGCGTGCCACATTCTGGGCAGCATTCTGGCATGTGCCAGACCGTTTCGCTGCCATCGCGCAGCTCGACCACGGCCCCGAGAATCTCGGGAATGACGTCACCGGCCTTGCGCAGCACCACCGTGTCGCCGATGAGCACACCCTTCGCTTTGACAACCTCCTGGTTATGCAGCGTGGCCTGAGACACTGTCGAGCCAGCGACCTTCACGGGCGTCATGACGGCATACGGTGTTGCTCGCCCGGTTCGCCCGACCCCCACTTTGATGGCCTCGAGTTTCGTGTGCACCTCTTCTGGGGGGTACTTCACCGCAGTCGCCCAACGTGGCGCCCTACTCGTCATGCCGAGCTCGCGCTGTACCGAGAAGTCGTTGACCTTGACTACCGCGCCATCGATGTCGTGCGGAGCCTCTTGTCGATGTTCGCCGTAATAATCAACAAACTCGATGACCTCTGCGACGCTCGTGAGCACGCGCGAGAATGGCGAAACGGGCAGCCCCCACGCAGCACAGAGGTCGTACACGGCCGACTGGGTCGCGACAGGGGCACCCTCCCAGGCGCCAATGCCGTGCACAAAGAGCGAGAGTCTACCGAGCCTTGCTCGCATGATCTCGCGCTCGGCCTCGCTGCGCTTTTCGGCTTTTTGGCGGATCGTGCCCGCAGCCGTGTTGCGCGCGTTGGCAAACTCGGGAAAGCGTGTGGGAATTTCTTCGGGTTTCTTGCCTCGCGCGAGCTGGTCTCGCTCGAAGGCCTCCTGAAATTCGTGCTGCTGTTCGTTCAGCGCAAGAAAGTTCTCGCGGCTCAGGAAAATCTCTCCTCGAACCTCGACGAACTCGGGAACCGATTCTCCCTGGAGGCGTCTCGGAATCGCGCCCACCCACTCGATGTTCTCGGTGATGTTCTCGCCCACGCGTCCGTCGCCGCGCGTTGCCGCCGATTCAAGCACACCGTTTCGGTAGGCGAGGCTGATCGCAAGCCCGTCAATCTTGAGCTCGGTAAGCCACTCGACGGGTCCTGCCTGCGCCGTGGTCTTTTCGCACCACTCGCGAAGCTCGTCGTTTGAAAAGACGTTATCGAGGCTGAGCATCCGTTCGGCGTGCTCGTGCGGTGGAAAACCCGCAGAGTTCGTCGGTGCACCAACCCGCTTCGTCGGGCTGTCCTGCCCGCTCAGCTCTGGGTATGCCTGCTCAAGATGCTCGAGCCTGCGAAACAGAACGTCGAACTCGGCGTCCGAAACCTCGCTTACCCCGTCGTAGTAGCTCGCACGGTACCGTTCGATCTGCTCGGCAAGTTCCTCTGCCTCGGCACGCGCCTCGGCAAAGCCCGGTACATCGCTACGCGGCTCCATGAGTCTCTTTCATCAGTGTCTCAGCTTGCGAATCTTCAGGTGCCGCGTCGCCCTCTCCCGAGGGGTTTGCAGCCGAGCGAGAGCGGTCAATCGTGAACTGGCCGAGCACGCGAGTGCCGATGTACAGCACCGCGGTCTGACCCGGAGCTACTCCGAGGAGCGGCTCATCAACGTCGACGATGACCTCGTGGGTCGCGTCTTTTCTCGTGAGTTCGGTGCGCTCGGTGATCTGGACGAGCCTTGCGGTCGCAGGAACGGGGTCGGCGTGGGCACGAATCTGCACCTCGCAGGCAAAGGGTTCCGCGAGATCGATACCGGGCTCGCCTGCCCACGAGAAACGGCCTCCGGCGATCTGCTCGACGGCGAGTTGCTCGCGCGATCCGACAACAACCTGGTTTGAGACAGGGCGAATCGAGAGCACGAAACGCGGTTTCCCGTCGGGGGCCGGGTGGCCAATCGCAAGACCCTTGCGCTGGCCAATCGTGTAGCCGCGTGCACCATCGTGGGTGCCGAGCACTGCGCCAGACTCATCGACAATCTCACCGGGCTCGCGCTCAAGCTTGTCGCTCAGCCAGCCGCGAGTGTCGCCGTCGGGAATGAAGCAGATGTCGTGGCTGTCAGGCTTTTGTGCGATCTCGATGCCCCGCTCTGCCGCTTCGGCACGCACGAGGTCTTTCGAAGGTGTGTCTCCAAGAGGAAAGTAGCAGTGGCGCAACTGGTCTTCGCGCAGAACACCGAGAACGTACGACTGGTCTTTTGCCCATGCACTTGCTCGGTGCAGTTCGATGCCGTGGGGCCCCTCGACGACGTTTGCGTAGTGCCCGGTCGCTACCGAGTCGAAGCCAAGCGCGATGGCCTTGTCGAGCAGCGCCTGAAATTTAATTTTCTCGTTGCAGCGCATGCAGGGGTTCGGCGTTCGGCCTGCCTCGTACTCGTCGACAAAATCTTGCACGACGTCGTCGTGAAAACGTTCGCTGAAATCCCACACATAAAATGGAATGTCGAGCTGGCTGGCTACGCGCCTCGCGTCCATCGAATCTTCAATGGTGCAGCAGCCGCGTGCCCCCGTACGAAGCGTGCCTGGCATACGTGAGAGCGCCAGGTGCACCCCGACAACCTCGTGCCCTGCTTCGACCGCTCGTGCGGCCGCAACGGCCGAGTCAACCCCGCCGCTCATCGCTGCTAAAACTTTCATTCTTCCATCCTACGCGGCAGGATTTGCCGCATCGAGTGTCGTGTTACACGAGCCCCGCGTTGCGCGCATGTTCGTATGCGGCGGGTAAGGCCTGCACGAACGCGTCGAGCTCTTCGTCTGTGGTATCGCCTGAAATGGTGATGCGCAGCGACCCAATCGCCTCATGCTCAGGCAGGCCCATCGCGAGCAACACGTGGGAAGTCTCTTGCACACCGGCCTGACACGCAGATCCCACCGAGACCGAGATGCCCTGAGTATCGAGCAGAAAGAGCAGCGAGTCGCCCTGACACCCGCTAAAGGTGAAGTGGGCGTTGCCGGGAAGGCGATCTGGCCCCGCCGGGTTCGATCCGCGCAAAACCGCTTCTGGAACGGCCTCTGTGACCCTGGCGATGAGCCGGTCACGCTTCTCGGCGAGGCGCTCGGCGTACGCTTCGACGGGACCGAGGTAGTCAAGAGCCGCGGCAAAGGCAACCGCACCGGCGACGTCTTGGGTGCCAGAGCGACCCCGCTGTTGCGATCCGCCGTGCAGCAGGGCCTCGGGCTTTGCGTCGCGAGCAATCGCGAGCGCGCCAACGCCAACCGGGCCACCGATCTTGTGCGCCGAAACGCTCATGAGCTGAGCGCCCCAATCGTCGAAGTGCAACGGCACCTGACCGAGCGCCGCAACGGCGTCGATGTGCACCGGCACTCCCGCACGCTTCGCGACCGCGCAGAGCCCCCACACATCAGCGATACTGCCTACCTCGTTATTGGCGAGCAGCACGGTCACAAGAGCAACGCGGTGCGCGCCAACCTCTGTGATGGCTGCTTCGAGAGCCTCGGGCGTCACGACGCCCTCTGCGGTAACCGGCAGCCAGAAGAGTTCTGCCCCCTGCCGCGCTTCGGCCCACATCGCGGCATCGAGCGTCGCGTGATGCTCCGTGCGCGGCAGCATGATGACCTTGCGATCGGGGTTGCCCGCGGTGGCGTGCCACAGCATGCCTTTGAGGGCAATGTTGATCGACTCGGTTCCTCCCGAGGTGAAGGTCACCTCGACCGGTTCAGCGCCGAGCGCCTCAGCCACCCTTCGCCGAGCGTCTTCGAGATACACCCCGCTGTCTTGCCCGTGTGCGTGAACCGATGCGGGGTTGCCCACGATCGCGAGTGCTTCACTGTACGCCTCTCGCACCGATGCGGGCATCGGTGAGGTTGCGGCGTGGTCGAGGTAGCTTCTTGGCATCACGAAAAGAGCAGGTTTGTGAGCCTTGCCCTCGCAGCGGTAACACGCGGATCAGCCTGGCCCGCGACCTCAAAGAGTTCAAGAAGGCGCTCACGAATTCGGTTGCGATCTTCGGGAGTCGCCGCTGGGAAGAGCTCGAGCAGTCGCAGGAATGCGTCTTCAAGGTGCCCACCCGAAAGGTCGAGATCAGCGACACGCATCTGAGCATCGATGTCGGTGGGGTTTGCGGCAGCTTCGTCCCGAACCTGGCCGGCTTCGACACCGGTCAATCGGTCGAGCAGGCGTACCTGAGCAAGGGCAGCCTTCGCTTCTTCGTCACGTGGGGCACGCGTGAGAACCTTCTCGTAAGCCTCGATCGCCGCAGGATAGTCGCCACGCTCAATCGCTTCGAGTGCCGGTTCGTGTTCAGGGTTCACAACGGGCTCGGGGGCCGTCTCTTCAGCCCCGGCGTTCAAGTCGGGGGCGTTCACCCGGCCAGTCACACCCTGTTGCGCTGCGACCGTAAGCAGCTGAGCATAGACCTCGCGAATTTGCTCTGCAGGTTGCACGCCCTGGAACATCGGGATGGCCTGTCCCGCGATCACGGCAACCACCGTTGGGAGCTGCTGCACCTGGAAGGCTTGCTGCAATCCGGGGTTCGCCTCAGCGTCGACCGTAGCCAGCAACACACGCCCCTCAAGCTCGCGAGTCACCGCGACCAAATGGGGCTCCAGTTCATCGCATGGTTCACAGTTCGGAGCGCCGAGGGTTACCACCACGGGAACGACTTGCGAGAGCTGCATGAGCTGTTCGAAGGTATCGTCGGTAATCTGCATCACAATCGACGGAACGTCGACGACAGGAGCCTGACCACCGGGCTGAGCGCCGCCCGCGCCGGGCTGCTGAGCCCCCGCGCCCGAAGACTGCTGCTGCGCACGGTTGACAATACCGCTGAGGTCTACTGCGCCACCGCTAAACTGTGCCATCGTTAATCAATTTCCTTCTTCGTACCGGTCGCGCCGATCACCTGGGTCGACGAACCGAGAATCTGAATACTGTCTTGCGAGTCTGCAGTGGGAACGTAAAAGAGCACGCTGTGCTGCCACTGCCTGGTCACCTTCGAGTAGGCGCCGTCAAGGCCGAGAGCCTTCTCAACGTCTGAGAGCTTCACGAGATCCCGCTCGCTCTCGATTTCCATCACGTGATCTTCACGGAGCGTTGCCACGATGAGCGCACCGCCCTGCCCCGTTGAGAGCGTCGCAACTGGCTCATCGACGGCGACAACGCTCTCAGCGCATTTCAGGCCCTCAATGCAGTTTTGCGTAGGCCAGTTCGCACCGAACTTCTCAAGCAACGCTTCATCTTCAAGCGAGAAGAGCTCTGAAGCCTCGACGTTGTCGGTGCCCTGTTGCAAGATGCTCGCGAAGGTCTCGGCGGTTTCTTGTGGCGAAAGACGCAGCGTCTTGATGTCGTTTGAGAGCACCGCGGTGCCCTCGTCGAGCGGAGCAGCGGCCGGCATTTCTATGCCACCCCGAAGAGAGATCGTGCTGAGCACCTTGTAATTGTCCCGCGGGCTGTCCTGACGTAAGAGCAGCACGACAGTCGGGCTCTGGTCTTCGGCCGGTTCGACAGGGTCAACCGTCTCTTCGTCGGTCGTTTCACTCTCTTCAGCGGCCGCGTCATCGGCGCCTTTTTCTTGCTCCGCTTCAGCATCGGTATCGACGATCGCATCGCTCGACTCCACGGTCAAGAAGAGCGTACGTGGCCATTTCTCAGTGCTCTGAATGAGGTCATAGCGTAGGCGCTCGGTCGTGAGGAATGGTAACGGAGACGTGGCCTCATTGGCGGCACGAACCTTGTAGTTGGCTGCACGCTCTGTGAGCGCGGCCCCCGCGAAACGGGACTCGAGCTCTGAAGCATCGAGGCCTGCGTCACCCTTATTTGCGACCGACACGACGCGGTCGAGAATGCGGTCAATCTGCTGGTCAGTAACCGGAACGACCGCGAGGTTTTCATCGGCCTTCGGCTCGCTCGAGACGGGCTCAGGCTGGGCTGGTTGCGGCCAGTACGATGCCGAGCAGCCCGAGACAGCGACACCGACGCTCAAAACACCGGCCACGGCAAAACCGAGGCGTGATCCGCGTCGAGAAGATGATGAGCTGCCGGGAGCTGAACGCTTCGAACGGCGTACGCGACGGTTTCGTAGGCCCAAGAACGGCCCCCTTCTTCCGCGTCGCGGCCCGAGGCCACGGCGATCATGATCAACGGCGAACAGGTACAGGATGATGCCGAGCGCGGCGAACAGCCCACCGGTCACGAGCAGCGGGCCGGCAAGCGGAGTGCCCCGCTCCTGCGCCCAGATGACGTATACCTCAGTGGGTGCAGACGGCTTGTCACCGGCAGTCACGAGCAGCGCCTGACTCTTTTCAGGAGAAACCGCGACCTTGAGGCTCGTCTCACCGTCATATTCGTTGAGCCACAGATCGCTGCCCTGCGGGTGGGCGACTGTCTCAGATTCGGCCTCGGCCTCTTCTTCTGCCTCGCCATCGTCATCAGCAGCCACGGCTTGCGCCTTGGTCTGCTTCGAGGTGATTTCGCGGCGATCGGTCACCTGCTGGGCGGTCGAATACTTGCTCTCAGCGAGCCAGCCATCAATATCGCGCTGCTCACCAAGAGCGAGAAAGACGTTCTCGCCCGAGACCACAACCGACGGGTTGCCCTCTTCGAGATCGAAGATTTCTGCCGGGATCACGACGTACTCAGCGTCGTCAGCGATCGCGGTGATCTCGTGCTTCACGCTCGTTTCAGGCGCCAAGAAGGTTCGCTGCCCAATGCCCAGCACGAGTAGCACCGAGGCAGTGAGCAAAGAGAGAATCGCAAAGAAATATCGCACGCGGCTCCTGTTCCGTTTTGCGCCATAACGTTAAAGAGAAGTGTATGTCAGAGCGCGAGGCGCCATAATGCACACTATTCTAGGCGGTATCCTTTATTCTTGTCTGAACGTGACATATTCGCTACAGGCTCTTCTGAGCCTCCTGTGCGCGGTCGCCTGAGCGGCCACCGCCGATCAAACAGAGGATAAAAGATTGACCGCAACGCCCCACAACTTCACCACTGCTGTTCGCGGGTACCGCCGGCAGGAGGTCGATCAGGCGGTCGCTTCGCTCGAAGCCAACATCGCTGAGCTCACCTCGCATGTGCAGCAGCTTCGCGAGGCGCACGAAACGCTCGGAGCAACCAACGAAGAGCAAGTGTCGCTCATTGCCGAGTTGCAAGAGCAGGTCGAAGAGCTCGGGGCAACCGGTTACAGCGGGCTCGGTCTGCGGGTCGAGAAAAGCCTGCAGCTTGCCGAAGACCATGCCACGCGGTTAATCGCCGAGTCAGAGCTCGACGCTGAACGACTGCGCTCACAGTCTGAGGCCGAGTCGCAGCGTCTCCTGCAACAGGCGCAAGAGACCGCTGATGAACTCGTGACTGGCGCGCAGACGCAGTCAGACGAGCTCCTCGCGTCGGTTCAGCAGCAGGCCGACGAACAGCGCAAGGAACTCCAAGAACGTTACGACACCCTGGTCGAAGAAGCAGAGGCACGTGCGGCGAACCTGCTGAACTCAGCGCAGTCTGAAGCGCGACTGCTAAACGAGCGAACCGACCGCGAGACGCAGGCGCTGATCGCGAAAGCGCACAACGAAGCAAAGCAGCTCCTCACCGCCGCCCGCGAAGAAGCGGCTGCTCTGCACTCTGAGACGAGCAGCGCTCGCGCGAGCTTCGAACAAGACCGCGATGAGCAGCAGCGTGCATTCGACCGTGAGAAAGCTGAGCTGCGCGAAGAAATCGAGACCGCACGTGCCACTTTCGCTCGTGAGCAGGCCGACCAAAAGGCTGCCCTTGAGCAGGAGCACGCTGAGCGCACGCACGCGCTCGAGTCGTCGCACGAGGCACGCACCTTAGCGTTTAACGCCGAGGCCGACTCGCTGCGCGAGCGCATCACGAGCGAACGGGAACAGCACGCCGCCGCGCTCCAGCAGGAGCGAGCAGAGCACGAACAGCACCTCGCGGCCGAGGCCGAGGCGCAGGAACTCAAGCTCGTCGCTCTGAAAGCGAACGCGACCAGAGCAGTCGAGGTTGAACGGGCCGCGCACGAGCAGCAGCTCGAGGCTCTTGCCCAGCAGGCGACGCTCACCCGCAAGCGCATTCAGGATCAGCACGAAGAACGCCTCTTTCTCAGCCGTGAAGAGCACGACCAGGCACTCCTTGACGAGGCAGAGCTGCAGCGAGAAAAGCTCGCCCGCGAGCTCGCCGCACACACTGCGCGCCTCACGAGTGAGCGCGAAGAACACCGCGCCGAAATCGCTTCAGCCCTCGACAAGCACACCGCCACGCTCGAGCGAGAGCGTGCCCACCACGACGAGGCACTCGAGAGCGAACGCGCCGCGCATGAAGCCGCCATTGCCGCCGAGCGAGATGCGCATGACACGGCGCTCACGAGCGAGCGCGAGGTGCACGACCGTGCTCTCGCAACCGAGCGTGAAGATCACGACACTCGCATTGTGACCGAGTACGAGCGCCACGAAGCTCGCCTCGTTCGTGAGCGCGAAGCTCACGAGGGCGCCATCACGACCGAACGAGAGTCTCACGAGTCGACGATCGCTTCAGAGCGAGAGGCCCACGACGCGGCCATCCAGTCAGAACGGGAAGCCCACGAAGCGGCCCTACTCGCCGAACGTGAAACGCACAACGCTTCGCTCACCGAAGAACGCGCTGCCCACGACGAAGCACTCACCACCGAGCGCGCCGAGCACGAGCAGAGCATCGCTTCTGAGCGGACTGCGCACGAAGAGCTCATCGCCACCGAGCAAGAGGCGCATGACCTCGCTCTTCGCACCGAGCGAACCGAACACGCGACCTCGATCGCTAACGAACGCGAAGCTCACGAGCTCTCGCTCACGACGAGTCAGACCGAGCACGAAAACCGCATTACCGTAGAGCGCGAGGCTCACGAACGCCGCCTCGCTTCTGAGCGAGCTCAATACGACGAGGCCATCGAACTCGGTCGCGCCGAGCACGAAGAAATGCTGCAGTCAGAGCTCTCCGCTCACAATGCCAGGATTGCTTCTGAGCTCGCGACCCATACTGCCTCGGTTGAGCGCGAGCGTAGCGAACACGAAACCCGTATCGCAACCGAGCTTGCTTCACACGGGGCACGGATCGAACGCGAAACCGCTGAGCTCGCGGCAACGCTTGAAGACGAGCGGATCGCCCAGCAGACGCAGCTTGCGCTCGAACTGCGCACCCACCAGCAACGTCTCCAAAACGAACGCGACCAGCTCGCTGCCGAGTTGCAACAGGATCGCGACGAACACGCGGCAAAGCGCGCGATCGACGAGGCGGCACAGGCCGAAGAACGCGAACGCCTCATCTCAGATCTCGACACCGAGCTCTCGCTGAAGCGTACCGAGCACGAACGCGTGATTGCGAGCGAGCTCGAAGCTCACCGCGCTGAAATCGCACGAGAGAACGAACAGGCTAAGCAGCAGCGCACGTTCGAACACGACGAAATCGTGCGTGCCGCCGTTGAGCAGGCCGCGCTACTCAAGGCACAGACCGAAGCGGAGCTTGAGGCCGCCCGCACCTCGCAGCAAGAGGCCCTGGCACACGAGCGCCAGGAGTTCGAAGCCTACGAGCGAACCGTGCGCGAAGAGATCGATGCCCTGCACCGCACCAACGGTGCGGCAGTCACGCAGAAAATCGCCGAGACCGAGCAGCAGCTCAAGCAGCGCTACGATGAGGCGACACAGGCTGCCGAGCATGAACTCGCTGAAGCCCGTGAGCAGCTCAACTCGCTCACGGTCTTGCTTGCATCGCAGCGCGACGAACTCGAGGCCACAAGGCTTCGCACGACCAAGGTGGCCCAGGACATCGAGCTTCAGGCGCAGCAGCGCGCAACGAGTATCGTCGCAGAAGCTGAGCAGCGGGCACGAACCACCTACGACTCAGCCGCTGATCGAGCCGCGAAGGTCCTCGCCGATGCTGAAGATCGCATGGCTCAGCTCAAGGTTGAACGCGTCGCTGTCGCACGCTACTTCGAGAGCCTAGGTGAGGTGATCGGCAACGCTACCCGCATGAGCACCGATGTTTCTTCAAGCGTCAACGTTCCCGTCGACTCGCACGAGGGCGCCGACGACGAACGGTAATCACGCAAAGCACTGCATGAAGGGGCCGGGCACGCGAAAGCGCACCCGACCCCTTTGCATTTCAGGCGATGCGACCAGGGCTATGACGGCGTTGAAAAGAGAACGTCGTCGGCTCTCGCAATGAGCGTGTCGACGGTATCACCGGGGCGAAAATCGGTCACGCCAACGTGCATGCCGATAGGCCCGGTTTGCAAGATATGACGAATCTTCTGTTCGGCCTCGTACACACTCAAGTACGGCAACAGCACGAAGAACTCGTCGCCTCCCAGCCGTACAAAGATATCTTCTGGACCAAGGTTCGCCGTAAAGTGCTGTGTGACGTCTTTGAGTACACGGTTGCCAGCTGAGTGGCCACCCGAGTCGTTCACCTGTTTGAAGTTAATGCAGTCGAGCATGACGGCTGAGAGCGGGTACCCGGCTCGCTCCGCACGCGCTAACTCGTTGAAGCCGTACGCGGCAAGGCCGTGGCGATTGAGCGCCCCGGTGAGTGAGTCATGCTCAACAAAGGCGCGTGAACGGCTGTACAGATACGAGCTGAGCTCGAAGAGTATGCAATACACGATCGCACCATAAATGACGGCTGTCGCGATGAGGCGCTGCTCGACCGCGTTGCCCGCAAGGCTGCTCTCGAAAAGGAGCGGCAACCCGAGCAGGAGGAGCCCAGAAATGAGCAGCCCTCGCGAGGCCTTCGTTCCTGAGAACGTGCCGAGGTAGAGCGCCACAAGCGACGTCGCGTACAACAGCGCGATGCCGTGGGTCGTTGACTCGACGAGAAGCGCCGAGACGACCATGAACGTGAGCAGCACCGCAGCCGTCCAAAAACATGCCCTGGCGGGGTAACGACTCCCAAACCACAGCGGGAGCGCAATCGAAACGAGCGAGAGCGCACATGCCGAGAGTGTGAGCCATAGGAGGCCGCCATGCACCTCCGGAGGGTTCAAGAGAGTACCGATCGTGACGGGCACGAGCACAAAGAACCCGAGCGTTGCGCTCATAATCGAGAACGAGGTTTGTCGCGGAAACCTGAAGAGACGTTTTCTCGGCGGTTTCACTCCGCCGTGCACGGCAATCTCGACGGGGCCCGTCATCAGCCGACCGTCAGGTCTCCGGGGCCTCGATTGCTTCTTTTCGTAGAGCCTCGCATCGGCACGTTCAAGGAGCGTCTCGACCGAGTCGCCCTCTCGTTTTTCGCTGAGGCCCCACGACCACGAATGCACGGCATTCATCTGAAGGCGGTTGAGTACCTGCAAAGCCTCACCCGCGGTGGTGCGGGGAAAGATAAAAAGAAACTCGTCTCCGCCAACACGGCCAATCGTGTCGTACGAGCGCACTGTCGTGCGCCACTGCCCAGCGCTGTTGGCGAGAATGCTGTCACCGTACGGATGCCCGTAGGTATCGTTGAGCTGTTTGAAACCGTCGAGGTCGACCAGCACAACCGTCAACGGCTCCTGGTTGCGGTCTGAACGCGCGAACTCACTCGCCAGGCGCACCTGCGTTCCCCGACTATTGAGCGTCTGTGTCAGCGAGTCGGTGTGCGCGGCAAGCTTCATATTCGTTCTGAGGTATGAGGCCAAGATAAAGGCGAGCCCCATGATGCACAGCGTGTACAGCGCAATCGAGGGGGTCAGTACCGCGCTCTGCCCCACCGCGGGGCTCAAGAGAATGCCCACTCCGATGGCGATCACTGAGCCGAGAAACATCACCCAGGCGTGTCGTGGCGGCCAAAACCATCCGAGATACATGATGATCGCCGGCAGAATATGCAGTGCGGTGCTCGCAAAAACGGGAGTGTCGCCGAAGATGAGATGAGCTACGAGCGCTCCGATCACGAAAAAGAAGCCGAGAGCACCCGCCCACTTCGGGAAGCGTTCTTTCACGATGAGTGCGGCAGCGATCCACACCACCGCCAACACGCCCGAGACAATCGAAACCACGATCTCGACGGGATTATCGATAATGCCCTGCCAGTTCATGAGCACGTCGCAGATCACGGTAACGAGTAGCCACAGCGCATTGAGCCCGGTGATGGCCCAGAAAACGCTCCGGTCACTCTCAGCGGAGCTCCGCAGCGGCGCCAGGGTGCGCAAAAGCACCTGGCGGCGACGCACGAGTCTCGAGGCCGGCATCAGCTAGCGCTCCACGACGTTCGCGAGTGGCTCATCGGCGCACGTCAAGGTGCGGGCACGTGCGCCCACGCCGGCATAACGACTCCCCCACCCGTACAACCGCTGAACCGCCTCCCCGATACCTTCTGCAATCACTCCTACAATAACTGATGGATCACTTTTCTACAGTGAGCGCGAATGGAGTAAAGAATGACGATCGTTGCAGCAGCCGATGGCTCGGCGCTCGGCAACCCGGGAGCCGCTGGGTGGGCCTGGTACATCGATGAGCAGAACTGGATGGCCGGCGGGTGGAAACACGCGACAAACAACCAGGCCGAGCTCATGGCCGTTCTCTCTTTGCTCACCGAAACGGCCGGCACCAGCGAAGCGCTACACGTACTGTGCGACTCGCAGTACGTCATCAACTCACTGACGAAGTGGATGCCCGGGTGGAAGCGCAAGGGCTGGAAGAAGTCTGACGGCAAGCCAGTCTTAAACCGCGACCTACTCGAACAGCTCGACGACGCATTGCGCGGCCGCAAGGTCACCTTCGAGTGGGTCAAGGGTCACGCCGGGCACAGCCTCAACGAACGCGTCGACGACCTCGCGCGAGACGTCGCGACCGCATTTCAGCGTGGCACAGCGCCGAACACTGGCCCCGGCTTCTCACGAGAACAGTCAGAGACCGCGGTGGATCACGACGCGGCCCGCACCCGACCAAAGAACGCGAACGCGACCCCCGAAGCCGCCCCACCCTCACTGTTTGATCTGTTCGACAGCGCAGAGCCGCAGCAGAGCAAGCAGGACGTTGGGAATCAGGCAGCAGTCGCTTCGGCCGACGCTCGGCTGCGAGAGGCGTGCGAGCGCCGCGATCGAGCCTCGATCCGCGCCCTGTTACACCCGAGCATGAACGCCATCGTGTCGGGCGCCGAGGGGGCGCTCACTGCCCAGGGGTTCGTTGATCATGCAACGACCGGCTCTGGCCTAGGCGCACAGAGCGGCATCGAGACGCACCACATTGCCCCCGGTGTCGCGCAAACGCTGCGCATCGGTTCAGAGCCGAGCGAGCGCCTGCAGAGTGCACTCTGGGTGCGCGATGCCGATGCCTGGCTGCTTCGTTTCTGGCAGGAATCGTAATCGGGGTCGACCGTTACGAGGCGATACGCCAGCAGTGAGCGTGCCAGTGCCTCCGCTCGGTCACTGCTGCGCCGTCGCCGAAGATGTGCTCTGCGCTCCAGGCAACGACGTGCGCTTGGCCCCGTGCGATCACTTGTCCGCAGTCTGGGCAGCGGTATTCTTTTTCGGCACGGTGGGCAGGAACCTCGCGCACGAACCACTCCCTGCCCCGCTTCACTACCTTGCTCGCGCCGCCGTACGAGAGACGCTCGACGTCATGCTTGGGAGTTACTGGGCGGCGACGGTTTTTTCTCGCCACCGCTGAATCACCACCAGTTGTTTGATCGCCAGAAATCGTAGGCCCCGTTCCACCCACCATACTTCTGAGCATATGAGTTAGCCCAGGTCAAGTTAGCAACGGGATCATATCCGCCCCCAGGAACTTTGCTGCAAGGATATGCCTGAATCAGACCGCAAGCACCGGAGGTAGGGTTGGTTGCATTAGGGTTCCAACCGCTCTCACGTGAGGCGATGAAGTCAACGTAACCCCAGTTTTCTGGAGCGATACCGGCTGCCGTCATCCAAGCTTCGGGTGACCCACCTCCACTGTAGGTCGGAATCGGAGCCGCAATCGATGGCTCCTGGGCTTCTGTGACTTCTTCTTCGGGCTCTGGTTCAGGCTCAGGCTCAGGGAGCGTCTCGACCTCAAGGGCTGCGAGATAGTGCTCGGCCTCTACACTCGCCGCCGCGATGGCTTCCTGCGTGGGCATTTCACCAGGCTGGTACAGCGCTGATACCTCAGGCTCGCTCGACCATGAAAGCTGTGGCGCAATCGCCACCATGCCGAACAGCGCAATAACCGAACCAAAGGTAAGCCCGTAGCGCAAGCGGTGCATGAAGGATGATGATGCTGAAGTTTTTACTGAGACAGACACAATGAAGACAGTTTACCTATATTTCTTAAAAAAGTATCAATATTGTTATCTTTGCGACAACAGGTACTCGACAACGGCATCGAGAAACGCATCAACCTGCGCCTCATCGTAGCCCCGTCGTTGCGGGTAAAAGCGTACGGTGCGCACGTCGTTCACGCGAACGTCGAGCCCCTGGTCCAAGCGGTCAGCTAGCTGATCGATGACGGCGTCAACCTGAGAGATTCGGTAGCCCGATGAGAAAATACTACGCCTCGTGAATCTCGCGCTACGGTCGCGACGCATACGAAGCGCGAGATCGCTTCCCAGCGACTCGATGCTCTTCTGCCACTCTTCAAGACCGTTCTTCTCTTGGAAGGCCCGCCTCTCGCGGTCAAAAAGCACCTCTTCGAGCCGGTCAAGTGCGGCGTCAACGAACCTCGGGTCGTAGCCCTTCTTAGTGACTTCAAAGCCGCGCCGTCGAATCATTGAAGCGGTGACTTTTTCACCCTCGGCGACGCCACCCTCGTAGGTTGCCTTGATCTGGTCGAGAAATTCGTCGACCTCATTTACCCGGTACCCGCGAACCTTTCCCTCGGTCAGAGGAAATGGTCCCTTCTGCGCTTCGGCCGATTCAGCCATTTACACACTCCCCGTTATCACCATGATGAAGTAGACAGGAACGGTCGATGGAAGCAACGAGTCGAGACGGTCAAGAAAACCGCCATGACCCGGAACCCACGAGCTCATGTCTTTGACACCAAGGTTTCGTTTGATGAGCGACTCGGTAAGATCGCCGACCGTTGCTGTAATCACCAGCATCATGCCGAGAAGCGCCCCGAGCCACCACGGTAGTTCAAGCAGGAAGACCGCGCAGACGATGGCGACGGTGACTCCAGCGACAACCGCTCCGGCGAAGCCCTCCCAGGTCTTATTGGGACTGATGCGAGGCGTCATCTTATGTTTGCCGAGCGTCACACCCGCAGCGTATGCCCCAACGTCAACTGACACGACAACGGCGACGAGAGTGAATACCCACCACTCACCCGATTCTCCGTGAACGATGAGAATAGCAATCGACGCCAGCAGCGCCACATATGCAAGGGTGAAGAGCCCCGAGAAAACGTCGCGCACGAGTGTTTTCGGCGGTACTTCCCATTGCGGCACGAGCCCCTCGACGAGTCTCCAAATGCCAAGGACGACGAGACCAGCAACAAAGCCGCCAAGCATCCCTTTGGCGCCATATTGGTATGCGCCGAAGAGAATGAAGAGACCGCTGATGCTCACCCCGATGCGCGGCACTCTACGCCCGGCCCCACGGTACGCGGTTGCGAGCTCGATGAGCGCCACAATCACGAGCAGTGCAACGACGCCCGCAAATACTGGTTTTGCGAGGAACAGCGAGAGCAGAAAAACGGCGCCGAATACAAGCCCGGAGCCTATCGCAAAGAAGAGGTTTCGCCCCGCCTTCTCTTCGATACGCGCACTGGCCTCATCGAACTGCGTTTTCCGCTCTTCTAAGCGGTGGCGCAGATCGTCGCGAAGCTCCTCTGACATTGGCGTTAAACTTCCAGCAGCTCTGCTTCTTTATTCGTCAGGGCCTCGTCTACCTGCTCGATAAATTTCTTGGTGATGGCCTCGAGTTCTTTTTCGCCGCGCGAAACCTCGTCCTCACCAATCTCGCTCTTGAGCGCGTCAAGGTCGTCCTTTGCCTTGCGGCGTGCCGAGCGGATCGAGACGCGCCCGTCTTCAGCTTTCGCTTTCACGATCTTGACGTACTCTTTACGGCGCTCTGCGGTGAGCTCGGGAAGCGAGACGCGCACGACCTGGCCATCGTTGCTCGGGTTTGCCCCGAGGTTTGGCATGTCGCGGATTGCCTGTTCGATGTCGCGCAGCGCACCCTTGTCGTATGGGGTGATGAGCAGGCTGCGTGCATCCTGGTTCACAACCGAAGCGAGCTGCGGCAACGGGGTTGGCGTGCCGTAGTAGTTGACCATGACGCCCTGAAGTAGCGATGGGTTTGCGCGGCCGGTACGAACCGTCGCAAAGTTCTCTTTGGCCGCCGCAACTGCCTTGTCCATGCGGTCGGTGACATCGCTGAGTACTTCATCAATCACGGGGTGCTCCTTTAGCTGTGTGGTTCAAATAAACAGTGTAGCGTGGCGAGCTTCTAGGGGTGTACGAGTGTGCCCAGTTTTTCGCCACGAATTGCCGCGGTGACGTTACCGGCAGGCTCCATGCCAAACACGCGCATAGGAATCCCGTTGTCCATGCACAGGCTGAACGAGGTCGAGTCGACAACCTTGAGCCCTTGCACGAGTGCGTCGTTATAGCTGACCTCGTCGAGCTTGACCGCATCGGGGTTGGTGCGTGGATCATCGTTGTATACGCCGTCGACACCGTTTTTCGCGACAAGCACCTCATCAGCGTGAATCTCGAGCGCACGCTGCGCTGCAACCGTATCGGTTGAGAAGTATGGCAGTCCTGCACCTGCGCCGAAGATGACGACGCGGCCCTTTTCCATGTGACGAACCGCACGCAGAGGGATGTAGGTCTCGGCAACCTGGGTCATCGTGATCGCTGATTGGACACGCGACGATACCCCTGCTTGCTCGAGGAAGTCTTGGAGGGCAAGGGCGTTCATCACGGTGCCAAGCATGCCCATGTAGTCGGCGCGCGCGCGATCCATACCGCGGCTTGAGAGCTCAGCGCCACGGAAGAAGTTTCCACCCCCAACGACGATTGCAACCTCTGAGTGTTGCATCGCTGCAGCGATCTCACGAGCGATCTGGCTGACGACATCGGGGTTGACCCCGAGGCTACCGCCACCAAACGCCTCACCCGAAAGCTTCAGAAGGACTCGACGCTTTTTTCCCTCGGTTGCGCTCATGTGCTTGTACATCCCCTATCGTGTGCGGTGGTTGTTCTCTATGTATCTTGACATAGGAAGAGACCCGAGTCATCTCGACCCGGGTCTCTTCAGAGTGTGTTAGACGCCTACCTTGAAACGTGCAAAGCCGGTGATGGCGATGCCAGCGGTTTCAGCAACCTGCTTCACGCTCTGCTTGTTGTCACGAGCGTAATCCTGCTCGAGCAGCGCGACGTTCTTGTAGAAGCCGTTGAGGCGACCCTCGATGATCTTCGGGAGTGCGGCCTCGGGCTTGCCCTCGTTCTTTGCGATCTCAGTAACGAGTGAGCGCTCCTTCTCGACCTCTGCCTCAGGAACATCGTCGCGGCTCACGTAGAGTGGGTCAGCGAATGAGATGTGCTGAGCGATCGCACGAGCGGTCTCGCTGTCGTCGCCGCTGAAGGCAACAACAACGCCAACCTGCGGTGGCAGGTCTTTCGAGGTGCGGTGCAGGTAGGTCTCGAACTTTTCGCCCTCGACGCGTGCGACGCGACGAAGCTCGATCTTCTCGCCGAGAATCGCTGACTCGTCGACGATGATGTCGGCAACGGTCTTGTCGCCAGCAGGAGCCGCGAGAGCTGCTTCGAGGTCTGCTGCGCCAGCGGCTGCAACGGCCTCGAGAACAACGTCACCGAGCGCGATGAACTTCTCGTTCTTTGCAACGAAGTCGGTCTCGCATGCGAGATCGATCATGGTTGCTGCGCCAGCACCCTCGGTTACAGCGATGAGGCCTTCGCTTGCTGAACGACCCTCGCGCTTTGCAACGCCTTTGAGGCCCTTCAGACGAAGGATCTCGATCGCCTTTTCGATGTCACCCTCAGCTTCGATGAGAGCGTTCTTGCTGTCGGTCATGCCAGCGCCAAGGCGCTCACGCAGTTCCTTAATTGCAGCCATGCTTACCGCTGCCATATGGACTCCTTACGTTCGAAACGCTCAATGAAATCGAGCATTTACTGGGATCTGGGGTGTGTTACTCGGCCTTCTCAGCGGCAGGTGCTTCTTCAGCAGGCACTTCTTCAGCAGCTGCTTCTGCGGGCTGCGCAGCAGCCTTCTCGCCTTCGCCTTCCTTCGCCTGGAGAAGCTCTACTTCCCACTCAGCGAGGGGCTCAGCTGCTGCTTCGCCTTCGGTCGGCTTCTGGTGACGCTCCATGAGGCCCTCAGCAACTGCGTCGCCAATGATGCGCGTGAGCAGTGCAACCGAGCGGATCGCGTCGTCGTTACCCGGAATCGGGTAGGTGACCTCGTCAGGATCGCAGTTGGTATCGAGAATACCGATGACGGGAATACCAAGCTTCTTGGCTTCGTCAATCGCGAGGTGCTCTTTGTTCGTGTCGATGACCCAGAGCGCCGAAGGCGTGCGGGTCATGTTGCGAATGCCGCCGAGCGACTTCTGGAGCTTCTCAAGCTCGCGCTTCTTGAGGAGCAGTTCCTTCTTCGTGAAGCCGGTGGTGCCACCTTCGTAATCGAGCTGCTCAAGCTCCTTCATGCGCTCAAGGCGACCGGTAACGGTCTGGAAGTTTGTGAGCAGGCCACCGAGCCAGCGCTGGTTGACGTAAGGCTGGTTCACGCGCGTTGCCTGCTCGGCTACGGCTTCCTGAGCCTGCTTCTTGGTACCAACGAAGAGGACGTTGCCACCCTTAGCGACGGTCTGCTTGACGAAGTCGTATGCAGCGTCGATGTAGGTGAGTGACTGCTGAAGGTCAATGATGTAGATGCCCGAGCGCTCGGTGAAGATGAAGCGCTTCATCTTCGGGTTCCAGCGACGGGTCTGGTGACCAAAGTGCACGCCGCTGTCGAGCAGCTGGCGAATCGTTACTACGGCCATGGCCGTTCTCCTGTTCTGCGCAGGTGAGTGCGCGTTCTGGTTTCATACGTGACCGTGTGAGACACGGCTGTATCCTGGTGCCCTGCCCCTGCTCCACCCGCGAACGGGACCAATGGAGAAGAGTGCGTGATTGGGCACGCGAAGTCACCTCAGACGAGGTGCTGGGAAAAGTTTACCATCGTTTTTGCTCCACGTCTCACGCTTTCGACGTTCACAGCAGATTCTCGTGGTTCGCCCCGGCGTGGCATGTGTAAAGCTTCTTCGCCTGTTCTTCAGGCAAGCAAACTCATGTTCATGACCATGCTTCTTCTGCCCCGCTTCGCTCGGCGCCCTGTTTCCCACCTCAGAAACACGGTTACGCTCGCGGCCACGCTCTTACTTACCCTCACCTTGCTGCCCATGGCTTCTCATCAGACACGACAAGCAAGCACGGTTTATGCGAGCGAAGATGAGCGACAGGGCCTTAGCGCCGTGATCGACCGGGAGTCTCATAACGGACCTACGTGGCGTGTTCCCTTCTCTCGGATACCAACGATCGAGCGATTCTACGAACAGCCAGAGGGGCGCTACGGGAAAGGGCACCGGGGCATTGATTTTGCGTCAACCGAAAGCTCACTCATTCTTGCGCCGGCGTCAGGAACCGTGCACTTTGCAGGTGTGGTTGCAGAGAAACCTGCCGTGAGCGTGCGGGTCGACGGTGACATCATTTACACGTTCGAGCCTGCGACTACCGAGCTCTCGGTCGGGGATTCCGTTGCCCAAGGCCAACCTTTGGCGCACGTAGCCGTTGGCGGTCACTGTGACGGCAACTGTGTTCACTTCGGGGTACGTGTGTCTGGTGAGTACGTAAACCCGCTTCGTTTTCTCGCGGGCCGCCCAGTGCTGCTTCCGCTACAGGGATGAGTCAACCGATTCATGCTCTTGGGTGGCTCGTTCGGTACCGCTCCGCGAGACGCTCGGTTGAAACATGCGTATAGACCTGGGTGCTCTCAAGGCTGCGATGCCCAAGCATTTCTTGCACAACCCTGAGGTCAGCTCCGCCGTCAAGCAGGTGCGTGGCCGCGGTGTGCCGAAAGACGTGCGGGCCACGCGGGCCACTGCCCGGCTCTTCTCCGAGATGTGCTGAGACAACCCGGTAGACCGCTTCAGGGCGCATCATGCCGCCTCGCGGCCCAAGAAACCACCAGTCGTGTTCGCTCTTGGTTGTCGCCCGTGCGGCAAGCGCTGGGCGGGCTTCTTCGAGGTAACGGCGCATCGCCCTCTGGGCAGGTATACCGAAGGGCACGATGCGCTCAGAGCCGCCTTTGCCGAGCACCCTAATAGTGCGTTCCCTGAGATCAACGCCCCGGAGCTCGAGCCCGCAAAGCTCTGAAACACGTGCCCCCGTTGCATAGAGCAACTCGAAGAGCGCGTGATCGCGAATAGCAAGCGGATCACCGCTACTCGTGAGCGTCTCAACGGTGCCGAGCATCCGTTCGACCTGGTCTTCGGTGAGAACCCGCGGCAGGCTCTTACCCGGTTTCGGAGCCCTCAGTCGAGAAGCGGGGTTTCCGGGTACGGTTCCCGAGCGTTCAAGCCAGCCGCCAAACGACTTCAACGTCGCGACCCCACGAGCAAGGGTGCGTTGCGAAAGGCCCTCTTGTTGCCTTCTCCACACCCATTCACGACAATCGTCAAGCGTGAGCTGGGCAATGTCGCGCTGGGCCTCGTCGCCCACGGTGTGTTCGAGTTGAGAGAGATCGCGGGCATACGCGCGCACCGTGTGCTCTGAGTACCCGTATTCCTGCTCGAGCGCACGCAGAAACCGCTCGATTGCTTCGTTCATGCGCATGGTTTCATGCTATCGCGACCTCCTGACGAGTGCCCAGCGCGCCTGCTCTACCGGTGCAGCCACGGAGTCTGTCCCAACGCGTACTACTTTTTGCAAAAGCTCCAGTTCCATGAGGGCAGTCGCAGCCTCGTCAAGGGTGATGCCTGCGTTGCGCGCGACCTCGTCGACTCCTCGAGATCCTCTTCGCGGTAACGCGTCTGTGACGCGCTGATGCAGTGAGAGTTCCCGCGGGAATGGCCCCTCACCGCAGGGGTCTTCGGTATAGCTCGCTCCTTCTCCCGCGCCCTGCCCCACACCCATAAGCAATTCGAGATCAGCTGTTTTCGTGATGAGCGCTGCACCGTACTCTTCAATCACACGAAAACACCCGAACGAACTCGCTGAGGTGATGGGACCAGGAACGGCGCCGAGCGGTCGCCCGATCTCAGCTGCGTGGCCCGCGGTGTTGATCGCCCCAGATCGTGTTCCGGCTTCGGTGATGAGCGTGGCCTCAGCAAGTGCCGCGATAAGCCGATTGCGCATCAGGAAGCGCCACCGCGTTGGCGGGGAACCCGGAATCATCTCCGAGATGACTGCACCCGTTTCTCCGATGCGCCCAATCAGCGCATCGTGTGCTGCGGGATAGCGCCGGTCGGCTCCCCCGGCGAGCACAGCAACGGTGCGGCCACCTGCGGCAAGAGCCGCCCGGTGCGCCACACCGTCAATCCCGTACGCCGCACCCGAGATAATCGATCTTCCGTGTTGCACCGTGCCCTGCACAAGTTCGCCGGTGACCTGCTCGCCGTATGAGGTGCAGGCTCGTGAGCCAACCACGGCAAGCCCCGCGATGCTCAGTAGCGGTACATCTCCAATCACCCAGAGCGTCAATGGGGCGTGATCGCCGAGATCTGCCAGGCGACCTGGCCAGGCAGGCGAAGCCTCGGTGAGTAGACGCATGTGATGCGCCCGAGCCGATTCACAGTCAGTGACCGTTGCAGCACGGTTGAGTCGCGGGCGCCATCTCCCGAGGCCAGCAGCAATCTCAGCCTTACTCGGTGCAAGAGAAACGCTGCCACTCGGTGAATGCGCGGGCGACTGGCATGCCTCGGCGGCAAGGGCTGCAAGCTTCGCCGCCGAGGTCCCCTCAATGAGGTGGCCAAGCGAGCCGGCGGCTCCCAGTGTCGAGACGAGCTTCCTGGCGACTCGGTCGCCTGGTTCGCACATGCGAGCCCAGGCGACGGTTGCAAACGCCTCAGTAAGTACCGCGTCTTCGGCGCTGTGCCCGGCAAAAGGGTGGGTATTCATGGCCAGTGCTGCGCGCGTTGCTTCATGGCTGTCGGTGGGGGCTTGAAACAGGCTGGCAATGATCTCGCGTTCTGCTCCGACAGGAACCAAGCTCTTCAGGACGCTCTCTTTCATGAACGTGCCTCGCGAAACATGAGTGCACGGCTTACCTCGGCGGCACCGGGTGAGGTTTTGCCTGCGAGATCAGCCACCGACCAAGCAACGCGAAGCGCCCGGTCATACCCGCGAAGCGTCAGCGTTCCAAGTGCGAGTGCACGATCGAGTAATGCCGTGGTGTGAGCGCTCAGACGAAGTTTTCCTTCTCTGAGCCACCCGCCCGAGACCTCAGCATTGACGTGCCATGGGGTACCCGCAAGACGTTCTGCTGCAGCTGCCCGCGCCTCGTTTACACGAGCTCGCAGTTTTTCGCTCGTCTGGGTGTCCTGCTGCTCGCCGGCACCACCGTTCACACTCGCGACCCTTCTCAGCGTGATGCCAAGGTCGATGCGATCTCTCAAAGGGCCAGAGATACGCGAAGCATAGCGCCGGCGTTGCATCGGCGTGCATGAGCAGAACGCGTCGGTGGCTTCAGCACCCGCCTTACCGCAGGGACAGGGGTTGTGTGCGAGCACGAGTTGAACGCTAGCGGGCAATGTTGCTCGCAGACTCGCGCGATGAATATGCACCTTTCCTTGTTCAAGAGGTTGGCGCAGAGCATCGAGAACATTGCGCGAGAATTCTGCCGCCTCATCAAGAAAGAGCACGCCTTCTGAGGCCAGCGATAAGCTGCCCGGAATGAGCCCACCGCCCCTCGCAGCACCAATCATTGCTGCGGGTGACGCGGTGTGGTGTGGGTGTTCGAACGGCGGAACCCTCATGAGTGAGGTGAGCGTATCGTTCGAGATGAGTGAGTGAATACTCGTTGCCCGCAACGAGGCTTCATCGCTCAGCCTCGGGAGAATCGTCGGTAGGCGTTCAGCCAGCATCGTCTTCCCCGCTCCTGGAGGAACCAACGCTAAAATGACTCTATGGAAGCCATCGCCTATATCCGCAAGTCGAACACACCCGATGAGTCGAGTCACAGTATCGAGGATCAGCGGGAGTGGGCATGGACGACGGCCAAGCGGCGAGGGTTCACGCTGCGTGAGGACGACATCTACGAGGAAGTCGTGTCGGGATGGCAGCAGTACAGGGCTCGCCCGCAACGTGAGGCTCTGGTCACCGCCATAAGGTCAGGCTCCGTACGCGTGCTCATGGTCAGGGTCCTAGACCGGCTGGGCCGGAACCAGGCTGAAGTCTCGGCCATCGTGGAGGAGTGCCGCCGTAAGAGGATGCTGATCGTCACGGAGGCAGTGGATCACGACACGACCACGGCGGAGAGCGTGCTGCTGACGTCGACGCTCTCCGCTCTGGCTCAAGCCGAGGCCAGCCGTACCTCGGAGCGCCTGAGGGCTACAGCGGCGGCGCTGCGGCAGCGGGGCGGATGGAACGGCATCGCTCCCTACGGATGGGAGAAGGCTCCCCGCGGGGAGGATGGGGTCATCCGGCTGCGCCTGCACCCAGAGCAAACCAAGCTGGTCCGGCGCATGGTGGATGAGGTGCTGGGAGGCGCGGGGATCGCGCAGGTGGTCGAATCTCTGTCCCATGACGGCTGCATCACGGCCGCGGGCAAACCGTGGTCGTACAAGTCGGTGGTGAGAGTGTTGCGCCATCCGATCCTTGCGGGGTACCAGTCGCTGGCGGCACGCGACGAGCAGGGCCGTCAACGCCCCGATGCCCGCGAGTTGGTTCTGGATACCACCGGGCAGCCCCTCAAGGCGCACTCGGCAGTTGTCACGCCCGAGGAGTACCGGGCGCTTCAAATTCTCGTCGCGCCCAAGCGCTTGACCAGCCGGCGGCAGTCTGCGCGTGGCCTTCCTTTGGCAGGTCTCGTGTACTGCGAGGGATGCGGGAGGCGCATGATTTCGTCTCGTCGCGCAGGAGCGTACATCTGCGATTCGAAGCAGCGAGGCATTCCCTGCACAGGTCGCGCGATCAGAGCCGCCAGCCTCCTGATGTTCTTAGAGACGTTCACGGGGGCAGTGCTCCAGAGTGAGGAGGCTTTGGAAGCTCAGCGCGCGCAGTTCGAGGCGATTCACAGCGAGCAGACCCGCGAGAATCTAGAGGCGCTCCGGGCAAGCATCGCGCAGGCTGACGAAGAGATCGAGGTGCTGAGTGCGATGGTCGCTGACCGGACCACACCGCTGGAGGCTTACCCCGGCCTGATGGCCCGCCTCAGCGCAGCGCGAGCGGATCGAGATTTGGCCCAGAACCAGCAGGCCGACCTGCTGCCTCGCGGACTGCCGCTACAAGTCGACCCGCTGACCTACGAGGAGTTCCAGGCGCTCCCTGACGAGACGCGGCAGACGATGGTGCGGCGTATTGTGGAACGCGTCGAAATCCTCCCCGATCCCGGACATGGTGGTGCGCAGAAGGGCTATTTCGGCAGCTCAGGCATTAACCTAGCGCGGGTGCGGTTCAGGGCATGGGGCGACGATGAGGGCACATGGCGGCAGACCGAGGGGTTCGCCCTCACTCAGGACGGCGGCCTGTTCACGTGCGAGCAGTGCGACCCTATCCGGTCGTTCGCCTACCGCAACAATCGCGACCACCACGCTCGATACGCCCATCCGCGCGTCGTGGAGTGCGAACTGTGCGGTGAAATGATCCCGCTTCCGGGTATGCCCTCCCACAAGAGGAAGCACGCGAGAGACGCCTTGGAACAGAAGTGATCCCGGAGAGGCGCATTCCACCTCTCCGGGATCACCGAGCCGAGTCCCTGTTGGGTGCACTCAGTCAGCGCCACGCCGCATCTCCCCGAGAGCGCTTTCGCCGACGCTGGCGAGGATGACCACCTCGCTGCCATCCAGTACGGCAGCCTTGCGCTCGTCCAGGTATGGCAGCAGAGCGGTCCCGTCTCCGGCACTCATCTGCGAAACGCACAGCAGCTCGGCAGCCTGGGAGCCGTCCGGCTGGTCCTCGAACGTGCTTCGCGTGCCGTTCGGCGCGTCCACATAGGCGATGATCACGCCATCAGCCTCCGGTGCAGTGATCATCGTGCACGCGCGGGCGCTGTCCGCGGTGTCGTAGGCTTCCACAGCGTCGATGGGTACTGCTGAGAACTCCACATCCACGCGCCGGCTGCCTTCGGATGGCGTGTCTAGCACGGTGGCCTCGCCCAGGGCGTCGAGCGCAGGGACGCTGACCCTGTCGCCCTGAGTCAGAGCGGTGATATCCACTGCGGGTGGAGCTGCCTCGACAGGAGCCAGGTCACGGGACGCATCGTTGGAGTGAGGCGCTGATGTGGAGCACCCCACAAGGGTGACCGCAGCAATAGCGGCAGCCACCCCCGCGAGAAGCTTGGTTGACGTTTCTCGTAGGTTTGAGATGGGCAAGGGGTTTCTCCTTAGGATTAGGAATTCGCCACCGTCCGGTGACGACATGGACCGTCGCGGCGTTGTGTGGACGCACAAGTCTGAGAGGCCACGGTTCGGTCACGAGGCAAGAAGTGGCCCCGACCGTGTTGGTCGGGGCCACTCACCTAAGCCTGGATCCACCGATTAGATAAGCGATGTGCAGTTGCGACGCTGAGGAATCGATGGTGCGCGGTTGAGCGTTTTGGGGTCGTTGATGTCTCCCGGCCTGGCACCGGTTGTGTCCACTGATGGGTTTCCGAGCATTCCTTTCTGCTGCTCGGCCGGGCGCCCCTTTTCGGGCTGGGTGGTCACGGTGTGGCCAGCTGTGGTGGGCTCAGCGTGTTGTGCCATAGCCGGTCAAAGGCGGTGGCCCATTTCCAGTGCGTAGGTAAATGCAGGATCAGTTTGCGAGCCCGATGCGCAATCCGGGCGGGAATATTGACCAGTTTCTGGCGCAGGCTGACCGTTCTGGCATTGACCAGCTTGCCACCGGCAACACTGCCTGCTGCTCGCAGCAGATTGTGGCTGATGGCCGCGATGACTAGCCAGGCCGCGTTGGCATAAAACCGCCCGGAGGGCATGTGGGCTAATGGCCCGGCTTTGAGATCAGCAAAAACCTGCTCGACGACGGCATGTTGACGGTGGACTTTGTCTGCAGCCACCGTATCCAAGACAGATTGTTCGACGGTAGTAAAGAAGGCGTGATAACGGAACGTGTCAAACAGCTGGCCTTGAGCGGCTGCCAGTTTGGTGGTATTGAGTTCCGGGATGCGGCGGACCACCAACCGGCCAGCCAGTTGCTCCTCTTGGGCTTTGGACGAGAAGGCGGTGAAATCAATTTCAGCCACCTGCGCATCAGAGATCCATCGACCCGTTTCGTCGTCATAGATCGCCTGTGGGTAATTGATCCCTCTCCAGGCCTCGGCCGGGATGTGAGCAATAGCTTTCTTCACGGCAGCGTTTTGGGGCAGGGTCACTGAGTAGTGGACTCCAGCCGCGCGGACTGCTTTGGCGACGTTGGCACTATAAAAGGCCGAATCAAACCGCGCCAACACAGGGGTATCGGGATCGATGATGCGTTTGGCAGTGGCCAGGCTGTCACTGACTAATTTGTCAGCGCCTCGCACCGAATGAGCTGCCCCTTTGCGTAACTGCTGACCAAGCACCAGCGGTGCTGCTTTGGCTGTGGAAATCGTGGCGGTCAATCCGTTGAGGCCGCGCAGTTTGTTATAGCCGATTCCAGCACCGTGTTTGTTGGGCGAAAAGACTTCAATAACCGTGTCATCCACGTCGACAAAGACCATGTCACCACCGGTGCCATCCGGTGACCTGACCGGCAACAAGTCCGTGTGGTCACTCAGGTTGGTCAGAAACCTGGAAGCGACTGCGGCTAATTGTTTCACATGCCCATGCGTGTATTCGCGCAGGTGTGAGCCCAGTGTTGAGGGCGCATACACCCGATGGAACAATGATTTCATCCCACCATGCCGCAGCAGATCCATGTCATCGATGCTGTCGGCACCAGCAGCCATCCCAGCGACCAGCGACGTGATCTTCGTCCCTGGATTCGCACCCTTATCGGCCCCAGTATTAGCCACCGTGATCCACTCATCAGCTAAACGTTTCAGCCCCGCAGACTGCGCCAACCGCAACACGGGAGCAAGCCCAGCCGACGACACGAGATTCGGTTCATCAAACGAATAGGCAATACCAGCAGCACTGTGATTGAATAGCATCTCAGAGGTGCCTTTCTGATCCTAGAAATAGTGGCGTGAACAACTACTATTATTCCAGGTCAAAAGGCACTTCTTCAGTTAAACCGCCGAACTCACACCAAATTTATCGGTGGATCCAGGCTTACATACTGGGTGGTGACACTGCCACGCTCATGTCGACCATGGCGCGGAAGCCACGACGGATTGCATTAGTCAGGCGCCCGATCAGTCTGGACCACCCTGTCTTTCCTGTTCATCTTAGGCTACCCTTAGTTACTGGTGGCAACTAACCTGGATTGGCGGTACTGAATGGAGAAGCAAATTGGCGGTCGTCCTCGTCAGATCGAAGTCGAGGATATTCTTCGAGCGAGCCGAGCGGTCGGAATGCGGGCATTGAGTCTGAACGCCGTTGCCAGTCGACTCGACGTATCGGCTGCCGCACTATATCGCCATGTTGAGGGACGCTGGGGTCTTGAACGTCTGCTAGGCGAACAGCTTCTCGGTGAATTGCAATTGCACGACGATCCCGCCCATGACCCGGTGCAACACTTACTGTCCTTCGGGCTGCAGTTGCGCGAGCACAGTATCGAGCATCCCGGTTTGGTCACCTACCTTCAGACACTGTTTCCGCGGGGCGAAGGTGGCCGGGCACTACTCTCAACCGAAGTCGAAGCGCTTGTTCGACGCGGCTATGCACCAGATGCCGCCATTGTGCTTGCAAGTGCCGTTGCATCCACGACCATCGGATATGCGGCGGCAGAAGAGTCCCAACAACTGCACGCTAAAGAACTCGATGCGCAACGAACTCACGCAACGCAGGGACTCCTAGCGGATGCTCACCTGCACCAACCCCACAGTGTGCTACCGCAGATTGACTCGGATTCATACGTGCGCTTACTACTGACCGCAGCAATCCGGGGGTTCGTTGACATTGCTCCGCCGGGACGCGACGTGGAAATATTTTTGGCAGAACTACGAGCTATAGGACAAGGAATCTGATGGCCAAGCGGGGATTCAACGGTGTGCTCATGCGCACCTTCGGCGCACAGGACCACATCGCCACGGTTATTGACAAGGAATATCTCACCCCAAAATATTTGCGGATACGGTTGGTTTCACCGACTCTCTTTGACGAAGCCGAATCAGGGCCCGCAGTATATTTACGGTTTTGGTTTCCAGATCCTGACGGCAGCGGCGTTGAACACCAACGCGGATACACTATCGTCGAAGCGAACGAAGACACCGGTGAGTTCACCATCGATGTTGTACTCCACGAGCCCAGCGGTCCCGCTTCGACTTGGGCCGTGGCTGCTAAGCCGGGCATGCGCGTGGCGGTTATGGCTTTGGGTTCAGTCAAATTCGAAGTTCCTGAGGAATTGCCCGCTGCCTACCTACTCATCGGTGACTCGGCATCGATCCCGGCAATCAATGGCATCCTGGAGACCATTCCCAAACATCTCCAAGTTGACCTCTATTTGGAAGAGCATGACCCGGATGACCAACTGATTCCGCTCACCTCCCACCCGCGGCTCACCACGCATTGGGTGCCGTACCGTGGCCCCGAAACACTTGCAGCTGCGATCGAACCCCGTGACTGGTCGAATTGGTACGCGTGGGTTGCACCTGAGTCCGGAACATTAAAACATCTTCGGCCTCGGTTACGCGATGAGTTCGGCTTCCCGAAATCCGAACTGCATTTGCATGCGTACTGGGTTCGGGGGCGGGCAATGGGGAAGAATCGTTCACAAGACGAGGCGAGTACGACATCGCACCCCACACCAGAAGCGACCACCCCAGCAGAGCCAGTTCAGATACCCCAACAAAACGATGAAATGACCGGAAAACAGGCAGCGACCAGCCAGTGGCGCTCCCAATCTGGTCGACGCCTCCTCAAACCCCTTAAATCAACATTCATAATCGCGGGGGTGGTGCAAGCGCTGGTTACCCTCATGCAGCTGGCACCATTCTTTCTACTTGTCGAGCTGTCCCGCATGCTCCTCACCGGGGCAGCGCGCCAGGCACTAATATCGGTCGGGATCTGGGCAGTGGTCCTCATCGGGGCCGGTGTGTTGTTCTCGTCAGCATTATTACTGTGGCTGCACTGGATCGATGCCAGGTTCGAGCGGGAGTTGCGGGGCAGGATGCTGCGTAAACTCTCACGTCTGCCGCTTGGCTGGTTCGACTCACGCACGTCGGGGCAAGTTAAACAACTCGTACAGGACGATACATTCGCGTTACATTATCTTGTGACACATGCGGTACCGGATGCCGTTGCAGCTGTTGTTGCACCCCTCGGGGTGCTCGGGTACCTTTTCGTCGTTGACTGGCGGATGGCACTACTGCTCTTTGTACCGGTGCTCGTCTATATCATCACGATGTACATCATGTTGGTGCAATCTGGAGTCAAAACCGCGCAGTCGCTCCGTTGGGCCGACCGGATGAATAGTGAAGCAGGCAGCTATCTGGAAGGTCAACCCGTAGTGCGAGTATTTGGCGGAGCCACAGCGTCGACCTTCCACAATCGACTCAGTGAGTACATCGCGTTCTTAAACGACTGGCAACGACCGTTCAACGGGCAGAAGTCACTCATGGATCTGGCCACCCGCCCCGCAACTTTTCTGCTGGTCATAACGTCATTCGGCACACTTTTTGTCACCACGGGCAGTATGGATCCGGTGGCCCTACTCCCGTTCCTCTTCCTCGGGACGACCTTCGGCGGGAGATTGCTTGGGATCGGCTACGGCCTATCAGGTCTGCGCACCGGACTCTTAGCCGCCAAACGCGTGCAGCTCGTACTCGATGAACGTGAGCTCGAAGTGGAAAACCCAGTCCAAGCGGATGTCAACAACGACCCGATGACATCCCCTGCGACGGCATCCGGCAAGGTGACCTTCGACAAGGTGAACTTTTCGTACGTTCCGGGAGTTCCAACTCTGGAAGACATTTCTCTCACCCTCCAACCGGGGACTGTTACCGCGTTGGTGGGGTCCTCTGGATCCGGAAAATCTACCCTGGCAGCACTACTAGCGCGGTTCCACGATGTTGATGCGGGCTCGATCCGGATCGATGGACAGGATATCCGGGGGCTCACCCCCGATGAACTTTATGCTCGTGTCGGATTTGTGTTCCAGCAGACGCAACTTGTGCAAGGCACCGTACGCGACAACATCGCACTCGCGCAGCCCGAAGCGACTGATGAACAGGTGGAACAAGCGGCCCGTTCCGCCCAACTTCACGACCGTATTCTACGCATGCCCAACGGGTATGACACACTACTGGGGCCGGATGCGGCACTGTCAGGTGGCGAACGCCAGCGCCTGACAATTGCTCGTGCCATCCTTGCGGATACTCCGATCCTGGTGCTCGATGAAGCCACCGCCTTCGCTGATCCGGAATCGGAATACCTCGTGCAGCAGGCTCTCAATCAGCTCACGCAAAACCGTACGGTACTGGTGATCGCGCACCGCTTGCACACCATTACCGCTGTCGACCGCATCGTTGTCGTTGACCACGGCCGCGTAGTCGAAACCGGCACTCACAAACATTTGCTGGCTTGTGGCGGACGATACCGCCAGCTCTGGGACGCAGCTGGCTCCCACGCTTCCCACCACGGCGCCCACACCCCGGTCTCACACGCCGCTTCGATTGAGGACACCCAATGATTCGCACCTTACTCGCGCTCCTACCCACCGGTAGTACTCGAGCTGTCATCGCCCATCTCATCCTCACCGTAGTAAGTGTCATCATGCGGGCCGCCGGCACAGTGCTGCTCGTGCCCCTGATAGCCGCACTTTTCGGTGTGCAGCCCGCCGATGCCTGGGGCTGGGTCGGGCTGCTGGCGCTTGTGACCGCCGTCGGCTGGGTGGTCGACTGGTATATTTCACGCATCGGTTTTAATCTCGGTTTTGGGTTGCTTGACGAGAGCCAGCATGCGATTTCTGAACGCATCTCACGTATCCGACTCCAGTGGTTCACCGCGGAGAACACCGCTACGGCTCGCCAGTCCATTGCGGCGGCCGGACCCGATCTCGTGGGCATTATCATCTACCTGGTGACCCCGATCCTGGGGGCGTTACTACTGCCTATCGCCATCTCAGTGGCACTCATCCCGGTGTCCTGGCCACTTGCACTTGTAGCATTAGCCTTCGTTCCGGTACTGCTCGGAGCGTACTGGGCGGCGGGACATTTCAGCCGGCATGCAGACCGTGAGGCTGCAACAGCAAACAGCGAACTGACCGAAAGGATCGTGGAGTTCGCTCGCACCCAGCACGCGCTACGGGCAGCGCGGCGCATTGACCCAGAACGCAGCCAAGTCGGTCAAGCACTGGCGACGCAACACGGCACGACCCGCAAACTGTTATTTATGCAGATCCCGGGGCAACTTATCTTCAGTATCGCCAGTCAACTCGCCCTGATCGCCCTGGCCGGCACCACCGTTATCCGCACCGTGGATGGCAATCTCACCGTACCCGAAGCAATCGCGCTGATTGTCGTCATCGTCCGTTACCTTGAACCGTTTACCTCTCTTGCTGAGCTCAGCGGCGGCGTTGAGACCTCCGCACGCACCTTGCGCCGGATCAAAACGGTGCTAGATGCTCCAACGACGCCAGCGGGCAACGAGCAATTCAACGCCACCACGCCGCCACGCGTCGAGTTCAGTGATGTGCGGTTTAGCTACGCAACTGGCGATGCTCCCGTACTTGATGAGCTCAATCTGGTCCTAGAACCCGGCACAACGACAGCGATTGTCGGGCCTTCCGGGTCGGGTAAGAGTACCATCCTGACGCTGCTGGCTGGATTGCATAACCCGTCGGCGGGAAGTATTCTGCTTGACGGTAAGAACGTGAGCCAGTTCGATACCGCATCACGACGGGACGCGGTGAGCGTGGTGTTCCAAGAACCGTATCTTTTTGACGGTACCGTGCGTGACAACATCCTCGCCGGGCAGCCCAAAGCCGGGGATGCTGCCCTGGATACTGCCGCCCACCTGGCGCGAGTGGACACGGTTGTGCGCCAGCTGCCCGACGGCTGGGACACCCAAGTGGGCGAAGCGGGCGCCGCACTTTCCGGCGGTGAACGCCAGCGAGTTTCCATTGCCCGCGCCTTACTCAAACCCGCTCCCCTGCTCCTGGTGGATGAAGCGACCAGCGCCCTCGATACTGAAAACGAGGCGGCCATTACCGCCGCCCTCACCAACGATCCAACACCGCGCACCCGTGTGATTGTCGCTCATCGACTCGCGAGCATTCGAAAGGCGGATCGTGTGCTGTTCATCGAAGATGGCCGCATCGTAGAAGACGGAACCGTGGACGGGCTCCTTGGTCCCGGTGGTCGGTTCGCCGAATTTTGGTTGCAGCAAGACGCCGCCAGCGGTTGGCAAATCTGAGCGTGCAGGTGCTTTGCCTACCTCGAAGCCAACTTATCAGGCGCCGCAACTGTCCCGGCCTGGGCGAGCAGCACCTCAGATACAAGAATGCGGCGACAGGCTGCGGTCAACGGCGGGGATGACGTTGTCACTCATGTGGTTTCCTTCACTCTGAGGATGAGAACTGATACTTCAGCACGCCTACGACGTCGCCCACCCAGCATGACGTGCACGAAAGGGCGTGCATATGAGCTTGGCTAGCCATCACGCGACCTCACCCGCCGGATAATGGTGTGTCGGTGCGGATTGGCAGCCCAAGCATCCCCAGCATGCCCCGGGCAGTTGCCCGGATCGACCAGCAGAATCGCTCCTCGGGCGAAAGCGCTGCGGTGGCGAGCGCCCCGGCACGCACCGTCGATACCGCGGCGCTGAGCGATGTGGAATCTCGCACTTGGCTGTGCGAACGCGGATTTACGGCGGCAAGAGCTACCGCGTGCTCGGCGATCGTCGAAACCAAAATACTCGCCTGAGCCGCAGAGATGCCGTAGCGTTCCGCGAATTCAGCTTGCGAGCGGTCAATGCGTCCAACCGATACCGGCGTAGCGGAGCTCAGCCTCGTGAGGTGTTCGGCGATGCCAGGATTTGTGAGCACAAAATCACGTAATCGGCGCGCCAGGTCGACCAGCGCGTCTTCAGGGTCATCGAGGTTTGGAAGCGCAAAGTCCGCGCGTTCGACAATCCCTTCCGCGACAAGGTCACGCAGCCCTTGAATACTGCCCGCCCGCCGGTAGATAGACATCTCACTGACGCCAAGTTCGGATGCGATACCCCGCACCGTCAACTTCGGGAGCGTGAGTTTTGTGCCCGCGTCGACGATAGCCGCTGTGGTGAGACGACGGGGACGTCCAGATCTGATCATAACGCCATCCTGCCATGTCCGATTGCGTCCACGCCAAACTAGAAGTAAGGTTAGCCTTACTAACATCATACTGACGGGGCCAACATGACAGATTCGATCAACCTCACCCAAGACGAGCTCGCAGGACTACTCGAGGTACTCAAACACCCCGATCATCAGCAGGGGCTCGAGGACCGCTATCTGACCGTCACCGCAATTGAGCACCGCGCACGAAAACTCACTCGTATCTCAGCGACGATTTCTGGCGACGACCCACTCAACGAATGGACTCTGGCAAATCCCACGGTCCGCGTCGCATTGCCGGAACCACCCGAGGAATTCGCCGCAATCCCCGGGGTACCAAAGACCACGACGCGGGTATACACACTCGTGGAAATCGATCCAGCAACCCGCACCGCGCAAATAGACCTCGTAGTGCACGCCGAAGCTTCTCCTGCGATGCGCTGGCTAGCGCAGCTCAGGATTGGCGACCGCATTGACATTGTCGGACCACGCCCGCACCGCACCCCCGGTGAGGGCACCCCGCGGGTGCTGCTTGCCGACTCCTCTGCGCTCCCCGCGGCGACGCGGCTCCTGCGCACCATGCCCCACGTGGACGAGACTTTCGTCTTTGCTGCCGTCCCGGAGGATGAGTTTGCTATCCTGCAACAGGAGATCTCCGCATTAGCAGAACCCATCACCGCGTTTCGAGTAGAGCCGCACGGCCAATACCCACTGGCCACTGCTTTCGCCGAATTCGATCTCACCACTGACGCCAGCGTGTGGGCGGCCGGCGAACGGGAAGATATGCGCGAAATTCGCCACCGCTGCAAACACCATCTCGGACTACTGTCCGAGCAAACACAGGTATTCGGCTACTGGAAATATGGGATGACGAACACCCGGCTGGACTTCGCCAGACTCCGGGCAACGCAAAAGGGGCTCGCAGCGGGGCGCGCATTCACCGATACCGACGACTTCGAGATCGAACTGTGAACGGCGAGACAAGAATTACGAGCCTGAAATCCGACAGATTCTCCACTCGTGCTCTGCTGACTTTCGTTGTACTCGGCGCGCTGGGCGCGATCATCGTCCACGTATCACGAATTCTCGGGGTCGCATTACAAGCCACGGTCCCGTGGCTAGCATTCCCGGCACCAGTCCCCTGGTTTCTGGGGATCCTCATCGCCGCCCTGCTGATTCAACGCAGCGGCGCGGCGCTGCTCACCTCGATTGTCACAACCGTCGCAGGCTTCGGCGCACTCGCCCTGTGCGCGGGCATCGTCATCGAACTCACCTTCTTCATTACCAGACGGTTGCGCTCACAAACCCAGCCCACCTGGCCCCCTGCCCGGTCCCAGTTCTGGCTGTGGTGGGCCATCCTGGCCTGCGCAATCGTGAGTCTGATGAGCTTCGGTTTCATGTTCTTCTACCAAGAGTTTCTGCTGCTAGACCCCAGCATCAAGCTACTCGCCCTCATCATTCGGGTTGGACTTGGCGTGCTCTACGGGTGGGGCGCCTGGGTCATGACCATCGGATTGCTACGTGCAAATGTGAACCCACAGCGCATCGTCGTCGCATGAGCCTCCCGAACTCGGCCGACCCTGGCCGCTACAACGTACGGATACAGCAGTTCACAATCGCCTACGATGGCGCAAATCCGGTGCTCAATATACCTTACCTGGAGCTGGTCAGCGGGAGCTACACGCTCATCACCGGACCCACCGGTTGCGGTAAGTCAAGTCTGGCACACGCACTGGTCGGGGTGCTTGAAGATATGACGACAGCTCGGGTTGCAGGCAGCATCAGCATGAACGGAACCCAGCTTGCAACCCTAGACTCAGCCCAACGCTCCGGTACGATCGCTGCGGTCTGGCAGCGCCCAGAAACCCAGCTTTTCGCCAGCACCGTCTTGGCAGAAGTCCGTGCCGGCCTCGACTTCCAACTCATAGCACCCAACGAGGCCACGTTCAGGGCGCGCAGAGCCCTGCACCTCGTCGGTCTGAGCCACATTGACGAATCCCGTAACCCACTGACCCTCTCGGGCGGCGAACAACAGCGACTTGCCCTCGCGTCAGCACTCGTGCTGCGAGCGCCTATCCTGGTGCTCGACGAGGTCGCGTCACAGTTGGATCGCACCGCAAGCCACCGGCTCGGAAAAATCATCAGGGAGATTCGGTCCGCTCGCCAGCTCACCGTCGTGGCGTTCGACCACCGTCCGGACCCACATCTGGAACATACCGATCGGGTCATCGTACTCGATGAGAACGGCAGAATCGCGCTCGACGACAAGCCCGCCAGTGTATACGGTGAGAACGTAGACTTCTGCCGCAGAATCGGCGTGCATCTACCCGCAAAAGAGACCTCGAGCAGTGACACAGACTTCGGCGCGTTGACCGTCCACCAGACAGCACCCGGTCTGACAACCCAGGCTCTTACGGTCGCCAGACGCAGCGCACTGTTGTTGCGAGACGCCACCCTCACACTTCCCCGAGGAGCAATCGCGCTGCTGCTGGGCCCAAACGGCGCGGGTAAGACCAGCCTGCTGGATGCGCTTGCCGGCGAGAAACGCGGGGTGCGCGGGCACATCGATCCGTCACGGCGGGTAAGGCTCACCAGAGGCATTGGGTACCTGCCACAACGCGGGAGCGAGCTCATGTTCGCCCACACCGTTCGGACGGAGCTACACCTGGCATTACCACCGGGGGCGCGTTCTAGTGCCGCGGAGATCGACGATATGTTGAACCGGGCGGGGCTCTTGTGTCTGGCCGAAGTGCATCCGCAGCACTTATCGGGCGGGCAACGACAGCGGCTCTCGGTGCTCCTCGCCGTCGCCGGAAGACCGGCATTTCTCCTGCTGGACGAACCTACGAATGCACAGGATGTGACTGGCACAGCACAGATTCGTGCGCTGTTAGCAGGAAATGCTCAGGATCGCGTCGCCGTCATCGCGACGCATGATGCGGGCTCCTTCCGCGGCATCGCCACTCATCACATCGAGCTACAAACCGGAATCGTCAAAGGGGTCTGGCAGATATGACCCGCTTCAACTCCCGCAGGTGGGTTCCGCATCCGCTGATTATCGTATTGCTCACCGTTCCCGCACAGCTCGCGGTATTGCTCGCCCAACGGCCCTGGTTCAGTATTACAGTGCTGGCGTGCTGTCTCTTGGTGACAGTGGTGACGAAACCCCGCTTTGCCGCTGTCTTTATCGCGGCGGCTGGCGCGCTATCCCTGGTTCTTTGGGTCGGGATGGGCCTGTGGCTGCCTCTAGAGGCCGCGACGAACGGGGCGTTGCGTATCGTTGCACTCAGCGCCCTACTCGTGGTGCCGTTTTTCTATGTGAACTGGCCGGTGCTGGCAGACTCGTTGATTGATCGGTTCCGTGTTTCCTATCGGGTCATGGACACCGTGCTACTCGGGGAACGTTTCACTATGCTCATGCGAGCTGACCTGCGCACCGCCCGCAGGATGGCTCGACTACGTGCCCGCGGGAGCATTCGTGGACAGACGCGATTATTACTGCGGACGACGCTGCCAGTTCTCGTGGCAAGTTTCCGGCATAGCGATGAGCTCGCTCTCGCCCTGGACACTCGTGGTTTCGGTGCCCATCCGAAACGCACGGTCCACCAGAGTCGACCGCTCCGAGCGTTCGAGCTGGCTATTCTCATCGCAGTATGGGTATGCAGCATTTTCATTGCCGTATTCCTCGAAAGAATGTAGAGGTGCCTGACAGGCAGCTTGCCCCCTGATCAATTCCAGGCAGCTTCGTATTGTTAATTCACCAGTTTGACGCCAGAGCCGCCCTCCCGGTGCAGACCGGGCCCGATCCCGACGCTACTGAACTGCGGTAATGAGCCGGAAATAGACTTGATAGTGGCCCCGTCAGTGCCCCACTAGGACCGTCGCTTCGCCGGGGCGGCCGCCGTGTCGGAGAGCACGACGCCCTCCGTGTCGTAGAGGCGCACTGGAAACTCGCTTGCGCTACTCATTCCGGCGGTGAATAACCAAGTATCTGTGTTGCCGTCATGTTGCACAAAAGCCACCTCCGCCAGGTCATCCTGCGGGGTGCATCTTCGCCAGGCACGCAAGCATCAGCAATACAGAGCTCGACATCCGCGCCCCGGGAAGCATCCTCCTGCACTGCTGAGTTGCTGAGTCTGTCAACCTTAGCTTGCTCCCGTAGTGCGACCCGGCTTTCACCCAGCCCAAGCCCGAACCGGCACGATCCTTCCAGCCCCCTACAGATCTATCAACGCATAACTTCGAGCCGACGATGCATCTCCCGTGAACCATGACTGTAACGCCAAACCAAGAGATTGACATGCTAAGTGCGGTGGTAGGCTCTGCCCAAACAGTATGGTCAGGCTGCGATTTTGGCCGGTGAAACTAAACCTGGATCCACCGATTAGATAAGCGATGTGCAGTTGCGACGCTGAGGAATCGATGGTGCGCGGTTGAGCGTTTTGGGGTCGTTGATGTCTCCCGGCCTGGCACCGGTTGTGTCCACTGATGGGTTTCCGAGCATTCCTTTCTGCTGCTCGGCCGGGCGCCCCTTTTCGGGCTGGGTGGTCACGGTGTGGCCAGCTGTGGTGGGCTCAGCGTGTTGTGCCATAGCCGGTCAAAGGCGGTGGCCCATTTCCAGTGCGTAGGTAAATGCAGGATCAGTTTGCGAGCCCGATGCGCAATCCGGGCGGGAATATTGACCAGTTTCTGGCGCAGGCTGACCGTTCTGGCATTGACCAGCTTGCCACCGGCAACACTGCCTGCTGCTCGCAGCAGATTGTGGCTGATGGCCGCGATGACTAGCCAGGCCGCGTTGGCATAAAACCGCCCGGAGGGCATGTGGGCTAATGGCCCGGCTTTGAGATCAGCAAAAACCTGCTCGACGACGGCATGTTGACGGTGGACTTTGTCTGCAGCCACCGTATCCAAGACAGATTGTTCGACGGTAGTAAAGAAGGCGTGATAACGGAACGTGTCAAACAGCTGGCCTTGAGCGGCTGCCAGTTTGGTGGTATTGAGTTCCGGGATGCGGCGGACCACCAACCGGCCAGCCAGTTGCTCCTCTTGGGCTTTGGACGAGAAGGCGGTGAAATCAATTTCAGCCACCTGCGCATCAGAGATCCATCGACCCGTTTCGTCGTCATAGATCGCCTGTGGGTAATTGATCCCTCTCCAGGCCTCGGCCGGGATGTGAGCAATAGCTTTCTTCACGGCAGCGTTTTGGGGCAGGGTCACTGAGTAGTGGACTCCAGCCGCGCGGACTGCTTTGGCGACGTTGGCACTATAAAAGGCCGAATCAAACCGCGCCAACACAGGGGTATCGGGATCGATGATGCGTTTGGCAGTGGCCAGGCTGTCACTGACTAATTTGTCAGCGCCTCGCACCGAATGAGCTGCCCCTTTGCGTAACTGCTGACCAAGCACCAGCGGTGCTGCTTTGGCTGTGGAAATCGTGGCGGTCAATCCGTTGAGGCCGCGCAGTTTGTTATAGCCGATTCCAGCACCGTGTTTGTTGGGCGAAAAGACTTCAATAACCGTGTCATCCACGTCGACAAAGACCATGTCACCACCGGTGCCATCCGGTGACCTGACCGGCAACAAGTCCGTGTGGTCACTCAGGTTGGTCAGAAACCTGGAAGCGACTGCGGCTAATTGTTTCACATGCCCATGCGTGTATTCGCGCAGGTGTGAGCCCAGTGTTGAGGGCGCATACACCCGATGGAACAATGATTTCATCCCACCATGCCGCAGCAGATCCATGTCATCGATGCTGTCGGCACCAGCAGCCATCCCAGCGACCAGCGACGTGATCTTCGTCCCTGGATTCGCACCCTTATCGGGCTCATCGCAAATGAGAGTGTAGATGCGGTCTGAATCCTCCGGCGTCCAGCAGTGCCCGCAGCAGGTAGTGGCCCAGATTCCGGAACCCCAGCGCGGTGCCTCGCAGATGCTCGAGCCGGCCGTTGATCGCCTCCGTCGGCCCGTTGCTTGTGCCAGGCCGGTCGAAGTAGGCGAGCACATCAGCGGCTCTGCGTTTCAGCGTTCGCCCCAGCGTCGTCAGCTCTACCAGCGCTGCAGGGACTCCTGCCGAGAGACTCGCGATGACCGCCCGCAGTCGGTCTCTGCCGCGAGTGCGGTCGGGGTCGCGGTACGCGGCCACGATGCGCTGGTAGACCCACCACGTGACATCGACTTGTGTGTGTTCCTCGACAGCGAGCACAGCTTCGAGTCGATCGGTCTGCTTGCTGGTGAGCAGGTTCGCGCCGGTGAGCAGGATGCGACGGATGCCATAGAGCGGATCCCCGGACCGGCCCCGGTGCCCGAGTGTCTCCTGTTGGACCCGCTGCCGACACCGCTCTACAGCACCACCAGCCAGAGCCACGACGTGGAACGGATCCATCACCGGGGTGGCGTCGGGCAGTTCTTCGGCCGCGGCTGACTTGTAGCCGGCGAAGCCATCCATCGCGACGTCCTCAATACCGTGACGGAATGTCTGCGATTGGGCGGCCAGCCAGGTCTTGAAGACCTTCTTCGATCGGCCCTCAACGATGTCCAGCAGGCGGGAGGGACCGGTCTTGTCGCGGATCGGGGTGAGATCGGTGATGACAGTGACGTACTTGCTGCCGAACGGGGTATGCCGCCACACATGCTCATCGACCCCGAGGACCCGGACACCGTCGAACCTGCTGGGGTCATCGACCAGCAGCTGTTGGCCGGTGGCGAGGATCGCGGTGTTGACGGTGTGCCACGCTGCGCCCAGGCCCGCAGCGATGCGGCTGATGGACATCCTGTCGATGACGAGGCATTTCAGCGCCCACAGCACGGCCGGCCGTGACAGCTTCGCCCGTGGCGCGGCGATCTGGGTGAGGTCTTCCCGCCAGACCCGTGTGCAGGTCGGGCACCGGTAGCGGCGCACGCGCACGTGCAGGATCGTGGGGCGCCAGCCGAGCGGGACGTGGACAAGCCTGCGCACCGTGGTTCCGCGGGGGACGCCTTCGGCCCCGCACTCCCGGCACCAGGAGTCCGGGAACTCGGTGGTGGTGCGGCATTCCAGGACTGCTTGATCGGTATCGACCGCTTGCCCGGTGACGGTCAGGTTGAGGGTGTTGAGGAGGCAGAACGCGTCGAGATCGGGGCTCGTGAAGCTAGGCTGGGACATGTCGAGGTCTTCCGGATGGAGTGTGTGAGAACTTCCATCATCGGGAGACCTCGACGTCTATCCGTGGAGCGACACGACCCGGCCTTCAGCACCTGGGGTCTACACCCTCAATTACGAAGAGCCGGTTATCCGAGACGTTCGATCTTCGCGATCAACTTCTTTCGCGCTCGGTGCAGCTTCCACCACGAGAAGGTGTGTTTCGCTGTCAGCTTGCCCACCTCGTCAAGGCTGGGAAGGTTCTGCTCGGCAAGCTGTTGCTGGATGATCTCTTTGTTTTCTTCACCGTGTTGTTCGATGATGGCGTGTGCGGCTTTCACAGGCTCCGAGGCAAATGGATGAGCAGCGATTTCTGCGTCAAGAAGGGCGAGTTCGGTTCCGATTTCTTTCCGGCTCTTTTTCATGAGGTACGTTCCTTTTCTTCCATCGCCACTCAGATTCGTTCTGCGTCGGCAAGATTTCTTATTCCTGGGTTCCCAGCGCTTGAATTGCAGGGGTTTTGAGGCTCTTCTCGAACGAGGGTGTAGTCCGTTGAGCGCGTCGCTGTCCGTGTAGGAGTCGAGGTCTCCCTGAAGATGGAAGTTCCTACACTGCCCATCCGGAAGACCTCGACATGTCCCACCCTACTTTTGATGCGCCCTGCCTGACCACGTTCTGCCGCCTCGACGAGCTCGGTCTCCAAGCCGTCGGACAACACCTGGAACCCGACCGAGCGCTGCTCCAATGCCGAGTCGTTGAACCAGACCAGTGGTGCCAGCACTGCGGATGTGAGGGGACGCCACGGGACACGGTGGTGCGCAGGCTCGCGCACGAACCCTTCGGACACCGACCCACGACGCTGCTGATCCGCGTGCGTCGTTACAAGTGCTCAGGATGCGGCCGGGTGTGGCGCCAGGACACGACCGCAGCGGCGCCGCCGCGGGCAAAGATCTCCCGCGGCGGTCTGCGATGGGGACTGGAAGGACTCGTGGTGGACCATCTGTCCATCTCCCGCGTCGCGGCAGGACTGGGGCTCTTCCGGTTCTAGAGTGCGTGAGCGGTCCCTGCTTGCCGGGTCTCGGTGATGAATGAGAAGCGACCTTGGGCGAAGATAGAAGTTCCTCAACTCGTCTCTCACCCAAGGCCGCACCATGCAATCTACCTCCTCATCCGTGTCGTGTCCGGTAGCCGATGTCATCTGCCGCACCCTCGAACTCGGCGTCCACATCACCGGCGCCCACATCACCGGCGAGGACGTCACCGTCATCGAAGCCACACCACGAGAACCCCTCGGCTACTGCCCCGACTGCGGCGCAGAAGGACAGCTGCGTGATCACGTCATCCGTCACCTGACAGACGTTCCCATCACCGGCCACCCCACCCGTCTGCACGTACGTCTGCCTCGCTACCAGTGCGTTCACGCCCAGTGCCGACGCACGATCTTCCAACACCAACTCGACGCCGCCGAACCAGGAGCGAAGACCACGAATCGAGCCACGACCTGGATCCTGAAACGCCTCATCCACGACCAGATGAGCATCTCAACGATCAGCAGAGCCCTCGGACTGGGCTGGGACCTCGTCAACCACCTGGCCACCAACGCAGCGAAATCGCTGATCTACGCCCATCCTGACCATCTGGCGGGAGTCCGGGTCCTCGGGATCGATGAGCACTGCTGGAAGCACGTACGCGGACAGGGCAAAGATTCCTTCGCAACGATCTTCGTGGACCTGACTCCACTCATCGACGGGACCGGCCGAGCACGTCTGCTCGATGTCAAAGCGGGACGCTCAGCCAGAGTCGTGACCACCTGGCTGCAGGAGCGCTCCCCAGCATTCCGCGACGGGGTCAAGGTCGTCACGATGGATGGGTTCGCCGGCTACCACACCGCGACCACGGAGTCGCTGCCGGAATCCGTACCCTTGATGGATCCCTTCCACGTCGTCCAGCTCGCCGGGCAGAAGCTCACCGCCTGCAGACAACGCTTGCAGCAGCACATCCATGGACATCGCGGCCGGAAGAAAGACCTCCTCTATCAGGGACGACGGACTCTGCTGACAAGGCGATCTCTGCTGAACAAGAGGGGCACAGACCGGCTGGAGCGGCTGTGGGCCGAGCACGACGATCACATCGCTTTGGAGGTGACGTACCTGGTCTATCAGGACGTCATCGATGCCTATCAGCATCCCGACCGGAAGACCGGCAGGCGGCTCATGCAGAAGGTGATCGACCAGTTGCGCAGGGGCCTGCCGCACGGACTTGAAGAGCTTGCTCAACTAGGCAGGACGCTGTGGCGGAAACGGGCGCAGGTGCTGGCGTTCTTCGAACGTGGAGGCGCATCGAACGGTCCGGTCGAGGCGATCAACGGACGCCTCGAGCATCTGCGAGGTATCGGCCTGGGTTTCAGGAACTTCGGGCACTACGTACTACGCTGCCTGCTCCACTCCGGACAGCTATCGAACCGAGTCAACGCACTCTGAAACCGGAAGAGCCCAGGACTGGCCGTGTCATGGTCGGCCGCGAACGACGCGATCCTCGCTGAAGGCACACGACAACTGATCGATGACCCCCACCGCTTCGACGGTGTCACCACGATCGGTGTCGACGAGCACGTGTGGCGCCACACGAAGCGTGGCGACAAGTACGTGACCGTGATCATCGATCTGACCCCGGTGCGTGAGAAGACCGGACCTGCCCGGCTGCTGGACATGGTCGAAGGCCGCTCCAAAGCAGTCTTCAAGCGGTGGCTGGCTGCACGCCCGCAGCAGTGGCAGAACGGGATCGAGGTCGTTGCGATGGACGGATTCACTGGGTTCAAGACCGCCGCCGCCGAAGAGCTTCCCGACGCTGCTCCGATCATGGATCCATTCCATGTGATCCGGCTTACCGGGGACGCGCTGGAGAACTGTCGGCGCCGTGTTCAGCGCGATGTGTTCGGTCGTCGGGGTAGGACTGGTGATCCGCTCTACCGGGTCCGCCGGACTCTGCTGACAGGAGCGGGTCTTCTCACCGAGAAGCAGCATGCGCGACTCGAGGAGGTGTTCGCCGACCAGCGCCATGTCGAGGTTGAAGCGACCTGGGGTGTGTATCAGGACATGATCACCGCGTATCGGGAGACGGACCGCGGGCTGGGGAGGTTCTTCCTGCAGCACACGATCGACCGGATCTCCACGGGGGTGCCCGTGCAGCTGGTCGAGGTCCGCAAGCTCGCTCGTACGCTCAAGCAACGAGCCGCTGACGTCCTCGGCTATTTCGATCGGCCCGGGACCAGCAACGGCCCGACGGAGGCGATCAATGGCCGACTCGAGCATCTGCGCGGGATCGCGCTTGGGTTCCGGAACCTGAGGCACTACATCGACAGGAGTCTGCTCGAAGCCGGCGGTTTCAGACCTCGACTACACCCTCGTTCGTGAAGAGCCCCTTATCGGCCCCAGTATTAGCCACCGTGATCCACTCATCAGCTAAACGTTTCAGCCCCGCAGACTGCGCCAACCGCAACACGGGAGCAAGCCCAGCCGACGACACGAGATTCGGTTCATCAAACGAATAGGCAATACCAGCAGCACTGTGATTGAATAGCATCTCAGAGGTGCCTTTCTGATCCTAGAAATAGTGGCGTGAACAACTACTATTATTCCAGGTCAAAAGGCACTTCTTCAGTTAAACCGCCGAACTCACACCAAATTTATCGGTGGATCCAGGCTAAGGAGGGGCTACGCCCACTCCTCCACTGTGCTGGGCAGCGGATCGGACACAACCGCGGTCGGGTACAGCATTTCGCGCAGTCGTGCAGCCGACTTCTCGATGTCCCGTAGGCGCTTCGCCAGGTCCGCAGTGGCCGTCCGGTCCCCGCGCTCGATAGCAGCGGTGATGAGTCCGGGCACGCGCAGGGATGCGGCACGCAGTGCGTCGTACGCTTGATCGGCAGCGTGATAGATGGCGGTGTCAACGGGTGCGAGTTCTGTGGTGGGCATCGGGTGTTCTCCTCGGGTAGGGCACCGCCTGAGTCCCAGGCGGTGCCCTTGACCGTGAGCGCTATGCGGCCTCGCCCAACTCGTCCTCTTCCTCGACCAAACGGGGCCCCGGTGATGCCGTCTCCCAGGCGGACGTGTCGGGTAGGCGCTGGACGCGAGCCAGAGCGGCGCGGTCACCCTGAGCGGCGGCCATCAGGTCCGGGTCCTCGAACAAGGGGGTCGCTCGGACCTGCACGGTGCCGCCGGGCACATCCGGGCGGCCTGGCAACCAGACGAGCGCATGGAACGTCTGCATGGCGGCCAACCGCGCCGGGGTGGCCGCGTCCTTTTCCACGAGGTTGCGGGAGCGCTGTGTGGTCTTGGACGTGCTCGACCCGTCACGCAGCATCCCCTTAACAGCCCCGGAGTAGTTGTTGGACTTAGTGACCGAGATGCTCACGGACTGTTCCTGCACAAGTTCTCGCTTGCCCGCCAGCTCACTGTACGCACGCAGGGTCTCAGAGTCGGTCGTGGCGGCGAATAGGACGTGTCCGCCCGAGCAGGCGTTGCGGATGGAGGCCGCGCCCTCGCGCCCGTAGACGCCGATGAGGTCGGAGACCGACTGGGTGCAGAGCAGGAATTTCACGCGGGCGGAGCGGGCGAGGTTGGCCGCCCACGATTGCAGGTCGCGGTGCGGTGTGCAGTGCACCAGCTCATCCAGGACTACGAGGTGCTGCACGGGCAGCGCGCCCCCGTGGGCCGATGCCCGCCGTTGCAGCTCCTCGACGTACGCGCCCAGCAAAGCGTTCGTGAGAGGCCGATAGTCCGGCGTGGGGCAGATCAGATACAGGGTGTGCATCTCGGGCATGGTGTCCAGTCGCAGCGTAGTCTTGTCATCCCAGGACTGGCGGACGACGCTACCGGCGAGGATCAGGCCCTCGATGACCTGGGCGACCGAGCCGAGGATGCCTGCGCGCGTCTCCTCCGCTCGCGCCGCAGCGGCTGTCAGACCCAACGCCAACTGCGCCTGCTCCAGGGCGGCGCTCATCGTCACAGCCGCGTCCTCGCCCAGCTCAGCAGCGTCAGCGTAGTTGGCCTGCTCCGCTTCGAGGTCGTGCAGCAGACTGTCCCAGGCGTCCGGTCCATCGTCAGCACCGCTATTGTTGCCGCCGAGTTTCTTCACCTGCTTGATGAGGTCGAGCAGGCTGCTGCCGGGACGCGCGCGGAGATAGACGAGCAGCGCCGCGACAACAATGGTCGAGTGGGTGACGAAGAACGCCTGCTGACCACCCTGCTCGGCGCCCTTAACCGCGGTGAGCATCGCGTGAGAGGTACGCTGAGCGCGCGCCCATGTGACGCCCTCGGTGATCGGCGTCCACACGCGTACCTGATCTCGCAGCGCCGGTGACTTTGCCAGATCCGCAGCCGGGTCGAAAATGACGGGCGCCGTGGTAATCGCACGTGCCCCGATGGTGCCGCGTGCTAGGTCTGTCTTGGTGGTGGATACGAGCGCGGGGCCTCGATGGCGCACGATGGCCGGAGACAGTGCCGCGATGCTCTTGCCCGAGCCGGGCGCGCCCAGCACTTCGACAGGCGCATCGGTGTCGTCCATGACGAGGCGATCCGTCATCACCGGCTCACTGGCGACATCCACGAGGCAACCGAACACGATGCGGTCCTCGCGCGTCATCTGGCGCACGGCGATTTCACGCTGGCCGAGCATATCGCGCGATCCGCTCACCGTGTGCTGCGCCCGCTTAGCCTCGCGTGCTGCGATACGTCGCCGATGCGTCCACCACGCGATCACAACACCGATGCAGAGGAGGACAGTGCCAGTGAGGAGCCACAGAAGAAGATCAGTCCAACTCATCGAGCACCTCCTTGTCGGCGGTGCGCTTCGTTACGGCGGCATGGGCCTTGCTCGCTAGCAACGAGAGCCCGGCGAACACGACGCGTACGCCGCGACAGATGAGGCCGGCCATCTTCGCGCTGAGCTTGCGCGCCTTGCCGGGGTGCTTTACGGCGTAGATGACGCACTGGGCGACGATCACGATGCCTGCTAGACGCATCAGGGACCAGTCAATGGGAGCACCGAACCGGACGGCTGCGTACAGCTCGTCGCCCGCGGCGAAGACTGCGGCTGCGATCACGGCCCACCAGATGTAGCGCCAGGGCTTCTTCATCGTGCGTCACCTCCTGCTTTGTGCAGGTCGAGTGCGGCGCGCACCAGGTGGTCCCAGGTGAGCGTCTGCGTGGCGCGCAGGGCGTCGAGCTGTGTCCAGGTGTCTGGTGAAGCAGTCGCGACGATGGTCACCCGTCGCGAATCCAGTGGCGGGATGGCGGTCAGCTCGGGGCGAGTCTGCGCCAGCGTGTCCAGCGCATCACCCACCGAGAGGTGCAGACGTTGTGATGCTCGCGCGGCTGCGATCTGCGCAGCCCGTCGAGTCTGGGGATGGACGCTCAGGGTCCTAGTCGTGGAGATGATGATGACTCCTTCGGTTGGTCTTTCGTCATCTGCACCGTGCCGATGACTCCCCAGACCGTTAGAGCGCTGTATGACTACACAACCCCTCCTTAGTCACGCTTCGATTCAGGTCCCTCCTCTTTGCCCTCCACCAGTCAGATACGGCCCATTTCTCTCGTCTCCTGGCTCTCAGCCCCATTCCTCCTCTAGCCCCTCTTTTTCTCTACACACGCTGGCATCCGCCTGCGGCGGCTTGCACGGCCAGCGTTCGCGCACACGGTCCTCATACGTCCACACAACTCCTCGGCACGGTGCCAGGAGGGACGATTTGAGGAGGACGGCAGTGGCCGCATCAATTGCAACCATCAAGGCGGGCCAGGCGAAGGCCTTGGCCGACTACTACGCGAACAAGGCGTCGGAGAGAGTCGCTGACCTCGCGATGGACCCCGAACACGCGGACAAGTCCGCGGACGAGCTGATGATGCTCGCACGCATCCAAGTGGCCCGCGAGGAAGCTATGCACGATGGCAGAGACCCGGACAGAGCGGAGGTGAAGGAGCGTGCCGCTATCGCCTCGGATCGCGTCGCCGGGGCCACCGCCTACTACGCCGCGGACGACGCCGACCCGGACGGGCGACGTGTTTGGATTCGCGGCGACCGTGCCGGAGAAGCGATCACCGGGACGCAGTTGGAGGCGCTGTTCTTGGGCGCGGACGAGGCAGGGCAGAACCTAGGAGACCCAGCACCGCAGGAGATCAAGAAGGCCGCGAAGCTCGCCGGGTACACGGGCGAGATAACACCCAACGTTCTCGCCTCGATGCGTGCGGGACTGCACCCCGAGACCGGCGCAGAGCTAACCGGCGATGCTGCCGACTACGCCCGGCAGGTGTGGGCAGCACCGGAGCGGAACGAGAATGCCGTGACCGCTTTCGACACGACGCTGAGCGCTCCCAAGGGCGTCTCGCTGCTGGCCGCGTTCTGCGATGATCGGACCGCCGAGGCCGTCATCCGAGCGCATCAGGAGGCTGCCGCGCAAGCGTTGGACTGGGCGCAGGAAAACGGGGCGGTCGTGGCCCGGCGCGGTAAGGACGGCGTGGTCCATCAGGCGGCCGAGCTGACCGAAGCGGCGCAGATCACCGAGATGACATCTCGGGCAGGCGACCCTCAGCTCCACACCCACACCCTCGTCTCCGCCTACGTTGTCAGCAACGAGGACGGACGCCGCACCACCATGGACTCCCAGGCGTGGCATGGAGCGTCTGCCGCGATCAACGCGAGCTACCTGCGAGCCCTAGACGCGAACCTGCGCCAAGAGGTCGGCGTGGGCCTGGAGCTGGACGAGAAGGGACAGCGCACCGTGGTCCCCGGCATCGCCCCGCAACTCATCGAGCGCTACAGCTCACGCCGTAACGCGATCAACGAGACGATCACCGAGCGCACGCAGGAGAAGGAACGCCTGGAACAGGTCATGGGCAGTGCCCGCCACCTGTTCAAGGAGTCGCACCAGGCCCTCGAGGCAGGCGAGGCCCTCACCGACGCCGAGACGCGCCGCGCCGAGGTCTACGGGCAATGGCTGGATTCGGGGACCACTCCGCAAGCCGCTGCACTGGACACCCGCGTCTCGAAGGCGGAGGAGCCCGAGCACGTCGCACGCGAGCGCTGGGCAGCAGACCCGACCACCCCGGACGGGGCACGCCTGCTCGGCGGAGCACAGGCCGCCACACAGCAGGCACAGCACGCTCCTGTGGCCGAGTGGGGCGAGGTCGAGCAGGCCCGGTTCACCGCCGAACTGGCCGAGCACCTCACGAAGGATGCCGCAGCGTTCTCCACTAAGGAAGCGCACGCGGCCGCCCTTCATCTGGCCCCGACAGGTGTGAGTACATCCGAGATTGCCGAGACCGTGGACGACTACCTCACCCGTGGCGCGGTCCTGATGCAGGAGCGCGAGGAAGCCGAGCGGGTAGGCGACCGCTGGGCGGAGAAAACGCGGAGGTTCACGACTTCCGAGATCGTGCAGGAGCAGCAGCACATCGTGGCGACCGGGCAGCAGCTCGCGGACGACACCGTGCCCGCGATCAGAGAAACGAATCTGAGGGCCGCCGCCACGGTTGTGAACTCACATAGGGTCTCGGAGGACCAGGAACAGCTCGTGGGCGCGTATCTCACCGGGCAGCGACTCATCACCTGCGACGGCCCCGCCGGCGGCGGCAAGAGCCGCGTCGCGGAGACGATTGCGGAGCTGGCCCATGGGGCGGGGGCGCAGGTCACGGTCCTGTCCACGCAGACAGACACCGCCGCCGATCTTGCCGCTGAAATCGGCGCGGATCGCGCCATGAGTTTCCAGAAGGCGACGATGCGCGCCGCCGACGAAGACAACCCCCACCATTCCAAGGGAGTTTTCGAGTCGGGCTACTGGGGGCAGGGCCTCACCGCTGAGCAGGCCGACGACTATCACACGATCCGCATGCACCAGCGCGAAGCCAAGACCGACCGGCAGCGTGAGAAGGCAGAGCGCGAGATGGCGCGTTGGGTCGAGTCCCTGCCGACGAAGGCCGATGCAAAGCTCACCCAGCAGACCCGTTCTCACGTCGAGCAGATGGACAAGCTCGCCCGGTGGACAGACATCGGAGATCGCTCGGAGCTGCACCAATGGCGCACGCAACTCATCGCGGAGGCAGCCGAGCAGCCCGAAACCGTGGTCAAGATCGACCACGACAGGCCGCAGGTCATCATCGTGGACGAAGCCGCGATGACGAACAACCAGCACCTCGGGCGTCTACTGGACTATGCCCGCGAGCACCGCAACGTCCAACTCGTCATGGTGGGTGACACCGCGCAACTCGGCGGTATCGGACGTTCAGGCGCATACCGCGCCCTGCTGGACGAGGTGCAGCCCGTGCAGCTCGCTGAGACGCGCCGGGCACGGCAGGAATGGGAGCGCGAAGCCCAGCTCTCGATGCGCGGGCTCGACTACACCGACACCGCCGAGACCCACGATGCGGCCCGAGCACTGGTGGACACCTACCGGGCACAGGGGCGTGTGGGCCACATCGGTGACGAAGACGTGTCCCGCGCTATCGCAGACGGTCGTGCGGAAGCCTCCGACAAGCGCGCCGATATGGACCTCGCCGCAGAACAGGCAGCCGACTGGTACATGAGCCGCCGCGGCGACCAGGACACCCTCGTGCTCACCGCGACTCGCGCCCAGCAGGTGCAGGTGGCACAGCGCATCCAGGAACGGCGCATCGCGGACCCGGACGACAAGGCGATGCGAGCCGATGCGAAGACCGCGACGCTCGACCTGGGCGAGGGCCAGACCCAGCAGGCGCAGAAGGGTGAGCCGGTCATGGTGCGGCAGAACGACACCCGCCGTGGCCTACGCAACGGCATGACTGGCGAGGTAGTCGCCGTGAGTGCGCGTGGTGGCGTCACCGTGCAGATGACCGACGAGCGCGGACGAACGTTCAAGACGTCGATGACCCGGAAGGACCTTAACGAGGGAAAGCTCTCCCTCGCCTACAGCAGCACCAGCCACAAGGCGCAGGGGGCAACCGTGGACCGGGCACTGTACATCCATGACGCGAAGTCCCCGCATGTGGACCGGCACATGGTCTATCCGTCGGTCAGCCGTGGGCGTCAGGAGAACCGGATTCTCGTGGTCGGCGGAGCCGACGAGACCGAGGCAGCAGAGTCGTTGGCCACTGCAATGCACCGCAGCAACACCGCCGAGCCGGTCCGCGTGGTCTCTCAGCCGGTCTCCGATGCAGAGCGGGAATGGGTGGCCAAGCGCCACCCGAGCCTGCCACGCGAGCAGCAGGACGAGATGGCCCTGCGCATGCGTGAGCGTGACCAGCGCCATGCCCGTGACGATGCCCGAGACCGCCAGATCGCACAGCGTCGCCAGACGCAGCAGCTCGCCCAGGAGCGCGACCGCGTACAGTCACGCCGCCGCGGGCTCGGGCGCGGGCGCGCCGCCTGAGAAAGGGAGACCCCCGTGACGCTTGTAGAAGCGCTCAACACCCTTGGCCTGGCGCCCGCAGCGACCCCGGACGAGGTCAAACGCGCCTACCGCGCGCGCATCCAGGCGACTCACCCCGACCTCGCCACAGACGGCGACGACGCCGCGCGACGCGCCACCGAGGCCGTGCGCGTGAACGCCGCTCGTGACCTCCTACTCGCGGGCGGCACCGGCACACCCAGCCAGGCCAGCCCGCAGCCAGAGACGCCCCCGGCACCACCCCATTCGGAGCCCGCGCAGTGCTCACCCACGCCGGGACGGGACGAGCGCCGCACTACCGCGGCGACGCCCACGACCCCGGCAGCGCGATCAACCGAGCGCGTAGTACACCCACTCCGCTGGTTCCTCTCCATCGGCGGAGCGCTCATCGTCGCAGGCGCGGTCGCTCGCTTCCTACACGCCTGGGATGGCGCACTGGAACCCACAAAGTGGGGAGACGCTTCCCTAGCGATGGGGCCGCTGGCGATCCTGCTGCACGCGGCGGTCGGCCTGGTTGGGGTCTGGTTCCTGGGCAGACGCGCGGACCGGCCCGCCCGCGCCGTACTCGCCCTCGCAGTCATCCTCTACTCGTCGTTCTCAGAAGTAAGCCATCGCCTGAACTTCATCGAGGAGGCGATACTCCTCATCGTCCTCGTCGTCTGGCCGCTGTACCGCCTGGTGACCAGGTAGACCGGGCAAGAGAAGGGGGCCACGAACCCAGATTCGTGGCCCCCTTCTCACACCTTCACGTCGAGATCAGAATGAGGTTGGGAGCCGTACCGCTGGGCAACGAGGGCAGTGATGCCGCATCCACGCCGAACCCACTGATGCGCTCGTCTACGAAAAGCCCCGATGCATCATCCGGTTCCAGGACGGCAGCGCCCTGGGTCTCCGATTCGAGGAACGGGGCCACCATGAGCAGAGCGTTGAGCCCTCCCGGGATCGGCGTGTCCTTCTTCGCCGCAGCGAGCAGCTTCGCTTCTGTCTGCCGGTAGCGGTCGGCGTCGGTGGCCGCGAGCTGCGAGAGGTCAGGGCCAGCGGTGTAATCGCTCACAGCATCGCGCGCCCTGTCGATCACCGCCCGCGCGCTCTCCGTGGTGGGATGCTCGTCGGAGCCCTGGGGCGTGAGCGAGACATCGGAACCGGTGCGCGTGGCCCCGTAGTAGTACAGCGCCGCAGACCCGTCGTCTGCCACCCCGAGGATAGTTACCCGAGCGTCGTCGGCCATCGTGTTTCCTCCCTGGTTGAGAACGGTTTTCTATTGATCGTGTCATGACAGACTGCGCTGCGCTCTCGGGGTCGAGGTGTGGACACGCCCGAGGGTCGCTCTCACGGCCTCCGTCGAAAGGCCTCATCGGGAAGGGCTGCCGCCTTCGATGGGGTGTGGACCAGGATCTAGGATCGTGCGGGCCGTCTGTGCTGCTTGCGAGTGGGGCTCAGCACCAAAGTCATACAGTTCGGTCATGGGTATGTCGAGCACCGCAGCGATGGCGGCCACCGTGGAAAGTTTCGGGTTCGCGTGCGTACCCGCTCGCCTGGACGACGACTGCCCGGTCTCAATCAGCGCGTAATGCGCGCGGGTGAGGCCAGCGGTGTACGCAACCTGCTCTTGCGTCAGTCCGCGCGCTTCTCTGAGGCGCTTAATACTGCTTCCCAAGCGGCGCGCGTCGTCGGCCGTCCATGCAAGTGAGTCCACTCGCACCAGTCCAGTTTGATAGCGTGCTGTTGTCTGCATGCTGCAACGAACAATCGAAAGGACTGCGATGGCAAAGAACTACACGGCAGGGGTGGGCGCAGTGGCCGTGCTTGCGCTAGCGCTGGCAGGGTGCAGCGACGGCGGCGACGCAGGCGGTCCTGAGGTAGACCCAGCGCCTACCCAATCGGCAGCACCGTGGGAGCCCGCCGACAGCTCGATCTTGGTGCTCTCCGACATGTCCGCGTCGGTGTACGACGCGGAGGCAGGGGCGTACGCCGTAGAGAACCTGCCGTTGGCCGGCGATGGCGCTGGGGACGAGCTAGCGGATTTCGCGCCTGATTGGAGCTGGGCTGTCGGCTTCTCGGAGAACTCGGAGCGATCCCTGACGGTCTATCCGATCCTCGATCAGCTCGAAACTGACGGCGGTGTCGAGCCGTGGGACGTCGACATCGAGCCCATCGTCGGAGACCGGGATTTCGAGATGCGCGACGTGACCGCCTCCCCAAGCGAGCCCGACACCGTCTACCTCCAGGTGTATGGCAGTGCGTCCTCACCAGAGGAGTGCGAATCGTCAATCGTGCGGGTGAACGTCGCCACGCAGAAGGGGGAAATTGTTTCCACGGAAAACGGGGGCGGCACTCAGGGAGATGCGCCTGTCGATTGTCGAATGTCAACCAAACTCACCCCGGCGGGGCTTGAGCTCTTGAGCAGCGGCCATTCCTCTGATTACGAGGAGGAGGCCCTCCAGGCATACGGGTTCGCGGAGGTGGAAGGCCTGAACGGAGGCAAGCAGGTTGTCCGCGCTTCGGACGGTATCCGCTACGAGGCCGACGAGGGCGACCGCTTCTATCTGATTACGGACACAGGCGAGGAGGAGCGTCTCGACATGCCCGCTCCGACTGGCGTAACCAGCGACAGCGGCCTGGTGCTGCTTCCGTACGTCGGCTATCAGCAGGGGTAGGGGCGCGCAGGCACTCATTGCGGGACATCGAAGGCCGCCGGGGAGGCTCTCCCCGGCGGCCTTCGACGTCGAGTCACATCGGCTCCGCCCGCCCTCAAACGATCAACTGCCGAGAGATCCGGCGCAACCTCGCTCATTCCCCTTCGAGTGAAAACGGTTGTCATCTGATCGCATCACACCAGCGAACGGGGCTGCCGCGGGAGCGCTTCGCTGGCTCCCTTGCCCTCGAAGAGGACGAGTCGCCACAGTGCGGGCTAGGTGACTGCTTGCTGCCCGCACTACATGAGCGGAGACAGGGCGAGCGAGGAGGGTCTGGATGGCCGGGGAGTCGGGAGTCATGCGTTCCCCGTGCCGGTCGGAATCCAGATCGACGACCAAACGGGGACTCTAGGCCAAATCACCCAAAGTCGTTACCGATTCGTTACCCGCGAACACCGTTCCGACCTGCTTCTCATCTAGTCATTTAAGAGTCGACACTTGGAGGGTCCGACATCGGATCGCATGGCGCGGTCTCCGCTGGCGACGCGCCCTGGCGTTCGGGCGGATGCAGACCACCAGTGTCGTGTGCCCGAGATGTGGAAGCGTCGAGTCAAGAAATCGGACGAAGAGCTCCGTGCCTTCATCGCCGAGGAGAATGAGCCTCAGTTCATCCGCGACGCCGTCGAGGCCGAGCGAGCCGTCTACGACGTCCTTCGTGTACTCCGGGATCTGCACCATCCGGGGGTCGGCGCACAGCGCGTCAGCGGATACTGAACCGTGAACGTCACGCATACTTCAGGATGAGTAGAAGAGTGTCGATCGAGGCAGAGGCTCGATCCAGAGCTGAAGGGAATTGACTTTGCGTCTCTCCAAAATCGCCATCTCCAATCACAGTCGGATCCAGGATCTTGGCCTCGACATCCGTCGGCACGCAGTCATCGTGGGCGCGAACGACGTCGGCAAGTCTTCGATCCTGCGGATGCTGAACCTGCTTCTAGGAACGAGCACCGCCGGCGTCTACCAAGCGCTGACTCCTGGCGACCTGAGGGACACTGAGCAACAGCTCGTCGTCAACGCCATGTGGACGGAATTCACGGACGAGAACCGTCGATGCTTCCCCTCCGAGATCAGCATCGCTGAGGACCTCACGAGTGAGTACCTCTGGGTGCAGATGGCGGTGGAGGCGGACCCCGAGGACGAAGAGTCCGTGACGATTCGTCGATGGTTTCCCGAGAGCGGCCACGAACGAGCGCCCAGCCGAGAGCAACTCGAGGCCTTTGGTTGGCGCTATCTGAAGGCGACCCGAGGAGCCTCGATGATGGAAGGTTCACGCAGCCCCGTCCGGACTCTCCTGGCAGCCGCGGACCTCGGCACCAACGAGGACAGCTTGAAGACGATCCTCGACCAGTTCAATGAAGAACTGGCGGGCAACGAATCCGTTGGAGAGCTCTTGGGCCGTGTCGCTGGTCATCTGAGCCGCGCGATGCCACGCGTCGTCGAGAAGGATGACTTCTCGGTCAGAAGCGTCACGGACCCATCTAGCGACGTGCTCCAGGACGTGTCGATCTTCCTCAACCGCGATGACGGACAGGTCTCCCTGACGGAGCAGTCGGACGGTGTGCGGCAGCTCATGTCGATGACGCTCTTCGACCTGGCGGAGGGAACAGCCAACGTCCTCGCGATCGATGAGCCGGAGATCCACCTTCATCCCACCAGCCAGAGGACGGCAGCGGACCTCTTGAGCGGTGAAGGGAACCAGAAGATCATCGTCACGCACTCGCCATACGTGCTCCACCGGTTCGAGCCTTCGGAGGTCATCGCGGTGGATCGACACGGAAAGTGTTGGCAGATCAGCGACACGAAGCTCTCGAAGGTCGAGAAAGTGCGAGCCCATTGGTGGTCGCCGCGTCTCTTAGAAGCGCTGACCGCTAGGTTCGTTGTCCTGGTCGAGGGCAACGCCGACCGGATCATCGTCGAGGCGGTGGCCAAGGAACTCGGCATCGATCTCGACCGGCTCGGCGCGGTCGTCGTGGAGCTCGACGGGGCCGACAAGTTCACGAACGTCTTCCCGCTGCTGGGGCCCGACGGCTTCGGCCCGACTCTGCTCGGCCTGGTGGACGAGAAGGAGAGCGGCAAGTGGATCGGCGCGTTCAAGGGCAAGCCTAAGCACATCATCGACAAGAAGATCTTCATATCCGACGCTGATCTCGAGGACGAGTACACACGAGCGCTCGGCGGCCCCTCCGCGGCGAAAGCGCTCATCGATGGTGGATTCTGCCGTGAACAAGGAATCCTGATGTCGGCTGAGTGTGACTCTGTCGATGCGATCACTCCTGAAGCGGTAGCCGTATTTTGCCGAGACAAGGGAAAGGTCGAGGCGGCAACCTGCATCGCTGACGTTCTGAATGCGGAGACTGCCGAGGAAATCGGAAGCGTGGCACGCCTCCTGCGTGTGCTGGACGACTTGAGCCAGCAGTGACGGCGTTCGAGCTCAGTGCGGAGCAACTTGCGGCCGCCACCTCCGCGAATGACCACCTGCTCATCATCGCCCCGCCCGGCTGCGGCAAGACCGAGGTTCTGGCACATCGGGCTGCTCACCAGCTCCAGCTTCTCGAGCCGAACCAGCGCGTGCTCGCCCTGACATTCACCAAGCGTGCCCGCGCGAACATGGAGGAGCGCCTGCGTTCAGTACTCGGGAACGCGCGGACTCGACGTCAGGTCGTCGTCCGCAACCTCCACGGCTTCGCTACACAGGTCATCCTTGCTCACGGCAGAACCATCGGCCTGACAATGGAGACGCTCGAGCTGCCGAAGACGCGCACGATGCGGCGCGCGATGGAAGCCGCGGGAGGCGGCGAGGAGATGTACGCCGCGGAGAAAGTCTTGGCCGAAGTCAAGCGCGGCCCGCTCTCGGATGCTGAGGTGCTGGAAGCACTACAAAGGCGGGACCGGGGCCAAGCTGTGGTGCTCGCCGAGAAGGTTGAGCGGTCGCGCCAATCGGCGAACCAGCTGCACTATGAGGACCTCCTCCGCCATGCGCAGCGTCTGCTTCGCATCCCAGCTGTCGCCCGTCTCTACCAGGCGCACTTCGGCGCGGTGCTCGTCGACGAGTTCCAGGACCTCTCATCGCAACAACTCGACCTGGCCATGCTGAGCTGCACGAACAGGCGGACCTTCGCTGGGGACCCCCTCCAGGGCATCTTCTCGTGGGCTGGAGCAGCACCCACCGAGGTCGAGGCTGAGCTTCGGCGCACCTGTGGCGAGCCGATCAGACTCCATGAGTCCTACCGCTCCTCGCCGAAGGTCCTCGAAACAGTCAACTCCATCAGCGAGCTCGTAGATCCTGGGTCCGCGTTGGTCGCCGCACGGCCAGACGAATGGCCCGACGGAGGTTGCTCTGGGGCCCTCGTGTTCCAGGACCGTGACGCAGAGGCCGACACACTGCTTCGTCTGGTCGGGTCCATCTTGGAGAAAGCGCCCGAGGCATCTGTCGGCATCATCATTCGGAGCAAGTGGCGAAACTCTGCGATCCATGGCGTGTTCGATCGCGAGATGCCGTATCCGGTCCGCCGTTGGGACCTTGCGGTTCACGATCCCGAGGTCGTGGCGCTCATCAAGGCCACTGTGGCGAGGCTGCCGCGCGGAGCCACGCTGGCTGAGGCGCGGCTCGCCGTTCTGGACTCCGTGGATCCAGCAGACGTCGACGCACGCGAGTTGATCGACGACGCGTTCGACGCACTTGGCCGGCGCGATGCGGGCACGGCCAGGGCGGCAGTGAAGGCGATCAGGACCGCCGATCCCAAAGCAGCAGTAGGCCCTGGCGTCCACCTGCTCAACGCGCACACCGGCAAGGGCCAGCAGTTCGACTGGGTTTTCGTCGTCGGACTTGAAGCTGGTCACCTGCCTGACAAGAGGAGCAGCGAGGGCGACTCTCTCCTTGAAGAGCAGCGAGTGCTGCTGGTCATGCTCTCGCGCGCCCGACACGGGTTGGTCGTGACCAGGTCGCGGATGAATGAGGGGCGCTACGGACCCTATGCCGCGAACCAGAGCCGCTGGTGGTCAGACATCCAGACACGGTGCACCTCGGCGGAAGAGATCGAAGCCCATCTCCTCATGCTCGAAGCTCCGACGCACCACGTAATCACTTAAGTGACTACGCCCGGAGGGCCAACAAAATGCACGTGATGCCGCCCTGCTGCAGCAATGGTGAGCGCCTCAATTGCGACCTGCTGACCGATCACCTCACTCATGTCGACGGCTCGGCGGTCATCATGGTTCAGCCCGTTCGTTTGGCCATCATGCACATGCGTCGCCTCAATCTGGAGGGCCGTTGCTTCGCCAGGAGACAGAGGCGTCGCATCGTCGATTTCACCACGATGCCATGTGACTGCGGCCGAAAGCGTCGCTACCCCGATCACGGTCATGCCGTTCACGAGTGATGCCTCTGCAGCCCCTTCGGCAGGAACCATTACGGCAGAGAACCCCGCCGTTTTCGCGGCAATCACCGCAGCCAGAAGGCCGCGTGGTCTTCGTACTGTGCCGTCAAGGCCAAGCTCACCGATATGCACGGTATTGGAAAGCCGCTCACTTCGCACGACCCCAGAAACAGCGAGCACTGCAAGCGCAATCGCGAGATCAAACCCCGAGCCATGCTTCGGGAGTTCTGCCGGCTGTAAATTGACAAGAATAAAACGGTCGCTGAGTTGCAGCCCCTGGGCAGCCGCCGCATGCCGAACGCGTTGCTTTGCCTCGCCGAGTGCAGCGTCAGGAAGCCCGACGATCGCGATGCCAGGCAGCCTGCGGGCAGATCCTGCTTCCACGGTCACGGGGGTACCATCGGTGCCGAGCAGCGCCATCGCAGCGACCTGCACCACGCCGCTCACGAGATACCCTCAACATGCTCGATTTTTGGTGGCTGCTGGCCGCGCAGCGTAATACCAATGCCGTCTACTCGACAGCTATGCCAGCCCTCGGGATGCGTTCGCAACCACTGTGCCAGTAACCGTCGAAGACGCATAGCCTTCAGATACGTGATCGCCTCGAGTGGAGGCCCATACCCTGTGCCACTGCGGGTTTTCACCTCAACCGCCACGGCGGTTCGACCTTGCAGCGCGATGATATCGATCTCGCCAGTCTTCACTCGCCAGTTTCGTTCAACGATGTCGTAGCCAAGCGATTCAAGGTAGCGACAAGCAATCGCCTCACCTCGCGCACCAATGGTCTGTGCCCGAGCCGGCTTTTGCGTTCCTGAAACAGCCCCTGCATATGGCAGGGACTGGGCTTTTTCTGAGTCTGTCTCTCGAACGATGTTGTGAGCCATGCGTTACCTCCGAGACCAGTCTCGGGGTCGGCGGGTGGCACAGCAGAGTTCTCAACAAAGGTGGGGCGACCATGCATACAAACATGACTGTGAACGAAGAACCAGACCTGAGATCGCTTCTGGATCCGCCACAAATGCACGGGTCTCGTTCACAACGAGACCCGTGCATTGCTACCGCTCCTTGGCGCGGTTAGTCTTCGACCTTCAGCTCGTTCGGCAGCTTAAACTCGCGTGCGTTCAGCTCTTCGACGTTCACATCTTTAAACGTCATCACCTTCACCGAGGTGACAAAGCGGTCGGCGCGAAAAACGTCCCACACCCACACGTCTTGCATCTGTACCTCGAAGTAAAAGTCGCTGCCCGCGTCTTGCCTCGTGACGTTAACCTCGTTCGCAAGGTAAAAACGGCGCTCTGTTTCAACAACATAGCGAAACTGGCTCACCACATCACGGTACTCGCGAAAGAGCGCGAGCTCGGCATCGCGTTCGTAATCGTCTAACTCATCGTCGTTCATCGTCTTCAATACTAGCCGGTGCGAGATAAGCTGGCACTGTGCATGATTCAGTCGCTCTTCTCACCGATCACTATGAACTCACCATGGTCGATGCCGCCCTGCGTGCTGGCACCGCCGACCGACAGTGTGTCTTCGAACTTTTCTCGCGCAGCCTCAAGGGCGCCAGGCGCTACGGCGTCGTTGCCGGCACCGGTCGCTTTCTTGAGCAACTCGCGAACTTTCGCTTTGGCGATGACGAACTCGAGTGGCTTCGTAGCCAGGGGTTCCTCTCGGCTCAGACCCTCGATTGGCTCGCGAATTATCGCTTCTCGGGCGACATCTGGGGCTACCCCGAAGGCGAAGTATTCTTTCCAGGCTCGCCCCTCTTAACCGTCGAGTCGACCTTCGCCGAGGGCGTTATGCTCGAGACCTTCGCGCTCAGTATCCTGAACCACGACTCAGCCATCGCAACCGCGGCCTCGCGCATGACGCAGGCTGCCGGCGGTAAACCGCTTGCTGAGATGGGTTCACGACGCACAAGCGAGTACGGGGCGGTTGCGGCGGCTCGCTCGGCGTACCTGGCGGGCTTCTCGGCGACATCGAACCTCGAAGCGGGTCGCACCTACGGCGTTCCGACCATGGGCACGGCCGCTCATTCATTCTCGCTGTTGCACGACACCGAACGCGAGGCTTTCGAGGCCCAGCTCGCGGCTCTCGGCACTGACACGACGCTCCTCGTCGACACCTACAACATCACCGAGGGCGTCGCGCTCGCGGTCGAAGTCGCGGGCACAGAGCTTGGCGCCGTTCGCATCGACTCGGGCGACCTGCCCATCGTCGTGCAGCAGGTACGCAAACAGCTTGACGCTCTCGGCGCGACAGGCACAAAGATCACGGTCACCAATGATCTCGATGAGTTCACGGTTGCAACCCTCGCGCACTCCCCCGTCGATTCATTCGGCGTCGGTACCTCAGTGGTCGTCGGCTCTGGTTCACCCACGATGGGCATGGTGTACAAGCTCGTCTCCCGGCAACAAGACGATGGATCATGGGTGCCGGTCGCTAAGGCCTCAACGGGCAAGCAGACGCTAGGAGGCAATAAACGTGCCTACCGTCTCATTGGGTCTGACGGCCGAGCGACCTCAGAACTGATCGTGGTGAGTGATGAGCCAGGAGAGGCTCCTGAAAACGAGCCCATCGCAGCGAGGCCAGTGATGAAGCATCTCGTTGTGAACGGCGAAGTGCAGCCAGAGTTCCTCGGGACGGAGGCGCTTGAAGCCGCTCGCGTACGACACCAGAGCGCCGTGAGCGAGCTCCCAGTCGTTGCGCTGAGCCTTACCAGGGGCGACCCCGCGATTCCCACGGTTTTCACCCAATCAAGCGACATTCAGGCGTAGAATACGATCATGGCAATTGGTTTTGGTTCTGATGTTCAAGGCGGCACCGGTCTTCTCGACCGCGAGCTCGAAGAGCTGCTGAAAGACGAGCAGCTTGAAGATGGCGACCATGAGCGCTTTTCTCACTACGTTCCCAAAGACAAAATCGTTGAGTCAGCGGTAACCGGCAAGCCCGTGCGCGCCCTATGCGGCAAAAAGTGGACCCCGAACCGCGACCCAGAAAAGTTTCCGGTCTGCCCCGACTGCAAGCGAATTTACGAGAAGATGCGCAAATAGCAAGCCGTCTTCAGAACAAACGTGAGAGGGCCCGTGGTGTTACGCCACGGGCCCTCTCACCTTTGAACGCTGTGTATTAATCGAACATCTGGGTAAACGCGAGTAGCTCAGAGCTGCGGCGGTTGTACACGAGCCCGCCGAGTGCGATGCCAGCAGCAAGCACCAGGCCACCGTAGACGAGCGACCCCACCAAAACCATGAGGCTCTGACCAAATCCAATCTCAGGGTTCGCGAAGATCACGAAGAACACCGGAGCGGTCAGCACTGCCGAACCGAGAAAGGCGAGCGTCTGCGCAAAACCAGCGCCTGCCCCCTGCCAAGCCGGCTGCACGAATGGGCTTTCGCCCGGGCGTGAGGTCGGATACGGGCTAAGGACTGAGACCACGCTCGAGAGGGCTGCACTCGTGCACAGAGCAACGAAGCCAAGCGCAATCACAGCCGGCGTCGCTTCCCAGTTGCCGAGCACGAGCACTGAGATGCTCGCACCGAGAATGAGCACGGGCACTCCGAGCACGAAGACCGGGATAAGACGCCCCAGACGATCTTGCGATCCTTTCACGCCGCTCGCAACGTGAATCCACAATGCCGTCGAATCGGTTGCAATGTCGTTGTGCACCATCCAGCCGACCATGATGAGCACGAGCGGCAACGGAATGAGCGCGAGGTGCGCGCCATCGACTCCAGCAAAGAGCAAAACGCCAACGACAAGCACCGGAATCACCGGAATCGCAACGAGCGAGACGAGATAGCGAGGGTCGCGCATCCAGTAGGTGAGCGACCTGGCGCCGATGCTCATGGCCGGCCCCTGACTGAAATATTCAAACCACCCGAGCGAAGAACTCATCGAGGCTCCGTGGGCTGGACGTTCAACGCGGGTCATGAGGCCCGTCGTGAGCGAAATGGTTCCGCCAATGGCTAGAGCGAGCATTGCGACGTGAATGCCGAGTTGCAGCACGATCGAGTCGATGCCTTCTGCCCCGGTGTGCAGAACTGCAAAAGCTGCACCGAACGGTGTCCAGCTAAAGCTTTGCGCGGTATCAGCGAGTTGCTTCGCACCTTCACCTCGCACAAGCGCCACTGTAAGCATGAGAACGAGCGGCAACACCGAAATGAGCGTTGCTACGCCGAGCCCCTTGCGCAGGAGCGAGAGCCGCTGCGAGTTGGCTGCAAGGTCGCCAAGCGCACCCCCGAAGACCCCGTAGACAGGAATTGAGACGAGAGCGACAACCAGCGAAAGAATCGAGAGCGCGTTCCACTCGAGCATGTCAACGCGCAACGCGACGAACGTGCCTACCCAGACGAGCGCTGCGAGACCGATCCACGTCACGGGTGCGGTCACGAGCAACGCGAGGGCAACGCGTGCTGGCGTCGCGGGATACTGCTGTAGCGCCCGACGGTCAATCGTGGCCGACGGCACAAAGAGCGGTATGAGAAAGGCCGCGAGAAGAATCAGAGACCCAAAGGCCACGTCGTAGCGACCAAGAACCTGAGCGTCATTTTGCGCGAAGAGAATCGGCGCTGCAGCGAGTGACGCCGCAAGCACGAGCAGCAGCAGTCTCGCGATAATCGCGCGCACAGCGTTTCGGGCCCCGCCGGTGAATGGGGCCGCGAGCAGGGCTACTCGGAGTCGTAAGATCCGTGCAACCATTCGAGCCCCCTCTCGGTCTCATTCTGCTGCGTGAGCTTCGCAAAACGCTCTTCGAGACTCATTCCGTCACGCACATCATCGACTGATCCCTGCGCAATAACATCGCCGTCGTTAATGACAACCACGTGGTCGCAAACACGCTGAATGAGGTCAAGGCTGTGACTCGACATGACCACGCTGCCGCCACCCTCAACGAACTTCTCGAGAATTTCGGTCACGTTTGCGGCTGATACCGGGTCAATCGTCTCGAAAGGCTCATCGAGAACAAGCAATTTTGGCGAGTGGATCATCGAGCAAGCCAGTGCGATCTTTTTCTGCATACCGGCCGAGTAACTCTGCACGGCGCGGCCGAGCGCACCTTCAAGGCCGAATGCCTGAGCAAGGTCATCAGCGCGGCTCGCAACGGTCTGCGAGTCAAGCCCTTGGAGCACGCCCGCGTAGTTCAAGAGCTGAGCACCGGTCAAACGATCAAACAGCCGAAGTCGGTCAGGCAACGAGCCGATGAGCCGCTTTGCTGCCGGGCCGTCCTTCCAAACGTTGACGTCGCCAACGAGCACGCGCCCGCTCGTGGGCCTGTTCAGCCCACTGATCATCGACAGGGTCGTGGTCTTGCCTGCGCCGTTCGGCCCGACAACGCCAACGAACGACCCTTCGCGAGCCTCAATCGAAATATTATTTGCCGCGACAAGATTGCCGTATACCTTCGTGAGCATCTGCGTTTGCAGGACGAGAGGCCGCTGCGATGCGGCCTTCCCGCGCTCACGGGCACGGACAATAGAGGGCACCGGTATATGACGTTCGGCCCTCGCCTCAGCCGTGGCACTCGGTGCTGTCTCTTCAGGTTCTAGTTGCTCTTCTTGCACGGCCGCCACTTCGTTACTCGCCAGGTGATCATACGAATGCACACCCCACTGACGCCCCTCTGCCCGAGAGGCAGCGCACGCTTTACCTGGTTCTCTCACCAGGCACCCCGCGGATGCACCCCTCTAACGTATCAAAAACTTGGGCGACTAGCGTGTGAACTTACCCGTTTTGTTCACCCTGTCGTTGCTTCATTTCAGCTTCGGTGTCGTACCAGCGTTGCATGAGGGTTTCGATTGCCTCACTAAACCGTCGACTCGGCTCGCCCTGGCGAATGTCACCGAAGTAATGTTCGGCCCAAAACGCGAGCTTTTCCTGCGTTGAATCGTCGTGCAGAACCCGCTCAACCTCGGCTATGACGTTGCCTGCACGCTCGGTCGAGAGCCACTCGCACGCCTGCAGGTAGCCGAGCTCATCAATAATCGCCTCGCTCGACGCTGGCCTCGTCACGATAACCGGCTTGCCAACAGCAAGGCGGTCATAGATCATCGCCGAAATATCGCAGATTGCGACATCGCTCTGCGCAAGCTGCCAGTTGATCGCACCCGACTGGTCATAGACGTGGTGCGCGTTCTCATCGGCCTGGTTCGCGGCCTCGATCGCGCGCACGATGCGCCGGTGCGCCGCACCGTATTCATCGTTCACAACGCCCGAACGCGGGTGCGGGCGATACACAAGCCTGTGCTGCTTCGATTCGAGCAGTTGGGCGACGAGCGCTTCGCCATGGCTGATGATTGAGCCGTAAGCCGCGCTCGGGCGATCGCCCTCCCACGTGGGGGCATAGAGCACAACTGTCCGGTTATCGTTCGGGTACGGGGCCGATCCGCTCATGTAATCGGCCTGTGGACGGCCAATCTCAAATGTTCTTGCCGCAACGTCATAGCCCCAAACGTTATGCCGCAGACGGTCATGCGCCGCCTGACCAGCGATGAAGGCGTAATCGTATGCCTTAATCTGGTTCGTCGTCATGTACATCTTGTCGCTCTCGCCGTGGTTAATAAACACGTGCCAGCGAGAGCCGTACCTGAGCATTTGGAAGTTCTTCGTGTTCTGGTTAACGTACAGAACGATACGGAGCGGGTGCCGGTCAATGACCTGCTCGAGATGCTTCACCTTCGGCGCAAAGACGACGTGCAAGCCGCTCTCGCGGCGAAGCAGCTCTGCACCCTCAATATTGCGAGCAAGAACAACGACGGGCCAGCGCTTTTGCAACTCCTGTAGTGGCTCATACCACTGGCGCATCTGGTAAGCATTCACGTGCGAGTCACTGAAATAGACCGCAATTTCAAAGGTGCCTGCAGCGGGGCGCTCGCCCCCCTGTTGCATCTGACGAAAAGAAGCGTAAGCACGCCTTCTTCGCAAAACCGTTCGGGCAAGGCTCGCGGCCTTCCGAGTGTCCTTAATGAGATTCACCCCAATACTGTACCCCGGCCACAGTGGCCGAACCTCAAGGAAGCTATGACACACTAGCTCCTGTGATTAAAGCGTTACCAGCCGTGAGCTATGTCATGCCCGTATTGAACGAGGCAGGCCACCTTCGAGCAGCGGTCATGGCGGTTCTCGCACAGGAATACGCGGGCGAACAAGAGATCGTTCTCGCGCTTGGCCCATCGACCGATGAGACGAACCGCATTGCGCACGAGCTCGCCTCAGCCGATGGGCGGGTGCGACTCGTCAACAACCCAGAACGCGACATTCCCATCGGGCTCAACCTCGCGATCGAGGCCGCACACCATCCCGTCATCATCAGGGTCGATGCCCACTCAGAGCTCTCGCCTGGCTATACCGAGCGCGCGGTCGAGCTCCTGACCGCAACCGGAGCCGCAAACGTTGGTGGGCGCATGCAAGCTGACGGCACCGGGCATGTGCAGCGAGCCATCGCCGGCGGCTACAACAGCCCCATCGGGCTCGGCGGCGGCACCTATCACTTCAGTGAGGAGCCGCACGAGGCCGAGTCAGCCTACCTCGGCGTGTTCCCGCGAACGACCTTCGACCTCGTGGGCGGCTTTGATCCACTCATTCGCCGCGGCGAAGACTGGGAGTTTAACCTCAGAGTCCGCAAGGCCGGAGGCACCGTCTGGTTTGATCCCGAGCTACAGGTCACCTATTGGCCCCGGTCGAGCTTCTCGGCCCTCACGCAGCAGTTTTTTGCAACCGGCACCTGGCGAGCGAAGCTCGTTAGAATGTACGGTGGCGAAAACCCCTGGCGGTTCTTTGTGCCAGGCGCCTACGTCTTGGCACTCGTCGCGGCGCTCACCACAGCGGTGCTGCACGTCTGCGGAGTCATCGCTCCCAACGCGTGGTGGCCCTGGGTCCTGTACGCCGCGCCTGTGGCCCACGCTGGGCTCTCACTCTTCGCTGGCGCCAAAATGCCAGAGACGAAGGGGCTGCGCGGCACCTTACTCGGTGCCCTCGCGATTACCATCATGCACGTGGCCTGGGGCACTGGATTCTTGCGTGGTTTCGTGTTTGGGTCGAGCAAAACGCTCGACCGCTCACGCGCGAACTAACCCGCTTACGCTACCGAGCTCCCAGTTGGAATCGCCTCGGCGTTCTCGAGCCAATCTACGACGCGGGCCGACGCTCGGCCGTCGTCCTGCGGGTTAAAACGTTCGGCAAAGCGCTTGGCCTGGGCACGGTTTTGCGCGATCCACGCAGCCTGGTTTCCATCACGCTCGTAGGCGCGCAGCAGCTCAAGCATTTCGTGCTGTGTGGTCACAAGTGGCCCGGGGGCACACTCTTCAAGAGCGAGTGTGAAGCCGCGCTCAGACCCGAGATACGCTTCGCGGTCAGCGACGAACAACAACGTCGCAACGCTCGCGACCGAGGCATCAAACATGAGCGACGAGTAGTCGGTCACGAACACGTCGGCAGCGAGCAGCAAATCGTTCACATCGGCGACACGGGTGACATCGATCACACGGGCCCCTGAATAACCCGACTGACCCATCTCACGGCTGTGCCCTCGCGCGAGAATCGTCCACTCGCTCCCGAGCTGATCTGCAAGCAGTGCCACGTCTAAGGTGTCTGCCATCGCACGACTGTGTTCACGCCATGTTGGGGCGTAGAACAACACCTTCGAGACTGCACCAAGCCCCAGCCGCTGGCGGGCCGATGATTGCGCAGAGAGCAATCGTTCTCCATGGTGCTCGGCAAGCGCGAGTCGGTCGTTTCTCGGGTACCCGGCTTCGATGACGGGCCCCCGAAACGCGTAGCTTCGTTTGAGGGTCTCGGTTGCGTGAGGGTTCTGCGAGAGCAACGCGCTCCAGCGTTTACTCTCTCGGCGCACCGCGAGGCGTGTGCGAAGAGACTGTCCTGAACGGTCAAGCGCAAGCTTCTTGAGCGGGGTGCCGTGCCAGGTTTGCAAAACGAACTGTCCCTTGCGGGGCGTGAAGTCGAAGCGCAGCCAGTCATTGACCACGAGCAGTTTTGCGTGGCGACGGGCCGCGTGCCATTCAGGGCTACCGACAAGCAACGCGACTGCGCCATGAGGAACCTGAACTCCCTCGTTCGCAACGCTCCAGTATCTGGTGAGCGCCGGGTAACGCTTTGCGAGTTCCGCATCGATCGCAAAGGGGTTGCACGTCGCGAGCGAGCCGTAAAAGCTCTCGAAGAAAACACCGTTCTCGGTGTCAATGTTCAGCGTTGGCTCATGCAACACCTGGACGTAGTCGAGTACTCGTGATGCAGAGCGCCCGTCACGAAACTCGTGGAACCTCGCGGCAAGGCGCTGGGTGCGTAAGACCGCCGCACGCTGGGCCCCGGGATTGCCGGCAAGCGCACTGTCGAGCCGTCCGAGCGCTCCCTGCCACGAAACGGCGAAGTGGCCTTCTGTCGTCACTTCGTAGGGTTCGTAAAGCCCGCGCGTGCGGGTGTAGTTGTCGAGGTCTGGGGCGAACCAGACGATAGGACGACCGGTGAGTGAGAAGTCAAGCGCGATCGATGAGTAGTCGGTCATGAGGGCGTCAAAAAGACCGAGCAAGGGAGTGATCTCAGTGCATACGTCGCTACCTACGAGCGTGATGTTTTCACCAACGAGGTGTTCGTAGTCGCCCTGCCCAAGCGGGTGTGAACGAACGAAGAGTTGCACATTCGCGGTGCTGGCCCAGGCCGCCACTGAGGCTGACTCTTCTGGCGTTGGAATACCCGCTGTCAGCTCGCCGTCACGCCAGGTCGGCGCGTAAAGCACCCAGCGGCGTGACGCCTGTGCCTCGCTCAGCTGGAGTGCTTCAATGAGCCCGAGCCGTTTGCGTGCCGCTGCGGCCGGGTCTGCGATATTGCGCGTGAGTTCGTCAAGCCTCGCATCGCCCAGCACCTGCACGATGCCCGGTTGAACCCGAAAAGCCGATCGCAGCCGCTGCGCAGCGATTAGAGAACCAGCGGCATAGACGTCAACCTGGCTCGCGCCTTTTCGGTACATAAACCCGAGCAGGCGTTTGATTGCTCGGCCTCCCGCGACCTCGGTTGTTACCCGTGAGTCGAGGTGAAGCTTTTTGAGTGGTGCGCCATGCCAGAGGTTCACAACGGTGGCGCCGAAGAGCCCGAATCGGTGTGCATCGCCGAGTCCATGGGTGACAACGATCGTGCCCGCACGAAGCGTCGCCCAGAACCCTGCCCAGGAACGCTTCTGCTTCGATTCGAACCCGAATGCTTCAGCCTCGGCCGCTTGCTCGGGAGTCTCAGCCAGCCAGATGATGAGTGCATCACCATCACGCTTCTGCAGCTCTTTCGCAACGGCAAGGGCACCCTCGCCAACCCCAATGCCGCTCCCGAACACCCACTGGTTCCTGAGTCGCTTAACGAATAGCGACAGCAGGAACCCGAGGGCGTAACCGGGAATCGACAGGAGCTTCGCGAGGTTGCCCCGCCGAAAGCGAAAAGATGTCTGAGTGCTCACTGCTCCAAGCGTAGTCGTTCTCGTTCGATTACGGGGTCATCGTACCGAGCGTAACCGTCTCGGTTTGCGTTTTCCCGTCGCGGTTGAGCGTCACTTCAACGTCGGAGCCGCCTTCGTAGAAGCGGATCATCGCTGAAACTGATGTCCCGTCGCCCGTCGCAACCCCGTCGATAGCCGTGATGATGTCACCAGAGCGAATACCAGCCTTCTCAGCAGCGCTGCCCTTCACCACATCTTGCACAAGGCCACCGCGCTGCGTCGCTGCTGCACTCGCACGAGCGTCGAGCACCGTCGCGCCAAGCAAACCGTGCGTCGGAGCTTCATCATCGATAATCGCGCTTGCGACACGATCGACGAGTTTCACCGGAATCGCGAAGCCAAGGCCAACGCTGCCAGCCTGGCCTTCTTCTTGGCCGGTTGAGGCAATAGCAACGTTGATGCCGATGAGCTCTCCCGCCGCGTTAAGCAGCGGACCACCCGAATTACCGGGGTTGATTGAGGCATCAGTCTGAATCACGGGAAGCGTCACTTGGCCGCCACCGCCGCTCTGCTCTTTCTTGCCTGGCGCATCGAAACGGAACTCGTATGGGTTCTCTTCCTGTGGATCCTGCCCTTCGCCGCCGTCATTGGGAATCAACGGGCTGCCCACCGAGATACCTCGGTTGAGCGTGCTCACAACACCGCTCGTCACGGTGTTGCTGAGGTTGAAGGGGGCACCAATAGCGACGGTCAGATCGCCCACCGCGAGCTCATCTTCGGCGATCGTGATGGGAGTGAGCCCCTCAGCCTCGACCTTGATGACGGCAACGTCAGCATACGGGTCGGTGCCAACAATCGTGCCGTCGAGCATGCGCCCGTCACTCAGCATGACGCGTACCTGGGTATCAGCGAACGACGAACCATCGATCGTAACCACGTGGGCATTCGTCACGATGTAGCCGTCTTCTGAGTAGATAACGCCCGAACCTGTGCCTGAACCAGCTCGGCTTGAGACATCAATGGTGACTGTGCTGGGCGTTGCAACCTGCGCGATCGCCGAAACCTGCGTTGAAGCTTCAGGGTTCGCAATCGTAATCTCTGACGAGCCTTTGGGATCGGCCGCAATATCACCACGATTTTCAAGCACGATTGCGGCGGTCGCTCCACCAGCGATGGCGCCAATGATTGCACCGATCGCGATTCCAGCAATGAGACCCGACGAACGCTTTGAATGCTGTTTTCGTGGCTCTTTGCCCGATGAGAGCCCAAAGCTGTCGCCTCCTCCTGGAGGCGGTGGTGTCAGGCCACCGTGCTGTAGCGGTGGCAACACCGAGGTCGCCTGTTGTCCAGCCGTCAAGGCCTCACTCGTTGCGGCATGCGACGTTCCGCCAAGGTTGTGCGGAACCTGCCGCGCTTCCTGATGCGGCTGTGGATCGGCTGCTCCCTGCCCTCCAGGAGCAGGAGATGGTGCTTGCGTTGACGCCGCCGGCACAGAAGGCGATGGTGTTATCGGCGCCGGGGAGTGCGCCGCAGCTGGGCTCGGGGTCACCGTTGGCGCCTCGGGAGCAGGCTGCGACCGCTGAGGCACCTCAGGGGCACCGTTTTCGCGCTGAACAGCCGTCTCAGCATTGGGGCTGATCTCAGCCTCGCGAGGCTCGGCCTGAGACCCGGTGGGCACCCCATTATGAGGGGCGCCCACCGGGTTCTCGGGCTGCTGGTTTGCACCGGTTGGTTCGTTCATGCGTTTTCCCTTCTCGATGGCTCCAGAATGCACACCGATGCTATGAGTCAGCCGAACGCCTCCTGCAAGAACGGTTAACCCGATCGTTATTTCTTGGTACGGGCCCGCATCAAGATACCCGTGCACATGAGCAGAATTCCGCCGATACCAATCATGCCGGCGGTGTTTGGAGCTCCGGTTGCGGCGAGCGCCCCGCCTCGTGGCTCGGGATGCTCTGGGCTTGTGGGTTTATCGGGTTGAGGCACGATCTGTGTCGTCTCATTCGCGATACCGCACTCCCCCTCGTGCACGATCACTCGTTCGAGCGTTAGAGGATCAACCGCGGTGAGCCGCTCTACCCAGTGCACCGTGCCTACCGAACCAGCAAAAATGTCTTCGCTTCGATGTTCGCCCTCGTTCTTGATGAGCATTGCTGGGGTAACCGCGACCGGTTGCGCAAGACAGCGCTCACGGTCGCTGAGCGCACTGAGGTCAGCCTGCGTCCAGGTCTGCCCCGTTGGCTTCCAGTCGTCGTCGTACCGAGGCTGACCCGCTTCTGGCGCAAGGTAGGCGGTGAAGGTTAGCTCAGCTTCGTTCGGCACGGGGCCCTCGATGATTGCCACATCGTGCAGCGTTTCGCCTTCAACCGATTCTTTCTGAGCTTTCGTCGTGACTTGTGGCGGCACGACTTCCGCGGTCTCGGCGGGAACCCCATAGTCGTCACACCACTCGCGCACGACCCCGCGCTGCGCCTCAGCCTGGTCGTCTTTGTAGACACACCACTGCATGGTGACGAATCCTGTGGCGTCGAGGGGAACCGGGACCGCTTCACTCTCGTAAATGCCGTCTTCGGTTACGGTGAGTCGTGTCTCGGCAATCTGCACGGCGTCTTCGGGAGCTTGCGCGCTTCGCTCTGGGCGTTCCTTCGAGTGAAAGAGTGTGCCCCTCAGAACAACGGGCACCTGTGTTCCAGTGTTATTTTTCAACCACCCGCCATACTGTTCTGCGGTCACAGCGACGTCATCTTTCACGCTCCACCCAAGTCCGAGTGTGCCCTCAAGAAGCCTCGTCGCAAGCGTGAGGCGCTGTTGCACAAGGTGGGTCTCTGCAGCTATGCCGAAGCTATCGCGAACGGGAAATACCTCTCGCTTCAGTGATGACACTCCGGTGCGTTCGGGGTTCGTCACGGCAGTGGGTTGTTGTTTCCAGTCGAAACCCCACACCCAGGTGTAGTAGCCAGTAGCGACGGCTACAGTGTCTGCTTTCGCCTCATAGGTTCCAGGACCATCGGTGATTTCTAGCGTTGCCGTCCCTGCCACTGGAGTTCCTTTCGGCACGTCGGCACTCGGGTGCTCGCTGGGGTCGCTTTCGAGTGGTCCATAGAGCGTACCGTGAGCGGTGAGCGGCATAAAGGCCCCGGCTTGGTCGGTTGCCCACGGATCAAATTGTTCGTCAGCCGCCACCGTCACGCTGTCGTGAAAGCTCCCTCCAACCGGAACGATGCGTTCATGCACGCGCGTTGAGAGCGTCGGCGCCCACTGGTGCTTGACCGCTACCGTCGCCTTCTGTGTTCCCGTTCGTTCCATGCCACGTGTCTTGCCCGTTGGGGTCACGACTCGTTGTTCTCCGGGAGCCGTCGGCTCGTATAGGTTGAGGTCTGCTCGCCACCCGTCCCTGCCCGTCTTCCAAGTAATCTTTGCTTCAACATCAAACGACGCATCCCATCCTTTCGGCCGCACCGTTTCGATCGCGAGCTTGCCGCCCTTGGTCGCATCGACTTCTCGTGCCGCTTGCTTGGTGTCGACAAACACCGCGTTCTTGAGCTCGATACGCGTTGTTCCCGCGAAGAACTCAACGGTGCCGGCTCGGTGACCGTCGACGGTAATGACCGGTGCTTTGACCTCGGCGCCTTCGACGGGCGCGATCGCATTCTGTTTCGCTTCGGCGACCATAGCTTTTGCGCGATCCACGATCGCTCCGTAGCCTTTCTTCGCAAGTGCCACATGGAGGGCTTCGTTATAGCCGATGTTGTCACCGCGCACCAGGAACATTGCAAGCGCGACGGCCGTTCCCTGAGCTTCGTCATTCGTCGTGCCCCACTTCGTCATGAGGTAGTTCATTTGACGCATCACCGAAGCATCGGTCACCGCCGGCATGTGCAATTCTTTTCCGCCCATACCGAGGGGCCCTCCCATGGCAAGATCACCACCAAACGAAGGCAGCTGGTCGACCCTGCTCACTGGTTGCTGCGGGTTCCATGGTTCGCGCACCTTAATCTCGACGCAATAGGCCTGTTCGCCGGAAGCCAATTGGAACGACCCGAGGTACCCGAGGTCGCCATATTCCTGCCCAGTTCCCTTTGATGCCGCAAAGGCTGGTTGCCCTTGTAACGACCACCAGCCCCCAAACACGACCGAGGCAAGCAGTAAGAGCGCAAGCCCCACCCCGACTCTTCGCCCGTGCGGTCGCCGCACCTGATTCGCAGATTCACTCATGTGTTCCTTTCCTGCGCAGTTTTTCCACGCAGCACCAGAATGAGCCGTGCACCGACTGCACCCTCGGGTTATCAACAGCCACGACACCCCCGGCTTGCGGCACTCGATTTGCAATCCACACGGAGACTGCTAAAGTTAATTCTTGTGGCGCGGGGTGGAGCAGTTCGGTAGCTCGCCGGGCTCATAACCCGGAGGTCGTAGGTTCAAATCCTGCCCCCGCAACGATAAGAAAGGCCCCTGATCAAGTGTTTACACGAGATCAGGGGCCTTTCGCTTTCCCAAAGTCGTGCACCGCTTGTTCGGTTATCGCGAAAAAAACGCAGGACCACCCGAGTACCAGACGCGATGTGCGCACGACTCAAGGCGACCTGGCCGAATGCCAGCACCTCGGCGCGAATCTACTGGAACGATGATCAGCCCGAACCGGTAGCAGACTCGTGGATCGCCGATTCCGCCCCGGTTACTCACCCGGCCGGCGCCCTGTGAACGGCGAAACCGTACGAAAAACTAGCGGTTCCCAATGAGCCGCTGCACCGACTAGCGTTGAACCATGATCCGCACCCTCGCCATTGAGAACTACCGTTCACTCGAGTACGTCGTGACCGACTTGCAACAGATCACGGTCGTGACGGGACCCAATGGGAGCGGCAAAACGAACCTGTACCGATCGCTCAAACTCCTGCAACAGATCGTCAGCGAGGGAGCGCTCACCTCACTCGCGGCCGAGGGCGGTCTCGCAAACGTGCTGCACGCGGGAAGCTCGCGTGCCGAACCCGTCGCCTTACGGATGGGCTTTGCCACCGATGACTGGTCGTACGCGATCGACATCGGCCTGCCCCAGCTCTCTGCGTTTCGCGTACCTGGGTTCGCGAAGGTGGTCGACCCTGAGGTGAAGAACGAGACGGTCTGGTTTGGCGAGACGCTGAGGCGAGCGACGATTCTCGCCGAGCGCCGTTCGCTCGCGGTGCACCTCAGAGACGAGCAGGGCGAGCTCGCGCTGAGCCCCATGAGAGTTCGTGAGAGCGAGTCGATGCTCGCGACACTCGCCTCGCCAACGGAGACTCCCGAGCTTTTTGAGCTCAAGGAGTCGGCGAGGGCGTGGCGCTTCTACGACCAGCTGCGGGTCGATGCTGAATCACCGGCCCGCAGACCGGGACCGGTAACGTTCACCCCGGTTCTCGATGATCGCGGATCGAACCTGCCCGGTGCCCTTGCCACCGTTCTCGGCGTGGGTGACGGCGAACGCTTGCAAGAGTCGATCGCTGAGGCATTTGACGGCTCCCAGGTCACATTCGAAAGCTTGGGCGGATCCTTGGCAGCGGTGTGCCTCAGCCAGCCAGGACTCAACCGGAACATGCAGGCGGCGGAGCTCTCAGACGGAACGCTTCGCTTCATTCTCCTCGCCACCGCGTTGCTGAGTCCTAGGCCGCCGAAACTGTTGGTGCTCAACGAGCCCGAGGCGAGCCTGCATCCTTCGTTGCTCGCACCGCTCGCGAACCTCATCAGGTCAGCGTCCAAAAACACCCAGGTCATCGTCGTCTCGCACGCGCAAGAACTCGTCAGCGCGCTCGAACCAGAAGCGCGTGTCTTGCGGCTCGAAAAGCCAGGGGGCGCCACCCTCATCGAAGACCAGTTGCCTTTCGAGGGGCCGGTCTGGCACTGGCCAAGGAGGTAGCCAGCGCCAGACCGGTGCCAAGCAAGCGCCTCACGCGAGCGCCGCGGGAACCTCTGCGTCATCGAGTTCGGCTTCTGGCAGCTGGATCTTGCCGGTCATGCTCGCGGCGGCTGCCCGGTCAAAATCAGACTGCTTGAGCACGAGCAGCGCAACGAGCGAGATCACTCCCGTGCCAACGAAAAAGTACCAGGGCGCTGAGATTGAGCCGGTCGCACTGATGATCCACGTGGCAACGAGTGGCGCGCTGCCACCAAAAATCGCGACTGGCAGGTTGTAGGCGACCGCGATGCCGGTCGATCGCACTCGCGTTGGCAACAGCTCTGACATTGTCGCGTAAGTCGATGAGGCGTAGAACCCGAAGGCCAGCGCGCACGACATGAGCGGGAAGAAGAACGAGAGGGGCGTCGCGCCAGGCGCGCTCACGAAGAACCAGAACATCGATACGGTTGCCCATACTCCCGACACGAGCAACACGGGCTTGCGCCCGTACCGGTCTGAGAGACGCCCGCCGATCGGCATGACAAACGCCGCGAGCAGGCACGCGATCGTGACGAACCAGAACCGAACGTTCGACGAAAATTCGAGCGTCTCAACGATGAACGTCGACGCGTAGGTGAGCACGAGATAGAAAATCGATGAGTGCACGGCGATGATGCAGAACACGAGTGCGATCGCTCGGCCCCAGGTGAGACTCTCACGAAGGGGTGCCGGTGAGCGCTCCCCCGCCCGCGCGAGCTCCTGGAACTCGGGGCTGTCTTCAAGCTTCAGCCGAATGTAGATGGCGATGAGCCCGAGCACGCCAGCGAAGAGAAATGGCAGGCGCCAACCCCATGCAAGCATGGTCTCTGCGCCGAGCGCCATCGTGAGCCCATTGGCCACGAGGCTTCCGAGCAACAGCCCGAGCACGGCGGTCACCATGAGCCAGCTCGTTGCTTGACCACGCTTGCCGGGGCCCGCATACTCCGCGATGAAGCTCGTCACCGTGCCGATCTCGCCACCGGCCGAAAAGCCCTGAACGCAACGCAGCGCGATAAGGAGCACTGGCGCGGCGACCCCGATGGTCGCTGCGGTAGGAATCATGCCGATGAGGCAGGTCGATCCCGCCATCAGAATGAGCACGATGAGCAGCGTTTGCTTTCGACCGATGCGGTCTGCCATTGGGCCGAAGAAGAGGCCGCCGAGGGGTCGCATAAAGAAGCTCAGCGCGAACACCGCGAAGCTGCTCATGAGCCCCACGACCGGGTTCTCTGAGGCGAAGAACAGTTGCCCCATGTACACGGCGAGAAACCCGTAAATACCGTAGTCGTACCACTCGATCACGTGGCCAGCGACGGCACCCACGAATGCCCGCTTGCGCCGTATCTCGTGCTGATGATCGGTTGTTGATGTGTGCATCGTTGCACTCACTTTCTCTGGTGGTCGGCCCCGTTCGAGGCCAACGCTCTGGTGTGCGATATTGGGCTATGCCCCAACCTTGAATCTGCGTACCTTGCCAACGCTCGTGCGCGGTAATTCATCGATGACGTGCCATTCCCGGGGCCTTGCGGCTGGCGCAAGGTTTGCCGCGGCCCACTCGGCGATGCGCTCGGTTTCGAGTGGCAGCGTCGGGTCTTTGGGAACAAGATAGGCGTGGGGCACGACGTCACGAACCGGATCGTCAACGGCAACAACCGCGACCTCAAGCACTCCCGGAGCCTGCGCGAGCACCGCCTCAACCTCGGTGAGGCTCACGTTTTCTCCCGACACTTTGATGACGTCGTCGACGCGGCCCACAAACGAGAGCGCGCCCTGTTCGTCGCTCACGGCGAGGTCGCCAGTCATGAGCCAGGTTTGCCCCTTCGGGTCACGGATGAGGGTGCGCGCGGTGGTCTCAGGGTCGTCGAGGTAACAGGCGAAGATATCTCGCCCGGGTGTCCCTTGAACGGCCATGACGCCCGGGGTTCCGCGTTCGACGTCGTCAAGCGTTCCGGGGGCTACGAGCCGAACCGTTCGGCCGCCGAGCGGCTTGCCAATTTCCTGCGCTTTTGCGGGTTGTGAACGGTCATACGTCACGACCGCGAGCGTCTCGGTCATACCGTACAACTGCCTCGGGAGCACCCCGGCAAGCGCCCCGAACTCGGTGTGATGCTGCTCGCCAAGGTTCTGGGCGAACCACACGTGTTTGAGCGAGAGCGGCTCGGTGCCGGGCGAAGTCTTCGCGAGAATCATGCGGATCGGCGCAGCAAAAAGACTCGCGTGCGTTACGCCGAGCGCTCTCGCCTGCGTGATCCACCGGCTCGCCGAGAAGGTCGCGGTGAGCGCGACCGAGGCGCCCCGCTCGATCGCCGAGGCAAAGCAATAAAACTGCGCGTTCGCATGAAAGAGCGGCAGGGTAACAAACCAGCGGTGCCCGGCCATGAGCCCGGCCGCTTCGGCCATCTCACTCGCCACGACGCGGTAATTCTCCTGCGTGAGCACGACCCCTTTGGGCTGCGATGTGGTGCCCGAGGTGAACATCACGGCGAGGCGCTCGTCGGGCTGCACGACAGCGGCGCCGCTCAGCCTTTGCCCGTCGTCATCGCTTTCGCCGGGTAGCGGGGCCACAAGCACACCCGCTGGTCGTTGCACGTCACTCGCAGACTCGTCGAGTTCAAGCACCGGTAATGGCCCGAAATCGGCGATCCCTTCGCGGTACACCGCGGCGTGCTGCGCCGCGCACACTCCGACGACGGGCCGCACCCGCGCGACCTGCGTTGCGATATCGCGGGGGCTTGATGCGGGATCAACGGGAATGATCCACGCCCCGAGTTTCGCTGCCGCAAGCCACACGGCAATGAATCCAGGGCTGTTGCGCAAGCACACGTGAATCGCACTGCCTGGGCCAACGCCCGCGGCGGTAAGCGTCGCGGCGGTATCGTCGACGACGTGGCCAAACGCCTCGTAGCTCCATTCGGTCACGCTTCCCTCGCGGTCGTGAAAGAGCAAGAAAGGGTGCTTGGCGTATCGCTGTACGCTGTCGCTCCAGAGCGCGGCAAACGTCGGCATGGTCGATGTGGGCATCATTGTCTCCATCAGTGTGGGCCTGAAGTCGCAGGCCCGGCGTTCAAGTGTTCTAGGGCGTTATTCGGTTGCTTCGAGCACGCTCACGTAGTTGGCGACAGCGAGGCCACCCATGTTGTGCACGGCCGCGCGCTTTGCTCCCTCGATCTGTGCCCCAGGAAAAAGCCCGGTGAGCTGCATCGCGGCGAGCACGTGCTGCGAGACACCGGTCGCCCCGACCGGGTGTCCCTTCGCCTTGAGCCCACCAGAAGGGTTCACCGGCATCTCGCCGCCGGGCAGCACGGTGCCAGACGTAACAGCCTCAAGCCCAGCACCGCGAGGGGCGATACCGAGCACTTCATAGAGGTTCAACTCGGCAATCGTGAAGCAGTCGTGCAGCTCAATGAGATCGAGGTCACTCAGCCCGATTCCTGCCGCGTGAAGTGCCGCTTCCCATGCGTGCTCGGTTGCGGCGAAGGCAAGCGGATCGCGCCTGGAGGCCGGCAAGAAGTCATTTGCCGCAGCCCACGAAGCGAAGGCAACCGGTGGGTGCGCAGAGTCGGTCGGCTCGGTAGAGATCACGAGCGCCGCTGCCCCATCTGAAACGGGCGAGCAGTCGGTGCGGCGCAGCACACCCGCCACGAGCGGGTTTTTCTCTGAGGGCGTCGAGCAGAACTCAACGCCGAGGTCTCGCTGCATGTGGGCGTAGGGATTTTGCGCGCCGAGGCGGTGGCTCTTCGCCGCGATGAGGCCGAGCGTGTCGCTCACCGCGCCGTAGTGCTCTTCGTACGCCGCTGCGACGCGGGCAAAAAGACCAGCGAAGCCGGTGGTCGAGTCGGTTCCCGCTGCCTCGTAGTCGGCACCGAGCAGCGCTCTGCCCACCACGTCCGGGGCGATTCCGGTCATCTTTTCGGCACCGATGACGAGCACGCGCTTGGCGAGCCCGGCTTCAAGGTGCGCGAGCGCCGTCTGCACTGCCGCCGAGCCCGAAGCGCAAGCGTTCTCAACCCGCATGGCGTGAACGCCGAAGAGGTCTTCGTGAATCTGCAGCGCAAGTGAAGAAGGGAATGCAAGAGGGCTCATGCCAGCGTTAAAGTGGCCCATGACAACGAGATCAATGTCTCCCGGCGCCACCCCGGCGTCTTGGAGCGCGGCCGCACCGGCCTCGACGACCAGTTGCTCCAGGCTGCGCTCGGCGAGCTTGCCAAAGTTAGTGTGCCCCCACCCCACAATGAGCGGTGTGGTGCGTGCCGCGCTACGACCAATACTGCTTGCCATCGTTACTCCTTCGTACGCTGTTGCAGTAAGCATGGCCCACGCTCAGGTGAGCGAACAGGGCTTGTCGTGCCAGTCTTTGCCCCTGGCAGTGTCACGGTCAGCCAGTGCCCCGCTACGCTTCGGGAAAGACCCCCAACACCGCGGCCATGCGCAGCGCCGTATCGACGCGAAATCGGTCGTCAACGTCTCCGAGGTCGAGCCCGGTCATCTCTTCGATTCTCGCGATGCGGTTGCGCACCGTGTTGTAGTGCACGAGCAGTTCATCTGCCGTGCTCTGCAGGTGACGATCGCGAGACATGAACACTCTGAGGGTCGCGAGATAGGCGGTGCCGCGGTTGGCGTCTGAGTCGAGCAGCGGCCCGAACGTCTCGTGAACGGTCGTCGAGAGTTTCGCGGCGGGAAGACTCGCAAGCCCCTGTAGGCCGAGGTCTCGCGCGCTCATGACACGGCTTTTCGTCGCCGTGCGTTGCGCGCTCAGCCCGATCTCGCACGCTGCCACGGCCTCATCGTACGAGGTGGCGATATCGGGCAGCCCGCTGCATGCTCGCCCCATTCCCACGACGGTCGCCCCTCGTTCTCCTGAAGCAGCGCCCTGTCCGGCTGCGCTCAGCACCGCCTCAATTCGCACGGCGAGCTCCGGTTCGTTTCTCGCGAGGTTCGGCATGAGTATGACAAGCCTCGTGGCTTTCTCATGCATGACGCAGCCAGGGAGTTCCTTCGCAAGCGCCGAACGAACCGCATCTGTGGGTAGACCGTCGCCCTCTCGCGTCGCAACGACGAGCACTCGCGCGTCTTCACAGAACACGCCTAGGCCTGCAAGAAGCACTCGTCGACGCATCGTGTCATCGTCAGGCCCCTTGCCAGTGAGCATCTGCTCGACGAGTTCACCACGAAAGCTTTCGAACGCCCGTTCGCGCTCAGCGAGTCGTTGCAGGTGCAACTGTGCCGCGCCGAGCAGCACGGCGTCAAGGGCGTCACTGAACGGTGCCGCAGCGGCCGGGCGCTGCCAACGGAGTCTCAACCCACCGGCATGTTCGACCACAACCTCACCCACGTTCATTGCTTCTCGGGGGCCTTCCCGGTCAGTAATGCCACGCCTCGCGATAAAGAGCTCATGCCCGCCATCGTCGACGAGGGTGACCTGCGCATCAAGCGCTGCGGCAAGAGCCGTCAGTACCGACCCCACCTCGTTGTTTCGCCAAACCGTGCTCACAAACTCGGCAGCTGCGCGCAGCTCCTCTTCGGCCAGCAACGCGCGCGCTTCCTGCTGTCGAGCGACAAGCTGTGTCGACCCGTCAACGTCGAGCTGTTTGAGTCGCACCGCGACATCGTGACTCACTGCTTCAAGGGTCGTGACCTCGTCATCTTGCCAGTGATGTGCTCCCCGAAACCCGACATAGAGCACGCCGACCGCTTTCTCAGCAGTCATAATAGGCACCACGAGCGTTGCAACGATGCCCTCATTATCGATGAGTCGCTTTGCTGGTACTCGCCTCGAGTCGTGTTGGTAGTCGTTGCTCTTGCGCGGGCGCCCCTCGCTCGCGGCGGTGCCTCCGATGCCAACGCCGAGCCCCAATCGCCAATTCGCGGCCATCTCAGGGGTGTTGAGCCCGCTGTGAGCACCGATCACCAGGTAGTCGCCCTCAACGAGCCCAGCCCATGACACATCGCACGCGAGGATCTCGCGCGCCCGCTCGGTGGCGGCCTGCAGCGCTTGGGTGGCATCGTTTGCGACCAACAGTGCTCGCAAGTAATTCGTTTGACTCACGACTCCATTGTCTCGCACCCGGCAGCTTCCTCGTACCAACGCACAGGGCCCGAACGTGGCATCACCATCGTCCGGGCCCTGTGCTGTGAAGCGGGTTCGTTACTCCGAGAGCTTCAGCGCCTGTTCAAGCGCCTTCGTGAGCTTCTCATCGGCCTTGCCGTAAGCGGCCCAATCGCCAGCCTGCATCGCAGCCTCGCGCTCGGTGATCGCCTCCTGCATGTCCTTGAGCGCCTTCTGCAGGCTCTCAGGCGACGTATCTGGTTTCGGTTTCGCCGAGCCTTCGCCCTCGGTTCCCTCATCTCCCGGTTCAACGCTTTCGATGTCTTCGGGATCAACGGGGTTGCCGTCTTCGTCGGTGAGTTGGTTATCTCCAGCGCTCGCGCCGGAGTCGCCTCCGAAGAGCTTATCGAGAGCGGCGTCAAGCGTATCTTCGAACGCGATTTCGTCACCGAATGAGACCAGCACCTTTTGCAGCAGCGGGTAGCTGGTTCCGGTCGTTGCCTTGACGTACACGGGTTGCACGTACAGCAGGCCGCCGCCAACCGGGAGGGTGAGGAGGTTACCGCTGATCACGTCACTCTCGCCGAGGCGCAGCATGTTCAGAAGACTCGTCACCTCTGGGTCGGTCGTGAAGCTGTTCTGCACCTGACCGGGGCCCGGCACGGTGTTGCCCTTTGGCAGGGTCAGCAGTTTCAGCGTTCCATACCCTTCAGAGACTTCTCCGTCGACATTGCCGGCGTTTGAGTTTGCCGCGAGGTAGCCGGTCAAAATATCACGTGATCCCTCACCGCGCTGGTCAGGAATGTACGTCGAGTAAATCGAGAACTCGGGGTCAACGTCTTTACCCGCCGCAAGCGTCAGGTAGTACGGAGGCTGCGGCAAGCTGCTCGCATCGACCCCAGCGGTCTTGCCCTTCACGGGGTTGTTCGGCGTACGCCACGCGTCTTCGTTCGAGTAGAAGGCACCGCTCTCGGTGACGTGGTATTTGCCGAGCACCTGACGCTGCACCTTGAAGAGATCGCTCGGGTAACGAACGTGGCTCATGAGGTCGCCGCTCATCTCTGAAACATTCTTCACCGTGGTTGGGAAGATCTTGCTCCATGAATCGAGAATCGGATCTTTGTCGTCCCAGGCATACAGGGTGACCGAGCCGTCGTAGGCGTCGACCGTCGCCTTGACCGAGTTGCGAATGTAGTTGACGCCCATTCCGTTCGGCTGGTTCTGGCTCGGGTGGTCGGCATCAACGATCGCGTCGGTCATGTTCACGAGTTCGGCGTACGGGTAGTTCGACGACGTGGTGTACCCGTCGATGATCCACACGATGCGCCCGTCAACGACCGAGGTATATGGCGTGCTATCGGTTGTCAGGTACGGCGCAACCTTCTGCACACGCTCGACCGGGTCGCGATCGAAGAGAATTTGCGAGCCTGATGCAACCGAGCCCGAGAGTAGAATCTCGATGTCCTGGAACTTGAGCGCGTAGACTATCTTTTCAAAGAGCCCGCCGAGCACCGGCCCACCGTCACCGGAGAAGGTCGTCATGTTCTGCGGCCCAGCATCTGCCGGGAGGTCAGGCTCTTCAGTCGCCTCTTCCTTCGGCTCCTCTGCGCCGTCTTCAGCCTTCGGGTCGGCACCATCGGCCTCATCGGCCGGCGCCTCTGCGGGCTCTTCGGTCGAGGGCACCTCGATCTTGCCCGGCTCGGTGTCATCGGCCGGGTAGTCGATCTCGATGTCTTTCTCGCGTTCGCCGCCGACGATCGAGTACTTGGGTGAGTTCACACCGAAGTACACACGTGGCTCGAACTCGCCAAGGCGCCCCTCGGTGGGAATACCTGACTCGAGGAACACGGGCTGCCCGTCAACCGAGCGCTGGTTACCGTAGGCCGCGACCATACCGTAGCCGTGGGTATACACGAGGGTCTGGTTCACCCAGCCCGACTGGTTTTCAACGTCAATGTCACGAACGGCGGCAACGGTGTCTTCAATCTTGCCGTCGATCTCATAGCGGTCAACCGTGAGCTTCTTCGGGAACTTGTAGTACTGACGAATCTGCTCGAGCTGCGCAAAGGTCGGCGAGATAATCTCGGGGTCCATGATGCGAATGTTCGCGGTCGTCTGAGCGTCGTTACGCAGTGCGCCTGGCTCAGCGTCGGTGACGGCCTCGTAGCGCTCAACCTTCACATCTTCGAGGTCAAACGCGGCTCGCGTCGCGTCTATGTTTCTCTGCACGTATTCAGCCTCAAGAATCTTCTCATCGGGCGAGACCTTGAACTCCTGAATCATCCAGGGGTAGCCAGCGCCCACCACGAGGCTCGCGACGAGCAGCAGCGCGGTGCCGACGACCGGCATGCGCCACTTGCCCGTGATTGCGGCGAAGAGGAAGAGCAGTGCGACGATGAGCGCGATGCCCGCAAGAATCTGTTTCGCGGGAATCACCGCGTTCACGTCTTTGAACAGCGCACCAGTGACAAGCCCACGGCTATCGCTCAGCGTCGAGTACTGGTCGAGCCAGAGGCTAACGGCCTGCAGGGCAACGTAGAGCGTCGCGAGAATGCCGGCCTGAATACGGGTGGCCTTCGAGATGCGCACCTCTTTACCGGTGAAAGCGATGCCACCGTAGAGGTAGCTCGTCGCCGCGGTCGCGATAAGGGCGATGAGGGTTACCGCCGAGGCGAAGCCGACAACTCCCTGCCAGAGCGCAAGGTCAAAGAGGTAGAACGAAAGGTCGAGGCCGAACTGCGGGTCGACCTCACCGGTCGGCTCGCTGTTCCACCACAGCAGCACGGGCTGCCACCAGGCCGAGGCCGCGAGACCAGCAAACAGCCCGAAGACGACGGGAACGCCCCAAGTGAGCAGCTTGCGAAGCGGTTCGATGACTTCTTGGTAACGGTCGAGCTGCGACGAAAGCTTGGCGTAGACCGGCCTCGTACGGTGCGAAATATCGATCGCAAAGTACAGCGGAACCGCCATCATGACAAAGCCAATGACGAACATAATGCCCCGCGCAATCCACTGCGTCACGAGCACGTTCACATAGCCGAGTTGGTCAAACCACAACACCTCCGCCCAAATACTCGCAAACCAGATAAAGAGCAGCACCAGAACGACGACCCCAATGATGGTGACGGCGAGCGGTGAAACCTTACGCTTCTTCGCGCTAGGCGCTGGAGCTGTGTGTTGAGTCACGTTAGCAATCTCACATTCCCGTGTAAGTTGGTGTGGCTATATCTCTTGTTAGCCTACCGGTGCCACCTGCGCGAGTTCTGCGCGGCAGCGTTCAATTCCTTGATTGTCTTGCCCGTTTCGATGATTGCGGATCGCGGTGATCGCCTCACCGAGCGTCGCAACCGGCACGATCTCCATCGCGTCGGGGAGCTTCGCCGGCACATCGATACAGTTCCCGACGGGCATCAGGAAGAGTTCGGTTCCAGCGTCCTCTGCCGCCCACATTTTCTGCGGTAGGCCACCAATGGCAACGATGTTGCCGCCATCGTCGATGGTTCCTGTACCACTCACCGTCAGGTCGCCGAGAAAAGGTTCGTCACTCAGGCTCTCGATAATCGCGAGTGAAAAGATCATGCCCGCTGAGGGGCCACCGATGCGATCCACGTCAAACGAAATATCTCGGTCGGTATCGTACGCGACGCCCATGATGACCCCGATGAGCCCGACGCTTGCTTCCTCGTTCCAGTCTGGAGTGATCGCAATGTCGAGGGGTTGGCCGTCGCGCACGACCCCGAGCACGAGCTCTGCTCCCTTCGGCGCCTCGACAACCCGCTGTTTGACACTCGAGGTTCCCGTCACAGCCTCGCCGTCGACCGTGGTAATAATGTCTCCGGCTTGAATGAGCCCGTCGGCAGCCGAGTCTTGCACGATGTCCTCGACCGTGACGGTCGCCTCTACGTCTTCTCCGAGTGCGTGAAGCGCCGAGACGACTGCGGCCTGCTGCGAACTCTGCATCATAGCTTTATTCGCGGCCTCGCGGTCTTTCGAGCTCTCGCCCTCACTAAACATGTCGCTCATGGGCAGAATCTGCTGGCGGTGATCAAAGAGCGCTGGCAACAGTTCAAACCAGCCGACCTTGTTATCGGGGCTTCCCACAATCGACACCGTCAGAAGATTGAGCTGGCCTTCGGCTTCGGGCGCTTCGCCGTCAATCGTGATGATCGACTGGTCCTTGCCGTCGAGCGTGATCTCACCGAGGGTGTTCACGACCGGACCGGGCTTCTCAATAATGTAGGGCGAGGGAATGAGCGTGCCGACGATGATGATCACGAGGGCGGCGAGCACACCCACCGCGAGCGGCGAGAGTCGAATACGACTGCGAGAGCCGACCTCTTGATTGCTATTCAGGGTCACCCTGGTTCCTTTCGCAGCGCCTCGCGTTCGCATTCAGCGCAATCCAAGTTTACAAACTATCAGGCCTTTCTTGAGCATTTCCGAGTACCGTAAACAGTATGACGAGCGACCACTTTTCAGACGACGGGCGAGACAACGAGTTCGACCCGGCACGCGATATCGAAGAGATTCTTCGCGGCATGTTGTCGGGCCAAAACTTTGACGGTTTCGGCATCGACCCAAGCGAGCTCGCCAAGGCGGCTGGCCTTCCCCTCGATCAGGCCGCGTTACAGCAGATGCTCGGTGCCCTGCAGCACGCGATGACGCCGCAGGCGATGAGCGGCGAGACCGACTGGTCTCTTGCGCGCAAAACCGCAATTGACGTCGCGAGCAAAGACGGCAACCCGAGCACGCGTTCACTGCAGAGCGCTTTCTCGACCGCGTCGCTGTGGCTCGACAGCGCGACCACGATGGGCGCCTCGGCTGATGCCCCTCGTGAGCTCCAGCGCATTGAGTGGGTACAACAGACCATTGATACGTGGATCGAGATGGCCGAGCCCGTCGCCGATTCAATCTCTCAAGCCCTGACCAGCGCGATGCAGGAGCAACTGCCAGAAGAATTTCAGAGCGCCGTCAGCCAAGCCTCGGGCATGCTCAAGGGCGTCGGAGCGGCCCTCTTCGCGATGCAGCTTGGCCAGGTCGTCGGTTCACTCGCCCGCGAGGTTGTTTCTGGCGGCGACGTCGGCGTTCCCCTGCTCGGCGGCCCCGGCAAAGAAGGTGGCGCACTGTTGCCAGAGAACGTCGCAGCCTTTGCAAAGGGGCTCGACCAAGAGACCACCGAAGTTGAGCTTTTTCTCGCCACCCGCGAACTCGCGCACTCACGCCTCTTCCGTCACGCCAGGTGGCTTCGCTCACACCTCATGAGCGCCGTCGGTGAGTACGCCCGCGGCATCGAGATCAATGTCGAGCACATTGAAGATCTCGCGATCGATCTTGACCCGCACAATCCCGAACAGATTCAAGAGATTTTGCGCTCAGGTCAGCTCATTCCGCCGAAGACCGAACGCCAGCAGGCAGCCCACGAACGTCTCGAGACGATGATCGCTCTCGTTGACGGGTACGTCGACGTCGTAACCCTCGAAGCCACGAAGCTCCTGCCGGGGGCAACCGCGCTCGCCGAGATGATCCGCCGCCGCCGCGCAGCGGGAGGGCCCGCAGAGCGTGCCTTTGCAACCCTCGTTGGCCTCGAGCTTCGGCCGCGCAAGCTGCGTGAGGCAGCGGCGCTGTGGCAGCTCGTTGGCGAGAAGGGTGGCATCGAGACCCGCGACGGTCTCTGGGCGCACCCAGATTTCTTGCCCACGATCGAAGAACTCGAGAATCCCGAGCTGCTCCTCAAGCGCATCGGCCTGGTGCCGCACGAGGCCGACCCCGCAGAGATCGACTTCGACCGTGAGCTGAAACGACTGCTCGAAGAGGGCAACCTCGGAGACCAGGGCACGGGAGAAACGCCTGAGTCGTAAGCTGGCGTTCGTCGCTCACAGCCGCTCATGCCGGCGTCGCCCTGTGGGAAAAGCTTCCTGACAACCGCCCGCAGCGAGAATAGCGAGTATGAACACGCTCGCTTTCGTTACCCCGCTGCTCTGGTCAGCGCCACTCACCGCCCGCTTTGGGGTTGATGAGCCACGGCTCACCCTTGCCCTGCGCTCACGGTCAGAGGCAAAGTTGCTGCAGCTCATTCACCAGGGCACCACCTGTGCCGCGCTCAATCGTGCCGCTGAGGCAGAGGGGGTGAGCGCGGCCGACGTCAGTCAGCTCCTCGGCCTGCTCGAACCGGTTCTCGCGACGCCACGGCGTACGCTTTCACGCTCTGCTCCCAATCGTTCAGTGACGATAACCGACCGTTCGCGGGGCGCCGCGCAGCTCGCCCAAGGGCTGCTCGCGCTCGGTGTGAGCGCCCGACTTGCCGCCGCGCCGGTAACCCCGCACAGCGGTAGAGCTACCGCTGTGCGGGGCGAGCTCACCTCGACGTACCTCACCCTCGATCGTTTTGCATACGACGTCGGGCGGCTTACCGCGCTCACGGCCCGCGGCTTCGAAGTGCTGCCCGTGCTGTTCACCGACACGAGTGTCACGATCGGGCCGGTGCTGCGCGAGCCTCGCCATACCGACAGCGCCCAAAACTCAACGCTCCAGCGCCAGTGCCCTGGCTGTTTCACCGCGTTCAACGCCGATGCGCTCAAGCGATGGGGCGAGTGGGCTGGGCAGCTCGTCGGCGTGCCGCTCTGGGTCGAGCGTGGCGAGCCTTCGCTCACCATCGCGACCCTCGCAACGATGGTTCTCAGCAGCGTTGAAGGCGCCCGCTTCACCGTGCGGCTCTCCTCACACGGCGAGGTCGAGCACTGCTCCCGCGACTTCCCCACCGCGCACCCGTCGTGCGCTAATCACGGCGTTCTCGTTCACGGGCTTGACGAACCTGCCGAGCTCGACGAACTCGCCGCATAGATGCCAGGGGGCAGCGATGCCAGTCAGCGGCGCCCGTGGGCAATACCCGCGAGCTCGATAAAGCGCGACGGGGTACGTTTGCCTCCCCCTGCGCCTGAGACGTACAGCGCATCCCTGGCGCGGGTTGTGGCGACGTAGAACAGGCGGCGTTCTTCCTCGAGCGTCCGCTCGTCTTGCGCATAACTGATAGGAAACACGCCTTCAGCGGCACCCACCAGCCAGACAACCGGCCATTCAAGACCTTTGGCGGCGTGCACGGTGCTGAGTGTTACGGCGTTCACCGACGGCTCGTGGTGCGCCTTGCTTCGACGCAGCAGCTCTTCACTAAAGGCTTCGAGGCTCGTTCCCTCCGGCAGTTCGTCAACCAGTTTCAGTAACGCGTTGAGCACTTCCCAGCGCTCACGGCCTCCTTCGCCCCGCGCGGGCGGTGCACTCGTCCACCCCTGCGTTCGCAGTACGTCGCTCACCACCTGAAAGACGGGCCGCGTATCTTTCGCAACGGCCTGGGCGCGAATCTCCATGACCGCACGCTTCACATCGGCTCGATCGAAAAAGCGCTGTGCGCCGAGCGAACGAGCATGCACTTCATTGCGAGTGAGCGCCTCCTCGAGGTGCACCGAATAGCCGTGCGAACGATACAGCACGGCGATGTCGCTCGCGGGCGTGCCCGAGGCGACCAGTGCCCGGACCGCCTGTGCGACGGCCTCGGCCTCGTCCTTTTCAGAGCCGAACCACTCGAACGAGGGAGCCGGCCCCTCATCAGTTCTCGCGGCGACGAGCCTCAGAGCACCCGGCTGCCCGTGCATGAGCGTATTCGCCGCCGTCACAATCGGCGCTGTTGAACGGTAATTCTGCTCAAGCTGCAGCTTGGTCGCTCCGGGAAACTCACTCTCGAAACCCAAGAGGTACTTGCTCGTTGCCCCAGCGAACGAATAAATCGTCTGGCTCGCGTCACCCACAACGCAAAGGTCAGTGCGCTCGCCGAGCCATGCGTGCATGAGCGCGTGCTGCAACGGCGAAATATCCTGATACTCGTCGACGGTGAAGAACCGATACTGCTGCCGCACTTCGAGGGCAACGTTGGGTTCTTGCTCGAGCATTCCGGTCATGAGAATGAGCGCATCTTCAAAGTCGATCTGCCGCCGATCATCTTTGAGGGCCTCGTAGCGTTCGTGAAACCAAAGCACCCGTTCGGGCGGCAACTCGCCGATACCACCCCGGTCGCCGACGATCTCTCCATAGCGTTCGAGGTTCAGCATTGATGACTTGCGCCACTCAATTTCGGCTGCAAGGTCTTTCATCGTTTCTCCGCGAAGCCGCATGCCCTCGCTCGCTGCGATCTGCCCGATGAGCCTAGCTTTGCCGTCGATAATGTTCGGCGATTGTCCGCCAACAACCCGTGGCCAGAAATACCCGAGCTGAGACATTGCTGCCGAGTGAAACGTGCGCGTTTGCACTCCCTGCACGCCAAGTTCATGCAGTCGTTGTTGCAGCTCAAGCGCTGCCTTGCGGGTAAAGGTCACGGCCATGACGTTCGACGGTGCGTAGGTTCCAGTGTGCACGCCGTGAGCGATACGGTGGGTGATCGTGCGTGTCTTACCCGCGCCCGCGCCCGCGTGGATCACCACGGGACCGCGAAGAGCGTACACCGCGCGCTGCTGATCAGCGTCGAGTTTCGCGCCCTCGGCATCGGGTGTGGGCACGGTCATATCGGTTCTTCCTCCGGTCAGAAATAAGAAAAGCGGCGCTTGTACGCGTGGCATAACCCTTCACACAGGATGCCTGAATACCCTAGAGATTATGGCACGTACTCCCATCACTCTAGCGGCGTTAGCCACCTCTGCGGTGTCAGGCCTTCAGGTAACCGGCTACCGTGCGCTCAGCGGTGATGCAGGGGTTGAACACAGCGTTATTCTCGAGTCATCTGAGGGTGACGTGCTCGTGCAATTGCCGACCTCGCCGACGGCCGAGGTGCACCATTCGGCAAAAATTCTCGGCCAGTCAGCGCTCACGCCAGGCGTGCGCGAACAGCTCCCTTTCGCGGCCCCTCGTGTACTCGGCATGACCCGCTGCGACGACACCAGGGCCATCGTTTCAACGTTCGTATCAGGCGATCGTTTCTCGGTCGAAGATCTCAGCGATGACGCATTGCTGCTCACCTCGATTGCCGAGACCCTCGCCGCGATCCACGCCCTGCCCCGCCTGACCGTGACCCAGCAGGGCCTTCCAGAGCGAAGCAGCAACGATGCCAGGCTCGACGCACAGGCAATCATCGACCGCGCCTACCAGTCAGGGCTTGTGCCCGAGGCTGTTCGCCAGTACTGGAACGAAAAGCTTGCCGACCAAGCGCTCTGGGATTTTGCGCCCGTCGTGGTGCACGGAAGCGTCTCTGACGATGTGCTCATCGTTGCTGATGATCACATTACCGGTGTGCTCGACTGGGCTGAACTCTCAGTCGGAGACCCCGCGGTTGATTTTGCGTGGCTTGCCGCCGCTGAGCCAGAGGTACTCGAGCGGGTCGCTGGCCTCTACGCGACACATCAGGCGAGCGCTTGGGTTCTCGCGCTCGTTGAACGCGCCCGTTTCTGGCATGAACTCGAAATCGCCGAGTGGCTGCTACACGGTCTTGAACTGCGTGATCAGTCGATCATTGACGACGCTGTCGAGCTGTTTGATCAGTTGGTGTCACACATTTTCACTGTTCCATCCAGAGAAGCGCCCTCGTCGACCCTGGCTGACGCCGAAGCCGCAGCCCGGCCCGAGTCAGTTCCCGACCACTTCTCTGAGACCGCGAGCTTCGAGATGCTCGACGAAGACCGCATGTTCCAGGTCGACCGGGACTTCCGGGCTGAGGAGCTCGAAGACACCGCGAACGATCATGAAACCAATGTGGTTGAGCGTGAAGCCACTGGCCCCTCGACCGGTCACGATGCTTCGAACACTGACGGTGACGATGAGTTTTTGACGATTCCTCTCTCGTTCAACGATGAGCGCTCGCTTGCTGACGAAGATGGAGAGAACGAGAAGAACGAGCGCGAGTAACCCGACAGGGCGCAGGACCAGCGCTGTCTTCAGCGGCTACCGACTCAGAAGGCTCCGGTTACGACGACTGCCCGTTGAGACGCACGTAACCCGGGAGGCTTACCTCTTTCCTCTCTGCCCGGCCATCGGTGAACGAGCGTTAGCCCGTGATCGTTGCGTACGCGTTCAGCCAGAGCGCTTCGAGTTCTTCTTTCTCCCGTGGTGTTTCGCTGCGTATTTCAACGTTTGCGTCGACATAGAACAGTGAGACATCAATGTCTTCAAGCGGCGTTTCAGTGTGCAGAGCATAGGCAACGCGGTAGAGGTCAAGCTGTAAGAGACGCTGCGCGGTCTCCTCATCATTTCCCGGGGTGCGCCCCGTTTTCCAGTCAACGATCTCAATGCGCCCTTCATTCGCATAGACCGCGTCGAGCTTGCACACCGCGCGACGCCCAGCAAACGGAAAGGTGATCTGCTGCTCGACGGCGATGGGCTGCCTGGTTGCCCACCTCGACGCTTCGAACGTGGCGATGAGTTGCTCGAGCTCTTGACGCTCGGTATCGCTCACGGTTTCGTCATTTTCTTCGAGCGCAAGTTCAAGGGAGGTGCCCAGAGGCGTCGTCGTTCTTCGTTCAACCCAGTCGTGAAAGAGGTTGCCGATGCGAGTTCGCCGGTACGGACGCTGAGGCACGGGGCGCAGTGCGCGGGCTTCTGCGGCTTCGGGGTCATGAATGAAGTCGTGAAACCCAGAGGCATTGATTCGCGCAAACATGCTGTTCGTGCTTGCGGCCGCTGCCCCCTCGGCAGCTTCAGCGAGCAAGAGCTCGGTCTGCGCATCAGGCTGAGCCACAGCTTCTGCGTCACGCACCATGGCTGCTGCGCGGTGTACCCGATCGTGGCGGGTGCCCAGAGCGTCGAGCGGCCAGGTGAGCGTTCGAGGCGCACGGTGTTCTGGCGCTTCTTCATGCTTACTCTCGTCTGGAAGCTCGTCAATAATCGCCGTGCCGAGCCCTTCTTCAGTCGATGAAGGAGCGTCTACGTACATCCCCTCGTATTGTGCCCTGAGGGCTTTAAGTGGCTCAGAGGGTTCAAGGCTCGTCTTTCGACCGCTCCAGAAGCAGCCGCTGAGCAGCAGTGCCTTTTTCGCTCTGGTGTAGGCAACGTAAATGAGCCGTAACTCTTCTTCGGCAAACGCGGCGGCTTGTTCCCGTTGATACTGGGCCATCGCCTCGCGGGCTTCTTTTTGCGTCTCAGCTTCTGCCCAGAGCCCAACCGGTCGCGAACGGGCGTCTCCACGACAGCGATCAGGGATCACGCCGACCGCGAGCTCGCCCTTCGAGCTGCGCGGCTTACTGGGAAACTCCGTGGCCGATTGTCTGGGAACCGCAACGAGGTCCCATTCCAAGCCCTTCGACGAGTGCACGGTAATGAGTTGTACCGTGCCAGGTTCTGGCGCGGGAATGAACGCGGGAAGAGCGTCTTCGCGTTCTGAAAACTCGAGCCACTCGAGCACCGCTTGCAGGGACCGGTCAGGAGAAACCTGCAGGAACCCTCGTACGGCTTCAGTGAGGGAGTGTAGATTTTCTCGAGCGGTGGCACTTGTCGCCGCAGAGAAACGTTCGTTCGCCTCCAGCTCAATGTCGAGGCGCAAGGCTTCGATTGCCGCCCGGATGAGATCGATAACATCGCCAGCGATCAGGCTCCTCAACCCGCGAAGCATCTCGGCCGCTTCGCGCATTCGTTCAAAGCCCGTCTCACTCATCGTGCGAACGCTCGCGTGCGTGTACGGTAATCGACGAAGCATATCAAGCGCGTCGACCAGCGAAACCTCTCGATCAAGACTCTCGAGGGCACTGCGCGCATAGTCGGTATCGACGATGCGTTGCTGCGCGAAGTCACGCCGCGCAAACCACCGTGCAGCGTCACGAAGGCCTGCGATATCTGCGGGCCCAATTGCAAACCTGGGGCCGCAAAGAAGCCGCACGAGTTCGCTCGATGCATCGGCATACCAAACGCAACGCAACGTCGCGACAAGGTCGCTCACCTCTGGAGTCTCAAGGAGGCCCCCGATGCCTACGATGCGGGATGGAATACCCCGTTCACGAAGCGCCTCAGCAAAGAGCGGCATGTCTTTGCGCTTTCGAAAGATGACCGCGGCGGTCGGCGGCTCTGCAGCGTGCTCTCTCGAGTGTTTCACCCGTTCGTCGAGTAACCACTGGGCAACCCGGCTGGCCTCTTCATCGAGCGTTTCTTCATATGCCACTTCGAGCTCGCCTTGCGTCGCGCCAGGCCGTGCTTGCAAAACCGGCACGGGAACCTGCGCGCTCATTCGAAGCGGAAGGGCCGCCCTATTGGCGGCTTCGAGCACAGCCAGTGAGTTACGCCAGCTCGTCGAGAGCGTGAGCGTTCGTTGAGCGGCGGTAGCACTGGGTGAGAAAGCGTCGTGAAACTTCGACAGGCTCTCGGTCGAGGCACCACGCCAGCCATAAATTGATTGGTGCGGATCGCCCACAGCCATCACGTGCTGCCCCGCAAAAATATGCGTCAACAGTCGTGTCTGGCCAACCGAAGTGTCTTGTACCTCATCGAGCAGCACCACGCGGTGCCTGTGACGCAAGACGGTCACTGCCTGTGGCGTTTTCGACAGCGCTTCGAGCGCAAGAGCCACCTGATCAGAGAATTCGAGCACCCCGCGCTCCCGCTTTTCGAGACTGTAGGCCTCGGCGAGATCGACGATGATGCTCGTGTGTTCAAAGACTTCGGCCTGGGAAGCAATCGCCGCGTAGACCTTCTCGCCCCGCTCACCGCGAGCAAGAGCTTTCTCGTCGTAGGGCAACCGAGGAACATCGGCGAAACTCATCAGTGCTTCGCGGGCAGCGGCGTATGTTGAAAGGTGGTCGGATACTTCATGAGCGAGCGAAAGCGTGAGTTCGGTGAGGCGGTTCACGCTCATGCCCAGCGCTGAGATGCCTGCGTGGCGAGAGCTCGTCACGACTTCTCGCGCAATGCCCCATGCAACCGACTCGTCGATGAGCTGGCCGCCAATGCCCTGGGCGCTGCCGAACTCTTGCACCAGAGCCGAGGCGAAGGCGTTATAGGTCGACACTTCGGGCAGGTCGAGCGTGGTCGTGAGTGTTTCGCTGAGCTCTACGGCACGTTGCCGCTGTGGCTCGGTGAGCTCGGCCAGCAGCGCTCGTTCGGCAAAGAGCATGAGTCGACCGCGCATGCGTTCAGCGAGTTCACCAGCGGCTTTTCTCGTGAACGTGAGGCCGAGCACCTCGCTCGGCGCGACGAGACCATTGGCGACGAGCCACACGACCCGGTTGGCGATCGTCTCGGTTTTTCCGCTCCCTGCTCCGGCGATCACGAGCGTCGAACCGTTCATGGGGCTTTCGATTACCGTGCGCTGCTCGTCTGTGGGGATGAGCGCTTCTTTGCCCGGATCGGTAAGGATTCGGGCAATCGTTTCAGCGTCAAAGAGGGGGGTCATTCGTAACTCACCGCCGGAATAATGTGGAGGCCACAGGCCCCGAACTGATGGGGGTCGGTGCAGTGATGCTCGACCTTCGCTTCGAAACGGCCGGCGGCCATAATATCGGCGACCTGTTGTACACGCTCTTCGAAAACTGCCCGTTTCTCTGGGGTGAGCGCCGGCTGATCGACAAGACGGTAGGCCTGTTTCTGCGTTGTCGCTTTGGGATGCACGAAGAGCAACGCGGCCCCACCGCTGCTTCCAAAGCTCACGGTCGTTGGTTCGCCCTCGGCATCGGCCGCTGCGTCGGGCAGGCGAAACTCGGCTTCGACCAGACCCATCTGGTACGAGAGCAGCTGCGCATTGTTCTCGGCCTCGGCTTGCGACGGAAATGAAGCACCGGTTTTGAGGTCAACGATTCTCGGCAGGCTATGCCCGTCGGCTCCGGGAACATGTTCAATACGGTCAGCGAGACCGCCAAGCTTCGCTTGCCCAATCATGAGCGAGAAACCAGCCTCACTCGCGACGAGATCCATGCCCTTTGCAGAGGCATCGCTGAGATAGTCAACGAGGCCCGTCACCATTCGGTAGGCGTTCTCACGAAACAGCGTTTCTTGCCACGGAGCGTCAAACGTCAGGTGGTTCCACTCAGCATCGATGATGCGACGTAGCTCAAGTTCGCTCGGTTCACTCATCGTTTCAAAGGCGTGGTGCACAAGCGTACCGAGTTCGGCACTCGTATTGCCCGGGCCTGGCGCAAACACCGAAATGAACCAGTTCAGGGGGCATGTCTCTGCCATCTCGATACGTGACGGGCTCACCGATACATGCGCCTCGGGGTCGGTCAGATCAACGAGTGGCCGCTCTGTCGAAGGTGTGGCAACGCCGTACCATTCATCAGGTGATGCTCCGGGAACACCCTCGCGAGCGAGGTACGCGAGCACGGTAGCTGCTGATTCAGGGGCAATACGGTGTTGCTCTTCGCCACCATTCGGCTCCTGAAAGACGTCACCATTTGACGCATCGGCTACCGCGTGTTCGGCCCGCGCGAGGGCGCCCGTGAGACTGCGCCGCAGGTGTGCGGTGTACCCCCTGAGGGTGAGCGTGACCGCTGGCAAGCCACTCGTCAGGTGCGGCCTTCCAAGGTGAAAGAACTGGCTCGGAAACTCGTCGTCGTCTTCACGAGCGATAATAAGAAGCTCGCGCCTCGGCCGCGAGCAGGCGCTTGCAAAGAGCCTCAGTTCTTCGTGCAGCATGTGACTGCGGTTAAACGGTTGCGGCGCCTCGCCGCGAAGAAGGGTCTGTAGCGCCTGCGCACCAACGAGCGAGTCACGTGAACGCATATTCGGCCAGATGCCTTCTTGCGGGCCTGCGATACAGACAATTTCGAACTCCTGGCTCGAGGCACCCTGCGGCGTTGTCACCGTCACCGCCGAGCGAACACTGCGCCGCGCCAAGCTGTCTTGCGGCACATCGCTCAACAACAGCTCGTCAATAACCTCGTTCATCGGCACGTCGCTCGCAAGCTCTTCGTGGCGTTCAAAAGCAAAAAAGAGCTCCATCATCGCATCGAGCTGGTGGTGTGCCTGCGCTGAGGCCATGCCGCTGCCATCGAGCGCCCGTGCCGAGAGCGAAGCTTGTAGCCCCGTCGATTCCCACAGCGCCCAGAGTGCCTCACGAGGCGTTCCACCCGCCGCACGAACCGTACGCGCCGAGTGAATCACTTTCGAGAGCCTCCGCAACGCTCGGCCCTCTGCGAGGTCGGGAATATCGTCAGGCGATTCGATGAGTGTCGAGTAAGCCTCGGCGAGCGTTCGAGGCTCCCGTTCGTGTACGAAGGCGTCTCGCCGATCAGCCAGCAGAACAGCGTGATCGAGTCGTCGTATCGCGAGCGGATCGAGGCCTCCGATCGGGCCGAGCAAGAGCCCCTGCAGTTCGCCCCCGCCCAACGGCACGAAGCCGAGCGCGTCTTGCAGCACCCGAAGCGTATGACGCACGAGCAACACGTGACCGATGACCATGCCGCCGGAAGCGAGCGAGGTGGGAACTTGCAGCGATTCAAGGGTGCTCGCGAGCTGTTTCGCCTGCTCGCTGGAGCGACAAATCACGGCCATGTCATGCCAGGCGATCGGGGGCTGTGCTGGGTCAAGCCCGAGATGCCGATGCCTGAGACGGTATGCGATAACCCCGGCCTGCTCAGAGAATGTACTCGCGGTTGCGCATTCGACGCTACTTTCGTGAGCAGCCTCGCTCACCGCAGCACGCTGTTGCCAACCGCCCGCTGCGCCGATGCGCTCGGTGATGCCGCGCACAAACCCCCGCAGCCGCTCATCGTGCCGAAAGACCTCGCCGAGGATGAGTACCTGTTCTTCGCCACGAACCGCACTCTCATGCGCACCACGGCGCTCAAGCTCACGGTGCAGGTGCGCGAGCACTCTGGTCGGCTCACCCGCAAACGCCGCCGTGGCGGTATCGGGGTCGCCAAATACCCAGATTCTGGTGCCGCAGTTCGCGAGGGCCGCGAGCAACGCGAGGGCACCCTCGCTGAGGTCGGCCGCGTCGTCAACGAGCACCAGTTTTGGTACCGAGAGTAAGTTGTTGCTCAGCGTTTGCTCGCCGAGCAACGCAACGGCGTCTCGCATCATCGCACTCGCAGAGCGCTCTTCTGGGTACTCGCTCACGGCGATGCGTTCGGCTCGGGCAAGTAAGAGAGCGAGAAAGCGCCACCGTCTCGCAAGCTCGTGCACGAACTCACCGTGCCCTGGTTCAGCGAGCACGCCAAGCGCAAAGGTTTCGAGCTCAGCAGCGCTCATTGAGAAGTCGTCAAGCACTCGCCACAGGTCGCGAAGCTCGGTTCGCATCGCGGTGCTCTGCACCATGTCGAACGAAATACCGCTCGACTCAGCAGCAAGCGCTTCGGTGCCCGCATCGTTCATTGCCGCAGCCTCAGTCACCGAGTCAACCGCCTCGCGCAAGATCTCGTCTTGTCGCGAGCCCATCATGAGCTGAAACGCAGGCAGCGCTAAGCGCTGTTGGTGCTCGTTGCAGAGCTGAAACGCTAACGATGCGGGCGTGCGCACGAGCGTCCCAACGCTCGCGATATCGAGCTTCGCCTCAATACGGTCTCGCAGGGAGGCTGCGTCGGCTCGCTGGTGTGAGAGCACGAGAAGCTCTTCGGGGGTGAAGGCCGCTTCGTGCAACCATGACACCACGCGCTCGACGAGAGCAGTCGTTTTACCGCTGCCAGGCGCACCGACAACGCGTGCGTGCCGCTTCGGTGAGAGGTGCTGCACCTGCAAGATGGTGTGATCGGTTGCGCTCATGCCAGTAGGTTAGCTTGCACCACCGACACGCGTGTCAACAAGTTCGGCTCCGGTCATTACGCCAGAGAGCGAACGGTGGGTCTTCGTGAATGGCACCATGACGAGCGTCGCGATTGCAATGAGCGTGAACGCCGCGTCGCCAAACTGCCAGTTCGGCAGCTCAGACGCGATGAACGGCACGGCGAGCACCGCGCTGCGGGCGAGCCGTTGCCACCAGGTGCCGGGGTGACGCTTCTTACCCTGGCCAGACCAGCGCGGAGCGATCCACACAATGGACATACCCAGCGAACCCAGCCCACGCATCGCAGGAATCAGCAGCACCACCCCGACAACCACCGCGTGCAGCCAGAACTGCACCCATGCAAAAGCTGCGAGGTCAATCTTGCCGTCGATCAGGCGCCAGGTGGTGCCGATGATCCACGACAATACGCCGCTCAGGGTCCAAACGAGGGTGTAGTTGAGAAACAGAGCGAGCACCCTGCGTGAGCCGGTGACGGGCCGCGGCTCGTTCCTCGTTGCGACCAGCTGCTCTTTAGAGGGCATCCAGAAGAGCACGAGCGGAGCGATGAGCGCACCCAGGAGCGCACCGAAGGTGTTCGTCATCAGATCGTCGACATCGCCAAGTCGGTACGCACACGGGTACATGCCCCACATCCCGGTGGCCTGAGTAACTTCGATCGCGAGCGAGAGTAGCGCGCCAAGGGCGACGGTCGCGAAGAAGCCCCGTTTGAAGTAACCGCGCACAATGACCCCGAACGGAATAAACAGCACCACGTTAAAGATGACCTGGAGGCCAAGCGTCGAGGCGAACATCGGGCCCCAGCCGATCTCAGAGGCGCGCATGGCCATTGTTTCGAGCGAGGCGAACGGCCTCAACTGCAGTTCGTGCACACCGTGAGCGGCGCACCAGTCGAGTGAACGCACGGGAGGCAACGGCAACTGGGTATAGGCGAAGAGCGCCGCCGCGTACACGCTAATGGCGGCCGCACCGAGCATTCGCCCGACGCTCAGCCTGCCGTAGCTTCGGTAATGCCAGACGAGCAGCGGCAGGAGGGCAAGAAAAAACACGGTGACGCCAATCGCCACGCCCATTTCTGCAGACCATGCCCAAACACTCATTCATCTATTGTTACGACTGAGCTCTGTGAGTTTGCACAAGGTCACCACCGAAGACACAGTTACAGACCTTAGACTGGGGTGAAGCAGAAGAACCCACTCATTGGAGGAACACTTGGACGTTCGCATCGGCATTATCCAGTCGCCACGTGAGCTCACGTTTGAAACGGATTCGAGCGCAGAAGAAATTCTCTCAGCCCTCGAAAAGGCTCGTGCTGGTGAGGGTGCTCTCGCAGCTTTCACCGACACCAAAGGCTCACAGATTCTCGTGAACCCCGACTCGATTGCTTACCTCGAGATGGGCGCGAAGGCTAGCGGGCGCGTAGGGTTCGTCAACTAGTCACGAACGCTTCAGAGACGCCGAAGGGGCCGTATGCATGCAGTGCGTACGGCCCCTTCGGCGTTTGAACTCGTGGTGTCGCCTAGGCGGTGAGCCCCAGCCCGTCCATTCGCCTGATGTGGTCGGCGATGAGCTCGGTGAATACGGGCTCCATCTCGTTCGCGTTAAACGTGCGGTGCTCGCTGAGCGCCAGCACCCCGCGTGCGACGAGCAGCGTGTCGCCCACGAGCCGCCTGCCCCAGAGCGCGAGGCGGTCAGAGAGCCCCGGAATTTCTTCGATCTGCTCGGCGAGTAGCTCGCGTAGCCGGTCGCGGCCCGTGTTGTCGGCAAGAATCTCGATGGCCTCTGCGGTGAAGCCGTCTTTGATGCCGCCGGCGAGGCTTGCAAAGAAGCCGTCGAAGAGGCCAGAGACGAGATACACCGAGAGCACGTGTTCATGCCAATCGTCAGCGGCAATGCGCTCGAGGTAGCGGTCGATGAGCCCAGCGAAAGGCTCCATTGCTTCGTGCGGATCTTCGCCGCGCTTGCGCAGTTGTTCGGTGAAGCGCTGCTGTTTCGAGAGTGCCTCGGCGGCTACCTCGGCGAGAACCGACTTCGCTTCGAGCGACGGTGCCGCAACGACCGCACGTGAAGATTGCGTGTACAGCTCAAGCTTGAGGTACGACACAAGGCCGAGAAACGGGACGACAGCGGGCGCGAACTCGGCGAGTTCGACGTGCAGTGTTCCCACGGCAGCGCTGCGAGTTTTGAGTTTTCTCGCGGGCCCGGCTTGCTTGCGAAATCGCTTGAACCAATCCATCACTCAGCCAGTTTACCCACGAATACGGGTACTATTGGAATGTTGCACGCCTTTTGAGGCCTTATACCATCGTTGCAACTTGGCACCGTGCGTGCCCACAACACCACACAGATGAGGAAACCTGTGACCACTTTCGTAGAACTCGGTATTGACGGCGATATCGCGAACGCCCTTGCAAACCGAGGCATTATCGACGCGTTCCCGATTCAGGAACAGACCATTCCCCTGGCGCTCCAGGGCCAAGACATCATCGGCCAGGCCAAGACCGGTACCGGCAAGACCTTCGGGTTCGGCCTTCCGCTCGTGCAGCGCCTCGGCCTCGACCCCGAGCCAGGCGTCAAAGCACTCATCGTGGTACCCACGCGTGAGCTCGCGGTGCAGGTATTCGAAGACCTCGTAATCGCAACCGAAAACCGTGCGACCAACGTCGTGCCCATTTACGGCGGTAAGGCATACGAGGGCCAGATCGAGCAGTTGAAGGCCGGCGCCCAGATCGTTGTCGGCACGCCCGGCCGTCTGCTCGACCTCAGCCAGCAGCGTCTGCTCGACCTCTCTAACGTCACCGAGATGGTGCTCGACGAGGCAGACAAGATGCTCGACCTCGGCTTCCTCGCCGACATCGAGAAGCTTTTCTCGAAGGTCCCGGCGATTCGCCACACGATGCTCTTCTCGGCGACGATGCCCGATACCATCGTGACCCTTGCCCGCCGCTTCATGTCGAAGCCCATTCATATTCGGGCACAGGACCCCGACGAGGGCGCAGTGCAGGCGAACATTGAGCACATCATCTACCGCGCTCACTCGCTCGACAAAGACGAGGTCATTGGCCGCATTCTGCAGGCAGAGGGCCGCGAAAAGGTCGTCATCTTTACGCGTACCAAGCGCGCAGCCTCAAAACTCCTCGAAGAGCTCACCGATCGCGGCTTCTCGGCCGCGGCCGTGCACGGTGACATGAACCAGGACCAGCGAGAGCGTTCGATGGCCCAGTTCAAGGCCGGCAAGAAAGACGTTCTCATCGCGACCGATGTTGCCGCCCGTGGCATCGACGTCGATGATGTGTCGCACGTGATCAACCACACCGTTCCCGACGACGAGAAGACGTACCTGCACCGCGTCGGCCGCACCGGTCGTGCCGGCCGTTCGGGTATCGCCGTCACGTTCGTCGACTGGGAAGACCTGCACAAGTGGGCGCTCATCGACAAGGCCCTCAGCTTCAACAAGCCCGAGCCGGTCGAGACCTATTCGTCGTCTCCGCACCTCTTTGCCGAGCTCAATATCCCCGAGGGATCGCGCGGCCGTCTCAAGCAGACCCCGGCAGCCCCACGCCCCAAGCGCGACGGTGGTCGCGAGGGCGGCCGTGACGGCGGATCGCAGCGTCGCCGCAATCGCTCAGGCGGATCGGCCCAGGGTTCATCCGCTGCCGCAGCAGGCTCAGCCTCACCCGAGGCTGCCAAGGCCGGCTCGGGCGAGACCGTAACAAACGCAGATGGCACCGATGAGCCCCGCGCACCACGCAAGCGCAATCGGCGCCGTCGCCGCAAGCCAACCGAAGGCGAAGCCGCTAGCGGTGAGGCTTCGGTAACCGCCGCTCAGCCAGCAGCGGCTCCCGCTGTAGGCGAGTAAGCATTCTGGCGTAGAGCTGCGTTCTCAGAGCGCAGCTCTACGCTTTCGTGTGCGCCGCGGCGCGAATGCGCTCGACGGTCTCTATGGGCGAGGTGCACTGCCCCAACCGGTTCGGCTTACCCGCACCGTGGTAGTCGCTTGCGCCGGTGGTCAGGAGCCCGAGGCGAACTGCCTCGTCGCGAAGCGGGGCGATCCACTCGGGCCGGTTCTCAGGATGCTCCGTTTCGACCCCCGCGAGCCCCAGGTTCGCGAGTGGGGCCAGCTCTTCGACCGCGAACGGGCTGCGCATACGCTGGGCAGCCGGGTGCGCGAGCACCGGGACTCCCCCGGCGGCAATCACCAGTTCGATCGCCTCTGAGGTCGAGAGCGTCTCGGTCGGAACGTAGTATGGGCCGCCGGGCGAAAGCGCCGTCTCGAAAGCATGTGAGCGGTCGCGAAAGTACCCACCAGCAACCAGCAGGTCGGCGAGGTGTGGGCGGCCGAGGCTCGCGGTCGCGGCGGCAGCTCCAGCGGCCGAGTCGCCGTCGAGTAGTGCGTCCCAGTCGGCATCAAAGTCGGCTCGCAGCCGGCGCACCATCTCGTGGGCTCGCTCTCTACGAGCTTCACGCAGCATCTCAAGCCTGCCCTGCAGCTCGACATTGGCGACGTCAAAACCGTACGCGAGCAGGTGAGCCGAACGCCAACCGTGAGTCGTCGTGAGCTCCATGCCCGGCAAGAAATCAAGCCCTCGCGCTCGGGCTGCCTCGCGCGCTTCGTCCCACCCCTCGGTCGTGTCGTGGTCGGTGAGCGAGAACCCTGCGAGCCCAATCGCGTGCGCCTCTTCGGCGAGTTCGGTGGGCGTTGTCGTTCCGTCTGAACAGGTTGAATGTGTGTGCAGATCGTAACGCATTGATCCATCATGGCACAGGTTCAGCAGTACTCCGCCCTTTCTCTGATTGCGGTGAGATAATCGAGTCATGTCGAAAACCACCACGCACTCAGCAGAGATCAGTAACGAAAACCGTTCAACAACCCCGACGACCGAGCGTTTCACCACGTACATTCGCTCGCAGTGGGCCGACGATGCGCGTGAGATTCCAGCGGCAAGGCCAGCGGCACCCTACGCAGCGCAGCGCCGCAGCACCCTCAGCGAGCAGTTCACGGGCAAACGCCTCGTCATCGAGGCGGGCCTCGCGAAGCAGCGGTCGAACGATACCTTCTACATCTTTCGCGCGCACTCGGCGTTCAGCCACCTCACCGGTTGGGGCGCAGACGCCCTCCCCGGTTCGATTCTCGTGCTCGAACCGAACGCATCGGGCCACGACGCAACCCTCTTCTTTCCAGAGAGCGCCGGCAAAGACACCGACGAGTTCTTCGCGAACCCCACCGTCGGCGAGTTCTGGACCGGAAAGCGCCCGAGCCTCGCGCAGGTTGCTGGCAACCTTGGCCTGAACACCCGCTCGCTCGCAGAGTTCGCCTCAGAACCGGGTGACGTCACGCTCGCAAACGCCGACCTTGCCCGCGCCGTTTCTGAACTGCGACTCGTGAAAGACGAGTACGAGATTGAGCAGATGCGCGAGGCGGTCATGGCGACCGAGCAGGGCTTCAACGCCGTCATCGAGGCATTCCCCCGCGCCACCCAGCACCCGCGCGGCGAACGCGTCGTCGAGGGCGCCTTCGGCATGCAGGCTCGCCTCGACGGCAACGGTGTCGGGTATGAGACCATCGCCGCCTCGGGTCCTCACGCCTGCACACTGCACTGGGAGAAGAACAACGGCGCGGTACTCGAGGGCGACCTGTTGCTGCTCGACGCCGGCATCGAGCTCGACAGCCTGTACACCGCCGACATCACTCGTACGCTGCCGATCTCGGGTACCTTCAGCCCGGTCCAGCGCAAGGTCTACGAGGCCGTGCTCGAGGCGGCAGACGCGGCCCACGCGATTGTGCGCCCTGGCATCACCTTCCACGAGGTACACGACACCGCAATGGCGGTCATCGAGCGTAAGACGCGCGAGTGGGGTTTCCTGCCCGAGAAGGAAGAGGGCGACGAGACCCCGTACCACCGCCGCTACATGGTGCACGGCACGAGCCACCACCTGGGCCTTGATGTTCACGACTGCGCGCAGGCGAAGCGCGAGCTGTACATGGATGGTGTGCTCGAGCCAGGCATGGTCTTCACGATCGAGCCCGGCCTGTACTTCCAGCCAGAAGACCTCACGGTTCCCGAGGAGTTTCGCGGCATCGGCGTGCGCATCGAAGATGACATCGTCGTGACCGAGACGGGCCACGAGAGCCTCTCGGCGCACATTCCCCGCACCGCTGACGACGTCGAGGCATGGGTGCAGCGACTCAACCGCTAAACGCCGCCCACGTCACGTGAGCGCGCAGTGCCCGGCGAAGGGCGCTGCGCGCTTTTTGCTTGCTATTTACCGCTCGCCGCGCTGATGAGCGTCTGCCTCGCCTGGTGCACGAGCTCTGGCTCGGTCACGAGGTCGTAGCGGCCCGCGACGAGCTGCATGACCGACGCAAAGTCGCGGCGGTTGCGGTTAATGCCGTGGGTAAAGAGACCGAACAGCATGCCGAAGCCGGCGCCGATCGCGATTGCCGAGACGAAGATCCCGGCGAACTGCGCTCCCGGCTGCACAATCAGCAGAATGAGCGAGAGAAAAAGACCGAGATACATGCCCGAGAGGGCGCCCATGAGTGCGACCCTGCCCCAGGTCACCTTGCCGGTCACCCGCTCGACACTGCGAATGTCGTCGCCGACAATGGCCACCTGGTTGACCGGAAAATCAGCGCGCGCGAGCGTATCGACCGCGTGCTGGGCATTCTGGTACGTATCGTAGGTCGAGATAATCTCGCCCATCGGAATGACCGGGGTCATCATGGCTTGGCGTCGCGACATAGGCGAAAGGTTCGTCATAGTGCAATTCTCTCACGATCCACTGAGCAACTGGTGAGCACTTCGGTACCATGGAGGCAATGGATACTGCACTGTGGAAAGCCCTCTCTCGGGTCATCGACCCAGAGATTCGCAAGCCCATCACCGAGCTGGGCATGATCACCCAGGCCACCGTCGAGGGTGAAACCGCCGTGATCACGCTGTTGCTCACGATCGTTGGCTGCCCCGCGGCCCGCTCGATCGAACGCGACACTCGCGAGGCCGCGCTCTCGGTCGAGGGCATATCAGAGGTCGACCTCACCGTCGGCGTCATGACGCCCGCGCAGCGAACCGAGTTCATTGAAAAGGTGCGCGGTAAAGCGGCACAGCGCGCCCCCCAATTCGGCCCCGACTCGCTCACACGCATCATCGCGGTCACGAGCGGTAAGGGCGGCGTGGGCAAGTCGAGCGTGACCGCCAACCTCGCGTTCGCGCTCGAACGCCGTGGTTACTCGGTCGGCATTATCGACGCTGACATTTTCGGCTTCTCCATTCCCGCGCTCCTCGGCCTCTCACGCGACGGGGTCACGCAGCTCCCAACGCGCATTGACGACCTCATGGTTCCCCCGGTCGGGCACGGGGTGAAGGCGATCTCGATCGGCATGTTTCTGGGCGACGCTGATCCGCGCGAAACCGCGGTGTCGTGGCGAGGCCCCATGCTGCACCGCACGCTCGAGCAGTTCTTGCGCGACGTCTGGTTCGGCGACCTCGACTTCCTACTGCTCGATCTGCCCCCTGGCACGGGCGATGTCGCGCTGAGCGTCGGGCAACTCCTTCCCCAGTCAGAGGTGCTCGTCGTCACGACGCCTCAGGTCGCCGCGGCCGACGTCGCAGTGCGAAGCGGCATTCTCGCCATGCAGAGCGGCCAGCGCCTGCTCGGTGTCGTCGAGACGATGTCTGGCCTCGCGCAGCCCGACGGCCAAGTACTCGAGGTGTTCGGTTCGGGCGGCGGATCAGCCGTGGCCGAGCGACTCACCGAACTCGCCTCGCAGCGCGAGGGCTCGCGGCCAGAAGTGAAGCTTCTCGCAAAGGTTCCGCTCAGCGTCCCGTTTCGTGAGGCCGGTGACTCGGGTGAGCCCGCTCCGCTCGATGACCCAGCCGTCGTCGCGATCGCTGAGCTCGCCGAACGCATTGCCCCAAGGCCGGGCGGCCTCGCGGGCCGCTCGTTACCGCTGAGTGTCTAGGTCGCCTCGTCGTCGAAGTTGAAGTCGCTCGCGATCTCATGCGAACTGCCGTACATGGCGCTCAGGCCACCAGCCGCTCCCGCAGCTGCGGCTCCTTCGACGGCTCCCTCAGCCGGGCGTTTGCGAGACCTTGACGCGGCGACCGCTCGTGCACGTCTCGCCTCGGGTGAACGCTCTTCTTCGTCGAGCGCATCACGAATGATGCGGCGTGGGTCGTACTGCCTCGGGTCGAGCTGCTTCCAGTCGACCTCGTCGTACTCGTCGCCCATCTCTTCTTTGACGCGTTCCTTGGCGCCCTCGGTCATGCGCCTGATGGTTTTCACGAACTCGCCAAGCTTCTGCGCGTAATACGGCAACCGTTCTGGGCCGAGCACGATGAGTGCTATCACCAAGACAATGGCAAGCTTTTGAAACGTGAGACCACCCATGCCTCAATGTTATAGCCTTGATGCATGACTAAGTATGAGAGTGGTTGGCAATACACCGAGCAGTACCCGAACGAGGGCGACACCCAGGTGAAGGCTCGGCGGCTCTCGCTCGAAATCGGGGTCGAGCCCGTGAGCCGAGCCATTGCGGCTCAGCTCTCGGCGATTCCCGTCATGACGGGAGCGACGACACTGCTCGAAATCGGCACCGGTGTCGGTGTGAGCGGCCTTGCCCTCATGCGGTACGTTCCCGAGGCGCACCTCACCTCGCTCGATGTTGAGGCAGAGACCCAGAAGCACGCGCGGCAGCTCCTCATCGAGTCTGGCGTCGCAGCCTCACAGTTTCGGCTCGTCGCAGGTGACGCCAAGCAGGTGCTGCCCAGGTTCAACCAGGACTCATACGATCTCATTCACATTGATGGCGAGAAACGCGACCTGCTTGACTACGTCGAGCTCTCGCTGCCCCTCTTGCGCGTCGGCGGCACGATCGTCATTCCCCACGCCCTCGCTGGCGGTAAGGTCGCCGACCCAGCCTCACGCGACGAGGTCACAACCCTCATCAGAGACCTCCTGGCGACCGTCCAAGACGCTGAGGCCGTTGTGCCTGCGCTTTCACCCGTGGGCGACGGCCTGCTCACGCTCACGCGCCGTCAGTAAGTACTCATGAAACGCGAAAGCGGCCCAGATCACTCCGGGCCGCTTTCGTCAGATGGTTCTTGGGGCTACTCGCCGATCACACCGGTGATCACCTTGCGAAGCTCAGCGGCTTCTTCGTCGTTAACCGATACCACGAGCCGCCCTCCGCCTTCGAGGGGAACTCGCAGAACGATGACTCGACCCTCGCGCTCGGCTTCCATGGGTCCGTCTGTGGTCCTGGGTTTCATAGCCGCCATGTGGCCTCCTCTGTTTCACGTGTAGGTCTCTATTATCCCGCGAATCGAGACGAACCGCTAACTTCCGGCCAAAATGTTACTGACTTGTTCGCTTGTCGACACGACAAAGGGTGCGGATCGAAGCGTTCTCGATCCACACCCTCCGAGGCTCTTAAGCGGCGATGCCGTTCCCGAGCAAGTGGCTTAGCGGTCCAGGTGACGCTCTGGCGAGCCCGTGTACAGCTGCTGCGGGCGACCAATCTTCGTGCCGAGATCGAGCCGCGCTTCACGCCAGTGGGCGATCCACCCGGGAAGGCGACCGATGGCAAAGAGCACGGTGAACATGCGGGTCGGGAACCCCATGGCCTTGTAGATGACGCCCGTATAGAAGTCGACGTTCGGGTAGAGGCGACGTTCCTGGAAGTACGAATCGTTGAGCGCGATCTGTTCAAGCTCCTGCGCGAGGTCGAGCAGCGGATCGTTCACGCCGAGTTCGGCGAGCACGCGGCCGGCGCTCTCTTTCACGATGCGTGCGCGGGGGTCGTAATTCTTGTAGACCCGGTGCCCGAAGCCCATGAGCTTCACGCCGTCTTCTTTGTTCTTGACCTTCTCGACGAACGAACGCACGCCCTCACCCGAGTCACGAATCTGGCCGAGCATATCGAGCACGGCCTCGTTTGCGCCGCCGTGAAGCGGGCCCGAGAGCGCGTTGATGCCGGCCGAAATCGACGAGAAGAGGTTCGCGCCGGTCGACCCCACAAGACGCACGGTCGAGGTCGAGGCGTTCTGCTCGTGATCAGCGTGCAGAATGAGCAGCTTATCGAGCGCGTCAACGAGCACGGGGTTGATCTCGTACTCTTCGGCCATCGTGCCGAAGTTCAGGCGCAGGAAGTTCTCGACGAAGCTGTGGTTGTTGTCGGGGTACAGGGTGGCCTGACCGATCGACTTCTTGTGTGCGTAGGCCGCGAGCACGGGAAGCTTCGCGAGCAGACGAATGGTGTTGACCTCGACGAACTCTTCAACACTCGTGTCGAGCGATGACTCGTAGTAGGTCGACATCACCTGCAGGCCGCCGGAGAGCGCCGCCATGGGATGCCCGGTGTGCGGCAGGCCTTCGAAGTAGTAGCGCATGTCTTCGTGCAACAGGGTGTGACGACGAATGTTGTCGTCAAAAGCCGTGAGCTCTGCGGGCGTTGGCATCTCGCCGTAGATGAGCAGGTAGGCAACCTCGAGAAAAGTCGACTGCTGCGCGAGCTCTTCGATCGGGTAGCCGCGGTACCGCAGGATTCCCTGGTCGCCATCGATGTAGGTGATGGCTGAGCGGGTCGAAGCGGTGTTAACAAAACCGTAATCGAGGGCGGTGAGCCCCGACTGTGCGGTCAGCTTACTTACGTCGATCGATGATCGGCCGTCGGTGGCCGGGAGGATGGGCAGCTCTGCTTCTCCACCCGGAAATGTGAGCTTCGCGGTACCTTGCCCCTGAGCGTTATTCGCCACGGCGTCTCCAATCTGCGCCAACTCACTTCGTGGTGGTTAGCGGCAATACGATGATTTCTCATCTACCTTAACCCGAAAATTCAATGAGCAGTGAATCGGAGTCGTTGAATGAACCCTACAGTTCAGATGGTTCGAAGCTGTACAAAGCGAATAATTGTCGCAACCCTCAATGATTCCATCTCGTCTGTGCACGTTGGCACAGTTTTTAACGAGGGCTAGGCCATTGGCGGCAGTTCGGCAACGATTGGGTGGTCGAAGTCGTAGGCCCCGACCTTGGCTGCACCGCCGGGCGAACCCACCTTGTCGAAAAACTCGACGTTGACGCGATAGTAGACTTCCCAGACCTCTGGGGTGTCATCTTCGTAGTAAATCGCTTCTACCGGGCACACGGGCTCGCAGGCACCGCAATCTACGCACTCGTCTGGGTGAATGTAGAGCATACGTTCGCCCTCGTAGATGCAATCAACCGGGCATTCATCGATGCAAGCTCGGTCTTTGACATCAACACATGGCAAAGCAATAATGTACGTCATTTCATAGCCCCTTTCACTGGCGACGAGGTCAGCCTCTAGTGTACCGCCCCGAAAAGCGCGAACCCTGCACCAACGAGCATCCACGGGGCAAACGGGATCTTGCTTCGCGCTTTTGCGCGCCCAAACAGCAAGGCTACGGCCGCCGCAAGGCCACCCGCGAGAAACATGGCAAATCCGCCAACAATCACCGCACCATAGCCTCCATAGAGCCCGAGTACTGAACCGAGGTAGCCGGCAAACTTCACGTCACCGCCGCCGAGGCTACCCCGCGAGGCAAGCGCGACAAGGTACCACACGGCGAAGAGCGCGAGACCACCAAGGACCGAGCGAATGAGCGGTGCGGCGGCAGATTCACCGAGCGCGGTTACGCCCGCCACCGCCCAGGCGAAAACCGTCGCCGGTAACACCAGGAGGTTCGGAATGCGCATCGTGCGCTGGTCAATGACCGCGATCGCAACAGCGATCACGGCAAGCACTGCCCCCAGCGCCCAGGCGATCATGCCCCGTGGCTAGGGACAACCTCGGTGCCGATACCCGCTGCCGTGAGAATCTCGATGAGCAGCGAATGCGGCTTGCGCCCGTCAATGATCGCCGCCTTGGGCACACCGTTTTGCACCGAGTCGAGGCAAGCCTGCATCTTCGGGATCATGCCGCTCTCGAGCTCAGGCATGAGCGCGATGAGCTCGTCGGTCGTGATCGATGAAACGAGTGACGAGGTATCTGGCCAGTTCGCGTAAAGCCCCGCGACATCGGTAAGAATGACGAGTTTCTCGGCCCCGATCGCCTGAGCGAGGGCAGAGGCCGCCGCATCTGCGTTCACGTTGAGCGCCTCAGCCACGTCTTCGCCGTTGGGCGCGATTGATGACACGACTGGGATGAGTCCCCGGTCAATGAGCCCCAGCACGGCTTCTGGCCGCACATCAACCACGTCGCCGACGAGGCCCAGGTCGACTTCGCGCCCATCAACCAGTACCGGGCCCCGCTTCTCAGCGGTAAAGAGCCCGGCGTCTGCCCCGGCGAGCCCAGCGGCAAGCGGGCCGTGCTCGTTGATCCGGTCGACGAGTCCTGGGTTCACCTGCCCCGTGAGCACCATGCGCACGACGTCCATGGCTTCGGGCGTCGTCACACGGTAACCACCCTCAAAGGTGCTCTCGATGCCGAGCCTTTCGAGCATCGTGTTAATCTGTGGGCCGCCGCCGTGCACCACCACCGGCTTCAGCCCGGCGTAGTGCAGGTACACAATGTCTTCGGCGAACGCGGTCATGAGCTCGTCAGAGACCATCGCGTTACCGCCAAATTTCACGACGACAATCGCGCCACGAAACTTCTTCAACCATGTGAGCGACTCGATGAGCACCGCGGCTTTCTCAGCAGCGAGGTCTTGTTCGCGCTCGCGAACGCTACCCGTCATGGGGTTCTTTCCTAACTCGAGTACGCGCTGTTTTCGTGCACGTATTCGTGGGTGAGATCGTTGGTTAAAATCGTTGCCGTGTGCTCGCCAGCCTTGAGGTCAATCAGCACGTGGGTGTTGCGAGGGGTCAGGTCACAGTCGTCAACCGGGCGGTCTGGAGCACCCTCACTGCACAGACGCACTCCGTTAAACGAGACGTCTACCTTGTACGGGTCAAAGTCGGCTTTCGTGGTGCCGATCGCAGCGAGCACGCGGCCCCAGTTCGGGTCGTTGCCAAAAATCGCGGCCTTGAAGAGGTTGTTGCGGGCAACGGCGCGGCCCACTTCTTCGGCGTCTTGCTCGTCAGCGGCGCCCACGACCTCGATATCAATGTCGTGGGTGGCTCCCTCGGCATCGGCCTGGAGTTGCTTCGCAAGATCTCGCATCACCTCGGTGAGCGCTTCGGCGAATTGCACCTCATCGGCTTCGACGCCAGAGGCGCCAGAGGCCAGGAGCGTCACCTGGTCGTTCGTTGACATGCACCCGTCTGAATCAAGACGGTTGAAGCTGAGCTCAGAGCCCGTGGCAAGCGCGCGTTCGAGCGACTCGTTAGTCATCACGGCATCGGTCGTAATGACCACAAGCATCGTAGCGAGACCAGGAGCGAGCATGCCAGCCCCCTTCGCAATGGCGGCGATGCGCCACCCCGCCTCGCTCTCGAAGAAACCGTTCTTTTCGACGCTGTCGGTCGTGAGAATCGCAGCAGCGGCGGTCTCATCGTCGTCAGACAGCTGGCCCACGAGGGTCGGAACGTTAGTCACGATCTTGTCGCGAAAGACCTGATCACCGGTGCCGATGAGTCCGGTCGAGCACACGAGTACCTCAGAAGACTCAAGCCCGAGCTCAGCCGCAGCCGCCTCAGCAGTGAGCCTTGAGGTGTCAAAACCAAAGTCACCGGTGAAACAGTTCGCACCGCCCGAGTTCAGCACGATCGCTCGCGGCGTTCGTGCGCGCATCACCTGCTTTGACCAGAGAATCGGGTTTGCCTGCGCACGATTGCCCGTGAATACCACGGCCGCAGCGGGATGCGGCCCGTCATTCACGACGAGTGCGAGGTCTGGTTTGCCGGTCGATTTGAGCCCTACCGCGATTCCAGCAGAGCGAAACCCTGCCGCCTTGGTGACCGTCACAGTGATTCCTTTCCTACGGCGCTACGCCGTTAACGCTGAGGCCACTCGCTTCGGGAAGCCCTAGAGCAATGTTAGCCGACTGGATCGCGGCGCCAGCGGTTCCCTTCGCCAAATTGTCGAGCGCGGCAACAACCACCACCCTGCCGGCGGCCTCGTCAACGGCAAGCCCCATGAGGCAGGTGTTGGCGCCGAGGGTATCGGCGGTTCGCGGGAAAACGCCCTCGGGCAAGAGCCTCACGAAGTGCTCGTCTCCGTAGGCCGAGTTCCATGCCTCACGCACCTCGGCTGCGCTCACCCCCGCTTTCAACGGCGCCGTCGAGGTCGCAAGAATACCGCGGCTCATGGGCACCAGCACGGGCGTGAAGCTGAGGCTTGGGGTCTCGGGGGCACCAGCCCAGCGCAACGACTGCTGAATCTCGGGAATGTGCCGGTGCGATCCGCCAACCGAGTAGGGGTTCGCCGTGCCCATGAGCTCGGCCCCGAGCAGATGCTGCTTTGCGGCCTTGCCGGCACCCGAAGGCCCTACAGCGAGCACGGTCACGAGGTCACGCGGCTCGATCACGCCGGCGGCAATGCCAGGTGCGAGCGAGAGCGCAACGGTCGAGGCATTGCAGCCCGGCGCCGCAATGTGGGTCGCTCCGGCCAGTTGCTCGCGCTGTTTCTGGCCCTCGCCAATGAGCAGCTCGGGAACCCCGTAGGTCCACGCGTCAAAGAACTCGCCGCCGTAAAAGGCATCCCAATCGGTCTGCGAGACGAGCCGGTGGTCGGCACCGCAGTCGATCACGAGTCGGGTGTTGGCAAGCTGCGCGCTCAGCGCACCCGAAGCGCCGTGCGGTAGCGCAAAGAACACGATGTCGTGTCCGTCGAGCACCTCGGCGGTGGTGGGCTGCAGCGTGAGGTGCGACAGCGAGAGCAGGTGCGGCTGCGACAGCGCCAGGGGTTGCCCAGCGGTCGAGTGCCCGGTCACGGTCACGACGTCGAAGTTCGGGTGCTCTGCGAGAAGCCTGAGCAGCTCGCCCCCCGCGTACCCACTCGCCCCTGCTACCGCTACCCGATACCGCACACGTGCCTCCTCATAACCTGGCTGTTTCGCACCATTGTCTCACGAGGCGACCTCCTGGCGTTGTCTGGCTCGGCGAAGCCGGGCAACATGCCTGCGCAGTTCGCCGGCCCCCAGCAGCTCCGAGAGCGCAATTTGCAAGATGGGCGAGACCGGGCAGCCGAGGTCGCGTCGAACCGGTAAGAGCATCGTGCGGATCGACGCTGGCACAATGAGAAAGCCCGCCGCGAGGGTGAACGAGAGCGTCGCCGAGAAGCTTCCGAGTGTTGCGACGACACCTCGCTCGGGGTCATCAAGCGTCGCGAACGTTGGAAGCGGGGCACGGGTATAGCGTTGCTCACTGTCAAAGTCGTCTTCGATGAGCATGACGCCGCGCTTGCTCGCCCACTCGAGGAGTTCGAGCCTACGTTTAAGGGGCATAAGGCCTCCCCCGGGAAACTGAAAGCTCGGGGTAATGATGATCGCGTCGAGAACCGCCTCTGGCAGCCCATCGACGAGAATGCCGTCGTCGTCTCCCGGGAGTGACACCGCGGTCGCACCATGCCGCTCGGCAACTTCCCGCAGTGATGCGGGCCCTTCGGCCTCGAAGCCGATGACGAGGCTGCGCCCTCTCGTCGTGCCGAGCGCCGTGAGAATGAGGCTGAGCCCCTCGCGAACCCCGGCGGTCACAAGCAGGTCGTTCGTGGAACGAACGGTGCCTCGCATCGCCCGCAGGTGCTCCGAGACCTGGTACAGCAGTTCGGGGTCGCCCTCGACCGGCATGGGGCGACCAATGCGCTCAGAAACGGCCGCTTTGCGCCACGCAGCACGCCACGCGGGCCTGGCACTGAGGTCGGCGATCGGCTTCGGCTGTTGGTGCGCCGGGTGAGCCGCACGCGCGCTCGGGACGCTCTGCGCAACCGGCGGCACGTAGTGGTGAATCTCGGTGAGACGTTCGTTCACGCGGGTACCAAGCCCCTGCCCCGACGAGAAGTACCCCTCTGCGACGAGCTGCTCATACGCGGTCACGACGGTGCCGCGAGACACCCCGAGCCTCGCTGCGAGGTCGCGGGTTGGCGGCAGGCGGTCGCCGGGACGCAAGGCACCCGATTCGATTTCGTGGCGCAGGGCGAGCACCAGTTTCGCCGAGAGCGAGCCTGGTGTTTGCCGATCAAGCTGAATCACGAGTTCGACCTCTGACACTTCAACCCCTTTGGTCTAATGATTTATTTCATTATTGGACTTTAATTTACACCAAGAGCCATTCATACTGCTCATATGACTACCAAATACAGCAGTAATGCATTCGAATACACCCCATCAGCACTCGTGAAGCGCGGCGTTGCCGACAGCCTCAAGGGCGGCGTGATCATGGATGTCGTGACGCCGGAACAGGCCCGCATCGCCGAAGATTCGGGAGCGGTCGCCGTCATGGCCCTCGAGCGCGTTCCCGCCGACATTCGCGCGCAGGGCGGCGTCGCCCGCATGTCGAGCCCCGACCTCATCGAGGGCATCATCGAGACCGTCGATATCCCGGTCATGGCGAAGGCCCGCATCGGTCACTTCGTCGAAGCGCAGGTGTTGGAGCACCTTGGCGTTGACTACATCGATGAGTCAGAGGTTCTCTCACCCGCCGACTACGCCCACCACATTGACAAGCAGGCCTTCAAGGTGCCTTTCGTGTGTGGCGCAACCCACCTCGCCGAGGCGCTTCGCCGCATCACCGAGGGCGCAGCGTTCATTCGCTCGAAGGGCGAGGCCGGCACGGGCGACGTTTCACAGGCCACACAGCACATTCGCGTGATCCTCGCCGAGATCGCTGAACTGCACGCGAAGTACCAGTCGAACCCCGACGAGCTCTACGTCGCCGCGAAGGAGCTTCAGGCCCCCTACGAGCTCGTGCGCGAGGTCGCAGAGACCGGCAAGCTTCCCGTCACCCTCTTCACGGCGGGCGGCGTCGCGACCCCAGCAGACGCGGCAATGATGATGCAGCTTGGTGCTGACGGAGTGTTCGTTGGCTCGGGCATCTTCAAGTCAGGAGACCCGGCAGCACGCGCTCGGGCGATCGTGAAGGCAACCGCACACTTCCAAGACCCGGCTGTCATCGCCGAAGCATCACGCGGGCTTGGCGAAGCCATGGTGGGCATCAACGTGAGTGACCTGCCGGCGCCGCACCGTCTGGCAGAGCGCGGCTGGTAAGCACTGAGCACGTCCAGCAAAGGGGCGAGGCACGGCAGCACGATAGCCGCGCCTCGCCCCTTTGCTTGGCGTGAGCCCTATTCGACGGGGTTGATGATGGTGGCGATGTCTGCGGCCTCGACAGACTCGAGCGTCGCCGGGTTCCATGCCGGCGCGTTGTCTTTGTCGATCACCCGGGCGCGCACGCCCTCAACAAAGTCGCGTTGAAAGAGTCTGCTGCACACCCTGAGGTCATCGCGAAGTACCTGTTCGAGCGTAAGCCCAAGCTGCCTGGTGCGGGTGATCTGAGCGAGCGTCACAATGACCGAGGTCGGGCTCATCTCGCGAATGGTCGAAGCGACTTCTGGCATCCGTTCTTCGGCAAGCGCCACGAGACGCAGCGCAGCCGCGATGGCCCACTCGCCGAGGTCGAGGGCCGCGGGCGAGAACGACGGGGCAGAGAGCGCTTCGCCAAAGAGCTCATCAATCTCGCGCTGCCGGGCACTGAGCTTCGACTCGGGAGCAGCGGTGGTAAAGCTGGCGATGATCCGCTCAATGCTCTCGGCATCTTCGCCGCCCTCGGCGAGCGCTGTGGTTAGCTCAGGCAGGCGATCACGCGGCACAAAGACGTCGGCGAACCCGAGTGCTATTGCATCGCCGGCGTCCATCTGGCCGCTCGACACCGCGAGGTACTCGCCAAGGTGTCCCGGCGCGTTGGCGAGCAGCAGGTGCCCACCGACGTCGGGCACGATGCCAATGCGCGTCTCGGGCATCGCGAGGCGACTCGTCTCGGTGACGATTCGGTGTGCAGCGTGTCCGGTCAGCCCGATGCCGCCGCCCATCGTGATGCCGTCCATGAACCCGATCACGGGAATGGCGAGCTCCTGCGTCATAAGGTCAAGCACATACTCCCGTTCGATGAACTCGTGAGCATGCTGGGCGCCATCTTGCGCCATGGCTTTGATGTCACCGCCACCGCACAGACCTCGGTCGCCGGCGCCGGTTATCACGACGGCACGCGAGCCGTCGGTCGCAGCGTGTTCGAGGGCCTGAATCATGATCTCGACCATTTCGAGGGTGAGCGCGTTAATGGCTCGTGGCCGATTCAACGTCACACGGGTGATATGGCCGAGTCGGTCGATCAATACGGGTGCATCATTGGATTCCATACTTCCCTATCCTAGGGCTTTGGATCGGTTGAATCATAGGCCATAAATCCGCGGGCAAGTTTGACCGCGCAGCCCATGAAGACCATGATGATGACGCCACCGACGACCGAGGGCACCCAGAGAAAGAGCGTCGCGGTGAGCATGCCCGCCCAGAGGTCACCAAGACGAGGGCCACCGGTCACGACAATGGTGAAGATGCCCTGCAGCCGGCCCCGCATGTGGTCGGGGGCCGAAACCTGCAAAATGGTGCTGCGAAACACCGCGCTGATGTTGTCTGAGGCGCCAGAGGCGGCGAGCGCAATAAATGCGAGCGCGATGAAGAGTGGCCTCGGCGTCTCTTCTGTGGCCTGACCGGTGAGCTGCGCAACAAGAATGACGGCACCAAACATCGCGATCGAGAGCCCGTATACCGCGATGGCGCCCGTGACCGCAACGCCCTGCCTTCTCACGTTGCCAACCCAGCCTGAGCCGAGGCTCGAGAGGAAGGCGCCCACGGCGACGGCAGCCGTGAGCATGCCCGCCGTCGTGTACCCACCGCCCAGCACGACCATGCCGATTGCCGGGAACGTCACACGGGGCTGCCCGAACACCATCGCGATGATGTCAAAGACAAACGTCGCCCGAATGTTGGGCGAGCGCTTCAAGAATTGCCAGCCCTCGATGAGCGAGCGCAACCCGGGCTTCTCGGCCTCTCCCTCTGGAGCGATGGGCGGCAGCGAGAGCACCCCGAGAAAACCGGCGGTAAAGAGCACGACGTCGACGAGGTAGGTGTAACCGAAGCCAACGCTCGACACGAGTACGCCGCCGAGCGCGGGGCCCACGGCAACCCCGATACCGAAAGAGATGCCAAAGAGCGCACTCGCCTGCGGGATGAGGTTGGGCGGCAAGATGCGCGGCATGATCGCCGAGCGGGTCGCCCCGAGAATCGTTGCGGCCGAGGCATTGAGCGCTGCGAGCAGGTAGAGCGGCCAGGTCTCGGTCACCCCGAGAAAGGAGATGACGGCGAGTGCCCCGATCGAAGCCCACGACACCGTCGCTGTGACGAGCGAGAGCGTGCGTCGGTCAAACACATCGGCGAGCATGCCACCCCAGAGCCCCGCAATAATCATGGGGCCGAGCGCCCAGAGCGCAACCATCGAGACCGCGAGCGTCGAACCGGTGAGGTCATAGACGTGCATGCCAACGGCAACAATGGTCATTTGCGACCCGATGAGCGAAACCGAGTTACCGATGTAGAGTCGGGTGAAGGCGGGGCTCGCTTTGAACGGCGCGAGGTCGACAAAGAGCCTCGATTTCTTTGGTCTCTCGTGTGGCTCGTTCATCTCTTATCCATCATGCCCTAGTCTGTGGCTTTATGACATACGACGATCGATACGGGCGTGACGCGGTCGCTGACTTTCGTGACCGTCGACGCGCAGCAAAACCACCCGAGGTTGAGCTCACCAAGGGACTCCTGCTCGAGCACGCGCTCACTGAGTTTTTCGGTGAGGTCGTGAAGTTACCCGAGGGCGGAGTGATCGCGCTGCGCGACTTCGATGGCTTCACGAGGTCGTTTCCCGTCAAAGACGCTTTCCTCGTCGACGGCAAGCGTGTCACCCTCGTTGCCGCACGCGGCCCCCAGACCCGTCTCGTCTCGGCATCTGGTTCGATTCTCGGCGAGCGCAAGCGGGCGCAGGTCGCGCGGGCGAGCAGAATCTTTGTCGAGGGTAAGCATGATGCCGAGCTCATCGAGAAGGTGTGGGGCGACGATCTTCGCGAGGCTGCGATCGTGGTCGAGCTCCTTGACGGCGTTGACCACCTCGAGACGGTGCTTGAGGAGTTTGCGCCGGGCCCCGAACGCCGCGCCGGCATTCTCGTCGATCACCTCGTCGAGCGTTCAAAGGAGTCTCGCATCGCCGAGCAGATCGAGCGCCGTTTTGGCGAGGGTGTGCTCATTCTCGGTCACCCCTTCGTCGATGTGTGGCAGGCGGTGAAGCCCGCGCGTCTCGGTATCGAGCGCTGGCCTGTCCCACCCCGCAGCGTTGAATGGAAGCGCGGCGTATGCCAGGCACTCGGTTGGCCACACGAGGAGCAGGCCGATATCGCCGAGGCATGGCAGCGCATTCTTTCGCGCGTGACCACCTACCGTGATCTCGAGCCCGCGCTCAGCGGGCAGGTCGAGCACCTCATCGACTTTGTGACGGTCGGGCATCACTAGGTTGGTCTTGCCCAGGCAGGCGCGTTACCCTGACCGTATGGAGTTACGCACGAGACCATACCCTTTTGCGTGGCTCGGCTACGCGTATGCCACCACCGTGGGGTTTGTGTGGGGCGCGCTGCTGAGCCGTGGCGAGATTGAAAAGCACGGCAGGCTGTGGGTCTTTCGCGGCATGCCCTCATGGGCTTTTGGCCGAGGCGGATCGTGCGTTGGCGCGTGCTATCTCACCGACCAGAACGTCACCCCAGCGGTGCTCGCGCACGAAGAGATCCACCGTCAGCAATGGCGCACCTTCGGTCTCGCGATGCCCGTGCTCTACTGGCTTTCGGGCCGAAACCCACACACCAACGTGTTCGAGGTCAACGCCGGGCTTGAACAGGGCGGTTACACGACGAAGAAAGGGACGGTCTCATGAGCGACACACCACGCATCGAGCTGCTGCGCACACAGGGAACCCTGTGGCGCGAAGCAGAGGGCTTCAGCATTGAAAATAACGTGTGGATCATCGGCTCAGATACCGAGGCCATCGTCATCGACGCCGCTCACGACGCAGCCGAGATCGCTGAGGCGGTCGGCGAGCGAACCGTGCACGGTATTCTCCTGACCCACGGCCACGAAGATCACGTCAATGCGGCGCTTGAGACGGCCGCAAAGCTCGACGCTCCCCTCTTTCTTCACGAGGCTGACGACTTCTTGTGGCGCGAGATCCACGCAGAGGCCGAGACGCCACTCGAGCTCACCCACGGCGACACCTTTACGGTGGCGGGCGTCACGCTTGAGACGAGGCACACTCCGGGACACACCCCGGGCTCGGTCTGCTTCGTTGCGCGTGACCACGGCTTCGTCTTCTCTGGTGACACGCTCTTTCAGGGCGGCCCCGGCGCAACGCGCTGGGAGTACAGCGACTTCGGCCAGATCATTACCTCAATCGAAGAGCAGCTCTTTTCTCTCGACGAGCAGACGCAGGTGCTTCCCGGCCACGGTGACCCGACGACCGTTGCGGCAGAGCAAGTACAGCTAAAGGCGTACCTTGAGCGGGGTTGGTAACGCGTGACACACAGCTCAGAGTTTCGCTTCCTTCATGAGCACGCTGAGCGGGTGAACCGGCTCGCTCCCCTACCAAAGGTTGAGCGCAAGAGCGTGCTCGCCCCCAGTGGGCGTCGCGTGAGCGCCCTCGTCAGCAACGACCCACTCGCTCGCGGCACCGAGCCGGTCGTGTTTCTGCACGGCGCTGGCCTCAATGCTCACACGTTTGACGCGACGGTTCTCGCGCTCGAAGAGAATACGGTGTCAATCGATCTTCCCGGACACGGCCGAAGCGACTGGCGTGACGATGCCGACTATTCGCCGACCACGGTCGCCGCAGACGTTGCCGCGACGATCGCCTCGCTCACGAGCGGTGATGTGCACCTCGTCGGGCAGTCACTCGGTGGGCTCACCGCGGCCGCGCTCATTCCCCTCTTACATAGCCGCCTTCGCACCGTCACGCTCATCGACATCACCCCCGGGTTTGACCCAGCGCGCGACGCAACCGACGTGTCCCACTTCATCTCGGGAAAGCGTGTCTTTGCCTCGTACGACGAGATGGTCGACCGGGCAATCGCGTTTGGCCTGGGCAGCGACCGGGCAGCGCTCACGCGCGAGATCGCACTGAACGCCCGTGAACGAAGCGACGGTCGTGTCGAGTGGAGCCACCACTTTGCACAGCTTGACGGTCTCGACGCCGCGGCGTCAGGCCCAGAAGCACAACGCCCTTTCGAGGGGCTCTGGCAGCACCTGGCGTCACTTGGTGCACGGGTCACCGGGGTGCGCGGCGCGGCGGGGCTCGTCACCGATCAGCTTCAGAGCGAGTGGCGAAACCGCCTTCCCGAGGCCGAGATGATCACCCTTCAAGGCGGTCATAACGTGCAAGAAGCGGTGCCCGCTCAGCTCGGTTTCTGCATACGCAAGATCGTCTTGGCATAAGGTACACTCAAGTATCCGGCGCGGGGCACGTGAACTCCTTCACTGTTCGAGCAGCGGGCGGATGAATATCCAAGGAGCAATGGCGTGACGCAGCCTCACCTCGGCAACTCTGGGTCAGAGTACCGTAAAAAGAACCGTTCGAAGCTTCCCCTCATCATCGGAGCGGTCGCTGCCGTCGCCGTGGTTACCGGAGGCATCTTCTTGGCGCAGAGCCTCTCGAAGAAGCCAGCAGAAGACGCCGCCTCTGAACTCACGATCGGTATTCTGCTGCCGCCCACCAACCTCGATATTCGCAACACCTCGGGAGTTGCCCTCGACCAGGTGCTCGCCGACAACGTGTACCAGGGCCTCATTGGCTTTGTTCCCGGCACGCTTGAACTGCGCGAGGTGCTCGCCAAGAGCTACACCGTGAGCGACGACGGCAAACGCTACGAGTTCACCCTGCGCGATGACGTGACCTTCCACTCGGGTGCCTCACTCACCGCAGAAGACGTCATCACCTCGCTCTCCGAGACGCTCGGCGACACCGTCACGGTCTCTTCACCGTCAGAGGGCCTTGTCGTCATCGAGCTTGCAGAGCCCAACGCGTTCTTCCCGTTCCAGCTCGCTGGCCGCGAGGGGCTCATTCTTGAAGCTGCCGCGACCAACGACCTCAAGAACACGGCCAACGGCACCGGCCCCTACACGCTCGCTTCATGGAAAGAGGGCGACAGCATCACTCTCGTGAAGAACGAGCAGTACTGGGGCACCGAGGCTTCGCTCGACCGCGCCGTCTACCGCTACATCAGCGACGGCAAGGCCGCGGTCAATGCGAGCCTCGACGGCGACCTCGACGCGCAAATCGCCGTGCTTCCCTCACTCGTTCCCGAGCTCGAACAGAGCGGCGAGTTCACCCTCGTGAACGCCGAAAGTTCAGACGTCTTCACCCTCGGCTACAACAACGCCAAGGCTCCCTTCGACGACGAGCGAGTTCGCACCGCCTTCTCGCAGGCGATCGACAGCTCAGCACTCGTTGAGGCACTGCAGGGCGACGCCAAGCCGCTCGGTGGCCCCATCACCTCGCTCGAGCCCGGCTACGAAGACCTCACCTCGATCAACGCCTACGACCCAGACAACGCTCGCGCACTGCTCGAAGAGGCAGGTGCCAGCGATCTCTCGGTCACCGTCACCGTGCCGAACTTCTACGACACGGTCGCGCTCGACATCGTGAAGTCTCAGCTCGCCGAGGTTGGCGTCACGCTGAACATCAAGCAGGTCGAGTTCGGCACCTGGCTCGAAGACGTCTACACGAACCACGACTTCGACCTCAGCTTCGTCGACCACGCCGAGCCCTTTGATTTCGGCAACTACGCCGACAGCGGCTACTACTTCGGCTTCGATAACGCCGAGGCGCAGCAACTCTACGCAGAGGCGCTCAAGGCCCCGTCAACCGATGAGATGTCGCCACTGCTCGCGAAGGCTGCACGCGTTGTCGCCGAAGAAGCTCCTGCCAAGTGGCTCTACAACTACACGCCGACCAACGCTGTTGCCGAGCACGTGAGGGGCTTTCCCGAGAGCAACACGAATTCGCGCATCAACCTCGAGGGTGTCACAATCGAGAAGTGATCCGTTTCATTCTCACACGCACCCTGACCCTCATCTTGGGTCTGGTGCTCGCGAGCGCCGTGATCTTCATCACGCTCAGGCTGCTCCCGGGCGACGTTGCGCAGGTTATTGGTGGCACTCAGGCGTCACCAGAGCGCATCGCTGAGATTCGCGAACAGCTAGGGCTCAACGTGCCGCTACTGACGCAGTATGTCCAGTGGATCGGCGGCATCGTCACCGGCGACCTCGGCACCTCCATCTTGACCGGTTCACCGATAGAGGCAGAGATCGTCGAAAAGGCCGCCGTGACGGTGCCCCTCACGATCTACTCACTGATCATTGGCCTCACGATCGCGCTGCCACTCGGGGTCATCACCGCCGTCAAGCACCGCAGCGCCGCATCGCGATTCCTCTCGACGGCGAGCATCGCGGCCGCAGCCGTTCCCGTCGTCTGGGCCGGCATGCTCGCGATCATGGTGTTTTCGGCATGGCTCGGTTGGTTCCCATCGCAGGGGTTCCCTCGCGAGGGCTGGGAGTCGCCGCTCGCCGCGATCCGCTCGCTCACCCTGCCCGCCCTCACGATCGGGCTCATCGAGGGAGCGATTCTCTTTCGCTTTGTGAAAAGCGCGACGCTCACGGCCTTAGACGCGCCCCACGTGCTCACCGCGATGTCGCACGGCCTCACCCGCTCGCGCGCACTCGTGAGCCACGGCCTGCCGAGCGTCGGGCTCTCGATCATCTCGATGCTCGGTCTGCAGGTTGCCTCGTTACTCGTGGGCGCCGTCGTCGTCGAGCAACTCTTCACTCTTCCAGGTCTCGGGCGCATGCTCGTGAGCGATGTCGGGAACCGTGACCTGCTCAAGGTACAGTCGACGCTCTTCGTGCTCACCGCGGTGATCCTCATTCTCGGAGCCGTTATTGACATCGTGCACCGCCTGATCGACCCGAGACTTGCGGAGGCCCAGCGATGAAATCAGCACGCACCGTCTTCGCACTCACCATCATCGGGCTCACGGTAGGGCTCGCTCTGCTCAGCCTCTTCTGGCTTCCCCACGACCCCTCGTACGCCTCGGCCCAAAACACCTGGCTCCCGCCCTCACCCGACCACTGGCTCGGCACCGACGGCTCTGGCCGCGACATCGCCTCACGCCTCATCATTGGCAGCAGGGTCACCGTCATCGTCGCCCTCGGCACCGTCGCCTTCGCTGGGGTGCTCGGGCTGTTGCTCGCGATTCCGCAGGCGCTCGGCCCACGGGTGATCCGCGAACCCCTCGCGATCTTGATCGACGTGCTCATCGCTTTTCCGACGCTCCTCATCGCGATCATGCTCACGGCGGTGTTCGGCTCGAGCATCACGATCGTCGTTGTCGCGGTGGGCCTCGGTTACGGGGTGCAGATCGCCCGCGTCGTCAAAGCCGAGCTCAGGCAGGTTGCCGGCGCCGACTACGTGCTCGCGGCACGGGCCGCGGGGCTCTCACGCTGGCGCATTCTCACCAAGCACCTCATTCCCGGGGTTTCCTCGGTACTGTTTGTGCAGCTCTCGCTCTCGATGGGGCTCGCCGTGCTCGCAGAATCCGGCCTCAGTTACCTCGGCTTCGGCGCGCCACGAGACATGCCGTCGTGGGGCACGATGCTCGCCGAAACGCAGCGCTACATCGGTGTGCACCCCGAGGTTGTCCTGTGGCCCGGCCTCGCGATCACCCTCGTGGTGCTCGCCTTCTATCTGATCGGCGACGTGCTGCGCGAGTCGCTCGACCCGGCGCTGCACGGCAATAAGCCCATCGCCCGCAGAACCGCCCTGGGGGTGCAAGCATGACCAACGCCCTTTCACTCGAGGTCAGAGGCCTCACCGTTTCCATCAACGGCACCGAGCTTTTACACGAACTCGACCTCAGCGTTCAGGCCGGCGAGAGTGTCGGCTTTATCGGCGGATCGGGCTCGGGCAAGACGCTCACCGCCCTCGCGATCGCTGGGCTCCTGCCCGAACACGCCGTCGTCGAAGGGTCGATACGGCTTGACGGTCGCGAGCTCGTAGGGCTCCCCGAGAAAGAGCTCGCCCTCATTCGCGGCGACCTCATTGGCGTCGTATTTCAGGAACCCAAGACCGCGCTCAACCCGCTGCGCAAGCTCGGCAAACAGATCACCGAGGCGCTCACGACCCGCTACGATCTCAGCAGGCGGGAGCGGCGCGATGCGGCGCTCAGGCTGGCGAGCGCCGCGGGGCTCAGCGACCCCGAGCGCATCGTCGATTCCTACCCGCACGAGGTCTCGGGCGGCCAGCGCCAACGCGCGGCTATTGCCGCGGCCATCTCTGCACGGCCAGGCCTGCTCTTTGCCGACGAGCCGACCACCGCTCTCGATGTCACGGTGCAGCAGGGGGTGCTCGAGCTCTTTCAACGCATCACCGCTGAAAACGAGTCGACCCTCGTGTTCATCACCCACGACCTCGCCGTACTCTCGTCTGTTGCCGACCGGCTGTACGTGTTCGACGAGGGTGCGATCATCGAGACCGGCAGCACCCGAGACATCATCGCCGACCCGCAGCACCCCGTCACCCTGCGTCTGCTCGAGGCAGCCCGCAACGGCGACGACGCGCTCAAACGATACGAGGCGATGTAAATGCTCATTGGCGAACAGACCCCGCTCTCGCAGGCATGCGACATCACCGTCACCTTTCCCGGCCCATCGCGCGGCCTCATGGGGCGTCGCGAAAAGCTCACAGCACTCGATCGCGTCACCATGCACGTCAACCGTGGCGACTCGCTCGCGATCGTCGGCGAGTCTGGATCAGGCAAGTCAACGCTCGTGCGCGCGCTCCTCGGGTTGCAGCGAGTCGACTCGGGTGAGATAACCTACGATGGCCGCCGCGTCACCGGGCGCGGCCGCGAACGGTGGCTGCGAAGCCGCACCGGCATCGTCTTTCAAGACCCGTACTCGTCGTTCAGCCCGCGGCTCACCATCGGCGAGAGCGTCGCTGAGCCGCTCGAGGCGCTCGAGATCGACTGCGACCGCACCGAACGCGTGACCGAGGTGCTTTCGTTGCTCGGCCTCCCCGCCGATGCAGCGAGCCGCTACCCCCAGGCCTTCTCCGGGGGCCAGCGACAACGCATCGCGATCGCGCGCGGCCTGATCCACCGCCCTGAGCTCTTGATCGGCGACGAGCCAGTCTCGGCTCTCGACGTGCTCGTTCGGCAGTCAATCCTGCGCCAGCTCGCGACGCTGCGACGCGAGCTCGGCCTCACCATGATCAACGTGACCCACGATCTCAGCATCGTTCCCGATATCGCTGACCACGTTCTCGTTTTGCAGGCAGGCAAGGTCGTCGAAACGGGCACGGTCGAAGCCATCTTTGGAAACCCCCAAGACCCATACACGCAATCGCTCATTCGCGCGATCCCGCGGCTCGAAGAAAGGTAGCGCACCATGCATAGCCGTCTGAAAACCGTTGAGGGAACCTATAACCTCCGAGACACGGGCGGGTACCGCACCCCCACCGGCTCGACCCGTTGGGGCACACTCTTTCGCTCAGACGGGCTGAACCGGCTCACCGAGGCCGGGCTCGCCGAATTTGAGGCGCTCGGCATCGGCCACGTGATTGACCTGCGCGATGACGAAGAGCGCGCTTCGCTTCCCGACCGCGTCCCTGCGGGAGTCATCGAGGTTGCTCACTCGATCTTTCCGAGCGCCAGGGCTCATGTGAGCGACAAGATGACCATCTTCGATCTCACCGACGGTATCTACCTCAACCACGCCGATACCCTCGTGCCAACGCTCGGCTTACTCGCCGATGCGCCCAGCCCCACCCTCGTGCACTGCACCGCGGGCAAAGACCGCACGGGTGCCGTCATTGCGCTCGCGCTCACCGCCGTTGGGGTTGACCGAGACGATGTCTTTCACGACTATGCCGCGACCGAAGAGAACCTGCGCGGCGAGTGGGTCGATTGGCACCTCTCGGCGCTTCGCCGTCTCGGGCTCGAGGTCACCGACGAGGTATACGGGCTCGTCGCGTCAAGCCCCGTCGACGCCATCGCCAGGGCCATGCAACGTATCGATGCCGAGTACGGCTCGGTCAACGACTACCTCGCACAGCATGGAGCTGATGACGCAATGCTCGCTCGCTTGAGCGCGCGTCTCGTGTCGTAACCCCACAATGTTCACCCGGCTTCAGTAACCCGAAGCTACACTGACCCTTACCTAGATACTTACTCGAAGGAGAGAAACCACATGGAACGACTCATCTTTGACGAAGACCACGAGGCCTTTCGCGACGTCGTAAAAGAATTTGTGAAGCGCTACGGCGATAACGCCGCACGCGAGCGCTGGGATGCCGCTGGCGAGATCGACCGAGATACCATGCGCGCAGCTGGCGAGGCGGGCATCATCGGGCTTTCGGTCCCAGAAGAGTTCGGTGGCGCGGGAATGCTGCAAGATTACCGTTTTCGCACGGTCGTCAACGAAGAGATCATTCGCGCTGGCCTCGGATCGCTCGCCGGCGCCTTCGGCATTCAGGACGATCTCGCGGTTCCATACATCGTGCACTTCGGCACCGAAGAGCAGAAGAAGAAGTGGCTGCCCGGCATGGCTTCAGGCGAGATCATTGGAGCGCTCGCGATGACTGAACCCGGCGCAGGCTCAGACCTGCGCGGCGTCACCACGACCGCGAAGAAGGTCGATGGCGGCTACGTACTCAACGGCGCCAAGACGTTTATCTCGAGCGGCAAGACCGCCGACGTCATCGTCACCTTCGTGAAGACCGGAGAGGGCAACCGCCCCGACGCGTTCAGCCTCGTGCTCGTCGAAGACGGCATGCAGGGCTTCGAGCACGGGAACAAGCTCAACAAACTCGGCTTCCACGGGCACGACACGGCAGAGCTTTCGTTTGCCGACGTGTTCATTCCCGAAGAGAACCTCATCGGCGGCGAAGAGGGCCACGGTTTCATTCAGCTCATGCGTAACCTGCCACTTGAGCGCCTCTCAATCGGTGTCGCCGCGGCTGCCGCTTCAGAGGCCGCATACGAGTGGACCGTCGATCACGCAAAGGCTCGCGAGAGCTTCGGTCAGCCCATCATCCGCTTCCAGAACACCTACTTCAAGCTCGCCGATATGGAGACGACGGTTGACGCGCTCTGGGCATACGTCGACCGCGCCATCGCGCTCTACGGCGAGGGCAAGCTCACCCCAGAAGAGGCCGCGAAGGTGAAGTTCTGGGCAACCGAACGCGAGTGGGAGGTGCTCGATCAGGGCGTTCAGCTCTTCGGCGGTTACGGCTACATGATGGAGTACCCGATCACCCGCGCCTTCGCCGACGCTCGCGTGCACCGCATCTACGGTGGCACGAACGAGATCATGCGCGAAATCGTGGGCCGCAAGATCATCAAGGGCTAGTCGCCTCACAACAGATGAGGGGTGGCGCTGCGGTCAAGCAGCGCCACCCCTCATCCATTTCGCTGGGCTTGCCGGGTGCAAGCCGGGCCGCTACGAGCCCTGGAGTTGCGCGAGAATCGCGTCGCGCAACTGCGCTGGCGCCTTCTCTTTGCAGCCACGCTGAATCGCCTCGGTGAGCGACTCGCATACCCGCTGCTCTGCCCTGCATTCTGGGCAGGTGCGCAAGTGGGCGCGGATCGGCGCCGATTCCTCGGCGCAGAGCTCGTCGCGCAGCAAGTCTTCAAGCTTCTCTCGAGTCATCTCGCAACCACAATCTTTGGTCGCGCAGGTGCACTCGACCCCGCGTGCTTCGCAATCACAGTTCTTCATGATCATGCTCCTTTTCCTGATGATGGTGCAGCATAGCCCTGCTCACGGGCGTATTCGCCAAGCAGTTCTCTCAGCTGCTTGCGCCCCCGCGAGAGTCGGCTCATGACCGTGCCGATCGGCGTGCCCATCATGTCTGCAATGTTTTGATACGAGAAACCCTCAACGTCGGCGAGATACACCACCATGCGGCGATCATCGTCAAGCTCGTTGAGTGCCTCAGTGACCGCGGTCGAGGGAAGCCGGTCAAGCGCTTCTGCCTCTGCCGACCTCGCGGCCATCGAGGTGGTCGACTCTGCCCCGCCGAGCTGCCAGTCTTCAAGCTCATCGACTGCCCCGAGATACGGCTCCCGCTGCTGCTTGCGGTAGCCGTTGATATAGGTGTTGGTCATGATGCGGTACAGCCATGCCTTCATGTTCGTGCCCGACTGGAAGCGCTCGAACGCGGCAAAGGCCTTCATAAAGGTCTCTTGCAAAAGATCTTGCGCTTCTTGAGGGTCACGCGTGAACTTCATGGCGGCACCGTACATCTGGTCAAGATATTCGATGGCCTCTTGCTCAAAGCGTTCTGCGAGCGGTGCGCTCGCCTGAGTGTTACCCATAACTGTTGATTCTACGGGCAGAGTTGTTTGAAGCACGATATCTCTCTTCTTTGCGGCTAGAATGTGCAACATATGCTTGAGGCAAAATATTCCCGTAACACTGACGATCGGCTTCCTGGCGAGAGTGCTGCCCCTGACGACGACGTCGCTGACTGGGCTGCCCCGACGCACACAACCCCAATCGCGAGCACCGTCAGTATTCCTGGTTCGAAGTCGCTCACGACGAGGGAGCTCGTGGTGAGTGCACTCGCCGATTCGCCGAGCCGCATTCGTGCCGCTCTCGACTCGCGTGACTCGCAGCTCATGACCGATGCGCTGAAGGCGCTCGGCACCAGCGTCTTGCGTGAGGGCGACGACCTCATTGTGACTCCAGCCGACGAGTTGCTCGGCTCAACCACCATTGCCTGCGGCCTCGCGGGCACCGTGATGCGCTTTGTCCCGGCCGTCGCTGGCCTCGCGCTCGGGCCAACGGCATTCGACGGCGACGTCTACGCGCGCGAGCGCCCCATGCGTTCCATTCTCGATGCCCTGCGGGCCCTCGGCGTTGACATCGCCGACGAGGGCCGCGGCGCCCTTCCCTTCACCGTTCACGGCACCGGCTCGGTGCGCGGCGGTCGCGTCGAGCTCGACGCGTCTGGCTCAAGCCAGTTCGTCTCTGGCCTCTTACTCTCGGCCGCACGCTTCGAGGAAGGCGTGCACGTCGTGCACACCGGCGCGAGCCTGCCGAGCCTGCCGCACATCGAGATGACACTTGACGTCTTGCGCGCACGTGGAGTAAAGGCCTCCTCACCCACACCAGGCCAGTGGATCGTCGAGCCCGGCCCCATCGCCGGCCGTGACCTCACGATTGAGCCAGACCTCTCGAACGCGGCTCCGTTCCTCGCAGCGGCGCTCGTCACTGGCGGCAGCGTCACGATTCCGCTCTGGCCCGCGAGCACCACTCAGGTGGGCGATCAGCTGCGCGAGATCCTCCCGCAATTCGGCGCCGAGGTCGCGTACGCCCCCACGGGCGACGGCGTTGGCGACCTCACGGTCACCGGCACTGGCCGCATCAAGCCTGTCACGCTACACCTGCCCGAGGCCGGCGAACTCGCGCCTAACCTCATCGGACTCGCAGCCCTCGCCGACGGCGTGAGCGAATTCACGGGCATCGGCCACATTCGCGGCCACGAGACCGACCGCATCTCGGCGCTCGCAACCGAGCTCACGAAGGTGGGCTGCGAGGTCGAAGAGCGTGAAGACGGGCTGCGCATCGTGCCCCCGACCGATCCGCAGCCAAGCGTGTGGCTCAGCTATGCCGACCACCGCATGGCAACGACCGGCGCGATCGTCGGCCTGCGGTTGCCCGGCATCGAGATCAACGACGTCGAGAGCACGTCAAAAACGATGCCAGAGTTCACCGAGATGTGGCAGGACATGCTGCGATGAGCTGGCTGCCGAGCGACGAAGACGAGCCCTACGCCGAGTACGCCGACCACGTCGTCAGGCAGCGCCCGAACCCCAAGGCAAACAAGCCTCGTACGAAGCGCCGGCCCCAGCACGAAGACGCCTCGACAGCGATGGTCATCGGGGTCGATCGCGGCCGCTACACGACGCGCCTCAGCGACGCGCAGGGGTCACGCACCGTTATCGCCGCCCGCGCACGCGAGCTGCGCAACACCGCGATCGTCACGGGTGACCGCGTCGAGCTCGTCGGCGACCGTACCGGTGACGAAGGCAGTCTCGCGCGCATCGTTCGCGTGACCGACCGCGAAACCCTGCTGCGACGCAGCGCCGACGACTCTGATCGGGTCGAGCGCGTCATCGTCGCAAACGCCGACCAGATGCTTATCGTCGTGGCCGCAGCAAACCCGGAGCCGCGCGTGCGCCTCGTCGACCGCTACCTCGTTGCCGCCTACGACGCGGGGCTCTCGCCCCTCATTTGCGTCACGAAAACCGACCTGACCGACCCCGCAGAGTTTCTCGCACACTTTCAGGCCCTCGAAGTGCCGGTCTTTCTCTCGAACACGGGCGCGTTTCCCATCGCTGAGCTCACCGAAGCGCTCACGGGGCACGAGACCGTCTTCGTAGGCCACTCGGGTGTCGGCAAATCAACGCTCATCAACGCGCTCGTGCCAGACGCCGACCGCGAGACAGGCCACGTCAACATCGTGACTGGCCGCGGTCGCCACACCTCGTCATCGACCGTCGCGTTGCCGCTCGTCGCCGACGACAGCGCTCACGCGTCAGACGACGCCCCACTCGGTTGGGTCATCGATACGCCAGGTGTCCGCTCATTTGGGCTGGGCCACGTGACTCCCGACAGCATTCTCAAAGGGTTCACCGACCTCGCCGCCATCATCGAACGGTGCCCTCGCGGGTGCGAGCATCTCGATACGTCACCCGACTGCGCCCTCGACCTAGCCCTCGAACACGGCGAGCTCGGCGAGGCAGGAGCCTCGCGCGTCGAGTCTCTGAGACGCCTGATCTCCGAGCGAGAAGACAGCTAGCCCAGTTGCACCAGCCTCGCTAGACTTGCTGCATGACTGAAGAACGCACCCTCCTCACGCAAGGCGACACCGCACCGTCATTCACCCTCCTAAACCAGTCAGGGGCCGAGGTCTCACTCGACTCATTTCGCGGCAAGGGTCTCATCATCTTCTTCTACCCGGCAGCGATGACTCCCGGGTGCACGAAAGAAGCCTGCGACTTCCGCGACTCGATCGAGTCGCTGCGCACCGCGGGCTACGAAATCGTGGGCATCTCACCCGACAAGCCAGAGAAGCTCGCGAAGTTCGCCGAGCGCGACGGCCTCACCTACGACCTGCTGAGCGACACCGACAAGAGCATTCTCGCCGCGTACGGGGCCTTTGGCGACAAGAGCCTCTACGGCAAGATCACGCGCGGAGTGATCCGCTCGACCATCATTCTTGACGCCGACGGCACCGTCGAACACGCGCTCTACAACGTGAAGGCAACGGGGCACGTTGGCCGAATTCGTAAGCTACTCGGCCTCGACCCGAAGTAACCACCACGCCGCTCACCCGCTTTCGTCAGCGCAGCTCACACGCCGCGCTGACGAAAGCGGAACGTGTTAAGCCCTAGTCTTCCCTGGCTTCTTCTTCAGCCCACTTTCGGGCGCGCTCTTCAAGAATCTCGGTTGCCCGTTGCGCCTCCTCGCGCGTCTCAAACGGGCCAAGCCGGTCGATCGAGAGTGACTGCTTGCCTACCTCGACCTCACCGGTTTTAACGTTGAACCAGTAGCGCTCTTCGGGATCTTCAATACCCCAGTCTCGTTGCGACATTGCCGCCTCCTCGTTCGTTGCGTGCGTGTATTGTGAGCGTACCGCGAGCCCGCCCGCTACGCTACCGTTGCCACGAGCGTCGTCACGCTCGTTGCTTCAGTCGGCTGAGCCCCGAATGCATAGTCAGCGTGCACCGTCACGGTTTCAGCGCCGAGCTTCTCAAGCAGGAGCCGCATTTCTTCAACACCCCAGAACCGCAGGGTGAAACGTTGCAGTTCTTGCTGCTCGAGTACCGGGCCGTTCCACCGTTCGTATCGCAGCTGCTGCGTCAGTCGCTGCGCACTAAAATCACGTTCTTCGATGCTGCTCACGAGCGTCAGCGTATGGGCGCCATCTTGCCAGCTGCGCGCAGGCCCAGCAGGTTCTGCGAGGCCAGCGAGCGAGTCGAGATCGAGCACGAGCCTGCCACCGGGGGCAAGCTGCGAGAGCATCTTACGAAGCGCCTCTCTGGTCTCGTCGAAGGTTGCAATGAGCTGAATGGAACCCGCTGGAACAACAATCGCTTCGTACTGCTCAGGCCACGCCTGCTCTCCGAAGGCAGCCACCGCGAGCCTCGCCCGAACACCCGCCCTTGCGGCTTCTCGCTCGCAGATCGCGAGCATGTGTTCTGACGGGTCGGTGCCGCTCACCATAAAACCACGTTGCAGCATCGGGATGAGAAACCGGCCGCTTCCCACCGCTGGCTCAAGGATCGGGCCCGTGCAGCCGTCAAGCAGCTCTGCATAAAACTCAATGTCGCCAAATGAGTGGCCCGTCGGTTTATCGAGTTCATAAACCCGTGCGGCCAGGGATTCATAGACATTCGCTGTACTCATCACGCTTCAGTCTATGGCAGAACACGCGCAAAACCCTCGCCGTCTGAGCAATCACACCACTACACTTTTACCATGGAAGACTACGTCTCAACGGGTGTGTTCTGGTTCACCCTCGCACTCATCAACGCAGGGCTCGCCGAGAGCAAAAACCGTTCACGTTTGAACTGGTTTCTCATCAGCCTCCTGCTCGGGCCCGTCGCGACGCTCATGATCGTGGTCACCGAAAAGCCCGTGGGTCGAGTGATGCGATGAGCTTCGCACACCACAGCATCAACTACCTCGAGTTGACCGTGACCGACCTGGCAGCAGCAAAAGCCTTCTACGGCGAGGCCTTCGGCTGGCAATTCGTCGATTACGGGCCCGGCTACTCGGGCATTCTCGCCGTGGCCGATCAGCAAACATCGTCGGGTGAATCGTACGAGGTCGGCGGGCTTGCCGAGGCTGAAGACCCGCCACAGTCAGGCGGCCCCTTCGTCATTCTGTTCTCACACGACCTCGAGGCAAGCCAGCGAGCAGTCGAAACCGCGGGCGGCACGATCACCGTCGCCCCGTATGCGTTTCCGGGTGGCAAGCGGTTTCACTTCGCCGACCCGAGTGGCAACGAGCTTGGTGTGTGGGCACTGCCCGAATAGGAGCGTTCCAGGCCTCGTTCGGTTCACCACCCATCGTGCCCGCTCACGCTTTGCGCGCGATCACTGGGTATGGCGTGAGCGGCGCGAGCTGAGGCCGATGCGGCCGGCGAGCCGCGAGTGCGCGCTCACGGGCGTGAATGGCCGCGTCGATCCGCTGCGCGTCTTCTCGCTCTTCGCGCGCACGCGGGAGCCGCCATGCGGTATTCGGGGCAGGAATCGCAGGCTCTTTCTCCCAGCCGCCCTCAGCACCGGCGGCTCTGGCCGTCCAACGGCTGAGGCTCGCCCACGACTCTCGCCCGCCCTGCACCCCCTGCCCCGCGCGTGACTGCCAATGGCCGACGCTGAGCCCTACAGTGCGCACCGCCGCGGCAACCTCAAGAAGCGAGACAGAGGCGCCCCACACTCGCGCCGAAAGCACCTCGCCTGCCGAGTCGTGCACCGTTGCCACGGTGCTTGCGCCCTCGTGAATCACGATGAGCATGGTTGCTCGCTGATCGCTGAGCTGAAGTTCTGGGTTCCACATGCTGCTCATCATGCACCCAACCACCGACACACAAACCATCTGCGCCGTCACGCCGTGGCATCGAAAAGCCACGATGCACAGTGCTAGGGTGTGTGCGTATGAGACATTGTCGTCAAGGAGGCACTTCGTGAACCCCGTGTCAGGCTCCCATTTGCTCGCTGGCTACCCGCTCACGGTTGCGGCCGTTGCCCTCATTATGTTCGCGCTCTTTGTCGCGGCGGTCACCACACTCATGCGCACCCAGTCAGAGCACTCGGTCAGCGAGATTTGTCTGTGGCTGCTCGTCATTTTCTTCGTGCCGGTCGTCGGCCCACTCGCCTTCTTGAGTGTCGCCGTCAAGCGCCACCATAGCGACCGAAGGCAGGGCATCGCTTAGCGACCCCTGCCCCGATCATCGGGCTAGCGCACCGAGGTACGCCTCATGCAGGCCCAGGTACCAATGAGCGCGAGCGCCGCGATGCCGAGCGTCATGAGCGCAAGTTTCAGCCCGGTCATCCAGGCAACGATGTCGGCGAAGTACGGCACCGCAATGAGCACGCCTACCGCGAGCAACAGGCCGAGCGCGAGTCCAAGCACGAGTGGACCTTTCGCCCCGAAGCGCACCCAGATTGCTCCAAAAACGCTGCCAATGGTGAGGCATAAGAACACGCCGATAAACGACGTCGCGATCAGCGTCCAGAGGTTCCCCGAACCGAGCACGGCCACATCAAAAACGTACAGGTCGAAGAACCAGTGCCCGGTGACGAGCTCAAGCAGCAGGAGCACCGCGAGCACGGCAGTGATAAATGCGGCGTGAATGAGACTCGCGAGCGCAGTGCCAGCGACGTACGCGCGACGGGTGGTGCCGAGCGCGAGCGCAAACGGGAAGGTCGTTGCGACGGCCTGCACACCGTAATAAATGAGAAAGCCGGGAAGCGACCACATGATGCCAGCGTTATTTCGCGCCCCGGCCGCGTACTCGGGGTTGCTGGGGTCGAGCCCCGCCCGCTGGAGAGCGAGCGCGATGATGAGCGAGACGACCCACACGATAACAATGATGCCGAGCGGGGTCGCAAGGGCGGTGCCGGGCTTATTGAAATGCAGCCTCGTGACGGTGATGACCCGGTTCATGATGCGTTCCCTTCGGTGTGTGCCCCGTTACCGTTCTCGTAGGCTTCGGCAAGGCCGTATGCGGCAACGAGTTCTTGCAATGAGACGGCGGTAAGGTCGAGGCCGGCCTCGACCGCGAGTTCACGCTCCTCGCGTGACAGCGTTCCCTCAACGATCGCGGTTGCGAGGCCGCCGACGGTACGCCGCGAGATGACCTTTCGCCCCTCGAGAAACGGGGTAAGGGCCGTTACTCTGCCCGCAACGCCATAGACGCTGCCCCTCAGGCTCTCAACGTCGGCGTCTTGCACCACCCTGCCCCGGTCGAGCACGATGACTCGCTCAAGCAGCCGATCCATCTCGTCGATGAGGTGCGTCGAGAGCACGATCGTGCGCGGATGCTCCTGGTAATCGCGCAGGAGCACGTCGTAGAAAATCGACCGTGCGGTCGCGTCGAGCCCGAGGTACGGCTCATCGAAAAAGGTGATCGGCGCCCGCGAAGCAAGCCCAATGACGATACCAACCGCCGAGAGCTGACCCCGCGAGAGCTTGCGTATCTGGGTTTTTGCGGGAATGCGAAAGAGCCCAATGAGTTCATCGGCCAGTTCCTGCGACCAGTTGGGCGCAAAGAGCTTCGCCGCTCTGACGGCGTGGCCGAGCTTGTAGTCATCCGGGTAGCGTTGGTTGTCTCGAATAAAGCACATCTCTGAGAGAATCGGTGCCCGTTCGAAGGGCTCCTGACCCTGCACGAGCAGCTCGCCAGAGGTTGCGAGGTCCTGAGCCGTAATGAGCGCCATCAGCGTAGTCTTGCCTGCGCCATTGCGCCCGAGCAGGCCCGTGATGGTGTTGGTCTGGAACGAAACGGTGACGTCATCGAGTGCGACGGTGTCGCGATAACGCCGGGTGAGATTGCGGGTTTCAATCGCGTTCGTCATGATCTGCCTCCTGAGCAGCCTGGTCTTCAATGAGTGAGTGAAGGTGCTGCGCCGAAATACCGAGCGCCGCAGCCTCACGCAGGAGTGGCTTCACATACTGGTCGATGAAAGCACCCTGCCTGGTCTCGCCGATGCGCTCTTTCGCACCGGGAAGAACGAACATTCCGAGCCCGCGTCGCTTCTCGAGCACGCCGCGATCAACAAGCTCGTTGAGCCCCTTGCCCGCGGTCGCCGGGTTGATTCGGTGAAAGGCGGCGAGTTCATTCGTCGAGGGCACCTGGTCTCCCTCTTCGTACACTCCACGCAAAATCGCATCGGCCAAAGCGTCAGCGAGCTGCAGAAAGATCGGCCTTGTTTCGTCAAACACGGCACCCTCCCATCTGTTCAATGGTTCATTACTTCACTAATGAACCTATGCGGTTAACGCCCCTGGTGTCAAGCTCGAAATGCCAACACACTCGCGGATCATCGCCGCCTCCCCTCCCGCTCACGCTCCGAGGGGCAGCCGGCAAAGCCTTCACCGAGTGTTCTCGTGCGCGCTAAGCCTCGCCCGAGTAGGCTCGTATACATAGGGCTAACCCCTCGTTATCGCCAGCCCGTTTCATATCAGCTGGCGCGAACAGTGCAGCAACTAAAGGAGATTCAATGTCGAACTATCGCGTTCAAAACCCCGCCACCGGCGAAGTCATCGAGTCGTTTGCGACCGCGACTGACGCCGAGATCGAGCAGAAGCTCGCCGCAGCCGATGCGGTTTATCGTGAGTGGCGTGAACGCAGCGTGCAGGAGCGCGCGGCAGTCGTGAAGCGCGTCGCCGAGCTCTTCGAGGAGCGCAAGCAAGAACTCGCCGAGATCATCGCGCTGGAGATGGGCAAGTCGCTGCCCGAATCAATCGACGAGGTCGAGTTCGCACGCGACATTATCGAGTACTACGCGGTCTACGGCCCCGGGCTCATCACCGATGCCGAGATTCCCAGCACGATTCCGGGCAAGGCCGTCATGGAATACCGCCCCATCGGAGCGCTCGTGGGCGTCATGCCGTGGAACTTCCCTTACTACCAGGTGGCCCGTTTTGCGGCACCGAACCTCGTGCTCGGCAACACGATTTTGCTCAAGCACGCCGACATTTGCGCTCGTTCTTCGCTCGCGGTACAGGCGATCATGGAAGAGGCCGGAGTGCCCGTCGGCGGTTACCAGAACGTCTTCGCCTCACACGATCAAATCGCGACGATGATCGCCGATCCGCGTGTGCAGGGCGTTTCGCTCACCGGTTCAGAGCGGGCCGGTGCGATCATCGGCGAGCAGGCGGGGCGCAACCTCAAGAAGTGCGTACTCGAGCTTGGCGGCATCGACCCCATGGTCGTGCTTGACGCCGATGACGTTGCAGCGGTTGCCCGCGACGCGTGGGAATTCCGCGTCTACAACGGCGGCCAGGTGTGCAACTCAAACAAGCGCATGATCGTCATGGACGACATCTACGACGAGTTCGTTGCCGAGCTCACGAAACTCGCGACAGGCCTCACCCCCGGCGACCAACTGAACCTCGCCGAGGGCGAGTTCGCTCCCCTCTCGTCTCGCGCCGCCGCTGAGACGGTCAACGAGCAGGTGCAGCGCGCCGTGGCAGCGGGCGCCACCCTCGTCACAGGAGGCGTGCTTTCTGAAGGCCCCGCCGCCTACTTCTCCCCCGCTGTGCTCACCGATGTGCCCCGCGACTCGGCCTCGTATCGCGAAGAGATCTTCGGCCCCGTCGCGACCGTGTACCGCGTCTCGAGCGACGAAGAAGCTCTCGCGCTCGCGAACGATTGCGACCTGGGCCTTGGAGGCTCGGTCTTCTCGACTGACGAGGCACGCGCTGCCCGTGTCGCCTCACAGCTCGAGGTTGGCATGGCTCACGTCAACATCATCGCCGCAGAGGCCGCAGAGATCCCCTTCGGTGGCGTCAAGCGCTCGGGTTACGGCCGCGAGATGGGCCCCGTCGGCATCGGCGAGTTCGCGAACAAGCGCCTCTTCTTCGTCGCGAAGTAGCGCGCCTTCTTTTGGCGGCCAGCCGTGCGTTCCTTCGCGCGGCTGGCCGTTGGCGCGCTCGTGCCTGCTGACCCCTGCCGCGTTCCTTGAAAGTGTTGGCAATTTTGCCCCATTTCGGGCCGATTTCACGGCAAAAGTGCAAACAATTTCGCGAGAGGGAGCGGATCCGCGCCCGAGCCCGCACGCAAGCCCGGGGCCAGCCCCTACCCGACAGCCAAGCGGCGGATCATCTCGGCTTACGAATCTCGTCAACGATTGCGCCGAACGCAAGCCAGATGATCCACAGGGTAATCCCTACCCCAATGCACCAGATGCCGATGCCTGCGAGTGCAAAGTGAGCCCTTGAAAAGGCCAACGCGATGGCCCCAAGCACCACGATAATCCAAGCGAGGTGGCCGATCGTGGCAAGTTTTGCGTTGCCGTACTTCTCTTTGTACTGCGCTTTCTGCCAGGCCCTGACCTCTTTCTCGGTCTGCTTATCAGCCCAGCTCGCACCGTCCCACCATTGGTTCTTGCCTGCGTCGTTCACGTACCAGCCCGGCTCTGGGCTCTGTTGTTGCGTCATGGTCTTAACCATAAGCCAGCTTTTGCGCTCGGCGAAAGAGGGCGGAATGGGCCAGATCATACGCCGGGTTCTGTGCGACGGCGAGCCGTCGTGACGACCATCTCTCTCGGGGTACCGTTGCCGGCACCCTCTAGCAACCAACCCGAAGACTCAGCGGGGAGCGTCATCGCCTTCTGTTCGGTCTTGCTCCAAACGAGGTTTACCTAGCCGCCCGTGTCACCACGGGCGCTGGTGAGCTCTTACCTCACCCTTTCAGCCTTACCCGGGCCGAAGCCCTGGCGGTCTACTCTCTGTTGCACTTTCTCGCGGGTTGCCCCGGGTGGGCGTTACCCACCGTTCTCCCCTGCGGAGCCCGGACGTTCCTCGGCGGGGTCAAGCCCCGACGCGGTCGCCTCACCGACCCATTCCTAGGTTCTACTGTAGCGGGTTTCGCGGATCCCAGCGAGCCTCTACTCGGCAGCGTCGCGCACGAGAATCGCGCCGCTCGTCGGGCAGAAGAAGAGTTCGTCGGCCGGAGTGTTGCGCGCGGTTTGCAGGTCGGCCGGGTCAAGCTCCATGTTGCTGCCTTCTGAGACCGTGCCACGCAGTCGCGCAGCGCCGATCCCGTAGCGTTCGCGCGTGCGCTCGTACACTTCGAGTACGGGCCCCTGCACCTCGGCAGCGAGGCCGGCGCGCTCCTCGTCGAGCGCTGCGAGTTCTTCGGCGATCTGCTGTTCTGCCTGGTGAATGGCGTCGCGCAACCGCTGCACCTCGGCGTCGACGTCTGAGACGTCAACAACGCTCAGCGTGAACTGCCCCTCGGCAGCCTCGGCTTGCTCCATGAGTTCAAGCTGGCGCTCTTCGAGCACTCCGCGGCGGCGTACCAGGGTGTCGAGCTCTTCTTGAAACGCGCTCGCCTCTTTCGCCTGGGTACTCGCTGCGAGACGCTCTGATGAGCGCTGGTGTCGCTGTTCGACGGTCGCGACCTCTTCTTCGACGCGTTGCAGCTCACCACGAGCCTCTTCAACCGTGCGCTGAGCACGCATGAAGTTTGCCCGAACCTCACGCTGGCGTTCGGCGATCGCCTCAAGCTCGGCACGCTCTGGCAGTTGCTTGTGGCGGCGGTTCAGGCGCAGTTTGTGGGTGTCAAGGCTCTGCAATTCGAGCAGGAGCTGCTGTTGGCGAGGGCTAGCTTTCATGCCTTCAGCCTACCCGCAACTGCCACGGATCAGTGTTGATCTTGCTCACGACTACCTGCACGCCCGACAATTCGGCGCGCAGCTGACTCGCGGCCCCCTCGAGCCAGAGCGATTCGCTGGCCCAGTGCGCGATATCGATGAGCGCCGGCCCGCCGGTGACGAGCGATTGCTCGAGGCTTTCTTGCGCCGGGTGGTGTCTGAGATCTGAAGTGATGTACACGTCGGCCCCGCGCACAGCGGGGTGGTCGAGCAGGCTATCGCCGGCGCCTCCGCAGAGTGCTACGCGCTGCACGAGACGCTCTGGGGCACCCCCAACGCGCACGCCAGTCTCAGTCTTGGGCAGGAGCTCTGCGAGGCGTTCAGCGAGCGCCCGCAACGTCATCGGCTGGGTAAGATTGCCGACCCGCCCGAGCCCATCGACGAGCTTCGCCCCTGGCACAATCGGAGCCGAATATTCGAGGCCGAGCAGGTGCGCGATGCGGTCAGAAACCCCGCCCTCGGGCGTATCGGCGTTGGTGTGGGCTGCGAGAAGCGCGCACTCGGCTCGAATGAGGTCGACGACGAGCGCCCCCTTCGCGGTGTCGGTTGCCATCGTATGCACCCCACGCAGCATGAGCGGGTGGTGCGTCACGAGCAGGTCGGCCCCCAGCTGCACGGCCTCGTCGACCGTCGCGCGTACGGCGTCAACGGCGAGCAGAATCGTGCGGATCGGCGCCGAATTATCTCCGGTCACCAGGCCCACGCGATCCCACGCTTCTGCGGTTGATTCGGGCCACAGCCGCTCGGCTACGGTGCGAACATCGGCGAGGGTATGCAAGTCACTCATACTCTCAGTGTAGCCGCGGGTTCTGACTCGCTCAGCGGCGGCGCACCTTGCGCGCGAGTGCGTTACCGAGCACCTGCGCGAGGTGCACGATGACGATCATGAGCAGCACGGCGGCCCACATGAGTTCTGGCTTGAACTGTCTGAACCCGTCAACGATGGCGAGCGTGCCGAGGCCGCCGCCGCCGATAACGGTCGCGATTGCCGACATGTCGACCACCGCGATGAAAGCGAAGGTGTAGCCGAGAATCAGCGGGGCGAGGCCCTCGGCGTAGAGCACCGTGAAGATGATGCGCAGTGGGCTCGCACCCATTGAGCGTGCTGCCTCAATCACACCGGGATCAACCGTGAGCAGGTTCTGTTCGGCAAGCCTCGCGATGCCGAACGAAGCGGCGAACGCGAGAACGAAGATGAATGCTTTGTTCTCGATGCCCGTGCCAACGACGAATCGTGTGAGCGGCATGAGGGCGAAGATGAGAATAACGAAGGGAATCGGGCGAAAGAAGTTCACGAGCAGGTTGAGCACGAGGTAAACGCCACGGTTCTCGAGAAGGCCGCCCTTGCGGGTCACCACGAGGGTTGTTCCGATGACGAGGCCGACAATACCACCGACGACCATCGCGACAACCACAAAGAGCAGGGTTTCGCCGGTTGCGTGGAGCAGTTTCGGCAGCGCATCAATAATGGTTTCCATGGCTACAGCTCCTCAATGGTCGTGTGCTGCGAGAGCTCTGTAATAGCGGCGCGCACTTTCGCTTCGTCGCCGATGATTTCCATGGTGACTTGCCCGTACACCCGGCCACTCACCTGAGTCACGCCGCCGCCCTCGATGCTGCCGGTGACCCCGTGTTTCGTGAGCGTCGTGATGATGACCGGCTGGTCGACCTCCCCCTCATCGGTAAACGAGATGGTGACGAGGGTGCCGCGCCCGCGCTGTTTAATCGCTTCGAGCACCTCGGGTGCGGGAACATTGGGTAGCGCCGTCTCAACAAAGCGCCTCGTCGTGTTTTGCTGAGGGTTTGAAAATACCTGGTACGTGTCGCCCTGCTCGACGACGCGGCCCTCTTCCATCACCGTGACGCGGTCGGCAATTTGTCGCACGACCTCCATCTCGTGCGTGATGAGAATGATCGTGATGCCAAACTCGCGGTTCACCTCTTTGAGGAGCGAGAGCACCTCAGCAGAAGTTTCGGGGTCGAGCGCGCTCGTTGCTTCGTCGGCAAGCAACACACCGGGCTTCGTCGCGAGCGCTCTCGCGATACCGACACGTTGGCGCTGCCCGCCAGACAGCTGTTCTGGGTAGGCATGCTCTTTGCCCTTGAGCCCAACGAAGTCGAGCAGTTCTGCCGCTCTGCGCTGCCGCTCGTCTTTTGCGATACCCGCGATCTCCAGGGGGTATTCAACGTTGGCCTGCGCCGTGCGAGACTGCAGCAAGTTGAACTGCTGAAAGATCATGCCGATGCCGCCGCGCACCTCGCGAAGCTGTTTCTCTGAGAACCCCGTGATGAGCGTGTCACCGATGGTAATCTCGCCAGACGTTGCCCGCTCGAGACCGTTGATGAGCCGCAGCAGCGTGCTCTTGCCCGCGCCCGAATAGCCAATCACGGCGTGAATCTCGCCTGGGGCGATGTCGATCGAGACGTCGTTGACGGCAAAGACCTCGGCCGCTTTCTTCCCGTGACCAGCAAATGACTTGCTGACCCGGTCAATTTGCACTCGTGTCACGGTGCACCCTTTCGATACCAAACAGGGATCCTCCCTGCAGCGTCTATTATGACGGGCTGCGAGAGAGGATCCCTTACGTTTTTCTTCGGTGTGGCGTTACTCGCTGGCCTTGACGATCTCGAGCTGCTTCTCGAGCGCCTTCTGCAGGTCTGCTGCAGGCGTGTTCGTGATTACGGCGGTGCCGCCCGAAACATCCTGCACGCCGTCGGTGACAGCCGCCGTGTTGTGGTAGATCTCAACGAGCTGTTTGTAAAGCTCGTTGTCGGCATCGTCAGCGCGCACCGCAAAGATGTTCACGTACGGGAGCGATGATGGATCGTTAGGGTCATCGAGAAAGAGTGCGTCGTTGAAGCCAAGGCCGGCCTTCTCGACGAAGTCGTTATTGACGACTGCGGCCGCAACATCGTTGAGCACGCTCGCCGTCAGGGCGGCGTCGAACTCGGTAACGGTTACCTTCGACTCGTCGGTCAGGACGTCGTCGAGCGTTGAACCGGTGTTGCCCCCGTCTTTCAGCTTGATCAGCCCTGCCTGCTGCAGCACGAGCAGCGCTCGTGCCTTGTTCGATGGGTCATTCGGCACAGCGATTTTCTCGCCCTTGGGAATCTCATCGATGCTCTTGTACTTCTGCGAGTGCACCGAAAGTGGGTAAATAGCCGTCGAGCCAATCGGGGTCAGATCGTCGCCGGTCGCCGCATTGTGCTCTGCGAGGAAGATGATGTGCTGGAACTGATTAATGTCGAGGTCGCCCGCTTCGAGCGCGGGGTTCGGGAGGTTGTACTCACCGAAGTCGACGATCTTGAGGTCAATGTCGAGCTCTTCTTCGACGGCCTTTTCGTACTCTGCCCAGTAGGGGTCGGCAGCACCAACGACGCCGAGGCGAACCGTCTTCTGGTCGCCGCCCTTGTCGCTGGGATCTGAAGAGTCTGATGAACAAGCGGTGAGTGCGCCACCTGCGAGTGCGAGAACCGCGAGCGAGGTGATCGCGGTACGAATGGTCTTGCGTGCCATGGTGTATTCCTTAGGTCAAATATTGAGAAAGCTTTGTGGGCGGTGTTGCTTGGAGCGCCCGAACACTCACTACTGTGACAGCTGTAGTTCTCTACCGCGAATTCTGTGACGTTATGTGACACAAAGCATGGGATACTGGACGGGAACCCTCAGTATCCCGAGGGAATATGACCCAGTTTGACTGAACAAGAAGGATCACGGAACGCATATGTCACAGCGCGCTGATGCTCATCTCGAGACTTGGAATGCGAATCAGGAGATTGCCGAGCGGATGATCCCGCTCATTGGCAAGTTGTACCGCGAGAACGATATCGTCATGTCGGTGCACGGGCGCACCCTCGTCGGCCAGAGCGCCGTTGACATCATTCGGGCACACCACTTCGCCCGCAAGATTGACGACCAGCCGCTGCCCCTCACCGAAACGTTCGCGATCGTTGAGGCGCTCGCCGACATTCAGCCAGGACCCGCCTCACTCGACCTCGCGTTGCTCGCCAACGAGTTCCGCGCCTCGGGCCAGAGCGATCTCTCAGCCTTCCTGACGCTGAAGCTCGCAGGCATCGCCAACGAGACCGCTGGCAGCAGCGATGTCGTACTCTACGGTTTCGGCCGCATCGGCCGCATTCTCGCTCGCATTCTCGTCGAGCACTCGGGCAGCGGCAACGGCCTTAACCTGCGCGCGATCGTCGTGCGTAAGGGCTCAGAGAACGACCTGCAGAAGCGCGCCAACCTGCTTCGCCGCGACTCAGTGCACGGCCACTTCAACGGCCAGATTCAGGTCATCGAAGAAGAGAATGTCATTCTCGCAAACGGCGTGCGCATTCAGGTGATCTACGCGAGCGACCCTGCAACCGTCGACTACTCGCAGTACGGCATCGAAAACGCACTCGTAATCGACAACACCGGCGTGTGGCGCGACCGCGATGGCCTCAGCCAGCACCTGAAGGCAACGGGAGTTTCACGCGTACTGCTCACGGCTCCCGGCAAGGGCGATCTAAAGAACATCGTGTACGGCGTCAACAACGACATGATCGCTGACGACGACACCGTCATCTCGGCCGCTTCGTGCACCACGAACGCGATCACGCCGGTACTCAAAGTCATGAACGATACCTTCGGTGTCGAGCACGGCCACGTTGAGACGATTCACTCGTACACGAACGACCAAAACCTCATTGACAACTTCCACAAGGGTGATCGCCGCGGCCGCGCTGCAGCGCTCAACATGGTCATCACCGAGACCGGTGCCGCGACCGCTGTCGCAAAGGCACTCCCCGAGCTCGAGGGCAAGCTCACGGGCAACTCGATTCGCGTACCAACCCCGAACGTCTCGCTTGCGATCCTGAACCTCAAGCTCGGCCGCGAGACCACGAAGGAAGAACTCAACGGCCTGCTCCGCGAGATTTCGCTGACCTCGCCGCTGCGCACGCAGATCGACTACCTCGAATCACCCGAGGTTGTTTCGACCGACTTCGTGGGCTCAAACCGCGCGGGTATCGTCGACGGCCTCGCAACGCTCGTGACCGGCGACAGCTGCGTGCTCTACGTGTGGTACGACAACGAGTACGGCTACAGCTGCCAGGTGGTACGTATCGCTGAGCAGCTTTCGGGCACGCACCCTCAGCAGGTTCCCGCCCGCTAGGCGTAGACTACGTAATAACCCTTCATTACGACGTGAGGAGGCCCCTATGGCCGAGAACATCATTATCGGAGTTGACGGATCAGAACAGAGCCGCGCGGCACTTGCGTGGGGTCTGGAACGAGCCAAGGAGCGTGGTGCGACGGTTGAACTGTTGCACGTTGCTGATGACTCGTTCCTCTCAGAGAGCGTTGCGTTTCTCTCAGAAGCCCAGCGTGCTTCTGAGCAGATGCTTGAGGCTGAACGAGAGTACGCTCGCAGCCTCGGTTTCGAGGGCGAGCTCACCGGCACGGCCGTCGTGGGCCACCCCATCGTCGAGGTTGAGGTCGCTTCGCAGCGAGCAGATCTGCTCGTGCTCGGCGAGCACGCAGGCAGCAAGTGGGCCGGGTCGTTCTTCGGTACCCGTGCAGTGAAGATCGCAGCGGTTGCGCACTGCCCCGTTGCCGTGATTCCCACGACACCGGTGACGAACCCGACGCGCGGCGTTGTCGTTGGCATTGACGGCTCTGAGCCTGCCCAGGCAGCGATCGATTACGCGGCCGAGGAAGCCTCGCGCCGAGGCGTCTCGCTCTCAGCGGTCTACGCGTGGATGCCACCGCTCACCCCGGGACTCGAGTACCTCTGGAGCGAAGAGCTCATCGAGTCGCAGCGTCAGGCGGCTGAAGAGGCCATCGCGATTGGCGTGAGCGGTCTCAGCACGCGCTACCCCGACCTCGAGATTCAACGCGAGATCGTTCAGGCGGCTCCCGTTTCGGCGCTCCTGCAAATCGCTGAGAACGCTGAGTTGCTCGTCGTGGGAAGCCGCGGCCGTGGCTCGATCTCACGCCTCTTGCTCGGTTCGGTAAGCCACGGTGTACTGCAGGCTCTTCCCTGCCCCGTGATCGTTACCCGCGACACCGCGAAGTAACCCCGGCACACAGCTGAGGGCCCGAGACCAATTGGTTGGTCTCGGGCCCTCAGTCGTTCCTGCGGCGCTAATGTGGGGTCTTTACCGCAGGGCCTGGGCGATGCGCTCGCCGTTCAAGCGCATCAGGTCGATGTACGTCGCGGGTTCTTCACCCTTTGCGGCGAGTGATTCGGTAAACAGCGACACGATCTCGACCTTGCCACCGAGCTCTGACTGAATCGTCTCGGCGAGGGCGTCTGATTGCGTCACGTCGGTGAACACGGCTGGCACGCCGGTGGCCTCGATCGTGCGCACAATATCGTTGATCTGCGACGCGCTCGCTTGTGCAAGCGTCGAGGTTGACGGAATCATCTCGCCAACAGTCTCAAGCCCGTAGCGGTGCGCGAGGTAGCCGAGCACACGGTGCTGCGTGATGAGCTTGCGGTGATCGTCGGGAATCTCGGCGAACTGCGCCTCGAGATCAGCGTCGAGCTTCTCGAGCTGCTCCTGATACTCTGCACCGTTCTCAGCGACCTTCGCGGCGTCGATACCATCAAGCTCACCGAGTTCGTGCACCATTTCGTCGACCGCGAGCGAAACCCGTTGCGGATCATGCCAGAAGTGCGGATCGATGGGCCCGTGGTCATGGTCACCATGGTCGTGGCCCTCGTGCTCATCACCGTGCTCATGGTCGTCGCCATGCTCATGATCATGACCCTCGTGATCGTGGGCGTCGTGGTCGTCAGCGTCGTCTGCGTGCTCGTCTGACCCGTGATCGTGGTCGCTCTCTTCGACGGCATCACCGTAGAGATCCACCGATTTGAGGGGCTTCACGCTCTCGCCGAGGTCAACGACGTTCACGCCATCGCTCGATGCGGCTTCAAGCTGAGGCGCAAGCGCCTCTTCGAAGCCGAGACCGACCGCAAAGACGAGATCGGCCGAGTGCAACTGGCTGATGTCTTTGGTCGATGGCTGGTAGTCGTGTGGGTCGCTGCCCGCGGGAATGAGCACCTTCACGGTTGCCTGATCGCCGACGAGTTCGGTTGCGATGTCACCGAAGATGCTCGAGGTCACGACCACGGTGGGGCCATCTGCCCCGGCATCAGCGGGTGCCGAGCAGCCAGCGAGACCGAGCGCGATCGCTCCTGCGGCCGCAATCGCGACCATCCGTTGTTTTTGGGGTGTCTTGTTCATGCACTCATCTTATTGATATTGATTCTCATTAGCAAATCGATCCTGCCGAACTCACAGACAAGACGATAGGCTCGCGGTATGGCCACTCTCGAACCATTCACCCCAGACAACATCAATCGCGTGCTCTGCATCGTCGCCCACCCCGACGACATGGAGTACGGTGGCTCGGCCGCTGTCGCCGAATGGGCGGCACAGGGCATCGAGGTGAGCTACCTCCTCCTCACCGAGGGCGAGGCCGGCATTCGAGGCATGGAACCCGCCAAGGTTGGCCCAATGCGCACGGCAGAGCAACATGAGGCATGCAAGATCGTCGGCGTCACTACTCTCGAGATACTCGACCTCCCAGACGGCCTCCTCGAAGCAAACCTTGAGACCCGCCGAGCTATCGCACGAGCCATTCGCAAACATCGGCCCGATGCCGTCATGACGATGACCTGGAGCCTCGAGGCGCCGTGGGGCCTCAACCACGCCGATCACCGCGCAACCGGTATCGCGACCGTTGACGCGATTCGCGATGCCGACAACCCCTGGATCTTTCCAGAGCTGGTCGAAGACGAGGGGCTCGAAGCATGGAAGGCCACGTGGCTCCTCGCCATGTCACACGACGCAACCCACGCGGTCGTTGTGAGCGAGGAGTCGAAGGAACTCGCGATCCGCTCGCTCGAAGCACACGCAGAGTACCTCGCAGCACTGCCCGACCACCCGGCACCCCGGGATCTCATCACGGGCATCCTCGCGCAGGGCGGCGAGAGCGCGGGTACGGCACATGCGCTGCCGATCCGCCCCTATCGCATGTAACGGCGCTAGGCGCGCTTCAGCGCGGCAGAAGCGCCGAAGCAGAGCACTGCGACAAGCGCAATCGACGGGCCGGCCGCCCACTCGAGAAACCACGATGCGGTGAGGCCTGCCCACACCGAGAAGATCCCCACGGCAATGGCAATGATGGTGATCTGTGCAATGTTCTTTGCCCAGACAGCCCCCGTTGCGGCGGGTGCGAGGAGCATGCCAACGACGAGCAGGGTTCCGACGGCCTGGTACGAAACCACAATCGTGAGGGCAACGCCGCCCATCAGCACGGCCTGCGAGACTCGCGGCGAAAAGCGCAACGAGTGCGCGATGCGCTCGTCAAACACCAGCGCGGTGAACGGTCGCTTAAACAGCGCAATGACGGCGATCACGACAGCGCCGACCGAGGCGATGAGCGCAATGTCAGCCCAGGTGAGAGCAAGCACATCGCCAAACAGGATCGCGGTGAGATTAATCGTGACGTTTTTGGAAGCCGAAACGATAATCACACCCACCGCGAGCATTCCCACGAAGAGCAGGCCGATTGCGGTGTCGCCCGCAATGCGCTTTCTGCGCGTCACGAGACCAATGCCCACCGTCATAGCCGCCGCCGCCACGAGGGCACCGATTTGCCCCGGCAAGCCAAGCAGCACAGCGGTCGCAACGCCCGGCAACATGCCGTGCGAGAGCGCCTCGCCGAGGAACGCCATGCCTCTCAGGACAACCCACGTTCCGACAACGGCGCTCAACACGGCAACGATCGCGCCGCCGAGCAGCGCGCGCTGCATGAACTCTGCCTGAAAAGGTTCTAGTATTCCAATCACGGTTCTTAGTATAGGGTGTTAATGATAATGATTACCAATAAGCCTTCAGTTACCCTCGACGGAGTCTCGTTTGCACGCGACGAGAAGCCGATCTTCACCGACCTCTCGCTCAGTATCGAGAAGGGCGAGTTTGTCGCGCTTCTCGGAACGAACGGCAGCGGTAAATCAACACTGCTCGACCTCATCGCGGGCGTCTTGAAGCCCGACAAGGGAACCGTGGCCCGAGCCGAAGAGCGCTACGCCTTCGTGCCACAGCGCAGCCACGTGAGCGAACAGACCCCCATGACCGTCGCAAGCGCCGTCGCCATGGGCCGCTGGGGCAACCGAGGTATGCTCGGGCGGCCCACCAAAGAAGACCGCGCAGAAATCGACAGCCGCATGGAGCAGCTCAATATCGCCGATCTCAGGAACGCCCAGTTTTCACGCCTCTCGGGCGGGCAGCGGCAACGCGTACTCATCGCCCAGGCCCTCACCCAGAGGGCCCCGCTCCTACTCCTCGACGAGCCAGAAGCGGGCCTCGACAGTCAAGCTCGGGCGATCATTCAGCAGGTGCTCGCCGACGAAGTGGCCCTCGGCACGACCGTCGTACTCGCGACGCACGAGCTCGACTCGGCCAGGCTCACGCAGCGCTGCATTCTCATCCAGGCAAACGCCGGCGGAATCGTTGCCGATGGCGCCCCCGACGAGACTCTGAGCGACAGCATGCTCGCCCTCGCCTTCCACTAGACGCGAGGCCCAGCGAGTCGCTACTCGGCGACCTCGCGCTGCGCCTTATCGGGAAGGGTCATGATCACTCCGGCGAGCCCCGCGACGCCGAGCAGCAAGAGGCCCCAGCCAATGAGCGGGGTGCCGAGAATGCCCTGCAACACTCCCGTTGCCGCAGCAACAACGAGCACCTGCACCGTGAGGTGCGACGAACGTGCCCAGTTGCGGCGGCGAAGCGAACCGACAAACGTGATGACGATCCACAAGGCGGCGATCAGCATCGTGAGCACGAGCGCGATGCCCTGCACCGTGACCATCGAACGGTTCGCGTCGAGCGCCGGGTTCTGGGCGTCGGTCACCGCGCTCACGATCGAGTTCCAGGTCACCCAGAGCACCCCGAGCCCCTCAATTGCGAGCACCATAATAATAAGCGCCCAGCCGAGGCCTCGCAGCTTTGACTGATTCATGTATCAGCGATCTCCTTCATCGTGTTCAATACCAACGATTCTGCCCGGTTTTTCTGGGAGAACTGGGGTTTTCGTACTGACATTCTCAGAAACCCTTGATTTGCCCCGGCTTTCGTGGGAGCATAAACATCGTCGAGTTTCGCGCACACCGTGGTGGGCTGACTCAATCAGTCACGAGTGCGTGGCGATCGAAACTGACGCTTTGTGTTCGATGCGCCACTTTAATGGTAGGAGAAAACATGGATTGGCGCGAACAAGCGGCTTGCCTTACTGCAGACCCCGAACTCTTTTTCCCGGTCGGTAACACCGGCCCGGCGGTCGAGCAGATTGAACGCGCAAAGTCGGTCTGTGCACGTTGCCCAGTCACCGAAATGTGCCTTCAGTACGCAATGGACACGGGCCAGGATTCAGGCGTCTGGGGCGGCCTGAGCGAAGACGAGCGCCGCGCACTCAAGCGCCGCGCAGCTCGCGCACGCCGCGCTTCATAAGCGTTCACACACGTTCACGTCTCGCAAGAGACGACAGAAGGGGCGAAACCACTCAGGTGGTTTCGCCCCTTCTGTCGTTGTCTGAAGTTCTTCGGGCCGGTCAGGACGGGCGTGGCCCGCGACCGGCGTCGATCCGCTGCAAAAGGTGGCACGGGCCTCGCCCGGCCACACCCTCGCAGCGGATCCCGCGACTTAGTCGGTTCCGAGGTCGAAGGCTGCGCCGAGGCCGAGCTCGTCAGCGGCCTGGTCGACCTCGTCGCTGTTCGTCATGATCTCCTGCGCCTCGCCCACTTCGAGCTCACCGACGAGGTCAGAAACGACCCCGCCCACGAGGCCGAGGCTCGCGTACTGCTCGAGGCGGTGACGTGAATCGGCGATGTCGAGGTTGCGCATGGTGAGCTGACCGATGCGGTCTTCGGGGCCGAACGCTGCGTCGCCCACGCGCTCCATCGAGAGCTTCTCGGGGTGGTAGCTGAGGCTCGGGCCCGTCGTGTCGAGAATCGTGTAGTCGTCGCCGCGACGCAGGCGCAGGGTAACCTCGCCCGTGATCGCTGAGCCAACCCAGCGCTGCAGCGACTCGCGCAGCATGAGCGACTGGGGGTCGAGCCAGCGGCCCTCGTACATGAGGCGGCCGAGGCGGCGGCCCTCATTGTGGTAGCTCGCAACGGTGTCTTCGTTGTGAATCGCGTTCACGAGACGCTCGTAGGTAATGTGCAGGAGCGCCATGCCCGGGGCCTCGTAGATGCCGCGTGATTTCGCCTCGATGATACGGTTTTCGATCTGGTCTGAAACGCCGAGGCCGTGACGGCCACCGATGGCGTTTGCCTCGAGCACGAGTGCGACGGGGTCGTCGTACTCAACGCCGTTGATGGCGACGGGACGACCCGCTTCGAAACGAACCGAGACCTCTTCAGTCTTGATGTCGATATCTTCGCGCCATGCGGCAACGCCCATGATGGGCTCGACAATGTCGAGGCCCGCGTTCAAGAACTCAAGCGCCTTCGCCTCGTGGGTTGCTCCCCAGATGTTGGCGTCGGTCGAGTATGCCTTCTCGGTCGAGTCACGGTACGGGTAGCCGTTGGCTACGAGCCACTCGCTCATCTCGTGACGGCCGCCGAGCTCTTCGACAAACTGCTTGTCGAGCCACGGCTTGTAGATGCGCAGGCGGGGGTTGGCCATGAGGCCGTAGCGGTAGAAGCGCTCGATGTCGTTGCCCTTGTAGGTCGAGCCGTCGCCCCAAATATCAACGCCGTCTTCTTTCATCGCGCGAACGAGCAGCGTGCCCGTCACCGCGCGGCCGAGCGGCGTCGTGTTGAAGTAGGTCTTGCCGCCCGAGCGCACGTTGAACGCGCCAGTCTGCAGCGCAACGAGGCCCTCTTCAACGAGCGGCAGCTTTGCGTCGACGTGCCGTGCGATCTCGGCACCGTACTCTTTGGCGCGGCCAGCGACACCGTCGATGTCGGGCTCGTCATACTGGCCGATATCGGCCGTGTAGGTGCAGGGAACGGCGCCATTCTCGCGCATCCACGCAACAGCGCACGAGGTGTCGAGACCGCCAGAGAAGGCGATGCCGACGCGCTCGCCTACAGGAAGAGATGAAAGAACATTAGACATACCCTCAATCTTACGGGGTATTGAGCGCCTCGCCGAGCCATGTGTCAATGATCGCCCGCGCGATCGACGCCTTTCCCGGCAAAATGACCGTTCCAGCGGAAACTTCGGCCTCGAGTTCGGCACGGGTGAACCACTTCGTCTCGCGTATTTCAACGCCGTCTGGCCGGGTCGAGTCGACGCCTCCGGTCAGCTGAGCCCGAAACCCGAGCATGAGTGAAGCCGGAAATGGCCATGGCTGGCTTGCGAGGTACGCCGGATCGCTCACTTGCACGCCACTCTCTTCGAACACCTCGCGCTGAACCGCTTGCTCGAGCGATTCGCCCGGGTCAACGAAACCCGCGATGAGCGAATACACCCGCGAGTCCCAGGCCATGTTTGAGGCGAGTAAGAGGCGATCTTCATCGTCGAGCACAGCAATAATCACGGCGGGGTCGGTACGCGGAAAGAGCTCAGCGCCGCTCACCTCGTCAACCCGCACCCAGCCGCCGTTGGTGACCCTAGTCGCGTGACCGGTCGTCGGCGAGAAGGGATGTGACCGGTGCCAGTTCGCGAGCGCAACGGCACGGGTCGCAAGGCCAACGTCACGAGCGTCGAGCTCGGCGCTCATCGCCCGCAGCGGCTTCCACTGCCCCGCGGTGATCTGCTCGGCTTCATGCTCGTCGACAAGAACGGCGATCACGGGTGCTCCGGCGCTCTCGGCATCGGGTGCCGCCGCAACGAGCACCCCATCGTCAGGAATGCCCTCTTCGGTCTCGACCCTGCCGAGGTATAGCCGCAACGCCGCGTCGGCGCCTGCACCGTCGCCTAACTGCCCGGGCGAGAGCAACGCGAGCCGACCATCGGCGTCGACGAGCACCCTGTCGCCCTGCAACGGCAGCACGAGCGTTCCCGGCCTCGACCAGAGCTCGGCGAACAGCGCCTCCTGGTCGATGCCCTGGGCGTCAAGTGAGTGGTCGGGAACGGGCTCATGAAACGCGAGGCGCTGTTGCACCTCGCGCCAGTTCGTAGCCACGCGCGTTACCCGTCGTATGAACGCGGATCAGGCCCGTAGTTCGTCGCCGACTCAAGCTCGTCAATGGCCTGGTGCTCGGCAGGGCTGAGCGCGAAGTCGAAGATTGCCGCGTTCTCGGTGAGGCGTGAGGGCGTTTGGGTCTTCGGAATGACGACGGCGCCACGCTCGACGTGCCAGCGAAGCACGATCTGCCCCGGAGTCTTGCCGTGGGCCTCTGCGGCAGCAAGCACTGCCTCGCGGCTCAGGAGGTCGCTCTTGCCCTGCGCGAGCGGGCCCCAGGACTCGATGATGATGCCACGCTCGGTGCAGTAGTCGACGAGTTCCTTGCGCTGATTCTCTGGGTGCAGCTCGATCTGGTTCACCGCGGGCACGACGCCGGTCGCGTCGATGATCTGCTCGAGGTGCTCGATCTCAAAGTTGCACACGCCGATTGAACGGGCGCGGCCCGACTCGGCGATCTTCACGATCCCTTCCCATGCGGGCAGCGCGGTGTCTCGCTTTGGCAGCGGCCAGTGCAGCAGGTACAGGTCAACACCGTCAAGTCCAAGGCGATCGAGCGAGCGCTCAAAGCCACCGATGGGGTCAGTCTGCTCGGTGTTTGCGAGCTTCGTCGTCACGAAGAGGTCATCACGAGCGATGCCAGAGGCGGCGATTGCGCGGCCGACTTCTTCTTCGTTCTGGTACACCATCGCGGTGTCGATGTGGCGGTAGCCGACGGCGAGCGCCTCGGCGACGATGCTCTCGCAGGTCTCACCCTGCATGAGAAACGTGCCGAGTCCGAGCTGCGGAATCGTGTTGCCGTCGAGCAGCGAAAGCGTTGGTACCTCAGTGTTCGTCATGCACCCCACTCTAGTCGGTGTCGGTGAGTGCTGGCAGGGTGCCTGTGGAGAATTCATGTGTTGTCCATGCCTACTCGGCCTACCGCCAAATTGTTTGCACTTTTCACCCGAAATCACCCTTTTTACCCCTAAAATTGCCAACAATTTCCCGAGGCGTAGCCTTTCCACGCGCAACCGGCGCGGGGCCGCTCACGAGAGAAGCCCGTAGCCACTCCCGCGACCAGCGCGCCCTCCCCGCGCACCCCCAGCGCACACCCCACGGGTGACCGCTCACCCCGGGCCGCTCCGGCCATCCAGCCGCGAAACGCAACCTGCGCGATAATGGAGACAGTATGCAAGACATCACGTTTCCTCCCGAGCTTCCCGTCACTCAGCGCAGAGACGATATTGCTCGCGCCATCTCAGACCATCAGGTCGTGATTGTCGCGGGTGAAACGGGCTCGGGCAAGACGACCCAGCTCCCGAAGATCGCGCTGCAGCTCGGCGCAAAGCGCATCGCGCACACGCAGCCCCGCCGTATCGCGGCAAGGGCCGTCGCCGAGCGTATCGCCGAAGAGCTTGGGAGCGAGCTCGGTGACCTCGTGGGCTACCAGGTGCGCTTCACCGACAAGGTCTCGGCCGACACCCGCGTGCGGGTCATGACCGACGGCATCTTGCTCAACCAGATTCACCGCGACAAGCTCCTCAAGCAGTACGACACGATCATCATCGATGAGGCGCACGAGCGCAGTCTCAACATCGACTTCTTGCTCGGCTGGCTGCACCGCATTCTGCCCAAGCGTCCCGATCTCAAGGTCATCATTACCTCGGCAACGATCGACCCAGAGTCGTTCGCTAAGCACTTCGCCGATTCCCGTGGCAACCCTGCGCCGGTCATCGAGGTATCTGGCCGCACCTACCCCGTCGAGGTGCGGTACCGCCCGCTAGACCCTGACCCCGCCCCAGAGACTGACCAAGATCCCGAGCAGCGTGCCGCGCCTGCCAGCGGCAACAACGCAAACAGCAACAGCACCAGAAGCAACAACGCCACCGGCAAGCGCAAGCAGGCCGCCCAGCGCGCCGAGCCACTCGAACTCGTCGACGCGATCGAGCAGAGCGTCGTCGAGATCACCCGCGAGGGCCCCGGCGACATTCTCGTGTTCCTCTCCGGAGAGTCTGAGATTCGCGACGCGCAAGACACCCTGCAGGGGCTCAACGCCAGGCTCAGGCAGCCGCTCGAGATTCTTCCGCTCTACGGTAGGCTGAGCGCGGCAGAGCAGCACCGGGTTTTCTCGAAGTCTGGCTCGGCAAGGCGCGTCATTCTCGCGACCAACGTCGCCGAGACGAGCCTCACGGTGCCGGGCATCGTCTACGTCATCGACGGCGGCACCGCTCGCATCTCGCGTTATAACACCCGCAGCAAGGTGCAGCACCTGCCCATCGAGCCGATCTCGCAGGCGAGCGCTGGCCAGCGAGCAGGTCGTGCCGGGCGCACGCAGCCGGGCGTCGTCGTGCGCCTCTATAGCGAAGAAGACTATCTCGCGCGGCCCGAGTACACCGACCCCGAGATTTTGCGCACGGGCCTCGCCTCGGTCATGCTGCAGATGATGAGTCTCGGGCTTGGCGACATCGCGAAGTTTCCGTTTCTCACCCCGCCCGATAAGCGCGGTATCTCTGACGGCCTGACGCTCCTCACCGAGCTCGGCGCGGTCGAGAAAGGCCGCATCACACGCATCGGCCGAGCCCTTTCGAGGCTGCCGATCGAGCCGCGGTTCGCCCGCATGCTCGTCGAGGCGCAGCGCTTCGGGGTGACCGACGAGGTTCGGGCGCTCGTCGCCGGTCTCACGATTCAAGACGTGCGCGAGCGGCCCGAGGCAGAGCGTGGTCGTGCCGACCAGTTGCACGCCCGTTTCACCGACCCCGAGGGCGACCTCATCACGCTGCTCAACCTGTGGAACTACCTCCAAGAGCAGCAGCGCGCCCTTTCGTCATCGGCATTTCGCAGGCTGTGCCGCAAGGAGTTTCTCAACTACTTGCGGGTTCGCGAGTGGATGGACCTCGTTCGCCAGCTCACCAGCGCGACCAAAAACATGCCGGTCTTAGGCGAAGAGGCTGCGACGGGATCCCCAGCCGAGGCGATCCACCGCGCGGTGCTCGCGGGGCTCCTCTCGCGGCTCGGCGTGCGCGATGACGCGCAACGCCGAGATATTCGCGGATCAAAGCGCAAGAAAGCCCAGGAGTACATCGGGTCTCGCGGCACACGCTTCGTACTCTTCCCCGGATCGGTGCTCGCGAAAGCGCCGCCGGAGTTTGTCATGAGTGTCGAACTCGTCGAGACCTCGCGGCTGTTCGCGCGCGGCAACGCTGTCGTGAACCCGGCATGGGCCGAAGAGCTCGCAGGCCCGCTCGCCAAGCGGCAGGTCTCTGAACCCCACTGGGAGAAATCGCAGGGCGCGGCCGTCGCGTACGAGCGCGTCACGCTCTTTGGCGTGCCGCTCATCGAGCGTCGCCGCATTCAGTTCGCGCGAGTTGACGCAGAACATGCACGCGAGCTCTTCATTCGGCACGCGCTCGTCGAGGGCGACTGGGATTCTCCGCAGGCATTCGACCGCGCAAACTGGCAGTTGCGTCGCGAACTTGAACAGCTTGAGGAGCGCAGCCGCAGGCGCGATATCGTCGCCGACGACGATGCCATCTACGCGTTTTACGACGAGCGCATTCCGGCCGATGTCGTGTCGATGCGCAGCTTTGAGGGGTGGTGGCGAAAGCAGCAGAACGAGACGCCCAAGCTGCTGCACCTGACCCGCGACGATCTCGTCGAGGGCGAAGAAGCGAGCGACACCGAGTTTCCCCGGGTATGGCAGTACGGCGATCAACGCCTGAAGCTGCGGTACCGCTTCGACCCGACGGCGCAAGACGACGGGGTGACCCTCAGCGTGCCCCTGCCGTTGCTCCCCCGCCTCGAGCAGGCAGACTTCGCGAAGCTCGTTCCCGGGTTTCGTGAAGAACTCGTCGCCAACCTCACCAAGTCGCTGCCCAAGAGCATCCGTAAGCACGTGGTTCCCGCCAACGACTGGGCGAAGCGCCTGCTCGATGAAATCGGAGCAGAGCTCGATCGCGAAGACTCGCCCTCGCTCACCACGTTGCTCGCGGGAGCGATCCGCCGCCATACCTCTCAGCCCGTCACGGCCGACGACTTCGACCTCGAACGCCTGCCGCACCACCTCACCCCGACGTTCAGGGTCATTGACGAGCGTGGCAAGACGCTCGGCGCTGGCAAAGACGTCGACCAGCTCAAGCACACGTTCAAAGACCAGGTGCGCGGCAAGGTCGCGAGCGTTACGCAGCGGGTACAACCGGGTGCCGTGACCCACGAGATCGAGCAGAAGGGGCTCACCTCGTGGAGCTTTGGCGACCTGCCGGAGCACATCGACGCGGCGTACGACAAACGGGGCCACGGCGGCGTCGTACGCGCATACCCCGCCATTGTCGATCGCAAGAAGCACGTCGACATCGTGCTCGTCGCCGATCAGGCCGAGCAGCGCAGGCTGAGCGCCCGCGGCGTGCGCAGGCTCGTGTTGCTCAGCACCCCGAGCCCCGCCTCGTACATTCGCGAGCACCTCTCGAACGACGAAAAGCTGCTCTTAGGCGGTGGCCCGTACCGCACGCTCGACGAGGCCATCACCGACGTGAGCCTCGCGACCGTTGACGGTCTCATCGAACGCCTCGCTCCGGGAGGGATGGTGCGCGAGGCAGCCGTGTTCGAAAAGATCGCCGACACCTACGCCCGCACCCTCATCGACGACATTTACCGCGGCATCGCCCTCACCGCGGCGACCCTCAACGAGGCGAGGCTCGCGCGAAAGGCGATCGAGAAGGCGACCTCGTTGCACACGCTCGGCCAGGTCAAAGACGCTTCGGCACAGCTCGACGCACTCGTCTTCCAGGGCTTCGTTTCTCTCACGGGGCTCGCCCAGCTCGACCGGTTGCCAGTGTACTTGCGCGCGATCCGCCATCGCATGGAACAGTTGCAGGCGAACGCCGGCCGCGATCGCGTGTGGCAGAACGAGATCGATCGTGTGAGCGAGGCATATGAGAAGGCGGGCGGATCATTCCCACTCGCCCCGGATGCCCCAAGCCCGCTTCCCGAGGTTCGCTGGTTAATCGAAGAGCTGCGCATCAGTCTCTTCGCGCAGCAACTCGGCACCCGCGGAACAGTCTCGGCAAAGCGCATCATGAAAGCGCTCACGGGTCAGGCTCAGTAGCCGCTGGTCGGTTCTGCGCGTCAACGTGACCCTGTGCGGCGCGGGGCTGTCGCTTCCCGTTTTTACCGCCTAGACTCTCATGGTGGGAGTATTTACCGAGCTAAGCAAGACACCAGGCGTTTTTCGTATTCTGACTTCGCAACTCACTGCGAAGTTTCCGTCTGGCATGCTCTCGATTGCGCTGATGTTGCATGTCGAGCACACCTTCGGTGACTACACCTCGGCCGGCATCGTGCTCGCCTGCATGAGTATCGGCCAGGGGGTTGCTGGCCCCATCTCGACGCGCCTCATGGGCGTCTGGGGCATGCGGCCCGTGCTTATCGCCACCTCGGCAGTGAGCGCGACGGCCCTCACCATCATCGCGACCGTTCACGCGCCGCTCATCGTGATCGGCGCGATCGCCTTCATCATGGGGCTCTTCACGCCGCCCATCACGGCCGCGGTGCGAACGATCTACCCGAAACTCGTGCCAGGGCACCAGGTCGCCCCGCTCTTCTCATTCGACGCGGCGCTGCAAGAGATCATCTGGATCGTGGGCCCCGTACTCGCGGTGTTCATCGCGGCGATTGGCAACCCCGCACTCGGCCTGCTCGTCGCGGCCGGCTTCATGATTGGCGGCGGCGCATGGTTCATCTCGGCCCCGCAAATCGGGCTTGTGCGCATTCCGCGCTCGCGCAGGCGGCTCGGTGCGGTGCTCACGCGCCCCACGGTGCTGCTCTCGACCATCATCGGTTTTCTCTTTGTCGCCTCGTTCGCTTCGATCGAGCTCGGTATCGTCTCGATCTACGGCCATGACGGGCTTGAATCGGGCATCGTGCTCGGGTTCTTTGCACTCGGTTCGCTCATCGGTGGCGTGACGATCGGCAAGAATGCTCCCGGCCCCTGGTCGCTCGTCATGCGCTCAATCATCGTGCTCGCGGGCACGGCCCTGTGCTTGCTCTCGTTCAACATGTGGTGGCTGTGCGCCGTGCTGCTCGTTGGCGGCTTCGGCACGGCACCCATGATCTCGGCACTGTTCACCATGGTCTCGTCGACCGTGAAGTTCTCTGAAACCGCAGAGTCATACGGCTGGATGCAGACGGGACACCTCATTGGCGCCGCCCTCGGTTCAGCCATCGCTGGCATCGCCGTCGACGCGTCGGGCCCACTCGGCGCCATCTGGGTGTCGACTGGCTTTCTCGTGCTCACGGTCATCGTGTCGGGCTTCGCGGCCCGCTGGGCCCCCGATCTGCGCGGTGTCGATGCGACCCCCATTCCTGATACCGAACCGATTCAGATTCCGGTCGACCTTCCTTCTGAGCCCATGACGCTCCCGCCCACCGACGACACTCCAAAGCATTCTCGCTTCGGAAAAAAGCGGCGCAAGTAACGAAAACAGCGCTATCTCATGAAGATCGCCTCGGTATCGGTGGTGAATCGCCTGAGATACCATCTGTTTTGTCTGTTTCTGACAGCTATAGTGGATTGTGGGTTGAGGGGCACCCCTCTCTCCCCTCCGCTACACCATCACAAGGAGTGTTCATGGGCAAGTACGCAGTTATCAACCCCGCTACCGGAGAAAAGGTAGTGGAGTTTCCTGATGCAACCGATGCAGAAATTCAAGACGCGCTCGCGAGCGCGCACAAGACCTACCAGGAATGGTCACGCAACACGACCGTTGAGGAGCGCGCAGCGCTCGTTCAGCGCGTCGCAGACCTGCACCTCGAGCGCAAAGACGAGCTCGTAGACATCATCGTTCGCGAGATGGGCAAGCCCGTCGACCAGGCGGTGGGCGAGGTCGAGTTCTCGGCAGAGATCATCTCGTACTACGCAAAGAACGGTGCAGAGTTCTTGAAGGACCAGGAGCTTCACACTGAAGACGGGCAGCGCACCTTCGTTCGCCGCCAGGGCCTCGGTGTTCTGCTCGGCATCATGCCGTGGAACTTCCCCTACTACCAGATCGCTCGTTTTGCCGCGCCGAACATCATCGCTGGCAACACGATCATCCTCAAGCACGCAGAGCAGTGCCCCGAGTCGGCAGCTGCCCTGCAGCAGATGTACATCGACGCTGGCCTGCCAGAGGGTGCCTACGTCAACGTGTACGCAACGCACGATCAGATCTCGACCATCATCGCTGATGATCGCGTTCAGGGCGTTTCACTCACCGGTTCAGAGCGTGCTGGCGCAATCGTCGCCGAGCAGGCTGGCCGCGCACTCAAGAAGTGCGTACTCGAGCTCGGTGGCTCAGACGTTCTGCTCGTGCTCGACACCAACGACATCGACTTCGCCGTTGAGAACGCCGTCGGTGGCCGCATGGAGAACTCGGGCCAGGCATGCAACGGCTCGAAGCGCATCGTGGTCATGGACAAGTACTACGACGAGTTCAAGGAGAAGTTCGTTGCTGCAATGAGCGCACAGTCGTACGAGAACGGTGACTTCGGCCCGCTCTCGAGCGACAAGGCAACCGAGACGCTCACCGCGCAGCTCGACAACGCCATTGCTCAGGGCGTCACCGTACTCACGGGCGACAACGAGCCCAAGGGCAACTTCTACACGCCAACTGTTCTCGAGGGCATCACCCCCGATATGGATCTGTACAAGCAGGAGCTCTTCGGCCCCGTTGCACAGCTCTACAAGGTTTCGAGCGATGAAGAGGCAGTCGAACTCGCGAACTCATCGCCCTACGGCCTCGGCTCAGTACTCATCTGTGACGATGCTGACCGTGCGATCGAGGTTGGCTCGAAGCTCGACGTTGGCATGGTCTTCATCGGTGGCGCAGGCCTCGATGCGGCAGACGTTCCCTTCGGCGGCATCAAGCGCTCGGGCTACGGCCGCGAGCTCGGCCCCTTCGGCATCGAAGAGTTCATCAACAAGAAGGTCTTCCGCTTCTCAGCGTAAGGCTTAGCCGTTCCCAATGGGGCCGTGCGACCATCGTGTTCGGTGGCCGCACCGCCCCATTGTCATTGCTGTGAGTGCTTAGCGATGCGAGGCTTTTCGGTCACGAGACGCTAACGATATGCATTCCCGGGCTTTACCCGCGTCAAAGGCTAGCTATGCTCGGGCTAGATGTCGCAACGGTGCGACATGCGCAACGCAGAAAGGCCTCCTCAATGAAGAAGTTTTCGAAGCAGCTGATTGGCGCAACCGCGCTTATCGCTAGTGCCGCTCTCGCGCTGAGTGGCTGCAGCAGCGACTCAGGCAAAGGCGACGCCCCTTCCGGCGACAGCAAAGGCAGTGGTTCAGACGAGCAGGTTCTGAAGATCGCCTCGCTCCTGCCCCAGACAGGCTCACTCGAGCACCTGATTTACGGGCCGCAGGCAGCCATCAAGCTCGCGATGCAAGACATCAACGACGCAGGCGGCGTGCTCGGCAACCCCGTTGAACTCGTCGCAGAGGGCAACGAGCACGATCCGACTGATCCCACAATCATTTCGAAGAGCGTCGACGACATTATCGCGGCGAAGCCAGCCTTTGTTCTCGGCGCCATGGGCACCGGCAACACGAACGCCGCGATGCCGAAGCTCACCGAGGCCGGCATTCTCATGGGCTCGCCATCGAACACGGGCATCGCGCTCGCGGGCATCAACGAGAACTACTTCCGCACCATCGCCTCCGACATCATTCAGGGCCGCGCTCTCGGCAACCTCATTCTGCAGGACGGCCACACGAAGGTAGCGGTGCTCACGCAGAATAACGACTACGGCAAGGGCCTGCGAGACAACCTGCAGGAGACCCTGGAAGATGCGGGAGCCGAGGTCACCTTTGGTGCGAAGGGTAAGGGCGAAGAGTTCCCCGAGGCACAGACCACCTTCTCGTCAGAGGTCACGGCCGCGCTCGACTCAAAGCCCGATGCTGTGGCAATGGTGAGCTATGTTGAGGCGAAGCAGGCGATTCCCGAGCTCGCCGCTCAGGGCTTCGACTTGAAGAACCTGTACCTCGTTGACGGCAATACGGTGCCCTACACCGAGTTCGATGAGGGGCTCCTCGAGGGCGCTCAGGGTACGACCCCTGGCCGTACGGTCGACGACTCATTCGAGGCCGACCTCGTTTCAGTTCAGTCTGACGCAAGCAAGAGCACGAACTTTGCGCCCGAGGCATACGATGCCGTGATTCTCGTAGCTCTCGCTGCGCAGCGTGGCGGCTCTGCCGACACCGAGACCATCAAGGCAAACCTGCACGCGGTTTCGGGCTCTGACGGCGGCGAGAAGTGCGAGTCGTTCAAGGATTGCCTCGCACTGCTCGAAGACGATAAGGACATTCAGTATCAGGGCCGTGCCGGTGGTGGCCCGCTGAACGAAGACAACGAGCCTTCGACAGCGCTCATCGGCCTGTACAAGTTCGACGGCAAAAATGAACCCCAGGCGGTAGGCGAGATCGAGGGCTAACCTCTTCCCCGCTCTCCACACAGCACTGAGGCCGGTTTCCAGATGGAAACCGGCCTCAGCCATTTCATGCACTCACCCGCGCGTTACAGCCGGGTGAAGGGTGACGTTACTGCCCCATGTCGAGCACTGGCGTCGTGCGGTCGCGAATCATCTCTGCCCGCGGCATGATGCCCTCGTCAATGGCCTCGGGCTGCGGAGTCACCCAATACCGGCCCGCGGCGACCTGTTCGAAGACGCGGCGTGCGTGCTCTTCTGGCGTAATGCCCGTCTCTTCGGCACGCAGCTGCAAGCTCTGGTTAAACGCGTCGGCCTCTGGTCGGGTGCTCGCGCTCTTCGCGGCAACAAAGATGTCGCTCTTCACCGAGTCTGGCATGACGACCGAGACCTGAATGGGCGACTGCATCATTTGCAGCTCGTAATGCAACGACTCGGTGAGCGCGAGCGTGCCAAACTTCGTCACGCTGTACGGGGCCATCAGTGGGCTCGGGAAAAGGCCGCCGATGGACGAAAGCTGCATGATCCACCCCGGCGTTCCCTGCTCAATCATTCTGGGCACGAAGGCGCGCAGCACGTTCACGTAGCCGCCAATGTTGATGCGCAGCATCGCGTCCCACTTCTCGGCTGGAATTTCCCACGACCAGCCCATCGCCATAATGCCCGCATTGTTCACGAGCATATCGACGCTTCCGAAGTGTTCAATCGTGCGCTTCGCAAGCGCCTCAACCGAGGCCGGGTCTGACACGTCGGTCACGACTGCCAGCACCTCTGCCCCACTTTCTCGCAACGTTTCAGCGGCGCCTTGGAGGCGCTCTCGGGCGATATCGGCGAGCACAACCTTCATGCCGAGCGCTGCCGCCTGTGAGGCAAAGCCGTGGCCGATGCCAGCCGATGCACCCGTGATAACGGCAACCTTGCCTGCAAACTGTTCGACTGAGGTACTCATAGCGCTCTCCTTTGGCTCAGCCTCGGCGGGCTGCCCCCAACCGAGGCGTTCTGTATTGTAGCCCCAGGATAGCATTTTTGACTATTATGGACAATAATGCTACGGTGAGGCCATGAGCCCCACCACACAGCCATCAGAAAACCGCCGCGGCCGCCCGAGCGTCATCAACCGTGACGCCATCGGCGAAGTGGCGTTTCGACTGTGGGACGAACAGGGATTTGCCGCGACGACCTGGCGAGATATCTCAGAGGCGAGTGGCGTGAGCGTTCGCACACTGACGCGACACTTCAACTCACAGCTCGACCTCGTTTCGATGGGCGTCGATGCTGCCGCAGAACGGCTCAATGCGGCGCTCGCAGAGGCCCCGAGCGACGCACCGCTCGACACCCTGCTGCGCGAACTCGTCACGCAGGCGGTTGCGGTCGACACACAAACCGGCAACATTCCGCTCATCTGGCAGCGCGTGCTCAGCGCCGAGCCGCTCCTTCGAAGCGCCTTTCGAACCGTGAGTGAAAGCTGGACAGCCGAGCTCGCAGGGGCGATCACCGAGCGCTCACCAAACATCCCGGCGACAACCGCCCGGGCTATTGCCGCAGGTTTGCACGCGGCAGCTTCCAGTGCCCTGCTCGACTGGGCGATGGCTGGGGGCAACGGCGACGCCGCTGAGGCGGTCGCCGACGCACTGTCGTGGATCACAGTGCTCGACCCCGCGCCTGGCCGCTGAACCCACAGCAGCCCGGTCGCAGAGAGGAACCCATGACCGATTCGCACACCCCCACAACGCCTGACGTGCTCTCACCGGCACAGCTTGGCCCCATCACGTTGCGCAACCGCATCATCAAGGCGGCGACGTGGGAGGGCATGGCGCCGCAGGGGCTCGTGAGCCAAGAGCTCATCGACTACCACCTCGCGCCAACCCAGGGCGGCATTGGCATGACCACGGTCGCCTATCTCGCGGTCGCCCCAGAGGGTCGCACTGAGAAAAACCAGATTCACTGGCGCCCCGAGGCCCTCCCCGGCCTGCGCCAGCTCACCGAGTCGATTCACAAGACCGGCGCAAAGGTGTCGGCCCAGATCGGTCACGCTGGCCCCGTCTCAGACCCCTCGTCAACGAAGTATCCGGCGCTCGCGCCAAGCTTCTCGATGAACATGCTTGGTCTTCGCCCGAACCGTGTCGCAACGAAAGATGACATCACCCGCATCACGAGGCAGCACGCTGAGGCCGCGAAGATGGCACGCGATGTCGGCTTCGATGCTGTCGAGATTCACCTCGGGCACAACTATTTCGCGAGCTCGTTCCTCTCGCCAGGCATCAACCGCCGCAAAGACGAATACGGTGGATCGCTCGCCAACCGCGCTAAGGTCGCGAGGGGCGTCATGGAGGCGGTCAGCGAGGCCGTTGGTGGCGAGGTCGCGATTCTCGCGAAGCTCAACATGGAAGACGGAGCGAAGAGCGGCATTCAGGTCGACGAGTCCCTGCAGACCGCGCTCTGGCTCGAGCAAGATGGCACGCTCGACGCGCTTGAGCTCACCGCGGGCTCAAGCCTCTTGAACCCCCTCTACCTCTTCAAGGGCGGCGCCCCGGTGAAGGAGTTTGCCAAGAACCAGCACAACCCGCTGCTCAACCTCGGTCTGCGCATGGTGGGCCGCTTCTTCATGCGCGAGTACGAGTACCAGCCCCTGTACTTCATGGAGACGGCGAAGCAGTTCAGGCGCGAGCTCAAGCTACCCATGGTACTGCTCGGCGGTGTTACTGACCGCGATGGCATGGATACCGCGATGGAAGAGGGCTACGACTTCGTCGCGATGGGGCGAGCACTCCTGCGCGAACCCGACCTCATCCAAAAAATCGCGGCCAACCCGGCAACCGCATCGCAGTGCATTCACTGCAACCGATGCATGCCAACGATCTACAAGGGCACGTACTGCCCCGAGATTCCGGGCATCAAGGCACCTCGCCCGGCGCTTCCGCTCAGCGTCATCTAAGCGTTAGGCCGAAAGCCCCTCGATTCCGCGCGAGAGCTGCGTGAACGCCCTGCGTGCGAGCACTGCAGGGCGTTCTGTATCTTGCTCACCCGCCGACCAGTGTTCGAGGCTCACCCGAATAGCATCTGTTGCTGCAGCGGCGAGAAGGCGCACCGCAAAGGCCGATGCTGTTTCGCTCGCGTGCTCGTCAAGCACCGCGGCGAGCGCTGCCGCTCTGCCTCGCCGTTCACGCGATGCCAGACGGTGCTGAGCGCCGGGTCACCGTGAGCGGCCTTGAGTAAGCCGCGCACCTCATCGAGCTCAGCACGGGAGCGATCATCGTCAGGTGTCAGCACCTCGACGACGGCCGCGGCGATCGCGCTCGGCAAGTCGCCGTCATCGTGCCGCTCGATCGCAGCACGCCACCTTGCCGCACCGACGTTTAAGAGTGGCGCAACGGCGTCTTGCTTCGACGGGAAGTAGCGATAGAAGGTGCGCACGGAGACCCCGGACTCAGCAGCAATGTGCTCGACGGTCACCCCAGCAACGCCATGCTCGGCAAAGAGCCGGGCCGCGGTTCGAGCGATGTCGAGCTGCGTTTCGGCCTTACGGCGTTCGGTGAGTGAGAGCGAAGTATTCATGCCTCTATCGTAGGCGGGAATAAAACCACAGGCGACATGGTTAGACTAAGTGACACGATATGCCACTAAGGCAATTCGCGCCAGTAAGACTTCAACGAAAGGAAACCCCATGAAACGCTATGAAGGTCGCCGCTCACTCGTTACCGGAGGCGGTTCAGGCATTGGCCAGGCAACCGTTCTTCGCATGCTCTCAGAAGGTGGCAGGGTCGTCGCAGCCGACGTCTCAGAGGCTGGCCTCGCCGACACCGTCACCAAAGCGGGCGACGCCGCCGACCGCTTGCACACCGTCGTCGTGAACGTTGCCGATGAGGCTTCGGTCAAGGCTGGTGTCGCAGAAGCGGCAGAGTGGCTCGGGGGCATCGACGCGCTCGTCAACGCCGCCGGCATCCTGCGCTCGTCTCACACGCACGAGACCTCGGTCGAATCGTTTGAGCAGGTGCTGCGCATTAACCTCGTGGGCACGTTCCTCATGATTCGTGAGGCAATCCCGTCACTGCGCGAAGGCAACGGCTCGGCAGTCGTGAACTTCAGCTCGACATCGGCAAATTTTGCTCACCCCTACATGTCGGCCTACGCAGCGAGCAAGGGTGGCATCCAGTCGATGACCCACGCGCTCGCCGCAGAGTACGCGAAAGAGGGCATCCGCTTCACCGCCGTTCAGCCTGGCTCAATCTCGTCAGGTATGACCGACGGGTCAGGGGCAAGCAAGCAGAGCGAGGGCCCGGGCCTGCCCGCTGACGCCGACATGATGCTCCTCGCAAAACTGCAGCCGGCACTCGGCCAGGGCTTCGCGGGCCCCGAGACCGTGGCAAGCGTCGTTGCGATGCTCGCGAGCGACGACGCTCGCTTCATCACCGGCACCGAGGTGCGCATCGACGGCGGCACGCACCAGTAATCAGGAACGCTTGGCATACCGCCACAGCAGTGGGCGCCCGTTCTCGCAACGGGCGCCCACTGCGTTATGAGGCTTCGCCGGCGCCCTGCGCCTGCGACTTCGCCTCAACATCTTTCGCGAGCGTACCGAGGTAGAGCTCGATGACTCGCGGATCGTTTGCGAGGCCGCGCCCAGTTCCCTCGTAGGCGTTCGTTCCTTGATCGAGCACATATGCACGATCACAAATCTGCAGGCAGCGCCTAGCGTTCTGCTCGACCATAATAATCGTGACACCGGTCTTGTTGATCTGCCGCGTGCGAATGAAGGTCTCGTCCTGACGAACAGGCGAGAGCCCCGCGCTCGGCTCATCGAGCAGCAGCACGCTCGGCTTCATCATGAGCGCGCGGGCCATGGCAACAGACTGGCGCTCGCCTCCCGAGAGCGAGCCGGCGAGCTGCTTGCGACGATCCGCCAGCATCGGGAACAACTGCCACATCTCGTCGGCACGCTCAGCGAACTCACGCGGCTTCAGGTACAGCCCCATCTGCAGGTTCTCTTCGATCGTGAGCGACGGGAACACGTTGTCGGTCTGCGGAACAAAGCCGACGCCCTCACGCACGAGCTGGTTCGTGCGATGCTTCGTGACGTCTTTGCCGTCGAGCGTGACGGTGCCCTTGCGAATGTTCACCAGCCCGAAGAGCGACTTGAGCAGGGTCGACTTGCCGGCGCCGTTCGGGCCGATGATGCCGACGAGTTCGCCAGGGTACGCCTCGAGCGAGCAGTTGTTGAGAATGTTGATTCCGGGCAGGTAGCCCGCATCGAGCCCGTCGGCCCTCATGATTGGCTGTGGCGCGGTGGTCATCGCGACTCCTCCCTGACTTCTTCTTCGATCTGCTCTGAGATGTTCAGCATGATGCCGGTCGTGAGCGACGCGTCATCACCCAGGTCGCGGTCATGGTGCGCGCCGAGATAGGCGTCAACCACGGCGGGCGTTGTCATGACTTCTTCTGGCAGACCCTCGGCGATCACCTCGCCCTGGGCCATGACGACAACCCAGTCAGAGATGTGCCGCACAACGTGCATGTCGTGCTCGACGAAGAGCACGGTGGTGCCCTCGTCGCGCAGCCGCTGAATGTGCTCGAGCAGGCTCTGCGTCAGCGCCGGGTTCACGCCCGCCATGGGTTCGTCGAGCATGATCATCGACGGGTTCGCCATGAGCGCGCGAGCCATCTCGAGCAGCTTCTTTTGGCCGCCAGAAAGGCCGCCAGCCATATCGTCGCGCTTCGCGTCGAGCTTGAATCGCTTGAGCAGCGCCTCAGCCCGCTCGATATTCTCACGCTCGCGTTTCGCCCAGAACGGTTTGGCAAGGCTCACGAACAGGTTTTCACCGGGCTGGTCGTTTGCACCAATGAGCATGTTGTCGAGCACGCTCATACCGCTGAGCGCCTTCGTCAGCTGGAATGTGCGGATCATGCCCGACCGGGCCACTTTTGTCGCACTCGTGCGGCCAAGGTCTTGCCCATTGAAGCTCCACGCGGGGCGCTCCTGGCCCCCGGCTGGCTTCGACGGGTGGTCAAAACCGGTGAGCAGGTTGAAGAACGTTGTCTTGCCCGCGCCGTTCGGGCCGATGAGCGCGGTGATGGCTCCGCGGGGCACCTCGAGGTGTCGCACGTTCACGGCCGTCATGCCACCGAAACGACGCGTCACACTGTCGACGGTGAGAATAGGGTCGGGCTTTGCCACGCCAGGCACCTGATCGAGCGTGCGCAGCTCTGCGCGTAGGGCCTCGCGGTCTGAGGGGTAGTTGCGGTCAGACATTGAATGACAGCTCCTTCTTGTTGCCGAGAATGCCTTGCGGCCTAAAGATAACGAGCAGCATGAGCATGAGGCCGATGAGCACCCACGCGATAATCTCAGTTTGCTGCCCCGAGAGAATGTGCGAGGGTACGAACTCGGTCATCGCGCTCGTGATCACGAGGCGAACGACGAAGAAGAGAATCGACCCGAGCAGTGGCCCGAGAATCGTGGCGGCGCCACCAAGCAGCATGATCATCCAGAGGTTGAAGGTCGTCGCACGACCCATGCCGTCGGGGTTGATCGCGGCGGTGAGCGACATGATGATGCCGCCAAAGCCGCCCATCACGCCACCGATCATGAGCGCCTGCAGCTTGTACGAAAAGGGGCTCTTGCCGAGGCTCCGCACGGCGTCTTCGTCTTCACGAATGCCCCGCAGCACACGGCCCCAGGGGCTCCGCATGATCAGCCAGGTGATAAGCAGGAAGAGCGCGACGAGAGACCAAGCCACGATACGCGACCACCAGTCATCAACACCGGTGTTGACGTAGGTCATACCGAGGAACGTCGTTCGACCCTCCGGCAGCGGCGAGAGAGCGTTGAGCCCTTCACGGAAGAGCGGGCTCTGAATGCCGCTCGGCCCGCCGGTCAGTGGGGTCATGTTCGCGAGTCGGGCGACCATGCGCACGATCTCTGCCGCGCCGATGGTCACGATCGCGAGGTAGTCTCCCCTGAGCTTGACCGTCGGAATGCCGAGCAGCAGTGCAAAGAGCATTGAGGCGAGCATGGAAATGATGATCGCCGGGAACACCCCGAGGCCGTGCATGACTGAGATGACAAAACCGTAGCCGCCAACGAGCATGAAGCCCGCCTGGCCGATGTTCATGAGGCCCGTGAAGCCGAAGTGAATATTGAGTCCGATCGCGGCAATCACAAATGCTGCGGTGACCGGAGAAAGCGCGGTCTGCAGGATTGCCTGCAGAAGTCCTGTCCAGAATTCCATGGGTTGCTCCTTAACCGATCCGCTCTTTTCGGCCAAAGAGGCCTTGTGGTCTCACGAGCAGTACCACGATGAGAATGAAGAGTGCGGCTGCGTGCTTGAGATCGCCAGGCAGCCAAATGTTTGCCGTCTCGACGATGATGCCGATGATCATCGCGCCGACGATGGCACCGAACGCGGTGCCGATGCCGCCGAGAATCACCGCGGCAAACAGCAGCAGCAAGAAGTGCCACCCGGTATTCCAAGCGATGCCGTTAAGCACGAGGCCGATGAGCATGCCCGAGAGGCCAGCGAGGGCAACTCCCATGACCCATACGAGGCGGATCACCCGCTGCACATCGATGCCCGACGCCTCGGCGAGCGGCCTGTTGTCGGCCACCGCCCTTGTCGCCCTGCCGAACCTGGTGTACTTCATGATGAGCCCAACGGCGATGATGAGCACGAGGGCAATGCCCATCGCGATGTACGACTGCACAGTGAGGGTGACGCCTAAGATGCGCACCGTTTTCGGGGTCGAAGGATCAATGCGCAAGATGTTGGCGCCGAAGAAGAATTGGAAGATGTTTTGCAGCACGATGGAAAAGCCGATTGAGACGATCATCATCTGCATGAGGCTGAGCCGTTTCTTCCGCAACGGTTTCCATAACACGGCGTCTTGCAGCCAGCCCACCCCGGCCATCAGCGCAACAACGATGAGACCGGTCAGCCAGAGATTTCCGGTGATCTGCATGAAGAGGAAGGCGAAGATGCCACCCATCGACAGCATCTCGGCGTGAGAGAAGTTCGAGAGACCGGTCGTGCCGTACACGAGCGAGAGCCCCACAGCACCGAGCGAGAGCAGGAGCCCCATGCGGATCCCTGACGCGAGCTGCTGCCAGAAACGCGGCCATGAGAAGCCGTCGCCGCCCGCTTCAGGAGCCGGCTGCCCCTCTACGACGTTGGGGTTCGCCCCCGGGGTAGCCTCGGCGCCTTCTGAGTCACTGTCGGAGTCGTCTGTCTCGGTTGTCGGAGACGCCTGGCCCGGCTCGTCACTGAGCCCGAACAGCGCGGCCGAAACCGTGTGCAGTTTGACGTCGACGGTACGTGGGTCTTTCGACTTCAAGAACTGCCCGTCTGGCAGGCTTTCTTCGGTTACCGCGACGGTATATGAGCCCGCCTCGCTCACCGAAAAGCTCCACCGACCATTCTCATCGGTCGTGGTGGTCTCGTCGCTTTCGCCACCGGTCATGGTGAGTTCGAGGCCAGCAGCCGGCTCTCCCTCACTCGTTTTGATGATGCCTTGCACGCATCCCATATCGCTGCTTGGAACGCATTCTGCCGCGTGTGCCGCGGGCGCTGCGAGAAGAGTACCGAACAAAACGAATAGGCAGAGGGTGACTGCTACGAGTATTCGTCGTGTTCCCGTACGAAGTGCTTGAGGGGGGTGAACCATTGCGCCTCCGAATTTTCCATTACGAAACGCCAATGATCACATCAGCGCTGACATGCTTCGTTTCCGAATCCTATCGAAGCCTGTCAGATCGACGCGCCCTTTCGTCTCATCTCAGGGCATTGTTATCGACTAGTAACATGTGGCGCGCCTTGGCAACGGGGGCTCGCCCGCGGTAAGAAACGGTCTTGACGAACGCTCGCGCCGATCCGCGTGCCTCTTCAGTGGTGGCAGGTTGGTTGCTCAGATCCGCCAGTCAATGGGGGCAGCCCCAAGCGACTCGAGCGCCTCGTTCGTTCTGCTAAACGGCCGTGAGCCAAAGAAGCCCCTCGACGCCGAGAGCGGAGACGGGTGTGCGCTCTCGATCGTGGGGGTGTCACCCAGGAGGGGCTTCAGACTGCGGGCCTGGTTGCCCCAGAGCAACGCCACGAGTGGGCCGCCTCGTGCGGCGAGCGCCCGAATCACGTGCGACGTGAGCTCCTCCCAGCCTTTCTTGGCGTGAGAAGCCGGCTCGCCAGCGCGAACGGTGAGCACCCTGTTGAGGAGCATGACGCCCTGGTCAGTCCAGGCGCTCAGGTCACCGTGTGGTGCCGGAGCAATGCCAAGATCGCTCTCGAGCTCGGTGTAGATGTTCTTCAGGCTGCGGGGCAACGGCCGCACGTCCCGCTGTACGGCAAATGAGAGCCCGATCGCATGACCCGGTGTCGGGTACGGGTCTTGGCCAACGATTAATACCCGCACCTGTTCAAACGGCTGCTCAAAGGCCCTCAGAATGTGCTCGCCCGCGGGAAGCGTGACCACCCCTGCCGCGTGTTCTTCGCGCAAGAACTCGCCAAGCGCCGCGAGACGCTGTGCCTCGGGTTCGAGCACGCCCACCCAATCCTGCGCAATGAACCCCTGTTCTGCAAGCTGGGCGGGGTTCAGTGCGACCGCACTCACGCCTGGTCTTCCCCACGAACCACGAGCGGGCCACGATGCGTGTGAAAGACACTGGACTGGGCAACCGGCCGCAGCACAATCAGGTCTTGGTTCACGTGTGCTGGCTGTTCACAAGCGTCAACGAGCACCTGGGCAACATCGCCCGCCGTCAATGACTCGACGTTGTCGTAGGGTTTCTCGGCTGCTTCAGCATCGCCTCGAAGTCGGTTCAGGGTGAACTCTTCGGTGTGCACGAGACCGGGCGCAAGCTCCATCACCCGAATCGGCTCGCCAGCGAGCTCGAGACGCAGCACCTCGGTAACCGCGTGGGCGGCATACTTGGCCGCGTTATAGCCGCCACCGCCCGGGTAGGCTGCGAGACCGGCCGTCGAGGTCAGGTTCATGATGGTTGCCCCTGCGCCGTGTTCGCGAGCCGACTCACGAAGTGTTGGCAATAGTGAAGCCGTCACCGACCGGAGCCCGAGAACGTTCACCTCGAACATCCAGCGCCAGTCATCGTTCGAAGCGTCTTCGACCCGGTCAACGCCAAGCGCCCCTCCGGCGATGTTCGCGAGCGCGGTTGCACCGCCAGTTTCTCGCACCTGTTGAGCCATTGCTGCGACCTGCGCCTCGTTCGTCACGTCGCACACAATCGTCATCACGCCAGTTTCTCTCGCGAGGGCTTCGAGACGCTCTCGCCGTCGCGCCACCGCGACCACGTTCCAGCCTCGTGCCACGAACTCACGAACGCTCGCTTCGCCGATGCCCGACGATGCTCCGGTCACTACCACTCGTTTCACGTCGCTCTCCTTCGATGCTGTATCTGTCAGGGGGTCACGTTACGCTGTGTTGCAAGGGTGTTTGTCATCACAACCGTTCCAGCTTACGCTCGAATCATTCACAACACGATTTTTTACGCTTCACACGTTCAAGGAGAAACAGACGATGAGCAACGATGCCAACTGGGGGTTTGAGACAAAGCAGGTGCACTCGGGCCAACAGCCCGATCCGGTCACCGGTTCACGAGCACTGCCCCTGTACCAGACCACCGCGTATGTCTTCAAAGACACCGACCACGCAGCCAACCTTTTCGCGCTCGGCGAGTTCGGCAACATCTACACCCGCATCATGAACCCGACGCAGGACGCTGCCGAGCAGCGCATCGCTGCGCTCGAGGGCGGCACCGCGGCACTGCTCCTTTCAAGCGGCCAGTCGGCAATCACGTTCTCAATTCTGAACATTGCGGGCGCGGGCGACCACATCGTCTCGTCGGCATCTATCTACGGCGGCACGCACAACCTCTTCAAGTACACCTTCAAGAAACTGGGCATCGACGTCACCTTCATTGAAGACCAAGACAGCGAAGCCGAGTGGCGCGCAGCGGTACGCCCCAATACCAAGGCGTTCTTTGCCGAGACCATCGGCAACCCCCGCACCAACGTGCTCGACATTGAGACGGTCGCGAACCTTGCACACGAGCACGACCTGCCCTTCATCGTCGACAACACGATCGCCACCCCCTTCCTCGTGCGCCCTCTCGAGCACGGTGCCGACATCGTCGTGCACTCTGCAACGAAGTTCCTCTCGGGCCACGGCACAGTTCTCGCCGGCGTCATCGTTGATGGCGGCAAGTTCCCGTGGTCGCAGCACGCCGACCGCTTCCCCGGCCTCACCGAGCCAGACCCCTCGTACAACGGCGTGAGCTACACCGGCGCCCTCGGCGATGGCATCGCATTTGCGCTCAAGGCACGCGTGCAGTTGCTGCGTGACATCGGTGCCGCAATCGCCCCGAACTCGGCATGGCAGCTACTGCAGGGCATCGAGACCCTCTCTCTACGCGTCGAGCGCCACAACCAGAACGCGCAGCACGTTGCCGAGTGGCTCGAAAACCACGAGAGCGTCGCGAGCGTTTCCTACTCGGGCCTCCCCTCGAGCCCGTGGTACGCAGCAGCCAACAAGTACGCGCCTAAGGGCGTGGGCGCGGTTCTCTCGTTCGAGCTCAAGGGCGGCGTCGAGGCAGGCAAAGCGTTCGTTAACAACCTTGAGCTGTTCAGCCACGTCGCAAACATTGGCGACGTGCGCAGCCTCGTCATTCACCCTGCTTCAACCACGCACTCTCAGCTCAGCCCCGAAGAGCAGCTGCAGGCTGGCGTGACGCCGGGCCTCGTGCGACTCTCGGTAGGCATCGAATCGCTCGCTGACATTCAGGCAGACCTTGAGGTTGGCTTTGCTGCCGCCCGCGAGGTCGTCGCGCAGGGAGCATAACGCTCGATGGATTGGCAAACACCCGAAGATTCCTTTCCCACTGACTTCATCACTGATGCTCAGCTCAGGGCCCTCATCGGCCGCCCTCCCATCACGGGAGGGTGGCGTGAGGGTGACCCCACGGGTAACCGCCAGTTCGCAAACCTTGGCCCTCTCACAACAGAGTCGCGCGAGGTCATTCCTCACGTGCGCATGGCCTACGAAACCTTCGGCACACTGAACGACGATGGTAGCAATGCCATCCTCGTTTTTCACGCCCTGACCGGTGACAGCCACCTCGTCGGCGACGCGGGCCGAGGCCACGCGACCGACGGGTGGTGGGCCGAGATCGTTGGTCCGGGCAAGGCGCTCGACACCGACAGGTTCTGCATCATCGCCCCCAACGTGCTCGGTGGCTGCCAGGGCACTACCGGGCCCGCTTCACTCGCACCAAACGGTGTCGAGTGGGGCGGCAATTTTCCCTACCTCACGATCCGCGACCAGGTGGCGGCCACCGAAAAGCTGCGCGAACACCTCGGCATCGAAACGTTCCACACGGTCATCGGCGGTTCAATGGGCGGCATGCACGCCCTCGAGTGGGCGGTAACGCATCCCGAGCGACTCGAACGTCTCGCCGTCATCGCGGCTCCTCCAATTTTGACCGCCGACCACATCGGGTTCAACCTCGTGCAGCTCGAAGCGATCCGCTCTGATCCTTACTACCGCGGCGGCAACTACTACGACTCACCCGACGGCCTCGGCCCGCACAATGGGCTCGCGACGGCCCGACGCATGGCCCTGCTCAACTACCGCAGTAATACTGAGCTCAACGCACGGTTCGGCCGTTCGTGGCAGTCGGCGCGCAGCCCGCTCGGAAACGGCGGCCGCTTCGCCGTTGAGTCATACCTCGACTTCCACGGCAACAAGTTCACCAGACGCTTCGACGCTGGGAGCTACCTCACGCTCGTCGAAGCCATGAACTCACACGACATTGGCCGAGGCCGTGGCGGGGTCGAACGAACGCTCGGCGAAGTAACCGTACCGACACTCGTGATCGGCATCACCACCGACAGGCTGTTCACACTCGAGGGGCAAGAAGAAATCGCAAGGCTCGTTCCCGGAAACATCGACGGCGACGTGCCCACCGTCATCGACTCCCCTTACGGCCACGACGCCTTCCTCATTGAGTTTGATGTCGTTGGCGAACACCTCTCACGACTCATCGGGCACGCAGCCAACGAGTAGGCAACGTTCAGCCTCTTCTCCGTCTGCGTCAAGGTGCGGGCCTTACGCTATGAGAGATATGAACTTCTTCGTCACCTCCAGGTCGCACCACAGCAAGAGAGCCCCGCTTAGGCGCACGCTTCTCATGGGCTGCTGGTGCAGTGTTGGCACCCTTCTTTTCACCGGGTGCACAGAAGTGGCCGAGGTTGCCGACCACGCGGTGCGTAGCTTTAACGCCGACGCAAGCCTGCTCGCGCCGGTGACGAGCACCACCTACTCGATTCGCGGCTCGGTCGAAGCCCCCGAACACGACCCAGAAGCTTCACCAGAAAATGCTGCGGCCCCCTCAGAACTGCTGAGAGAGGCCTCAGGAACGATCGTAACGAGTGACGGCATCGTGACGAGCATCGAGCTCGTTGCCTCGCTTGAGTCGCAGGACGACCTGCGATTCGTGCTCACCGAGCCAGCGCTCTATGAACGCCGTGGCGAACCGCTGGAGTCGTTTGGCGCCATTGGCACGCTCATCACCCCATCGGCAACGTACCCCGATACTCGCGTGCTCTTCACCCCACAGTTCTCTGAAGACGGTTCACACGCCGAGGCTTCTTTCGATCTGCCCGATTCGTTTGTCACCGAGGGGCAGCTTTCTGCACGCACGGTTCGTCTTGAACTCGTGCTCGAACCGCTCGCGACCTTTGACCAGCCTTCCTCAGCCCACGAGGGTGAGGGCGCTGAGAAAGAGTCGGGCGACAAAGGCGCTGAGAGCCCCGAGGCTAAGCAGAGCGACGAGAACGCTTCAGAGAACGACCAACAGTAAACGGGCCCCCAGCCCGAAGGCTAGAGGCCCGAACAGCTCAGCGGAGCGGCTTAGTCGAAGCGCTTACGACGCGTGGCGTCGTGCACCTCTCCCACGAGCTCCTCAATCACGTCTTCGAGGAAGAGTACGCCTACCTCTTCACCCTCAGCAGCGGTAACCCGTGCGAGGTGTGTTCCCTCCTGCTGCATGAGCGCGACAACGTCGCCCACCACCGCGTCTGCGGGCACATCGAGCAACTGCCTGATGCGTTTGGCGGGAATCGGATCGCTGGCGCGTTCAGGCGCAATGCGAATGAGGTCTTTAATGTGCACGTAGCCAACGAGCGAATCGTGCTCGTCGGTCACGATGTACCGCGAGAAGCCGTGTTTCGCGACGGTCTGCTCGACCTCGTCAGGCGATGAGAGGTGAGAGATGGTCACGAGGGCGTCTCGCGAAACGGCAACCCGCTCGGCGTTCTTCTGCGTGAAGTCAAACGCTGCGGTCAGGGCGCCGCTGCGGTCTTCGAGCAGGCCTTCCTCTTGCGAGTGACTCACGATCGTTGCAACCTCTTCAAGGGTGTAGCTACTGTTCGTCTCGCTCTTTGGCTCAACACCGAACAGGCGCAGAATGCCATTGGCAATAGCGTTCAGTCCCTTGATCAAGAGCCCGAACACCCGAGAAACCGCGACGAGCGGGGGTGCAAGAATGAGCACCGCACGATCTGGCACGCTAAACGCCGCGTTCTTCGGGATCATCTCGCCGACCACGACGTGCAGGTATGTGACGAGCACGAGAGTGATGATGAAGCCGATAATCGACACCATGTTCGCGCTCATACCGGTCCATTCGAGCGGCCCCTCGAGAAGGTGGTGGATCGCGGGTTCAGAAACGTTCAGGATAACGAGCGAACACACCGTAATGCCGAGTTGGCTCGTCGCGAGCATGAGGGTCGCGTGCTCCATCGCGTACAGTGCCGTCTTGGCGCGCTTCTCACCCGCTTCTGCGCGTGGCTCGATTTGCGAGCGCCTCGCAGAAATAACCGCGAACTCAGCGGCCACGAAAAAGGCATTCGCGAGTAGCAGTACGAAGAGCCAGAGAATACCTGACCACTCACTCATCGCTCGCACCTCCCTGGGTTTCTGTTGCTCTCGTGAAGAGCAGGCGATCCACTCGCATTCCATCCATCTTCTGCACCGTCAGTGTTCCCTCGGGAACCGTCACGCTGTCGCCCTGCTGCGGCATTCGCCCCAGCTCATAGACGACATACCCAGCAACGGTGTCGTATTCGGGCCGTTCAGGGACCACGATGCTCGTCTGGGCGAGAACTTCGTCGGGCCGGAGGTCGGCGGGAAACTCGATGTGGTCACCGCGCTGCGAGATCTCGACTGAGTCGCGGTCGTGTTCGTCTGCGACCTCACCGATGAGCTCTTCGACGAGGTCTTCGAGCGTCACCATGCCTGAGGTGCCGCCATATTCGTCGACCACGATGGCGATTTGAAACCCCTGGTTGCGCAGTTCGCCGAGCAGCACGTCGAGTGGCATCGTCTCGGGAACGCGCGGCGCATCATCGGAGAGGGCCGCAACGGGAACCTCTTGACGCTTTTCACGCGGCACTCCGACCGCTTGTTTCAGGTGCACGACGCCGACGACGTCGTCTCGGTCTTCGTCAATCACGGGAAAGCGTGAGAAACCGGTCTTACCCGCGAGGTCGATGACGCTCTGGGCAGAGTCGAGTTTGTGCAGACTCTCCATTTTGAGCCTCGGCGTCATAACGTCGATCGCGTTTCGCTCTGAGAAGCGCAGCGTGCGCCCGATGAGATCGGCGGTGTCTTCTTCGAGCAGGCCGGTATTGGCCGAGTGACGCACGAGCGACGAAAGCTCTTGGGCGGTACGTGCGCTCGAGAGCTCCTCTTTTGGCTCGATACCGACCTTACGCAAAAACCAGTTGGCGCTGCCGTTCAGACCGAGCACGGCGGGTTTGAAAATCGCGGTAAAGCCGAGCTGCAGCGGCGAGACAATCTTCGCCGTTTCAAGCGGCTTCGCGATCGCGAAGTTCTTGGGCACGAGCTCGCCGAAAATCATCGAGAGCAGCGTCGCGATTGCCACCGCGAGCGGCACCGTAATGACCGGGAGCACAGCGTCGCTGATGCCGAGCGCACCGAGCGGCGCGTTGAGCATAGTACTGAGCGCTGGTTCAAGGGTGAAGCCCGCGAGCAGGGTCGTGAGCGTAATACCAAGCTGTGCGCTCGAGAGCTGCGTCGAGGTGGTTGAGAGCGCTTTGAGCACTGAGCCGAGCCCGCGCTCCCCCGCGCTTCTGCGCCGTTCAAGAGCAGCGCGTTCGAGGGCCACGAGCGAGAACTCGCTCGCAACGAAAACGCCCGTGCCAAGGGTAAGCACAAGGCCGATAGCGAGCAGAATCCACTCGTTCATGCGCGGTACCCCCGCGTGGGCTCGAGTGAGTTGCTACTCGGAGGGTCGTCGGAATTCGATGATCTTCTCATAATTATTTGCAGTTTATCGTGAAATGCGCTCGCGCGCCCGACCTTCTTCGTAACCGGCGGCCGACTGCACTCCTACGACGGCTCGCTCGTGGAACGCCTCAATATCTCGCGCCCCCGCGTAAGTCATTGACGAGCGCACTCCGGCCGTGATCGCGTCAATGCTGTCTTCAATAGAGGGACGTTCTGGGTCAAGCTTCACACGGCTCTCGCTAATGCCCTCAGAGAACATCGCTTTGCGGGCACGTTCAAAGGCACTGAGCCGAGCGAAGCGTTCGGTGACCGCCTTGGTTGACGCCATGCCCCAGTTGGTCTTAAAGAGTTCGCCGTCTGGCTCGCGCTGAATCTCTCCGGGCGACTCGATGTTGCCCGCAAACCAAGACCCGATCATCACGCCACGGGCTCCCGCGGCGAGCGCGAGCGCGACGTCGCGCGGGAACTGCACTCCTCCGTCAGCCCAGACGTGAGCACCCGCAGCTCGGGCCGCTTCGGCAGCCTCGAGAACCGCCGAGAATTGGGGGCGTCCGACAGCCGTCATCATGCGCGTCGTGCACATTGCGCCGGGGCCAACCCCAACTTTGACGATGTTTGCCCCCGCCTGGACGAGGTCGTTGGTCGCCTGAGCGGTGACGACGTTGCCGGCAACAATGGGCACCCCGAGGTCGAGTCCAGCGACAGCCTCGACTGCCTGTACCATGGCGCGCTGGTGCCCATGAGCGGTATCGAGCACGAGCACGTCAACGCCGGCCTCGACGAGGGCTTTTGCTCGGCCGGTCACGTCGCCGTTGATGCCAACGGCGACCGCGAGACCGAGGGTTCCCTGCGTATTCACGTTCGGGGTATAGACGGTGCTGCGCACGGCAGTCTTGTCAGAAATCGTGCCGATGATGTGACCGCGGCGCACGACAAGCGCAAAGGCGTGGTTCGTTGCGGCGAGTGCCTCGTAGGCTTTCTCACCGTCGGTGATCGTCTCGGCCTCGAGCGCGAGCCACCCGCTCTGTGAAAGCTGCCCCAGGGTGCTGTGACGGTCGACCGTTGCGAGCAGCTCAGCGGGAACCACCCCGAGATCTTCGTCGCCCTCGGTCACGACGAACGCAAACCCACGGGTCGCGGGCAAACGGGTGAGCGCCTCACCAACGGTCGTGTCGGCACTCGCGCGATACGGGCTGTCCCAGAGCGCAGACTGCGCTTTGACCCACCGGATCGCACCCAGCAAATCTGCAGGCCCCATATCCTGTGGCAAGACGCCAATACCGCCTCGCCTCGCGATCGTGGCCGCGAGACGCGGGCCAGTCACCGCATTCATGTTTGACGCGATGAGCGGGATCGTCATGCCGGTGCCGTCGCCGGGGCCAAGATCGACCTCGTATCGGCTCGTGACATCACTCAAGCTTGGCACAAGAAAGACGTCTGAATAGGTGAGATCACCGTGGATTCCGGAGTCAAGAAACTGCATAGTTCACACGCTACCGTGCCATGGTGCGAAGATCGAGCTTCAGCTGATTGTCCATGGTGCATTGTGAGCAAAACTGACGTAGGCTAGTAGGTGGCGATCCACAACTAGGTGGGCACCCCAACATCATCTAACGTGCAGTGTCTGCACAACAGAGAGGAACATCAGTTTGGCTGTGCAATCGGGAGGCACCGGAGACGGTGGCATCTCAGAAGATTTCGGCGCTAACGCTTGGCTCGTTGAAGAGTTGTACAAGCAATACGTTAAAGATAAGTCACAGGTAGATAAATCCTGGTGGCCCACCCTCGAAGAGTATGGCGCGAAAGTTGCAGCTGGCGGAGGCGGGGCCGCACCCGCCGCCGAGGCTCCCGCTCCCGCCGCACCCGCACAGGCGGCGCCCCAGGCTTCTACCCCGGCTGCTCCCGCTGCAGCCGCTTCTCCTCCAGCGGCTCCTCAAACAGGCACGATCGAGGCAAGAACCACGGCGCGTCAGCCGAAGGTCACCCCGATTCCCGCAGAAGCGAGGCGTTCGAAGCCCGCAGCTGCCCCCGCCGAGCCTGACAATGACGAGCCCACCACCTCAGCGCTGAAGGGCGTGGCAAAGATCGTCGCGCAGAACATGGACGAGAGCCTCAAGGTTCCCACCGCCACGAGTGTTCGCACGGTTCCCGCAAAGCTCATGATCGATAACCGTATCGTCATGAACAACCACATGCGCCGCACTCGCGGCGGCAAGGTATCGTTCACCCACCTCATCGGCTGGGCTATCGTACAGACACTGAAAGAGTTCCCCAGCCAGAACGTTGCTTACGGTGTTGTCGACGGCAAGCCCTCCCTCATTGTTCCAGCACACGTCGCCCTCGGTATCGCCATTGACCTGCCGAAGCCCGACGGCACCCGCACGCTCGTCGTTCCCTCGATCAAACGCGCAGAGACCCTCGACTTCAACGAGTTCCTCGACGCTTACGAAGATCTCGTCACCCGTGCCCGCAAGGGCAAGCTCGGTGTTGATGATTACCAGGGCACGACCATCAGCCTGACGAACCCCGGCGGCATCGGCACCGTTCACTCGGTCCCGCGCCTCATGGAAGGCCAGGGTTGCATCATCGGTGCGGGTGCGCTTGAGTACCCCGCTGAGTTCCAGGGCTCGTCACCCGAGGTTCTGCAGAACCTCGGTATCGGCAAGACCATCACGCTCACGAGCACCTACGACCACCGTGTCATTCAGGGTGCAGGCTCGGGTGAGTTCCTGAAGATTGTGCACGAGCGCCTCACGGGCGGTCACAACTTCTACCAGGAGATCTTCGAGGCACTGCGTATTCCATACGCACCCATCACCTGGGCGACCGACATTCACATCGACCTGCACGGCGCGATCGATAAGTCGGCCCGCGTGCAAGACCTCATCAACGCGTTCCGCGTGCGCGGCCACCTCATGGCCGACACCAACCCACTCGAGTACGAACAGCGTTCACACCCAGACCTCGAGATCGAGTCACACGGTCTCACGTTCTGGGACCTCGATCGCGAGTTCGTCACGGGCGGCATCGGCGGCAAGGACCGCATGCAGTTGCGTGACCTGCTCGGAGTGCTCCGCGATTCGTACTGCCGCAAGATCGGCATCGAGTACATGCACATTCAGGACCCTGAGCAGCGTCTCTGGATTCGTGAGCAGGTCGAGGTTCCCTGGGTCAAGCCAGACCGCGACGAGCAGATGCGCATTCTCGAGAAGCTCAACCAGGCTGAGGCCTTCGAGACTTTCCTCCAGACCAAGTATGTTGGCCAGAAGCGCTTCAGCCTCGAGGGCAGCGAGTCGGTCATTCCGTTCCTCGATGCAATGCTCTCAGACGCTGCAGAAGACGGCGTCGACAGCGTCGACATCGGTATGGCCCACCGCGGCCGTCTCAACGTGCTCGCCAACATCGCTGGCAAGTCATACGGCCAGATCTTCGGCGAGTTCGAGGGCAACTTCGCGGTCGGCAAGCGTTCGGGTGACGTCAAGTACCACCTCGGCACCGAGGGTACTTTCACCTCGCCGACCGGCAAGCAGGTACCGATCTACCTCGCCGCGAACCCTTCGCACCTTGAGACCGTCAACGGCGTGCTCGAGGGCATCGTTCGCGCGAAGCAAGACCTGAAGCCCATCGGCTCGTTCACGACGCTCCCCATCCTGCTCCACGGTGATGCCGCGATGGCTGGCCAGGGTGTTGTCTACGAAACCTTGCAGATGTCGCAGCTACGCGGCTACCGCACCGGCGGCACGATCCACGTGGTCATTAATAACCAGGTCGGCTTCACGACGCTTCCGCAGGACTCACGCTCGGGTGCTTACTCGACCGACATTGGCAAGGTCATTCAGGCGCCAATCTTCCACGTGAATGGCGATGACCCCGAGTCAGTCGTGCGCGTGGCCAAGCTCGCATACGAGTTCCGCCAGAAGTTCCACGTTGACGTCATCATCGACCTCATCAGCTACCGTCTCCGCGGCCACAACGAGGGCGACGACCCCTCGATGACCCAGCCGCTCATGTACGACCTGATCGACGCGAAGCGTAGCTCGCGAAAGATCTACTCGTCGACGCTGGTTGCCCGTGGCGATATCACCGAAGAGGAATACCAGGGAGCGCAGGACGACTTCCAGAACCGCCTCGAGCAGGCGTTTATGGAGACGCACGCGGCCGAGACCGCCTCGATCCCCGTCATCGATGGCAACGCTCCTGTGACCTCGACCATTCCGGTGAGCCAGGTGCCGACCGCGGTCGACCGCAGCGTTGTCGAACTCGTCGGCGATGCGCACGCCAATAAGCCAACCGGCTTTACCGTGCACACGAAGCTGCAGCAGCTGCTCAACAAGCGCGTCGAGATGAGCCGCTCAGGCAACATCGACTGGGGCTTCGGCGAGTTGCTCGCGCTCGGTTCACTGCTCGTCGAGGGCACCGCGGTGCGCTTCGCCGGTCAGGATGCCCGTCGCGGTACCTTTGCGCAGCGTCACGCGGTGTTCCACGACCGTAAGAACGGTCAGGAATGGCTGCCACTCATGAACCTCAGCGAGCAGCAGGCTCGCTTCTGGATCTATGACTCGCTGCTTTCAGAGTACGCAGCGCTTGCGTACGAGTACGGTTACTCGTTGCAGCGCGAAGACGCTCTCGTCGTGTGGGAGGCACAGTTCGGTGACTTCGCCAACGGCGCCCAGACGGTCATCGACGAGTTCATCTCGTCGGCCGAGCAGAAGTGGGGCCAGAGTTCATCGGTCGTCATGCTGCTGCCGCACGGCTACGAGGGTCAGGGCCCTGACCACTCGTCGGCTCGTATCGAGCGCTACCTGCAGCTGTGTGCCGAAGACAACATGATCGTGGCACGCCCATCGACGCCGGCAAACTACTTCCACCTGCTACGTCGTCAGGCCTACCAGCGCCCACGCAAACCGCTCATCGTCTTCACCCCGAAGTCGATGCTGCGCCTGCGCAGTGCGACCTCGTCGGTTGAAGACTTCACGCAGGGCACGTTCCAAGAGGTCATCGACGACGCGCAAATCAACGACAAGAGCCAGGTCGAGCGCGTCATCATGGTCTCGGGCAAGACGTACTACGACCTCCGGGCGGCGCTCGAGAAGCAGCCAGACCCCCGGGTCGCGCTCGTTCGCGTCGAGCAGTACTACCCGACCCCGGTCGATGCAATTCGCACGATTCTCTCGACTTACCCGCGCTCGGCAGAGTTCGTTTGGGTTCAGGACGAGCCGGAAAACCAGGGCGCATGGCCGTTTGTCTCGCTCGAGTTCGTGAAGTACCAGGGCACACGAGGCGTTCGCCTCATCTCACGCCCCGCCTCGGCAGCCCCCTCAACGGGTCTCGCCAAGGTTCACGCGGTCGAGCAAGAAGACCTTATTCGCAGGGCGCTTGATATCTAAGAACACGCGATAGGCACGTGAGGGCCGGGGCATCTTTGCCCCGGCCCTCACGTTTTTATCAGTCGTTCCCGAGGCGCGTTCAAGATAAGGGAGTATCGTAACCACCATGAAGGTACAACGCATTCTCGCAGCCGGGGCCCTGTGCCTTGCCTCTTTCGCTCTTGTCTCGTGTGCAGGGAGCGCAGAGCAGTCGGTGGTCGGCAGCTGGGGCACCCCAGACGATGCCACGGGGCCAGCGTTGGTCTTTGAAGACAACGGCTCAATGCACGGTACCGACGGTTGCAACAACCTCATGGGCAGCTATACCGAAGAAAACGGCAAGATTGTGTTCGGTGGCCTCGCCTCAACCATGATGTTCTGTGAGGGGGTCGACGATTGGCTCTCGAAGGGAGAGTCGGCAACCATCGACGGCGAAATTCTCACCATCTTCAACGAGGCTGATAAAGAAATCGGCAAGCTCGCCCGCATCGTCGACTAATGCCGCAACCATCGACTGCCCTCCCCCGAACCGCTATCCAACCCCAACTACACAGAGCTCAGCGTCAGCGCACCCGAGCTGCCGCACTGAGCCTCGCAGGGGCTCTGGCCGCGCTGATCGCGGGATGCAGTACCCCGCCGACGCCAGAGGTCTCGGCCGAGCAACTCGCCGAGGTCGCTGAAGACCCGACCCCTGCCGAAGCTGCAGAGGAGCTCGATGCCGAGGTCGATCCAGAACCAGTTGTCGACCCCATCGACTGTTCTGCATCACTCGTGCTGACCGTGCGGGGCACCGGAGAGCCATCGTCACGCCAGCTCCTCTCACCCGTTGCGAAGAAGATCACGAGCGAGCGCAAGGGCGAGGTCGAGCGAGTCGATCTCGATTACCCGGCAGACGGGAACATTAAAGAGAGCGCGACCATTGGCATTCGCATGCTCGTCGATACCCTCAACCAGCAAGCTGACCTCTGCCCTGATCAGCACACGGTGTTGCTCGGCTACTCGCAAGGGGCGCTCGTCGTCGGCGAGGCTCTGCAGGGCCCCGAGGGCCGACTCATCGGTGAGACCGTCGGCGTCGTCGACGAAGAGGCAAGCGAACGCATTAGTGCCGTCGTGCTCTACGCCGACCCGCGCTTCGTGGGTAGCGATCCCTTTGGCGAGGGTGACTACTCGCCAGAGGTCAGCGGCCTCCTTGCTCGCGCTGAGGGATCACTCGACGACTACGCCTCTCGCGCAAAGAGCTTCTGCGTCGCCGACGACTTCATCTGCCAGTCGCAGCGTAGCCTGAACGAAGAAGGCCACGTCGCTTACTACTCCAACGGGATGCAGCAAGACGGCGCGGCCTTCGTTCTGTCGGTCTTACCGAAAGCTCCGAACGAGAGTAAGAACGGCTCTACCAGATAACGGCGAGTGCGACATTCACAGCGCTGAGGCCAGCGATGATGCCGAGGGTGCCACCCGAGACTCGCTCCTTCTTGCGATTCACCATGATGACCACGATGAGCAGTAGCAACACCAGCGTCTTCGCACCGATCTTTGCGTTGTTCGGTTCACCGCCGGTCGCATAGACCATGCCGACGAGAGCCAGCCCCGTGACGAGAAGGCCGAGGGCGCCGTGGAAGGCGCCCTTCGTGATCTGAGCGGTGCCCTTTTTCAGGTTCGAGAGCTGCGCAAGCGTCGTTCCGAAGACCACTGCAAAACAGATGATATGCAGTACAACCAAAATATCCTTCAAGATGTCCATACCCCCATGGTATCGAAGCCCGCCGAGCAGGTACCGCAAGGCCTCCCCAGCGGCGGTTTGCGAGCGTTGAAGCCACCGAAGTGATTGAATAGAGATACCCGTTTTCGAAGGAGTTTCACATGGCCACGTCGCCCCTGCCAACCGCACTCGAAGAGATCGTCGCTCGCGCTGCAGCGGCCGCGACTCCCTTCGCTCGCACTACGCCCGAAGCCAGGGCAAAGGCGCTTGTCAGGGTGGCCGATGCGCTCGAGCAAGCAAGCGCCGAGCTCGTACCCATCGCGATGCGTGAGACGGGGCTCTCGGAGGCAAGGCTCAGCGGCGAGGTGACCCGCTCGGCCGTACAGATTCGCATGTTTGCCGATGCGGTCGTCGACGGCGCCTACCTTGACGCTCGCGTCGATCCGCTCGATGAGCACTTCGCTCTCGGGGTGCGTCCAGACCTGCGCCGCACGCACATTCCGCTCGGCCCCGTCGTGAACTTTGCAGCGTCAAACTTTCCCTTCGCCTTCTCAGTTCCCGGTGGCGACTCGGCGGCGATTCTCGCGGCCGGCTGCCCACTCATCGTGAAGGCACACCCGGGACACCCAGAGCTCTCTGATGCGACCGCAGCGGTCATGATCGAGGCGCTCGATGAGGCCGGCATGCCTGAGCACGTCATGCAGGTGGTGCACGGCTTCGATGAGGGCATCGCAGTGCTCACCGATCCCCGCATCAAGGGCGGCGCCTTTACCGGCTCGATCGCTGGCGGCAGGGCCCTCGCCGACATTGCACAATCTCGCCCCGCCCCCATTCCGTTCTACGGCGAGCTCGGCAGCGTCAACCCCGTATTCGTCACCCAGGCCGCCCTCGACGAGCGCCGCGACGCCATCGCCGAGGGCTACGTCACGAGCGTGTCCGGCTCGGCCGGTCAGCTGTGCACGAAGCCGGGGTTCGTCTTTGTTCCCGACTCGCACGGTCTCGATACCGCGCTCAACACCGCCGCTACGCCGGTTGCTGAGCACCGGCTGCTCAACCCGCGCATCGCGCAGGGCTACGCCGAGCGTCGTGAGCTCATCATGGGAACTCCAGGCGTACGCGCCGTGCACGAGGGCGGCATTCGCTTTGACGACGAAGGCCAGGGCTGGGCAACGCCCACCATCGTCGCGATGTCACTTGATACGCTGCGCGAACACGCTGAAACCCTCACGCACGAGGTATTTGGCCCCATGTCGCTGCTGGTAGAGGTTCCAGACGGCACCGCCTATGCCCCGCTCATGGGCGAGCTCTTCGAGGGTAACCTCACCGGAACGGTGCACCTCTCGGACGACGAGATGGCCGGGGCAACCGCCAACCACGCCGCCCTCGCCGAACTCGTCGAGGCCATCACGCTGCAGGCCGGCCGAGTGCTCTTTGACGGCTGGCCAACCGGCGTCGCTGTTTCACCGGCGCAAACGCACGGCGGCCCCTGGCCCGCGACAACGCTCGACACGAGCACGTCGGTGGGCACTGCCGCGATCAGCCGCTTTCAGCGCCCGGTGACCTACCAGAATGCAGCTGCGGTCTTCCTTCCGGCAGAACTGCGCGATGATAACCCTCGCGGTGTCGCTCAGCGCATCTCGCCAGCTGGCGAATCGCAGAACTGGGGATCGCGCTGGCGCTAGAGACGCCCGCTGCCTGCGGTGAGGGTTCTCTTGAGAGCTCTCACCCAGCGGCGCACGCCACGCACACCCGTCTCGGTCGTGCCGTAGGTAGCGAGATCGATTCCCTGGTGCACAACCTCGCGACGAGCCGCACGGCCCTCGCCAAACACCTCAACAATGCTCGCGTCGTGCGCCGTAAGCCCTCCCGAAAAACTCTCTGCGGGTAGCGTGACCCGTGCCGCGATGCGGTTGCCCGGGAGGCGTCGCACCTCGGCAGGGGCGCGCCATTCGAGGGTGGGTTTCTGAGCAGTCACCCCGAGGCACACGCTCGGGAGTTCACGCCCCTTCGGCCACCAGTACTCGGCCCGAATATCGAGGCTCGAATCGCTGCGCTTCAGCCGCAGCGACGCTGGCATCGGGGCTGGCTTCGACGCGCTCTTCGGGACGGCGAGCGGGAGCTCACTCGCGAGATCCGCCACGAGGTGCGCCCAGCGCTCTGAGAGCTGCGCGGGCCGGTATGCCTTTGACGCACGCACCACCGCTTCTCTGGCCGCCTCACGCTCAGTTTCTGGCGCCGACGCAAAGCTCGCGATGCGCCGCGCCACCCCCTCGACGTCTCCGTCGGCAATGAGGTTCTCTGGCAAGCAGCCAAGCAGGTCAGCGGGGCCGTAGGGAACCTCGTAGGCGAAGGGCACGCAGCCAGCAGACATCGCCTCGGCAACAGCCATCCCGAAGCCCTCGTGCGTGCTCGTGAGGCCCGTCCACGATGCCTCGGCAAACCCGCTTTTGCCCCCCGCGAGGTGGCCGCGCAAGCGCACCGCCTCACCGAGCCCTGTGGTTTCAATGCACTCACGCAGTGAAGCCTCAGCATCGCCCGAACCAAAGATATCGAGCGTAATGTCGGCTTCGGGAGCGATCTCGCGGGCACGAGCCACCGCGTGAATGAGGTGGTCAAGCCGCTTCCGGCCGCCAAGCGATGCAAGGACGACCCCGTGCCCTGCGCGCCTCTCGGCGTGCACCTCAGCGGCAGCACCAATCGCTGGCGGAATCACCGTAATCGTCGGGCTTGGGCTCACGAGCGCCGCGATGTCATCACGTTGCTGCTCGGTCGAGCACACCACCCGGTCGAATCGGAAGAGTTCACGCATCATGGGCGCACGGCTGGGGTTCAACGCGGCGAGCGGCGGCCGCTTGCCGGGAGCCAGGTGCAGATTGTGCACGACGTGCACGGTTGCAACATTCGGCCTGCGGTAGCGCTGGCCGAACTGGGCGGTCACTTTACTGTCAAAAAAGAGTACGGCGGGCTCGTCAGCGAGATAATCGTCGAGCACAGCGGCGTAGAGCGGCCAAATGCTCTTCCAGCTCTTCACCGGTTTCCCGCCCTCACCGCAGAGGGTTACCCTGCGGCCGCCTGGCGTTCCAGGGCTGCGGGTGTCGTGACGGTCGATCACGGCAACGGTCCCATCGGCCCTCACGTGATCTCGCTGCAGCACCGTAGAACTCTCGGGCACGTAGCGCGTTCGCACCCGCACCGATCCGCCAACGCTCCACGCTTCAACGTCGGCTCCGCCGGCAGGCAGTGGCTCATCGAAGGAGGCGGGCGTCGTGCCCTTCCACGGAGTTTCAGCAACGATATCCCAGAGGTGAACGATGCGGCTGCCCACAGGAAACGCTTCGTGGGCTGCAAGCCGTGCGAGGTCGGCCTCTGCGTCTCGTAACGGCGCGCACACGATGAATTCGCAGTCGAAGCCCTGCTCGGCAAGCAACGATGAGCGAGTGAGCGCCGCAGAGGTCATGCCACCGATATTTTCTGGAATGTGCCAGAGCACGGTGACGACGCGGGGCCGCGGTGTGGGCATCGGTCGGTCCTTTCGGCTTGGGCGAAATCAGCTGCGCACCTGGCGCCTCGGGCCACGCCCCTGCGCGGCGTTTGCCACACTACTCCTCGTTTCAGGCACCGCGCTGGTAGTTTGCTGTTGTCTGGAAGGCTCGACATGAAGTGCTGTAAACGCGCTGAGAATTGCAGCGGATCACCCCGCTCACGAGAACGACAAAGCCCCGGTTCGAATAGTCAAACCGGGGCCAGGTGTCGCGAGAGGGTCGCGCTTATTCGGTGTCGAGCGGAACCTTGTTGTAGCCCGTCACCGGCTGAATCTCATCGAATCCAGCAACCTTGCGCTTGAAGAAGCGGGTGATGTACAGGAGGTAGATGAAGCCGAGAACCGTCCAGATGACGCCGCCGATGAGAGCGTCAAGGTGCAGGTGAGCCCAGAGCACGCCCGTGAGTACCATGCCGATACCGGGCATGACGATGTACTTGAAGATGTCTTTCGGGGTCTTTCGTCGGCCCTGCCGCACCGCAAACCACGCGATGACCGAGAGGTTTACCGCGGTGAAGGCGATGAGCGCTCCGTAGTTAATGAAGGCAGCGATCATCTCGAGGGTGAAGGCGATGGCCAGCATACTGATGAGGCCCGTGAGCACGATGTTGAAGGTCGGGGTGTGGGTCTTGGGGTTGATGTACCCAAAAACCTTCTTCGGCAGCACGTTGTTGCGGCCCATGACGAGCAGCATGCGCGATACCGAAGCGTGCGATGCCAGGCCCGAGGCGAGGGTCGCCGCAAAGCCGGCGGCGGTGAGCACGGCCTGCAGCACGTTGCCGCCCACTTCCTGGCCGATGAGCGGCAGGGTGCTGTCTTCAACGTACTGCATGTCGCCACCGGGAGCGAACACGTTCCAGTCGGGAAAGCGCAGCTGCGAGAAGTAGCCGGCGATGAGGAAGATCGCGCCGCCGATGACGACCGTCAGCAGAATAGCTCTCGGCATGATCTTCGGGGTCTTTGCCTCTTCGGCATACATTGTCACGGCGTCAAAGCCGATGAACGAGAAGCACACGACCGTCGAGCCCATGAGCACCGCGCTCATGGTGACGCCATCGTGGAAGAAGGGTTGTGCCGAGGCGAGCGTGCCGATTCCCTCGCCACCGCGCAGCTGCACGATCACCATGAAGACGAAGACAACCATGACGATGATCGAGAACACGAGCAGAATCATGTTCACGTTCGAGGTTCCCTGCATGGTCAGGTAGATGATCGTGGTGACGAACAGGCAGTACAGAACCACCCAGATCCACCCCGGAACCGTTGGGAAGATGGCCTCGAGGTAGCTTCGAATGATGAGGCAGTTGACCATGGGCAACAGCATGTAGTCGATCAGCGACGTCCAGCCCACCATGAACCCGACGTTCGGGTGCATCGATTCGCGCACGTATGTGTATGCCGAGCCGGCGCTCGGAATCGCACCCGACATTTTGCCGTAGCTCACGGCGGTGAAGATCATGACGATCAGGGCGACCAGGTATGCGAGAGGAACAACGTTGTTCGTGTCGCGGGCCACCATGCCGAAGGTATCGAAAACAACCGTTGGGGTCATGTACCCGAGGCCAAGCCCCACGATAGCCCACAGGCCAAGACTACGTTTGAGAGTGGCGCCTTTGGCAAGCCCTGGCCCAGATTTCAACATTGAAGGTCCTTACGCTTGAGGTATCGCGACCGGGCTTGTTCATCGCCCCTTCGCGCTGTGTAGCCGGCGGGATGTGAAGCCCGCACAGTTTCCTATCTTCTACCTCCGGCGCAAGAAGCGCAAGCAAACACGCTCACATGACCCGTGCACCTCGCCGAAGCTCAGTATTCGGGCACCCTCTGACAGCACAAAGCGGCTGGCAACAGCGCTTTCGCGTTGCCAGCCGCTTTGTGAATTGCCTAGTGGAAGAAGTGGCGCTCACCAGTGAAGTACATGGTCACGCCCGCCTCCTTCGCAGCAGCGATGACCTCTTCGTCGCGCACCGAACCGCCTGGCTGCACGACCGCGCGAACACCGGCGTCGAGCAGGACCTGAAGCCCGTCGGCGAACGGGAAGAATGCATCAGAAGCGGCGACCGCGCCACGAGCGCGCTCCTCGCCAGCGCGCTCGACCGCGAGGCGGCACGAGTCAACGCGGTTGACCTGCCCCATGCCCACGCCAACCGAAGCGCCGTCTTTCGTGAGGATGATGCCGTTTGACTTCACCGCACGCGAAGCGCGCCATGCGAACTCGAGCTCGAGAAGCGTCGCCTGGTCGGCCGGTTCGCCCGCGGCGAGCTGCCACTCGGCAGCGGGAGCGAAGTGACGGTCTGCTTCTTGGAGCAAGAAGCCACCAGAAACCTGGCGAATCTCGACGGGGTTTTGTGCGAAGTTCTCTGGCAGCACGAGCAAACGCAGGTTCTTCTTCTGCTGCAAGATCGCGAGTGCCTCGGGCTCGAAGCCAGGGGCCACGATGACCTCGGTGAAGATCGCCGAGACGGTCTCTGCCATGTCTTTCGTCACGACGCGGTTCGCCGCGATGACCCCACCGAATGCCGAGACCGGGTCGCACTCGTGCGCGAGTCGGTGGGCATCGGCGATTGGCGAGGTGCTCGCTTCAGGAGCGACGGCAACGCCGCAGGGGTTCGCGTGCTTAATAATCGCGACGGCGGGGCGCTCATGGTCGAACGCCGCGCGCAGAGCAGCATCAGCATCAACGTAGTTGTTGTACGACATCTCTTTGCCGCTCAACTGGGTTGCCTGGGCGATGCCCGACCCCTCGGTCTCAGTGAAGAGTGCGCCACGCTGGTGGCTGTTCTCGCCGTAGCGCAGCACCGAGTCACGCAGCCCGAAGATCTCGTAGCCCACGAAAGCATCGGGGTCTTCGAAAATGCCGTCAATCGAGTCGCCCTCGTCGGCTGCAGCCTCGCTCGCCTCGGCGGGAGCCCAACCGAGCTCCTCCTGCTCAAAGAACCAGTTTGCAACCGATGCGTCATACTGCGCCGTGTGCACAAACGCCTCGGTCGCCAGTGAGCGGCGCAGCTCAAGGTCAGTGCCGCCAGCGGCGACCGCTTCGAGCACCTGCGGGTAGCGAGAGGGAGAAACGACAATCGCGGTGTTCGCGTGGTTCTTCGCGGTAGCGCGAACCATCGCGGGGCCCCCGATATCGACGTTCTCGATGATGTCGGCGGCAGGCTTGCCCGCGGCGACCGTCTCGTCGAAGGGGTACAGGTTCACGATCACGAGTTCAAAAGGCTCAATCTCAAGCGCTTTGAGCTGTTCGCGGTGATCGGCGAGGCGAAGATCGGCGAGCAGACCCGCGTGCACCGCGGGGTGCAGCGTCTTCACACGCCCGTCGAGGGCCTCTTGAAAGCCGGTCACGTCGGCGACATCGGTCACGGCAACGCCGAGATCGCGAATGAGCTGCGCGGTCGATCCGGTTGAAACAATCTCGACGCCGGCTTCACCGAGCCCGCGAGCGAGCTCTTCGAGCCCGGTCTTGTCACTCACCGAGATGAGCGCGCGCCGCACCGCAATGGTGTCGCGATGCTCGTAGAGCGACGCGTCTTTACTCTGAACTGCCATGGTGTTTCTCCTCACACATTCAGGCGTTGGTCATTCCTCGTTCACTCGCCAAGCGTCACAGCGCCGCTTGCGATGTCACGAACGGTTTGCAGCAGGAGCGGTCGCTCCACCTCTTTGATTCGTTCGTGAAGTTCATCTTCGGTCTCGTTCGGGAGCACCTGAACAGACCGCTGGTTGATGACCGGCCCGGTATCGACACCCGCGTCGATCACGTGCACGGTCACCCCGGTCTCGGTTGCCCCCGCGGCGAGCGCATCGCGTACGGCGTGCGCGCCCGGGTAGAGCGGAAGGAGCGCCGGGTGGGTATTGATGAGGTTCGGGCTGAGCGCCGAGACCACCCCCTCTGGCAAAATGCGCATAAGGCCGGCACTGACCACAAGGTCGGGTGAGAATCGTTCAATCTCGGCAAGGAAAGCCTCGCCCCATGCCTGCCTGCCGTCGTAGTCTTTGGGCCTCGTCACGAAGGTTTCGATACCGCGCGACGTCGCGTGCGCGAGTCCTGCCGCGTCACCATCGGCTCCCACGGCGACCACCTCAAAGGGTTCACCACCGGCATCGGCCGCTTCGAGCAGAGCCTTGAGGTTCGATCCACCGCCAGAGATGAGCACCACGATCTTAAGCACCTCCCCATTCTAGTCGATGCGACGCCACGGGAGTTGCCGCTTCGCACAGTCTTACGAGGCAACCTCTGCCGTGTGCGCCGTCGAAAAGTGGTGACCGGCAAGACGCTCTGGCGTTTCCCGCCGTATATGCTCCGCCTCCTGGCTGGCCCAGTCTTCCCAGTACGGCTCGAACGCGTTGCCGTCGCGGGCAATGGCTCGACTTTTGCGCACGTCGAGTGGGCATTCAAGCCAGATGCTCAACACCTGACCGCCGAACACCGCTGCGGCGTCGAGGGTCTCACGGGTGAGCGATCCGCACCCCTCAATAATGAGCGGAGCGTCGCGATCGAGCTCTCGCGTCTCAGCGAAGGCGCCGAGGTGCCAGTCGTACCGGCGGTAACGACCCGTCTCAAGCGCCCGCACGAGCGTTGCGGGAGCCGCGAGGAGGCCTTGCCACCCCTCGTACAGGTCGTCCATGTGCAGCCTCTCGGCCCCCATGAGCGGGGCGAGCGACGCGGCGAGCGAGGTCTTACCCGACCCCGATCGGCCGTCGATGATGACGACTCCGGCGCGCGGCTTGCCAAGGGTTTGCCACGCCTGTTCGGCGTGCAGTAGAGGGTTCACGCGACCAGCTCTCCCCCGGCCATGCGCAACACCCGGTCGGCGATGCGGGTGGCTTCAGCCTCGTCGTGGGTCACGAGAATGGCCGTGGTGCGGGTTTGCCTCAGTAACGTGGCGAGATCGCCCGCAAGCTGCTCACGCAGTTCACGGTCGAGCGCCGAGAGGGGTTCGTCAAGCATGAGCAATTTGGGCGATGGCGCGAGCGACCTCGCGAGCGCGACGCGCTGCTGCTGCCCACCGGAGAGCTCGGTGACAGGCCGCTCGGCGGCGTCGGCAAGGCCCACGAGGCCGAGCATCTCAGCAACGCGCGCGGCACGATCGTCTCGCCCCATGCCCTTGACCCGCAGCCCGTAGGCGACGTTCTCGGCGACGCTCAGGTGCGAGAAGAGCTGGCCGTCTTGAAACATGAGCCCGAAGCCGCGTCGGTGCGGCGCGATTCTGGCGAGGTCTTCGCCGCCCCACAGCACGGTGCCCTCTGCGAGCGGCTCGAGCCCAGCGATCGCACGCAGCAGTGTCGACTTGCCGCAGCCCGATGGCCCGAGAATCGCCACGACCTCACCCTCGGCAAGGCTGAGGCTCAGATCGCGCACGACCGTTTCTGCGTCAAACGTTACGGTTGCCCCCATCACTTCGAGGCCGGTTTTGGCTGTCATCGTTACCATCCTCCCGCGTGTTCGGTCACACGCCAACCCTCGGCCAAGAGCATCACGACGCTCGTCGCGAGGCCGAGCACCATTGCCGCAGCGAGCCCTGTGCCGTAACTCGAGGCTGCCTGGTGCGAGACAAGCTGCGAGATGACCACGGGAAGCGTTTCTGAGCCGCTGCGCACAAGAAACGAAGTCGCGCCAAACTCACCGAGCGAGGTCGCAAAGGCAAAGCCGATTGAGAGCCCGAAGGCTCGGCTGAGCGCGGGCAGCTCGATCGTGCGAAACACCCGTGCGGGCGATGCCCCGAGCAGCGTCGCCGCGTCGAGCTGCCTGGGGCTCACTGAACGCAGCACCGGAAGCATCGTGCGAATGACGAGTGGCAGGGCGACGAGCGTTTGCGCGACCGGGATGAGCGCGGTGCTACTCCGCAGGTCAATGCCGAGGCCGAGGGGGTTGTGCATCGTGAGCAAGAGCCCGAGGCCGAGCGTCACCGCCGATACCCCGAGCGGCATCATGACGAACATTTCGTAGGCGCCCTGAGCCCGCTTTGCAGGCGTGCTGCGCGGCCTTCGCGAGAGCACGAGCGCGATGAGCGTGCCCAGGACCATCGCGAGAAGCGCCGCGAGAAGCGCAAACCGAACCGACACCCAGAGCGCCTCAAATACCGTGGTGGCAAGAGGCGATTCTTCTGGCGGATCGACGAGAAATCGGTAGTGGTCGAACGTCAGTGATCCATCTGAGCGTCTGAGCGAGCGTACCCCCAGCGAGAGGATCGGAAGCACGTGCAGCGTGAGCACCGTGACGGCGAAGACGGTGAGCACAGCGGCGTGTTTACGACCTGCACGCTCGAGCCTTGCGGTTCCCGAGGTGCGGCGTTCACCTGCCGAGTACCTCGTGCGCAACCGGGCCGAGACCATGAGGGTGATGATCACGATCACGGCCTGCACGAGCGAGAGCACCGCTGCGCCCTGCAGGTCGAGAAACTGCATCGTAAGGCCGTAGATCTCGGTCTCAATGTTCGAGAATTGTTTGCCTCCGAGCACGAGTACGACGCCAAACGCCGTCGCGCAAAAGAGGAAGACGAGCGCTGCGGCCGACCCGATAGCGGGGAGCAGCCGTGGCAGGGTCACGCTCGCCCAGGCTCGCAGCGGCGAGGCCCCGAGCATCCGTGCGGCCTGCTCAGGCCGTTCGTCGAGCGACTGCCAGAAGCCGCCAACGATGCGGGCGACGAGCGTGACATTAAAGAAGGCGAGCGCCAGCACGATCGCGGTGAACGACTGGTCGAGCCCAAGGCCAAAAAGCATGCCGCCCGGCCCGAAAAGCGACTGGAAAGCAACGCCAACGACCACGGTCGGCAGGACAAAGGGCACGGTCAGCAGGCCTCGAATAACGGTCTGGCCCACAAAGCGAATGCGGTAGAGCGCGAAGGCCGCCGGCAAGCCGAGCACGACCGAGAGCGCTGTTCCCGCTCCCGCTTGGGCGAGGGTCTGCCCGATCACCCGCCCCGTGCGCGGGTTCGAGAGCACGCTAAAGATGCCACCCTCGGGGGTCACGATGCCCCCTCCGAGACCGGTCGCAACGAGCGAAGCGACCGGCCACAGGAAGAACAGGGCAAGAAACGCGAGCGGAATCGCGGCGGCGACCCCGAGCGCTCCCCGCCAAAGCCTCATAGACCGATGGTCTCGCTGAGCGCCTTCAGCCAGCCGTCACGCCCCTCGCCAATCTGCGTTGCGCTGAGATCGTTGGGCGCCTCTGGCAACGGCGCAAACTCCTGCCACTCTTCAGGAACATGCGCGCTCTCGTCGATCGGGTACACGTACATGGTCTCGGCAATGGTGTTCTGGAAGTCTGACGAGAGCAGGTAGTCGATGACGGCCTGAGCTCCCGCGCTGTTCTTTGCGCCGGCGAGCACGCCCGCGTACTCAACCTGGCTCGAGCAGGTCGCGAGCGGTGCGCTCGTCGTTGATCCCTTGCCGTCTTCGGTCAGCGTGTAGCCGGGTGATGAGCTGTACGAAACCACGATCGGGTAGGTTCCATCGGCGTTACCACCGGTGAAGTGCGTGTAGTAGGCATCGTTCCACCCCTGTTCAACACGAGCGCCGTTGTCAACGAGCGATGACCAGTAGTCGAGGTAGCCTTCCTCGCCGAAGTGGGCGATCGTACCGATGAGGAACGAGGCGCCGGTCGACGATGACGTGGGGTCGAGCAGCACCGTGAGGTCACGGTATTCGGGCTTCGCGAGGTCTTCATATGTTTCTGGAGCCTGCATACCGGCCTCGTCAAACCAGACGGTATCAACGTTGATGCAGGTGGCTGCGACGTCGATCGGGGTGAGCGCACCCTCGTCGGTCACCGCGTACTGTTTCGCACGCTCGGGCAGGTTCTCGGGCAGGTACGCCTCGGTCACCTCGTGTTCAACGAGCCGTGAGGCAAAGATGTGGTCGACGCCAAAGAACGCGTCAGCGAGCGGCTCGCCCTTCGTGAGCACGAGTTGGTTCGTGAGCTCGCCCCCGTCGCCGGCGGTGATGACCTTGACGTCATAGCCCGTCGCTTCGCTCGCTGCCTTCTCAAAGTCCTCTTCTGGCACGAAACTGTCGTGAACGATGAGCGTCACGGTATCGCTGGCGTCACCAGCGTCATCGGAGTTACCCCCGGCTGACCCTGGCTGCGAGCAACCGACGAGCAGCGCCCCCGTCAGTGCGAGGCCCGAGATGACGAGTGCGTGACGTGTTACGCGAGGGTTTGGTGAGTACACCACAATAGATTCCTTCCTCCGCTGGCATGACCCAGATCAGGTTGAACGGTACGAGCACGCGTGCTCAGTCTCAGTTCGTCGCGAACGAACTCCCGTGGATTGCAGAACCTACTCTACACTCATTCGCCCCGGTTCGAAGATCCCTCGTCATCGGGCTTCGACTCCCATGAAAACTCTTCCTCGAGCTTTTCTGGATCAAACACCGGTCGCTTTCGCTGCCGCCTCGGCTTCGCCGCCTTGCGGTACCAGGGTTCAGCCGTTTCTTCGGCAATGGGATCTGCGATGCGTGAGACCTGGGCGGTTGCTTGATCGGGGTCGACACCGTCGTCGGTCTCGCTCCAACCGGTCTCGCCGACATCGTCATCGCGATCTTCGTCGTCAGCGTGCTCTTCGTCGAGCGCACTGTCTGCACGCTCGTGCTCACCAAAGTCAATGACGTGTGTGCCGTCGCTCTCCCCCGCAAAGGGGTGGCCCTCGTCAGCGAGCCCTGGGGATTCGTCGTCCCAGCTCGCCCGTGCCACGGGCTGGGTGACATAGCGATCAGCGTCGACATCGAGTTCGACGAGTTCATGCTGGTCGACATACGCTGGCTCGGCGGTTCGCGTCTCGTCGGAGCCCTCGCCCCCACGACGCACCAGCATGAACCCGGCGAGCAGACCGAGCGCAAGCTCAATGGAGGCAGCGCACGCGGCCGGCCACACGAGCGGGCCGACGGCTTCGAGACGGCCTGGGCCGAGCGATCCGCTTGAGAGGGCAAACGTGAGCGCGAGCACAAGCCCCGTCACCACGACCGCGGCCGAAGCGATCACGGTGAGACGCAGCGGCGTCAGGCGCCGAAACTCTGGCAGCTTCGCGGCGAGCGCACCGATGACAACGCCCACGAGCACCACAAAGAGCATCGCCAACATGCCCCAGCTTCCCCACGAGTCGGGGATAGCGGCAAGCAGCGGGATACTCGGCAGCGGCCCAAGCAACGTCTCGTACGGGGTCACGCTCGAGCCAGAACCCACGACAAAGCCTGGACCCGCGAACCAAGACACGGCCCAGATCATGGCCGTCGGCAGGAACGCGAGCTGCCCCAAGAAGAACGTCAGGCTGCCAATGAAGTCGAGGTGCATCGATTGCGTGAGCGAAATGATGTCAACGAACCCGAGCAACAGCGAAAAGGTCACGCCGATCGCGCCCAGCGCCGTGAGCCCGAGGAGCAACATCGCAACGAGCTTAAGCGTGCGGGCAAGGTAACGTTCGGCTCCCCACCCGAGCTTCGGCGCGCCTGCCTGCTCGAGCGCGACCTTGAACTTGAACCAGGCGGTGCTCACCACGTCGCCGTGGTGCATCATGAAGCCGCCCCACGCAGGAATAATGAACCAGAGCGAAGCGAGCGCCGTCGCTGCCCAGATCGGTGCGGCGAGCAGGCTCCCAGCTATGACCGCGATGAGTACTGAAGCACCGATGAAGCCGAGCGATCCGCCCGTAATTGCGGCCGCGCCAGTCGTCATATCGTTCGAGAAGCGGTACCCCATGCGCCACGCGAGCGTCGCGGTGACGATGGCGATGAGCAGCGGCGCAAGCGTGATGTCGAAGGTAAGCGGATTGGGCCCGAGGCCGAGGCTCACCGCCTGCGCGTCGCTCACCGCGATACTCAGGCCACCACCGTGCCCCAGCATCCACACCCCCGCCATAGTCTCGGTGAGCGTCGACAGGTCGACGCCGAGCGAGAGTGTAACCGCGCCGATAAGGAGCGTCGGAACCGCGATAAACGCGATGCCGGCGAGCGCGATTAACGCCGCCTCAACGGCGGCAACGAGGGCTGTAAGTAGGTGTCGCATGCTCACTCAAGTGTAACGACCCAAAGCCCGATGTTTACCAGGAACTCGCCACGTCGCGATGCGTCGCAAAGAGTTCGGCAGTCGTGCCCTCGGGAGCCCGGCCAAAGCCACACTCGGTGGCAATGCCCCAGGGACGCTCAAGCGCGGCCTCGGCGGCCTTGGCCCGACGCTTTGCTCCATCGACGCCGTCTTCGCGGTGCACGAGGCCGAGGTACAGTTCGGTCTCGTGCGGCAGCTCAAGCCCTGCGAGCGGGGCAAAATATGCCGCGTCGTCGCGATCGATCGGAACCGGCAGGTGCACCCAGCTGAGCTGCCTCGTTGCCTTCGCCGCGACGAGATTGGCAAAGCGTACGAGGTTCGCCGAATCTTTCGGCTCGACAAAGTGTTTCTCGCCAACGTCGCCGTAGCACAGGTGCACGCCAACCTCGACGTTCTCGGGAACCCTGCTGATCTGTCGCGCGAGGCGGTTAGTCGTCGCCTGCCAAGCGTCTTCGTCATACCAGGTCTCAGAGGGGGCGCCGTATCCAGCCCCCTCGAGATGCGCAAACTCGAGCGCGGCGTCCCACTGAATCGCGAGGCGGTCGGCAGGAATTGCGTCGAGAATCGCCGCAAGTTCACGGGCGAGCGCGGCCTCGTATACCGGCTCAAACTCGGCACGGTTCGGCTGCACGACAAAGCTTCCGACAACCCCGAGCGGGGTCGGCAGCGACACCTGGAATCGAGTGCCGGGCGCGATCACGCCATCGCGCTGCAGCCCCTCAAAGACGGCGTACGACTCAAGCGCGGCCTCAGCATAGCCGAGCGGCTGCAGATCGAGCGTCTCGGCACGAACCCCCTCGTCGAGCGCGACCGGACGAAAGTCGACACCGCGTATGATGCGCGGTTCATCGCCCACGTGATGAATACCATCGGTCGCGGCCAGCCGCTGCGCCTGAAACGCGATCCAGTGAAAACGCTCCCCCACCTCGCCGTCAGGAATACGCTTCACATGCCCGCCGAGCTCTGCGGCCACGAGGCGCATCGTCTCATCGGCAGTGTCAAGATTGATTGATCCAACCAGGTGTACGCCCTGCGGTGCGCTCATTGTGCGGAGTCCTTTCGTTCGCGAAATGCTTCACAGCCAGTATGGCCCGTCTCGCGCGACGCCGTAGCGAGTGTTGCCGAGTATGACGTACAGTGAGGTCATGCAGGCAGACAGCACCGGGCGGGTCGTCATCGGCGGCGCCTCAGGATTCATGGGGCAGGCGCTCACCGAGCATTACCGTGAGCAGGGGCGCGAAGTCGTCACGATTGGTCGGAGCGGAGCCGACGTCTCCTGGGACGACCCAGCCGCGATCGCCCGCGCTGTCGACGGGGCTTCCCTCGTGATTGGTCTCTCGGGCAAGAGCGTAAACTGCCGGTACACCAGAGCCAACCGCGCCGAGATCTTTCGCTCCCGCGAAGAAACCACCGGGGCACTCAGCCGGGCGATCCGCGATGCAGAGAACCCGCCACCCCTCTGGGTCAACGCCTCATCGGCAACCATCTACCGGCACGCCGAAGACCGACCCATGACCGAGAGCACGGGCGATATTGGCAACGGCTTCTCAGTCGATGTCGTTCGAGCGTGGGAGCGGGCAATCTTTGCTGACGAGCTCCCCGAGACCCGCAGGGTCGCCCTCCGGGCCACGATCGTGCTCGGCGAAGGTTCGGTACTCACGCTACTCACCCGTCTCGCGAGGCTAGGTCTCGGCGGCACCCAGCTCGACGGGCGCTGGCCGGTCACGTACGCGCGACGCCGTGCTGGCACAGCCCACTGGCCAGGAGCTCGCGGAGGCAAGCAGCGTTTTAGCTGGGTGCACCTCGACGAGATCGCCCGCGTGATCGACTTCGTTGAAACCCACGAAGAGCTCTCAGGCCCCATCAACGTGGCATCACCCTACCCCGTCGATAATCGGAGCTTTATGCGAGTCATTCGCGATGCCGTGGGCGCCAAGGTTCATTTCCCGATGCCGCGTTGGATGCAGGAGATCGGCGCCATCGCCATTCGCACCGAGACCGAGCTCACCCTCAAGAGCCGGTGGGTACTGCCTGAGACCCTGCTCGAGGCGGGCTACGAGTTTCGATACCCGCACCTCGAAGATGCCGTCGCGGCGACGCTCGGTGCCAAGACGCACAAACGGTAGCCCGAACAGGGCGCCGAGAAACAAGAACGCCGGCTCCCCGTTCTCGGGAGGCCGGCGTCCTTGCTCGTATGAAGACTTACAGGGCTGCGTAAACCTCACGCAGCAGCGTCGCGGTCTCTGAAGGGGTCTTGCCTACCTTGACGCCAGCGGCCTCAAGAGCTTCCTTCTTCGCCTGAGCGGTGCCTGCCGAGCCCGAGACGATAGCGCCTGCGTGGCCCATGGTCTTGCCCTCGGGTGCGGTGAAGCCTGCAACGTAGCCCACGACGGGCTTCGTCACGTTGCTCTTGATGAACTCTGCCGCGCGCTCCTCAGCGTCGCCACCGATCTCGCCGATCATGACGATCGCCTTCGTCTCGGGGTCAGCCTCAAACGCAGCGAGCGCATCGATGTGGGTGGTGCCGATGATGGGGTCGCCGCCAATACCGATCGCGGTCGAGAAACCGAGATCGCGCAGCTCGTACATCATCTGGTAGGTCAAGGTGCCCGACTTCGAGACGAGGCCGATGGGGCCCTTACCCGTAATCGTTGCCGGGGTGATGCCAGCGAGCGCCTCATCAGGAGTGATGATGCCTGGGCAGTTTGGCCCGATCATGCGGGTCTTGTTGCCCTTCTGCTGAGCGTATGCCCAGAACTCGGCAGTGTCCTTCACGGGCACGCCCTCGGTGATCACCACGAGCAGGCCGATCTCGGCGTCGATCGCCTCGATAACGGCGTCTTTGGTGAATGCCGGCGGCACAAAAGCAACCGAGACGTCAGCCCCGGTCTCCTCCATTGCCTCAGCGACCGTTGCGAACACGGGAAGCTCAACGGCGTTGCCCGAAGCATCGGTGTGCGAGACGGTGGTGCCAGCCTTGCGTGCGTTAACGCCGCCGACAATGTTCGTGCCTGCTGCGAGCATGCGCGCGGTGTGCTTCGTACCCTCGCCGCCGGTGATGCCCTGAACGATGACCTTTGAATCCTTGGTCAAGAAGATTGACATGTTGTTTCCTTACAATTCTTGGTTCGGGTGCGACTAGCGCTCGTTGGCGAGCTGGGCAGCTTTATCTGCACCCTCGTCCATGGTTGCAGCGAGCGTTACGAGCGGGTGCGCAGCCTCTTCGAGAATGCGGCGGCCCTCTTCAACGTTGTTGCCGTCGAGGCGCACAACGAGCGGCTTGTTTGCCGCTTCACCGAGCTTATTGAGCGCGCCAACGATGCCGTTTGCAACCGCGTCACACGCGGTGATACCGCCGAACACGTTCACGAACACGCTCTTGACCTGCTCGTCACCGAGAATGACGTCGAGGCCGTTAGCCATAACCTCGGCTGATGCGCCGCCGCCGATGTCGAGGAAGTTCGCGGGCTTCACGTTGCCGTGGTTCTCGCCTGCGTAAGCAACGACGTCGAGGGTCGACATTACGAGGCCAGCGCCGTTACCGATAACGCCAACTTCACCGTCAAGCTTGACGTAGTTGAGGTCGAGGGCCTTGGCCTTGAGCTCGAGCGGATCTTCGGCCGACTCGTCAGCGAGATCTGCGTGTGCTGGCTGACGGAACTCGGCGTTCTCATCGAGTGAGACCTTGCCGTCGAGTGCTACAACGTCGCCCTCAGCAGTGAGTACGAGGGGGTTGACCTCGACGAGGGTGGCGTCTTCGCCCTTGTACACGTCGTAGAGCTTCACGAAGACGTTAGCGACCTTGGCAACGAGCTCGTCGGGGAAGTTTGCTGCCTTGGCAATCTCGAGCGCCTTTGCCTCGTCGATGCCGGTGAGTGCGTTGACCTCAACGCGTGCGAGCGCTTCGGGCTTCTCAACCGCGAGCTGCTCGATTTCCATGCCACCCTCAACGCTGCAGAGCGAGAGGAGTGAACGGTTTGCGCGGTCGAGCAGGACCGAGAAGTAGAACTCCTGGTCGATGTTCGCGCCCTGCGCAATCATGACGCGCTTCACAACGTGTCCCTTGATGTCGAGACCGAGAATGGCCTTGGCCGCCTCGTATGCCTCTTCGGGGTTCTTTGCGACCTTCACACCGCCGGCTTTGCCGCGGCCTCCGGTCTTAACCTGCGCCTTGACGACGACAACGCCGCCCATCTTCTCGGCCGCAGCTTTTGCCTCTTCGGGCGTATCGGCAATCGCACCGGCAAGAACCGGTACACCGTACTGTTCAAAGAGATCTCGCGCCTGGTACTCGTAAAGATCCACGTGACTTCCTTAGCTGATCAACATTGGTGTCGTCGGTTGTGCAATAAATCTCGATATCGAGATATCCAACCAATGCACCAGCCTACCACCGCTGCCTTGTGCCGCAGATCAGAGTTTCGTGATTGGCGCCAGCTTAATGAGCAGTTTTCGTTCACCTACCGAGTCAAAAATCACGTGGGCGATTTTCTTCGAGCCGGTTCCCGTGACCCGGTCAACGCGCCCCTCGCCGTAATCGTCGTGCTGAATGCGGTCGCCCGATTCAAGCTCGAGCTCGCCGTTGTCTCTGATCATGGCCCCGATCTGGTTCGGGAACCCAGACCCCCCGGCCTCTTTCGCCTGCTTCTTGCGCTCGCGCCAGAGCTCGAGGGCTGACTTCATATTCTCGCCCTCGCGCTGCGGCGCATCGCTCGCGCCCCCGCCGCCGCCGAAGCCAACGCTCGACTGCGTGGCGTTCGTGGAGCGCCGCGACCACCCCTGGCCCGGGGCCTGCCTCGAGTTCAGCGCGCGTGACTCGGTGCCGCCCTGCGAAGTAACCTCGCCAGGCGACTGCCGCCACTCAATAAGCTCGGGCGGGATCTCTTGCAAGAACCTCGACGGCATCGCGACCTTGACGTCACCAAACTGCGCGCGTGACGAAGCGAGCGAGATGAACAGCTTCTTGCGCGCTCTCGTGATGCCCACGTACATGAGCCTTCGCTCTTCAGAAATGCCACCGACTTCGTCAATCGACATCTGGTGAGGCATGAGCCCCTCTTCGAGGCCGGTCAAGAAGACCACGTCGTATTCGAGCCCCTTCGCCGTGTGCAGGGTCATGAGCGAAACGGTGCCGCTCTCGTCATCAAGCTCGTCGGCTGCGGCAACGAGACTCACCTCGGTCAGGAACTCGATGAGCCCTGCCCCGGGGTTTCGCGTGTCAAACTCTTTGGCGACCTGCAAGAGCTCTTCGAGGTTCTCGGCGCGGGCCTCGTCTTGCGCGTCACGCTTGGCGCGCAACTTCTCGATCATCTGCGACTCTTCGAGCACCAGCTTCAAGATGTCGAACACTCGCGCGGGCGTTTCGGCAGAGGCCAGCTCGGCTGCCTGCGTGAGCGTTGCGCCAAGCTGAGTGATGGTGCCGAGCACCTTGGGCCCGAACGACAGCTCGGCCGCGCGGTTCATCGCGTCGTGATACGAAATCTCTTGTTCGTCGGCAAACACCGCGAGCTGAGCTTCGGCCATGGGGCCGATGCCCCGTTTTGGTGCCCCGAGCAGCCTCGACCACGCGAGCGGATCATACGGGTTCGCGATCGACACGAGGTAGGCCATCGCATCTTTAATCTCGGCCCGCTCGTAGAACTTCGTGCCGCCGAGCACCCGGTACGGAACGGCCTCGCGAATGAGCAACTCTTCAAGCGCACGGGTTTGGGCGTTCGTGCGGTAGAACACGGCCATGTCACTGTAGGCCGTGCCCTTCACGTATTGTTCGGCGATCTCTTCGGCGATAAAGCGGGCCTCGTCGTGCTGCGAGTACCCGGTGAAGCCGGTGATTTTCTCACCCTCGCCCATGTCGGTCCAGAGCTTCTTGTCTTGCCTGTCAAAGTTGTTGCCAATCACGGCGTTCGCCGCGCTCAGAATCGTCTGGGTCGAGCGGTAGTTCTGCTCGAGCTTAATGACCTCGGCGCCGCCGAAGTCCCGTTCGAAGCCCTCGATGTTGCGAATGTCGGCGCCGCGGAACGCATAGATCGACTGGTCTGAGTCGCCAACGACGGTGATCGTCGCACCCGCGACGGGCTGCCCGTTGCGGCTCAGCTCGGCAGGCACCGGCCGGGTGAGCTCTTTAATGAGCGAGTACTGCGCGTGGTTCGTGTCCTGGTACTCGTCAACGAGCAGGTGACGGAACCGTTCGCGGTATACCGCGGCCACATCGGGAAACGCGCGGAAGAGATGCACCGTCTGCCCAATGAGGTCGTCAAAGTCGAACGCTCTCGCTTTGCGCAGCTCTTGTTCGTACTGACGAAAGATTTCGCTGAAGATGCGCTCTCGCGGGTCGCTCATACTCGCGGTCGAGGCGTACGAGTCGGCGTCGGTGAGCTCGTTCTTGAGGCGCGAGATTTTGCCGCTCGTGTTTGCGGGGGTAAAGCCATAGGCGTCGGCGTCAAGGTCTTTAATGATGCCTTTGAGGAGCGCCCGCGAGTCACTCGAGTCATAAATCGTGAAGCCCGAGACGTAACCAAAGCGGTCGGCCTCGCGACGCAAGATGCGAACGCAGGCGGAGTGGAACGTTGAGATCCACATGCCCTCTGCCGAGGCGCCCAGCAACCCTTCAACGCGCTCGCGCATCTCGCTCGCGGCCTTATTCGTAAAGGTGATCGCGAGAATCTGGCTCGGCCAGGCCTCTTTCGCCTGAATGAGGCCTGCAATGCGGTGCGTGAGCACGCGCGTCTTACCCGAACCTGCCCCGGCGACGATGAGCAGTGCCGGGCCGCGGTAGGCAACGGCCTTCGCTTGCTCGGGGTTCAGCCCCACGAGGAGTCGCTCGAGTGCCCCCTGAGGTTCGCTCGGGGTCTGGTCGGGAGAAATCAGTTCATAGCTCGTCATGGCGTCTCAAGTCTATTGCGCACCGCTGACACTCCGAGATCGGGGTGGTCAACAAAGATGCCGTCGACCCCAGTCAAGAGCACTTCTTGCATCTCGCCCATCCAGTCGCCCCATGCCGCAGGGTGCGCCCCGATACGAAAGCGCTGCATCAGAAAGCTATTCTCTGGCCGCAGCGTCCAGGTGTACACGAGCAGGTCTCTCGCGTGGGCGCGCTGCACGAGGTCGTTAATGCCCTTGGCGATGCCGAGCACCCCGTAAATGAAGAGGTCGCGCTTAGCGACGCTGATGCCGTGCACGCGCCCGCGCAAGCTGTCGAGCCCCTCATCGCTGCGGTACCACTCAAACGTTTTGGCGTGTTCTTCGCCGAGCTCACTCACCTCATCGGCTGGTGCGCCACGCGTCTCAAGCAAGAAGATGTACGTCGCTTCGAGCCCATCACGCTGCAGCTGCTCGAGTATTTCGAGCTCAAAGCACTCGATCGTGAGCTGACTCGACCTGTCCTGCCAGCCGGCGAGGCGAAGTTCGCGGTGCAAGAGTTCGGCGATCGAAATACCAATCGACGCGAAATAGGTCGCGTGCTTCACCTCGATCACAACGCCCGGCGCGGTCTCCCGCTGATCCGCCGCTTCGTCGACGATCGCGAGCACCTCGGCAAGCCGCAGCATCGGCTCCTGCCCCTCGTAGGCGAGATTGTCGCTGCGCACCTTGCGAAGCCGCTCAGTCGCACGCAACGTTTGCAACTCGGCCCAGGTGAAGTCTTCGGTAAACCAGCCGGTGTGCGAGACCCCGTCGATGACGCGGGTCGTTTTGCGGTCGCGAAACTTCGGGTGATCGGCGACGTCAGTCGTGCCTGAAATCTCGTTCTCATGCCTCACCACGAGCACCCCATCGCGGGTTGCCACGACATCTGGTTCGACCGCGTCAGCACCGAGCTCGAAGGCGAGCCGGTACGACGATGCGGTGTGCTCGGGGCGGTAGCCGGGAGCACCGCGGTGGCCAATCACGATGGGGGTCGAAGACGATAACGAACTCATACTCATTGAGCGTAGTGTGCGTCACCTGAAACATCTGAATGATTCAGGCAACTATCGATAATGACAATTAGACTGGCCACATAACGCAACGACGCCCACTTCTCTCATTATCGAAAGGGACGCCGCTTCATGAGCAATCCGGCACTCCGCAATAACCCCGCCTTCAGTGGTAAGACCATGTCGGCAGAAGAGCTTCGTCAGCTGTACGACGCTTCTGCCGCCGCTCCGCCAGCGCAAAAGGCTGAGATTCAGAAGAACATGCCCGTCGAGGGCGCTTCTGATGATCCCATGACCTACGAAGACACGATTCACAAGACGGCAGCGCTTCTTGGCACGACCATCGCCGCGGCAGCGGTGGGGTGGATCATGCCCGGCCTGCTCCTCGTGGGCGTCATCGGCGGTCTCGTCTTTGGCCTCATCCAGGCGTTCAAGCGCGAGCCGAACCTCTTCCTCATCTTTGGCTACGCGATTCTTCAGGGCGTCGCGCTCGGCGCGATCTCGGGAATCCTCAATGCCTCCTACCCCGGCATTGTCTCGCAGGCGCTCATCGGCACCCTCTCGGTGTTCGGTGTCATGCTGCTGCTCTTCCGCTCGGGCAAGGTTCGCACGAGCCCGAAGATGACGAAGATCGTGCTCGGCGCAATGCTCGGCTACTTCGTCTTTTCGATGGTCAACTTTGTGCTGATGCTGACCGGCGTCACCACCGATGCCTGGGGCCTGCGCACCGGCGTTGAGATCTTCGGTATTCCCCTCGGCGTAGTGATCGGCATTCTTGCCATCCTGCTCGCGTCGTACTCGCTCGTCATGGACTTCGAGTTCGTCAAGAACGGTGTTGAGTCACGCGTGCCCCGCCGCTACGGCTGGATGGCCGCGTACGGCCTCACCGTGACCCTCATCTGGCTGTACATGGAGATCCTGCGTCTCCTCGCGATCTTCCGCGACTAGCCGCCAAGGTCGTTGCCTCAGGTGCCTTCCCGCTTCGGCGGGAGGGCACCTTTTTGTTGGCGCTGTCGCCGCGCCCCTCAGCGCGACCCGGGTCGAAGCTCGGGGCCGTTGTTGGTGCTAGCGCGGGTTGCCGGAGTGGCTTGCACGACTGTTTCAGATCTACTTGACGAAAAGCAGGGTGTTTTCGCCTGAACACCCTGCTTTTCGTCAAGTAGACACCCAAAACGCAAACACGCCTGCGGAAGCAACGCCGCGGCCCCTACCGAAGCGAAGCCCGCCAAGTCGACGCTAACCGAAGCGATGCCTGCCGAAACAACGCCAAGGCACCGACCGAAGGAGAGGCCCGTAGACCGAGACCCACCCCACCCCGCCCGGCACAACAAAGGGCCCCCGCCGCAACACGCGCGACGAGGGCCCAGAGCTTATGCGGGAGGGGTTACTCCCACTCGATGGTTCCCGGGGGCTTCGGGGTCACGTCGAGCACGACGCGGTTCACCTCGGCCACCTGGCTCGTGATCTGGTGCGAGATGTGCGCGAGCACCTCGTAAGGAATGCGTACCCAGTCGGCCGTCATGGCGTCTTCAGTCATGACCGGGCGCAGCACGATCGGGTGACCGTAGGTGCGCTCGTCGTTCGTGACGCCAACCGAGCGTACGTCTGCGAGCAATACCACGGGGCACTGCCAGATCTGGTCGTCGAGGCCGGCTCGGGTGAGCTCCTCGCGCACGATGAGGTCTGCAGCGCGAAGCACCTTGAGGCGCTCCTCGGTGACCTCGCCGACGACGCGAATGCCGAGGCCCGGGCCTGGGAAGGGCTGGCGCGCGACGATCTTCTCAGGAAGGCCGAGCTCGCGACCGACCGCACGAACCTCGTCTTTGAACAGGGCCGCGAGCGGCTCAACGAGTTCGAAGGTGAGGTCTTCTGGCAGGCCGCCAACGTTGTGGTGGCTCTTGATGTTCTTCGTGCCGTCGCCCACGCCCGACTCGACGAGGTCTGGGTAGATCGTTCCCTGTACCAGGAAGCGGATCGGGTCGTTCGCTTCTTTCGCTTCAGCGATCAGCTCACGCTGAGTCTGCTCGAAGACGCGAATGAACTCACGGCCAATAATCTTGCGCTTCTGCTCGGGGTCATTGACGCCGGCGAGTTCGCCGAGGAACTGTGCCTGCGCGTCGACGGTGATGAGGCGCACGCCGGTTGACTTCACGAAGTCAACTTCAACCTGCTCCTGCTCGCCCTCGCGAAGCAGCCCGTGGTTCACGAAGACACAGGTGAGCTGGTCGCCCACGGCCTTCTGCACGAGTGCAGCCGAGACGGCAGAGTCAACGCCACCAGAAAGTGCACAGATGACACGGCCGGTTCCGACCTGCTCGCGAATCTTCGCGATCTGGTCTTCGACGATCGATGCTGCGGTCCAGGTGCCTTCGAGGCCGGCGATGCCGCGCACGAAGTTCGTGAACAGTTCGGTGCCGCGCTCTGAGGTGCGCAGCTCGGGAAGCCACTGGACACCGTAAACACGGCGCTCGTCGTTGCCGAATGCAGCGATGGGTGCTGCGTCGCTCGAAGCGATCGCCGTGAATCCCTCGGGCAGCCCGGTAACGGTTTCTTCGTGGCCAAGCTGTACCTTGGCGTCGCCTTCTGCCCCGACAAAGAGGGGCGAGGCCTGCGCGGTGACGGTGAACACACCGTGCTCGGCCGCGCCAACGTTCTCGACCTTGCCGCCAAGTTTCGCGACAATCGCATGCATCCCGTAGCCAATGCCAAGAACAGGAATACCGAGGTCGAGAAGGTCTGCATCAAAGCTCGGAGCGTTGGGGTCGCTCACGAGGTTTGGTCCGGTGGTGAAGATGAGGGCGCTTGCCCCTCGCTTGCGCACTTCGTTCGCGGTGATCGAGTGAGGAACGAGTTCAGAAAACGCTCCGGTTTCACGCACGCGGCGTGCAACGAGCTGCGCATCTTGCGCACCAAAATCTACAACGAGCACAGGGCCCTGGGTCGGCGTCTCACTCATGACGCGATCTCCTTCGTGGTTATGCCGCAACTGCGGCTTCTCGTTTTTCGAGGTAAGCGTTTACCTGCTTCGCGGTGCGCCCTTCAAGGAAGAAGGAGAGGAAGGGAATGACCCCGCCAAGCGCGAGAAGCAGGAAACGCCAGAATGGCCACCTCATCGGGCTCCACAGCATGAAGTTTGAGATGAGGTAGACCACGTAGAACCAGCCGTGAGCGATAAGAATCGCTTTGAAGAGGTTGAAGCCTTCGCGCACGAACTCTTCTTCCTGCCCCAGCGGAATCGTGGGGTAAAAGTGGAACGCACCCTGGGGTGTGTTCACAAAGAGCTCGACGCCAAAAGCGTACTTCATCACCATGACCGCGCACAGGAGCAAGAGCATGATGCCGGTCACAACCGAGGTGACCATGTAGGCCTTCAGAGCTTTGCGAATGCGAGGGAAATCTTCAATCTTGGGTTCAAGCACAGCCATGGCTCTATTCTACGCGTGCCTCACCTGATGATTCAGCCTGGAGTTGCATTAACTCGTGTTCCTTCTCCCAGGCGTCTCTCGTGAGGCGGTACCAGAAGAAGATGGCGAAGGCAGCGAAGACGATCCACTCAATCGCGTAGAAGAGGTTGAGCCAGTTGATTTTCTCTTCGGGCAGCGGCGGGAAAGAGTCGATCTTGTCGAGCCCTTCTGGGGCATCTTCTGAAACAAGGTAGCCGGCAAAAGCGGTTCCCTGCCAGGGTTCCCAGAGGTTGATCGACTGGCCCGTCGCGAGAGCCTCGTAAACGTCGAGGGGTTCGCCGGGGCCAGGAAGTACCGCGCCCTCTGAAGGCATGTAACGCCCCTCGATCTCGTGCACGGTGGTGAACGCGGGGTCGGTGTCGAGGGCTTCAAGGGCGGCCTGAGCCTCAGCTTCGCTCTCGGCCCACCCGACCGCGACGGTGAGGTGCTCGTCGGCCGCCTCGTTCTCGAAGTGGCTCACGACCCAGTAGCCCTTTTCGTTCTGGTTCATGCGCGAGCCAACGATGTACGAATCTCCGGGAACGAGACGCATCTCGTCGGTCACCATGCGGCCGCCCATGTCTTCGTTCACCGGCTGACCAGTCTTTGTGAGCTCGTGGATCTCGTAGCTCGTTTCAGAGTCGAGTGTCGTCTCGGTGAGCTTGACCGCCGTGCCCATCTGCCACTGCGCGAGACCAGCGAATCCCGCGCCGACGGCGAGCGAGAGAATGAGCGCGAGGATCCACCTCGGCCGCATCATCACTCGAAGCAGTGTGGGGTCGCCTTCGTAGTGGGGGCGCTTGCTCATGTGACTCCTGTTACTCGCAGAACCTACCCCTTGAGCCTACCCAGGTGTGGCTGAGAATTGCCGTGCGCAAACGCATGTGAGGCGTGCTACTCGCTGGCATCGCGAGCCCTCGAAGTCAGGCACTACGGGCGATTATTGCGCACCCGGTCAGCAGCCTCGTCGGTGAGCTGCAGCTGGCTCTCGATCTCGGCGGCGACGCGCTCGAGGTAGCGCTGCACCTCGGTGTCGCGCTGCTGCTCGCTCCAGTCGAGTGCGGCCGCCATAAGGTCAGCAGCGACGGGGGCGGCAGCGAGTCCACGATCTTCGGCCTCAATCGAGACGCGCGTGCGCCTCGTGAGAACGTCATCAAGGTGCAGCGCGCCCTCTGCTTCGCAGGCGTAGACGATCTCGGCGAGAAGCGTGTCATCGGCGCCAGGGAGCGTTGCCGAGAGCTCAGGCTTGGCCGCGAGGAGCTCACCAATCGCCCGCACGTCTGAGCCGTATCGACGCAGCAGGCGTTCTGACTGGCGAAGCGTGAGCCCGTGCTGCTCGGCAAAAATGGAGCGCCGGTTCCAGTGGGCGGCAAACGATTCGCCGCCGCGCAGCACCACCGTGTCGGTGACCGAAGTCGTGTGCGGGGCCACGTGATCAATGACGTCGGAGGCCATGACCCGATAGGTCGTAAGCTTTCCGCCCGCGATCATCGTGAGTCCCGGTTCGACCGTCGCAACCGTGTGCTCACGAGAGAGCGTCGAGGTGTTCTCGTCTTGACCGCTCAGCAGCGGCCTGAGGCCCGCGTACACCCCGAGCACGTCGTCACGGGTGATGGGGTGCTCGACGACGCGGTTGACCTGGTCAAGCAGGTAGTCGATGTCGGCCTGCGTCGCGGCGGGGTGAGCCTTATCGAGGTTCCAGTCGGTATCGGTCGTGCCAATGATCCAGTGCTTGCCCCAGGGCAGCACAAAGAGCACGCTCGTCGCAGTGCGCAAGAGTAGGCCTGCGTGCGAGTCGAAGCAGTCGCGTGGCACGACAATGTGCACGCCTTTCGAGGCGCGCACGCGGGGGCGGATCTCGGTCTCTGCGAGGCCGAGCACGTCGTCGGTCCACACGCCCGCCGCGATGACGATCTCTCGGGCGCGAATCGTGAAGGCCTCGTCACTTTCAAGGTCTCTTGCTACCACGCCAACAACGCGGCCGCCCTCGTGCACGAAGCCCTCGGCCCGAACGCGGCTCGCGGCGGCGGCTCCGTGATCGACAGCGGTGCGCACAGCAGAGACTACGAGCCTCGCATCGTCAACCTGGCCGTCCCAGTAGCCGAGCCCACCAACGAACGCATCGTGCTTGAGCCCGGGTGCCACGCGTTTCAGCTGCCGCCGCGAGAAGTGGCGGTGAAAGCGCATGCCGGCTTTCGTGCGCGAGGCCCTCGCGAAGAGGTCGTAGAGCAGCATGCCCGCCCCGACGTAGCAGCGTTCAATGACGGGCGTTTCGAGCGGGTACAGCAGCTTGATGGGGGTCACGAGGTGCGGTGCCAGGCGTTGCAAGAGGAGCCCGCGTTCGCTCAGCGCCTCGTGCACGAGCGAGAAGTTCAGTTGTTCGAGGTAGCGAATGCCGCCGTGAACGAGTTTCGATGATCGCGACGAGGTGCCAGACGCCCAGTCGCGTGCCTCGATGAGCCCGGTTTTGAGCCCGCGGGTTGCTGCGTCGAGAGCGGCCCCCGCCCCGGTGATGCCGCCACCGATCACGAGCACGTCTAGCTCTTCGGTGTGAAGTGAAGTGAGTGCTCGTGACCGGTTCATGGCGGTTACCGTTCTACGTGAACAATGTCGACCCGCTGGAATTCCTTCAGGTCTGAGTAGCCCGTGGTTGCCATCGCCCGTCGCAACGCCCCGATGAGGTTCGAGGTGCCGTCGGCCGAGTCAGCGGGCCCATTGATGATCTGTTCGAAGGGGGCGACGGCCCCCGCATTCATGCGAGCGCCCCGTGGCAGCTCGTCGTGGTAGGCCTCTTGGCCCCAGTGCCAGCCGCGTCCCGGTGCATCGCTCGCGCGTGCGAGTGCCGCTCCAAGCATGACCGCGTCGGCTCCGCAGGCCATCGCCTTGATGAGGTCACCCGAGGTGCCGAGGCCCCCATCGGCGATGACGTGCACGTAGCGCCCGCCCGACTCGTCGAGGTAGTCGGCGCGTGCGCCCGCGACATCGGCGATCGCCGAAGCCATGGGAGCACGAATGCCGAGCGTCGCTCTGGTGGTCGACGATGCACCGCCGCCAAAGCCCACAAGCACACCAGCAGCACCGGTGCGCATGAGGTGCAGCGCGGTCTTGTACGTTGCTGCGCCGCCCACGATGACGGGCACGTCGAGCTCGTAGATGAACTCCTTGAGGTTGAGCGGCTCCCGGTCTTCGTGCGAGACGTGCTCGGCCGAGACCGTGTTGCCGCGAATGACGAAGAGATCGACGCCCGCCTTCACGACCGTCTCGTAGTGCTCCTGGGTGCGATGTGGCGACAGCGCGCCAGCGACGACAACGCCTGCCTCGCGAATTTCCGCGAGGCGCTCCTGAATGAGTTCGCCGCGGATCGGCTGCGCGTAGACCTCACGCATCTTGCGAAGCGCCTCGGTCGGATCGGTGATCTGAGCGAGCTCTTCGAGCACGGGTTCAGGATTTTCGTACCTGGTCCAGAGGCCCTCGAGGTTGAGCACGCCGAGGCCGCCGAGCTTACCCAGCTGAATTGCCGTTGCCGGCGACATCACCGAGTCCATGGGGGCGCCAAGCACCGGAATGTCGAACTGAAAGGCGTCGATTGACCACGACGTCGACACGAGCTCGGTGTCACGCGTGCGTCGGGTAGGAACAATACCGATCTCGTCAAAGGTGTAGACACGGCGTGCACGTTTGCCTCGCCCGATCTCGATCTCAGTGCTCACGAAAAGCCTTTCTGGCTAGTTTGAATAGTTGGGGGCATCAACGATGCCCTGAATGTCGTGCGGGTGCGATTCTTTGAGGCCTGCCGAGGTGATGCGCACGAACTCGCCACGCTCTTTCAGCTCGGGAATCGTGCGGGCGCCAACGTAGAACATCGACTGGCGCAGGCCGCCGATGAGCTGGTGCGCAACCGCGCCAACCTGGCCGCGGTACGGTACCTGGCCCTCGATACCTTCGGCGATGAGCTTCTCATCGCTCGGCACGTCAGCCTGGAAGTAGCGGTCCTTCGAGTACGAGGTACGCTCGCCACGGGTCTGGAGGGCACCGAGTGACCCCATGCCGCGGTAGTTCTTGTACTGCTTGCCACCAACGAACACGAGCTCACCAGGGCTCTCGTCGGTTCCGGCGAAGAGCGAACCGATCATGACCGACGAGGCACCGGCGACGAGCGCCTTCGCGACGTCGCCCGAGTACTGGAGGCCGCCATCGGCAATCACGGGAACGCCAGCTGGAGTCGCGGCGCACGCAGCCTCGTACACGGCAGTCACCTGAGGAACACCGACGCCAGCGATCACGCGGGTCGTGCAGATCGAGCCTGGGCCAACGCCCACCTTGACCGCGTCAACACCCGCGTCGACAAGCGCCTGCGCACCCCTGCGGGTCGCAACGTTGCCGCCGATAACGTCGAGGTCACGGAACGCCGGGTCCTTCTTGATCTTTTCAATGATCTCGAGCACACCGCGGCTATCACCGTTGGCGGTGTCGACGATGAGCAGGTCAGCGCCCGCGTCGAGGAGCGCGCCCGCGCGCTGCCATGCGTCGCCAAAGAAGCCGATAGCGGCACCGACGCGCAGCCGACCCGAGTCGTCTTTCGTGGCGTTCGGGTACTGCTCTTCTTTATCAAAGTCTTTGACCGTGATGAGGCCCGTCAATTTGCCCTGACCGTCGATGAGCGGGAGCTTCTCGATGCGGTGCTCGCGGAAGATCTCGAAAGCCTGCTCGCGGCTCGTACCCGTCGGCGCGGTGATGAGCGGCATGCGCGTCATGGCATCGCCAACGCGTGTCTTTTCGCGGTCGGCCTGCTCGATAAACCGCATGTCACGGTTGGTGATGATGCCAACGAGCACCCCGGCTTCGTCGACGACGGGAAGGCCGCTCACGCGGTACTCGCCACAAATCGCGTCAACCTCGGCGACGGTCGCGTCAACCGTGGTCGTGACGGGGTCGGTGATCATGCCGGCTTCGGTGCGCTTCACGCGATCGGCCATGTATGCCTGGTCTTCAATCGAGAGGTTGCGGTGCAAAATGCCGAGGCCGCCGTTACGGGCCATTGCGACCGCCATTCGGGTCTCGGTCACCGTGTCCATCGCAGCAGAGATGAGCGGAATGCCAATACGAATGCGCTTTGTCAGTTGTGTCGCAGTGTTAGCCTCGCTCGGGATCACATCGGTGTGCCCCGGCATCAGGAGCACATCATCATAGGTGAGACCGGTAAAAGCGAATGGATCACGCTGTTCCATAGAACCTCTTCTCGAGCAGTGGCGAATAGGGCAAAACACGAGCGCCGCTCATGCGTTGTCTCTAGTCTAACGGGATAGGCCCCGTGTGTAATCCCGGGGGCTGCTCAGGCGGAGCTTTGCGCACTTGTCGAACGAGTTCGGTCACGAGAAGCGTGAGCGCAAGCCATACCGCAATGAATCCAAACCAGCGCGCCTGGCTCATCTGCTCGCCCGCGATGAAGTAGCCGTAGAGAAAGCTCATGACGGGCGTGATGAACTGCAAGAACCCGAGCGTTGAGAGTTTGAGCCTCGCGGCTGCCTCACCAAAGAGTATGAGTGGCACCGCCGTCATGACGCCGCCGAGCATCACGAGCACGCTCACCGTTGGGCTCACCGAGAAGGCTCCAAGACCCACCGTGAGTTGCAGCACGACCGCTTGCACGACCGCGAAGGGAGCAGTGAGCACCGTCTCGACGGTAAGGCCCGTGAGCCCCGAGACCTCAGAACCGAGCTCCTTGTGCAGCGCCCCATACAGCCCGAAGGTAAGCGCAAGACCGATGGCGATCGTCGGGAAGCGACCATAGCCGAGGGTGACCGCGAGCACTCCGACGCCGGCGACGCACACCGCGATCCACTGCAGTCTTGAGAGCTTTTCTTTGCGAACGAACACGCCAATAAGCACCGTCACGAAGGGGTTCATGAAGTAGCCGAGCGAGGTTTCGAGCACACGTCCGCTCATGACACCGACGACAAAGATTTGCCAATTGCCGTACAGCAGCAACGCTGAGAGCAGCAGTGTGAGCGTCAGTCGGCGGTTGCGCAGCACCCTCGCCACGTCACCCCAGCGCCGCACGAGCGAAATCGCAATGCCGCAAAACACGAGCGTGAACAGCACTCGCCACGGCACGATCTCAAACGGCCCGACCTGCATGATGAACCCGAAGTACACCGGCAAAAGGCCCCATAGCCCGTATGCCCCTACCCCGTAAGCAAACCCCGCTCGACTCTCTCGCACGGTATGTACTGTACCGTCCAGCCAGCCGAGATACGACTTTGACACGTGCTAATCTCAAGCTCATGAATATGCAGTCACATGCTCAAGCTCCCGCGACGGTTCGAAAGGTCTTCCTACACAACGACCGCCAATGGTGGTGGGTGCTCGGCGGCGTCAACGCGGCAGCGCTTGTCTTGACGATCTGCTTTCTCATGCGCCCCCTCGGCTACTCGATCGTGCCAGGCATCATGATGAGCTTCGTGCTCTTTACCGTGGTCAATGCGATCTTCGTGCCGCTGACGATTGTGAGGCTGCGAGCAGCGCTCGTGATTGATTATGCCCACGGCACGCTCACCGCTGGTGGCGTCACCCACTCGGCTGGGAATCTCCAGTCGCTCATCGAGACGACGCGAACGTTTCCGGGAACGGCACGCATGCTCACCCTCGTCTTCGCTTCGGGTGTCGTCGAGGTCCAGGTTGACGGTTTCGGCCACACCGCACGCACCAACGCGCGCGACGAGGCCCTCCTCGAATACGTGTGGCGTTGCCTGCCTGTTCCCGATCAGCACCGCTCGGTCATCATGAGCGGATCAATGCTCTCGAAGAGCCTGATCGGGAAACAGGAGGCAACAGCGTTGTTGCGCAGCTATGCGCACGCCGCTCGCTAACCCGCGATCCACACCGGGGTATCGGCTGCCCAGCCGATACACACTGGGCCAGGGTTGAGGGCAAACTGGGCCCTCGGCGTGACCACTTTGAGGCGGTGACCGCCCATCTCAACAACGTGCACGGCGTCGGCACCACGGTACACACTCGTCAAAAGGGTTGCCGCGTGAGGGGTCTCGGGCGATGCAGTAGCGGCGAGTCGAATGTCTTCTTGTCGCAACATGATGTTGCCTGATCCGTCACCAGATCCCGGCACCGTGAGCATAATCTCGGTGCCGGCCAAACGCACGGTGGCACCATCTTTCGTGCCCTCTAGGAGGTTCGCCGCGCCGATGAAGTCGGCCGCAAAAGCCGTCGCTGGAGCCGAGTAAATCTCTGCAGGGGCTGCGACCTGTTCGATCACGCCTGCGTTCATCAGGACAATACGGTCTGAGAGGCTCAGGGCTTCTTCTTGATCGTGCGTCACGAAAATGGTCGTCACGCCAAGCGATTGATGCAGCTCTTTCAGCTCGATCTGCATGTCTTCGCGAAGACGCGCATCGAGGTTTGAGAGGGGCTCGTCGAGCAGCAAGAGCCGGGGCTCGGTCGCGATGGCTCGAGCGAGCGCAACACGCTGCTGCTGGCCTCCCGAAAGCTCGGTCGGCATGCGCTTTGCGAGGTGCCCCATCTGCACGCGTTCGAGCGCATTCTGGGCGATATCGAACTGTTCTTTTTTCGAGTGCTCTTGCTCCATGCGCAGACCGAAGCGAACGTTCTCGAGCACCGACATGTGCGGAAACAGGGCGTACGACTGGAACATCATGCCGAGCTTGCGCTTCTCGGGAGGCAGATTGGTGACGTTCTCGTCGCCGATGAGAATGCTGCCGCTCGTCACGGTCTCAAGACCCGCAATGCACCGCAGCAGGGTGGTCTTGCCGCAGCCCGAGGGGCCGAGCAGCGAGATGAATTCGCCCGAGGCGACCGAGAGGTCGATGCCTCGCAACACCTGCGTGCTCTTAAAGTTTTTGACGAGGGAGTCGAGGGTGAGGGTACTCATGAAACAAACAACCTTCCGAGTCCAATAATTTTTTCAAGAATGAGGGTGAGCACCACGGTGAGCAGCACCATGAGCGTTGAGACCGCCGCGACGGTCGGAGAGGTGCTGAACTCGAGCTGGCTGTAGATCGCGATCGGCAGGGTCTCGGTCGACGGGGTGCGCAGGAAGAGCGCGATCACCGCGTCATCGAACGAGATGTTGAAGGCAAAGAAGGCTCCCGCCATGATGCCGGGTCGGGCCGCGGGCAGCACCACGAAACGGTAGCGGTTCCAGGTGTTTGCCCCCAAGGTGCGCGAGGCCTCTTCGATAAAGGGGTCTCGCCGTGCCATGACACCCGTGACGGTGCGCATCACGTACGGAATCGTGATGACCGTGTGCACGACCACGAGCACCCAGGCGCTCGGGGCGCCGAAGGTGAGCGAGACCAGCGACAGCGCGCCGATCGCGAGAATAATGGTGGGCAGTGTGAGCGGCGACATGAGCAGGCCCTGGATGAACCCAGCGCCGGGAATCGTGAACCGAGTGAGCGCGAGCGCGGCGAGCGTTCCGAGCACCGCCGCAAGAATTGCCGTTGTGACCGCGATCACAAGGCTCAGCTTGAACGGCTCAATGTAGGTGTCTTTCGTGAGCGCCTCAACGTACCACTGCAGGGTGAAACCCTCGGGTGGGAACGACAAGAAGCGACTCGTGTTCACCGAGGCGCCGGCCACCACGATGAGCGGCACGAGCATGTACAGTGCGGTGGCGACGATGAGCAGAACACCGAGCACCTTCGCAATAGTGGGAATTGATTTGACCATGGGTTACTTCTTCACCTTCCCGATGCGTGCGGTGGCAACGAGCACGAGCATGACGCCCGCGAAGAGCACGACGGCCTGCGCCGCCGCGAAGGGCCAGTTAAAGTTCGTGGTCGCGTCGACGTAGATCGTCTGGGCGAACACGGGAATCTGGGTGCCGCCGATGAATCGTGGCGTAATGAACGAGCTCACCGAGAGCACGAACACCAGTGAAGCCGCGCCGATAATGCCGGGCTTCGTAAGCGGCAGAATGACGAACCAGAGCGTGCGCCAAAAGCCTGCTCCCATGGTTCGCGATGCTTCCTCGAGACGCGGCGAGATGCCCGACATGACACCGAGAATGGTCAGTACGGCAAAGGGCAAGAGCACCTGCACCATCGCGACCACAATGCCAACCTCGGTACCGAGGAAGCCTTGCGACCCTTTCACGAGCCACTGCATGCCGGGAATCTGCATGAGCAGGCCGTTCGGGCCCATGAGCACGAGCCAACCAAAGGTACGCACAACGACACTGGTCATGAGCGGCAGAATGATAACGATGAGCAGGAACGAGCGCAGCCACGCCTTGGCCCTCACCATGATGTACGAGATCGGCAACGCGATCGCGATGGTCACGAGTGTTTGCATGAGGCCAAGGCGCAGCGAGCGCCACGCTGCTTGCAGGTGGTAGCCCGAGTCGAACAGCTTGGTGAACTGCTCGAGAGTGAACCCGCCTGCCGGCGATTGCACGCTCATGAGAAGCATGCCCGAGACGGGGGCGACAAAACCGACAACGAGCAATGCAATTGCCGGCAGTAAGAGGAACAGTGGTTCCCTACGGGTACTCTTCATGGTGTGACTTTACTGGGTTACGAGGCTGTTCCAGAGATCGGTCCACGCTGCGCGCTTCGTCGCGATCTCTCCTGGTGCATAAGTGATGACGTCGTCGAGTTCGTCGCCGGTGAGCACCTCATCGGCGATATCGCCTGAGAGCTCGGTTTTGACGTTGACGGGAGAGTAGCGCATGCGCTCAGCGAAGACCTGCTGCGCCTCGGGGCGCAGCTCGTAGTCGACAAAGAGCTTCGAGAGCTCGATGTTGTCACGACCCGAGACAACATTGGTCGTGTGGATCGATGCTCCCGCACCCTCCTTCGGCACGATAAATTCGACGGGCAGGCCGGCGTCCTTCAGCGTTCCCGCGTAGTCCATCGCGTACGGAGCAAGCCAGACGTTGCGCTGTGCAAACGCCGACTGAACATCAGGAGAGGTCGGCACGGCGATCGCATCGCCCGACGAGACGAGCTTTGCGAGTTCTGAGATGGTCGCGTCAGGCTTCTCGAGCGAGTTGCCCTGTGTCTCTGCCATGCGGAGCATCGCGATCAGCCCAAAGGTGTTCGTGAAGTCGGTGATGGCAAGGTGCTCGGCGTACGCATCGTCAAAGACGTCAAGCCACGACGTGGGGCGCGGAGCGCCAGACTCGGTATTGAAGACGAGGCCGATGGGAGCCATCTGCATGGCCGGCCCTTCCCCGCGCTCAAGGCCCGCGACGGCGACCTCTACGAGATCGTCGTAGTTCGAGAGTTCGCTCGGTTCGATAGCCTCGATGAGCCCCTCCTGCGCCGCGGTGAATTCCTGCCCGCCTGAGAAGTGCACCACATCGATCTGTGGGCTCGAGGCCTGGGCCGAAACCTGTGCGAGTGCATCGGCGCTGTACAGGGTGATCATCTCAACCTTCGCGCCGGTTTCTTCTTCGAACGGTTTCACGACGGCGTCAACGAACGCCGCTTCCCAATCGCCACCAAAGGTGGTGACCACGAGGGTCTCGCCCGCGTGGGGCTTTCCTTCTGAACCTGCGTCGCCCTTACCGCCCGAGGCGGTCTGGCTGCACGCGGCAAGCGTGAGCACGCTGAGGGCAGCTACGCCACTCAGCATCAGTTTCTTCATCTTCATGAGTCTTCTCCTTTGAACGTCGATGAAAGCGGGAGGTGTTTAGTCTTCGAGACGTCCGATAGTAATCATTTTTGCGCCGTCGACACGAATAGCAGCCGATTCCTTCGCAAAGGCTTCGAGGCCCTCGGTGATCGTTGCCCAGATGTTCACGGGGGTCCAGCCGAGAGGGCCGAGGGTACGTGCGCCGCGGTCGTAGAAAATGCCAATTTCCCACCACTCGAACGGCAGGCCGCCCATCTGCATCGGCTGCTGCCAGTACCACTGCAGATCGCCCGGAGCCGGAACAACCTGCTGGTTCTCGAAGGGTACCGTGGCGGGGTCGAAGTTCTGCGCCTCTTCGGGCAGACCCATCATAACCTCTGGGCCGGCGTACATTGCGTGCATTGTCTGCATCGTGCGAGGCTCTTCGAGCGCGCCCCACATGACCTTGCAGGTCTCGGGTGCGAGGTCTTCAAGCAGCGTCGCGATCGCGCGGGTGCCGTTTTCGTACTCGATGTAAATCTTCTTAGCCATAGTCGTGGTCTTCTTTCTGTTGAGTTGTGGTGCTACGCACCGGTGGTCAGTGTGCGAACAAAAGCGGCGAGCATGCGGTCTTCAATGGCGACCTCATCCTTCGTCTGCATCTTCTCGGGGTGCCATTGCACGCCCCAGAACTGCCATTCGGGGTCGGTCGATTCAACCGCCTCGACGACCCCATCTGGGGCTATGCCGGTGACGCGCAGGCCACGGGCAGGCATCCCAACCGATTGATGGTGGATCGTGTTGATCTCTCGCTCGGTCACGCCGTACGCTGCGGCGAGCGCCGAGGTCGCGTCGAGCGTCACCGGGTGGCGCCGGTCGAGTTGCTCGGCAGTCGAGACAACGCGCTCATGCCAGGCCGTCGGTTCGATGTCTTCGATGAGAGTGCCACCGAAGGCGACGTTTGCGACCTGAAGCCCTCGGCAAATCGCGAGGGTTGGCAGGCGCCTCTCACGTGCGGCGAGCGCGAGCGCGAACTCAAATTCGTCGCGGGCCTCGCTGTACTCTTGCTCGGGATCGGCCTGCGCCCCATAACGGCTCGGGTGCACGTCTTGTCCGCCCGTCATGACGAGCGCATCGAGGCGACCGAGAATACGGTCGACATTCGTGTCGGGCACGAGCAGCACGGGAATGCCACCCGCACGCTGCACGAGATCGACGTACTCGACGCCAACGGTGTGCGTCGGGCGGCCTGCGCCCAGGTGCGTCGGGATATCGCGCTGCCAGGTCGTAATGCCAATAAGCGGTGCGGTCATGAGAGATCAATCCAGGTCGTTTTGAGGTCGGTGAATTTGTCGATGGCGTGCAGGCTCTTGTCACGGCCGAAGCCCGAGCTCTTGACCCCGCCAAAGGGAACGGTCATGTCGCCCTCTTCGAAGCAGTTGACCCAGACAATGCCGGCTCGCAGCCTACGCGAGACAAGGTGCGCGTTCTTCAGATCGGTCGTCCAGAGCGTCGCGGCGAGGCCGAACTCGGTCTCATTCGCGATCTCGATGGCTTCGTCGAGACTGTCGAAAGCGATGACGCTCAGCACCGGCCCAAAGACCTCTTGCCTCGCGATTTCACTCTCGCGTGTCGCGTTCACGACAACGGGAGCAAAGTACGATCCGCCTTCGATCACGGCGTTCGCTTCTGAACCGCCTGCGATGAGGTCGCTCCCGCTGGCTTCAGCCCGCTCCACGAACCCAGCGACCCTGTCGAGGTGCTGGCTGCTCACGAGTGACCCCATCGGAGCATCCAGGTCGAGTGGATCGGCCGGGCGTTGCAACGCAGCGATGCGGCCCGCGATCTCAAGCGCCTCGTGAAGCCGATGGCGCGGCACGAGCAAACGCGACGCTGCCGTGCACATCTGACCCTGGTTGTAGAAGCAGCCGTGTGCGCTCGCTTCGACCGCCTTCACGAAGTCAGCGTCGTCAAGCACGAGGCTCGCGGTCTTGCCGCCGAGCTCAGGCCATACCCGCTTACCGTTCGATTGAGCGGCGTACTCGAGAAACTTACGCCCAACCGCGGTCGAACCGGTGAAGGTAATGACGTCAACGTCGGGGTGCAAGCCAAGGGCCTGCCCAGCGACGGCACCAAAGCCCGGCACGACGTTGAAAACGCCGGCAGGAATGCCCGCTTCGAAGGCGAGCTCTGCAAGACGCAGTGCTGAAGCACTCGTGTGCTCATCGGGCTTCAGCACCACACTGTTGCCCGCGGCAAGTGCCGGGGCGAGTTTCCAAGCCGCCATGGTGAGCGGAAAGTTCCAGGGCACGACCGCGCCGACAACACCGGCCGGCTCGCGAGTCACGAGTGCGAGCGAGTCTGGGGCGGTGCTCGGTGTCTCGTCGAGCACCTTATCGATCGCCTCGCCATACCAGCGGAACGAGTTCACGACGGCGCGCAGTTCGGTCTCGTACGCCTGACGAAGCGGCTTGCCCATTTCGAGGGTGATCGTGAGCGCGAGCTCTTCAGCGTGATCGGCAATGTGCTGCGCGAAAGCGATCAGCCGCTGACCACGGTCACGCGGGGCGAGGCCGGCCCAGACGCCTGAGTCGAAGGCGCTTCGAGCCGAAGCCACGGCGCGATCAACGTCTGCAGCAGAAGCTGAGACGATGCGAGTGAGCTCTTGTCCATCGCGGGGGCTCACGAGTGTCAGCTCTTCGCCAGAACCGCGTACCCATGCCCCATCGATAAACAACTCGTTGCGAAGCGTGAGATCAGATCGAAGGCGATCCCACGAAACGGTGGTCGCTGTAAACACTGGTTTTCCTCCTCATTGAGAGTGGCGGTAAGAACGCCGCGCTTCGGCGGCTGTAAAACTCACTCCAGTATGCACGCACCTCGCCAGTTTTGCAAACTTTATGATTCATTTCGGCCACACAGGACATTTATGTCACCATTTCAGCCGAATAAAAGCGGCTGGAGTCGCCGCGGCAACACTCGAGCGAAGGCAAGGTATTCCGAGCTCGACCGAGCTGGCGCACCCCTCCGCAGAGCCTCCGCCGAGGGCACACCCGTTGCGCCCCACGAGAACCGCCCCGGCAGAGAGGCGATAGCTGTGCGCACGCCAGAAGCCGCCCTTCACGGCAGGCGGCACACCGTCATCACCGAAGTCGGTTACGAACCAATCGCTCCAGCCGAAGGCCGCACGACCGGCACGATGCCCGTGCTCGCTTCAGGCCCCTCGTCAACACGCAAAGAGCCACGCAAGAGCGGGGTGAGCACGACGAGCATGTCGAGCACCTCAAGCCCCTCGTGGCATGTCACCTGTTCACCGGTCACAAACTCGTACAGTGCCGTCTCGTCGGCCACAATGACGTTGGCAAGCAGCTGCGAAGCTCCCGTGGTGGCAACAATAAACTTAATTTCACTCGCGTGAGCAAGGGACTGGCCAAAGGCCTCGACCTTATCCATGGGCGCCTTAAACCACACGAGGGCTTCCATACGCAGGCCGAATACCGCCGGAACCACCTCCGTGCGCGGGTGCATAAGCCCCCTTGCCGTGAGCGACTCCATACGTCGACGCACCGTGGCCGAGCTCACGCCCAGCTGGCTCGCGAGCTGCGCAACCGGCATTCTGCCGTCGTGCAGCAACAGGTCGATGAGGGCGTCTTCTTCCTCTGAGATCTCACCTGCCAAGTCAGCATCGACCTCGGCGGTCTTCTTGAGCGCTTGTTGTTGCTCGCTCGTCAAGATTCCGGGCTCCCAATCGTGGCCCGAGCGAAAGAACTTCAGCACCGTTACGGCGTTGATTGAAGTGATGCCGCTCATCTCAGGGATCTCACTGTAGAGCAGCTCGCGCACCGCTTCTTCGCTGCGCGGCAGCATCATGCAAGCGACATCGTTACTGCCCTCAAGCACCGAGACCGATGAGGCAATGCTCTTGCTCGCGAGCTCCCGGGCCACACCCCAGAGATCACCCGGGGTCGTCGTAACCCTCAAGACAACGGCTCTCGCGTGCAGCACCCGACTGACGTCAACGTACGTCGAAACCCTCACCAGGCCGCGGTCAAAGAGTTGTTGGCCACGCCGAGCAACCGTTCGCTCCGGTAGCTCAAGGGCCCTCGCGACCTCGCCCCAGGATGCTCGCCCGTTAATTTGCAGAGCGGCAGCAATGAGTTGGTCAGTTTCGTCGATTGTTTGCTCGTGCACGCGAAGCGCCTCACCCTTCCAACTCAAAACGGTCATTTACCTAACAGTAATGCACACCGGCCCTAAAGATGCGAGCACCGCGCGTTGCGGATGGCGCATTTGCTCCCTCAGCAAAACTCCCATGGCGCAATTGACCGGATTCCGAGCGAAATTGGCACCATTTGCGACTTCACCCTACGCCTCCCCCAAAGACACACAAAGGGCCGCACCGAATTACGGTGCGGCCCTTTGGCGGCAGTACGCCGAAAGCGTTGAGCGCGTTACTTTACGACAGCGAGAACGTCGCGAGCCGAAAGCACGAGGTACTCTTCGCCCTGGTGCTTCACCTCGGTGCCGCCGAACTTCGAGTAGATCACGCGATCACCGACGTTAATGTCAAGGGGAATGCGGGTACCGCTGTCAGCAACGCGGCCTGGGCCCACGGCAACAACTTCACCCTCCTGGGGCTTTTCTTTCGCACTGTCAGGGATAACAAGGCCCGATGCAGTGGTCTGCTCAGCTGCAGTCTGCTGAATGACAATACGATCTTCGAGCGGCTGAATAGCGACCGACACGATGTCCTCTTTTCTTCACAGTAACAGGGGCTACGTCGAAACCCCGACGCAGTTCAGATCAAGTAAGCACTCTCATAGCGCGAGTGCTAATGCTCAAGTCTAGTGACACGTTAGCACTCACGCAAACAGAGTGACAGTTTTTCGCATTTCTCACCCCACACACTCAGGATATGTGGGAAAATGGTCGCCGGCGCGCCAGCATTCTGGCTGCACCCCCACCCCCGAAAGGACCAAGGCTCGATGACAAACGACGAGTTCCCACAGCAGAACGCGCCCGAGGAGAATCCCGCGGAAGAGGCGCAGGCTCCGGAGGCTCCCGCAACGACTCCCGCGGCAACCGATGCCCCCGGTTACACTCCTCCGGTCATCCCCTCTGCCCCTGAAGCAAGCGATCCGCTCACCCCGTCGGCTGCGCCGACGTACGCCCCTCCCGTCTTCCCCTCGGCACAGACCACGGGCGCTCCCACCTCTGCAGAGCCTGCAGCACCGACCTATGCCGCACCGCTGACGCCGCCAGCCCCGGCAGCAACGCCCGAGGCAGCAACCGCACCGGCATACGGCGCAGCTCCCGCGGCCCCGCCAGCGTACGGCGCTCCCGTCGCTACCGCGCCCGCGTACAGCACGGGCGTCGAAGGTACACCGCAGAGCGCCAAGACGAACGTGTGCGCAATTCTTTCACTGGTATTCGCGTTTGTCTTCCAGATCGCTGGTATCGTGCTGGGCCACGTCGCCCTCAGCCAGATTAAGAAGACCGGCGAAGAAGGCCGTGGCCTCGCAATTGCCGGGCTCATCATCGGCTATGTGCTGTTTGCTCTCAGCATCATCGCCGTCATCGTCTGGGTACTGGTCGTCGCGGCGTTCATCGCCTCAGAACCCAGCGGCTACTACTACTAAGCACTCGACGTGCGCACTTCAACGCCCGACCCCGGATGGGAGAATCTCCTTTCCGGGGCCGGGCACTCTCTTATCGCCGAGGCAACCGCAATGCATGCCCGCGGTGAGAGCCTCGATCGCATCGGCCTGACCCTCCGCAAAGACGGGCATGCAGGCGATGTCGTCGCAGCCGCCCTCACACAGGTGCAGTTGCGCGAAAAAGCGGCCGCCAAGTTTGGTGACGCCGCAAAGAACATGCTGTTCACCCAGGCTGGCCTCGAACAGGCAAGTCGTGACGTTGTCGCCCGTGAACACGCAGCGCGCTTCGTTCGGGCCGGAGCCACGAGCGTGAGCGACCTTGGCTGCGGGCTCGGCGCCGAATCTCTCGCCTTCCTCAACGCCGGCATGAACGTGCGGGCCGTCGAGATTGACCCTTTCACCGCCAAACTCGCAGCGCACAACCTCTCGGCTGCGGGCGCTCGGGCCTCACACGAGGTCATCACCGGAGATGCAGAGCTGCTCGGGCCGGGCGGTTCAGATGCGGCGTTCTTCGACCCCGCCCGGCGCACCGCCGGGCACCGCGACACGCGACGAATCGCCTCGCCCGATGATTACTCACCGTCGTTGACGAACGCGTTTAGCGTCGCCTCCACTCTCCCCACGGGCATCAAACTCGGCCCTGGCTTCGAACGAGAGCTCATTCCCGAAGAAGCCGAGGCGCAGTGGGTCTCGGTCAACGGCAGCGTCGTCGAGACGGCTCTCTGGTTCGGAGCCACCCGCTCTGGCGAGAACCGCCGCTCAGCCCTGCTCTTCTCAGATCGTGGCGCAGCGATCGAACGCAACGAACTGAGCGCCCCTGCTGACTCGCTCGACGCGGGAATTAGCGGCGTGCGAGAGTATCTCTATGAGCCCGATGGCGCCGTGATCCGCGCAAGACTCATCGGGCTGCTCGCAGAGCGGCTCGACGCCACGATGCTCGACGAGCACATTGCGTATATGGTCGCCGATCACCTGACCCCTACCCCGTTCGCGAGCGCGTTTCGAGTCATCGACGAGCTGCCCTCGAAAGAGAAGCAGCTGAAACGCGCCCTGACCGAACTCGATGTCGGCACGGTCGAGATCAAGAAGCGCGGCGTCGCAGTCGACCCGGCCGAACTGCGCAAGCGCCTGAAGCTTAAGGGGTCGCAGAGCGCGACGATCGTCATGACGCGCATCGGCGAGCGGCACGTGACCTTTCTCGTCGAGCGCGTGCCCACACACTAGGCCCGCACTACACCTGAATGTCGGTCACCGGCAGGGTCGAGTCGGCTCCGAACGCAAGACCCGAGGGTTCCTTGCCCGCAGCGACAAGCTGAGCGCCGAGAAACGCGATCATGGCACCGTTATCGGTGCAGAGCGAGAGCGGTGGCACGCGCAACTCGATCCCGTTTGCCTCGGCACGCTCAGCGGCGAGCTCACGCACGCGAGCATTGGCGGCGACGCCGCCTCCGAGCAGCAGCCGCGGCACGCCATGCGCCTTGCAAGCGGCGATAGCCTTCTGCGTGAGCACGTCGGCGACCGCCTCTCGAAAACTCGCGGCGACGTCGGCCACGGGAACCTCGGTTCCCTCGTCGGTGGCTTTTTCGACCCAACGCGCGACCGCGGTCTTGAGCCCCGAGAACGAGAAGTCATACCGATGGCGTTCGAGGTCTTTGGGCAGGGTGAGGCCGCGAGGAAAGCGGATCGCGGTCGGGTCGCCCTCGGCGGCTACCCGGTCGATGTGCGGCCCGCCGGGGTACGGCAGCCCGAGCAGCCTTGCGACCTTGTCGAAGGCTTCGCCTGCCGCATCGTCAATCGTTTCACCGAGGAGTTCGACGTCGCTCACGAGGTCACGCACGAGCAGCAGAGAGGTGTGCCCACCAGAAACGAGCAGCGCGACGGTGGGAAACTCGGCCGGGGTCTCGGCTGAGTCGATGAGGTCTGCGCCAACGTGCCCCACGAGGTGGTTGACGCCGTAGAGTGGTTTGCCGGTCGCGAGCGCGAGCGCCTTCGCCGCCGAAACACCAACCATGAGGGCGCCGGCGAGACCTGGACCTGCCGTGACCGCGATCCCATCGAGCTCGTCGAGGGTCACGCCGGCTTCGGCGAGCGCTTGTTCGATCGTCGGGGTCATCGCCTCGAGGTGTGCGCGGGCAGCGACCTCGGGAACCACGCCGCCGAATCGAGCGTGCTGCTCCATCGATGAGGCGACCGTATTGGCGAGCAGTGTCGTGCCCCGAACAATACCGATGCCGGTCTCATCACAGCTCGTCTCGATGCCGAGAATGAGTGGTTGCTGCGGTTGAGTAGTCACTCGCTCGCCTCCTGAAGCGTACGGTTGCACATGATCAGTGCGTCAATATTGTCTGGCTGGTAGTACCCGCGCCGAACCCCGATGTGTTCGAAGCCCGAACGCTCGTACAGGGTGATCGCGACGGGGTTGTCGGCCCGCACCTCGAGAAACACGCGGGTGGCACCGAGGGCAACCGCGTCTCGCAGCAGCCGGTGAAGGAGCTGCTTACCGAGCCCGCGGCCCCGGTATGACTCGGTGACCGCGATGGTTTGCACGTCACCGTCGCCGCCGACCGAGAGCACGCCACCGTAAGCGACGATACTGCCCTCGTGCTCGATCACGGTGTATGCGCGGTATGGCCCCTCGAGTTCTTCACGAACCATCTCCTGGGGCCAAGCCGTCGAGCCGAAGAGCTCACGCTCGAGCAGTGCGATGGCCGTGGCGTCGTCGCTCGTCGCGTCGCGCCACACAAGCTCGGTACTGTCGGTCGTCACGAAGAGACCCGCTTCACCGCGGCGGGTGCCTTGACGTCTGGCTGGCGCAGGTAGAGCGCTTCGGGAGCTTCGAACGCGGCTCCTGCCGCGAGACGCCTAGCCGCAACCTGGAGCAGCTTGGCGGCCGAGACTCGCTCGGGCCACACCTCGTGCTCGGCTGGCTCGTAGCCCTCGCGGGCTTCAATGCGTGGCCCGCCGGTGAGCACGGGAACCCCAGCCCAGTCGAGCGCGGCATAGTCGCTCACAAACAGTTCTCGTCGCTTCGCGTCTTGCACGACCCTGACCGAGGCCGCTGCCCCGGTTTCGAGTACCTCGAGCGCGGCAGCGTCGTGGCTCTTCACCGGCAGAAGTGGTGCCGCGACACCGAGCGCGAAGGTCTGCGCCGCGGCAATGCCGACGCGCAACCCGGTGAAGGGGCCGGGGCCAACGCCCGAGACCACACCCGTCACATCTTTCGGGTTCACGCCGGCCGCCTTGAGGCTCTCGTCGAGCAACGTGCCGATGACCTCTGCGTGCCCCCTGGGGTCGTCGCTCGACGCTTGCCACACCCGCCCGTCGCGGCACACCGCAACGCTCGAGCCGAGTGACGAGTCGAACGCAACGAGCACGTGCCCGCCAGTCTCTTGAGCTGCGATCTCGACTACCACGTGATTCCTTCTTTCCACCGCTCGCCGTACCCCTCGAAGAGTATGCCGCGAGCTTCGATTGCTTCTTCGCCCGTCTCAACCTCTGCGCCGGTTTGCCTGGTGAGCGTGATCTCGAGCAGGTTCGGCAGATCGTCGATCATGCCCTTGCCCCACTCAATGACCACGGCCGCGTGTTCGAAGTCGAGATCGAGATCGTCGAGCTCTTCGGGCCCGCCGAGCCGATAAGCGTCAACGTGCACGAGCTCGGGACCGCCCCTCAGCGACGGATGCGTTCTCGCAAGCACAAACGTAGGGCTCGTCACCTGACCGCGCACGCCCATTCCCTCCCCGATGCCTCGGGTGAGGGTGGTCTTGCCCGCACCGAGCGCGCCGGTGAGCATCACCACGTCGCCCGCTTTGAGGGTCTCGCCGATCGCGACCCCGAGGTCGTGCATGGCCTCGGGGGTCGCAATCTCGGCTTCATGCCGCCAGGTCGCCTGTTGCATTACTCGGTTTCAACCCACTCGCGTGCCACGCGAACGCCGATGCCGGTGGCGATCTCGTAGTTGATCGTGTCGGCGAATGCGGCCCACTCGTCCATCGAGGGCGCTCCCTGCTCTGGGTCGCCGAACAGCGTGACCGGCTCGCCAAGATCGATCTCAGCGGCCTCGTCACCGAGCGGTTCAAGGTTCATCAAGAACTGGTCCATGCTGATGCGCCCCACGATCGGGCAACGCTTGCCTCGAATAACGGCGCTCGCCCCAGCACCGCTCAGCGCGCGACGAAGCCCGTCGGCGTAGCCGACCGGAACGAGCGCGAGACGCGTTGCGCTCGGCACTCGATAGATGTAGCCGTACGAGACGCCGGCGCCAGCTTCAACATCGCGGATCGCCGCCACCTGCGCCCGCAGGGTCATCGCCGGCCGCAGCCCGATCTCTGCCGAGGTCTGGTCGTCGAAGGGGCTCAGCCCGTAGGTGAGCAACCCCACGCGCACGGTGTTGTAATAGAGGTGCGGTGAGGTGAGCGTCGCGGCGCTCGAAGCCATGTGCAAGTATTCGGGCTCGATGCCCGCTTCACGGAGCGCGACGATCGCGCGCTCGAACTGCTCCTGCTGCAGGCGGTCTTCGGTGTCGTTGGTGTTCGAGATGTGTGTGAACATGCCACGCACCTTGACCAGGCCTTCGTTTTCAAGCTGCTTCGCGCGCGCAAAGAGTGATGGCCAGTCTTCGGGTGAGGCGCCATTACGGCTGAGTCCGGTGTCAAGCTTCAGGTGCAGCTCAGCAACCTTGCCAGCTTTCGCCGCAGCCGCAGCGAGGCGCTCAAGCTGAGATTCAAAACCGATTGCGAGCGTAATATCTCGGGCAACGACCTCGTCGAAGTCGCTCGAAGGCCCGTGAATCCAGCACAGCACCGGGGCGGTGATGCCGCCATCGCGCAGCGCGTAGGCCTCTGAGAGGTCGGCTACACCGAGCATCGTCGCGCCCGCTTCGAGGGCGGCTTGCCCAACGGGAACCGCGCCGTGGCCATATGCGTTGGCTTTCACCACGATGATCACGTTGCCCCCCGTGCGGTTCTTAATGAACTGCACGTTGTGACGAATCGCGTCGAGTGAAACTTCTGCGGTGCGCAGTGCGCTGCCGGTCATGGCTATCTCTCTTTCCTACCGTATTCAATAATCACAAAGGCCGTTGCCACCCCACCGTCGTGGGTGAGTGATAGGTGCGGCCATGCATAACCTCGCTCGCCCAGCACTGCGACGAGCTCCGGGGTCGCTGAGAAGGCAGGCTTCTCACCGCGTACCCGGAGCACCTCAAGGTCGTGCCAGTTAATGCCCTCAGAGCCCCCCAGGGCTTTGATCAGCGCCTCTTTTGCGGCGAAACGGGCCGCGAGTGAACGGGTCGGTATCTCTCGCTCGTCTGGGGTGAAGAGCCGCTCGCGCAGAGCGGGGGTTCGCGCCAGCTGTTTCTCAAAGCGTTGAATATCGACCGTGTCTACCCCAATTCCTGCCACAGCCGCGTGTGGCACGGCAGAAGACGAGGGTTCGGCATGCATGCCAACAGTTTATCGGCTCGGTAACGAGTGCGCGATGTCAGGAAGCATGTGGCACGATAGAAGCACTATGTCTGGGCTAAATACTGACACCACAGCCATTGTCAAACACAGTGACGTGTCACCCTTTATTGAAATCAAACGCGACGAATGGGCGCGGCTCGCTGGCGAAACCCCGATGCCGCTCACCGAGAGCGAGATCGAAGCCTTCAGAGGGCTCGGGGTGAGCCTCGACCTCACCGAAGTCACTGAAATCTATCGACCCATCTCACGCCTCATCAATCAGTACGCAATCGGCGCCTACGAGATGCACCAGCGCACCCGCCAGTTTCTGCAACTCGAAGACAAGAAAACCCCCTACGTGATTGGCATCGCCGGCTCGGTCGCCGTCGGCAAGTCGACCGTTGCCCGCATTCTTCGCGATCTGCTTGCGAGATGGCCCGAGACCCCCCACGTGCAGCTCATCACGACCGACGGTTTTCTCTACTCGAACGCTGAGCTCGAGCGCCGGGGTATCGCACACCGCAAAGGCTTTCCAGAGTCATACGACCGCAAGAACCTGCTGCGCTTCGTCACGCAGGTCAAGAGCGGTGCTGCCGAGGCAGTGGTGCCGCACTACGACCACCTCATCTACGACATCGTTCCTGGCGAGCACACCGTCGTGAAGCAGCCAGACATTCTCATCGTCGAAGGACTCAACGTCTTGCAGCCGGCCTCAAACGAGCACCCAATCTCGGTGAGCGACCTCTTCGACTTCTCGATTTACGTTGACGCGCGAACAGCCGACATCGAACACTGGTTCACCGAGCGTTTCTTGAATCTCAAGGACCAGGCGTTTAGCGACCCCAACTCCCACTTCAAACGCTTCGCGGGTCTCAGCAACGACGAGGCCCGAGCCCTCTCGAAGGAATTTTGGCGTGGCATTAACGAGCCAAACCTCGTCGAGAACATTCGGCCCACCAGGGCACGCGCATCGTTGGTGTTGCGCAAGGGCCGCGATCATCGCGTGAACAAGGTGCTCCTGCGCAAGCTGTAGTTGCGGCCTTGAGCGGCCCCTTTGACCCCTTGGCGCTCCCGTGCAAGCCTGGAATGAGTGCCCAGGCGACTACAGACGACTGAGGGGAGAGTGCCGTGATGACCACTGAGGAGCAACGAACAGCGACGCAGGGCGAGCGTGGCTTGCTTCGTTCCACCCCCGCCGCCCCGGTCATCGCTGCCCTGCTCATTGTTGCCGCGATTTCGCTCGGGCACACCGTGCTTCAGCACTTCGTGAACACCGGCATCCCCGAGAACCCCTTTATCGGCACACTAGCGCTCGCACTCGCCATCGCGCTGTATGCCTTCACGCGAGCCCGAAGGCACCGCTTTTGGCGCGATCGGCCAGCGCTTACCGTGGTACTCCTGCTCGTGATATTCGCGGTGCTCACCGTGGCGCAACTCGCAGTACTGCGCATGCTCCCGTAGGGCGGGCGCGATCCGCATCAAAAAAGCCCGCGGCCACCAAACCGGTGATCGCGGGCTTTTGTCGTTGACTGCTAGATTGCGAGGCGCTCTTTCACGACCTGCGCGAGATCGTTTGCGAGCTGCTCGGCGACTTCCTGTGTCGCCGCCTCAACCATGACACGCACGACGGGCTCGGTTCCCGAGGGCCGCAGGAGCACGCGCCCCTGCCCCGCGAGCGCCGCCTCAGCCTGGTAGATAGCCTGGCCAAGCAACTCGTCACCGTGCACACGCGTGCGGTCGACGCCGCGAACATTCACGAGCACCTGCGGATACACCGTCATGCATTCTGCGAGCTGCCCGAGCGTCTTACCAGAGCGAACTACCTCGGCCGCGAGGTGCAGCCCGGTGAGAATGCCGTCGCCGGTCGTCGCGTAGTCGCTCATGATGACGTGACCCGATTGCTCGCCACCGAGCGTATAGCCGTGCTCGTTGATCGACTCAAGCACGTATCGGTCGCCGACGTTCGTTTGCACGACGTCAATGCCATTATCGGCCATCGCGAGCTTCAGACCAAGGTTGCTCATCACGGTCGCGACGAGCGTGTTCTCAGCAAGCTTGCCGCGCTGCGACATCGAGAGCGCCAGAATCGCCATGATCTTGTCACCATCGACCACGTTACCGTCGCCATCGATCGCGAGGCAGCGGTCTGCATCGCCATCGTGCGCAATACCGAGGTCAGCCCCCGACTGCTTCACCGTTTCGATGAGCTGTTCGAGGTGTGTCGAGCCAATGCCGTCGTTGATGTTGAAGCCATCGGGATCGTTCCCGATCACGGTCACCTTCGCACCAGCCGCGTGAAACACATCGGGTGAAATACCTGCAGCGGCGCCGTGGGCGCAGTCGAGCGCAACGTGAACGCCCTCGAGGCTCAGCCCTTCGAGGGTTCCAAGAAGGTGTACGAGGTAGCGATCTTCAGCATCGGCGAAGCGACGAATGCGGCCAACCTCACGGCCGGTCGTGCCCACGAGCGGGCCGGCCATTGCCGCCTCGATCTCGTCTTCGACATCGTCGGCCAGCTTCTTACCGCCCTCGGCAAAGAACTTAATGCCATTATCGGGTGCTGGGTTGTGCGATGCCGAAATCATGACACCGAAGTCGGCCCCGGTATCGGCCACGAGATATGCGGCTGCGGGGGTCGGAATCACTCCGGCTTCGAGCACGTCAACGCCCGCTGCTGCGAGGCCTGACGCGACTGCCGCCGCAATGAACTCTCCCGAAACACGGGGGTCACGCGCAACGACGGCAGTAGCACGACGGCTCTCGGCCCGGGCATTCCGCCCGAGCACGAGAGCCGCTGCGTGTGCGAGGTGGAGGGCCAGCTCGGCGGTCACATCGACGCCAGCCAGCCCCCTCACACCATCGGTACCAAAAAGTCGTACCATGTCTGCACTCCGACGCGTGGTTAGCGCTTCGAGTACTGTGGAGCCTTACGTGCCTTCTTGAGGCCGGCCTTCTTGCGTTCCTTGATACGAGCGTCGCGGCTGAGGAAGCCGGCCTTCTTGAGCGAAGGACGGTTGTGCTCAACGTCGATCTCGTTCAGGGCGCGAGCGATGGCGAGACGCAGTGCGCCTGCCTGGCCCGAGGGGCCGCCGCCGTCGATGATCGCGACGACGTCGTATGCGCCTGCGAGCTCGAGCACCGTGAAGGGGTCGTTGATGAGCTGCTGGTGCAGCTTGTTCGGGAAGTACTCTGAGAGCTCACGGCCGTTGACCGTGATGGTGCCTGAACCCGGGGTAACGCGTGCACGGGCAACAGCCTGCTTGCGACGGCCAACGCCTGCGCCAGCCACGGTGAGCGCGGGGCGAGGGGTTGAAGCGACAGCTGCCTCAGCAGGCGTCTCGGTGGTGTAGCTCTCGGCTACTACGGTTTCTTCGGTAGTCACGTTGTTTTCCTTAATCTTGATCGATGACGGCGCGACTACTGCGCGACCTGAGAAATGGTGTACTGGGTCGGCTGCTGAGCAGCGTGTGGGTGCTCAGCACCCTGGTAAACCTTCAGCTTCTTGATGATCTGTGCACCGAGCTTGTTCTTAGGAAGCATGCCGCGGATCGCCTTCTCAATGGCGCGCTCCGGGTTTTCGTCGAGCAGCTGCGTGTAGGTCACTGAACGCAGGCCACCGGGGTAACCCGAGTGACGGTAGGCGCGCTTGGTAGCGGCCTTGTTGTTGGTGAGCACAACCTTTTCGGCGTTCACAATGATGACGTGGTCGCCCATGTCCATGTGGGGTGCGAAGGTGGTCTTGTGCTTGCCGCGCAGCAGTGCTGCTGCCTGCGAAGCGAGGCGGCCGAGCACAACGTCAGTAGCGTCAATCACGAGCCAGTCGTGAGTCACGTCTGCGGCTTTGGGCGTGTATGTGGTAGTCACAATACTGCTTTCTTGTCGGAATGGAGGTGTTCGTGTATCCCACTCCATGGCGATTTCTCTCGAGAGAAAAAGCACCTGCGGAGGTCTCAACATTCACAGTATGCATTTTGATACGCATACCAACGAACAACTCTAGCACACGCGGTGCCGCGGCCGCGAGCTGCTCGGCGCGGTCTCGCCGCTGCACGCCGATTTCGCGTTTACTTGACGAAAAGCAGGGTGTTTTCGCCCCAACACCCTGCTTTTCGTCAAGTGGATCCCCGCGCGCGGCCCAAACCTCAGCGCGCGGCCGAAACCGCCACCGCCCGAAACCGCCACCCACGTGCTCAGCCGAGAATTTCCGAGGCTAGCGGATCGCGCCTCGCACGCGTCACCGCAGCCCGTGCCGCGAGCCCGGCATCTTCGGGGTACTCCACGCCGACGAGCGTAAGGCCGTGCGCAGGCATGACCGGGATGCTGCTCGAGCGCTTCCGTTCGGCCGTGAGCTGCTGCAGCTGATCAACCGTCAGCTTGCCAGCCCCCACCGCGAGCACCCCGCCAACGAGCGAGCGCACCATCGAGTGGCAGAAGGCGTCGGCGTGAATCGTTGCGGCGAGCACCCCGTCGGCACGTTCGGCCCACGTAAAGTCAATGAGCGTGCGCACGGCAGTTGAGCCCTCGCGCGCCTTGCAAAAGCTCGTGAAGTCCTGGAGGCCAAGGAGCGTGAGCGATGCTGTTCGGGTCGCATCAACATCGATCTCGTCGCCGAGCGCAACAACGCAGTGACGCAGCAGCGGGTTAACGGGCACTCCCCTCGGCGACACGAGGTATTCATAGGTTCGCGAGAGCGCAGCAAATCTCGCGTCGAACCCCTCCGGCGCGAGATTCACGGCATGAACGATGAGGTCGCCCGCGTCAAAGCGCTTGAGCGCGCCGTTCAGCTTGCGTGCCGCTCCCCCGACACTCGCGCTCCTGCCGGCAAGCTTTGCGCACTCGACCTCAGTCACCTCGACGTGGCAGGTCTGGCCCGTCGCGTGCACCCCGGCGTCGGTCCTTCCCGCAACCGTCACGGTGACCTCGTCAGGTTCTCTGCGCACGACCATAGCGATCGCCCGTTCAAGCTCGCCCTGCACCGTGCGCAGTCCGGGTTGCTTGGCCCAGCCCGAAAAGTGCGTGCCATCGTAGGCGAGGTCAATTCTCAACCGAACCTGACCGTCTGCCCGCATGCCTCGCACCTCTTTCGCGTATGATGAATCGTTGCACAATAGCCCCACTCTACCGCCAAGCGTGGGGCCGAGCTACGAAGGATCCGCCCAAGAATGCACGACACCAAACGCCAGCAGCGGCTCGGCGGCCTCGACGGTCTTCGCGCCATCGCGGTGGGTCTCGTGCTTGTCTACCACCTCTTCCCGCCCCTCATGCCCGGCGGTTTTCTCGGCGTTGACGTCTTTTTCGCGATCTCAGGCTTTCTCATCGCGACGCTGCTCATGCGTGAGCACGATAGCAAGGGGCACATCAACCTCGCCGACTTCTGGCGGCGGCGCGCGAGACGCCTCCTGCCAGCCCTCGGCCTCGTCGTTGCCGTCACAACCGCCGCGAGCTTCATCGTCGGCGGCGACCTGCTGTATCACATACGTCAGCAGGTCATTGGCGCCCTGTTGTTTGTTTCGAACTGGGTCTTCATCGCCTTCGGCACCGACTACTTCGCGCAAGACACCCCTGAACTCCTACGTAACGCCTGGTCGCTCGCGATCGAAGAGCAGTTCTACCTCTTGCTACCGCTCGTACTCATCGTGCTGTTGCGCCGCTCGCGCAAGGTGCTCGTGGTCACGGTGTTCACGCTGCTCGGGGCCGGATCAGCCTGGCTCATGTGGCATTACAGCCTCGCGGGCGTCGACGCGACCCGCATTTACTTCGGCTCAGACTCGCACGTGTTCGGGTTGCTCTTCGGCGTAGCCCTCTCCGCCCTGCTCCACCGGCCGCGCATGAATGCCGCCGCCCCCGCCTCGCTCACGAGGCCTCAGGCCATCGTGAATACCGTGATCGTGGTCGCGGGCCTTAGCTGCTTCATGTGGCTCAGCCTCACCCTCGTCGAGGGCTCTGCCGAGAGCTTCGAGGGCGGCTTCCAGCTCGCCACGCTCGCAGCGCTCGTGACCGTCGCGGCGGTGACGAGGCCGGGTGCCCCACTCGCGCGTGTACTCGACATGCGCCCACTCGCATACATCGGTGAGCGATCATACGGCATATATCTCTGGCATTGGCCTGTGCTGCTGCTCGTGCGGCAATCACTCGGACCTGCTGCAGGTCTCACCACGCCAGTTTGGGTCATCGGCGTGGTGACCCTCGTCATCACCCTCGCGGCCGCAGGCCTCTCATACCGGTTCGTCGAGACCCCTATTCGGCGCTATGGCCTGCGCACCTCGTGGAACGCTTTCTGGGGCGCCCTCGCTGGCCGCATGTCACGGCCAGTCACCAAACGCAGGGCTCTCACGGTCTTTAGCATCACGTTTCTCGCCGTGCCGCTCGTCGGTGGCGCGCTTCTCACCGCGCCTAACCGCACGAGTAGCGAGGAAGCAATCGAGCGTGGTCGCGAGGCGACCCAGTCAGCCCCTCAAGGGGCAGAGGGCACGCAGCCAAATGCAGACGCGCAAGCCCCTGCAGACGCTTTTCAAGCGGGCCCAGAGGCCAAGAAGAGCCCCCCGACTGATGGCGCTACCGACGACGCTACCGCTGCCGCAGAAACAACCCCACAACAGCTCAATCACGGGCTCGACCTCACCGCCGTCGGCGACTCGGTCATGCTCGCGAGTGCTCCCGAGCTCAGCGACGCCTTCGCCGGTGTCGACATTGACGCCGAAGTTTCACGCGGGCTCGGCTATGCCGTCTGGTACGTCGAAGAGCTCGCACAGGCTGGCTCGCTGCGCCCCATTCTCGTGATCGGTCTTGGCACCAACGGGCCTATCTCTGACGATGATCTCACCGCCATCGCCCAGATCGCCGAAAAACGCCGCATCATTCTCGTCAATGCTTACGCCGACCGCTGGTGGGTTCCCGAGGTCAATGAGCAGCTCACTGCCTTCGCAGACGAGCACCGCGGTGTTGTCGTCGCCGACTGGAACGGCAGCATTGCCCCCCACCCCGAGCTGCTCGCTGGTGACCTCGTGCACCCCCACCCCGAGGGCGGCGAGGTCTACGCCACGGCGATCGCCAACGCAATCGATGAGCTCAATGCGCAAGATGAACGCATCGGTTTCGGAGTTCCCCGCCGCTAACCGGAAACCAAGGCGGATCGCGGCCCTTGGCACCGCTCCCGCTAGCTCTCCCGCTGCAGCACGTCACCGCACGGTGTCGCTGCCAGGAACCTGCATGGTCTTTCGATGCTCCCGCCCTGGGTATGCAAAAGGGGCGGTAGCTTTCGCTACCGCCCCTCACACTCGAGTTCGAGAGAGTTACTCAGCCTTCTCTTCGGCTGCTTCCTCTACCTGAACCTCTTCAGCGGGTGCTTCTTCTACCGCGGTCTCTTCGACGACCTCAGGAGCTGCCGCTTCAGCGGGAGCTGCCTTCTTCGCCTTCACCTTGGGCTGTACGGGCTCGAGAACGAGCTCGATAACCGCCATGGGAGCGTTGTCGCCCTTGCGGTAGCCGGTCTTGATGATGCGAGTGTAGCCGCCCTGACGCTCCTCAACGAGGGGCGCGATCTCAGTGAAGAGCTCGTGAACGACCGTCTGATCACCGATCTGGCGCAGAACGCGACGGCGTGCTGCCAGGTCGCCGCGCTTTGCGAAGGTGATGAGTCGCTCAGCCACGGGCTGAAGACGCTTTGCCTTGGTCTCGGTGGTCTGAATGCTCTTGTGAGTGAAGAGCTGAGCCGCCATGTTGTTGAGCAGAAGACGCTCGTGGGCTGGGCCGCCCCCGAGACGTGGACCCTTGCTGGGCTTTGCCATGATGTTCTCCGTAGATGTTTACGTCAGCGTGGCTGACAAACAGTTAGTTGTTGTCTTCTTCGTAGCTGTAGAAGTTCGCCCCGTCAAAACCGGGGACGGTGTCCTTCAGCGAGAGCCCCATCTCCTGGAGCTTGTCGCGTACCTCGAACACTGACTTCTGGCCAAAGTTACGAATGTTCATGAGCTGGCCCTCTGAGAGTGCAACAAGCTCTGAAACTGTGTTGATGCCTTCACGCTTCAAGCAGTTGTAGCTGCGAACCGAGAGGTCGAGATCTTCGATCGGGACCATGAGTTCGCCGTCAACAACCTGCTCAACCGGGGCTGGCCCGATCTCAACACCCTCAGCCTGCGTGTTGAGCTCACGGGCAAGGCCGAAGAGTTCAACGAGCGTCGCGCCTGCTGATGCAACTGCATCGCGGGGGCTGATCGCTGGCTTGCTCTCAACGTCGACCACGAGGCGGTCGAAGTCAGTGCGCTCACCGGCACGAGTTGCCTCGACACGGTAGGTCACTTTGAGAACGGGTGAGTAAATCGAGTCAACCGGAATACGGCCAACCTCTGCGTCTTCTTGACGGTTCTGGTTTGCCGAGACGTAGCCGCGGCCACGCTCGATCGTGAGCTCAAGCTCGAACTGCGCATCTTCGCCGAGCGTCGCAATAACGAGCTCGGGGTTGTGTACCTCGACGCCGGCAGGCGCTGAGATATCGGCAGCGGTAACTTCGCCCGAACCGGTCTTACGAAGGTAAGCGGTGATCGGCTCGTCGTGCTCGCTCGATACAACGAGATCCTTGATGTTCAGGATAATTTCAGTCACGTCTTCGGTCACGCCGGGAATCGTGGTGAACTCGTGTGCGACTCCCTCAAACCGAACGCTCGTCACCGACGCGCCAGGAATTGAAGAGAGAAGGGTACGACGAAGCGAGTTGCCAAGGGTGTAACCGAAGCCCGGCTCGAGGGGTTCGATCACGAAACGTGAACGGAACTCTGAGATGGGCTCTTCGGTGAGTGTTGGTCGCTGTGCAATGAGCACGATGTATTTCCTTTCGTTCAGAGTCCGCTATATGACTCTTGAAAACGGTTGAAAAGCGGGAGGAAACGCGTTCGGGCCGAAACCCGAACGCGTGCTATGCACGTTAGACGCGGCGACGCTTGGGTGGGCGGCAACCGTTGTGAGCCTGTGGCGTCACGTCGTTGATTGACCCAACCTCGAGGCCTGCAGCCTGAAGCGAACGAATTGCGGTTTCGCGACCTGAGCCGGGGCCCTTCACGAAAACGTCAACCTTCTTCATGCCGAATTCCTGCGCCTTGCGAGCTGCTGATTCTGCAGCAAGCTGGGCGGCAAACGGGGTTGACTTACGTGAACCCTTGAAGCCAACGCCACCTGACGACGCCCAGCTGACAACTGCACCGCTCGGATCAGTGATCGAAACGATGGTGTTGTTGAACGTCGACTTGATGTGGGCCTGGCCCTGAACGATATTCTTTTTATCCTTGCGGCGCGGTTTGCGCACTGATGATGGATTAGCCATGTGTGCTGTACTCCTGAAAGCCTAAGGGTTCTACTTCTTCTTACCGGCAACGGTGCGCTTCGGCCCCTTGCGGGTACGAGCGTTCGTCTTCGTGCGCTGACCGTGCACGGGAAGGCCCTTGCGGTGACGCAGACCCTGGTAGCTACCAACCTCAACCTTGCGGCGAATGTCGGCCTGCACCTCACGGCGAAGATCACCTTCGACCTTGAAGTTTTCGTTGATGTAGTCGCGAAGCTGAACGAGCTGCTCGTCGGTCAGGTCCTTGACGCGGATGTTTGCGTCAATACCGGTTGCCTCGAGCGTCTGCTTTGCACTGGTGCGACCCACGCCATAAATGTACGTGAGTGCGATTTCTACGCGTTTGTCGCGCGGAATGTCTACTCCTGCGAGACGTGCCATGTGTGGCTCTCCTCTATGTATTGGAGGTGTGGTGCGCACCATGGAGCCTGGGCCTCCAACCCAGGGTGTCCCCCGCCGAGGCGGGTTCTGAGGTGCACATGTATATTCATTTATTGGTTGTAATGTGTGCGCGAGGAGCGCACATTACTAACCCTGGCGCTGCTTGTGACGCGGGTTCTCGCAGATGACCATCACGCGACCGTGACGGCGAATCACCTTGCAGTTATCGCAGATCTTCTTAACGCTGGGCTTTACCTTCATGTGGAATCCTTGGTATTCGCTGTCCTCGTACTCATGAGGTTCATGAGCCGTTACTTCTCAGCCGTCGTTACTTGTAGCGGTAAGTGATGCGACCACGGGTCAGGTCATAGGGCGTGAGCTCTACAAGCACCCGATCTTCGGGAAGAATGCGAATGTAGTGCTGACGCATTTTCCCTGAGATGTGTGCAAGAACGAGGTGTCCATTCGTCAATTCGACGCGGAACTGGGCATTGGGAAGCGCCTCGACGACGCGGCCCTCGAGCTCAATAACGCCTTCTTTTTGCTTCTTGGGACGATCTTGCTTGGCCATAGCCTCACTATCACTTGTTCAACGATGCTGGTCGTGCGGATACGCATGCGCGAGCATACATAATCCACCAAAGATCTATAATAGACCTAGCGGCCGGTACTTGTCCAGTCGCTATGAGAAGTTCCCTCGCTAGGCGATGGGAACGGGGGTAATCCCGAAGGGCTTCAGGCCCGCTGCCCCGCCGTCTTCGGCGGTGAGAACCCAGATACCGTCTTTATGAACGGCGACCGTCTGCTCCCACTGGCAGCTCATCTTGCCATCGGCCATCGCGACGGTCCAGTCATCATCGAGCACGATCGTTTCGGGACGACCCTCTGAAATGATTGGCTCGATTGCGACGCACAACCCTGGCTTGATTTCTGGGCCCGCAAAGTTCACCGGGTAGTTAAACACGGGCGGAGCCTCGTGCATCTTCCGGCCGATACCGTGCCCAATGTAGTCTTCAACGATTCCAAAGTCGCTGACCTTACGGACATGCTTGGCAATCGCGTCACCGACCTCATTGAGGTGGGTTCCGTGCGCGAGCTGTGCGATACCGTGCCACATCGCGTCATGGGTCACCTGGCTGAGCTTTTGTTGACGCTCAGTGCGCTCAGGACGCTCGGGATCGGGGAGCACGACGGTAATCGCCGCATCGCCGTTCCAGCCCTTGATAATCGCTCCGACATCGAGCGAGACCATGTCGCCTGGCTCGAGCGGGCGGTCATTCGGGATGCCGTGCACGACATGCTCGTTCACGCTCGCGCAAATCGTGTGGCGGTAGCCAGGCTCGAGCATAAAGTTTGGCTCGCCACCGAGGTCACGAATGGCCTGCTCTGCGATGGCATCGAGCTCAAGGGTGGTCATGCCAACCTTGATTTCTCGTTTCATGGCCGCAAGTGCCGCCCCTGTCGCCTTGCCCGGCTCGATCATGAGCCGGAGCTGGGCAGGAGATTTGTAGAACGATTTACGCAGAATGTTACGAGCCATAACGAGCTAGGAAAGCACCCCTTCGAGAGCTGTGTTAATACGATTAGCGACTTCTTCGACGGTGCCGAGACCGTCGACAGCGACAAGGATACCGCGCTCGCTGAAGAGATGAATGAGCGGAGCGGTTTGCTCGGCATAGACCTCCTGGCGGTGGCGAATGACCTCTTCGGTGTCGTCTGCACGCCCCTCGAGCTGTGCACGGTTGAGCAAGCGAGCGACGACCTCATCGGTGTCTGCCTCGAGCAGAACAACAGCATCAAGCTTCGCGTTCACGGGTGCGAGCATCGCATCGAGCGCGTGCACCTGATCGACAGTACGGGGGTAACCATCGAGCAAGAAGCCGTTCTTGGCATCATCTTGCTGAAGGCGATCCGCTACGATCTCGTTCGTCAGAGCGTCTGGAACCAGCTCGCCTGACTCGATGATCTGCTGAACACGCTTGCCGAGTTCTGTCTGGCCCTTGATGTTCGCACGGAAGATATCTCCGGTCGAGATTGCAGGAATTTCGAAGGTCGTTGCGATCTGTGTAGCCTGAGTGCCCTTTCCCGCTCCGGGAGGGCCAATGATAAGAAGACGAGCGGTCATTACTTGAGGAGTCCTTCATAGTGTCGTTGCTGCAGCTGAGCATCAATCTGCTTCACCGTGTCAAGGCCGACGCCAACGATAATAAGAATCGAGGCTCCGCCGAACGGGAAGTTTGCGTTTGCGCCAAAGAATGACAGTGCAACGAGCGGAATAAGAGCGATGATACCGAGGTACAGTGAGCCGGCACTCGTGATGCGCGAGAGCACGTACTGGAGGTAATCAGCGGTTGGCTTGCCCGCACGAATGCCAGGAACAAAGCCGCCGTACTTCTTCATGTTGTCTGCAACCTCGTCAGGGTTAAACGTGATCTGGACGTAGAAGAAGGTAAAGCCAATGATGAGCAGGAAGAAGACCAGCATGTAGAGAGGCTGGTCGCCCTGCATGAGGTTCTGTGAGATCCACACAACCCAACCCTTGGGCTCTTCACCAGCTGCTGGCTGGTTGAACTGCGTCAGCAACATGGGCAGGTAGAGCAGTGACGAAGCGAAGATCACGGGGATCACGCCAGCCATGTTCACCTTGATGGGAATGTAGGTGTTCGAACCACCGTAGGTTCGACGGCCAACGACGCGCTTCGCGTACTGGACCGGAATACGACGCTGCGACTGCTCGACAAAGACCACTGCCGCGACGACGATCATGCCGACTGCCAGCACGAAGAAGAAGACCTCCCAGCCCTTGGCAACCTTGATCTGCCACAGGGCGCTTGGGAAGGTAGCCGCGATTGACGTGAAGATGAGGAGCGACATGCCGTTGCCCACACCGCGCTCGGTGATGAGCTCACCGAACCACATGATGAGGCCGGTACCCGCGGTCATCACGAGAATCATGATGAGCATTGCGTACCACTCTTGCGACACGAGGTTCTGACATGCAATCTCGTTGCTCTGGCCGAAGAGCATGCCTGAGCGTGCCACGGTGATGAGCGTCGTTGACTGCAGAATCGCGAGACCAATCGTGAGGTAACGCGTGTACTGGGTGAGTCGCGCCTGGCCAGCCTGGCCTTCCTTGTGAAGCGTCTCGAAGTGAGGAATCACAACACGCAGCAACTGCGTGATAATCGAGGCCGTAATGTACGGCATGATGCCGAGCGCGAAGATCGAGAGCTGCAAGAGCGCTCCACCGCTAAACAGGTTGACCATTTGGTAGAGACCCGCGGTCTCTTGCGCAGACTGGTTTGCTGCGAGACACATCTGGACATTGTCAAAGCTCACATAGGGCGTCGGAATAAAAGAGCCGAACCTGAACAGCACAATAATGCTGAGTGTGAACATGATCTTACGCCTGAGATCTGGCGTTTTCATGATGCGTCGAATGGCGCTAAACAACAGCTGCCTCCTGGGTGGGGGAAATGAGGACCGTGAAAATAGACACACGACCAAATACTTATCTTACACTACCCCACCCGTTTCACTCTCGAAAAGTTTCGTTATACGCAAAACGGCCCCCGACGCTTTCGCACGGGGGCCGTTCGCTGGCCTAAACCAAATTAGTTAACGCTACCGCCAGCTGCAGCAATCTTCTCTGCTGCAGATGCCGACACCTTGTCAACTGAGATGTTCAGCTTGACCTGGATGTCACCGGTGCCGAGAACCTTCACGGGCTGGTTCTTGCGAACTGCGCCCTTTGCAACGAGGTCATCGATAGTCACGTCGCCACCCTGTGGGTAGAGCTCGGCGAGCTTCGCCAGGTTCACAACCTGGTACTCGGTGCGGAAGGGGTTCTTGAACCCGCGGAGCTTCGGGGTGCGCATGTGCAGTGGCATCTGCCCACCCTCAAAGCCAGCGCGAACCTGGTAGCGAGCCTTCGTACCCTTGGTACCGCGGCCTGCGGTCTTACCCTTCGAAGCTTCACCGCGACCAACACGGGTCTTGGTGGGCTTTGAGCCGGGTGCGGGACGGAGGTGGTGCATCTTCAAAAGCTGCACGTTCTGCTCCTCTGCCTGGGCGGCCTTCTTGGCCGCTGGCTTCTTCTCTTCGGTCATTAGTCGATCTCCTCAACTTCAACGAGGTGAGCAACAGTGCGCACGTAGCCGCGGTTTGCGAGGGTATCTTCGCGAACGACCGTCTGGCCGATGCGCTTGAGACCCAAGCTACGCAGCGTGTCACGCTGGTTCTGCTTCTCACTGATTACCGACTTGATCTGGGTAATTTTGAGGTTTTTAGCCATGCTTACGCACCTGCCTTTGCCTGTTCAGCACGCTCTGCAGCGGCCTTGGCCTCTGCGCGAACGATGCGTGCGGGCGCCACCTGATCAAAGTCAAGCCCACGGCGAGCTGCGACCGCGCGAGGCTCTTCCAGAAGCTGGAGAGCTGCGACGGTTGCGTGCACGATGTTGAGCGTGTTCGATGAACCGAGTGACTTTGAAAGTACGTCGTGAATGCCTGCGCACTCAAGAACTGCACGAACAGGGCCACCGGCGATAACACCGGTACCGGCTGCTGCGGGACGAAGCAGAACAACGCCTGCTGCGGCCTCACCCTGAACTGGGTGCGGGATGGTGCTGCCGACGCGAGGAACGCGGAAGAAGTTCTTCTTCGCCTCTTCGACGCCCTTCGAAATTGCGAGGGGAACTTCCTTCGCCTTTCCGTAGCCAACGCCAACCATGCCGTTACCGTCGCCTACGACGACGAGAGCGGTGAAGCTAAAGCGACGACCACCCTTAACAACCTTTGAAACGCGGTTGATCGTTACAACGCGCTCGAGGAACTGGCTCTCGTTACGATCACGAGCGCCACGCTCACCACGGGTGCCGCGATCGCGGCTGCCACGGCGTGCTTCGCGAGGTTCGTTGCGGTGTTCCTGGGCCTGGTTCTGGCCTTCCGCTGCCTCGTTCTGTGGCTCTGCAGTCACTTGCTGCTCCTTCTGATTCTCGCTCACAGGCTCAGCCCTACCTCTCGGGCTCCGTCAGCAACCGCTGCAACGCGGCCCGCGTACTTGCTGCCGCCACGGTCGAAGACAACAGAAACAATTCCTGCATCCTTCGCGCGTGCGCCAACGAGCTCGCCAACCTTGCGTGCCTTAGCGGTCTTGTCGCCGTCGAATGCACGGAGGTCAGCCTCCATGGTCGAGGCGTATGCAATGGTGTGGCCCTTTGCATCATCAACAACCTGCACAAACACGTGACGTGATGAGCGGGTTACGACGAGACGGGGGCGCTCGGTGGTGCCAACAATCTTTTTGCGCAGGCGTGCGTGGCGGCGAATACGTGCCGCTGCACGGCCCTTGGCGCGAGTCATTGATCCGGCCATGATTACTTACCAGCCTTTCCAGCCTTGCGACGAACCTGTTCGCCTTCGTAACGCACGCCCTTGCCCTTGTAGGGTTCTGGCTTGCGGAGCTTACGAATGTTTGCTGCGGTTTCGCCTACAGCCTGCTTGTCAATGCCGCGAACCGTGATCTTGTTGTTGCCTTCGACCTCGATGGTGATGCCCGCGGGTGCATCGAACTGGACCGGGTGTGAGAAGCCGAGGGCGAGCTCGAGGCCCTGCCCCTTCGCCTGGACACGGTAACCGGTGCCGACAACCTCGAGCGACTTTGCGTAGCCCTCGGTGACGCCGATGATGATGTTGTTGAGCAGGGTACGAGTCAGGCCGTGCAGCGAACGTGATTCACGCTCGTCGTTCGGGCGGCTGACAGTGATCTGCCCATCTTCGAGTGCAACCGTAATGGGAGCAGGAACGGTGTGTGAGAGTTCGCCCTTGGGGCCCTTCACAGTGACGTCCTGACCATTGATGGTTACCGTTACGCTACCGGGAACTCCGATAGGAAGCTTTCCAATACGTGACATGAGAGCCCCCTACCAAACGTAAGCGAGAACTTCCCCGCCTACGCCCTTCTGCTCGGCTTCACGGTCCGTGAGGAGCCCTGAAGAGGTTGACAGGATTGCGATTCCCAGGCCACCGAGTACCGTTGGCACCTCGGTTGAACGCGCGTATACCCGGAGGCCGGGCTTTGAAACGCGCTTAATGCCTTCAATCGAACGTGAACGGTTCGGGCCGTACTTCAGCGTGAGGGTGAGGTTGGTGCCGACGCGAGCGTCTTCAACCTTCCAGCCTGAAATGTAGCCTTCACGCTTGAGGATATCTGCAATGCGCTCCTTGAGTTTGGAGCCAGGAACAGAGACCTCATCGTGGTACGCCGAGTTGGCGTTGCGCAGTCTGGTAAGCAAGTCTGCTACCGGATCTGTCATCGTCATGATGTGTCTTCTTTCTCGCCTGGTTTCGTCGACCCGTACACGGGAGACGACCTGGGTGGTTCATGAGCGGCCAGGACCAGCTGCACGAGGCAGCTGTCCAGACGCCAGTGTCGGGCAGGCCGAAGCCTGCCCGATCCTGACCGTCATGGTGAACTATTTACGCGTCTTGCTTGAACGGGAAGCCGAGCTCTCGCAGGAGAGCGCGTCCTTCCTCATCCGACTTCGCGGTGGTAACGACAGTGATGTCGAAACCGCGCACGCGATCAATCTTATCCTGATCGATCTCGTGAAATACACTCTGTTCGGTCAAACCGAAGGTGTAGTTACCGTTTCCGTCGAACTGCTTGGGTGAAAGACCACGGAAGTCACGAATACGCGGCAGTGCCAGCGATACGAGACGGTCCATGAACTCCCACGCGCGATCGCCACGCATGGTGACGTGTGCACCAATTGCCTGGCCCTCGCGCAGCTTGAACTGAGCGATCGACTTGCGAGCCTTGGTTACCATCGGCTTCTGACCGGTGATGAGGGTGAGATCGTTGATCGCGCCCTCGATAACCTTGCTGTCGCGTGCCGCTTCGCCAACGCCCGAGTTCACAACGATCTTGACGATACGTGGAACCTGCATGACGTTGTTGTAACCGAACTCCTTCTGGAGCGCGGGAACAATATCAGCGCGGTACTTCTGCTTGAGACGCGGCTGGATTTTGCCAGCCACTGCAGCAGTCTGCTCTGCCATTAGATGTCCTTCCCAGACTTCTTCGCGAAGCGAACACGAACGGTCTTCTTCACACCGTTCTTCTCAACCTCTTCGACGCGGAAGCCAACGCGGGTCGGCTTCTTCGTTTCGGGATCAACGAGTGCAACGTTTGACACGTGGATCGGCGCCTCGTGAGTTTCGAGACCGCCTTCCTTTGCGCCGCGCTGTGACTGACCGACCTTCACGTGCTTGGTGACGTAGTTAACGCCCTCAACGATCACGCGATCTGAGTCGGTCAGAACCTCGATGACGAGGCCCTGCTTGCCGCGGTAGCCACCGCGGTCCTGCGACGGGCCTGAGATGACCTCTACGAGGTCGCCCTTCTTGATCTTCGAGCCCATGGACTAGATCACCTCCGGTGCGAGTGAAACGATCTTCATGAACTTCTTGTCACGAAGCTCGCGGCCTACGGGGCCAAAGATACGGGTGCCGCGTGGCTCACCGTCTGCCTTAAGAATGACAGCAGCGTTCTCATCGAAGCTGATGTACGACCCGTCAACACGACGGGTTTCCTTCTTCGTGCGAACGATAACTGCCTTAACGACATCGCCCTTCTTGACGTTGCCGCCAGGAATAGCATCTTTGACCGTAGCAACGATGGTGTCGCCAAGACCTGCGTAGCGACGACCTGAGCCGCCGAGAACGCGAATCGTGAGCAACTCCTTTGCGCCGGTGTTATCGGCTACCTTGAGTCGGGATTCCTGCTGAATCACTTGTTACTCCTTCTATGCAGTAAACGGAAAACCGCTTACTTCGCCTTCTCGAGAATCTCAACGAGGCGCCAGCGCTTAGTAGCGCTCAAGGGGCGAGTCTCGTGAATGAGCACGAGGTCACCGATGCCTGCGGTGTTACCTGCATCGTGTACGTGCACCTTCGTTGAGCGGCGCATGACCTTGCCGTAGAGAGGGTGCTTAACGCGATCCTCTACCTCGACAACGATGGTCTTGTCCATCTTGTCGCTGACAACGTAGCCGCGGCGAGCCTTGCGGTAACCGCGCTGCTCGGCCTGCTGGTCAGCGGTCTGAGTTTCGACCTTTGCCATGGTTAGGCCTCCTTCGTTTCAGCGGCAGTCTCTGCCTTTTCGCTCTTCTTAGCGGCTGCCTTCTTCTTAGGCGCTGCTGCGGGAGCTGCTACGGGCGTCGTACGAATTCCGAGCTCACGCTCGCGAATGACGGTGTAGATACGTGCGATGTCGCGCTTCACCTGGCGAACACGGCCGTGGCTCTCGAGCTGGCCGGTTGCTGACTGGAAGCGGAGGTTGAACAATTCAGCCTTCGACTTCTTGAGTTCCTCTTCGAGGCGCTCGTTTTCGAATGTATCGAGCTCGCTGATGGCGAGTTCCTTCGTTCCGATGGCCATTACGCGTCGCCCTCCTCACGTTTGATAATGCGTGCCTTCATGGGGAGTTTGTGAATTGCGCGAGTGAGTGCTTCACGAGCGAGCTGCTCATCAACACCTGCTACCTCGAACATCACGCGCCCTGGCTTGACGTTTGCTACCCACCACTCAGGTGAGCCTTTACCTGAACCCATGCGGGTCTCGGCTGGCTTCTTGGTGAGGGGACGGTCTGGGTAAATGTTGATCCAGACCTTACCGCCACGCTTGATGTGACGGGTCATCGCGATACGAGCTGCCTCGATCTGACGGTTGGTCACGTATGCGTGGGTTACTGCCTGAATGCCGTATTCACCGAAGGTGACCTTCGTGCCACCAGTTGCCTGGCCTTTACGGCTCGGGTGGTGCTGCTTACGGTACTTGACTCGACGTGGAATCAGCATGTTTAGCTCTCCGCTCCTGCTGCAACGGGTGCAGCCTCAGGTGCCGGGGCGTTGTTGCGTGGCCCGCGACGGCGGTCACTGCGCTCGCGTGAAGGCTTCTGGTTGGCCTGCTCGCGTGCGAGTTCCTTGTTGGTGAGATCACCCTTGTAAACCCATACCTTCACACCGATGCGACCGAAAGTGGTCTTGGCCTCGTAGAAGCCGTAATCGATGTTGGCACGGAGGGTGTGAAGGGGAACGCGGCCTTCGCGGTAGAACTCTGAACGGCTCATTTCTGCGCCGCCGAGACGACCCGAAACCTGGATGCGAACACCCTTTGCGCCTGCGCGCTGAGCGCCCTGGAGGCCCTTACGCATTGCGCGACGGAAAGCCACGCGTGCAGCAAGCTGCTCTGCAACGCCCTGAGCGATGAGCTGAGCGTCGGCCTCGGGGTTCTTAACCTCGAGAATGTTGAGCTGAATCTGCTTACCGGTGAGCTTTTCGAGCTCGCTACGAATGCGCTCTGCCTCTGCACCACGGCGGCCGATAACGATGCCGGGGCGTGCTGAGTGAATATCAACGCGAACGCGGTCACGCGTGCGCTCGATCTCTACGCGTGAAACGCCCGCACGGTCGAGCTTCTCAGTGAGGTGCTCGCGAATGCGAATGTCTTCTGCAAGGTAATCGGCGTAACGCTGACCTGGCTGCTTCGAGTCAGAGAACCAACGCGAAACGTGATCAGTGGTGATCCCGAGGCGGAAGCCATAGGGATGAATTTTCTGGCCCATTTACTTGGCTCCCTTCGACTGCGCGAGCTCATCCTGGCTGGCAATGACAACCGTGATGTGGCTGGTGCGCTTGTTGATGCGGAATGCGCGTCCCTGAGCACGGGGGCGGAAACGCTTGAGCGTTGCACCCTCGTCAACGAATGCACGAGCTACAACGAGCTCGTCTTCGTTGAAGGGAAGGTTTTCGTTGTCGGCCTTCACGCGTGCGTTTGCAATCGCCGATTCGACGAGCTTGAACACGGGCTCTGCCGCTGCCTGCGGCGCAAACTTGAGGATAGCGAGTGCTTCCTCAGCCTGACGGCCGCGAATGAGGTCAACGACACGACGGGCCTTCATCGGGGTGATGCGAATGTGACGCACACGTGCGATTGATTCGACCATTATCTCTCTCCTTAGCGTCACCGCGCTTAGCGGCGACGGCCCTTCTTGTCGTCCTTCACGTGACCGCGGAAGGTGCGAGTCGGTGCAAATTCACCGAGCTTGTGGCCAACCATGGTTTCCGTGACGAAAACGGGAATGTGCTTGCGACCGTCATGCACTGCGATGGTGTGCCCGAGCATTGCCGGGATGATCATCGAGCGACGTGACCAAGTCTTGATGACATTGTTCGTGCCTGCTTCGTTCTGCGCGACCACCTTGTCAAGGAGGTGGTTGTCGACGAAGGGGCCCTTCTTAAGACTACGAGGCATCTTCTATCTCCTAGCGCTTCTTGTTTGCATTACGGCGGCGAACAATGAGCTTGTCGCTTGCCTTATTCGGACGGCGAGTGCGGCCTTCCTTCTGGCCCCACGGTGACACTGGGTGACGACCACCTGAGGTGCGGCCTTCGCCACCACCGTGTGGGTGATCAATCGGGTTCATGACAACACCGCGAACGGTCGGGCGAACGCCCTTCCAGCGCATACGGCCTGCCTTACCCCAGTTGATGTTCGACTGCTCTGCGTTGCCGACCTCGCCGACCGTTGCACGGCAGCGGGCGTCGACGTTGCGGATCTCGCCCGAGGGGAGACGGAGCTGTGCGTAAGGGCCATCCTTAGCGACGAGGCGAACCGAGGTTCCTGCTGAACGAGCAAGCTTAGCTCCGCCACCGGGCATGAGCTCGATCGCGTGCACGACGGTACCCGTCGGGATGTTCTTCAGCGGAAGGTTGTTACCGGGCTTGATATCAGCCTTTGCACCTGACTCAACGATGTCGCCCTGGTGGAGCTTCTCGGGAGCAAGGATGTAACGCTTCGTGCCATCTACATAGTGCAGCAGCGCGATGCGAGCGGTACGGTTCGGGTCGTACTCAATGTGAGCTACCTTGGCGTTGACACCGTCCTTGTCGTTACGACGGAAGTCGATGACGCGGTACTGGCGCTTGTGCCCACCACCGATGTGGCGAGTAGTGATACGACCTGAGCTGTTACGGCCACCCGTCTTGGGAAGGGGGCGTACCAGTGACTTTTCTGGGGTCGAGCGGGTGATCTCAGCGAAATCTGCCACGCTCGAGCCACGACGACCGGGAGTCGTCGGCTTGTACTTACGAATTGACATAATTCTACGTTCCTCTTCGTTTCAGGCTTATGCAGCCGAGAAGATGTCGATGGTGCCCTGGCTCAGCTTGACAATGGCGCGCTTGGTGTCCTTGCGCTTGCCCATGCCGAAGCGGGTACGGCGCGTCTTGCCCTTGCGGTTAAGCGTGTTGATCTTTGCGACCTTTACGTCGAAGATCTGCTCAAGAGCGAGTTTGATCTCGGTCTTGCTTGCAGTGGGCTCAACCTCGAAGGTGTACTGGCCGTTCGTGTCGATGAGCGTGTAGCTCTTCTCTGACACCACGGGACGCAGAATCACGTCGTGTGGGTTCTTGTTCAGGCTCATTACTTCGAGTCCTCCTTAGCAGTACGCGCTGCGACGAAAGCGTCGAAGGCGGCCTTGGTGAAGACGATGTCGTCGCTGACGACCACGTCGTATGCGTTGAGCTGACCGTGTTCGATCACGTGTACGTTCGGCAGGTTGCGTACCGAAAGAATCGTCGACTCTTCGGTTGCTTCCGTGATAACGAGCACGCGCTTGCCCTGTACAACGCTCTCGAGAGCGGTGCGAGCCTGCTTGGTGCTGGGCTTGTCACCGACGATTGCGTCGAGAACAACAACGCGGCCTGCGCGAGCGCGGTCCGAAAGGGTGCCGCGGAGAGCCGCTGCAACCATCTTCTTCGGGGTGCGCTGTGAGTAATCGCGTGGGACTGGGCCGTGAACAATGCCACCGCCGGTGTGCTGAGGCATACGGATCGAGCCCTGACGAGCGCGGCCGGTGCCCTTCTGCTTGAACGGCTTAGTACCCGAACCCGAAACCTCGCCACGAGTCTTCACCTTGTGGGTGCCCTGACGCGCAGCTGCGAGCTGTGCGACGACAACCTGGTGAATGAGCGGCACGTTGGTCGGAGCGTCGAAGATCTCCGCTGGGAACGTTACCTTTGCTGGAGTTACGGTAGCCATGGACTACGCCCCCTTCACTGTGTTGCGGATGAAAACGAGACGACCCGCAGCACCTGGGATTGCACCCTTGATGAGCACAAGACCGCGATCAGCGTCAACCGCGTGAACCTTGAGGTTCTGAACGGTAACGCGGTCGCCACCCATGCGGCCTGACATCTTCTTACCCTTGAATACGCGACCAGGGGTAGCCGATGCGCCGATCGAGCCGGGCTTGCGGTGGTTACGGTGTGCACCGTGTGATGCAGCGCCGCCACCGAAGTTGTGGCGCTTCATGGTGCCTGCAAAGCCCTTGCCCTTTGAAGTGCCGACAACGTCAACGAGCTGTCCTGCTTCAAAGGTCTCTGCAACGGTGAGCTCCTGGCCCAGTTCGTAGCTGGCTGCGTCGGGCGTACGTACCTCGGTGAGGTGACGACGCGGCGTAACGCCTGCCTTCTCGAAGTGGCCCGAAGCGGGCTTGTTTACCTTACGCGGGTCGATCTGGCCGGCAGCAATCTGCACTGCTGAGTAGCCGTCTACGTCCTGCGTACGAATCTGGGTTACGACGTTGGGAGCAATCTCAACGACGGTTACGGGAACGACTGCGCCGTTCTCGTCCCATACCTGGGTCATGCCGAGCTTGGTGCCGAGCAGGCCCTTTACGTTCTTTACTGATGACATATGCGCTTGACCCCCTAGAGCTTGATCTCGATGTTGACATCGGCGGGCAGGTCGAGACGCATGAGCGAATCAACAGCCTTTGGAGTCGGGTCAACGATATCGATGAGGCGCTTGTGGGTGCGCTTCTCGAAGTGCTCGCGGCTGTCCTTGTATTTGTGAGGTGAGCGGATCACAGCGATCACGTTCTTCTCAGTGGGCAGCGGCACGGGGCCAATTACAGTTGCACCTGCACGAGTGACCGTGTCGACGATCTTGCGTGCAGAGCTGTCGATGACTTCGTGGTCATACGACTTCAGTCGAATGCGGATCTTTTGTCCCGCCATGTGACTCTCTCTTTCTGTTGCGTCATACCCAGGCCGAAACCTGACATTGGACGTCTTCGTGTAAAACGTTCATGCACCACTGGAGTGCGTGTTCGCTATTCACCTGTCAAATTCGTGACTGTTCGTCACGCCCCACTCGAGACAGCGAAGAACGCTGCACTGTCATGAAGAAATGTTCGCCGCCCAGGGCACTCCCTACCCCGAACGGGGCGGTCACGCACGCTTGAGCGGTGATCCGCAAAAGAATTGCGGAATACTGAACCAATCAATTCTCACACACCACCGGCTACCGCGCAACCCGGGCGTGTCGTTTTCTAGAGATTGGTGGATCGGCCCCGCGGCAGCAAGCGCGGAAGCGCAAGATAGACGCCCAAGACCACGAACCCTAGAGCAAGCAAACCGAGCTGCCACCAGCCGTCAACCCAGAGGCTCACCAGGCCAAGCGAGGAGGTTGCCGCGGTGCACAGCCCTGTGATCGCCGAGGCTGCGGTATGCGAGTAACCAAGCTGTTGAATACGCTGGTAGGTGTGCTCCTTGTGGGGCTCATCCCACTTGTAGCCGGCGCGAACGCGCTTCACGAGCGTCACACCGACATCACCAAAGTAAATGACCATGGGCCCAATTGTTGCGAGCATGGGTACCCCAGCCATGAGCGCTGCGAAGCTCGTAACGGCAACTGCGCCGCCGAGCAGGTAGCTACCAACGTCTCCGAGGAAGGCGCCGGGTTTTGTGAGATTGTACGGCAGGAAACCGAGAAAGCCAGCAGCAATAACCGCACCTGCGACGCCGAGCCAGGTCATCTCAGTCACGTGGCCGACAGCCGCGAAGGTCAGCCCCGCTATAACGGCATGGAAACCGCTGATACCGTTCAGCCCATCCATAAAGTTCGCGACGTTGATGTAGCTCGAGATAAACAGGACCGCATACACGACGAGCAACAGAAGGACCCATAGCGGAAGTTCACTGCGGTCGAACGCGCCGCCCCAGCCAAAGGTTGCGGCCCCGGTCGACCAGGCTGGCCATACGAGCGCCGCGGCGGCCACTCCCCCAATGAGGAGCAGCGAGAGACTCCGCACGGGAACGCTCACACCGCGCAGGTCTTCTCCGAGTCCGAGCACACCGCTCGCGAGCGAAGCGCCCGTGACGACGAGCAACAAGCCCCAGTCGTTTGCGCCGGTGAGGCTGAGGAGCCCACCGAGATAGCCAGCGGCCATCGCAATGAGCACTGCGAGGCCAATGCCGCGGATCACCGGGCGCTCATGCGAGGAGCGTTCATTCGGCACGTCCATGATGCCGAGGCGAACGAGCAATGGCTTGACAAGCTTCGGCAGCAGGAGCGACAGCGCGAGCGTCAGCCCGAAAACCGCCACCACGATCATCGTCGGGGTCACGCTATTCGCCCTTCGGCCTCGTCGGTGAGATCCATTCGCGCGATCCACGTGTCGTGATCAAGCCCGTCTGGTGCGAGCCAGTCGACCCGCGCGTGCGAAATCTTATTATGGAAGGGGCGCTCATCGCCCTCATCAAGCGTCACGAGTTCCTCGTGCAATTTCTCACCGTGCCGCAGTCCCGTATAGACGATATCGATGTCTTTGCCCGACGACTCAATCATCCGCCTTGCCACGTCGAGAATGCTCACGGGCTCCCCCATGTCGAGAATAAGCACCTCGCCTGGCCGACCGATACCGCCGGCCTGGATGACGAGTTGCGAAGCCTCAGGAATCGTCATGAAGTACCGCGTGACATCAGGGTGCGTGATGGTGAGGGGGCCGCCCTGCTCGATCAGACGCTTAAACGTCGGCAGCATTGAGCCGCGGCTGCCAATAACGTTGCCAAAGCGAACTGAGAGGTAACGCCCACCGGTCTCTTTCGCCATCCAGGCGGTCAACTTTTCTGCGACTCGCTTGGAGTGCCCCAGTACGCTCGTCGGGTTGGCCGCTTTGTCGGTCGAGATGTTCACGAACGTGTGCACGTTTGCCGCCTCAGCAGCACGCAGAACGTTCAGGGTGCCCTGAACGTTGGTCTTCCAAGCTTCCTCAGGGTACTGCTCGAGCATTGGGAGGTGCTTGAGCGCTGCAGCGTGAAACACAACGTCTGGCTTATGCTCAAGAAAGACCGTCTCAAGATTCTCGGCGTCGCGAATATCGGCCAGCACGACGTCGCTCGTGTCGAGCAGCCCGTGTCCACGAATCGAGATCTGCGTTTCTTGGAGCGCAGATTCGTCTCGGTCGAGCATGACGATCTCACGAGGGGCGAAGCGAACCAGCTGACGGCACAGTTCAGAGCCGATCGATCCGCCAGCTCCCGTGACGAGCACGGTCTTCTGAGCAAGGTACGAGGCGATTGACTCAGTCTCAAGGCTCACCGGGTAACGGCCAATGAGGTCTTCGATCGATAGTGCACGCACGTCTGAGAGCTCACTCGAGCCGTGCATGATCTGCTCGATGGGCGGCAGCACCATAACCGTGAGCCCCGCTTCTTCAGCGAGTTCGCTCGTGCGGCGCATGAGCCTTGAGTCTGCATAGCCGATACACACCATGATCATGTTGGCCCTGGTCTCGTCGGCAACGCGCACAAGGTCTTCGAGCGTGCCCATCACGCGAACGCCACGCACCTCGGTGTTGCTCTTCTTGGGGTCATCATCGAGCATTGCCACGGGAAGCATCTGAGCCTGTACATCGGTGAGCAGGCGGCGCACCGTCAGTGTACCGACGTAACCAGCGCCGTAGATGATGACCCGGTCTGCTTCACGGCCAGGTTTGAGCTGTTGTTCTGAAGCGATACGCACGAGATACCTCGTGACGCCCATAAAACTAAAGGCGATCGGAGCCGCGATGATCATCGTTGATCGCGGGATTCCATTTCCATAGCCGACGAGAAAGGCAACGAACCAGGAGACGACCACGACGGCGCTGGTGTTGAGCACGAGCGCGCGAACCTCGTCGAAGCTTCCGATCTCGTAGCGGTTTCGGTACAGCCAGAAGACCCAACCGCCCAGCAGCTGAAACGCCGCAGTGACCCCGATCACAAAGAGCGTGCTCTGCCAGTTGATGCGATGGGTATCAAAATCGAAGCGCAGGATAAGCGCCACAATGATGGCACCAGCCCATGAAAGGGCGTCGGCAAAGTAGAGTGCGCCATACGCTTGCGTGAAGTGCCTCACACGGCCGAGCACTTTCGATGTCACGTATTCCCCTGACTTCGCGAGTTTTTCTTTCTTTACGAGGATACTCCCTTTGCCATCGTTCTCTGGCTCAGGGTCCTGTGTTATCGGCGAATGACCGCCAAAATGACGATGACCCCGGCATTACTGCCGGGGTCATCGTTCAGGAACTACTTACGCAATAACCTTGGTAACGGTGCCTGCACCAACGGTGCGGCCACCCTCACGGATTGCGAAGCCGAGGCCCTCTTCCATAGCGATTGGCTGGATCAGCTCAACCGTCATGTCGGTGGTGTCGCCAGGCATAACCATCTCGGTGCCCTCGGGCAGTGAGATGACGCCGGTGACGTCAGTCGTACGGAAGTAGAACTGGGGGCGGTAGTTGGTGAAGAACGGGTTGTGACGGCCGCCCTCTTCCTTCTTGAGGATGTAAGCGGTGCCCTCGAAGTTGGTGTGCGGCTGGATTGAACCAGGAGCAACAACAACCTGACCACGCTCTACATCTTCGCGCTTGGTACCGCGGAGCAGGAGACCACAGTTCTCGCCAGCCCATGCTTCGTCGAGCTGCTTGTGGAACATCTCGATACCGGTAACGGTCGTCTTCTGGGTGTCGCGGAGACCAACGATCTCGACCTCAGAGTTGATCGCGAGGGTACCACGCTCTGCACGGCCGGTAACAACGGTTCCACGACCAGTGATCGTGAAGACGTCCTCAACGGGCATGAGGAATGGCTTGTCGCGGTCACGCACGGGATCGGGAATGTTGTCGTCGACAGCTTCCATGAGCTCGAGAATGGACTTAGCCCACTTCTCTTCGCCCTGGAGTGCGCCGTAGCCTGAAGTGCGAATGACGGGAACGTCATCACCAGGGAAGCCCTGCTTCGAGAGTTCCTCGCGGACCTCCATCTCGACGAGCTCGAGGATTTCCTCATCGTCGACCTGGTCGCACTTGTTGAGTGCAACGAGGAGGTAAGGAACGCCGACCTGCTTCGCAAGGAGGATGTGCTCCTTGGTCTGTGCCATCATGCCGTCGGTAGCAGCAACCACGAGGATTGCGCCGTCCATCTGGGCAGCACCGGTGATCATGTTCTTGATGTAGTCAGCGTGGCCTGGTGCATCAACGTGCGCGTAGTGGCGCTTCGGGGTCTCGTACTCAACGTGCGAGATGTTGATGGTAATACCGCGCTGGCGCTCTTCAGGAGCCGAGTCGATCTGGTCGTAGTCGCGCTGAACGTTCGTCTCTGACGGGTAGTGATCAGCGAGGGTCTTCGAAATCGCAGCGGTAAGAGTCGTCTTACCGTGGTCAACGTGACCGATCGTTCCGATGTTAACGTGCGGCTTAGTCCGCTCGAACTTGGCCTTAGCCACTATAGGTCCTCCTCAGGACGTTGGGTACTTGCCCGGCTTTCGACGGTTTTCGAAAGCGGGAAAATACGGTTTGTAATTATATTACTTGCTCAGAGCGCTTGATGCGAGCTGAGCGCAGGGCTTCCCGGATTATTATGCGGGAAACCCTGCTCTTGGGCAAGGTTACTCGCCCTTAGCCTTCTGAACGATCTCATCGGCCACAGCCTTCGGAACCTCAGCGTATGAGTCGAAGACCATCGAGAACACTGCACGGCCTGAGGTCTTCGACCGCAGGTCACCAATGTACCCGAACATCTCTGAAAGCGGTACGAGTGCACGTACTACCTTGACACCGCTTGCGTCTTCCATTGACTGGATCTGACCGCGGCGTGAGTTGAGGTCGCCGATAACGTCGCCCATGTACTCTTCAGGGGTACGTACTTCAACGGCCATCATGGGCTCAAGCAGTACGGGGTTCGCGAGACGAGCAGCCTCTTTGAACGCCATCGAACCGGCGATCTTGAACGCCATCTCTGACGAGTCAACATCGTGGTACTGGCCATCGAGCAACGTCGCCTTGACGTTCACGAGTGGGAAGCCAGCGAGAATGCCGTACTGCATTGCGTCCTGGATACCAGCGTCAACTGAGGGAATGTACTCACGAGGAATACGACCACCGGTGACCTTGTCCTGGAACTCGTACACCTTGTCGGTGTCGGTCTCGAGCGGAGCAAGTGCGATCTGAACCTTAGCGAACTGACCTGAACCACCGGTCTGCTTCTTGTGGGTGTAGTCGTACTTCTCAACCGTCTTGCGAATCGTTTCACGGTAGGCAACCTGTGGCTTACCAACGTTCGCTTCAACCTTGAATTCGCGCTTCATGCGGTCAACAAGGATGTCGAGGTGCAGCTCGCCCATGCCCGCGATCACGGTCTGGCCGGTCTCGGGGTTGAGGCTCACGCGGAACGTCGGGTCCTCTTCAGCAAGCTTCTGAATTGCCGTGCCGAGCTTCTCCTGGTCACCCTTGGTGTTGGGCTCAATAGCAACCTCAATCACGGGCTCAGGGAAGGTCATCGACTCGAGAACAACGGGAGCGTCCTGCGCACAGAGCGTGTCACCGGTCGTCGTGTCCTTGAGACCAACAACGGCGTAGATGTTGCCTGCCATGAGCTCGTCAACAGGGTTCTCCTTGTTGGCGTGCATCTGGAAGATCTTACCGATACGCTCGCGCTTGCCCTTGGTTGAGTTGAGTACCGCGGTGCCCGAGGGAATCTTGCCCGAGTACACGCGAACGTAGGTGAGGCGACCGAAGAACGGGTGCACAGCAACCTTGAACGCGAGTGCCGAGAAGGGGCTCTCCTCGGTTGGGAAACGCTCGATAACAACCGACTCATCCTTCGGGTCGTGCGCTTCAATAGCGCCAACATCGAGGGGGTTCGGGAGGTAGTCAACGACTGCGTCGAGAACGGGCTGGATGCCGCGGTTCTTGAACGCCGAGCCACAGAAGACTGGGTAGATCTCGTTGTTGACAACAAGCTTGCGGATCGCACCCTTGATCTCATCAATGCTGATCTCTTCGCCGCCGAAGAACTTCTCGAGGAGTGCGTCGTCAGTCTCAGCGACCGTCTCAACGAGCTTCTCGCGGTATTCTTTGGCCTTCTCGAGCAGATCGGCAGGGATCTCCTGGGTTTCGTAGTTCGCACCGAGGGTAACGTCACCCTTCGAGTCGCCCTCCCAGACGAAAGCCTTCATGGTGAGCAGGTCGACAACACCGATGAAGTCGTTTTCAGCGCCGATGGGAATCTGCATGACGAGTGGCTTCGCACCGAGACGTGACACGATCGTGTCGACGGTGAAGAAGAAGTCGGCACCCATCTTGTCCATCTTGTTCACGAAGCAGATACGAGGAACCTCGTACTTATCTGCCTGACGCCAAACGGTCTCAGACTGGGGCTCAACGCCCTCTTTGCCGTCGAACACAGCAACAGCACCGTCGAGCACGCGCAGTGAGCGCTCTACCTCAACGGTGAAGTCGACGTGGCCCGGGGTGTCGATGATGTTGATCTGGTTGTTGTTCCAGAAGCAGGTCACCGCGGCACTGGTGATCGTGATGCCGCGCTCTTTCTCCTGCTCCATCCAGTCGGTGGTCGCGCCACCATCGTGGGTCTCACCGAGCTTGTGGTTAACACCCGTGTAAAACAGAATGCGCTCGGTGGTAGTGGTCTTGCCGGCATCAATGTGGGCCATGATGCCGATGTTGCGGACCTTATTCAGGTCGGTGAGCACGTCTTGTGCCACGGGTTCCTCCAATGAGTTTGGGAGCCAGGATCGCTGACCCCGACAAACAGTTTCGGTCTGAAGTGATGAGAGGGGCAGGAGCCGAAGCAGCCTGCCCCAGGCTTACTACCAGCGGTAGTGAGCAAATGCGCGGTTCGACTCCGCCATCTTGTGCGTGTCTTCACGGCGCTTGACTGCGGCACCGAGGCCGTTTGATGCGTCGAGGATCTCGTTGGTGAGACGTTCCGTCATGGTGTTCTCACGACGGTCCTTCGCGTAGCTCGTGAGCCAGCGCAGTGCAAGGGTGTTTGCACGGTGCGGCTTCACTTCTACGGGAACCTGGTAGGTGCTACCACCAACACGACGTGAGCGAACCTCAAGGGTGGGGCGCACGTTGTCGAGCGCCTTCTTGAGTACCGTCACGGCGTCCTGGCCTGACTTGTCGGCGACGGTCTCGAGCGCTTCGTACACGATGCGCTCGGCGAGACCCTTCTTGCCGTCTACGAGGATTTTGTTAACGAGCTGGCTGACGACCGGTGATCCGTAAACGGGATCAGCGACCACTGGGCGCTTCGGAGCAGGACCCTTACGAGGCATTACTTCTTCTCCTTCTTAGCGCCGTAGTGGCTACGAGCCTGCTTGCGGTCCTTGACCGCCTGCGTGTCGAGCGCGCCACGAACAATCTTGTAGCGAACACCGGGGAGGTCCTTAACACGACCACCGCGCACGAGCACCATCGAGTGCTCCTGCAGGTTGTGGCCTTCACCTGGGATGTAGGCCGTTACCTCGGTTCCGTTCGAAAGCTTCACACGAGCGACCTTACGCATCGCCGAGTTCGGCTTCTTCGGGGTGGTGGTGTACACACGGGTGCATACGCCACGCTGCTGGGGATTCGATTTCAGTGCGGGAGCTTTGCCCTTAGCAGGCTTGCTCTTACGCCCCTTACGAACCAACTGCTGAATAGTTGGCACTATTTCTCCTTGTTCGTTCCTGCACGGTGACAGGAATGCTGTATTGCTTGCAGCATGTGTGAGCACAGCAGGCTCACTGACTCGTCGGCGCACCCGAGGGTGTGCTTTGATGACGAGTATGCCGTGGGGGTTTCAACCGGATGGTGAGGGACCCTGAGCGCGAGCGTGATTGCAGCCACAGAGCAGCCACAACGTCAACACACGCCAACAAGTAACATTACCGTGCCCGGGCCGCCAGGTGCAACAAGATGCCTGGGAGTTCAACCGACGTTCAGTTTCCCGGCGCTTCAAGGTTGCGACTGAGCTGCTCAAGCAGGGCTTCAATTTGCGGATCGACGAAACGCTTGACCGCCTGCCGCACTCCCGGTTGGTGTTCAACGAGTAAAAAGCACAGTTCCTGCCCCACCGAGGCAGCCTGCCTATCGGCAACGTCGATCTCGAGTTTCAACTGCCGTTTTTCTGCTTCGGTAAGCGGCGGTCTGGGCAGCCCCGGCTCTGGCTTCTCTGCCTGCTGCAGCTCAGCAAAGGTAAAGAGAAAGGGCTGGGCTCCGGGTGACTCAACTGCGTCGTGGTCTACCCCGTCGTATTCAACGTCAAGTCCCTGCCCCGGGTCATACCCTCCCGAGTTCCAGATCGCGGCCCCCTCGAGCTCGGCCTGCAAAAGCGGGAGGTGCTCGTTCGTGTACGCATCAACTTCAGCGTCGATGAGTCGGTGCATACGCGAGACGAGTGCGTGCACCACCTGGTGAGGAGTGTCACGCGTGAAGCCTGCGGCCGCGGCGAGCGGCGAGTTCGTGCACTTACGGCACACCCTCGGCCTGGCGCGATTCAGGGGTGGCTCCCATGAGGCCAACCACCCCTCCCACGCCTGAATGTTCTCGGCAACGCGAGCCGCCAGGTGCTCCCCTGTCACGGCAAACCATCCTTGAAGTAGTCAGGGCCCTCATTGAGCTCGTTCTTCTCCCACGGCCAGCGCGGTCGGTCTTTGCCGCTGTATAGCTTGCGCATCGCGATCCACCAAAAAATGATCACGGCGAGCAACCATGAGACCGCGAGTGCGAGCGCATACGGGCTCAGCCAGGTCTCTTCGATGCTCAGCCCAAAGGCGACGCCAAGCAGCGACCAGAGCAAGTATGCGGCAGCGGGCATCACGATGATGAGCACGAGAGACGGAGGGTTAGCCCGTAGCAGAGAGATCATTTCGCGCCAGAGCACGATCACGAGCATCACGAGGCACAGCCCGACAATGCCAGGAGCCGTGACTCGCGAAACGTCGCTCTCGATGGGGTCGCTACCGAGAAACCACGAGAGGTACCCCCACGAGACCACGACGAGCGACATGGCAAAAATGGCGACCGCACCGATCAGCCCTCGGGCATAGGCCTTCGTGACTCGGTGCGGAACGCGCTTGTTCATAGTGCCTGCGGTACTTTCAGCTCAGCGAGCTTCTGCTCGTACTCTTCTTGCGCTGCCGCGTTTCGGATCTTGAGGCGGCGGCCACGAGCGCCGATCCACGCACCAAACCACACGGCGACCTCGCGCGCCGAGACGGCTGCGACAAGCGCGGGGATCGTCAGGGCGAACTTCGCGAAGTCTCGAATGTTGTGGCGCGCGCCCTCGGCAGCGTCGATGAGCTGCGGCGAGAGGGCGTATCCCACGCCGGCGCTTGCCCAAACGGCGATCGCGACAAAGAAGCCGAGCACGGCATAGACCCACCAGCCGGCACGATTAAAGATCAACACGAGTGCGAGCATCGTCACGAAGAAGACGCCGCACGGAATCACGAAGCCGAGCGAGACCAGGTACGGGTAAAGCCCCTCTTGCAGGAACGTCGAGGGCGGGTAGTGCCTCGCGAGCCAGAGCGCGAGCAGACCAGCGTAGGTCACCCCGAAGCCGAGCGTTGCCAGCAGGCTAATAAACAGACCCGCGAGCCGGTTCGACTTCATGACCGGCGCATCTGGCTGCTGCATGTAGAGCGCTGCCATCGGATGATCGGGGCTGATAACCATGGCACCCGGTTCGAGACCTGGCGTTGCACTCGGTGTCTGTGCGGGTTCTACCGGAGCGGCTGGTACTACGGGAGCCGCAGCGCTCGGCATCTCAACGCTCTCACTGATCGTGACGGTTTCTTGCACTGGAAGCATTGCCTCGGTCGAGGTATCAGCGTGCTCTGCTGGCGTCAGACCTGACGCCTCGATCGCCTCACCCTCGGGAGTCTCGAGCGCCGTCGTCTCGGCCGTTGACATCGCGGTCGCATCTTTCGCGCGCTCGATCGCCTCGCGCACGTCGGCGGTGTTCGTCGACTCTTCCTCGCCAGACTGCACCGGCAAATTCTCTCGCTCTTGGTCGCTCATCGCTACCCCTTAGGTCGTATCTCGATCATACTGATCAGCCCAACCGTAGCAAGTTCTCCGGTTTGATTTTCGATGCCGCGCCGAACCGTGTCTGATTTGAAGCGAATACTCGGCACCGCCCGCCTGAAAAGCAAAAGGGAGGGTGCCCCGCCTGAGCGGAACACCCTCCCTGAATGCGTAGCGAACTAGTTCAGGTCGCCCGTCTGCGTGAAGTCGTCACCGATGAAGGTGTCGAACTCGACGAACGAGAGGTCACCCTCGTCGAACTGGCCGGCCTCGGCGTAGAAACGGCTTGGGTAGCGCTCTTCCTTCGCCTCGTCGGTCGCCTCAACCGTCACGTTGCGGTATGCATCGAGACCGGTACCTGCCGGAATGAGCTTACCGATGATGACGTTCTCCTTGAGACCGATGAGCGGATCCTTCGATCCTTCCATCGCCGCCTGCGTCAGCACGCGAGTGGTCTCCTGGAACGATGCGGCCGAGAGCCATGACTCGGTTGCGAGTGAGGCCTTCGTGATACCCATGACCTCGGGACGAGCCGTTGCGGGGCGCTTGCCCTCGAGAACGGCCTCGCGGTTGAGGGTCTGGTAACGCGAACGGTCGACAAGCGCGCCCGGGAGCAGCTCGGTCTCGCCGTGGTCAACGACGGTAACCTTGCGCAGCATCTGGCGCACGATGACCTCGATGTGCTTATCGTGAATCGGCACACCCTGTGAACGGTAAACGCCCTGCACGCCCTCAACGAGGTACTTCTGCACCGCACGCTCGCCAGGAATGTGCTTGCCTTCCTCGGTCGAGCCAACCTGCAGCACGTCCTTCGGGTCAAGGGTACCTGCGATGAAGGGCTGACCGATCTCAACGTGATCGCCATCTTCAACGAGCAGGGTTGCACGCTTGAGCACTGGGTAGTTACGCTCTTCCGTTCCGTCATCGGGAACAAGAATAACGCGACGGCTCTTGTCGGTGTCTTCGATGGTGACGCGGCCTGCGGCCTCAGCGATCGGTGACGCACCCTTCGGGGTACGTGCTTCGAAGAGCTCCTGGACACGAGGCAGACCCTGGGTAATATCGTCTGCCGATGCCGAACCACCGGTGTGGAAGGTACGCATCGTCAGCTGGGTACCCGGCTCACCAATTGACTGAGCAGCGATAATGCCAACGGCTTCGCCAATGTCAACACGCTGGCCGGTTGCGAGTGAACGACCATAGCAGACCGCGCACACGCCAACCGCCGACTCACAGGTGAGTACTGAGCGAACCTTGATCTCGGTCACGCCGCCTGCGACGAGCTTGTCGATGAGCACGTCACCAACGTCTTCGCCAGCGTTTGCGACAACGTCGCCTGAACCGTTCGTGGCGTCAGCCGCGAGGGTACGTGCATATACCGAGTTCTCGACGTTCTCATCGCGAACGAGCTCGCCCGACTCATTGGTCGCTGCGATCACGAGGTCGAGACCGCGGGTCGTGCCACAGTCTTCTTCGCGAATGATGACGTCCTGTGAGACGTCGACGAGACGACGCGTGAGGTAACCCGAGTCAGCGGTACGCAGAGCGGTATCGGCAAGGCCCTTACGCGCACCGTGCGTCGCAATGAAGTACTCGGCAACCGAGAGGCCCTCACGGTACGACGACACGATGGGGCGAGGGATAATCTCACCCTTCGGGTTGTTCACGAGGCCACGCATACCGGCGATGTTACGAATCTGCAGCCAGTTACCACGAGCACCCGAGGTCACCATGCGGAAGATGGTGTTGTCAACGGGGAACGCGTCTTTCATAGCGTCAGCAACATCGTCGGTTGCCTTGGTCCAGATGTCGACGAGGTCGGCACGACGCTCAGCGTCAGTGATCATACCCTTGTCAAACTTCTTCTGAACGTCAGCGGCCTTCGACTCGTATGACGAGATGATTTCCTGCTTGTTCGACGGCGTCACGATGTCAGACAGCGCGACGGTTACGCCCGAGCGAGTTGCCCAGTAGAAGCCCGCATCTTTAATACGGTCAAGCGTTGCAGCAACTTCAACCTTCGGGTAACGCTCAGCGAGGTCGTTCACGAGCGTTGACAGCGCACCCTTGTCGGCGACGCTCTCGAAGTACGGGTAGTCGGCTGGCAATGCTTCGTTGAAGATTGCGCGGCCGAGGCTCGTCTCAACGAGAACAGGCTTCGTCTGGATCTCGCGATCCTTGCCCGCGTAGCCCTCGATGCGGATCTTGGCCATGGCACCCAGGTCGAGCGTTCCCTGATCGAACGCAAGGATTGCCTCGGCGATCGACGAGAATGCGCGGCCCTCGCCGGCTGAGCCTGGCTTCACCGTGGTGAGGTGGTGCAGACCGATGATCATGTCCTGCGAAGGCAAGGTCACGGGGCGACCATCTGAAGGCTTCAGAATGTTGTTCGAAGCGAGCATGAGCACGCGTGCCTCTGCCTGTGCTTCAACCGACAGCGGCAGGTGAACTGCCATCTGGTCACCGTCGAAGTCAGCGTTAAAGGCGGCACACACGAGGGGGTGCAGCTGAATTGCTTTACCCTCAACGAGCTGCGGCTCAAACGCCTGAATACCGAGGCGGTGCAGGGTTGGTGCACGGTTCAGCATCACGGGACGCTCGCGAATGATCTCTTCGAGCACGTCCCAAACCTCTGAACGGGCACGCTCAACCATGCGCTTTGCAGCCTTGATGTTGTGTGCGTGACCGAGGTCGATGAGACGCTTAATAGCGAACGGCTTGAAGAGCTCAAGCGCCATCTGCTTCGGCAGGCCACACTGGTGCAGCTTCAGCTGCGGGCCCACAACGATCACCGAACGGCCAGAGTAGTCAACACGCTTACCGAGCAGGTTCTGACGGAAACGACCCTGCTTGCCCTTGAGCATGTCAGAGAGTGACTTCAGAGCACGGTTACCGGTGCCTGTCACGGGGCGGCCGCGACGGCCGTTGTCGAACAGCGCGTCGACCGCTTCCTGCAGCATGCGCTTCTCGTTGTTCACGATGATCTCGGGCGCACCGAGATCGAGCAGACGGCGCAGACGGTTGTTGCGGTTGATCACACGACGGTAGAGGTCGTTCAGGTCAGAGGTCGCGAAGCGGCCACCGTCAAGCTGCACCATGGGGCGAAGCTCAGGCGGAATAACGGGAACAACGTCGAGCACCATCGAAGCGGGGTTCGCGCCGGTCTGCAAGAACGAGTTCACGACCTTGAGACGCTTAATCGCGCGGATCTTCTTCTGGCCCTTGCCCTCGGCGATCTGCAGCAGCAGGTCTTCGCTCTCTGACTGCAGGTCGAAGCTCTCGAGGCGACGCTTAATCGCCTCTGCACCCATGTGCGCGTCAAAGTAATCACCGTAGCGATCCATGAGCTCAACGAATGCTGCGTCTTCAGGCTTGAGGTCGCCCACCTTCAGGTTGCGGAAGTCTTCCCACACCTGCTTGATGAGATTGATCTCGTTGTCGAACTGAGCGCGCACCGCGGTGGCCTCTTTTTTGGCTGACTGCTCTGCACGACGCTTCTGGTCGGCCTTTGCACCCTCAGCCTCAAGCGCAGCGAGGTCTTTCTCAGCCTGCTGCATGAGCTCGGCGATCGTGATATCGCGCTCGCTCTCGAGTGCCTTCAGCTCCTGCTTGAGCTCCTGCTCGAGGCCTGCCATGTCTTCGTGGCGGCCTTCTTCATCAATGTTGATGACCATGTACGCGGCGAAGTAAATGACCTTCTCGAGGTCTTTCGGCGCCATGTCGAGCAGGTAGCCAAGCCGGCTTGGGACACCCTTGAAGTACCAGATGTGGGTCACGGGAGCGGCGAGCTCGATGTGGCCCATGCGCTCACGACGAACGCTCGACTTGGTTACTTCAACGCCACAGCGCTCACAGATGATGCCCTTGTAACGCACGCGCTTGTACTTGCCACACGCGCACTCCCAGTCGCGGCTGGGACCAAAGATCTGTTCGCCGAACAGGCCGTCTTTCTCTGGCTTGAGCGTACGGTAGTTAATCGTTTCGGGCTTCTTAACCTCGCCATACGACCAACCACGAATATCTTCAGCGGTCGCGAGACGAATCTGAAGCTCGTTAAAACTCGTTCCTTCGAGCAATGTATCTCCTTGAAATTCTAAATTCTCTAGTGTGCGACCGTTTAGATTTCGTCAGCCGACGAAGCTTCAAAACGGGTTGAAAGGCTGATGCCGAGCTCTTCTGCGGCACGGTGTGCCTCATCGTCGTTGTCGCGCAGGCTGACGGCGTTACCGTCGGCACCAAGCACCTCAACGTTCAAGCAGAGCGACTGCATCTCTTTCATCAACACTCGGAACGATTCGGGAACGCCCGCCTCAGGAATGTTCTCGCCGCGAACGATGGCCTCGTAGACCTTCACACGACCGAGAATGTCATCAGACTTAACCGTGAGCAGCTCCTGCAGTGCGTATGCGGCACCGTAAGCCTCGAGTGCCCACACCTCCATCTCACCGAAGCGCTGGCCACCGAACTGTGCTTTACCACCGAGCGGCTGCTGCGTAATCATCGAGTACGGACCGGTTGAACGAGCGTGAATCTTGTCGTCGACCAAGTGGTGCAACTTCAGGATGTACATGTAGCCAACAGCAACCGGGTACGGGAAGGGCTCGCCTGAGCGACCGTCAAAGAGTCGCGCCTTGCCGCTCGAGTTCACCATGCGCTCACCATCGCGGGTAGGCAGGGTCGAGTCGAGCAAACCTGAGATCTCGGCCTCAGTCGCACCGTCGAACACGGGGGTCGCAACCTTCGTGTTGGGCGCAACATCGAGCGCGTCGTCAGCGAGGCGGCCAGCCCACTCGGGCGTTCCTTCGACCTTCCAGCCCTGCTTCGCGATCCAGCCAAGGTGAGTCTCGAGAACCTGACCGAAGTTCATTCGGCCCGGGATACCGAGGGGGTTCAGGATGACGTCAACGGGAGTACCGTCGGGCAGGAAGGGCATGTCTTCAACGGGAAGAATCTTCGAGATGACGCCCTTGTTACCGTGGCGGCCAGCGAGCTTGTCGCCCTCAGTGATCTTACGCTTCTGAGCGATGTAGACCACGACGCGCTGGTTGACGCCCGAGCCAAGCTCGTCGTCGTCGTTCTCTGCGTCAAAGACCTTCACCGAGATGACCGTACCTGAGACACCGTGAGGCACCTTGAGTGACGTGTCACGAACCTCACGGCTCTTCTCGTTGAAGATGGCGCGCAGGAGGCGCTCCTCAGCCGAGAGCTCGGTCTCGCCCTTCGGCGTGACCTTACCAACGAGAATGTCGCCGGGCTGAACCTCAGCGCCGATACGAATGATGCCACGCTCGTCGAGGTCCTTCAGGGCCTCCATCGATGCGTTCGGCAGGTCACGAGTGATCTCTTCTTTACCGAGCTTCGTGTCACGAGCATCAACGTCGTACTCTTCGATGTGAATCGATGAGAGCGTGTCGTCTTTCACGAGGTTCTGGCTGAGGATGATCGCATCCTCGAAGTTGTGGCCTTCCCACGGCATGAATGCCACGAGCAGGTTCTTACCGAGTGCGAGCTCGCCATTCTCGGTTGCTGGACCGTCGGCGAGAGCCTGGCCCTTCTCCACGCGCTCGCCAAGCTTGACGATCACACGGTGGTTATAGTTCGTTCCCTGGTTCGAGCGGTTGAACTTGCGCAGGTAGTACGTGCGTGAGCCAGCGTCGTCGTTCAGCACGGTCACGGCGTCAGCCGAAACCTCGGTGACAACACCGGGCTTCTCGGCGACAATCACGTCACCGGCATCGATCGCTGCGTAGCTCTCCATACCCGTACCGACGATCGGCGACTCTGAGCGCACGAGGGGAACGGCCTGTCGCTGCATGTTCGCGCCCATGAGGGCACGGTTCGCATCGTCATGCTCGAGGAAGGGAATGAGTGAGGTCGCAACCGACACCATCTGGCGCGGTGAAACGTCCATGTAGTCGACCTGGTCTGAATCAACGAGAACCACCTCAGAGCCACGGGGGCGTGCAAGCACCTGTGGCTCGGCGAAGTGACCGTCGTCGCTGAGTTCAGCACCGGCCTGAGCGATGAGGAACTCATCTTCTTCGTGCGCGGTGAGGTAATCAATCTGGTCGGTTGCCTTGCCGTTTTCAATGCGGCGGTACGGGGTCTCGATGAAACCAAATGAGTTGATGCGCGCGAACGTCGCGAGCGCACCGATAAGGCCAATGTTCGGGCCCTCAGGAGTCTCAATCGGGCACATACGGCCGTAGTGCGATGGGTGAACGTCACGAACTTCAACACCCGCACGGTCACGCGAGAGACCGCCAGGGCCGAGAGCCGAGAGACGGCGCTTGTTCGTCAGACCCGCGAGCGGGTTGTTCTGGTCCATGAACTGCGAGAGCTGCGAAGTACCGAAGAACTCCTTGATCGCAGCGAGCACAGGGCGCGTATTGATCAGGGTGTTCGGCGTGATCGCCTCGATGTCCTGGGTCGTCATGCGCTCGCGAACAACGCGCTCCATACGGCTAAGGCCGGTGCGCATCTGGTTCTGGATGAGCTCGCCAACCGCACGAATACGACGGTTACCGAAGTGGTCAATGTCATCGACGTCGAGACGGATGTCAACGACCTCGCCGTTACGGCTACCAGGAAGCGACTCGGTGCCTGCGTGCAGGCCTACGAGGTACTTGATCGTCGAGATAATGTCTTCGAGCGTAAGCACCGACTCAGTGATAGGCAGTTCAAGACCGAGCTTACGGTTGATCTTGTAGCGGCCGACCTTTGCCAGGTCGTAACGTTTGTCGTTAAAGAAGCTGTTGTCGAGCAACGCGCGGGCAGCCTCAATCGCAACCTGCTCGCCTGGGCGCTGCTTGCGGTAGATGTCCTTCAGAGCATCTTCCTGCGTCTCGATGTTGCCGTCCTTGGCAAGCGTGAGCTCGATCGACTCGTAACCCGCGAACTCCTCACGAATCTCGTCTTCGGTCATGCCGAGGGCCTTCAGGAAGACCGTTACCGACTGTTTGCGCTTGCGGTCAATGCGCACGCCAACCTGGTCGCGCTTGTCGATCTCGAACTCGAGCCATGCACCACGGCTCGGGATGACGCGCGCGGTAAAGAGGTCTTTATCGCTGTTCTTCTCTGGAGTGCGCTCGAAGTACACACCGGGGCTACGTACGAGCTGCGAAACAATGACGCGCTCGGTGCCGTTGATGATGAAGGTGCCCTTGTCGGTCATGATGGGGAAATCACCCATGTAGACCGTCTGGCTCTTCAGAACCTGCGTCTCGGTGTTGTAGAAGGCAGCCTCGACGTAGAGTGGCGCCGAATAGGTCTTACCCCGCTCCTTGCACTCGTCGATCGTGTACTTCTGCTCGTCGAGAATGGGGTTCTCGAATGAGAGCTGCATGGTGCCAGCAGCATCTTCAATCGGTGAGATCTCTTCAAAGATCTCTTCGAGCCCGTTCAGCGTTGCGACATCGTCGCGCCCCTCGGCTTGGGCCTCGGCAAGACGCTCTTTCCAAGCGTCGTTGCCGACAAGCCAGTCGAAGTTCTCAAGCTGGAGAGCCAGCAGGTTAGGAACCTCAATAGTGTCAGAAACCTTAGCGAACGAAACGCGTGAATTTTCACGCGAGTTCTTGGGTCGGTTTGTGGAAGATGCGTTGCGCGCAGCAGCCAAAAGAATAACCTCCGTGAGCCCCGTCGGGCTAAATTGTCCGGATATTGCGATGAGTGACTTCACTGGATGCAAAACGCACCTGAAAACGAGGTGCTGACCGACCGCAATATGAAGGCATAGCAAAACAGGAAGTGCAACTACCTAATGTACGCCAGTTTGCGCCGCTTGTCTAGCGGGTTTCCTGAGTGTTCGTTGCGCTTCCGGGTAGGGTGGCTCACATGAATTATAGCGCCCCACCCGACCACGAGACACCAAACCGTCAGATGCGAAGCTTGAGCGTGAAACCGTGGATCATCGGCGCGCTGCTCGTCGTTCCCGTCGCAGCGGCCCTCTGGTTTGCTTTTGGCTCGACCGCGCCTCTGCCCTTTGACGAGTGGTGGCACGAGAGAATCGCCGCGAAGCCGCACTCGGCAACCTTTAGCGTCGCGAACGTGCTGCACGTGTTCGGCAGCACCAAGAGCATGGCAGTCGTCGCCGCGGTGCTCACGATGCTCCTCATTGTCTTACGTCGATGGCGCGAAGCAGCCACTATTGCCACCACCATGATCGGCGTGCTCGTCATCGTCGTCACGCTGAAGTTCACCGTTGAGCGTCCACGCCCCGTGAACATGCTCGTCGAACAGGGCGGCACGTCTTTCCCCTCTGGCCACTCTCTGGCAGTCGCAGCGCTCTTCACGAGCATCACCTGCATCTTCGTCGTTCACAGCCGCAAAAAACGAACCTTTACGGTGCCGCTCGTGGTGACGATTGCCGCGGTCCCCCTCATGATGTGGAGCAGAACCGTGCTCAACGTGCACTGGCTCTCAGACACGCTCTGCGGGGCATTGTTTGGCATCGCGCTCGCGCTCGTCGTGGCGCGCGCCCTGCTACGGGTTCCTGAAGAGACCGTGTTAGCGCCCGGCGAACAGCCACGACAGATTGCCTAAGATATTCGTATGACTGCAGAATCAACCACCACCATGTTCGGCGCTGACTGGTGCGGCGACTGCCGAAGGGCGAAGCTCATGTTCGACCGTCTCGGGGTGCCATACACCTACATCGACCTCGTGAAAGACGAAGCCGCGGTCGAGGTCGCAAAAGACATCTCGGGTCGCACGAACATTCCTGTCATCGTGTACCCCGATCAGTCGTTTCAGGTCGAGCCTTCAAACGACGACATCACGGCGAAGGTCACCGAACTCGGGCTCGGCACGCAGCCAGGAGGGGCCGAGGCGCTCTCGTAGCACCTCGCACCCATGACCGCTGTTGAACGTCGCCTCGGCGACGGCAGTCTTGCCCGCATCGAACCAGATCCGTACGTTGCTGGTGCCATGCAGTTACTCCTTGACGGCACCCCGCAGTCGCACGTCAACCCAGACGCCCCGAGCGACCTCTTCTTCGAATATGTACGTCGTATGGGCCACGTCATTGACGCAGTGCGCGAGCCCGGGGCTCCCATCACCGCATTGCACCTGGGAGGCGGGGCCTTCACGCTCCCCCGGTATATCGAGGCGACGCGGCCTGGCTCACAGCAGCAGGTTATTGAGCTGAACGGCGACCTTATCGATTTCGTGCGCGAGCACCTTCCCCTGCCCCGCAGGGCAAGCCTCAGGGTGAGGCGAGGCGACGCGAGAGAGAAACTCTCGTCGTTGCCAAAGGGACTCCTCGGTGCTGTCGATGTCGTAGTGGTTGACGTCTTCAGCGGCGCCCAAACCCCCGCTCACCTGACGAGCACCGAGTTTTATCGAGAGCTCGAGCCTTTCCTCGCGCCCCAGGGTGTGGTGCTTGTCAACGCAGCCGACGGTCAATCACAGCGGTTCGCCCGCGCTCAGGCAGCAACACTCGAGAGCGTGTGGCAGAACGTTGTCGCTCTCGCCGAGCCGCAAGTGCTGAAAGGCCGCCGCTTCGGCAATGTGGTACTCGTCGCGGGACTCACCAATGCCTTCCCGCTGCACCGCCTCATGGCGGCAGGCCCGCACCCAGCGAAGCTCCTCGAGGGCGAAGACATGCAGCGCTATATCGCCGGCGCTCAACCGGTAACCGATACGACAGCTGAGGCCTCGCCGCCGCCACCTGACTCGCTGTTCGGTTCGAGCCGTTGACTGTCGACCGCCAGCGCGCAGCCGACATTGCGCGAGAACTCATCGCCGAGCACCTCGGCGACGGCTGGTCATTCGCCTTCGACACGGCAAAGCGTCGAGCCGGGGCATGCCACTACACGAAGCACTCAATCACGGTGTCACGATACTTCACCGAGCAAGCAACACAGGAAGAGTTCACCCAGGTTGTGCTGCACGAGATCGCTCATGCTCTCGCGGGGGCTGACGCCGGTCACGGACCAGAGTGGGCCGTGACCGCACGAGCACTTGGTTACTCGGGAGCACGAACCCTCGAAACCCCCTTCGCGCGCGAAAAAGCGGCATGGCTCGGCTCTTGCCCCGGCGGTCATGACCACTACCGGTACCGGCGGCCAACAAGACCCCTCTCATGCTCGCTGTGCTCGAAGCGCTTCGATAAGCGATTCCTCATCGAATGGACCTTTGTGCCACATTCTGCGCGTAAAACGCGCTGAGCTTCACTCTTCGGCACGTGCAATACACTGGTTTTTTACGAGCACACGAGAGAACCCAAGGAGCGCTTACCGTGGCACGACCAATCATCATCGACACCGACCCGGGCATCGACGACGCAGTCGCTATTTTCTTGGCAGCGGCAAGCCCCGAGGTAGACCTGCTCGGCATCATCTCTGTTGCAGGCAACGTTGGCCTGAAACACACCAGCGCGAATGCCGCGGCGCTCGCTGATCTGCTCCAGCTCGAGATTCCGCTCGGTAGGGGCGCAGACGGGCCACTCTGGCGGCGAGACACCAAGCCAGCTGACCACGTGCACGGAGCCAACGGACTTGGCGGCTACGCGCTACCCCAGTCAGATCGTGTCGCAGAGCCAGGGCTCGAACTCATGGCAAGGCTCATCGAAGAGAGCGAAGAGCCCGTCACGCTCATCGCAATCGGCCCGTTGACGAACGTCGCAGGACTCATCACCTTCTACCCCGAGACCGCACGCAAACTTGAACGCATCGTGCTCATGGGAGGCGGAACGCTCGAGCACATGGGCAACGTCACCCCAGCCGCCGAGTTCAACATTTACTACGACCCCGACGCCGCCGCACGCGTCTTTGACTCTGGTCTACCCATCACGATGGTCGGCCTCAATGTCACCAACACCGCGCTCGTCGGCCCTTCACACTTGCCCGGCCTCGCAGGGTCTGATGGCAAGGTCGCCGACATCACTCGTCACCTTCTTTCAAGCTACCGCAGCAAGGTTGAAGACAATGGCACGGCGCAGCACGACTCGGTCGCTGTCGCCTCGGTCATCGACCCCTCACTCATCGAGACGAAGTTGCTCCACGTCGACATTGACAACACGGGCAGGTTAACCGCGGGGCAAACCGTGGTCGATCACGAGGGCGGTTCGGGCATGACCCCCAACATCGATGTCGCCCTCTCGATTGATCTGGAGCGGTTCAGGTCGCTGCTCGACACCAGGCTCACGGCCCTCGATACACGCCTCAGAGGCGCGGCATCATGACTCAGCGAGTCGCGGTCGTTGGCAGCGCCAACGCCGACCTTGTCGTAGCCGTTGATCGGCGACCCGCCGGCGGTGAAACCCTCATGGGCGGCGAGCTCAGCATCATCCCCGGCGGCAAAGGCGCAAATCAGGCCGTCGCAGCCGGGCTTGCCGGTGCGGTAACGAGCTTCGTCGGGTGCGTTGGTAACGATGGGAACGGCGAAATTCTGCGAGCCTCGCTCACGCGAGCCGGCGTCAGCACTCGTTCATTGCACGCGACACAAAGCCCCACGGGCACGGCCATCATCTTCCTCACCCCAGACGGCGAGAACTCAATCGTCGTCTCGCCCGGAGCAAACCACGACCTCACCCGAGCGATCGCAGAGCGCGAGTCTGCCACCTGGCGCGAGGCAGCAGCCGTCGTATTGAGCCTCGAGATTCCGCTCGAGACCGTTCGCTTCGTGATCGCCGATGCCGCCGAGCACGGCACCCGCGTGATCGTGAACGCCGCCCCCGCAACCAGCCTCGGGCGCGGCGTGCTCGAGCACTGCGATCCGCTCATTGTCAACGAGCATGAAGCTCTCGAGGTGCTCGGCGCCACGGGTGATGACCCCGACGCGAGTGACTACCGTGCGCTCGCGACGCGCCTCCTCGGGGCTGGCGCACGCTCGGTCATCGTCACGCTCGGTTCAGAGGGCGCCCTCATTGCAACGGGGGCGGGCTGCGAGGCCCTGCCCGCCTTTTCCGTGCGGGCGACCGACACGACAGGTGCGGGCGACGCCTTCGTCGGCGCCGTCGCAGCTGAGCTCTCACGCGGATCTGACCTCAGCGAGGCGGTTCGTTTCGCGCAGGCCATGTCGGCGCTCTCGGTGCAGCGCCTCGGGGCGCAAACCTCATACGAGAATGAGCAGGCGGTTCGGGCTTTTCTCGCAGAAAACGCCTAACACTCCTTGCGACTTGTCTGAGGAGTTGCTAGGGTAATCGCATGCTTTCTGCAGTGCTTCTTCTTCGTCGCCACGACGGGGCCTAACCGACCGGCTCCCCGTCGTGGAGTCGAAGCATGCGTCGGTCACCCTACGCACACAGAAAGCACCGAGCATGAGCCATACGGCATTCGCACGATTCAATACTCCCTCAGGGCCAAGGCCCGAAAATGCACCCTTCTGGAACCGGCAACGGCACTCACAAATGCCATCGCACCGTTACCGCGACGTGTACGAGCGCGTTGCTGTCGGTCTCACCGACGCCGAACGAGAGTGGCCCACGAAGCGCCTCACGAAGGCACCGCTCTGGGTTCCTGTCGATCTGCGAGACGGCAACCAAGCGCTCGCTGAGCCCATGGACCCCGAGCGCAAGCGGCGCTTCTTCGAGCTCATGGTCGCGATGGGCTACACCGAGATCGAGGTCGGCTACCCCTCAGCGTCGCAAACCGACTACGACTTCGTGCGGCTCCTCGCCGAGGGAACCCTCGCGCCAGAAGACGTGACCCTCGTGGTCTTCACGCCGGCACGCCGTGACCTCATCGAACGCACCGTCGAATCGATCAGAGATATTCGAAACCCCGTCGTCATTCACATGTACACGGCGACGGCCCCAACCTGGCGCGATATGGTCTTGCGCCAGGAGCCCGCAGAGCTCAAAGAACTCATCTTGCGCGGCGCAACCGACATTCTCGAGCTCGCAGGGCACCTGCCCAACGTGCGCTTCCAGTTCTCGCCCGAAGTCTTCAACCTCACCGAACCCGACTACGTCATCGACATTTGTGACAGCGTCACCGAACTCTGGCAGGCTACCCCCGAACGCCCTGTCGTGTTGAATCTGCCGGCGACCGTCGAGGTGGCGACCCCGAACGTGTACGCCGACCAGATCGAGTACATGCACAAGCGGCTCGCCAGGCGCGACAGCGTGATCCTCTCGGTACACCCACACAACGATCGCGGCACGGGCATCGCCTGCGCCGAACTCGCCGTGCTCGCCGGGGCTGACCGCGTCGAGGGCTGCATCTTCGGCAACGGCGAGCGCACGGGCAACGTCGACATCGCGACACTCGCGCTCAACCTGCACGCACAGGGTATCGACCCTATGATCGATTTCTCTGACATCGACGAGATTCGCCGCACGGTCGAGTACTGCAACCGCATCACGGTGCCAGAGCGCCACCCCTACGTAGGCGACCTCGTGCACACGGCATTCAGCGGCACACACCAAGACGCGATCAACAAGGGCTTCGCCGAGCACCGGGAACGAGCGGCTCGACTCGGGATTCCCGTGAATGAAGCCGCGTGGCGCGTGCCCTATCTGCCGGTCGACCCTGCAGACCTTGGCCGCAACTACGACGCGGTGATCAGGGTCAACTCGCAATCGGGCAAAGGCGGTATCGCCTACCTGCTCGCGACTGAGTACGGAATCGAGCTGCCGCGCCGAGCTCAAATCGATTTTGCGCGCCGGGTTCAGCATCACACCGATACCTCGGGGGCCGAGATCACCGCTCACGAGATCTGGCGCGTATTTCGCGAGAGCTACTGTGCTCCAGAGCGGATCGAACAGCCGTTCTCACTCACGAATTACGCCACCTCTGGCGTTGGAACCGAGCTGAGCACCTCGATCGAAATCACGACGCCAGAAGGCCACTCGCGCTCATCAGAGCATGTCGGAACCGGCCCCGTCGAAGCACTCACCGCGGCGCTCGCTGCAGAGGGGGTCGAAATCGAGATTCTCGAGTTGCACCAGACGAGCCTCACCGAGGGCAACGACAGCGAGGCGCTCACACTCATCGAGTACCGGGTCGGCGCCGAAACCGCGTGGGCGGCTGGCATCGCTTCATCGGTACTCACCGCATCGCTCGAGGCGCTCATCGCAGCAGCAAATGCCGCGATCAGCAGGCAGCAGGTCGCCGAGCGCGACCTTGAGCACGTGGGCTAGGCGAACCAACAAAGAAAGGGGTGGCGGTCACCGTTCGTGACCGCCACCCCTCGTGCGCTACAACGCCGTCGCTATGCGCGCTTGCGTCGGTTGAACACGACAGTTCCCGCCGCAACCGCGACGAGCGCAAGGCCGGCAACAATCATGAGCACCTGGCCGGCCGAACCGGTGAGTGGCAGCTCAGGAACTCGCTGCTGCTTGTTCGTGATCTCCTTCGAGATCTCGGTAACCTCGCCCGGATTCACGATGACCTCGGTCTTCGCCGCATCGCCGGTGGGCAACACGAAGCCGTTTGGCGCCCGGGTCTCGATAAGCACGTAGCAGCGAGCACTGAGACCGTTGGTCATCTGCCCGCCGTTCAGCTCGTCGTCGCCGATCCACAGCCCATCAATCAGAATGCTGCCGTCGCTTCCCGACTCGACGATGAATTCGCTGCCGTCGGCGTTCTTGACCTGCTCGAGCCCCTCATCCAGCTTGCAGCCAGAGGCCTTCTCGCTGATGTAGAGCGTAAACTGAGCGCCCTGCAGGCCTTTGCCGGTGGTCTCTACATCAACCTTCTTCATCGAAACTCCACCCCAGCGAGTCCATACCTCGTTCGTCGGGGTGCCGGGGTTGTTGTCGCCATCAAGGTCGAGGTCGTTCACGTTGACGATCGCCTTGTTCGGCATGTTGCCATCGCCGAGCGTGGTGAGCGTCGCCATGAAATCGACCTTCAGAACGTCGCCCACCGTCAGGTCGGCAAGGGCCGTGCCACTCAGCTCAACGGTGAGCGTCGAGCGTTCGGGAGTTCCACCCTTCGTCCACACAGCCGTGTAATCGTCGCCAAGGGTCAGTGGTGCACCGTTGAGCGTCACAAGGGGCAGCTCTGAGCCGGTGAGGCGCTCGTCAAGCGTGTCAGTGACGATGAACTTCGTGTAGGTGTCGCCGGTCACGGCGGGTGCCTTCTGCGAGATCGTGTAGTTGATCTTCGAGCCCAGCACGTAGCCGTTGGTCGGCTGGTTCTGGATGGTCTTGACGGGCGTATCGCCCACGTCGTTCTTCGGGTACACGTTAACGTTGTAGACCCAGGTTCCGTCGCCCTCGCCAACGTTCACGCCGGGGGTAGGAACGGTGACGACGAACGGCTCGGACTTCTTTGTCACGTGCGCCGGAACCGTCTTCTCTCGAATGAGGTACGCGCCGAGAGCAATCGATCCGGTCTCGGTCACGCCGTTCACGGTCGGGTCCATGACGGTACAGCCGGTGAGGGTGAGGTTTCCAAGCGCGGTACCGGTGCGAGCCCCGACAAGGTCATCGGCGGTTAGCCCGCGCAGCGTGTCCCAGCCAATATTTGCGCCACTCAGCAGGTCAATGCCGTCAATCTTGCAGTATTCAAAGACAACATCATCGATCGGCTTCGAGTCAGGCCTCGTACCGTTACCATCTGGGTTCATTTGGCCTTCGCCCGGGGCCTCAAACTTGTTAATGGTGATCGAGCCGGTGCGAGTGGTGTCGATCTCTTCTGCGTGAGCGGTGCTCGCGCCGACAAAGAGACCAAGCGCGCCGACGGCCATCACCGCTGTCGCGGCTATGCCACGCCGCACCGCTCGGGGTTTCGTGTGAGTGTTCATATCGATTCCTTTCTGGAAAATCGGTAGAGGTGTGTTGAGCGCTACCCTCGCGAAGCGGTAGCCCAGGTCGTGCTGCTGAGTGAGAGATGAAAGTTATGTAAGTCGGCGTGCGCGGATCGTGCGCACGGCAAAGAACAGCGTGAACGCGAGCAAGAGGCCGCCAACGATGACGAAGATGAGGGTTCCGAGGCCGCCCGTGAGCGGAAGAACCGGCACCTCGACCTGGCGATTTTCAATCTCGCCGAGGTCAACAGCGGTATCGCCAGCGATCGTCACGAGAATCGGGGCCGTGAGCTTTTGGTACCCTGCCGGCGCTTTCGTTTCAATGAGGTGGTACTTCCCGGGGGCAACGCTCGCGAGCGTAAACACCCCACCCTCTGGGCTCTGGTCGATGCCCTCGCAGTCTCCCGCGCTGTCAGCAACGCAGTCGGTCACGTCGATGGGTTCGGCACCCGTAATGGGCTCCTCGTTCTCATCGACCGGCACGAGCTGCCACTCGGCACCCTTCAGCCGTTCACCCTTAGGATCAACCTTTTGCCAGGTGAGCCCCACTCCCGCCTTGTAGTTCGAGACGTTGCCAAGCTCGTGGACCCACTCGTCGACATTAAGGTCACCAGAACCGAGCGTAAACCGAATCGGCTCTGATGCCACAACGTAGCCGTCTGGCGCCTTCGTTTCGGTGAGCTCGTACGTGCCCCACGGAATACCCTTCAGCGAGAACTGACCCGCCGCTGGGTCACGGTCTTCACCACAGTTAGCCGCGTCGGAGCAGTCGGTGATGACCTTGGGCCAGTCGCCGGCAGGCATTGCTGCACCCTCTTCGAGCACGGGGCGCAGCTTCCACTCGCTGCCTGTAAGTAACTTGGTCGGATCGAGCCCGTCAACTTTCTTCCACGACAGGTCAGGGGTGAGTTGCAGGCCAACCTTCGACGCTTCTGATGGCAGCATCGCTGTGCCGTTCGAGGCCCGCAGCGCTGCAAAGGCGACGTTGTTCCAGGCGGTGCCCGTCAAGTCACCGTCCTCGCCAGCGACCGCCGGAAAAAGCCCGGTGAACGTGTCTCCCGGCTTCCAAACCCGATCGCCGAAATCGAGGCGGATCGCGGTGACATCGGCCCAATCAGCGGGTGCCCCGGTGAACCAGTCGTCAGAGCAGCCGGCTGGCGCGCTTGCGCGCGATCCGCCGCCCTGCCCCGCTAATTCGCCACGGCATGGCTCATCCTGCGTCGAATACTGCACCACGGTGTCCGCGGGAAGGCCCGTCACCGGGCCCGTCATGAAGACGTCAAAGGCCGAATCGCGTGCGCCAGCGCCCGGTTTCACACCGTTGTCACCGACCCGCGGCAGCAGGTCGTAGAGCACAACCCCGCGCATGTCGACGTTGCCCGTGTTCTTGAGCGGAATGCGGTACTCGGCCTGACCAGCACGGTCGGTCGAACCGATGTGCGGCGAGAAGACAAAGTCGCTATCAAGCGTGCCCTTCACCTGTTTATTCGCGGCCATGCCTGGCCCGTCGACGATCGAGTACGTTTTTCCAGTACGACACCCGGTATGAGCGTCGGGCCCCTGAACTGCGTTGTCGAACTCAAGGTCGCCCCAGGTGGTGGTGGGCGTCAGCTTTTCTGGGTCAGCGTATTTACCGGGACTCGCACACACGAGATACGAGTGCTCGGCCTGGGCAGCTTGCACGAGCAGGTAATTCTGTCCCGTCGATCTCGGCGAGTTTTCTTTCACTCTCGCGTCGAAACCGATCGTAATCTCTTGCGTGAGTTCCAAGCCACCGTCAGCCGGGGCATCGGGAAAATCGATAACAATCTTGGTTCGAGCGGCACCATCAATTGTCACCTCATCGAGCGTCAACCGCGGTTCACCGAGGCGGGCTATCACTTGAGCAGCCGTGTCGCTACCTTCACCCGAAAGCGCGAGGTACACGGGGTGCTCGGGGTCTTTCGGATCAAAAACGAGGTTCTCTGGCAAGATTTCTGTCACCTTTGGAGTGAAGAACCATTGATCGTATTTTGGCTCATCGGTCCACCCGTCGCGTTGCGTTACCACATCAATGCGCACGGGCTCCCCCGGGGTAAAGAAAGGAGAGGCTGAACTGCCCCCCTCGCCCACACGGTCGGGGTTATACATACGTTTCTCGGCGTAGACGTTAATGACGTCACGCGCGACCCGCACATACCCGCAGCGCCCCTCGTGATTCGAATCGACGAGTGAACCGTTGCGAGTAGCCGACCCACCGTTCCAAATAATCGTGTTGTCGTACGTGCAGTTTTCAACGGTGACCCACAATGGATGTTCAGAGGATGGAGTAACTCCGCGCACCGGAGTGCCCTGAGTCGTTGGCCCGCCCGGCGGGTTACCCGTTGTCAAGAAGTGCGGCTGATACTCACCGTCAGCGACCGCCTGGGAATTATCGATAGGGAGCCTGTCGCTCACTGTGCCGAAGAGGAATAATTTGCCTGCAGAGCCCGCTTTGACAGGGTTGTCATCAAGCCAGAACTTCGTGATCCATTCACCGTCTCCCATCGCAATATCGTCTTCACTGGTTAGTCCCTCGCAGAACCGAACATGCGTGTCGCCGACATTCGAGCCAGACGGAATCGTGCAGACACCGGTTCTCGAGGCGTTGGTAATCCAGTGGACTTGGAGCTCTGACATGTTGCCGTTTGCACCAAAAGAGATGTCGGTGAAGGCCGGTGTGGCGCAATCGGTATCATCAGCGCTTTCGGGCGAAGTCCAGCGACACGGCAACACGTCTACGAGCGACCATGTGCCTGATGCATTACCGGTGCCTTGATTGAAAATTGGTTGAGGTAACCCCGAACCGCATCAGACTTGCTCGTGTGTTGCCCACGAGTAAACTGCCAGCCCTGCCCATTCGAGCCGGCGTATGATTTACCCTTTTGCAACGTAAACTCACCATCTGCACCAATTTGCAGATAGTGGGATGTTGCCGCATCGTCGGTAAGCTCATGGTCTTCGTCACCCCATGCGTTCGCTTGAGCAGTGACGGTGTTCGTCTGCAGCTCATGGTTATTCACTGCGTCAGTGAACCGTTCGGCAGGAAAGCGAACGGTAACAAACATTTCCTGACCAAATGTGGTTGCGTCACAGAGCAAAACTCCGTCGATCATTTTCACTGAATCGCCGAGATTCCACGTCACCGTGTTGGTCGATTCATCGTATTCTCCGCCGAGATTAGCTGAAACGAAATCAACACCCTCAGGCAGGTGATCGGTAACGACGAGGTTCTGCATCGCCCAGATACCGTCCTCGCCACACATGTTCGAATAATGGCCAAATTGTCCAGTCGAACTCCATTGGCGAGCATATCCTGCTCGAACCTTGTAAGTGACCTCATTCCCGACATAGGGATCTTCTGTTTCTACACCGCCTTCTCGCTGCTTGGAGACCTTCAACTCGGCGTCAGAAAGAATCGTGACCGGCTGCGACACCGCATGACTGTTCCCAAGGTTTGATGAGCTAATCGAAATCTCGGGAGTGACCGTTGTCCCATCGGGGGTACTGTAGTTTGAGGTTTTGAGCTCAAACCAAACTGTCTGAGTTCCACCAGTCGTAAGGTTGGCCGGCAGGTTCCAAACAATCACCCGGCTTGAACCAGTGCCTTCAACATGGCCAGGATAGCTATCACCGACGGCACCGCTAATCGCCCCTACCCCGAGCTCGAAATTACCCGGCATCCCCTGCGGAACGGGAACTTCGATTCGGCCGTTGCTACAGGTCGCAGTATTTTGATCACCGCATTCCCAGTTCGCCGTGAAAAGAATCGTTTCGCCCGAAAGTACCGAGGCCTCGGGCTCAAGAAAGACCACAGACACACCGTTCGCAGCCGAAGTAGCTGGCACCCCTACCCCGAGTACGAGCAGAACCGTAGCGAGCAGCATACCGACGATACGAGCGATTCGCCCTTTGAAGGTCTGTGACCTGTGTTGCACCGTCTTCACGGCTTCCCCCTATTTTGACGGTCGCCGTGCAGAAACCCTACGCTCAGGTGAAGCACCCTGAGTGAAGAGTTTCAGCGATCACACGTTGACCGTTTTCCAATCCCTAATGCTGATTTTGCACCCGTCGGGGGAAAAAGAAAAGCCAAAAACCGATATTTCTTAATTTTCGGCTCAATTATTTACTTTTGAAAAAAGGTCCTCGCGCTTTGGATGGGGCCCGCTCGCAGATTCAGAGGGATAACGCTGTTGTAACCGTTTACGGCGCTGAAGCGCGAAAGATCCGCCAATCACAGCTGATCCGCTTACAAGCGCCAAAACTCCGAGCGTCAGAAGCTGTGGTGAGCCGTTTGAGCCGGTTGCGCTCAACCGAGTGTCCAACGGTGGCTTATTCGCCACTGGCACTTTCGTCCCGGGATTAGGTGTGACACCAGGGTTCTCCGATGGGTCAGGATCAGGGTCAGGTTTCGGTTCAGGCTCTGCCCCGGGCCCTGGTGGGAGACATTGAACATCATCGTCAATCGAGATGGTGACGTTTTGCCTTGCTTCTTCCATAAAGACGGTCGAAAGGCTGACTTCGTACTCTCCTTGCAACCCATACGAGAGGGCGGCAGAGATCCTATACTCACCAGCCTCAAGCGTGGAAAGATCGACAACGATTTCTTCGCCCTCAAACGACCCCGTTGAGTCAAAAGCGAGTTTTTCACTGCTGCTTCCCTCTTCGAGGCGTTGCACGCTCAACTCCTCAAGGGCGAGCCCCGCATCGAGAGCCAAGCTCGAAACGCCAAAATTTACTGGTTTTTCAATGCGATCGCACCGATACGCATAACTCACTGGGCGCTGTTCATCGTGCACCCATCCCGGTAGATCCCAATCAGGAAATTCAATTTCAGAAGCATGAACGTCATCAGTGCTACGCCCTAGCTCATACACTCGGGCGTTGTTCAACCATGCCTGGCAGGTCTGCCATGCCTGAACATCGATGGTCAATGCAAAAGGGTTGTTCGGGTCATAGTCATCAAACGCATCCGGAGTATGCACGCTGATCGGCCAGTACCCTTTGTCGGGGCTCGCGTCGTCTGGTTGCGGCAAGATCGTCTGGAGCACAGTATTTTTGCCCGCTACAACTGGGTGGTTTTGCCAAGCGATGCCCGCCTCAGTAGAAGCTGACTGCTTCTCACCGTTCTCGTTGGTGACGGTAAATTCGCTACCGCCCAGGGGATGTGGATCGAGAAAACCCCATTTGCCGTAGAACTGGTAGTTGAAAATCGAGAGTTCACTGGGCCCTTCAGGAACTGTTATGTCAAATGCGACCACGGTTGTATCGGTACATTCAGGGTCAACAACTCCCACCGCGTTTGCTGCTGTAGCAAACGCCATGACTGTCGAAAGCCCTACAAAGGCCGCCCCTACACAAGCGCTCTTTTTCATGCCCCACCACAGTTTCTTTCTTCAGCAGTCGTCGCCGAGCATGGCGAAACCGACTGCTGGAAGAAAATTGGCTTTAGTATACATCTCCTGTCGTTCGGGCAAAAGGAGTGCTGTTTAACCAGGCCGGTTGCTTCGGCGGGGGCGCGATACTGTCTACATTCAACTGCCCTGTTGAAAACAAGTAAGCCCCTCAACCCGCCGGTGTTAAAACGAAAGTTGAGGGGCTAATGGTCGGGATGACAGGATTTGAACCTGCGACCCCGTCGTCCCGAACGACGTGCGCTACCAAACTGCGCCACATCCCGATGGCTCGATGAGCCACGAACCATACTACTCCTGCATCGCCCGAGACAAAAATCAGAGTGCGGTGCGCGCGCCCGATGGCTCGGTTCGAGAGGGCTACCAGGGGTCGCTGTGGGAGAATGGGACGCATGACGAACCTTGATTTTCGCCTGTTGGCGTTTGACCTTGACGACACGCTCGCCCCCTCGAAGTCACGGGCGCCCGAGGCGATCGTGCAAGAACTTACGCGGCTGCTCAAGGTCACCCCCATCGCAGTGATTTCGGGAGGGAACTTTGAGCAGTTCTCGACGCAGCTCATTGATCCGCTGCGGGAGCACCTTGCGAAAGCGGACGCGCTCGACCTGCTCGGCGAACTTCACCTCTTGCCCACCTGCGGCACGCGCTACTACCTGCACGACGGAGCTGCGTGGCGGGCGAAGTACGAAGAGAACCTGCCGTTTGCCGATCGCGCGCTCGCGGCGCAGACGCTCGAGGCTGAGGCGAAGCGTCTCGGGCTCTGGGAGGCCCTCGTGTGGGGCAACATCATCGAAGATCGCGGCTCACAGATCACGTTTTCGGCGCTCGGGCAGCGCGCCCCGGTTGAGGCGAAAGAGCTGTGGGACCAGTCTGGCGCCAAGAAGAATGCGCTGCGAGAGGCCGTCGCGGCGAAGCTTCCCCACCTTGAAGTTCGAAGCGGCGGATCAACGTCAGTCGACATCACGCTCAAGGGCATCGACAAGGCCTACGGCATGCAGAAGCTTTCAGAGCAGACCGGCATCGCGCTGAGCGACATGCTGTTCGTTGGCGACAGGCTAGACCCTGACGGTAACGATTACCCCGTGAAGCAGCTCGGTGTTCGCTGCCACGAGGTCACCGGCTGGCAGGACACCGCCGCTTTCTTGGCGACGCTCGCTGGCTAACCGCGAGTCACCGTAGATACGGCTGAGGCCCCCGCTCCGTGTGGAGTCGGGGGCCTCAGCCGTATTAGCGAGAGGTTATTACTTCGCTTAGGCCTCGTTGTTCATGAGGCCGAGGGTCTTGGCGGTCGCAGCGAGCGATTGCATCGCGACATCGGCATTTGCGTTGATGTCTTTGCCGTATGAAGGAATCTGCTTGACGATCTTTGCCTTCCACTCTGATTCAAACTTTTCAGGGAAGCACTTGCTCATGACGTCGAGCATCGCGTACACAGCGGTCGATGCGCCGGGCGATGCGCCGAGCAGGCCTGCGATGGTGCCCTCGCCACCGGTGACGATCTCGGTGCCGAACTGCAGCACGCCGCCCTTTTTCTTGTCTTTCTTCATGACCTGCACGCGCTGGCCGGCTGTGATGAGGCGCCAGTCTTCTGACTTCGCAGCTGGCAGGTACTCGCGCAGTGCCTCGAGGCGCTTGTTGCGGCTCGCCATGAGCTCGGTGAGCAGGTACTTCACGAGCGAGAGCTCGCTGAGCCCGACGCGAATCATGGGCCAGATGTTGTGCATGCGAATTGAGCCTGGCAGGTCAAACCACGAGCTCTTCTTGAGGAACTTCGGGGTGAAGCCGGCGTAGGGGCCGAACAGCAGTGACTCTTGACCGTCGACGATGCGGGCGTCGAGGTGAGGAACAGACATGGGGGGTGCGCCAACCGCGGCTTTACCGTAGACCTTGGCGCGGTGCTGCGAGACGACCTCGGGGTTGTCGCAACGGAAAAACTCGCCGCTGATCGGGAAACCGCCGAAGCCCTTGATCTCGGGAATCTTTGAGCTCTGCAGCAGCTGCAGTGCGCCGCCGCCGGCACCGACGAAGACGAACTTCGCGTCGATGGTGCTCGAGATGTCGGTGTTGTGGTCGCGATAGAACACGCGCCAGGTGCCGTCGCTCTGACGCTTGACCTTCTTGACCTGGGTGTTCATGTTGACCCCGACGCCCTGAGACTCGAGGTTGTTGGTGAGCTGTCGTGTGACCGAACCGAAATCGACGTCAGTGCCGTGAATTGAGCGGGTAGCGGCTACCGCTTCGCCCTTCTTGCGGCGGTCGATGATGAGGGGTGCCCACTCGGCGATCTTCTCTGGATCGTCGGTGAATTCCATCTCTTTGAAGAGTGGTTCTTGCTTGAGCGTCTCGTAGCGGCGACGCAGGTAGTCAACGTTCTTTTCGCCCTGAACAAACGTCATGTGCGGCGTTGCGTTGATGAACGACGTTGGTTCGCCGAGTACACCGTCTTCAACGAGCGATGCCCACCACTCGCGGCTGAGCTGAAACTGCTCATTGATCGTGACTGCCTTGGCTGATGAGAGCGAGCCGTCTTTGCCCTCGGGCATATAGTTCAGCTCACAGAGCGCTGAGTGCCCGGTACCCGCGTTGTTCCACGCGTTTGAGCTCTCGGTGGCGAGGCCGCCGAAGCGCTCGAAGAGCGTGATCGACCAGTCTGGCTGCACCTGTTTGAGCAGGGTTCCGAGCGTGGCGCTCATGATTCCGCCACCAATAAGTACGACATCTACGGTTTTGTTAGTCACGATGTTCAAGTGTACTCCTCCTTGATGATTCGTGTGTAAAGCGGTGCTCAGCGTCAACCCACAGACGTTGAGAGTCTTGCGGTATGCTGTGCTGCCTGCCGCAGTGAGCCCGTCGCGTCATCAATAATGTGCTGATAGCCGAGCCTCGTGGCCTCTGCCCTACGCTGCTGACCGGCCTGAACTGGCCTAATTTCGCCGGCAAGACTGATTTCGCCGAAGGCAACAACGCCTGGGTGCAGTGCCCGGTCTTTGGCCGACGAGAGAATTGCGAGTGCGATCGCGAGGTCGGTGCCGGGCTCGGCGAGCTTCACCCCGCCGACCGTTGAGACGTACACGTCATGGTCTGAGAGCTTCTGCCCACAACGCTTTTCGATGACCGCGAGAATCATTGCGACGCGAGAGGAGTCAACGCCACTCGTGACTCGGCGAGGGTTCGGCGCCGCCGAGGGCGAGACGAGTGCCTGAACTTCAACGGGCAGTGGCCTACGCCCTTCCATCGCGATGGTCGTGCACACCCCGCTCACGCTCTCTCGGTTTCGGCTCAGGAAGAGCCCACTCGGGTCGGGAACCTGCTCGATGCCTTCACCGTGCATCTGGAAGCAGCCGACCTCGTCGGTTGGGCCGAAGCGATTTTTCAACGTTCGCAAGAAACGCAACGCCGAGTCTCGATCCCCTTCGAAGTGACACACCACGTCAACGAGGTGTTCAAGCAGCCTCGGCCCGGCAACCATGCCGTCTTTCGTCACGTGGCCCACGAGCACGACAGGAATCTCTCGCTCTTTTGCCACCCGAATGAGCGTGGCCGCGACCTCACGCACCTGGGCAGGCCCGCCGGCAATGCCCTGCGCGGCCTCGGTTTGCATGGTTTGCACCGAGTCGATGATGACGAGATCAGGATTGACCTCTTCAATTTGGCCGAGCACAACGGCAAGGTCGGTTTCAGCGGCGAGAAAGAGGGTCTCTTCAAGCGCACCGGTTCGCTCGGCGCGCATGCGCACCTGCCCCGTCGACTCTTCGCCGCTCGAGTACAGCACTCGGTCACCCCGCCTCGCCGCTTCAGCGGCTGCACTCAGCAGTAGCGTCGATTTGCCAACCCCTGGCTCGCCTGAAAAGAGAATCGCAGCTCCCGGCACGATGCCGCCGCCGAGCACGCGGTCAAGCTCAGAAATGCCGGTCGGCCGGTGCTTAACGGTGTCGCCAGAGAGCTTCGTAATCGCCACCGCGCTACGGCCTTCTGGGGGCCTCACCGCACGGGTGTTCTTGCCAATACCACCGGCAGGAGCCCCTCGTTCAATGACCGTGCCCCACTGCTGACACTCGCCGCAGCGCCCCACCCATTTGGGGGCACGCCAGCCACACTCGGTGCATTCGAAGCCGCTTGATTTTGCCATAGTGCGAGCATACTGGCAGCCACTGACACGGCGGCTCCGAGGCTGTCGAGCGGCCCGAATGAGCACTACACGGGATCGGTGAGGTGCGGCCCGTCACCCTTCAGCGGGGCAACCTCGTCGATGCGCAGTTGCCGGGCAATGCGCCGACCGCCCTCACGAACCATCTCGAGGAGCGGGCCGGCACCCGGGTTGGCGGGGTCGATCCACGCGTCAATGTGGGCTTCTTCAATGAACACGGGTATGCGGTCGTGCAGCGCGCTCACCGGCCCCTCGGCTTCGTCGGTGAGCACCGCCGCGGTGAGGTGCCATGCTTCGGGGCCCTCAGCTTCTGGATCACGCCACCACCCGTATAACCCGGCCACGAGCATCGGTTGATGAGGGGCCTGAATATAGTGCGGGATTCGCTTGCCCTGTGATCCGCTCCACTCATAAAACCCGTTCATGATCACGACGCAACGCCTCGAACGCAGCGGATCTTGCCACGTGGCCTTCGTCGCCGCCGTCTCGGCCCTCGCGTTGAACGTCGGGAACGAGGTTTGCAGGGTCGGCGACCAGGGTGGCGTCAACGACCAGCGCGCAAGCTCGACTCGGCGTTGGCCAGGCTGCTTATGGCTCATCACGAGAATGGGCAGGTGCTGGGTCGGCGCAAGGTTCCACGATGAGTCGCCGAGCGCGGGCGAAAGCACGGCGCCGGGAAAAGTCTCGGCGAATTGTTGCTCTGAAATGTCGACAACGCAGCGACCGCACATATGACGCTACCCCCGCCTGGTTTCTGGCTGCTGCCGAGCGCTCTTCACGGTGACCCCTTCTGTTCTCGGGCACCAGTGTCTCACGAGAGTGCCGTTTACAGCCAGCCCCGTTGACTGGCCAAGGCAAATGCCTGCGCCCGGTTATCAACGCCGAGTTTTTGAATGATCGAAGAGAGGTGGTTGCGCACCGTTCCTGCTGAGAGAAAGACCTCTGCGGCGATCGATGGGGCATTGTTGCCTTCACCGGCGAGCCTCAAGATGTGCCGTTCACGGTCGCTCAGCGGGTTTGTTGATGCAAAGAGGGTGGTTTCTGCAAGCGCCGGGTCAATGGTTCTCAGGCCCGCACGCACCCGACGAATTGCCTCTGCAAGCGCTTCGGGCGCAGCGTCTTTCACAATAAAGCCTTTTGCCCCTGCGGCGAGCGCCTCGTTCACGTACCCGGGCCGAGCAAACGTCGTCACTATGAGCACGGCGACGTGAGGGTACTGCTCAGAGATTCGTTGGGTTGCAGCAATGCCATCATTACCGCCCATCTGAATATCCATCAAGCAAACGTCGGGTGCGTAGGCTTCTATCTGCCGCAGAGCCTCCGCACCATCGGTCGCATACGCGACAACCTCAAAGTCTTCTTCAAGGTCAAGCAGCGCCCCAAGGGCACCACGAACCAGCGCCTGGTCGTCTACGATGAGGAGTTTTGTTCGTTGTCGCTCAGCACTCACCATTGCAGGCTCACTTTTGTTCCTAACCCTGGTTGGCTCTCGACGGCAAGGGCGGCGCCCGCAGCAGCAGCTCTCTCTTGCATGCCGAAGAGCCCGTTACCCTCAGTATGCGCGGTGCCTCTCCCATCATCGGTCACGATGAGTGTTCCAGGCGCAATCTCAATGCCAACATTCCTGGCATCAGAGTGGCGAAGAACGTTCGTCGTGGCCTCTCGAAGAATCCACTCGGCAGGAATAGCTTGAGCCTGTGACAACGCTGTCGCATCGCCAGAAACCGCGACGTTCATGCCAGCCGTGCGCAGACACGTTTGAGAGGCAATCACCTGCTGGGCAAAACCGGTGTGGCGCATCTCGCTTACGGCGCTTCGAACCGCACCAAGGGCTTCGCCGCTGAGACGCGCAATCTCTTCAACCTCTCGTTTGGCCTTGACACGGTCTTGGTCAATAAGCCGAACAGCGAGCTCAGACTTCAGCTTAATCACGGTGAGCGAGTGGCCAAGCAGGTCGTGAATATCACGGCTGATCGACTCCCGCTGCTCGCTCTTCGCCAGGTTAATTCTCAGAGCATCGGCGCTCACCGAGCGGTCTATGAGCCAAGTATTTACGGTGTTGACAACGGACATAATCGTCATGACCGCAACGAGCGCCCATGGCGCCGACTCGCCTTTCGAAGTCAATGCCCAAATCTCAGCGGCAAGTATCGCAAAGGAGGTTGCAATAACGCCCCAGTGCCATACTCGGCCCATGCAGTACGAAGCGTAAGCCATGAGAAACGGGAGAAAACTCGTTGCATCCCAGCCAATCGTCGGAACGGTTGCAAGGGCCGAAAGCGCTGCGCCAAAAAACATCACAAAGACTATTGGCGAAGGGTTACGCCAACCGCACCGCATACCCAGCACGAAACCCGCGGTATAGGCCGCAGCAAAGAGCAGCAAGGCGCCCCAGGCAAGCACCATAAGCACCGGCGGTTTCTCTGCCGAGACGATGGCTCGCGCCGGGAACAGAAGGAACACAAGCCAAACGGCTGCCATAAGCCAGCCGTATCGTGACCAGGGCTCGTCAGCCGTTTGGCTCCGTTTTACGTCGTGCATAGTTGTACCCTAGCGGCGTCGGCGAGATCGTTGAATACCGAGCAGGCAGAGAGCGGCAAATAGTATCGCCCAAATTGCAATATTCCCGAGTACAAGCCAGATATTGTCGCTCCCGCCTGCGAGCAACGTTCCCTCGGTTATCGGCCAGCGAACGAGCGAGACATAACCATACATCGGAGTGAACTGTGCGATCGACAGCATCGTGCCTTCCAGCGGCATGAACACGTTGCCGAAAAACGCAAAGAAGGTCACGGCAATTGAAGCGAGCGAAGAAGCTGAGTCTGCGTTGAACGTAAGCCCTACCCCGAGCCCGAACACACCAAAGATGACCCCACCGGTGAGAATAATGAGCGCGGCCAATGCCCACCGCCAAGCGTCATCAGCGCGAGCCCCAGTGCTCCATCCAACGATTCCCACCACCACGACAACGATGATCGAAAACGTCAGCGCGGTCGCGAGCTTCACCGCCGCATAGCCCAGCATCGGCATGGGCGTTACTGCAATCTGGCGCCCCCACCCCTGTCTGACCTCTGAGGCAGCGAATGAGCACACCGAAGTCATCGCTACTGCGGTGCCAAATGCGGCCATCGAAACCATGACGTAAAAGGCGACGTTCCCTTTGCCCATGGGGGCCGAGCCATACTCGGCACCGGCACCAAACAACAGGTACATTGCAATTGGCATGCCGAGCGTGAAAACGAGCGCGAAGGGGTTTCGCAGCTGTCGTTTCATCTCAACTGCATAAAATGTGCCCGAAAACATCATGCCTCCTCAGTAAGAGTGGTGAATGCCGACTCAAGTGTTGGGGCCGCTATTTCAAGGTCAGTTGCGCCCCGTTCGAGCACTGCCGCAGCGAGTTGATCTGCACGAACAGTTCGGGCCCAGAACTCGCCCCCTTGAACCCGCACCTGGGAACGCGGATCATGGCAAATTTCTCGAGCGAGCCGCGTAAACTCTGCCTCTCGCGCCATGGGCACACGCGCCTTCAGCGTGCGCGTGCCGAGGGTGTTGCGAAGCTCCGAGGTATTCGCGTCTGCGACCACCGTGCCCCGGTGAACAACAACCGTTCGTTCGGCAAAGTGTTCTGCCTCTTCGAGGTAGTGCGTCGCGAAAATAATCGTTCTGCCGCGCGCCGCGTCAACGCGCATTTCTTGCCAGAATGCTTTTCGGGCGTGCACGTCCATGCCCGCGGTTGGCTCGTCGAGTATGAGCAACTCGGGATCTGGCACAAGTGCCAACGCGAATTTCACCCGTTGCTGCTCGCCGCCAGAGCATTTGCCGACTTTGCGTTTTGCAATACCTTCGAGCCTGGCACGTTTCATCACTTCAGGAATTCGCTCCCTGCGTTTGTGCAGGCTAGCGATAATACCGATCGTTTCAGCAACGGTAATGTCGGCGAGAAGCCCGCCAGTTTGCAAGACCGCAGAGACATGCCCTTCGTTCACTGCTTGCCGGGCATCAACGCCAAAGAGTTTCACGCTCCCGGCGTCGGGCTTCGTGAGACCGAGCATCATGTCAATCGTTGTCGTCTTCCCCGCCCCGTTGGGGCCGAGAAACGCGATAATTTCTCCCGCGCGAACGCTAAAGGTGAGCCCGTTGACCGCTGTAACCGAGCCACTCGGCGATGCAAAGTGTTTCGTTAGCCCTTGAATATCAACGACAGGCGCGTGAGTGGGTGCGTCGTAAAGATCTTCCATGCTGCAAGTTTCATTGACATCGCCAAGAGATGCAGGAACCAACTGTCATGGGGTTTTCGTGACAAGTGTCACGACTTTCGCGCGTCGACTAGCCGATCGCCACGCCAAAGAGCATGCCGATGAGGTAGGTTGCGACCATCGTGGCAGAGCCCATGAGCACGTTGCGTATGATCGCGGGCCAAATCGGCGCTTCGCCGAGCTTGGCGCTCAGAAGGCCCGTCAGGAAGAGGCCAACCACGACCGCAATCGCGGTGAGTGCGACCGCGTTGCCCCCTGGAATGAGAATCATGAGCATCGGGATGAGGCCACCGAGCGTGAAGGCGATGAACGACGAGAACGCAGCGACCCACGGGCTCGTGTATTCATCGGGGTCGATGCCGAGTTCAACCTCGGCGTGAGCCGCAAGGGCGTCGTGCTCGGTGAGCTCTTCGGCGACCTGCTTCGCGAGCTTGGCTGAGAGCCCGCGCTTGCGGTACATGCCGGTGAGCTCGGCCAGCTCGGCTTGCGGGTGCTCTTTGAGCTCGATGCTCTCTTTTTCAATGAGCGCTTTTTCGGTGTCACGCTGCGTACTCACCGAGACATACTCGCCGCCAGCCATCGAAAAGGCACCCGCAACGAGCGCGGCGATTCCGGCCGTCGCGATCGCGATGACGTTGCCTGGCGTTGCTGCTGCGACACCGACAACGACGCCGGCGACCGAGACGATGCCATCGTTCGCTCCGAGCACGCCCGCGCGCAACCAGTTAAGGCGTTGCCCAACGTTGCTCTCGAGGTGTGACTCGTGGAGGTGGTCGATGACGGTTTCGAAGCCGGTTACTCTGGTGTTCATGTCATCAGCATGGCACCGAGAAGAAGACCGCGCAAGCAAGGCTAGGCAAGGCTAAAAGCCTCTGTTTGCCTCAAATATGAGCATAGCCTAGCCTCACTTTTGACCCACTACCGAGCCCGAATATGTTCGGGTCGTGAAGCAACGATTCCGGCGAGCAATTGCACGACGAGTGCGACTCCCAGCACGACCATCGGCACCTTCCACTCGCCGGTTGCAGCGTGCACCGCACCGATGCCGATGGGCCCGAGCCCCGCGATGAGGTAGCCGAAGCCCTGCGACATCGTCGAGAGGTGACCCGTGTGGTGGGCATCTGGCGAACGCCACACGATAAACGTCAGCGACAGACTGATGGTGGCCCCCTGTCCGAGACCGATGAGCGTCATCCACACGTAGGCTCCCTCGGCCGGTGCGATCGCGAGCCCCACGTACGCTGAGGCGACGAGCGCGGTCGCGATGGCGACGGGAACCCAGGTCGGTTTCATACGGGCGGCGACCGACGGCGTCACAAGTGAGGCAACGATTCCAGGAAAGGCAGAGTACGCGAGCATCAAACCAGCCTCGTTCGGGCTCATGCCTGCGTCTTGTAGCATCGTTGGAATCCAGGTGAGCATCGTGTAGTAGCTCGCGCTCTGCAGACCCATGAGCAGGGTAACGGCAATCGCAATCGGGTCGGTGAGAATCGCTCGAAATGGCGGCTCGTGGGTGGCGGCTTTGACGCCTGCCTCGTGCTTTGGGAGCCGAGGCTGCGGGCCACGTCGCAGCTGCGGCAGCCAAATGACGAGCGCGATCACCGCGGGAATCGCCCAGACACCAAGCGCGAGGCGCCAGTTCCCATCCATGACGGGCAGCAGCAGGGCGGTGAGCCCTGAGGCAAAGGCGGCACCCACGAACAGGGCGGTCGAGTAGAGCCCCATCATGAGGCCCACCCGGTGCGAGAAGTCTTGCTTGATCGCGGCGGGCATCACCACGTTGCCCACCGCAATCGCGGCGCCGACGAGCACTGTGCCGGCGAAGAGGCCGAGCAGGCTCGGCTGCAGCCGAAGCAGAATGCCGGCTGCGAGAACGAGCATCGTGAGCCCGAGCAGACGGTGCATGCCGAGACGCCTCGTCAGCGCCGGTGTGAAGAAGGCAAACGCACCAAACGCAAAGACCGGAATCGTCATGAGCAAGCTCACGAGCGTCGCAGAAAGCCCGAGCGAGGCCTGAATGTCGGCGAGTACGGGGCCGATTGAGGCAACACCGATGCGCAGGTTCAGCCCGATGAGAATGAGGCCGGTGCCGAGCAGGAGCAACGACCACTTGCTCGGGGTTTTTTCGGGTGCGACGCTCACCTTTTCGGCGTCTGGGGTTGGCAGGTTCACCATGTCAGTATTCGGGGTATCAAACGGCATACCCACCATTTCAGCCGATACGCAACTAGCTCACAACCGGTAAACTGACATGAAATGCCTGAATTACGCCAAGAAGTCATCATTCCCGAGCAGGCCCTTCGGCTCGGCCACGAGCAGCACACCCCTGCCCACCTGCACGACCAGGGACACCTCGTGTACCCGGCAACCGGTGTGCTCTCGATGGTGACCGATGCGGGGTCGTGGATCGCACCCTCGAACCGTGCCGTCTGGATTCCCAGCGGCTTTCTGCATCAGCACCGCGCGCACGGAGCAACCGACATGCGCATTGTCTTCATGACTGGCGAGCATGCCTGCCGCCTGCCAGGCCACCCGGCAGTGCTCGCGGTGCCGCCCCTCGCCAGAGAGGCCACGCTCGCGCTCACGAGTACACAGGCTCGCAGCCCTGAATCACGCAACCGCTTGCGCCACGTCATCATCGACGAACTCACGGCGACCCCTGAGCAGCCCCTGCATCTGCCCGTTCCCACCGACGAGCGACTCCTGCAGGTGATGTCGCTCGTCACGGCAGACCTCGCAAGCCCCGCAACCCTGAGCGAACTCGGGCACCGCATCGGCGCGAGCGAACGCACGCTCAGCCGCCTTTTTCGCGCAGAGACCGGCATGAGCTTTCGCCAGTGGCGCATTCAACTGCGAGTGCACAGCGCCCTCCTCATGCTCAGCGAGGGGCGGTCGGTGCTTGACGTCGCAACCGCCTGCGGCTGGGCCAACCCGAGCGCCTTCATCGACGCCTTCACCGCGCTCATCGGCCAGACCCCGGGCAGGTACCAGCGCTCGCTCGGCGAAGCGGGGGCTGGCTCCGCTCAGTAGAACGCTCCGGGGTCATAGCCGGGCGCGATCCGCCAAGAAAGAGAACAGCCCCAGCCCGGCGCTATGCCGGGCTGGGGCTGTGAAGCGTTTCGCCTGGGCGAACGCTAGTCGTTCATGATGTCTTTTGCGGTGTCCTTCACGTCGCCAACGACCTTCTTGGCACCGCCCTTGACCTGGTCTGCCTTACCCTCGGCAACCATCTGCTCGTTATCAGTGAGGTTGCCGACGGCTTCTTTGGCCTTACCCTTTGCCTTGTCCATACCTGCTTCGATTTTGTCTGATGCACTCATTGTTCAGCTCCGTTCGTTGGTTATATTGGACATTTCTACTGTTTCACTCATGCGCCGATGGTGCAAGTCATGCCCAGGGCGTTCACAGCAGCTACTCGCCGAACCCGCAGGTTTTCGCAACCTCTCGTTCATCTTCGGCCCACCCCACGCACCCCGCAGGGCGAACAGGTTTGCACAGCTGTCCCCATCACACGCGCAGATGAGACGACCCGCAACCGAGCATTCACCGGCCCTCCTCCGCCCGTTCACGCAGAGTCGAAACACTGCGGGTAAGCCCTGAAATTCGGGGCTTCGAGAAAGGAATCTCAATGCCCGCGTCACCATCCCGACGTTCACGCAAACAGCGGCGTTTCGCCATCGTAGGCGCGCTCGTCACGACCATGCTGCTCGTGCCAGCCGCAACAAGCTCGGCCTGGGCCGAGCCTCAAGCCGAGCAGGAGCAAGCGAACGCAAGCGCCCCGTTGCAGGCAGCAGCTCCAGCCACGCTCTCGCTCTCGGCAGCGACTGCAATAACCGGTGAAAAGCTCACCGTCAAGTACGCAACAGACCAGCTCCACGCCGAAAACTGGGTGGGCATTTACCCTGAAACGGTCGCTCCAGGCGACTCCCCCTCGCTGCTGTGGAAGTACACGCCAGAAGCCTCAGGCTCAACGAGTTTCACCCTCGATCTTCAACCCGGCACCTACCATGTCTGGTTCCTCGCGCGGGGCGGCTACGATGCGATTACCGATAAGCAAGTGTTGACGGTCACGGCTGATCCGCAGGCCCCGGCCCCTCTCGAACCCGGTGATCCACTCGCCCCGGTCACGATCGACCCGGTCACGACCACCGTCGCAACCGACGGCGTCATCATGCGCGAGTTTTTCACCGAGACGTCGTTACCAGAGGGGTGGATCACGGCCTTTGCATCGCCCGCGACCGGCAATCCGGCATACGCTGGCTGGCAACAAACGACGAGGTCGCAGTGGTCTGAGAACGTTGACGAGATGCGCGATCGTTTCGGGCGCACTGATCGCGGTTTCATGGTGGCAGATGCACAACAGTTCGGTGCTGACTACTTCGAGGCGAGCCTCACGAGCGCCCCGGTCGACGTGCACGGGCTCGATCGTGTACGCCTCACCTTCGACAGCCATTACCGTGGCGCGCCGGGCCAAACCGGCGAGGTCTTTGCGAGCTTCGATGAGGCCGAGCCGGTGCAGGTGCTGAGCCTCGATGAGACAACCGTCACTTCGGGCTACGACGGCATGCAGATGAATGCCGCACAGGACCTGATGATCGAGGTGCCGGCCAAGGCCAAAACGGTTCAGTTCACGTGGAGCTTTACCGGCGGTGAAGGCGCACACTACTGGGGCATCGACTCGGTGCTCGTGCACCAGGTACAGGCCGCCACGAGCGTTGAACCCACCCAGGCCTGGGTCGTCTCAGATATTCAGGGGCACCCGGCCGATTTCGCTGTCGGCCTTCAGCGCTTTGCCGAGCTTTCGCCAAAGGCTGACGGGCTGCTCATGGTCGGCGACATCGTCAATTCGGGATCGGTGCAGGAGTGGCGTGAAATTTACGATGTCATGAACGCGTCTGAGGCCTACCGCCCGCGCCAGACCGTCGCCACGATGGGAAACCATGAACGCTACGCTTCAGGAGGGTTTGACGCGAACTTTGCGCGCTTTCTCGAGTTTGCCGAACGAGACAAGGCATGGGGCGAATACGTGCTCGAAGGCCCTGCGGGTGACCTGCCGGTAATCGTACTCGGTCAAGAGATCGCTGGCCCGAGCGACGTTCCCATGACCGAAGAGCAGGTCAGGTTTCTCGAAGAGCGGCTCGCGCACTGGACCGCGCTCGATAAGCAGGTACTCGTGCTCTCGCACTTTCCGCTCGGCAACACCGTCTCGGCATCATGGTTGCCGTGGTACAGCAAGCACCACATGCACAACGACCGCCTCACCAACATCATGGTGAACTACCCGAATGCCATCATGCTGAGCGGCCACACCCACTACCCCGCAGAGCTCGGCGACTGGTCGATGCAGCGCCGATCTGATCGTGGCCACCCCGACGGCTTCTGGGCCATCAACACGCTCGCGATGCATATTGAGTGGGATGCCCGCGGTGAAAACACCAGCGATATCACCGAGGTGACGACCGGCGACATCAACCGTGGCCTCACGCTCGACTCATACGGCGACCGAGTGGTCATCACCGCCTACGATTTCGCAAGCAACACCGAGTTGCGCCAGGTCACGATCGCAAACCCGCTCGTCGACTTCACGGCAGAGCTCGCGCCTGACGAAAAGCGTGCGGCCGACTACTCGGGGATCACCGCGGCCCTCGCATCGGTGCCGCAGCACCTCGACCGTTTCACGCCACGCTCGGTCAAGCCCCTCGAAGCAGCGATCGCTGCGGTCGTTTACGACCTCACTGCCGATCGACAGGCCGAGGTCGACGCGATGGCCCAGGCGATCATCTCGGCGATCGCGGGCCTCACGCCCTCAGAAGGCACGGCCACTGGGCCTGAGACCCCCGGCGACAAGACTGACGATGGAGCACCGGGCGGTGGCGCACCGAATGCAACGGAAGCAGCGACCGACGGCGCACTCGCGCAGACCGGCTTAGCCGGGTACGGCTGGGGCATCGCGGCTGCACTCGCACTGCTCGCTGCCGGCGGAGCATTCGTGACCGCACGCTTCGTGCGCCACGGTTCGAGCCGCTAGCACCACGTCCAAGGCTGGGGCGTTCCGGGTTGTTCCCGGGGCGCCCCAGCCTTCTGCGTTCCCCCGAGCCATCGCCACCTTCCCTTCCCTTCCCCGGGTGATCACCGAGTCCCGTTCTCGTCTCACTCGTCACACAGGACGCACTGTGAAGCGCAGCAGCCGAAGCCACGAGGCCAGGCGCAAAGCCAGGAGCCAGGCGCCAGGCGCAAGCGCGCAGACGGGACGCACACGCATTCATGCGGGCACACGAAAGCGGCCCGAGGGTAAATCCCCTCGGGCCGCACGAGTCGTTCCGCGTTACGCCAGCATCTTGCGCAGCAGCGTCGAGAGCCCCTCGACGAGAAAGACGATCACGAGCACGCACAGCAGCAAGAAGAGCAGTTCGTGCTGGTTCACCCGGGCCGCGCTCGAGAGCATGTACCCGATGCCGCCTCCGCCAACGATGCCGAGCACTGTCGCCGAGCGAATGTTCGTGTCGAGCAGGTAGAGCGTGTGCCCTACGAACGATGGCACCGCCTGCGGGAAGGTCGCTGCGGCAAACACCTGCGGCCTGGTCGCCCCAACCGCGAAAAGCGCTTGCTCAGGCCCAGGGTTCACCTCTTCGAGCGAGTCGGCGATGAGCTTCCCCAGCAGCCCCACCCCGCCGATACCAAGCGCGAGCACGGCGGCACCGGGGCCGAGCCCCGTGAGAATGATAAAGAAGAGGGCCAGCAAGAGTTCTGGCAAGCCGCGGATCACGACGAGCGTGAACCGTGCGCCAGCCCGAACCCCGGGGCTCGGCGAGACGTTGCGTGCGGCGAGAGCCCCAAGCAGCATCGAGAAGACGACGGCGAAGAGGGTTGCCGCGAACGCGATCTGCACGGTCTCGACGAGCGCGAGAGCGACCTGCCCCCACTTTTCTTGAGCGAGCGACGGTGGCCAGAGCCGACCTCCGGCGATCGCGAGGTTCTGCCAGAAGTTCGCGAAGCTACTTCCCTGCGATCCCGCGAGAACAACCGAGGCCGCGACGATCAGCACCGTCGACCAGATGAGGGTAACGCTGCGCACCCGGTCAGGAGTCCACGGAATGCGGCCTTCGCGGCCCTGGGCGGCGTGCGCGATCCGCATCGCTTCTGGACTCTCGGGTTCGTTCGTCAGGCGGCGCACAAGGCGGTGGGCGATACTGCGGCCCTCGGGCTGGGCTCCGAGTAACGAGCGCCGCAACAGGGCCGAGACGACCTCGAACAGGACGCACAGCACAAAGATGATGATCGCGAAGGGCATCGCCTCGCGATAGTTCAGCGTTTGCATGGCGATGCTGAGCTGCTGGCCGAGGCCCGCGACGCCCACGAAGCCGAGAATGACCGAGACGCGCAGGTTAATGTCGGCACGGTGCAACACGATCGCGATGAACGCCGGCAGAATTTGCGGCCACACCGCTCCCCAAAACTGCTGGTGTTTACTCGCCCCGGCGGCGCGCAGTGCGAGCACGGGGCCGTCGTCAATCTGCTCGATCGCATCGGCGGTGAGCTTACTGATCATGCCAATCGAGTGGATCCCGAGAGCGAGCACCCCGGCGAGCGCCCCCTGCCCGATGATGAGCGCGAAGATCATCGCCATAATCGCGTCGGGTGCCGCTCGCGTCGTGACGCCGAGAAAACGGCCGAGCGCAACGCCAAAGCGGTTCGGGGCGGTGTTGCGGGCGGCAAGGTAGGCCACCGGGATCGAGAGCACTGCGGCGAGCGCCGTTCCGCAAAACACGATGGCCAGGGTGAGAGCGCAGAGCCACAGGGCTTCGCCGAGGCTCGGCCAGACGAAGGGAACCGTGCGTGCAAGGAACGACCCCGCATACTCGGTGCCCCGGGTGACCTGTTCCCAGGAGAGGCCGACGCCCTGCAGCGACCATACTCCCGCGATGAGGAGCCCGATGAGCAGTGCGTTGGTAACGATTCTCGCCCTCGTGGGCTTTGCAAGTGTGGGCCAGGGCGGCTGCGCAGCAGCCTCTCGTTTTGCGAGCGTCGGGGCGGTCACGCCGATGCCCCACTCGCCTGCATATCGGTCACGGGCGCCCCCGCAGCTTGCCCCAGCCCGGCTGCGCCTACCTGTGGTTCGATCGCAGCGATCTCTTCGGGTGTCACCGCAACTCTGCGGTAAATATTCATGACGGTCTCTTTATCGAGTGCGCCGGCCCGGGTGTCGAGCACGACGGCACCGTGCCTCAGCCCGACAATGCGATCGGCCCAGGCGAGGGCCAGGTCGACCTGGTGCAGGCTGCACAGCACGATCAAACCGCGGCGCACGGCAATCTCACGAATGAGGTTCATGACTTGCTGCGACGACTCCGGGTCGAGCGAGGCAACAGGTTCGTCTGCGAGTAGAATCTCTGGCTCCTGCATGAGGGCACGCGCGATCGCGACCCGCTGCTGCTGCCCGCCAGAGAGGGTGTCGGCCCGTTGGAAGGCTAGTTCCTCAAGCCCCACCTCGGCGAGCAGGTCGAGCGCTCGCAGCCTCAGATGCTTCGGGTAGCTGAGCAGGCCGAGCCTCGGGCCACGAAGGGTGGCGAGGCTACCGCTCAACACGTTTTCGAGCACGCTTCGCGGGCCCACGAGCTCAAACTGCTGAAAGATGAACCCGACCTTGCTGCGCAGCTCACGAAGTTGGCGCCCCTTGAGACCGCCGAGCGGATCGCCGAGCACCTCAACGATGCCCTCGGTCGCGGTCTCAAGCCCATTCAGGTGGCGCAGCAGGGTCGACTTACCCGAACCCGACAGCCCGAGCAGCACGACGACCTCGCCCGCCGAGACCTCGAGCGAGACCGATTCAAGGGCAACCGTGTGCCCAAACGTCTTCGTCACCTCGGTCAAGCGGATCTTCGGTGTATCACTCATCAGTTGACTCCTTCTGCCGCGCCTTCCGCGGTCTCAAGCATTCATGTGCGGGGCCCGGCACCCACTGGTGTCGGGCCCCGGGAGGTGCCGGATGGGCTCAGCCGTCGGGCTAGGCCTCACCCGGCAATGCCCCGTTTAGGGCTGGCACTGCGCGGCGCCGGTTTCTTCACACACCTTGCGCACGCTGTCGTAATACGAATCTTCAACGGGCACGAGCTCGTAGAAGTAGGCCTTGAACGCCTCGGTGATCGTGATGCCCTCGGCCTCGATACCGTCAAGCGTGATGTTTTGCAGCGCATCTTTGAGCGAGCTCTGCACATCTTTCGGCAGGTTCGTCGACATGACGAGCGGAGCACCGGGAACGGTGACGCGATTAATCACGGTCAGGTCGCCCTCGGCAAAGAGCCCATCGGCGATACCGGTGGTCTCGACCACGGCGTCCTCGGCGAAGCCGGCCTCGCACTCAACGCCCTGCGCGGTCTTCTGCGCCGAAGCATCGTGGCCACCAGCGAAGACCGGGGTCACATCGCTCTCGGGGTTGATGCCCTCGGCGAGTAGCTCAGCACTCGGGTACAGGTAGCCCGAGGTTGAACCCGGGTCAACGAAGCACACCTTGTGCCCCTTCATGTCTTTGATCGAGGCAATGTCTGAGCCCTTCGGCACGACCGCGAGCGACTCGTACCCTGGTTCCTCTCCTGCTTCAGTCACCGTGACGCCGATCGGGGTGAGAGGCGCGCCACCGTTCGTCGCGGCGACATAGGTGAAGCCCGAGAAACTCCCGATGTCAATGCGCCCGGCGATCGCGGCTTCAACGAGGGCCGCATAGTCGGTCGATTGCACGAGCTCGACTTTCTTGCCGGTCTTGGCCGCGATGTAATCAACGAGCGGCTCAAAGTTGTTTTCGACCGACTGCTGGTCGGGAACCATGCCCATGACGAGGGTGTTCTCGTCTTTCGCGAAGCTCCCCTCCTGCGAGTTCGCGGTGTCGCCGCCCTCTGCGGGTGGCGTGGCTTCGCTCGGCGAGCAGGCGGCGAGTGTGCCGAGGAGTGAGAGTCCTGCGACGATGGCGAGGCCACGACGGGTTGATGTTTTCACGGAGTACCTTTCGGGTTGTGTTCAAAGAGTGAAAGTCGGTCAAGATCGCATATTTTGGCGGCCCAGTCGCTGCCGAGCCCCACGAGGCTCGAGACGCGTACGTGGGCCTCCACGGTCCAGGGCTCTGGGGCTCCCCCGTGCCCTGGACCGAAGTCTTCGCGGGAAACGGTGTTGAGGTCAGCGCCGGGATCAGCGCGCACGAGCACGGTGCGGCACCCTGCTGCGAGCGCTGCACGCATACCCACCTCTGAGTCTTCGATGGCAAGGCAATCGCTCGCGCGAAGCCCGAACAGGCCAGCGGCATGACGGTAGGGCTCGGGGTCTGGTTTCGTCGCCCGCACATCGTCGGCGGTGACGACGTGCGCAAACCCCTCCAGAGCAAGCTCATCCGAGAGCTGCTCGTACCAGCGCCGCGATGAGCTCGTCACAATCGCGACGGGTACCCGAGCTTCGCGCAGGTCAGCGAGCATCTCTCTCGCCCCTGGTTTCCAGCGGGCGGCGCCTCGCTGGACCCGAAGCGAGGCGAGCTCGATCCGCTCCCCCAGTTCGGCAGCCGAGGCAAGCCCGCTCGGCACCCGGCCAAGAAAGTACTCATCGATGATGCGCCTCGCCGTTTGCGAGACAGTCGCCCCTTCAAAACGCAAGAGCTGACGCTCGGACATTGCGATGCCGAGATCTTCGAGCGTCACGCGAATGGTTTCGAGCCAGGGCTGCTCAGTATCGAGCAGCGTCCCATCGAGGTCGCACAACACCGCGGCGGGGAGGGGTTTTGCCTGCCGCGGCGTTTTCGTCAGTGGCTCAGTCATCACACCCTCATTAGCGCCGCTCAGCGTTAACGGAACAGGTCGCTACGGTAAACGCCGCGCAAACATTTCCTGGCCGAACGCCCCTGTGAACGGACAACTGTGAACTCCTGTTCACAGCCGCTTTCGAGCCGAGCCGCGCGGGGCTATTGTTGGGGTGTGAACGCAGCCAGGGCCTCGATCCACCGCGATGTACTGCGAGACCTTCTCGCACGCATCATCGACGGTGAGTTCAGCGCAGGCACGCCGCTTCCCGCTGAGGCCAAGCTCGCCGAGCAGTACGGCGTCTCGCGCGGCACCATACGCACGGCGCTCTCGGGCCTCGAAGATCGCGGCATGCTCGTGCCAGTTCAAGGCGCGGGGTGGATCGTGCAGTCGAGTCTCAACACACAGAGCTTTCGCGAGCTACGGTCATTCGCGCAGTGGGCGAGGAGTAAGGGCATGACCCCTGGCGGTCAGGTGCACTCAGCGACGCCGCGACCCGCGAGCGTGCAGGAAGCCCGCAAACTTCTCGTCAAGCCAAAGAGCGAGGTGCTCGAAGTCACGCGCACACGCACCCTCGACGGCAGGGTCGTCATGCTCGAACGCACGATCTACCCCGAGTGGATGTCAGAGAAGATACGCTCGCTGCCCGCCGACGAGCCCTCAGTCGTTACCGTTCTGGCCGAGCGTTTCGGCGTTGTGACCGCGCACGCCGACCACGCGATTGACGCGGTCGCCGCCTCAAGCACCGATGCGGCGCTGCTTCACGTTCGACGTTCAAGCCCCCTGCTTCGCGTGCGGCGCACGAGCTTCACCGGAAGTGGCGTGCCGATCGAACACGGCGAAGATCGCTACCTGCCAGACACCATCACCTTTCACGCCCAAACGTCGAACGCCAGCAACACGCTCTCTCGCGCAGACTGAGGTTGCGGTTGCGGTTGCGCCGGCTGACACCGCTTCACTGGCTGGGGCGTCTTCATCGGCTGGGCCCCTTCACCGGCTGGGTCGGCGAATGCCAGCGGCGTGCGACGCGATTGTTACCCAATCAACATCAGTTCTTTTCGGTTTTTTGAGGTGGTGGCGATATTATTTAAGAGGGTGGATATTCGACCGTTTGTGTTTATACGCAACAGAAGGACGTCTTATGGCTACATGGATTGAAACTCCCGGAATTCAGCGTGAAGCTTGGGGTGCTCTGCACGAAATGCGCGATCTCAATCGCGGCCACACCCTCGATCTCGAGTGGATCAACCTTGCGACCGGAGCTCGCGTAGCCCTCGTTCAAGACAATGGTCGATTCGAGAACGTCAACGGGACACACTTTTTTGCAAAGCTTCGTCTCTTTCATCGAGACGTCAATGACGCCATCTCTGAGCTCACCAACGTCGTGCTCTCACACATCAACGACGTTCCGGTGCCGCGGCGAGGCCCGGCCGAGGGAGTCTGCGAGCAGATCCAGGAGCGCTGCGCTGAAGCCGTGCGTGACATGCTCGGCGACGTCTACCACTCGGCGCACCAGCCCCACTCGGCTGAGGGTGAAGCACTACCGCAGCGCTCGCACCAGCCGAACCGTGCCAACCGCGGCGGTCGCAAGCAGCGCAGCACCAACGCCGATGAGCGGAAGCAGCATATTCACGTCGTAAACGGTTGAGAACACGATCGTCGCGTAGAGCATGACCGTCACCGCGGCAACCGCGATGAGGAGTTGCTCAACCCTTCGGTAGTACTCCTGCGCCTTTTCAACGGGGATCACCCTGGGCACGTTCACACTGCCCGGAAAGTACGAGGCGATCACCATGCCCGCCGAGACGAGCGCCGCCAGAATGATCAGCGCGATGAACGTTCCCTTCGGGCCCCACTGGTCGGGTTCGCCGTTCACCCCGAAGTGCGTCGGGATCGTGTCAGGCATAGACGAGTAGCCCACGATCCCGATCACTACCACCGTTGCTGCGGCCGCGATCGTAAGGTACCGCGCGAACCGCGTCACTGGCCCGGTCACGTAGGTGCGCGGCGGCCGCTCGGCGGGGTGAGCATGGCTGGTGAGGTGCTTCGTCATCAGGCTCATTCTATGGGTACGTGGGTTCTTGTGGTGCGCCGTCGCTGCGGGGTTCCTGGCGCTGCGAGGTTCCGGCACGCGCGCCTTCCTGGCGCTCATCCCACCAAACCCGCCCCGTTTCCGCCCCACCGTACCCTCTCACTCATCGTGTGGTCAAAAAGTGTCGAAAATCGGTTCGCGGGTTCTAACGGTGGTTGCAACACCCGAGACAATACAAGGGTGGACACTGACATGAAGTTCTCAAGGAACATGCTTGCTGAGCATGTGAACACGATCTGGGATATGCGAGCTGCTGGCTTCACCGCACGAGAGATTGGTGAACGGGTAGACAAGAGCGAAGCCGCGATCTTGTCACATATTCATTCGCAGGGCGGGGTGAGACCCCGAAGAGTAGCCCGGGTGTCGTCGTTATCGTTCGAGGAGCGTATCGAGATTCAGGCGTTATGGACGGCAAAGGCTGGGATTCGTGAGATCGCGAGGAAGTTGGGGCGTGCCCCGTCAACAGTGAGTCGTGAGATTCGGCGGAACGCGTTCTTTTCTTCTGAACGGGCTCGTAGGCCGAGGTATCGGGCAACACAGGCACAATCGCAAACGTTTCAGCGCGCCCGCAGACCGAAACCGTCGAAGCTGGTAACGAATCCGCGGTTACGGCGTTTTGTGGAGGCTGAACTATCGTTGAAGCGGTCACCGGAACAGGTTGTGGGCAGGCTACAGCGCGAGTTTCCGGATCAGCCGGAGATGCGAGTGTCACACGAAACGATCTATCAAGCGATCTATCTCCTTGCCAGGGGTGGGCTCAAACGCGAGCTTGAGGTTCGGGTTCGTACGGGGAGGAAGATCCGACACAGTCACCGTTCTGGCCAGTCTAGGCAGGGCCGAATTGCTGGGATGGTGAACATTGTTGACCGTCCCGCAGAAGCACTTGATCGGGCTGTTCCTGGGCATTGGGAAGGTGACTTAATTATCGGGAAAGATGGCAAGAGCGCTATCGGGACGGTCGTTGAACGCCACTCGAACTATCTATTCCTTGTTTGGTTAGACCCCTCGTTACCGCGGGTAGAAGCAGTCACTGAGGGGCTTATCGCGAAGATGAAAGAGTTACCTGATGTGCTTCGTCGGACTCTCACCTGGGACCAGGGCAAAGAGATGAGTAAGCATCAAGAAGTCGCTATGGGAGCTGATATTGATGTGTTCTTTTGCGACCCGCACTCGCCCTGGCAGCGGCCGACGAATGAGAACACGAATGGGTTACTGCGGGAGTATTTCCCCAAGGGCACTGATCTGAGTGTGTTCAGTCAGGCAGATCTCGATTATGTTGAGTGGGAGATGAACGACCGGCCCCGGAAACGGTTAGCGTTCGCGAAGCCGGCCGAGGTCATCGAAGAGATACTGTTGCGCTGACCGCTAGAAACCGCCGTTCAAGAATCGACACTTTTTGACCACACAGCGTGCGAAATTGACCACAGGGCGGGCAATAGCGGCCATAGAGCAGGCACACCAGCAACATACGGCGGCCGAAAGGCAAGTCAGGCTGTAGCGCCGCGCCCTACCTCACCCTTACCGGTGCCGGTGCCGGTGCCGGTGCCGGTGCCGATGCCGTCACTCACTAACCAGCCGAAACGAGGCATCGCGACCAAGCGCAAGCCCCTGAGAAGAAATAACGAAGGCCCCACCTCCCCAGTTCAGGGGAATGCGGGGCCTTTCGAGTGGCGGTGACGGTGGGATTTGAACCCACGGTAGGGGTTGCCTACACAACATTTCGAGTGTTGCACCTTCGGCCGCTCGGACACGTCACCAAGAGAAAAGTTTAGACGAGTGAGCGCCCCCGCGCAAATTGAAGGAGCTCCGAACTCTTGCGGGCGACGATGTCATCCCAGGTTTCGTGGCTCGTGGCGCTGTCTGCAAAGTCAGAAGGCACTTTAAAAATTCTGAGCGACACGCCGAACGTGTGGCAGAGCACGGCGTACGCGTAGCTCTCCATGTCGACGAGCTGGGCCCCTTGGCCGGTGAGCGCGGCGCGAAGGCCGTCATCTTTCACGAAGACGTCACCCGTCGCGATCGTGGCGGTCGCCTCCCCCGCGTTTGACGCATCGGTGCCGACGAGCCCAGCACCATCGCGCATCCACACCTCGGGGGCAACGAATTGCACGCCCCCGTCGGCCCCCATGACGGCGGCCGGGCTCGCGAACTCGAAGTCGTGCTGCAGCGCAACGTTCACTCGGTACACGGTCGACAGGTCGAGCGAGTCGTCGAGCATGCCGGCGGTGCCGAGCACAACAACCTCAGAGACGTCGCCCTCGGCAAGACGCTGCCCGAGCTTAGCCGCGGCATTGACCTTGCCAATACCGGTAATGAGATGAGGCACCTCGGCGAAAGCCTGTGCCTCGTCGGCGTGCGCAAAGACGAGCAGCGGCTTAGGCACGCTCTTCACCATAAATCACGTTCCACTCGTCGCGCTTGTCGAGAAAACCGGCGAGAGCTTCCTTCGCGCCCTCGATCGAGTGGGAGTGGGCCCAGCCGCACTCGGTACGGCTTGAGCCAGGAACCGTGTTGAGCTCGAGCGCCGTCTGGATACCGCGCGCGAGCACCTCGGTGAACACATCAAAATCATCGAGTTCTGCGGCATCGACCGAGACGTAGAAACCGGTCTGGCATCCCATGGGCGAGATATCAACGACCGCATCGGTGATCGTGCGCAGGGTCGTCGCGAGCGAATGCTCGATGCTGTGCACGGTGTCCATCTCAAGGTGACCCTCGTTGGGCTGCTCGAAGCGCAGATCCCACTTCACAACTTCGCCTCCGCCTGCGAGCACGTGCCTCCCGGCAAGCCTCACAAAGGGCGCGCTTACGGCGTCATGATCGAGCGTAAATGATTCTGGCAGCTTCAACGGATCGTCCATGCAACGAGCTTACCCCCTCAACCGATTCGCGTTGAATCGACGCAAAAGCCACCCCTCAGCCCCGACGCTTCGCCAGCCGCAGCTCAAGCCCCTTCTTCACACCACTCCACTCCTGCTGCACAATCGAGAAGACGACAGTGTCGCGCAGATACCCGCCATCGTTTCGGTGCGAACGCAGAATCCCGTCCTGCCTCGCGCCGAGCCGCGCGATGGCCTGGCGCGACTGCTGGTTGTAGTAGTCGGTGCGAAACTCGACCGCGATGCACCCCCACACGTCGAAGGCGTGGCCGAGCATCATGAGCTTGGCCTCGGCGTTGGTGCCGCTTCCCTGCGCTGAGAGTCGGTTCCAGGTCGAGCCAATTTCGACCCTCGGAACGGTCGCTTCGATGTTCATGAAGGTGGTCATCCCGAGCACCTCGCCGGTGTCGGCCCGCACGCTGGTGAACGGAATCATCGAGCCGTCCTCCTGCAGCGCAAGGCGGCGGTCAATCTCTTGGCGCATCGCCTCGGGCCGCGCAACCATCGTGTACCAGAGGTTCCACAGTTCGCCGTCGCGCACTGCTTCGACGAGACCGTCGTGGTGCTCATGACTCAGCGGCTCAAGCCTGACGAGGTCACCGCTCAGCGTGCCGGGGTGTGTGAGCATCGTTGTCTCCTTCTCGCGCTAGGCGTTGTCGTGCGCGAGAACCCGCGCTGGTCACGTGGCAATCGTACCGCCCGTTGGCGTGCGGGCCGGAACAAATCGCGGCGGATCACTCGGCCCGATCCGCCGCAATTATCACGCGAGAAGCGCGATGATTCCCCGCGCAAGTACCGAGACTGCACCGGCCCAGGCGCACACAAACATGCCGATTCTCGCGACGCGCACCGGGACGATCGTATCGAGGCCGATACCCACGATCAGACCAACGACAAGGGCAACGGCGAAGAGCGCATATGAGGTGGGTTGCACACTCGGCAGTCCGCGCAGCGCGAGCGTTACCGCGGCGAAAGCAACGAAGACGACCTGGATCGAGGCGACGAAGCTGCGATGTTCCCAGCGCGATGAGGTTCCGTATGCAACGAGCGGTGGCCCAGAAAGCCCGCTCGTGACGCTGAGAAAGCCAGAGACGGCGCCGGCTCCGAGGGCGGGGATCGCACCTCGAGCACCGGTGTTGGGGTGGGGTTTCAACGGCAGCATGGGCACGAGCAGCGCACAGATCGCCGCGGCTCCCACGAGGGTGAGCAGAGCGGCATCGGTCAGGGCCGCTGCGACCCACGCACCGAAGGGCATTGCTAGCGTGCCGCCCAGGAGCAGGAGGAGGGTGGGCTTCCATGAAATGAGCCGGAGACCGCCGATAAGCATGAGCGAAGAGATCACAAAGCCGCCCATAATGACGAGCAGAACCCCGTCGTGCGGCCCGAGCAGGAGCACGAGAATCGGTGTTGCCACGAGCGCAAACCCCATGCCCGTCAGCCGTTGCACGACCGCCGCGATAAAGAACGTGAGGGTTGCGAGAACGAGCATGCCTCGATGCTACTCTTCACACTGAGTGCGCGGCCGGTAGGCGCAGCAATCGTTCGCGCACAAAGAAAATGCTTGACAACCCTCAACCTAGACTATAGTGTTGGGTCATATTCTTCAGTTCGCTGTTTGCGCCGCAAGACTCATCACCGAAGATGAGGCGGGTCGCAGGAGTTGAAGAATAATACGACCGGTTGAGGTCTTCGGTTTGACACGAACTTTCGTGTCAATGTTCGTGTGCTTCTTCGTATGCGACAGCCTGAACCGTCACCACCATATTGGCCAAGGTGCCAGTTAGGAAACATGGACAATGACAAACACTATTACACTGCACTACCCGCAGCAGCTCGCTGCGACGCTGCCGCAGACGCCGTACCGCGCACTCAGCGCTCTCGGTGCTTCTGACGAGCCCCAGACGCTCATTCCGAGCTGGGCCAGCAAACGATCGGTCTTTCGTGCCGGTCACGCGACGTACTACGTCGTCGAAACTGAACGCGTGAACGATGCCCGCGCAGATCTCCAGTCACTGGAGTCACTCGGCTGGGTTATCGACATTCACCCTCTCAACCTGACGGGCGCCGCTCGCATCTCGATGCACATGCCCGAGGCACGCACCGCTGCATAACCCACGCAGCCCCAGAACGTTCGAGGCCCCCACCGCAACCGCGGGTGGGGGCCTCGTTTCGTTGATGCCCGTGAGAGGAACATCTGGGCGCAAAGACCTTTAATAGAGCATGACGACGTCGAAGTGTTCTTCGACCGCGAGCACGGCCTTCTCTTCGTCGCCACTCATGATCGCGTCATAGATGGGCTTGTGCAGTTCGATGAACAGGTCGCACAGCCCCTCCTCAGTATGCTTCTCGCGCAGGCGAACACTGCGTTCGGCCATGCTCTGCGAGAGGGTGTCGGCGAGCACATCGGCAAAGAAGATGAGGGCGGGGTTACCCGAGACCCGGAGCATCGCCTGGTGAAAATCACGATCGGCCTTGTGCATCTCGACCGAGGTGGTCGCGACAGCCATGATGTCGAGTGCCTTTTGCATGTGGCCCGTGAGCGTCGGGTCGGGGTCGGCGCAGGCCTCGATTGCGGCCTGACGCTCAAGCGCGATGCGCACCGACTCGAGCGCGTGAATGGGCAGGTTCGCCGAGCTCAGGCCGAGGCTCAGCGCGAGCGCGAGCGTCTGGGGCCGAAGCTCGGCCACATACGTTCCTGAACCGATTTGGCGTTCGAGAGAGCCCAGCCCGACGAGCACCGCGAGGCGGTCACGCAGGGCGGTTCGGCTCACTCCAAGCTCAATCGCAAGGTCGCGCTCGCTCGGGAGTCGGTCGCCAGGTTTCATCCCCTTGATGCGCTTGGTGAGGGCAATTGAGACGGGGTCATCATCGAAATGATTGTCCCTAACGGTCTCGAGAGGTTCGGTCATCAAGTTCTACGCTTTCACCACGATATGAAATAACACCTATCACTTTAGCGCGATGCTTGGTATTTCAGGGCGTGTGCCTCAAGAGTCCTTGCGAGTGTCAGCAGATAATCACCGGCGAGCGCCCCGTCGGCAACACGGTGATCAAAGGTCAGGGTGAGGTTTGCGATGGTGCGAATAACGATTTGGTTATCGCGAACGACGGGCTTGTCGACCATGCGATGCAGCCCGACAATCGCGGTCTGCGGTGCGTTGATGATCGGGGTCGCGATGATGCCGCCGCGCTTTCCGGGGCTCGTGAAGGTTGTCGTTGCTGCGCGCATATCAAGCGGCGAGAGCTTCCCTTCGCGGGCTTTCGCGGCGAGCGAGACGACATCGTCGGCGAGCGCCTCAACCTCTCGGGAGCCGCAGTCGCGCACGGCTGGAACCATGAGACCGCGTTCGGTGTCAACGGCGATACCAATATCGCAGCGGCTGTACCGAACAATCTCGCCGTCGATGACCGCGGCGTTAAACACGGGAAAGGAGCGCACGACCTCGCCGATGCTCGCGAGCACCATGGGCACGAGCATCGCCCGGTCTACCCCGGTGAGGTCACACTCTTCGATGATGTTCACGGCTGGTATCTCGGTGTGCGATTTCACGAGGTTCGCAGCGATAAGTTTGCGCACCCCGGTGATGCTCTCACGGGTTTCGGTCTGTTCAATCATGCTTCTATGCTTTCTGAGGTCAGAGCCCGGCCGCTCAAGGCAGTCTGGAACCCGTCGGTGGCCGGGCTCTGTTGGTTCCGCGGGAGTGGCGCTCCCCTATCGGAGTGTGGCCCGTACAAGCGGGCCGGTATCGCTACGGGGCGAGGGTCTCTCGCACCGTAGCGACGATATCTTCAATACTCGGCACAAACGCCCTTTCGAGCTCGGTACTGAAGGGAATTGGGGTGTGTGGCGACGTCGCAAAGCCGAAGCGAATGTGGTCGCGCCCGCCCGTAAGCCGGAGCACCTGATGGGCGACCTCAGCCGCGGGGCCCGCGGTGGGCCAGGCTTCGTCAGCGACAACGACCGCTCCGGTCTTTCGCGCCGAGGCGACCACCGTGGTGGCATCAAGTGGGGCGATCGAACGTAGGTCGATGATCTCGGCCTCGATCCCCTCTTCGGCGAGAGTTTTCGCGGCGCGCTCGGCCCGTGAAACCATCAGGCCCGAGGCGACAATCGTCACATCGTTGCCCTCGCGTTGCACGGCAGCTCGCCCAATCTCGGCGGTTGTTTCGAGGTCGACTTCGGCGCGGCGCGCATGCAGAAGGCTCATGTGCTCGAGCATCACGACGGGGCCTTCATCACGAATCGCGGCCCGCACAAGCGAGTAGGCGTCCTGAGGATTGGTCGGCATGATGACCTTGACCCCGGGAAAGCTCATGAGCATGCCCGCCATCATCTCGGCGTGACCGTGATGCGGGCCAATGCCGCACTTTGCACGAACGAACATGGGGACGGTCACTTCGCCCCGGGTTTTGAACCCGATGCTGCCGCCCTCGTGCGCGAGGGGTGTGACCGTGAGCGCGAGAAACTCGGCAAACATGAGGTCAACGATCGGGCGGCTGCCCGTCATTGCGGCGCCCACGGCAGTGCCGATCATGGCCTCCTCTGAGATGGGTGCGTCAATCATGCGCCCTGAGTCGCCGAACTCTTCCCACAGTCCCTTCGTTGCCTGCATAGGGCCGCCAAACTGCCCAATGTCTTGGCCGAGCATGTAGATGCTCTCGTCGTTGCGCATTTCTTGGCGGATCGCCTCGACGATCGCGTCGCTCATCGTCATGCGGGCCATCAGTTGCCCTCCTTCGCTGCTGCAAGGTCGCTCACGTAGGGTGAGGCAGAGAGTGTTTCGGGGTCGGGTGCTGGCGCGTCTTTCGCCGCGATCACGAGTGCCTCGTACTGGGCCTCGATCTCTGCTCTCAGAGCCGCCCCCGCCTCAGCGTCCCATCCGTGTTCTTCTGCGAGCACCTTCTCGAGACGCACGATCGGGTCTTTAAGCTGCCACTCTTCGACCTCTTCGCGGCTTCGGTATACTTCTGGGTCGCTCATGTAGTGGCCACCCATGCGATAGGTCATAAGCTGAACGAAGGCCGGCCCGTGTTCACGGGCGTAATCCGTCGCCCGCGCGACAGCCTCAGCCACGGCGATGACGTCGTTACCGTCGACGTCTTCGGTCGGCATGCCGTAAGCCCGTGCCCGGTCGCTCACGGTACCACCTGCAATCGCATCATCAGCGTGCAACGAGGTGGCGTACTGGTTGTTCTGGCAGATGTACACGATCGGCAGGCTCAGCATCTTTGCCATGTTCCACGACTCAGCAATAACGCCAGAGTTCGAGGTTCCATCGCCAAATGAGCTCACGACAACACCGGGTTTGCCCTGCCGCTTGATCGTCATGGCAGCGCCCGTGGCATAGGCGACGGTCGTTCCCAGAGAGCCCGAAAACATGCCGATGACCTCGCGTGAGGGCAGGGCATTGATGTCACCGCGCCATGCACCTCGGGTCACACTGGCTTCTTTGCCGAAGACACCGGCCGCGACGGTCTCTGGGCTGAGACCACGCATGAGCCCCAGGGTGGTCGCGCCGCGAAAGTGGGGTGCTGCAACGTCGCCCTCGCCGAGCGCGTGAAAGGCACCGACGATCGAGGCTTCTTCACCACGGCCTTCGTGCCAGAGCGGGTTGTGAATGCACATCGCACGGTCGAGCGCCCGCCCGTTCACCATGTGCTGCCACAGCTCAACGAGCTGTTCAGTCGTCTGCGTCATGGGGTTATGCCTCGGTCAGCGTTCCGATAACCTGGCCGAGTTCGACCGGGTCTTCTTCATCGATGGTGCGCGTCGCGAGCGTTCCTGCTTTCGGCGCGAAGAGTTCAACGTTGACTTTGTCGGTCATCACCTCTGCGATGGCTTCCCCCTCGGCAACCTCGTCGCCTACTTCTTTCAGCCAGGCAGCAAATACTGCTTCTTCGGCCCCGCCAAGGTCGTTCACTTCAATGTTGATCGACATAGATTCCCTCCATTGGAAATTGCACTCTGGTCACAGTGGTCATTCCATTATCATGATTGGTCGTACCACTTGTCAAATAGGACTGCGGCCGCGTCCCGGACTCCCGTTGGAACGAAAAGGGGCTATGCTGGCAACCGCCAACACAGCCCCTCGGTAAGGCTCTCGACTAGAACGCAGCCATACCCGTCAGTTCTCGCCCGATAACGAGCTGGTGCACCTCGTCAGTTCCCTCGTAGGTGCGCACAGACTCGAGGTTTGCCATATGGCGCATGACTGGAAAATCGGTCGTAATCCCGTCGCCACCAAGAATCGAACGACACGTACCGGCAATCTTGATCGCCTCGCGCACGCTATTCAGCTTGCCCACCGAGATTTGACCGTGGGTGAGCTTTCCTGCGTCTTTCTGACGACCAAGGTGCAGCGCGAGCAGCATGCCCTTCTCGTACTCGACAAACATGTCGGCGAGCTTTGCCTGGGTGATCTGCTTACTGCCAATCGGCTGCCCGAAAACCTCGCGGGTTTGCGAACGTTCGACGGCAACCTCGAGGCAGGCCCGAGCGGCACCCATAGCGCCCCAGACGATACCGTAGCGAGCCTCGTTGAGGCACTTGAACGGCGAGGAGAGGCCTTTCGACCCCGGCAGGATAGCGTCGGCGGGAAGCCGCACGTTATCGAGCTCAATTTCGCACTGGAGCGAGGCGCGCATCGAGAGCTTATTCTCGATCGGGGTCGCGGTGAAACCCGGGGTCGCGGTCGGCACGATAAAGCCGCGCACGATGCCTTCTTCGTCCTTGGCCCAGATCACGCCAAGCTTCGCGATCGAGGCGAGGCCGATCCACCGCTTTTTGCCGTTCAGTACCCACTCATCGCCCTCGCGACGTGCCGTGGTGAGCATCGTGTTCGGGTCCGATCCGCCCTGTGGCTCGGTGAGTCCGAAGAAGCCGATTGCTTCTCCGGTGTGCATCTGGGGCAGCCACTCGTTCTTCTGCTCCTCAGAACCAAACTTATGAATGGCACCCATCGCGAGCGACCCCTGAACCGAAAGCGCGGTGCGAAAGCCCGAGTCAACGGCCTCAAACTCCATCGCGACGAGCCCGTAGGCGACCGATGAGGCGGCCGGCAGCGTGTAACCGTCCATGTACATGCCGAAGGCACCGAACGAACCCACCTCTGGCAGCAGCTCGACTGGAAGCCTGCGATCTTCGAAGGCTTGGTCGATCACGGGCTGAATCTTGGTCTGCGCAAACTCGCGCGCACGCATCTGCCATTCGCGTTCTTCTTCGGTCACAAAATCTGAAATGTTAAACAGGGTGTCGATCGTGTTCATCGATGGTCTTTCTCGTTGAGTGGTGCGGGGTTAACGGTTCGTGGTGGCCGGCAGCCAGTCGGCCCCGGTGTGCTCGCCGAGGTGCGGCGGAGCGAGCGTGTAACTCGCCGGAGTGAGGCCAAGATCAATAGGGTTTGCCACCGAGCGCACTTCGCCTGTCTGGGCGACGGCGTCAAGGCCCAACTGCTCGGCGAGTTCGAACGCCTGGCCGACGCTGTTCACGCGGCCCGCGGGAATCTTGCGGGCCATGCAGGCGTCGATCCAGTGCTGCGCCGGCTTTTCACTGAGCTTCTCGGTAATGATCGCGCCAAGGGCCGCGCGGTTTGCGACCCGGAGCTCGTTCGTGGTGAAACGCTCGTCGTCGGCAACCTGCGCAAGCTCGAGCACCTCGCAGAGCGCCCGAAATTGGCCGTCAGTGCCAACCGCGAGCACGATCGTCTGATCAGCCGTCTCGAACGTCTCGTATGGGGCGATCGAGGGGTGGGCATTTCCCATGCGCTGCGGTGAAACTCCGGTCTCGAGTGTCGACGACGCCTGGTTCGCGAGCGATGAGAGCAGCGTTGACAGCAGGTTCACCTTGACGTGCTGCCCGCGACCCCGCGTCGCCGAATCGGCCTCGTCGCGCGCCCGAAGCGCCGCCTGAATGCCAATCACGGCGTTCTGGCCCGTGAGTACATCGACGAGAGCGACACCCACCTTCTGAGGCTCGCCTCCCTCGGCACCGGTGATACTCATGAGGCCACCAACCGCCTGCACGAGTAGGTCGTACCCGGGCAAATCTTTGCCGCCGCCATCGCCAAAGCCCGAGATCGAGCAGTACACGACGCCGGGGTTCGTCTCGGCGACCGCCTCGTAGCCGAGGCCGAAACGTTCCATGGTGCCGGGTTTAAAGTTTTGAATCACGACATCGGCCGTCGTCGCATAGTGCATCGCAGCCGCGCGCCCCTCTTCGGTCGAGAGGTCAATGACGACCGAGCGCTTGCCACGGTTAACCCCAGCGAAGTAGGTGCTCTGCCCCAGCGCGTTCGCCGGCGGAACCCACGCCCGCGTGCCATCACCCTGCGGGCTCTCGATCTTGATAACATCGGCGCCCAGATCGGCGAGCATCATCGTCGCGTGCGGCCCTGCGAGCACCCTCGAGAAGTCGGCGACACGAATTCCCCCGAGTGCCCCACGAGGCGCTTCAGGTGCTGAATCTTGCGGGCTTGGCATCGAGTATCGTTCCTTTTCTGGCTTCATTGCCCGCGGTACGCAGGCCTTCGAGACTCACTGTACGCCGCAGTTGGCCATGATCCGCCTATGAATATTGCACAGAAAGTGGTTAGAAACTGTGCAAAGATATCACCATGGCCTCAGTCACCGACCTTCTCGAAGCCGCCGACCTCGGCCTCGAACTCGTGCAAGCCGCATCGCTCACCGCACCGATTTCATGGGTGGCACACGCGACCCCCGGCGAAGCCCTCCGCTACGCCGATGCCGAAGCGCTCATCATCGTCACCGAGGCCGCACCCGGCACCCGCTGGCGAGACTTCGTCGCCTCGCTCACGAGAGCCCGCACGCCGGCGCTCGTGTGGATCGCTCCCGCAGCCGCTTCCCACGCGAAACCCCCGACAGCGCTCACGCAGGCCGCTGGCGACTACCAACTGACCCTGCTCCTCGCCCCCGCAACACTCGCCCCTGCTGCACTCGCGAGACAAGTCTCGCTGCTACGGCAACGCGACGACCTCGGGCAAGCCAGAGAGGCGTTGCTCGCGCAGCGAAGAGTCCTGAACCTCGCGCACTCCGGCTCAGACCCGGCCGCGATCATCTCGGCGGTGGCACAGCTCACCGGCAGGCACGTTGCCCTCGTTGACAGCGAGGGGCGCAGCATTGCCGCAACCCAGGGCTTCGACGCGGGCTCCGAGCAGTCGCAACGACTCTCGGTCGGTTCCGGACGCGAGCTCGTGGCCCCAGGCCCACCACTCGAACCAGAGGGCGCCGCCGCATTCACCTCGGCCGCGATGGTGCTGAGTATCGACGATCGCACCCGCGCTCACAACTCAGTCGTCGAACGCGAGCGTTGGGGCCGGGTGACGAAGGCGATCGTGACAGGGGTTCCCGACCCCCAGCGGCTCGTGCACGTGCTCGACCCCGGCATGACCCTGCCGGAGCGAGTGCACGTACTCGTGGCGCAAGGACAGGCGGAAGCGATCGCCGCTTGGAGATCGCAGCACCGAGAGGGCATCCTGAGGCTCATTACGAGGTATCCCCTGAGCGCTCGAACGCAGCCGGTGACGCCACAGGGAGCGGTTCTCGCCTGGCAGGTCGTAAGCCCCGAGCTCGCGGGCTGGGCCATCGACAACATTACCGCCAGCGGCCTCGACGTCGCGGTGGGGCTTGAGACCGAACTGCAGCATGCCGAGGTGAGCCGCCGTTCGGCCGAGGCACTCGTGCCGAGACTCTCGAGCGCTGAACGCCTGTACCGTACCCCGCGCACCGCCAGAGTACTCAAGGCGAACGAGTCGAACGCGCTGATCGAGCTGTTGCTCGCGACTCCCGAGGGCGCTTCGTCGAGCCACGCCGTGTTGGGCGCGCTCTCGCTACACAGCCCCCACTGTGATCTCGAAGCGCGTGAAACCCTGCGCGTCTTCCTGGCACAGCACGGCCAACGCGGTGCCGCCGCAGAGGCACTCGGGATTCACCGCAACACTCTTCGGGCGAGAATGGAACGCATCGAAACGCTGCTCGGGGTCTCACTCGAGAGCGCAGACGACCGTGCGCAGCTGTGGCTCGCGTTACGCGTCGACGGCTAGTCCTGCTCGGTAGCCTTACGGTTTCGGCGCCAGGCCCTGAAGCCCTTGATGGCCTCGATCAAGATGGGAATGCCCGGCAGCAAGACGAGCGTAATGATGATGTACTCGCTGTAGTTGCGTACCCATTCAATGCTCCCGAGGAAGTAACCGAGCAGCGTCACACCGACCGCCCATAGGAGTGCACCCACGCAGTTGTAGGCGATAAACCGACGATAGGTCATGTTGCCGATTCCGGCCGCCGCGGGAACGAATGCCCTGAACACCGGCAAGAAGCGCGCGATGATAATGGCCTTCGGTCCGTGCTTCTCGAAGAACTCGTGCGTTCGCTCAACATTCTCGGGATTGAAGAAGCGACTCTTCTCACGTTTGAAGATGGCCGGGCCTGCCTTGCGTCCGAGCATGAAGCCGACCTGATCACCGGCGAATGCTGCGACAAAGAGAAACAGGCACGTGATCCAAATGGGCACGTCGATGACGCCGGTCGCGGTAAAGAGACCGACCGTGAAGAGCAGCGAATCACCAGGCAAGAACGCGAGAACAATGACACCGGTTTCGAGAAACACGAATGCGATCGCGAGAATGAGCGCGGCCCATCCACCAACTTCGAGAAGGGTCTCGGGATCAAGCCAGTCGATACCGAGCAGGCCAAGAAACGGGGTGCTCACTGCTGCCGCTAAAGAAGTCATCGTCACGGTTGTTTAGTCTAATCGAGCGTTCCGGGGAATTCGTCGGGCGTGAGCCTCAGTACTGCCGAGCCATTGACGGGCTTGTCGCGATCCGCCATTGCAACATTAAACAGGATCAGTACATGAGAAATTGTGCCGACTCGGGCGACTCGACGCCCGCGATCTCGGCCGTGAGGTGGTACGAAGCGCCGCCACCAGGAGCCACCGGGCGTTCAGAGTCGCACGTCTCGGGAGTGCTTCTGGTTCTGTTCCATGGCAGCGCCTCGGTCTCGAGCGACTGATCGGGCTCCATGCGCACGAGCGTCGTCTCAGGGTTCGTTTGGCAGTGGCGTGAATCCCAGTAGGTTTCGCCCCCACTCGTCACCACGAATCCCATCGTCTTCGTGCCGAGGTCGAGGTCGCACGGCACATCGTTGTGGTTCGTCACGCGCAGCGAAAACTGCGGTGATTCGCCCGAGTCGTAGCTCGACTGATCGGTGATCGCCTCGACCGAAACCTGCTTCATGTCGCAGCTCGCGGCGCCCTTCGGCGACTGCTTATCGTCCTTGGGCTTCGCCTCATCCCCTTGCTCAGTGCCCTGCGAATCGGCCTGCGCGGGCTTCTCGCCGCCGCCGAACCAGCCGGCAACGCCTTGAGGGCCCACCACGAGCATGACGATGATCGCGATCGCTGCGAGCAGACCCACGACAACCGCGATACGGCGCCTGCGGTATACCTTCGGCGACAGGCGCGTCGGCATACCGCTACCGGTATCGCTCTGGTCGGTGTGCTCGCTCATGCACCACAGACTACCCGCGCAGCCTGATTAAATACGTTTGAGCATGCGTGTGTTGCCGAGGGTGTTTTGCTTCACGCGTGCAAGGTCGAGAAACTCGGCCACGCCGTCATCGGGCGAGCGCAGGAGCTCGGCATAGACATCGGCCTCGATGAGCGTGTCATTTTCATCGAGCGGCGTGAAACCGTGACGGGTGAAGAACTCAGTTTCGAAGGTCAGGCAGAAGAGCTTCGAGAGGCCCAGGTCGCGCGCTTTCACTTCAAGGCCACGCATGAGCGCACTGCCGACGCCCTTACCAAGCCACGAGTCGACCGACGCGATCGTGCGAATTTCGCCCAGGTGCTCCCACATCGGGTGCAGCGCACCAAACCCGATGATTTCGCCGCCCTGGTCGGTCGCGACCAGAAATTCCTGTACCTGTTCGTACAGCACGACGAGGTCTTTACCGAGCAGAATTCGCCTGGCAACGAGGGGCTCCATCAGTTCGCTGATCTTGCGCACGTCAGTCGTGCGTGCTGGCCGAATGATGATCTCGTTGTTCATCACTCCAGTCTAACCCGGTGCTCATGCAACAAAAAACGCCCCCGGTCGCGAAACCGGGGGCGTTTTCAGTGACGTGCTAGATGACGTCGGGCGTTGCGGCCGTCGAAGCGGTTGCCGCGGCGTTCGCGGCGCTCACTGCACCCGCGTCACGCTCGGCACCGTGCTCGACAGCGAAGGTGAGCTCGTTCTCGACGAAGTCAACCTTCACGGTGTCGCCCGACACGAGCTCTGCGTTCAAGATCATCTCTGAGAGCGGATCTTCGACGAGCTGCTGCACCGCGCGACGCAACGGCCTTGCGCCGAGCGATGGGTCGTAACCCTTGTCGGCGAGGTGCTGGCGAGCTGCCTCTGAAACCTCGATGTCGATGCCGCGATCGAGCAGACGATCGCGCAGGCTCTTGATGAAGAGGTGCACGATCTGCAGAATCTCTTCCTTCGACAGCTGCGGGAACACGATGGTGTCGTCGACACGGTTCAGGAACTCGGGCTTGAAGTGGTTCTTCAGCTCTTCCATCACCTTGCCCTTCATCATGTCGTAGGTTGCCGCCTCGTTGCCCTCGACCTGGAAGCCGACGGGTCCACCGGCAATGCCCTTCGAACCGAGGTTCGTGGTCATGATGATGACGGTGTTCTTGAAGTCGACTACGCGGCCCTGACCGTCGGTGAGGCGACCCTCTTCAAGAATCTGCAACAGTGAGTTGAATATATCGGGGTGAGCCTTCTCGATCTCGTCAAAGAGCACGACCGAGAATGGCTTGCGGCGCACGCGCTCGGTGAGCTGGCCGCCCTCTTCGAAGCCGACGAACCCGGGAGGGGCACCGAACAGGCGCGAAACGGTGTGCTTCTCGCCGTACTCTGACATGTCGAGCGAGATGAGCGCATCTTCGTCGTCAAACAGGAACTCGGTGAGCGCCTTCGCAAGCTCGGTCTTACCGACACCCGTGGGCCCGGCGAAGATGAACGAGCCCGAGGGGCGCTTCGGATCCTTGAGGCCAGCACGCTGGCGGCGGATCGACTTCGACAGCGCCGAGATCGCCTCATTCTGGCCGATGACGCGCTGGTGCAGCGCCTCTTCCATGAAGCGAAGACGCGCGGTCTCCTCTTCGGTCAGCTTGAACACGGGAATACCGGTCGCGTTTGCGAGCACCTCGGCGATGAGACCCGAGTCGACGATGCCGCCGGTCTCGACCTCACCCTTGCGCCACTCTTTCTCACGGCGCAGGCGCTCGTTGATGAGCTTCTTCTCTTCGTCGCGCAGCTCGGCTGCCTTCTGGAAGTCCTGCGTTTCGATTGCCGTCTCTTTGTCGGCACGAACGACCGCGATGCGCTCATCGAACTCGCGCAGCTCGGGTGGGCTCGACAGAATCGAGAGACGCAGGCGTGCGCCGGCCTCGTCGATCAGGTCGATGGCCTTGTCGGGCAGGAAGCGATCTTGCACGTACCGATCGGCGAGCGTTACTGCCGCCTCGAGCGCGTCGTCAGCGATCGAAACCTTGTGGTGTGCCTCGTAACGGTCACGCAGGCCCTTGAGAATGTTGATCGAGTGCGGAATCGAAGGCTCGTTAACCTGAATCGGCTGGAAGCGGCGCTCAAGCGCAGCATCCTTCTCGAAGTGCTTGCGGAACTCGTCGAGCGTCGTCGCACCAATGGTCTGCAGCTCACCACGCGCGAGCATGGGCTTCAGGATGTTGGCGGCGTCAATCGCACCCTCGGCTGCACCCGCACCAACGAGCGTATGAATCTCGTCAATGAAGATGATGATGTCGCCGCGGTCACGAATTTCCTTCATGACCTTCTTGAGGCGCTCCTCGAAGTCGCCACGGTAGCGTGAGCCAGCGATGAGCGAGCCGAGGTCAAGCACGTAGAGCTGCTTGTCTTTCAGCGTCTCGGGAACCTCGCCGCGCACAATAGCCTGCGCAAGGCCCTCAACGACGGCTGTCTTACCAACGCCGGGCTCACCGATCAGGATCGGGTTGTTCTTCGTGCGGCGCGAGAGAATCTGCATGACTCGCTCGACCTCTTTTTCGCGGCCGATAACCGGGTCAAGCTTGCCGTCTCTAGCCGCCTGGGTGAGGTTGCGCCCGAAGTTGTCGAGTACCTTCGAGCCCTTTTCCTGGGTGGGCGTCTCGGTCGCGCCGACCGAGACCGTCTCTTTGTTGCCCGCCTGGTAGCCCGAGAGCATCTGAATCACGGTCTGGCGGGTACGGTTGAGATCGGCGCCAAGCTTGATGAGCACCTGGGCTGCAACGCCCTCGCCCTCGCGCAGCAGGCCGAGCAGCATGTGCTCGGTGCCAATGTAGTTGTGGCCGAGCTGCAGAGCCTCGCGCAGCGAGTACTCGAGCACCTTGCGGGCACGAGGCGTGAACGGAATGTGGCCGGCCGGCGGCTGCTGCCCCTGGCCGATGATGTCAATGACCTGCTCGCGCACAGCGTCGAGCGAGATGCCGAGTTCACCGAGCGCCTTCGCGGCGACGCCATCGCCTTCCTGAATGAGTCCCAGAAGAATGTGCTCGGTGCCAATGTAGTTGTGGTTGAGCGACTTCGCTTCTTCTTGCGCGAGCACGACAACGCGGCGTGCGCGGTCGGTAAATCTCTCGAACATGTGTTTCTCCTCGTCGCGACGTGCAACGTACACGTCTCCCAATGCCACCAGCGTACGGGCTAGACCTGCTCTGTGGGCAAATGTTCGCCGTCGGCGTGATCGGGGCTTTCGGGGCTGGGGGCTCCGCCTCGGCCTCGGGCTTGACGCCTCGCGCTTAGGCCAGCTGGCGCGCACTGACGCTCAGTAGCGCGCGATGCCACGCCATTGCGCACGATGAGATCCCTTTGCGCCCCACGGCATCCTTTCAACGCTGCGTGACACTCCCCCGCGCCTCGCGACACCGCTGCTCGCTTTTTCCGCGTCTACTTGACGAAAAGCAGGGTGTTTTCGGCCGCACACCCTGCTTTTCGTCAAGTGGATCAGAACACCTACGGCACCACGGAGCTTTCGGCGAGCGCAAGCCGTTCACCGTTCACAACACCAGAACGAGCACCGAGGCTGTTGGCAAGCAGATCCACGCCAGCGGTTACGGCATCGTGGAACTCACGATGAACCGACGCACTCCTTTCACTCACTTCGACGCGGACGCGCTGCGCGTCTCTGAGGTGATCTCACGGGGCGCATCGAAAGGGCGCGTTCAGGCCAAAGATATGCCCAGGGCTTCACACGGCATTATCGTGAATCCCTCGCTCATGCCATTGCACTCCCTCGAGCTTCGCTGTCGAGCTCTTCTGCCGGTCCTGAGACCAACAGATGCGTTTTCCCGTTTCACCGCTGCCGAGCTCTACGGGCTTGCCTTGCCCCGAAAACGTGCCTTGGGCGTACGTGATCCGCTGCCCATCGATATTGTTACCGAGCTTCCAGCCCGAGCATTGCGCAGGGCGGGCGTCGCGAGCCACTCGGTCCGGGCTCAAACGGTCGAGGTTCATCGGCTTGCTGGGCTTCCGGTCACTTCGCCGGCTGATACGTGGTGCATGCTCGCCGGCAGGGTGAGTCATGAGCGACTCGTCGCACTCGGCGATGCTGTGCTTACGGGGCTGCGTATCGACCGGGGTGGCGGCCAACGTTCCCCTCCCCTGGCGACGCTCGCCGAGCTCTACGCCGCGTGCGCGCAGCATGAGAGATCGGTCGGCTCGGTGGCCCGAGCCGCGGCCCTACCTTTACTGCGTTGGCCCGTCGACTCTCCGGCAGAAAGCGCGCTGCGCCTACGAATTCGTGAAGCAGGACTTCCAGATCCTCAGGTCAATTGCCCCATTGAGGTTGAAGGCCGCACCTTGCACGCAGATTTGGGCTACCCGACCTTCCGGGTAGCGATCGAGTACGAGGGCCGCTATCACTTCACCGGCGGCGAGGAGCAAGCACGTTTCGACGTCGAGCGGCACGAACTCATGATTGCTGCCGGTTGGCGAGTGCTGCGCGCGACCGCTCGCGACCTTCGCTCACCAGAGAGTTTTCTTCGCCGGCTCAGCGAGGCCCTCCGGTAGCGGTTGACGTGGCTTCGGGGCACCAAGTGTGACCTCGGTGACGCCTAGGTTGTTGCTCTGTGTCCGCTGTTTTGCCCGCCGTTTGACGAAAAGCAGGGTGTTTGACTCAAAACACCCTGCTTTTCGTCAAGTAGACCAAGAAAAGAGCAACAAACGCCCCCACGACGAAATTCGGGGTTGACAGACTTGCCAGCAATCCGTCACCATATCGATTAACGTTATTATCGAATATCGATATGGAGACAGCATGCAGCAGCAACCCAACGCCGCAGCGAAGATGACGGCCGCAGAAGCCGCGAGGGCAACGGAACCAGCAGAAGCAGCGGCGACAGCGACGCCAGCAAGGAAAGCGGTCCCAGGAGCAACGCACCCCCTCGGCGCGGCCGACCGGATCTCGCTGTGGGCGTTCCTCGGGCTTGGCGCACTCGGTGCGGCTGCGGGGGTTGCGGTGAGCGTCGCCCGCATCGCTGAGGTTGTCGGCACTGGCGAGGTGGCAGTGAAGACCGAGGTGCTCGAGGCCAGCCCACAAACGCTCAGCGACGGGGTCGCCGCCACGGTCGAGAGCATCACGCTCACCGTCAGCGATCTGCCCGCGTCGGCCTTGGCGCCCGCGATCGCCGGGTCAGCGCTCATGATTGTCGGCATCATCGGCATCGCGGTGGGCCTCGGCTTCGTCGCCCGCAATGTGCTTCGAGGCAGTGTGTTCAGCCGCGGCACCGCGGTGGCGATCGGCGCGACGTGGATCATTGCGCTCATCACCTTTACCACGCAACCCATGCTCACCTTCATGACAGCGGTCGAAACCGTCGCGGGAATCGGGGCGGGAACAGGCACAGGCACAGGCTCCGGAACCGACAGCTTCGACGGCGGGCACGGCTGGGCGGGGCTCAGCAAGCTCACACCGGCCGTCTCATTCTCGATTCTGCCGTGGATCTTCTTTGCCATCGTCGGCGCCATTACCGCACACGCATTCGCCGTCGGGGCAAAGCTTCACCGAGAAACCGAAGGACTCATCTAATGTCACACAGCACGCAGTCAGAGTTCCAACAGCAGCGCAGGCTCAAGCCCGATGCCTTCACGGTTCTCGTCATGGGCGTACTCGCCGCCGCGAGCGTCATCGCAATCACCGTCACAACATTTCGCGACGCCTTCACCCCGAACGGGATCATGTGGCGCCTGCCAGTCAGCGAGGCGCAAGTCACCGCCGAGGCCCTCACCGCATACGGTTCCGGTGGGCCGATCTCGGCCGAGCCGGTCTCGGGAACGCTCACGACGATCAACGTACTCGTCACGCAACTGAATCCGCTCTCGACCATCGCACTCGGCGCCACAATCATCGTCGCGTGCCTGACGGGTCTGTGCGGCATCGTCTGTACGGGCGGTATCGCCTGGGCATTCCTGCGCGGATCCTTCTTCTCGCGAGCGACAAGCAGGCTCGTACGAACCCTCACTTACGGGCTCGCAATCGGGGCGGTCACCGCCTACGCCTGCTGGCACCTCGCAGCGAACGGCGTCGAAGGCGCCCTCAACGTTCGCTCACAAGCTCCTGCCGGCGGCATATGGTGGGCCTGGTATGCGGTTATCCTCTTTATCGTGTGCTCACTCGGCCTGCTCGACATCGCGCTCGCAAGGGCCCTGCGCATGCAAGAAGAAGTCGAAGGACTCGTGTAATGATCATCCAGAAATCACTCGCGACCGCACTCATCACCGCAGCAAGCGTTGTTGGGCTCGTCGCCCTACTCTATGCGTTGCTCATCACCTCGTGGAGCGTCACAAACCCGGTCGGCGGATCATTCTCATTCACAGCCGCCGTCGCCATGCCCGAAACGAACGAGATTGCCGGGCTCAGTGGCCTCGGGGGCAGCCGCGTCTCCCATGACACTGCACTCGTCGAAGGGTTCGAACCGCTCATTCTGCCCCGAGTGCTGACCGGCGTCGCAACCGCGCTTCCCTTTGCGACCGTCATTGCCGGGTGCTTGGGCGTCATCGCCCTCACGCGTCGCCTCGTCGGCCAGCGCCCCTTTGCCCGCACCGGGCAGGTGTTTCTCGCGGTCATCGCGGGTCTCAGCCTCGTGGGCTCGGTCGTCATTCCGTGGTTCACCGCACTCGCCGCAGAGGTCGCTCTCACAGAGCTCGGCCTGCCCAGCAGCGGCGAGGCCCCTTCTGCAGCCGGGTCGTGGCTGGTGGCGGGCCATTACTCTCCCTTGCAAGACACCGACTGGCCGATGCTCGCGCTCGGCGTGGTGCTCGGGCTCGTCGCGATGCTGTGGGCTCGGGGTGTGCGGTTACAACGCGACAGTGAGGGGCTCATCTAGTGCCGCCCGAAGAGACCCATGCGATTCGCTGCCACCTCGATGAGTTGCTCGAGGCACGAGGGATGACGCTCACCGAACTCAGCGAGCTTGTTGGGGTGAGCGTTGTGAACCTCTCGGTCCTCAAAAATGATCGCGCCAAGGCTATTCGCTTTACAACGCTCACGGCCATCTGCCGGGCCCTGAACTGCGACGTTGGCGATCTGCTGAGCCAGGCTCCGCAGGCATAGCTGCGCGCCGGGGCGACTGCGCAAGCTGCGACCCGCGAGCCGCGATCCGCAACGGGCTACTGCAGGGCCGACGTGAGGCGAGCCAGGTTGTCGAAAAGCTGCGAGCGCAGGGGCTGCTGCGACCATTCCTCGTCGAGCAGCTCGCGCGAGTTCTCGCGGTAGTAGTCGTTGACCTCGTCGAGGTCGCGCACGAACTCGGTGCCGTGCACGATCATCGATACCTCCATGTTGAGGCCGAACGAGCGCTGATCCATGTTCGAAGAGCCCACCACGGCAACCTCGGTGTCGATCGTGAAGTGCTTCGCGTGCAGAATGAACGGCGGCTTGTACATGAAGATGCGCACGCCAGCGCGCAGCAGCTCCTCGTAGTACGAGCGCTGCGCGTGGTACACGAGCGGCTGGTCGCCGATTTCTGACACAAACAGCTCGACCTCGACGCCACGCGCGGTCGCGGCACGAAGCGCGTTCATGATCGACCCGTCGGGCACGAAGTACGGGCTCGTGATGCTAATGCGGTGCTGCGCCGTGTAGAGCAGCGCGACGAAGACCTGCAGGTTATTTTCGTTCGCGTAGCCGGGGCCACTCGGCAAGATCTGGCAGTCGAGATCGCCCGGTTGCTTCGTTTCGTCGTCAACGAAGGTTTCAAACGGCGAGAGGTGCTCGAGAAACTCGCCGGTCTCGATGTACCAGTCGCCTTGGAAAACTGCTTCGAGGCCAAGCACGACGGGGCCCTCGAGCCGAACCATAAGGTCACGCCAGAGAAGCCCCCGGCGCAGGTTCTTTTTGAGGTTGTACGAGGCATCGATGATGTTGAGCGAGCCCATGAAGCCGACCTTGCCGTCGATGATCGCGAGCTTGCGGTGGTTTCGCAGGTCGGGGCGCTGGTACTCTCCGCGCCACGGGCGAACCGGAAGCATGTACGACCACTGCGCGTTCATGTCGTCGAGCTCTTCGCGCGTCTCTTTGCCGTACATGTTGCGCACCGAGGCGATGTGGTCGAGCAGCACACGCACCTCTACCCCGCGCTCAATCGCGCGACGCATCGCGTCGAAGAGCACCCGAGTGGTGTCATCGAGCGCAAGAATGTAAAACTCAATGTGTACGAAGGTCTCGGCCTCGTCGATGGCCTTCGCGATGTCGAGCAGCGACTGCTCATAGTTGATGCTCATCGACGCCGCGTTGCCAGAGAGCATCGGCTGGGCCCCGAGCCTCGTGCCAAGCTTGACCGCCGGCACGAGTGCGGCGGGAAGGTCGTCGTGATTCGAGACGAGCTTGTTGTTCTCGCGTTCGGCGATGCCCGTCACGAGACCGTTGATCGTCTCTTGCTTCTCGGTGCGGTGCTTCGGCAGGCGGTTACTGCCGATCACGAGAAAAAGCAGGAAGCCGGGGATCGGCAGCCAGAAGATCGCCATGAGCCAGGCCATGCCAGAGGTTGGTCTGCGGTTGCGCGGCACAACGAAGAGGGCGGTGATGCGAAGCAGGTTGTCGACCACCGTGAGTGTGATGGTCCAGGCAAGCGCGAAAGAGCTCAGCCCCTGCATATCAAAAGGTATCACCGTGTAGCGTCTCCTCGCCCAGTTCGTGGGCAACCGACGCCCCTATGTCCATGCACCATAGTAACCTAGGCCGCGGCACCGCGAGCGCCCAATTTCGCCCAAAAACGCACAAACGCCGCCGCAGCCAGCGTCCCGCGGTGAGGCGGTGCTTGGCTGCGACGGCGTTGAGACGGCGAAGGGCTACTGCTTCGGTGGCAGGCCGGCCTTCGCGCGCTCTTCGTTCTCAATGTCTTGGAACACGCGGCGTTCGCTCCGGTCGGCGCGCAGGATCAAACGCAAGACCCATGCGAAGAAGAGACCAATGAGCAGGGTCGGCGTGATCGCCCACACTCCATCTAAAAAGACATCCATAGTGGTGACTGTACCTGGCTTTCCTGAAAAGAACGGTGGCGATTGCCTTGCGGCGCTACTTCACGAGTGGGAACAGAATCGTTTCGCGAATGCCGAGGCCCGTGAGTGACATGAGCAGGCGGTCCATGCCCATACCCATGCCGCCAGCGGGTGGCATGCCGTGCTCGAGTGCGCGCAGGAATTCCTCGTCGATCGGGTGTGCTTCGTCGTCGCCCTGGGCCGCGAGAGCAGCCTGCTCGACGAAGCGCTCACGCTGAATCACGGGGTCGGCGAGCTCTGAGTACCCGGTCGCGAGTTCAAAGCCGTTAATGTACAGGTCCCACTTCTCGACGACGCCCTCGATGTCTCGGTGCTGGCGCACGAGCGGGCTCGTCTCGACGGGAAAGTCCATCACGAAGGTCGGGCGCGTGAGCCCACCCTTGACGAAGTGCTCCCACAGCTCTTCGACGAGTTTGCCGTGATTGGCGTGGGGCACCTGGACGCCCTCGGCGTCGGCGATCTTCTGCAGCTCGTCGACGGGAGTCGCTGGGGTAACCTCGCGGCCGAGTGCCTCTGAGAGCGTGCCGTACATCGAGATGCGATCCCAGTTACCGCCGAGGTCGAAGAGCGTTCCGTCAGCCCACAGCACCTCGTGCGAACCCTCGCGCTCGGTTCCCTCGTTCACCGCGAGCGCCGCATTCTGAATGAGCGTTTGCGTGAGGTCTGCGATCGAGTTGTAGTCGCCGTACGCCTCGTACGACTCGAGCATCGCGAACTCGGGGCTGTGCGTCGAGTCTGAGCCCTCGTTACGAAAGTTTCGGTTAATCTCAAACACACGCTCGATGCCGCCAACGAGCGCACGCTTGAGGTACAGCTCGGGAGCAATACGCAGGAAGAGCTCGGTATCGAAGGCGTTCGAGTGAGTCACGAACGGGCGCGCAGCGGCGCCGCCGTGCATCACCTGCAGCATCGGGGTTTCGACCTCGAGAAAGTCGCGCTCGGCGAACGTTTTACGCAGGCTCGCCATGGTGCGTGCACGCGTCACGACGTTCACGCGAGCCTGCTCGCGAACGATGAGGTCGAGGTAGCGCTGACGCACCCGCGTCTCTTCGTTCAGTTCTTTGTACACGTTAGGAAGGGGCGCGATCGCCTTCGAAGCGATCTGCCACTCGGTCACCATGATTGAGAGCTCGCCGCGGCGGCTCGAGATGACCTCGCCCTGGACGAAGAGATGGTCGCCCAGGTCAACGAGCTCTTTGAAGCTTGCGAGTGATTCTTCGCCCACCTCGGCGAGGCTCACCATCGCCTGAATGCGGGTGCCGTCACCTGACTGCAACGCGGCGAAGCAGAGCTTACCCGTGTTGCGCTGAAACACGACGCGGCCAGCAACACCGACGGCCACGCCAGAGCGCGAATCGGCCTCTGCCTCGAGCTTGCCGAACTCAGCGCGCACCGCGGGAATCGTGTGCGTGATGGGCAATGCAACGGGGTATGCCCCGCCGCCAAGGCCGCCCTGGGCGTTGAGTTTGTCACGCTTAGCCATACGTACGGCTTTCTGTTCGAACACTTCCTGTTCAAACTCGCTCGCATTCAGTTCTTCTGGCTGAGTCGTGTCAGTCACTGGCATCCTTTGAGGTCGGGCGTAACGCCTTGGGTATCAGACTTGACCAGTCTAGCTGTTCTTACAGGCCCTCATCGCGTGGGGCTTCAAGCAAGACTTCGTCGAGCGCCGCACGCGCGATGCTCGCTACGGTTCGCGACGACATCTCGATACCGAGGTCGGTGAGCGTCGCAACGGTTTGCCGCGCAAGCGAGGCCGTGAGCTCACCAAGAGCCGTGGTCGCGTCGGCGTACTCTGCTCGCGCTTCTTCGGCCACGATCACGGGCTCGGCACCGATCTCGACGGCAAGTGCCTGCGCGATGGGCAGAACCGGCGCAGGGGCCGTGACGGCAACGGTGGCCTCGTGCAGCCTGGCCAGGTCGAGGCTCGTGCCGCTGAACACCATCGCGGGGTGAAACGCGAGCGGAATCACACCGCTCTGCATCGCTGGTGCAAACACCCCGTACCCGAACGCTGCCGCGGTGTGCATGACGAGTTGTCCCGGCTGCCACGCCCCGGTCTCGGTGAGCCCGTGCACGAGCGCTTCGAGTTCACCCGCGGGTATCGCGAAGATGACGAGCTGCGAGTCACGCACGATTTCATCGGGGGTGCGGATCGGAACGCCCGGCAAGAGCGCCTCTGCACGCTCGCGATTTTCGTCACTCACCGCGCTGATCGCAAGAATCTCGTGCCCTGCTCCCGCTAGCGCACGGCCGAGCACGGGGCCAACACGACCCGCGCCGATGATGCCTATGCCGAGGCGCCCGGCAGCCCCCGTCACTGTTCGGGCTCCTCCACGGCCGCGTGCCTGGGCGCGCGCCTCGGGGCTTCGTCGCCGCGCTGCACCCTCACTGCGGTGTTCGCAAGATAGTTCCACCACTGCTGCGCGTCACTGCGGGCGAGTCCGCGCATCTGGGCGCTCACCGGCCCCATGACGGTGTGCAGCACGATCGTCGCGAGGCCGAGCCAGGCGTGCACCATCGGCCGGTGCAGCATGATCGACTGCGCACGGGCAATGGGCAGCATGACGAGGTGCCTCGTGAAGGCGCCCCGACGAATGCGCACGGTCGCGTTCAGCGTGTCACCATGCGCGATCGAGATGCCGGCCCGACGACGGCCAAAGAGCAGGAGGAACGCCGAGCGTGGCCCCGCCTTCGTGAAGCCGGTTCCTGGCCCATCGAGTGCATCAAGCACCCAGTGCTGTTCGCCCGGCTCGCTGAGGTGCGGTGCGATAAGCCCGGCAACCGCAAGAACATCGTCGCGTTTACCCACCGGCAAGACGACGTTTTCGAGCACGCCCTGGTTACTGTTGCCCGTATTCGCGGCGGTGCTGCCGGCGGTCGTGAGGCGAATGCGCCACCAACCGAAGGGGCGCCACCACAGGGGCTGAGAGATATCGATCGCGTGAATACGGTGCCGGGGAATCGTGTCGGTCGAGGTCGAGGTGAGTCCCGATCCCGTGCGAATGCCATTGCCCGACTGCGAGATGCTGAAGTTGAAGCCCTTATTGAAGCGGCTAATCAAGATGCCGGCGAAGGCGATCACGATGGGAATCAGCGCCGTGAGCACGTACCAGCTCAGCGATGCCGCGAGGAACGGTAGCAAAATCACGGCGAGATATAGGAACATCGCCTCGTGGCTGAGCACGATCGAGCCGACGAGGCGGCCCGCTGACACCTGCACGAGTGAAACCGCGTTCTCATCGTCGTAGTCAATGTCGCTGTCGACGAACTCCTGCGCGCGGCGGTCAAGCTCTTCGGCGAGAGCACTGCCCGAGGCTTCCTTCGCGGCTTCGGTTCCCGGCGCTGGCTTGCCCGCTGAAACGGCGGCCGCCGTGCGCAGAATCTGCTGCCGCACGTCTTTGGCGACCCCGTGCGACAGGAATGCGAGGGCAACCTCGCCGTCTGATCCGCCGGTCTGCACCTGAATTTTTGTGAGGCCGAAGAGCCGCGCAATGAGCGGACGCTGCAGGTTCACCGACTGAATACGGTCGAGCGGAGCCCTGCGGTGCTTGCGAAAGAGAATGCCCTTGCGCATCTCGACCGCGCTGCCATTGATCTGATATGAGTGGAAGAACCAGCTGAGCCAGGCGAAGCCGAGCACGATGATGATGAGGCCGAGCACGCTGAGTGCTACGACGAGAATGAGGTTGCTCTCGAACCAGCTTGGCTCGCCCCATTCGCCCTCTGGCGTGTATTCGTTGCTCCACGTGCTGCCAACGAAACGGTTGATGAACACGTCGCGCATATTGGCGATGATGATGCCGATAACGATGACGAGCACGAGGCCGCCATCGATGATCGGGGTGAGCGGGTGCAGCCTCTGCCAGGTGTCTGGCTCGACCGCAACCTCGGCGGCTGCCGGTTCGGGAGCCTCAGAGTGAGCGTTGTGGGTCACAGGCCTGACCGCCTCGTCTCAGCGAGTGCCACGAGCTGGTCGCGCAGCTGCTCGGCGTCTTTCGTTTTCAGGCCGGGAAGCTGCACACCGGTTGCGGGAGCCGCCGTCACAAACTTCAGCGAGGCGAGTCCGAGCATGCGCAGGAGCGGGCCGCGGGTGACGTCGACGAGCTGAAGGCGGCCGTAGGGCACCGCGATAATGCGCTCGAACATGATGCCACGGCGGAAGATGAGGTCGTCTTCGCGCAGCATGTAGCCGATGGCTTTCACACGGCGAAACGCGAGCGCCGACGAGATGAGCACGATAATCGCGACCGCGGCAACCGCAAGGGTGTACCAGATGAGCCATTCGTCGGCGGCGACCGCGAACACAAACACGAGAACGCCGATGACGATGCCCCCGGTGATGAGGTTGACGAGCAGATCTGCTACGGCATACTTCGGCGAAACGCGTTGCCACTCACGGGCGTCTGACTGAAATTGAGGTTCAAGAGTTTGCACGTGGCTTAGTTTAGTCTTTTGGCCGTTCGTATGCTTGCGCAGTTCCGTGTTCTGGGCCTTCTGCGCGCTCATCTGACGCGCTCTTCTCTGCCCCGTCGTCAGGCGGTATTCGGCAAACTCGCTCGGCGAACAGCCCCGCGATGAGCAGCACCAGAGCGGTGAGCGTTGTGAGCCCCATGGGCAGCCACACCGCGGCAGCGAGCTGCGTCACTCGGCCTGCAATCATCACGAAGAGGCCGAGCCCAAAGCCCGCGAAGAGCGCTCCAGTGAACTGCGACGCCCAAGCGGCGGCCAATAGCCGCACGGCGTGAAAGGGGTTTACCGTGATCGTGCGCGTGTCGACAATCGCGCGCTTGAGCCGCAAGGCGAGCACGATGAGCAAGACCGCGATAACGAGAAGCGACGCGGGCAACGACAGCGGCGGCGCAAATGGCGCAACGCCTACGCCCGAGCGATACGTTTGCAGAAGCAGGCCGATACCTGCGCCCACAATGCCAAAGACCACGAGGGTGAGGGGGTTCAGCTTGCGCGCCCCGGGGTTCATGCCGAAGCCCCGTCATAGGCAGTCGTGGTGTCGCCGACTGCTTCAAGAAGGTCTTTCACTCGCCCGTGCCCCATGAGCACGGCGTGGGGGTCAAGGTCGTTCCACGGCGAGAGCACAAAATCGCGCTCGTGTGCCCGCGGGTGCGGAACCCGGAGCCGTTCATCGGCGATGGCCTTGCCGCCGAAGACGATGATGTCGATGTCGAGGGTTCGATCGCCCCAGACGACCTCGCGGGTGCGCCCGTGGTGTTGCTCGACGCTCTGCACGAGATCGAGCAGTTCGTGTGCGCCAAGGGTCGTCGTGAGGGTCGCAACCCCGTTCAGATACTTTGGCGCGTCGGGGTCGGGCCCATCGATTCTGAACGCGATCGTCTCACGCAGCGGGGAGGCCTTGACCTCGCTCACGCCTGCCGCGTTCGCGATCATCATTTGAGCTTCGCGGATCGTCGCTTCCCGGTCGCCGAGATTCGCGCCGAACGCGAGCAATACCGTGGTGAGCTGTTTCATGGGGGTGGCGCTCATCGTGCACGCTCCCTCGTGACCGTAATGGAAACGTCGTGGAAGGGCACCGTGATGGGTGCCTCTGGTTTGTGCACCGTAACGGTGGTGCGCCGCACCCCGGCGAACGAGAGGGCGACTCCCGCGAGGCGTTCTGCAACGGTCTCAATGAGATCGACCGGGTCACGTTCGACCGAGGCGACGATGGCCTCGGCGAGTTCCCCGTAGTGCACGGTGCGGCTGAGGTCGTCGGCGGTGTCTGCGAGATCAACCTCGACCTCGGCGTCAATGACAAACTTCTGGCCGTTTGCCCGCTCAAAGTCAAATACCCCGTGGTGCGCGAAGGCTTCGAGCCCTGTGAGTCGAATCGTGCTGAGCGCACTCCACGTGGCGGGTTTCGGGTCGGCGAGAGGCACGTCACGAGTCGGCGAGGTGGCTGCGCTCCCCCAGGCCTCGGTCACCGCGAGTGCCTGGACTGTCGCCGCGACGTCGTGCACTCGCACGCCCCAGGCTCCGGCTCTGGCACTCAAAGCACTCACGACGCTCGTGGCGAGGTCCCGCTCAGTGGCGGGTTTATCGGCCCCAGCGATCTCAGCGAGCATGCGTTTGCGCGATGCTCCAATGAGCACCGGGTAGCCGAGAGCCGTGATCTCGCCGAGCCGGCGCAAGATCTCCCAGCACTGTTCTGCCCTTTTATCGAAACCGAGGCCGGGATCAAGCACGATGTTCTCGCGGGCGACACCTGCGTCGAGGGCCCGTTGTGCGTTTGCGTTCAAAGTCGCAGCAACCTCGGCCACGACATCGTCGTAATTCGAGCGGTCATGCTCTGGGTCGGGAATGCCCCGCCAGTGCCCGATGATGTAGTAAACCCCGTCAACATTGGCCGAGAGTCTCGCGACCGTGTCGACCATGGCCGGGTCATATTCGCCGCCAGACACATCGTTCACGTAGCGCGCGCCGGCGAGCACGGCAGCTTCTGCGGTACTCGCGCGCAGCGTATCGACCGAGAGGCAGATACCCTCGCGGGCGAGGTCGCGGATGACCGGCAGCACCCGACGCTGCTCTTCAGCAGCCCCGATCATCGTTGCCCCAGGCCGCGTCGACTCACCGCCGACATCGACGATCGAAGCGCCGAGTGACGCGAGCTCAACGCCCCGCTTCACGGCGGCCTCGTGCTCGGCGAACCGGTTCGCATCGCTAAACGAGTCTGGCGTAACGTTGAGCACGCCGAGCACCTTGGTCGCCATGCGAGACCGCTTACCGGCCCGAGTCGGTGTCGGGGTCTTCGACCACACCGAGGTTCTTCGGCACAGCCCCACCACTGCTCGGTGCGGGTGGGTTCTCGCTCTGCGGGTGAGCGTCAGGCTGTTCACCAGCCGCTGCGTCACCCGAGGTGGTCGAAGCCTGCGGCTTGCTCGAGGTATCGGTATCGAGGTTTGCAATCGTCACGGCTTCACCATCGGTGCGAACCGCTTCAGGCACCTCAACGGGAGGGCGCTGCGAGACCGGGCGGTCTTCGTGTGAGAGCCATACCTCGCGCTTTGGCAGTTTCTGCACGTCAGCAAAAATCTCTGCGATCTGGTTGTGATCGAGGGTCTCTTTTTCGAGCAGTTCGAGCGCGAGACGGTCGAGTACGTCACGGTTAATATTGAGCGCTTCGTACGCCTCGTTATGAGCCTGCTCGAGGAAGGCGCGAATCTCAGAGTCGACCTGAACGGCAATGCCTTCTGAGTAGTCCCTGCTTGAGCCGAACTCACCGAGGTATGAGGGGCTCTGAGCCTGGCCAAGCTTGACCGGCCCAAGCGTCGCCGACATACCGTAATCGGTCACCATCTGGCGGGCCGTTGAGGTCGCCTTCTCGATGTCGTTGCCCGCGCCGGTGGTCGGGTCGTGGAACACGATTTCTTCGGCAACACGGCCGCCGAGCGCGTATGCGATGCGATCTTGCAGCTCGTTGCGGCTCACCGAGTACTTGTCGTCGAGCGGCATGACCATCGTGTAGCCGAGTGCCCTCCCTCGCGGAAGAATCGTGATCTTCGTGACCGGGTCGGTGTAGTTGAGCGCGGCCGCGACGAGCGCGTGACCGCCCTCGTGGTAGGCCGTAACAAGCTTCTCTTGGTCGTTCATCATGCGCGTGCGTCGCTGCGGCCCAGCAACAAGACGGTCGATCGCCTCGTCGAGCGCGCGGTTATCAATGAGTTGCGCGTGAGAGCGAGCGGTCAGCAGCGCAGCCTCGTTGAGCACGTTCGCGAGATCAGCACCGGTGAAGCCAGGAGTCTTTCGTGCGACGACCTCGAGGTCAACGTTCTTCGAGAGCGGCTTTCCCTTTGCGTGCACCTCGAGAATTTGCAGGCGCCCCTTCATGTCTGGTGCATCAACACCGACCTGGCGATCGAACCGGCCTGGGCGCAGAAGTGCAGGGTCAAGCATGTCTGGGCGGTTCGTAGCGGCAATCATGATGATGTTGATGCCCGGCTCGAAACCATCCATCTCAACGAGCAACTGGTTCAGCGTCTGTTCACGCTCATCGTGACCGCCGCCCATGCCCTGACCGCGGCGTTGACCTACCGCGTCGATTTCATCGACAAAGATAATGGCCGGTGCGTTCTGCTTCGCCTCTTTAAAGAGGTCACGTACACGGCTCGCACCAACGCCGACGAACATCTCGACGAAGTCTGAGCCAGAAATCGCGTAGAAGGGCACGCCGGCCTCACCAGCGACCGCCCTCGCCAGCAGCGTCTTACCCGTACCGGGAGGGCCGTAGAGCAGCACACCCTTGGGAATCTTGGCGCCGACTGCCTCGTACCGGGTCGGGTTTTGCAAAAAGTCTTTGATCTCGTGCAGTTCATCGACGGCCTCGTCAGCACCGGCGACATCGACAAAAGTCACCTGCGGCGTCTCTTTAGCAATGAGCTTCGCCTTCGACTTACCGAACTGCATGACCTTGTTGCCGCCCTGCATCGATGAGAGCATCCACCAGAAGAAGAGGCCAATGAGCAACAGTGGGAGGAGGAACCCGAGCATCGAGAGCCACGGGTTCGGCTTCGGCACCTCGTCGGTGTAGCCGTCTTTGAGCTTGGCGTCGGTGACCGCCTCAACGACGGTGTCACCGCGCTGCGAAACGTAGTAGAAGAAGACCTCTTTACCGTCTTTTTTGTCGGCCTTCGTGAGTTCAACGTTCACGCGCTGGTCACCATCGATCATGGTGACCTTCTTGGCCTTGCCATCGGTGATGTAGGCGAGACCGTCCTGGGTCGAGACCTCTTTCATGCCTCCGCCGGCCAGCAGCGACCATCCGAGCAGCACAATGAGGGGCGCAAGGATGAAATAAATGAGCGGCCCTTTAAAGAGCTGCTTGCCTTTGCCCTGTGTTGTTTCGGCCAAGATGAGCGCCTTTCGTCAACGAATATGCCCGGCGGGTAATAGTTTCGAGATTACCCCGCCGGGCATGGAAATCTGCTGGAGTTCTGCCGTAGGCGAACCGAACGTTATTTTTTCTCGTACATGTGCGGTGCGAGAATCGCAACATCGCGCAGGTTTCGGTAATCCTCGGCATAATCGAGCCCGTAGCCGACCACGAAATCTGGCGGAATATCGTAGCCAACGTAGTCAACCGTGATCTCGACCTTTGCGAGCTCAGGCTTGCGAAGCATCGTCACAATTTTGACCGAGCGCGCGCCGCGGCTCAAGAAGTTTTCTTTGAGCCATGAAAGCGTGAGCCCTGATTCAACGATGTCTTCAACGATGAGCACGTCACGGTCGGTAATGTCGGCGTCGAGGTCTTTCAAGATGCGCACAACGCCGCTCGACTTCGTGCCTGCACCGTACGACGACACCACCATCCAGTCCATCTGTGCGTGAAAGCGCAACTCGCGTGAGAGGTCAGCCATCACCATGATCGCGCCCTTGAGCACCCCGACGAGCAAGGGCGGCTCACCCGGGTAGTCGGCTTCAATCTCGCGGGCCAGCTCTTCGAGCCGCGCCTTGAGCTGGGCCTCGGTATACAGAATTGTCGCGAGTTCGCCCGACAGTTGCTCTGAATCCATGCGTTCCTTCTTTCTAGAGGATCGTTCCCGGGTGGTCTTCTGCCCCGGGCGCCGCGCTCATCACGATGTATGCGCCCTCGCGCTTCACGCGAATGCCGGGCAGGTGCAACGCACCCTGGCCTTTATAGTCGGTCACGAGTTTAGCAACCTCGAGTGTGTGCTGTCGGGTGAGCTGTACACCAAACTCGGCTTTGGCGACGTAGCGAATGATGCGGTTGCGCAATGCCGCGGGATTGGCAAAGAGCGCACCAGAGTGCACCGCAATGCCCGCCTCGGCTGGCTCAACGATCTCTTCGATGATCTCGCTGATCATCTCGTCAAACGCCTCGCTGTCTTCGCGCGCAAGCTCTGCGGTACGAGCGAGCGAATCGACGATGCCGGGACCGAGCTCGGCCTCAAGCACGGGAATCACGCGATGGCGCACCCGTGATCTGGTGTAGGCCGGATCTTCGTTGTGCGGATCTTGCCAGGGGTCAATGCCCGCGTCTTCGCACGCCTGAGCGGTGGTCTGGCTTGAGACACCGAGGATCGGGCGCACAAAAAGCCCACGCTTCGGTGGAATACCGGCGAGCGAACGCGAGCCTGATCCGCGTGCAAGGGCAAGGAGAACCTGCTCTGCTTGGTCGTCTCTCGTGTGGCCGAGAAAAATGCGCACCGCTCCCGTTTCACGAGCTGCGTTGCGAAACGCGGTGTACCTTGCCGAGCGAGCAGCCGATTCAGGCCCGTCACTGTGCTCTGTCACTTCGACGCGGGTCACTATCACTGGATCAAGGCCAAGGTTTCGTGCAAGCGTCGCGGTCTTCTCTGCGACCTCAGCCGACTCAGCCTGGAGCCCGTGGTCGACGATCACGGCGCCAACGCGCAGGCCAGCTTTTTCACCCTCGAAGGCTGAGGCAGCGGCCAAAGCAAACGAGTCTGGGCCCCCCGAAAGGGCCACTAAGACGAGTGATTGAGCGGGCAAGGCGGCCTCGTCGAGGGCCTCTCGAACCGCGAGACGGGTCTCGGCAACCGCCGGTGTTAGCCTGGGAAGACGATCATTTGGAGCAGTACTCATGCATCTAAGGTACCGCTATCGGCTACTCTTATGGTGTTTGTTCACGATTCGAGAGGAGCCAGCATGGCTGAATTCGATGCGGTAGTAGAGATTCCTAAGGGAAGCCGCAACAAGTACGAGATCGACCACGAGACCGGGCGCGTGTACCTTGACCGCGTTCTGTACACCGGATTCGTTTACCCAGCAGACTACGGCTTCTTCGAGAACAGCCTGGGCGAAGACGGCGATCCGCTCGACGTTCTCGTGCTGCTCGACTACCCGGTCTTTCCCGGCGTTGGCATCAAGGTGCGCCCCGTAGGTGTGCTGCGCATGAGCGACGAAGCTGGAGGCGACGACAAGGTCATCGCCGTGCAGCACAAAGATCCTCGCTGGACCCACATTCAAGATGTGAACGATATTCCCGAGTACACGCGCAAAGAGATCGAGCACTTCTTCGAGCGTTACAAAGACCTCGAGCCCGGCAAATGGGTCAAGGTCGACGCTTGGGGCACTGCGGCTGACGCAGAGCAGCTCATTCTTGAGGCGATCGAACGCGCCAAGACGGCGTAACAAGCGTTGCCTTCGGGCAACCGGCGCTCATGCGCACGGCATGCCTTCGAAAAACACAGCGCCCCGGTTCTCCGTGAACCGGGGCGCTGTGTGTATGTCTCGGGTGTTAGCCGCCGCCAGGGGCGCTACTAGAACCAGATTCCGCGATCGCTCATGAAGTAACGCGGGTTGGTGTAGATGCCGTTGACCATCGTTTCGTAGTGCAGGTGGTTACCGGTCGAGTTGCCTGTCGTGCCAACGTAGCCAACGATCTGACCTGCGCCCACGCTCTGGCCAACCCAGACCGAGGGTGACTGCACCATGTGGCAATAGCTCGTTGTGACATTGCCGTGCGAGATGCGCACCGCGTTACCGCAGCCATACCACCAGCCCGAGAGCACCACGGTTCCGCTCGACGCGGCATAAATAGGCGTCCATGCCGGAGTTGCGAGGTCGATGCCGGTGTGGCCGTAGTAGCCCATCCACTCGGTCGAGACTCGGTAACCGGCCCCACCAAGTGGGTGCACCCAGCCGCTGCTGCCGACGTTACCGCCGCCACCGCCGGTGTTGCCACCACCGGTGTTGCCACCGCCGCCGCCACCGCCAGTGTTGCCGCCACCACCGCCGCCGCCTCCACCACCGCCGCCGCCTCCACCGCCGCCGCCGCCTCCACCGCCGCCGCCGCCATTCTGGGCAGCCTGCTCTGCGGCCTTTCGCGCTGCTTCTTGAGCCGCGCGGCGTGCCTCTTCAGCGGCTTTTCGTGCCGCTTCTTCGGCTGCACGACGACGCTCTTCTTCAACCCGCAGGCGTTCCTGGTAGCCATCGACGGTTGTAGTCTCGGTGTCTTTCAGGGCCTCAAGCTGCGCCTTCAAGACCTTCTCTTGCTCTTCTTGCTTGGACAGGTTCTGGCGCTCGACCTCAACAGCTTGCGCTGCTTCATTCGCTTCTTTCTCGGCGACTTCGTGCAGGCGCTCTCGCTCCTGTTGAGCATCTTCAGCCTGCTCACCGAGCTGCTTCGCGTTGTTCATCGCGTGCTCGGCTTCCTGCGAGATCGAGGTGTTTCGCTCGGTGGCTTTCGACATCATGGCAAGACGGTCAAGCAACGCGTCAGCGGTTTCGCCGTCGGTTTCGAGAAAGAGCTCGACGTTACGATCAATGCCGCCGGAGCGGTACATCTGTGAGACAAGCGCGGCAGCCTGCTCTGCGGCCTCCTGCGCCTTCGCTTGGCTTTCGGCAGCCTGCTTCTCGAGCTCCTCAGCCTGAGCATGGGCGCGCTCGTAGTCCTGCTGCGCCTCGACGGCGACCTGCGATGCATCGGCAGAACGCATACGCGCTGCTTCAACGCGGTTTTCGACCTCTTTAATGAGGCCCTCAATTTCGGTGATCTTCTTCTTCCCTGCAGAAGTATCGTTCTTTGCCTTCTGCACATCGGCCCACGTGGGCAGGTTGAGATCATCGTTCGCAGCGTGCGCGGGCGTCTCAATCTGAGGGATGGCGATGGTGGTTGCCACCACCGAGAAGATCGCAATCGCCCCGAGGCGGCGTTTCCAGGCGCCTCGACGAGAGGTCTTCATCGTAGTGTTTGACATAGTCTCCCCGAACTTGAGTCACAAGAATTCACGGTCAGACTATCACCCCGCCCTGAAACGCAAGGAAACACTTACTGCAGAGAGGGTGCACATTTCGAGCGGCACCCGGTGTTGCACGAGCCACTTCCCAGCCAAATCCATCTAGGCTATGGAATGCAAGATCGTGCAGGAACGAACCGTCTGCACTCCCCTATCAGAAAGGTTCACCGTGACCATTCAGGTGTTTCAGTCGCTAGCCGAGCTCGGCAAATCTGCGGGTGCGCAGATCGTCGCCGTCATCGAGGGCAAGCCTGACCCTGTTATCGGTCTCGCAACAGGGTCGTCACCGATTCCCGTGTACCAGGGTTGGGCCGCCGTAGCCCAGGAGCGTGGCATCGCGATGGATCACGTCGCCTGTTTCGCGCTCGACGAGTACAGTGGCCTTGAAATTCAGCACCCCGAGAGCTATCACAGCGTCATCGCACGCGACGCCACCGCGGTTATTGGACTCAACCCCGACCTCGTTCGGGTGCCCTGCGGCCTTGGCGATGTCGCGGCCAACGCGGTCGAGTATGACGAGGCTATTCGGGCCGCCAGTGGCATTGACCTGCAGATTCTTGGCATTGGGCGCAACGGCCATCTTGGCTTCAACGAACCAGGCTCTCCCTTCGACTCACGCACTCGTGAAATCGATCTCATGCCCGAGACGATCGCCGACAACGCACGCTTCTTTGACAGCATCACGCAGGTACCGACCAAAGCGATCACGCAGGGTCTTGGCACCATTCTCGAGGCGTGCGAGCTGATCGTTGTCGCAACCGGTGAAGCGAAGGCCCCTGCTGTTGCTGCCGCTTTGAACGGCCCTGAGACGGTCGATCTGCCCGGCAGCGTTCTGCGCCGTCACCCAAACGTCACCTGGTATCTCGACGAGGCCGCCGCCTCACTCCTGTAGCAGAAAGGCACGACCGTGCAGCACCCGAAGCAGGTTCAGCGCCGAGCACTCGAAATCGTTACCCTCGTGCTCGCGACGGCCCTCATCGTCGTGGTGCTGTGGCTCGACATTCGCACGACATTCTGGCAGGAGCTTGTCATTGTCGGCGGTATTGTCGCGGGTTTTGTCACCTTCTTGTTCACGGTACTCGTGATCGACAAGGTGCTTGCACGGTCAAACGCCAGACGGTGGGCACCGGTGACCCGGCTCGCCCTCACCGAATTGCTGCACGGCATTGCCGATGAGCATGAGAGCGAGATCAGCCGCGGCCACATCGTGGCGCACCACCTGCGCATCGATGCAGAGGCCGCTGATCTCGACGCAGCCCTTCACGCGCTGCGCGTTGAGGTGCTTCACGAGCGCCGCAAGCTCTCTGCGGCGCTCGGCACATGGACGACGTTCCTGGCTTCGAGCGATGATCACCAGGACTTGCTGCTCCACAGTGCCGATGCTGCGGCCCACCTCGATGAGATTCGTGATCTCTCACTCGAGGTCGAACGACACCCCTCTGATGCATCAATCTCCGAGCTCACGATGCTGCTCGAGCGCCGCAACCAAGGTCTCGATGCCCTCGTTAGAGAGCTCGGCGATCGCCTCGGAGCCCTCCAAGAGTAAAGGAGTCGTCAATTGAACGCTGATGTGCACGCCGCATGGTGGCGAAGGCTCGGAGCAGACGTTCCCCTTATCAATGCCCCGATGGGAGGCGTCGCTGGCGGCAAGCTCGCAGCGGCAGTATCGCAGGCCGGCGCTCTGGGAACCCTCGGCATGGGCAGCTCGGGTTCATTCGAAGCGCTCACCCGTGAGCTCGCTCGCTATCGTGAGGCTGGCGGCGACGGCCGTTTTGGTATTGGACTCGTCGACTGGGGCATCGCTCAGGACCCCTCCATGCTCGACCTTGCCCTCGACGCACGACCCATGCTGCTCTCGGTGAGCTTTGGCGACTTTTCGGCCGAAGCACCGGCGCCCGAGTGGATCGCACGTGCCAATCACCTTGGCATCGCGACGGTCACCCAGGTCGCCAACGCTGCAGAGGCCGAGCAGGCTGTTCTCAACGGCATCGACGCGGTCATCGCACGTGGCCTCGAGTCAGGCGGTCACGGTGCGCCAGAGCACGAGCGTGACGCCCTTCTCACCTCGGTGCTCGAGACGGTCGCGGGCCGGGTCCCGGTGCTCGCGGCTGGTGCGATCTCAACTCGTGACGACCTCGCTGAGGTGGTACGTTTGGGCGCGGCAGGAGGCTGGGTTGGCACCGCATTCACCGCATGCCCTGAGTCGCTCACAAACGACCAGAGCCGCGCCACCCTGCTCGCGGCAGGCGAGGGCGACACTCACGTGACTCGAGAATTCGATATCGCCCTCGGTTTGCCGTGGCCCAAGCGCTTTCCCGAGCGCGTCATTCGAGAGAGCCCGGTGAACGCCGGGATGGGCATCGGTGCGCTCACCGAAGTGCGCACCGCGAAAGCGGTTGTCGATTCGTTTCGCCTGTAGCGTTTCTACTCGACGGGCAGCGCTTCGAGGCCGCCACCAGAGAAGAACGTGCGATCGCGGTAGACGAGCGGTGTCGCAGGCTCGCCCTGATACGTGTCGAGCACGTTTGCCAGAATGAGCACCGATGGGCCCACGGGAAGGGTTTCTCGAATCGTGCACCGAAGCGCCATTGAGGCGCTCGGCAGGTACGGCTCGCCGGTCGGCAGTGTCTGCCACCCCTGTTCTTCGGTGAACCTTGGTGAACCCGTGCGTGCAAAGTTCATCGCGAGCTGAGCTTGCTGGTCGGTCAAGAAGTGCACCACGAACGTTCCGGCAGAAAGAATACCTCCCGCACTCCCCGTCGAGCGCGTCACTGAGAACGAGAGCACTGGCGGATCAGCACTGACCGAAGCAATACTCGAGAGCGTCAGCCCGACCAAACCCTCAGCGGTGTTGCCCGCTACGAGCGCGACGCCCGCTGGGTGCAACCGGAACGCGTCTTTAAACCGCTGAATATCGTCTGGTGTTGCCGGATAGCTCACGTTGACCCACTCTCCCCTTGAACGGCTGGGCGCCCAGCGCCACTCATGTACCTGTACCACTGTACCTTCGAGGGCTCTCTGCCCGCTGGCAGTGTTGACGACAAGACCGAGTAGCAGCAAACGGTGTGCCGTGCGCTAGAAAAGTATCAGAGGTACCCCGTACGATGCTCCCATGACCAAAGCCCCCATCGCCCCTCGACTCACACCGCTCAACCTGCACACCCTCGCATCAGGTACCGAGAGCGAGTTGCACGACCGCGGAAGCTACGAGGCGCTCCGCTTCGATGGCTGTGACCTTGAAGGGTTCAACCTCGCAGGCTCAACGTTTGAGCTCTGCGAGTTTCTCCGCTGCAACGCGCACAACACCGATATTCGCTATGCGCGATGTATCGAGACCCGCTTCGAGCTGCTGAGCGCCCCCGTGCTCAGCGCACGCTCGACGACCTGGCGCAACTGCGAGGTACATAGCTCACGCCTCGGCGTCGTCGAGATGTTTGACGCCGAGATCTCAGAACTTGCGATTGAGGGGTCAAAGCTTGGTTTGCTCAACCTTCATTCTTCGACGATCAACGATCTCTCGATTCGCGATTGCCATATTGAAGAGCTCGTGCTCGACAACGCCTCCCTCACGAGGGTCTCATTCTCAGGCGTCACGGTCGACAAGCTTTCCCTCCGCGGGGCAACCTCGCGTGACGTTGACCTGCGTGGGCTCGATTTTGCTGGCATTGAGGGCGTCGAGTCGATGAAAGGGGTGACGGTTTCGTCGTTGCAAACGACCGAGATGGCGCACCTCTTTGCGCGCCACCTCGGCATCAGCGTTTTGGGCTAGCGGCCCGAACCGCGGCGCTGGTTACCCTGGCGCTGTGCTCCCTGGGGTCGGCTACCATTCCGGCCGCTGGCAGGCCCGTTGCCGCCCTGTCCCTGACCGCCACGCCCGCCGCGGCTTTGGCCGCCACTGTTACCGTTACCGCCCTGGCCGCCACCGGCCGCACCCTGACCGCCACGGCGCTGGCGCTTGCGCTGAGCATTCGCCCCCTGTGACTTGCCCTGGCCGGCACCGTTCTGGCCCATCGCTTTCTGCCTTCGTGCCTCAACCTCGCGAGGGTCGACCCGCTCGGCGACCTCGCCGATGAGCTCGATGACTTCGGGGTCCTGAGGCGTGACTTTGCGGGGTGTGGCCTGAATCTTTGCAGCCCGCATGAGCTGCGCCATCTCTTTGCGCTGCTCAGGAAGGCAGATCGTGACCACGTCGCCCTCTGAACCGGCACGAGCCGTGCGGCCTGAGCGGTGCAGGTACGCCTTGTGCTCGACCGGCGGGTCGATGTGCACGACAAGCTCAACGCCATCGACGTGAATGCCGCGAGCAGCGACATCGGTTGCCACGAGCACCTTCGCCTCGCCGGTTGCAAACTCCTTGAGGTTTCGCTCGCGTGCGTTCTGCGAAAGATTGCCCTGCAGTTCGACCGCTGGAATACCGGCCTTCGTGAGCTTCTGAGCAAGGCGCTTTGCCTGGTGCTTCATGCGGGTGAAGAGAATACGTTTGCCGGTTCCTGAGGCAAGCGCCTCGATGAGATCTTCTTTCTCGTCTTTACCGGCAACGTCGAACACGTGGTGGGTCATCTGAGCGACCGGCGACTCGGCAGGATCGACCGAGTGCATGACCGGGTCGGTGAGAAAACGCTTTACAAGCTTGTCGACACCATTATCGAGCGTTGCTGAGAAGAGAAGTCTCTGGCCATCTCGTGGGGTCTTCTGCAAAATGCGCGTGACCACGGGCAAGAACCCCATATCGGCCATGTGATCAGCCTCATCGAGTACGGTGATTTCAACGCCGTCGAGGGTCAGAACGCCCTGCTTCATGAGGTCGTCAAGCCGGCCCGGTGCGGCAACGACGATGTCGACGCCCTGCGCGAGAGCATCCTCTTGCCTGCGCTGCGACACTCCACCAAAAATCGTGGTGACGCGTACCCGAGCGGGCTTTGCGAGCAGCGAAATCGTATCGGCGATCTGCGTGACGAGTTCACGGGTGGGAGCAAGCACGAGGCCCCTCGGGCGGTTTGGCTGACGAAGCTCGGCCGCGTTGACCGCGAGACGAGCGACAAGAGGAATGCCGAACGCGATCGTCTTGCCCGAGCCGGTGCGCCCACGGCCAAGAACGTCACGCCCCGCTAGCGTGTCTGGCAGCGTGTCGCGCTGAATCGGGAACGCCTCGGTTTTGCCGTCGGCGGCGAGCGCCGCTGCCATAGATTCGGGCACGCCAAGATCAATAAAAGTAGGGTTCGTCACACGGACCTTTCACGGGATATGCATCGTGAGGGTAATCTTCGTGACCCCTCTGCCCTGAGAGTCTAGCGCGCCACACGCTTCTTCCGCTCTGTTCGGGCTGTGCTGAGCCCGAACACCACCTGAATGTTCAGCCCCTTGTTCATGCGGGGTTTACGCGTTCGACAGCGCTGCTTCATTGCCTTGCCCCTCGCGCGAAAGGTTCATCGCTCACCCTGAGAAGGAATGAGAAAGGTGCACACCATGAATACGATCTATGCAGAGGGTACCTATAACGTGCGTGGTATCGGCTCGCCCGAACACCCCTGGCTCGTGCGTTCGGCTTCGCTCGACGGCCTCACTGCACGAGGTGAGATGACCCTCAAAGCCCGCGGTGTCAGCCTGGCAATCGACCTGCGTGAGCCAAGCGAGCGCGGCCCCAAATCGCATACCATCCCTGTGCGTGAAATCGGGCTCTATCAAGGCGAGCTCCCCGGCGAAGGAACGCTCGAGGGGGTCTACCGAGACCTCATCGTCAACCGAGGTACGCGTATCACCGAGGCGGTCGTCAGCGTGCTTGAGCATCCTGGCGTGACGGTGGTGCAGTGCACTGCCGGCAAAGACCGCACGGGCCTGGTCGTTGCGATTCTACGCGCGCTCCTCGGCGACGCTCGTGACGAGATCGTCGCCGACTACGCGCTCTCAAGCGCCGAGGTGCGCACCGAACGTGCTGCCGCGGTCGCACGCATGATCACCACGCTTGATCTCGAAGGAAAAAGCAGAGCTGAGACCGAGCAGTTGCATCTCGAAAGCCCCGCCTGGGCGATCGAAGATGCACTCGATCTCGTCGACGAGTTTGGTGGCCCGGCAGCCTATCTGTTGCGCAACGGTGCAAGGGTTGATCAGCTTCCGCTCGTGTCAGGGGCAGCCTAGCGAGGGTTACTCCTGGGCGAGCACCTCAAGCACCTGGGCACCGTAGCGCTCGAGCTTGACCTCGCCGATGCCCGAGATCGCGAGTAGCTGTTCGTCGTTCTCGGGTTGGTGCAGCGCGAGCGCGGAGAGCGTCGCGTCATTGAACACCACATACCCTGGTACCTGTTGTTCCTTGGCGACGACGGCTCGCCATTCTCGCAACCGTTCGAAGATCGCGAGTTGGTCTTCATCGAGGTCTTTCGCCGCTGCCGAGCGTTTGACCGAACCGGAGCTTCGAGACACGCTCTTCTCTGCGCGCGAAATAACCTCTTCACGCATCATCACTGCTTGCTCACCGCGGAGCACGGGCTTCGCGGCCTCGCTCGGCCAGAGAACGCCCCACTCGCCCTGGGCTTCGAGCAGCCCAACAGCAACGAGGTGCCGCACGACGCCCCGCCACTGAGCCTGCGACCACTCTGCACCAATGTTCCAGGTCGAGAGCTCATCGAGACGCATCTCGGTAACCCGCTGAGAGCTAACCCCCCGCAGAACATCAATGTGCTGACCGGCGGCGTACTGTCTACCTCGCTCCTGCTGAGTACGAATGACCGTTGAGAGCAGCATTTGCGATGGAATCGTCGCGTCCCAGAGCTTGGGCGGATCGAGGCAAACGTCACAGTTGCCGCACGCGTCAGGAACGTTCTGCTCTCCGAAGTATTGCAGGAGGTACTGACGTCGGCAGGTCACGCTCTCACAGAGCGCGAGCATGTGATCAAGATGCTGGCCCTGGTTGCGTTTCGTCTGCGCGTCGCCATCGCCTGACTCGATGAACTGCCGTTGCTGCACCACGTCGGCGAGCCCGTAGGCCATCCAGGCTTCAGACGGCAGACCGTCTCGCCCAGCACGCCCGGTCTCCTGGTAGTAGCCCTCGACCGACTTCGGCAGATCGATGTGAGCGACGAAGCGAACATCAGGCTTATCGATGCCCATGCCGAAGGCGATCGTCGCCACGACGACAACGCCGTCTTCGCTCAAGAACCGTTGCTGCGCACTCATGCGCTGCTCTGCTGGAAGCCCCGCATGGTATGCCACCGCATCGATGCCAGCGTCGCGAAGCGCCGCGGTTGTCTGTTCGACGCGCTTGCGGCTGAGCGCGTACACGACTCCAGCTTCGCCGGAGTGCTCACGCTGGATAAACGAAATGAGCTGTGCCCGAGCATTCACCTTAGGAACAATGCGGTACCGAATGTTCTCGCGGTCAAAGCTTGAGACAAAGTGCTCGGCGCCCTCGAGGTGAAGGCGTTCGGTAATCTCGGCGTGGGTCGCGGGCGTCGCGGTTGCCGTGAGGGCAATGCGCGGAACGTCTGGCCAGCGCTCTGCGAGCTCCCCCAGGCGAAGGTAATCGGGGCGAAAGTCGTGGCCCCACTGCGACACACAGTGAGCCTCGTCGATCGCAAACAGGGCGATACGACCCCGAGAAAGAAAGTCAATCGTGTTCCCGCTGCCGAGACGCTCGGGAGCGAGGTAGAGTACCTCGAGCTGCCCCGCGAGATAGGCCTCTTCGACCGCCTCACGCTCTTCCAACGACATAGCCGAGTTCAGTGCAGCTGCACGCACGCCTACCTGCCGCAGGGCGATGACCTGGTCATGCATGAGCGCGACGAGCGGAGAGAGCACGATACCGGTGCCCTCCCTGACGAGTGAGGGAATTTGATAGCACAGCGATTTACCGCCACCCGTTGGCATGAGGACGACAGCGTCACCGCCAGCGATGACGTGACCGACGATCGACTCCTGCGATCCGCGAAAATCTGGGTACCCAAAGATCGTCTCGAGCGCGCCGCGTGCGGCTGCGTGCTCGGTAGCGGTGGGCGTGAGCGTCACGATGGTTCCTCCTGCTGAAACGGCTGCCGTGCCAGCTTAGCGAGGGTTGCTTAGTGTGTGCCGCCCTCGTCACCGGTAAGCGAACGATGGCTCGCCTCGGTGAGCTCGATCATTGAGGCGTGCAATTGCTGTAGCTTCTCAGGGCTCATGCCGAGTCGCTCGGCCATCGCAATCGGCACGCTCTGCGCCTGTGAACGGAGATCGCGGCCCTGCTTCGTCAGGGTGATCTCAAGCTTGCGTTCATCAGCGGCGCTTCGTTGACGGGTAACGAGCCCCTGGGCTTCGAGCCGCTTAATGATTGGTGAAAGCGTCGAGGGGTCTTGCTTGAGCTCAACCCCCAGGTCAGACAGTGCCTGCGGCTCGTTGCCCCACAGCGCGAGCATCACAAGATACTGCGGGTGCGTGATGCCGAGCGGATCGAGCACCGGCTTGTAGGCCGCAACGATGCTGCGCGAGGCGACCGTGAGCGCAAAGCAAACCTGTCGTTCTAGGGACAGTGGATCGCTGGTGCTCATTGCTCAATTATCTCCCATCTCAGAAATAATGTACCATTACGTAACGCATGAATAGTTTGTGCATCAATCATTAACGCAAGGATCATCATGTCGCCTCAGTCAGACAACCCCAAAGTCCCCGAGAGCCGTACCCACTCAGCGTCATTCGCAACCCCCGAACAGCCGCGAGCAAGCATCGCATCAGTACTGCTCTTTATCATGTCGAGCGTGCTGGTCTTTGGCGGCTTCTGGGTCATGAGCCTTGCCTTTTCGCACCCCGACACCGCCGTCTGGCTCTTCAGCGGCGGCATCGTGCTCGACGCAGTCGGGCTCTGGATGGCCTTCGGGTTGGCGCCACGTTTCGCAAAACGCTAGCGCGACGCGTCACTCAGCTTTCTCAGCAGCCTTCTGCTCAGCCTCAGCGATCTGCCTGCGCACGTCGTCCATGTCGAGCTTCTTCGCGCCCTCAATGAGCTCATCGAGCTGCGCGGGAGGAAGTGCTCCGGCCTGCGAGTACAGCAGAATGCCGTCACGAAAGAGCATGAGCGTCGGAATCGACGTGATGTTCAGCCCCGCAGAAAGCTCCTGCTCCGCTTCGGTGTCGACCTTGGCGAAGACAATGTCGGGATTGGCTTCAGAGGCCTTCTCGAAGGTCGGGCCGAAAGCGCGGCAGGGGCCACACCAGGCCGCCCAGAAGTCAACGAGCACCATGCCCTCAGCTTGAACAACCTCAGCAAAATCATGTTGGCCAATGTTTCGTGTCGCCATGATCGCACTTCCCTTCGCTCCCCGTGAAGGCAGATTCCTTCATTCGGAATACCCCTGGGGGTATCTCAAACCAAGGGTACTACAGCGCCAGGACCCGCTGCAAGCAACCCAAGCTTCAGCCTGGGAGACCCGGTCGATGCCCTAGTTCGTGACCTCGCAGTGCTTACCGTCGACCACAAGACCAAGCGTCAACGACTCGGCCGAGAGTTCGCCGCCCACTGAGCAGACACCCGCCGCATCAATCGTGATCCACCCAAAGGGAACGTCTTCGAAGCTCATCGAAACACCCTCGGTGAGCGTTTCGGCGTGCAGCTTCTTGTCATCGGGCCCCACAATCGTAACGATCACCTCGTCAAGCCCGAGGTCTTTCGAGAGCGCACGCAGCTGCACCGAAACCGTTCCCGTCGTGGGTTCTGGGGCGCAGCCCGTCAGCAGCGAAATCGAGGCGGTTGCCGCGAGGGCAAGCGCCACAGTGTTCTTCTTCATAGGAATAATTCTCCCACGACTTCACTCGCAATGCGGCATGCGGCCTACTCGTAAAAGTGCACTGTTGCCCTGATCTGATCGGCAAACTGGTAAATCTCTTCCAGGGCTTCAATGGGATGTCGCGTCTCGTTTTTCTGCTCGTCAAACAGCCCAATATATTTCTGAGCAGTGTTAAACCAGAGTCGCGCTAGCGGCCTGCGGTTGTTGTCATCCAGCAGAATGCCGAAATATGATTTGGTGTCTCGGTGAGCGATTCGGGATGGGGCGACTTCGCTACACGCGATTGCACGAACGATTTGGTACCCCTCAAGTTCTTCAAGAGTGGTTTCAATACCATCTTTCTCAGAGACGTTTTCGACAGAGGCCTCGGCAACATGCTCGCTCGCTTCAGACGAAGAAACCGACTGGTCGTCAGCCAATATCGCTTGCCCACCGAGCGCGGCCTTAAGGCGATCATTCACCCGGTCGTTTAAGAACTGTTTCATTGCCTTTTCAACGAGGCCAGTGAATTGCTCACGCACACGTTGAGTAAATGCTCCTTCGTAGACACGAGCGGTCAGGAATTTCACCCATTCAGTGTCGGGGGTCGCGAACTGTGCCGCAAGCACGCGCTTCAGTTCACCAACAAACTTCAATTCTTCAGCGGCACTGATAATTGAGTCAAGGTCAAAGGCTTCCTTCGTCAGCTTTCGCAACTCTGGAATGAGAGACTGGTCGAGATCAGAGATCGTGATGACCAAAAAGGGCTTTTCGTCCATCTTGTTTGGGGCATCAAGATCGGTGAAAAACTGATATTCATCACCGTTCGTTAAAACTGCGATTCTTGCGTTAGCAACCGCGAAGTACCTGAAGAGTTGAGACGCGTGCTTGATATTGAGCGGTGCACCAATATGTTTGCATTCAATGAGCAGCTGAACATCGCCGTCTTTAACAATTGCGTAGTCAACTTTCTCACCCTTTTTCGTGCCAACATCAGCGGTAAACTCAGGAACAACCTCATTCGGGTCGAATACGTCGTACCCGAGTACGAGCGAGATAAACGGCATCACAAAGGCATTTTTTGTGGCTTCTTCAGTCTCGATGGAAGCACGCTGTTGCTCAATCTTTGTGGCCAGGCTAGACAGCCGTTCGGCGATTTCTACCGACATGCACTTCCTTCGCTAAACGCTTTTGTTCACTTAAAAGCAAGCTAACCACCTCAAGCAGCATTTCTCTACCCCGGATTGGCAAGAGCAGCAAGGCGAGAACTTCTAGACGTCGGTTTGCGAACCGACCCGCCAATCAGACGCACTCATCTGCCTGCGCCAGAATTCTGCAAACCTGCCGTCGGCCTCGATGAGCGCCTCAATGCTGCCGTCTTCGACAATGCGACCGCCCTCGAGAAAGAGCACACGATCGGCCGCGCGAATACTCGCGAGGCGGTGCGCAACGATCACTCTGGTGCGCGGGGTGTCGTCACCCGTGAGCGCCTCGGCAACCGCGGCCTCGTTCTCGGTATCGAGCGCGCTCGTGGCCTCGTCAATGAGCAGGATGGGGGCGGGCTTCGCCAGGGCACGGGCGATTGATACGCGTTGGCGTTCGCCGCCGGAAAGCCGCGATCCGCCTTCGCCAACGGCAAGCGCAACGCCATCAGGGTGAGCGTTCGTGACCTCGGTGAGCCTTGCAAGCGAGAGCGCTAGGCCGAGTTCTTCGTCGCTCGCAGATGGGTTGCCCACGGCGACGTTTGCGGCAAGCGTTCCGTCGAAGAGGTAGGGCTCCTGAAACACCATGCTCACGAGGCGCTCGCGCGCGTCGCCCGTGAGCGCGTCGAGCGGGGTCTCGTTCACCCTGATCGTTCCAGCCGTGGGTTCGTACAGGCCTGCAAGCAGCCCGAGCACGGTACTCTTGCCAGAGCCAGAAGGCCCCACGATCGCAGTGGTTGAGCCCGGCTCGAGACGAACACTGAACCCATCAAGCACGGGGGTTGCGGCATCGTAGGCAAAGCTCACATCGTGAAAGGCGATCTCGACGGAACCGGCAGCGGGCGCCTCACTCTCGCCGTGTTGCACGGTCGGCGCTTCGAGTACCGCGCGAATGTCTCTGAGCATTCCGCTGGCCCCTTCGAGCGCTCCGCTGAGCTCAGCGAGCGCGGTAAATGGCTCGAGATAGCGCACGATCACGACAATCAAGGCGATTGCCTCAGGCACCTGCAGGTTGCCCGAAATGGTTTGCCATACCACGGTCGCGGCGAGCGCGATGAGGGCGATCTGGCTTGCGATGCTGAAAAGAATCTCGCCGGGAATCTGCATGAGAATGAGCTTGGTCATCGAGCGATGCTGCGCTTCAAGCGCTTCGCCCGCATGACTCTGCCCCGGAGCGACCCGCCTCGAAGCCCTGAGCGCCTGCTGCGTGCGCGCAAACTCGACGAGCCGCTCAGTAAAGGCGCTGTTCGCAGCCGCGGCCTCGCGGTCGGCCGCACGGGTGAGCCGGCCGGCGAGCCAGAAGGTGCCAAACAAGACGGGAACAAGCGCAAGCGCCACAACGCCGGTCACCATCGAAATGGGCAGCAGTGCAATGCCAATGACGACGGGGAGCAGGACCGAGCTCACGAGAGGGGTGATGAGGTAGGTGACAAGCCCGACCATGTCGGGACCCGTCGCCGCGATTGCCTGACGCGACCTTGCAGTGTTCTCGTGATTCAGCCAGCCAAGCTTCACCCGAGTGAGTCGGTCAGCGAGCTGCTGCTGGCCCGTTTCGAGCAGGGCGAAGACAATCGCAAAGCCGAGCTTCGCGACAGTCCAGTCAATGAGCCACCCAAGGAGGGTGACCGCCGCAAGCGCCCCTACCCACGGCCAAGCCTTCGCCGGCTCGGCCGAGAAAAGCGCCGCGACGAGCGGGACGAGAAGCACCGCACCCAACGCGCGGGCGATGACGCTCACCACGGTGAGCGCCGTGTGCACCCGAACGGTGCGGCGCAAGTCCGCGGGAACAAGCGAGAGAAAAGTGCGAATCATCGTGCGGCCTCCGGGTTTGCAGCGGGCTCGGTCGTTGGTGAGCTTTGCCCTGCCCGCCAGAGGGCCGCATAGACTCCCTCACGCGACAAGAGCGCCTCGTGGCTACCCGCCTCGGCAATGCTCCCTTTCGAAAGCACGACAATCTGGTCGGCCTCGGTGATGGTGTGCAACCGGTGCGCGATCACGAGCACCGTGCGCCCCATGGTGAGCCGGCTGAGAGCCTGCTGCACGAGGTATTCAGACTCTGGGTCGGCAAAGGCGGTCGCCTCATCGAGCACGACGACCGGGGTGTCAGCGAGCAACGCCCTCGCGATCGTGAGCCGCTGCTTCTCACCGCCAGAGAGCGCGGCACTCGCCCCGATAAGCGTGTCGTACCCGTTTGGCATTCGTTCGATTCTGTCGTGGATCTGTGCTGCCTTTGCCACACGAATAATCTCTTCGCGCGAGGCCTCCGGCCGGGCAAGCGCAATATTCTCGGCCACCGTGCCCTGCACAAGCTGGCTGTCTTGAAACACGAAACTCACGAGCCGGTAGAGCTCGTCTGGCTGCATCGATCTGAGGTCGCTGCCTGCGATCGTAATGCTGCCGGCACTCACGTCATAGAACCTCGCGAGCAGTGACGCGAGCGTCGACTTGCCAGAGCCAGACGGGCCAACGAGTGCCGTGATCGTTCCCGGTTCGAGCGTCAGCGAAATATCGCGCAGGACCGGAACGCCGGCGCGGTATTCGAACATCACCCGCTCAAAGCACACGCGCCCGGTATCGTCAGGGCGGTCTTGCTCAGAGTCCTGCGTCGCAGGGGCCATCATGCCTGAAGCGGTCTCGAGCTCTGGTTCGTCGAGGGCGACCTGCAGCCGCCGTGCGGCGAGCAGCCCCGATCGAAGCCCCGACAACCCGAAACCGATACCGATGAGGCGACCACCGAAGGTCGTGCCAAGGAGCAGGAACGGGAGTAAGTTCACGGGTTGCATCGATCCGGCGGTCACGAGGGCCGTACCCATGAGCACGATGATGAGCACAAAGGTGCCGGGCCTTGTCGCGAGATCCATGACCGTCTTCTGGGCGATGAACGGGCGTTGCCAGTCGTTCAAAAAAGCAATGTACTCGCTGAGGCGTGCCCTGTAGGTTGATGCGGCCGATCCGCCAAAGATTCGAATCACGGGCTGCCCCTCGAGATAGCCGCCCGCTTCGCTATTCATGCGCTCAGCCCACTTCGACGCCTGGCTCGTCTTTTCACCCGACTGCATGATCATGATGTACATCGAAACGATGTAGACGAGCACCGGGATAAAGAGCACGAGGGCTACCCGCCAATCGACCACAAAGAGGTAGCCGAGTACTGCGACGGGAGCCACGACAGCAGCAACGGCGTCGGGCACCGCGTGCGTGACGAGGTAGTGCAGGGCGAGGGTGTCATCTTGCACGAGTTGCTTCACCTGGCCCGCGGTACGGTGCTCGAACCAGCCGAGCGGCAGCCGCCCAAGTTTGCCGAGCAACCGGGCACGCAGGTCTCGCTCAAAGCGCGCATCGACGGCGTGCAACCACAGGAGCAGCGCCGAGGCTAGCAGGGCACCCGCAGCCATGAGCGCGGCCGCCCAGATGCCGAGCGTCCAGAGCCGCTGCGCCTCTGCATCAGAGATGAGCAGTCTCGCGACTTCAACAAGCAAGAAGTACGGGGCGAGCTGCAGCACCGTGACAATGCCCTGCACGACCCCGGCCACGATGAAGATAGGCTTGAGCGGCGCCAGCAGGGTGCCGGCCGCATTCGCTCGCCAGGTGCCGCGCTGCGCGGGAGCTGCAGGTTCTGGGGCCGCCCCACTCGGCGCGGCCACGGTGGCCTCGGTTGCGGTGGCATCGGGCACAGCCGCCTCACTCGCGACGGCAGCGGCGGTCGTCTCAGCCGGAGCCGCCTGCTCAACCTGCGACATGAGGTCGGCAACGCTCACCGCTTCGCGCTTCTTACCCATCGCGCGACCCTCAATCCAGTACGCGATCTGATAGCTCTCGCTCTTCGGGAAGCCAAAGTCGTCACGAAGCCGCGTGCGCAGTCGCTTGAGTGATCCTGATTCGTGGGCCGCCCACGATGACCAGTTCGACCAGTCACGCGCCTCGATTGCCTCGGCCATTGATTCAGGCGAGTCTCGGTGCACCCAGTGCACACTGAGCCTCGGGTGCGAGTGCAGCGGAATAAGGCGGTCGTCAGGGTGGTGCTCTTCGAGGTACAACTCGACCGGAACCTCAGCGGGAATCGTGGCGAGAATCTGACTGATTCCAGGCATCGAGGCCGAGTCGCCCACGAGCAGGTACCCCTCGGGCAACTGCTCAGGGAGTTCAAACTTCGTCGACCCGAGCGGGGTGACGGTGAGGGTCATGCCGGGCTCGGCAGTGAGCGCCCAGAGCGAGGCCGGGCCAGCCGGATCGTGCAAGACAAAGTCTGCGGTGAAGGTGCCTGCCTCGGGATCGGCGGTGCTGATCGTATACCCACGTTGGTACTCAATATCGCCATCGTCGGGGTCGGGAAACCAAAAGCGCAGCCACGAGGTGGGCGCGATCTCAATCTCGTCAAGGAGCGTGGGTGTTGTGAAGTGGACCCGCAAGAACCGTGGCGCGAGAAGCTCGGTCGCGGTCACGGTCACCTCGTAGTCGCGCGCTCCCAGACCGCGCAACACGGCCCCCTGTATTCCTCGCTTTGCCATGCTTCTTCCTCGCGCCGCAGTAACCGTCGATGCCCGGGTCCAAGAGACCCCAGGCTTTACTTAGGTCAGCCTAAGTTAGATCGGCTTTTCGCGCAAGAAAAAGCGGTCACTCGCTCCACCGAGTGACCGCCCTGACCCGGGCCGAAGCCCGAGCACGTTACGCCGTCACGAGGTGAGCTCGCACTGGCGTCGGGTTCGCGAAGAGGTCTTGCACTGGGCAGTGCGCTTCGACAGCGGCTTGCAGCTCGGCGTAACGCTCAGCGCTCTCTGGTCCCGTGACCTTTACCGTGACATCAATGCCCTGAAAACCGGGGCGCACGGCATCGTCGACCCCGAAGAATCCCCTCGTGTCAAGGTTGCCCTCGGCAGTCACCTCGAGGTGCTCAACCGAGATGCCGAGCTTCTCAGCCCACAAGCGGTAGGTGACGACCTGGCACGCGATGAGCGCCGTGAGCGCGTACTCAACCGGGTTCGCGGCCAGATCATCACCACCGAGTGTTGGCGGCTCGTCGACGGTCAATGAGTGCTGCCTCGCACGCAACGAAGTCGCCACCGCACCAGCGCTCTCGCCTGAAACGCTCACCGCGAGACCGGCGTTGCCGGGCTTTTCGGCCAGCCCCTTCGACCAACTCAGCACGCCGCCGAGGCGCTCCGATCGCTCTTCGCTCGTGACCGGCAGAATGGTCGTTTCAGTGGTGAGGGTGCTCGTGGTCATTATGCTTCCTTACTGCTCATCGTTGCTGTGGTGTTCAGTGTGCAGAAGAACGCCCCTCAGCATCAAGCCCCCGCGTAACACACGGTTATAGAGCGTCACACTCCGTCACACAACGGGCCTTCATCACGCACTTCGAGCCCTGCTACAGTACCTGCGAGGGGCCGCTATCGCAGCCCCAGCAAGCAAGCCAACGATGCAGAGTGTGAGGAAGACATGATCGCCGCCTTTTCAGTAGCCCCTTCAGGAACCGGACGCAGTGATGGCTCGGTACACGACGCGGTGGCAGCCGCGGTCAAGGTGGTTCGCGAATCAGGGCTCCCGAACAAGACCTCATCGATGTTCACCGAGATCGAGGGTGAATGGGACGAGGTCTTCGATGTCATCAAGCGCGCAACCGAGGCCGTTGCCCCGTTTGGCTCACGAATCTCGCTCGTCATCAAAGCCGACATTCGCCCGGGGTACGAGGGCGAACTCGAGGGCAAACTCGTGCGCCTTGAAAACGCCGTGCACGACCTCGAGAACTAAGCACTTGGCTTCACCCTCACAGCATCACCTGTCACACTAGACCTATGGCTGATACTGAGCAGGGACGCGTTGCGGTTTATCTCGACTTCGATAACATCATCATCTCTTGGTACGACCGAGTGCACGGGCGCAATGCCTTCAGCCGAGACCGGCAGAGCATTGCGCAAAACCCGAACGACCCCGAGATCGCTGAGCGCCTGAGCGCGGCAAGGGTCGATGTCGGCGCCCTCATCGACTACGCTTCGTCGTTTGGCACGCTCGTGCTCACCAGGGCCTACGCCGACTGGTCGTCACCCATGAACGCCGAGTACCGCAACCAGCTGGTCGCTCGCGCCGTCGACCTCGTGCAGCTCTTTCCAGCCGCCGCATACGCGAAGAATGGGGCCGACATTCGTCTCGCGGTTGACGCGGTTGAAGACATGTTTCGGCTCGATGACCTGAGCCACATGGTCATCGTCGCCGGCGACTCAGACTATGTACCGCTCGCGCAGCGCTGTAAACGCCTCGGCCGGTACGTCGTGGGCATCGGCGTCGCTGGCTCGACCGCGAAGTCGCTCGCGGCAGCCGTTGACGAGTTTGCGACCTACGAGTCGCTCCCCGGCATCGAACTCCCCCAGCCCGTGAGCCGCACCGGGAGCAACAAGGGGGCCAAGGGCGGGGCTGAGGCGCGCGCGAAGTCAGAGGCCGCGACCGAAACCGCAGCGGATCCCAGCGCTGGCACGCAGAAGAAGCGATCACCGAACGCGAGCGAGTCTGTGGCCCAGAAAGACCCTTCGCCACAGCAGGAAGGCGACACCGACTTCCACGACGAAGACGATGATGAGCAGCGCGATACCGCCGTCACGGGGTTGCTCATTCGGGCGCTCTGGCTCGGCCTTGAGAAGGAAGACTCGGGCTGGCTGCACAGCTCGGCGGTGAAGCAACAGATGCGGCGCATGGATCCATCATTCAATGAAAAGGCCCTCGGATTTCGTTCGTTCTCAGACTTCCTCAAGTCAAGATCTCAGGTCGTCGAGCTTGAAGAGAGCGGCCACGAACGGCTCGTTCGCTTCAAAGAACAGGCTTAGCGCAGGCCTGAACGGTCACGGAAGCACTGCGCTGCGCACCTCTTCGAGCATCGCAAGCCCAAGCACCGCAGTTCCCGCTACCGCGACGTACATCACGCCGAGAAAGACCGCGTAAGTGAGCGTGAACGCGGCGCCCGCCCTGAGGTTTGTGGGCTCTCGAAAGTGACCCCACACCTTTGCGGTGAGGCGTTTCGGGCTGCGAATGTCCCAGCTATTGAGCCGCAGATACCTCCCGAGGTACATGCCGAACCCGAGCAGCAGGAGCACGAGCCCAACGAAACCAAGCGCATCTGGCTTCAGGAGCGATGAAGCTGCGTCTCCATGAAGCCTCGCCGCGTACATGAGGTGTGCAAGAAAGACGTTCATTATCGTATTCAGCACGCCCGACATCGCGAGCGAGATAACCAGGATGATGTCATACCAGAGCGGTACCGGGTCGCTCTCTCGTCGGTGTGAAAAGTTGAGCTCGGTGATGAGGTAGCTCGCGTTCGGCAAGAGCAGCAGCCATGCGATGCCAAACAACACGGTGCTGAGCACCCCGAGAGTCGCGTTCACGCTGAGAAGGAGCAGCGAGACGATGCCCCCGACGCCCATGACGAGAATCGGGGTGATGGAGAGCCACACGTTCCACAGCATGGGGCGATAGAGCTTCGTACGAAAGCCGACCGCTCGAAACACGACCAGTAGCACCGCATATACGTTGAGCGCGGCCGCTCCAATCAGCATGCCACCGATCATTCGCGTTTCCTCTCTCTCGCCCACCTCGTGCGGTGAGTACCGGGGCCTCGCACCTCGCGATGCCAACCAGCTTCGCCAACCAGCTTCGCCAACCAGCTTCGCCAACCAGCTTCGCCAACCAGCTTCGCCAAGTTTAATCACACCCGAGATCTCCCGGGTAGCTGGATATACTCGAACCCACTACAGCCCACACTGGAGCTCACGAAGGAACGCCCCATGGCGCAAGCTGAGAGTGACTACTCGCCACACACGTGATAGGCATACTCGCCGTTGTCGATCGGGACCAGATCTCTGTCTCGCACGATCGTCATGTCTGGGCGAGCGGGGTCAGCGCAGGTCATCTCGACCGACCCCCGGAGGTCGTCAAAGTATTCAATGTCGATCACGCGCTTGCCGTACACCCCTGTATAGGCCTCGCACTCAGCAAAGCGAACACACTCCTCTGCAACAGCGAAGTCAAAGCCCGCCTCATCGCGGCCGCTCTTACCGAGTTGCGGGGTGTTCTTCTGCCCGGCCTGAAGCCCAAGTTCGTGTGAAGCATTCACGAGGAGCGATGCGAGCGCCAGGTTACCCGCTTCGGCCACAAGCCCCTCAAAGCGGGAGAACGTGTCAAGATTGTCGAACTCAACCGCATTGAATCCTTTCTTCGCGCACTCGGCAAGCACCGGTTCGAGCCGGGACATAATCGCCTCGCGCTTTGCCTCGGTCGAGGTATCGAGAATCATCTCGTCGGGCCACGCAGGATCAAAGACCGGTTGCCCGGCAGCGTCGTGCAACACAACGCTCGGCGACACAGTAAGCCATGCTTCAGCGTCGGCGGGCTGGGTCTGAAAACCGTTGACGTAGCAAATGTTGTATCGACCAGGGGCCGGGTCGTCAGCACTGTCACGTTCGACAATCGTCACTGCTTCTGGCGGCTCGTATGCGCCACCGAGCTGGTAATCGGCGACTCCTCGCTCAGGAAAGCCGTCGCGCACGGCAACGGGCTGCGCCCCAGCCTGGGCGCATGATGGCAGAGCGAGCAGCAGCGTCGCTCCTGCGAGCGCCAAGCGTATGAGTGATGTGGGGCGTTGCACCGTGTCATTATTGCACGCGAACGTTACCGCACCGTTCGCACGATCGGCTGCACCCTCCAGCCGGCTCAGCTGATCGTGTGCTCGCCGATCTCGGCGTGCAGCAACTCACCGTGCAATTCAAGGTAGAGCTGCCCCTCGGTGCGCGAAACCGTCACGGTGTTGCGCCTCGAGAGTTTGTCGACAATCCCATCAACGAAGTCGGGCTGCAGACTGTATGCCCGAAGAGTCTCGGCCCGGTGAATCTTCTTGCCCGTGAGGGGCGCAAGCACCTTCTCTGGGTCACGGTGAGTATAGATGGCAACGTTCTCGGCCGCCTTGCTCGCACTGTGCAAGCGTTCGGCGCTTGGGGCGCCAACTTCGATCCACGTCATAATCGCTCCCGTAAGATCGCGCACGAGCACCGCCGGCTCGTCGGTCGACGAGACCCCTCCCGACCCGAACGCGATGCCCTCGCCATACTCGAGACAGTACGCAATGAGCCGCGTCACCATGAACTCGTCGGTTTCAGAAGGATGCTTCGCAACGCGCAGGGCAAAGTCTTCGTACACACCACGATCGACGTCTGCCAGCTGCACGTCGAAGATATACATCGTCGCGCCAATAGCCATACAGAAAGTGTACAGGGCGGGCTCTCGCCCGCCCTGTCACCGTGCTACGCGGTCACGGCTACTGCTTGGCCGTTGGCCGCGTTCGACGCGCGAAGAACACACCGCCGACGCTGAGTAGCAGTAGCGCGGCTACTCCGAGCATTACTGAGCCGATGCCCGCCTGGCCGGTCGTAGCGAGACCAGGGCCGCCTGGCGTTTCACCAGGCTTTGTGGGTGTCGGTTTTGTCGGGTCAACGGGATCAATCGGGTCGGTAGGAACAGCGTCAACGCCCGGATCTTTCTTCTCGCTCCACCCGGCAAAGAGCGTCATTTCTCCGGTCACCAGTGCCTCAAAATCATACGGGGTTTCAGTACCCTCGTCGGTGTACCATCCGGTAAACGTAAATCCCCCGCGCTCGGGGTCGGCAGGCTTCGATAGCGAGGCGCCGCCTATGACGGTAACCGGCTCGATTGCAGTTCCCCCGGCGCTCTCGAACGTGACCTGGTAATTCGGGACCGAGATCGTGAACGAGTCAGAGGTCGCTTCGCCATAATCATTGACCGCGTGAACACGGTAGAGGGTCTCTGCCGATTCAGGGGTGATCGTCACCGAGAGTTGTGCACCATCGGTACTCACACTCTCGCCGCGATCTTTCGATACCGCAGCCCACGTTGCACCGCCATCGATACTGAATGACCAGGTAAGCTGCGGAGCGGGTGAGCCGAACAGCTCCGTACTGAACGTGACCGTATCGCCGAGAAGGCCAGAAGATTCACTCGCTTCGCTCACCCGAGGGAGGTCAATGTAGGTAAATCCCTTTTCGAAGGTGACGGGGTGCTGAGCGATCGTGTTCGCGGCCCAACCCAGTTGAACATCAACTGCCCCGTATCCGGTTCCTGCTGGGGTTACGACGGTTACCTTATCGCCCGCGTTCTTCAGGTGAGTTCCAGGGACTCCGTCAAAGAGCACCTCGGTCGCCTCGGCCGTGACGATGGGCAGCGACACCGGAACAGGCACCGAGGTGCCTTTATGCGTTCCGTTTCCCAGCTGACTGAGCTCGTTGCGTCCCCAACCGTATGAGGTGCCGTCTTCGGCAATGCCAAACGAGAAACCATCGCCAGCGTTAATCGTGGTGAAGCGAACACCATCCGGACTCTGCACGAGTACCGGCTGCTCAACATCTGCTTCTTTCCCTTCCGCCACCTCACCTTGTGCGTTCAAGACGACACCATTACCGACCTCACCGTTTTTGTTGAGACCCCAGGCATAGATTTCCCCCTCTTCGGTGAGCACGAGCGCGTGCTCACCGCCCGAAGAAACGTCCTTGACATACGTACCACCGGGAAGCGCAACCGGCGTTGCTGTCTTGCTCGCGGTTTTACTGCCGATCCCAAGGTAGCCATGGGCATTCGAACCCCAGGAGTACAATTTCCCGTCATCGCCAAGCCCGAGCGAATAGTTCCAGCCTGCAATGACCTTCGTGTACTTCACACCCCGCGGGGTGGTAACACGGGTTGGCTCTTTGATCGCCTTGGGTGACTCATTCGCTATGCCAAGCAAGCCCTGGTTACTGTAACCCCACGCATAGGTGTTGCCGTCAGAGCCGATTGCGAGCGTGTGAGTTCCCACGGTACTCACCGAGGTGAACGTCACTCCCTCAGGCATCATGACAGCAGCAGGCACTCTTTCCACGGCGGAGGTGTTGGCGCTGCCCTGACCGATTTGTCCTTGCTCATTCTTGCCCCAACCGTAGGCGTTTCCCTCAGTGTCGAGGGCAATGGCGAAGTTTTTACCAGCGAGAATTTCAGCAAATGTTACGCCTTCGGGCACCGCAATGGGCACAGGTTCACGCAGCGGAAAATATGCAGGTCCGATTCCGAGCTGCCCCTGATCATGTGCACCCCACGAGTAGGCAGAGCCGTCGTCAAGAACCGCGTAAGAGTTGTTGAGGCCGGTCTCATAGTCGAGCACCTTCGCACCCGCTGGCAGGTGAGTTCTCACGGGCGCCGGTTGTTCTTTGTTGGTTCCGTTACCAACACCGCCAATCTTGTTTGCACCCCATCCATAGACATTGCCATCAGCACCAAGGGCAAGGGTGGTAAAACTGCCAGCATGGATAGAAACTAAGTCAGGCCCAAGCGGCGGCTCAGGAAGATCGATCGTAACCTCGGTGCCGCCAGCGAGCGTACCGACCTCGGGAGAGGGCTGACCATCAGCGAGCGGTTCGGCGTGGGCCGAACTCATGAGCGCGGGTACCAGCAAGGCCGCGATCGTCGCCGAAGCAAGCGTTTGGCCAAACACGTGTTTTTTCATCGGTACATTCCCCTCGTAGCGGGAATAGCCCTGCTGTCAGTGGCCCGAACATTCTCTCTCCCGCAATGTATATCTGGTTAAGAGTATCCAAGTACTAGGCACACGGCTAGCCTTGCCTCATAATCCCGGTCGACACGAAAAGAGCCACCGCCGGGTAGAAAACCCGAGCGGTGGCTCTGTATCGATGGATAGGGGCCTTAGCCGATGCCCTCCATCATTTCGGTGTGCGTGTTGCCAATACGCCCCTTCATCTCAGGGTCACGCTTCGACGCGTAGCCGAATCGCACGAAACCAAGCACCATAGTGATGAGGAAGAGGTACGGGATAACGTTCATCGGGAACGCCGGAACCGGCCAGATATTGGCATAGAACACGTAAGCCATCGCGGCAACTGAGACGGTGGCAAAGATTGGCACGAGGCGGTTCTTAATGCCCTGCTTGCGCAGGTAGACAACGCCAGCGATCGCAACCAGTGAATACGAGAGCATATAGCCGTACGTTCCATAGGTATCGATCCACACAAGCATGTCCATCGGCTCGTTCTTGAAGAGAATGAGCACAACATCGACGGCGATCGTGAGGCCGCCGGCGACGAGCAGACCGCGGTGAGGCGTGAGGTGCTTTTCGTGCGTGCGACCGAAGCTTCCCGGTAGCACGCCCTCTTTACCCATGACGTAGATGATGCGGCCCACGACGTTGAGTGGGGCAACCACGACGGCAAAGAACGAAGCTGCGACACCGAACACGAGCAGCGGGCCGAACCAGACGGGCATACCGATCTTCTCGTTGATCGCTTCGAGCGGGCTCGCAACCGTTGCGAGGTCATCGCCCAGAACAACGATCTGCGTGTATGCCGAGAAGATATAGAGAATGCCAACGCCAAGAGCACTCCACATGATGGCGCGCGGAATCGCGACCTTCGGGTTCTTCGCCTCGCGACCGAGCGCATCGGCCGACGAGAAGCCCACGAAGCCGAGAATCGCGAGCACCATGCCGGCACCGACCCCTTCAAACGGCGTCTCAGAAAGTTTGAAGTGCGACGGGTTCCAACCCGCTTTGACGGCCCAGAACAGGCCGGCGATCAGCAGCACGAGAATAATGACGATCGAGATGATCTCGAGCACGAACGAGACGCGTGCCGAGGCCCTGATGCCCTGAATCGTGAAGAACACCGCGGTGCCACCGATAAGAATCGTGAGGGCCACGGTCCAGCCGGTTCCTTGCACCCCGTCGAAGCCCAGCAAGCGCAGGGTGTCCATGAAGAACGAGACCGAGCCGTTGAGTGATCCGGTGGCGATGCCCCACGAACCGATCATGAGGGCGGCACCCGCGGTAAAGGCGCCGACCGGGCCGAGCCCTTTGGCGACGTACGTGTAGAGCGAGCCCGCCGACGGGAAGAGCTTCGCGAACATCGAGACGATGTAGCCGACGCACAAGATCACGATGGTCGCGAGGGCGAACGCGTAAAGCGTTCCGGTGCCCGCGCCCATGAAAATCTCGGCGGCGGTAAAGGCGATCACGGCGCTCGGGGCAATGCTCGCGATGGCTTGGGCTGCGAGCTCAGGACCTGACATGACCCCCTCGCGGAGGCCCGAATCTACCTGAGGTTTCGTCGTTGACATGTACGGCGCCCCTTATGCTTCCGGAATGAGCAGGGTGCGAAGCGCGCTACCGGCCTGCAGATCTTCGAGAGCCTGCGCGGCCTGCGAGAGGGGCACGCGTCCCGAGATGAGCGGATCGAGAATCAGCTGGCCGTCCATGTAGCGATCGACGAGCGCAGGAATATCGATTGATGGGCGCACCGAGCCATAGTTCGAGCCCAGGATGCGCTGGTCTGCTTCGGCGAGCACGAGCGGCTCGAAGCTTGCCTTTGCCCCTGTGGGAGGCAGGCCGACGATCACCGATGCGCCACCGAGGCTGAGCATCTGAATCGACTGCTCGGTCGTCTCAACACGACCGATAGCGTCGAAGGCGTAGTCAACGCCATCGGGCAGGAGCTCTTTAAGCTGCTCAACGACGTCGCCGTCTGATGCGTTGATGCGGTCGGTCGCCCCGAACTGCACTGCCATCTCGGTCTTCTCTTCGCGAAGATCGATCGCCACGATGCGCTCTGCGCCCGCAAGGCGTGCGCCCTGGACAACGTTGAGGCCGACGCCGCCGCAACCGATCACGGCGACGGTTGAGCCGGGCTCGACACCCGCGGTGTTCGTGACGGCGCCAACGCCGGTTGCAACAGCACAGCCCACGAGCGCGAGCACGTCGAGCGGCGCGTCATCGCGCACCTTGATTGCGCCCGAAGCAGGAACGATGACCTCTTCTGAGAATGACGAGACGCCGAGGTAGTGCTGAATGGTCTCATCGCCGATGCTCATGCGCGAGGTGCCGTCGAAGAGCACGCCCTGGGGTGCAACGAGATCGGCAACGAGCTGGCAGCGGGCCTCGTAGCCCGACTTGCAGAAGCGGCACTCGCCGCACGGTGGCACCCAGCTGAGTACGACGTGGTCGCCCTCTGAGAGTGACGTAACGCCCTCACCGAGTTCGGTGACAATGCCCGAGCCCTCGTGGCCCATGACGAGCGGTGCTGCAACCTCCCACTCACCGCGCTTGACGTGCAGGTCTGAGTGGCATACTCCGGCTGCCACGATCTTGACCCGAACTTCACCCCGTTTCGGGGCCGCGAGTTCAACGTCGGTGTACTCGATGGCGTGGTCTGGCCCTCGGAAGACGACTGCTTTCATGACTGTAACCTCTCTGTTGGAGCGTGAAGACACCTGAGCTTATAAAGCAACACCCCGCAGACACAATGCGCATCATGATGATTCTGACAGCAGGCCATCACCATCTTGTACACTCTGGGTATGGCGTTGACCCTAAGACAACTCATCACCCGCTTCACCCCAGAATCAATTCACGGGCTGCACGATCTCGACGAGACCGTGGCCGAAGTGGTGCGGTTTGACGAGCTCATCGTCAAGGGCTCTGAGGTGCACCACACGCTCGTCACCTGCTCAGCCAAACAGATCGAGACACTGCTCGAAACCCCCGAGAGTGAACAGTGCGACCTCCTGCGCCGATGCATTCTCGCTTCGTCTGAGCACAGCCCCGAGCTCGAGCACGCAGTGGCCGAGGCCGGATTCGCCGCCATGCTCGGCGCGAAGGTGCCCCCGGCCGACCTCTTCAGCTCGCTCGAAACAGTGCTCACGAACTACCTCGCGGCCGACGACCGCATGCTCACGACCGCGGCACGAGTGCTCACCAAGGTCGCGAGTGTGGGCGGCGTCGAGGGCGTGCTCAACCAACTTTCATCGCTCATTGACGGCTGGGCCGTGCTCCTCGACGCGCACGGCCAGGTGCTCACAAGCGTTGCGGCCGGCCGTCTTCACATTGACGACGCAATCTCGGTGGTGCTGAACCGCCCGGTGAAGGTGCGCTACCCGGGACTACAGGTACACGTCATTGAATCGGGCGGGCGCACGAGCGCACGCCTCGTCATCGCGGCTCGCGGATCGAGTTCGTACCGGGCCAGGTCGATCGCGGCACTCGCTGCGAACATCATCGCGCTCATGTTGCGCACCACCGACCCGTCAGAGACCGAGCGCCTCGGCCGCAAAGCCATCGTAGACACGCTCGTGCGCGGCGGCGACGATGCGAGCGCCCTGCTCTCAGACTGGACCATCACCGATTCGCACCTCGCAGCCTTTGTCTTTTCGTCAAAAACGAAATACACCGACGTCGAGAATATGGTGGCTCGGTGGCTCACGCAGAGCGGTTTTCCGCACCTCTTTTACGGAACGGGTTCAGAAGTCTTCGGGTTTGCGACCAAAGCCGTACTCTCGTCACTCGAGGAGAAAACCCGGGAGTTCAGGGCGTATCGCGACGAGAGGCTCCACCTCGGAACCGGTTCACTGCTGCCACGAACCGAGCTTGAAGCCAGCCTGCAGCAGGCTCGCCAGGCCCTCTCAGCAACGAGCGTTGAGGGCCAGCATGTGCTGCACTTTCGCGAGCTGAGCTCGATGCGTCACGCGCTCATGCACTTCACGGCATCACAGCAGGCGATGCTCACCTCGGTACTCGACCCCGTACTCCACGCGGGCCCGCAAGCCGAAACGCTGCTCGAGACCCTCACCGTCTTTGTGCAGCACCACGGCTCCTGGAGTGATGCGTCACGTCAGCTCGGGGTGCACCGGCAAACCCTCGCAAAACGAATCGACCTCGTTGAGCAACTCCTTGGGCTCTCACTCCAGTCGGCCGACGACCGCGCGACCATCTGGCTCGCGCTACGAAGCCTGCAGCAGACACGCTAGCGTTCGCGGTCAGCCTTCGGCGCTACCGGTCTCGGGAAGCTTCGATGCGGCAGGATCCGCCGCCTTTTTCGGCCCTTTCGACGACCACACGAGGTACGCGACACCGAGCAAAACAGCCCCGCCATACCCCACGGCCCACCAGGCAAAGCCCGGCAACCCGCTCGGCTCGCCCGCGGCATCAAGATCAGCCTCAGGCGTCGGCGAAACCCGCTCTCCGGTCACGAGAATTCGATGCGTGTTCACGCCAAGCGGCGTGCACGTGATGAGCGTGACGAGATCTTCACCAGGCTCCTGGTGAAGCGTTTCGGTCTGGTCTGGCTCAACAACGGCCACGTCCCGCACCCGGTAGGTCAACACCTCACCAAACGTCTCGAGGGTAAAGGTGTCGCCCTCTTCGACCTTGTCAAGGTCGGTGAACATTCGAGCGCTCGCGAGCCCGCGGTGACCGGTGATCACAGACCTGGTGCTGTCGCCGCCAACGGGAAGCGAGGTGCCCTCAAGGTGCCCCAGCCCTTTGAGAAGCGTCTCTTCATCGGTGCCGTGGTAGATCGGCAAGTCGACCTTAATCGAGGGAATTCGCAGCCTCGCCATGACCCCGCTCGGGGTCGCAAGCTGGTCGCTGTAGCGCAGCTCGTTGTCACGCAGTTCACCGGAGCCAACCGCAACGTTCGCGCCAGCTTCGAGCAAGGCCCCCGACGAAAGCTCTTCGTTGTACCGCTGTGCCTCATGAATTTGGGAGGCCATGTCAGGCTTCACGTTCGCGAGCTCTTCGTCGTAGAGGCCAACGAGCGAAGACTGGTTCACCTGCGACAGCCATGCCGAGGCAGTGGGATACAACAGCACCCCTACCCCGAGCAGCCAGCACACGAAAGTTACCCACGCACCAAACGGAGGCTTGCGGCGACGCTCGGCACGCCGTTTCGCAGCCCGCCCCTGCGGCGCCTGCTGCTCAACAGTCTGGGATTCGCCCTGCTCAGCGTTCTGCCCTCCCGGGGCGGTCGCTGCGGTAGCGTGGCGGCTCATGTTGTCTCCTCGGCCACAAGATCGTGACATTTCTAAGGGTTTTGCCGGCCTGGCGAGGCACGGGGGATACTTCGCCAGGCCGGCGGTTTACAAGAAGCGTACCGCGGTGGGCACCCTTCACACTCTGCGAGTTGCGGTGACTACGCGGTGGTGTTTTTGCGGCGTGTGACCATCACCGAACCAGCAGCAACCGCCACCAACGCAAGACCACCAACAACCAACAACACCTGACCAGCACCACCAGTCATCGGCAACTCAGGAACCTCCTGCTGCACGTTCTTCACCTGCTTCGAGAACACCGACACCTCACCAGGCTTCACAACCACCTCAGTACGCGCCTCATCCTCATCAGGCAACACAAACCCAGTAGGAGCCTTCGTCTCAACCAGCACGTAGCAACGCTCCTTCAACCCATTCGTCATCGTGCCACCCTGAAGCTCATCATCACCAATCCACAACCCAGGAACCGTGATCACACCATCTTTCCCAGAAACCAGCTTCAGTTCCTTCCCATCAGCACCCGTCACCGCAGGCAGGGTCTTATCAGCAACACAACCCGAAGCAACATCACTAATCAGAAGCTTAAACTCAGCCCCCTCAAGACCCTTACCAGCCTGACCAGCATCAATCTTCTGCACCATCAGACCACCCCAACGAGTCCACACCTCATCAGTCGGGGTACCCGGCTTCCCGTCACCATCAAGATCAAGATCATTCACATTCACAAACGCCTGGTTCGCGATCTCACCATCACCCAACGACTGAACCACCGCAACAAAATCAACCGTCACCGTGTCACCCGTCTTCAGCCCGGCAAGACCCGCCTCGTCAAACGAGACCGTCAACACTGACCGGCCCTCACCGTTCACCGTCCACGCAGCCGTATACCCCGACGTAACCGTCACACCATTCACCTGAACCACAGGCGTACCCTCACCCTTCAGGCGGGCATCAAGCGTGTCACTCACCACAAGCTTCGTGTAATGATCATCAGTCACCGCGGGAAGTACCTGCGACACCCGGTAATCAACATCAGCACCCACCACGAACCCGTTCTCGGGCTGGTTCTGAATCGTCTTCGAAGGCTTATCACCCACATCATTCTTCGGGTACACATTCACGTCATACACCCACGACGCACCATCACCCTTCTCACCCGTCGCGGGCGTCGGGATCGTCACAATGAAAGGCTCTGACTTCTTTGTCACCTTTTCAGGAACCTTCGTCTCACGCACCAAATACGCACCCAAATCAAGCAGCCCACTTGACGCGACACCATCAACCGTCGCGGGAAGCTCATGACACGCACCCAACGAATACGAACCCAGCGACTGCCCCGAACGGGCACCCTTCAACGCTGCAGCATCCTTGCCCAGAACCGTCAACGCATCCCAGCCAGTGTTCGACCCATCCAGCAGATCAACATCCTCGATCGGGCAATACTCAAACACCACCCCGTCAATCGGCTTCGACGAAGGCTTCACACCCGAACCATCAGGATGCATGCCACCCTGACCCGGATTCTCATACTTATGCACCGTCAACGAACCCTGCGCACCAGGATCAATCTCAACCGCCTGCGCAGCCGAAGCCCCCGCAAACAACCCAGCCACACCAACCGCAGCAACCGCAGTCACCGCCAAACCACGACGCAACCCGCGCCCAACACTCATACCTGACATCAATCCATTCCTTTCTCAACCACCAACACCTCGGTGACCTTGGTTTTCGGGGCAAGAAATCCCCCCAGTTTGCTCAAGCTGAAAGCACGAGTCGAGGTTTTCGACGTGCCCAACGGGCGAGAAAAGAACGTGAGATGCCCGGCGTATTCCCTGGTATTCCCAGCAGCCAAAACAGCCCCCACTGCTCTCCCCTTTTCCATCTCAGAGCTTCTTGAGCAAAGCCCTTCGAAGATTAAGAGAGCGTGGTGAAACAAATGTGACGCGGTTCGAGAAAATATTTTTCGAACCGCGTCACGAACACACCGGGCGAGACCGCGTGGGGCGTCAGGTGGTGCTCTTTCGCTGTCGCTTCGTCACGAAAACGCCACCCGCGGCAACGAGCAGCAAGCCGCAAGCGAGCGTGATCCACAGCCCCGTGCTTCCGGTCATCGAAAGCAACCCGGGCTTGGCCTTGTTCGTGATGGTTTTTGGTGCCCCGCCGGTCTCGGCCGAGGTCTGCCCGATGATCATTTCGGTTCGCGCTGCGGTTCCCTCTGGCAGCTCGTACCCCTTCGGCGCGACGATCTCTTCGAGCACATAGCAGCGCTGCGAAAGACCATTCGTGTATGTGCCACCGTTCAGCTCATCATCGCCGACCCACAGGCCTGGCACCTCAACGAGCCCGTTCTCGCCCGAGTGAACGTGATACTCCGATCCATCATCGGCAGTCACGATGGTGAGGTCATCGTCGAGCCTGCACTCGGCAGTCTTCTCACTCGAGAGCACCCGAAACACCGCTCCTTCAAGACCCTTGCCGGGATGCTCTGCATCAACCTTGATAAAGCTCGCCGAGCCCCAACGGGTTCGCACCTCGTTCGTCTTAGCGCCCGGGGTGCCGTCGCCGTCAAGGTCAAGATCATTCACGTTGACCTCGGCCTCGTTCGCGAACTCGGTGTAGCCAAAGGGAGTTTCCAAGACCTGGTCTTGGCCCATCGATCCGCCCCCGCCCGGGTTTCGCTCGCTTCTTTCGCCAGGAGTTGTTGACTCGCCGTTCTGGGGTTGCGGGGCATCGGCCGCACCGTCGCCGCGACTTTCGCCGTCTGCGGGTGGCTGCTCACCGTCATCGGCGCGAAGGTCAGATGTACCCTGCTCAGCTTCACCGACGGAGGGCTTGTCTGGAGTTTCGGTCACCGAAACCGGTTTCTTCGGCTCGATCACGGTGTCGCCACCGAGCGGGCCCATCACGCCGGCGACAACAGCGACAGCACCCGCGACCGTCACGGTCACCGCAACCGCCGAAGCAATTGCCGCCTTGCGCCTTCCGGCCTTGTCCAGGGTCAGCACGCCCGCGCTCACCATGCCGATAATGCTTGCCTGCTCAGCGAAGCTCTTCCAGCGCGTGCTGCACTGGGCGCAACTGTGCAGGTGCATCTCGGCTTCGGCACGTCGCTTGCTCTTCTTGCGGCCCCACCGAATCTCGTTAAAGTCAGCAACGCACGCCGCGCAATCTGCGTCAAGGCCTCGTGGCGGGTGCATCTTCGTGAGCCAGGACTTCTTGAGGCCCTCCCTGGCACGTTTCAGGAGTACCGAGGTCGAGTTTGGCGACATATCGAGTTCGAGGGCAACGTCTTGCACCGGTCTTCCGGCGACATCGACCTCGAGAATCACCCGTTTCCAGCGCAGCGGCAAATCTTCGAGCGCCGCGAGCGCTGCGGTGCGCTGCTCGGCTTCTGAAAGTTGCTCGTCGCCCGCAACGATGAGCGGATCGAAGCGATCCTCATCGTGAGCGGTGCCCTCGCGCTTACCGGTTTCCCAGTAACGCCCGAGCTGTGTGTTGATCGTCTTGTAAAGGTACCCGCCGAACGAGTCGGTGGGGCCATTGCCCTGCAACAGGCTCTGATAGACCGCGTCAAAGGCATCGGCCACCGCGTCTTCAGCGTGCACCGGATCTTTGCGGCGCGCCCAGGAGAGAGCCATGCCGTGGTATCTCTGCCAGAGGGTGGCCAGGGGCCACGCTTCTCCACGACGAATAGTGTCGCAGAGCTCTTGGTCTGAGATAGGCTGCTCTTCCAATTCCCCTTGGTGTCCCATCACAACGCACATACTAGCAGCGGTTTTTTGATTCCTTTTGCCCAAAAGGCACGCCCATAACGCGCTGTTCAAGCCAGATTGCGGCTACCTGAGAGTCATACACTCACAGCGATTTACCAGATTGAGCGACGGTCGTAGCGCAGCTGAACCGGCCGTGTCGTGCGAGATTTTACTCGACCGGAGCGATCACTAACCTCGGCTGTGCATACTGCAGCGACTGGTGGGTGTCACGCGGCGTTGAAAAGGTAAACGAGAAGTGATCCCGCCGATAGAGTGAGCGCACCGAGACAACTGCGAGCCCAAGCTGGTCGCGCACGCACCCGCTCATGGCGAAGGCCGCGCTGCCTTTCTTCTCTCCCAGCAGGGCTGCTTGCGAATCGTCGAGATCGGCGATGTCAAGCGAGAATTGGCCCAGCGTGAGCTGCACTCCAAACACCGCTTCGAGAGTGTCATAGATCGAACGGTCTTCGAGATTGAGGTCGCGCAAACCAGCGAATCTTGGAAACGGAAGGAGGAGGTGTTCGAGCGCAATCGGTTCGCCGTCTGCCTGCCGCACTCGGGTGATTGAAAGCAACTGCTGCACCAGGTCACCAAAAACAGTGCCGTGCTCTTGAGCACTCGCGTCAACGACCTCGACGCCGATGACTTGTGAACTCGGCACCCTGCCGCTGGCACGAATTTGCGCCGAGAAGCCGAGGAGTTCTCGGGCGGCATACACCAGCCGGCGCGAAGAAACGAAGGTTCCCCTGCCAGCGGTTCGGTCAACGAGCCCCTCGGCCGCGAGCCGCGCGATCGCCTGGCGCACGGTTCCCCGGCTCACACCATACTGACTCGCAAGTTCGAGCTCCGGGGGCAACTGCTCGCCCTCGGCGAAGCGCCCGCTCGTGATCTGCTCACTGAGCTGTGCATATAGGTGCTCGTGAAGCGGGGTGCGCTTCAGCCCCGTTGCTGCCTGGTTCATTGCCCCGTTCCTCCCAGGGTGTCACCCATGACCTCTTCGAGCGCATCGAGAAAGCGGGTGGTCTCTTGTTCGGTCCCTGCCGTGACCCTAAGGTGACCGCCGAGCCCCACATCGCGAATGAGCACACCACGGTCGAGCAAGCGCTGCCACACCTCGTGACCGTCACTACCCGGGGTTCGAAAGAGTACGAAGTTTGCGTCGCTATCGGCGACGTTCACGCCCCGGTCGCGCAGGGTTGCAACAATGCGATCGCGCTGCACTTTCACGGCTTCAACACCCGCGAGCAACGAAGCCCGGTGCTCAAGTGCGGCGAGGGCAACCGCCTGCGTAATGGATGAGAGATGGTACGGCAGCCTCGTGAGCAGCACGGCCTCGATGACCCTGCGGTCGGCCGCGAGATAGCCGACCCTGGCCCCCGCGAGCCCAAATGCCTTTGACATGGTTCGCGATACGACGAGGCGGGGTCGAGACTCGATGAGTGGCAGGAGCGATGGCGTGTGCGAAAACTCGACGTAAGCTTCATCGAGCACGATGAGCGCATCGGTCGCGTCGTGAATGGCAAGAACCGTCTCGGGATCCAGCGAGCCCCCGGTGGGGTTATTGGGGGTGCACAAGAAGATCACCGAGGGTTCTACCCGCTCGATCGCCGCGAGCGCATCGTCCAGCGAAATGCCAAAATCAGGACCGCGGTCAATGGCTTCATAGGTGGCGCCGGTTGCCTCGACGAGGGTTCGGTGCATCGAATAGCTCGGCTCAAACCCGAGCACGGTGCGGCCAGGCCCCGCAAAAGCCATGAGGAGCTGTTGCAGCACTTCGTTCGAGCCGTTGGCCGCCCAGAGGCTCGATACGGGCAGCGTCACCCCCGTCGTCTCTGCAAGGTATCCTGCGAGGTGCTCCCGCAAGAGTGTGGCGTCGCGGTCTGGATACCGGTTCGCACCGCGTGCGGCTGCGGCAACGGCTGTCGCAATATCGGCGACGAGCGCATCGCTCAGCGCAAAGGGGCTCTCGTTCGTATTGAGCCTCACTGGAACATCAATTTGCGGGGCGCCGTAGGGCTCCTTGCCTTGCAAACGTTCCTGAAGGGGTGGCAAGATCTGGCTCATGCCGCGCCTCCTGCGACACGCACCTGTACCGCAGCGACGTGCGCATGCAGCTTCTCGGCGCCGCCGATCGCCGCAATATGATCGGCAACCTCGGTGAGCGCCCGCTGGTCGTAGTTCACCACGTGAATGCCCTTCACAAAGCTCTGCACCGAAAGCCCCGAACTGTGCCGGGCCGTGCCACCAGTGGGCAAGACGTGATTCGAACCGGCGAGGTAGTCACCGAGGCTCACTGGCGAGTACGGCCCGATGAACACGGCTCCAGCGTTGCGCACGCGCGCCGCATCGCGCTCTGCATCACGAGTGATGACCTCGAGGTGTTCTGGTGCCCAGTGGTTCACCGCAGCGAGCCCTACGTCAATCGAATCGACAAGCACGAGCGCTGACTGGTCGCGAAGCGCCACAACAATGCGCTCACGATTTTCGGCGGTTTGCGCCTGGCGAACCATCTCGTGCGCGACGGCTTCGGCGAGCGCTTCAGAGTCAGTGACGAGCAGCGCAGCAGCTCGCGGATCATGCTCAGCCTGCGAGAGCAGGTCTGCAGCGACGTGCTGAGCGTTGGCTGAGTCGTCAGCCAACACGGCGATCTCGGTCGGCCCAGCCTCAGAGTCGATGCCGATGACACCCTTCAGAAGACGCTTAGCCGCAGCAACAAAAACGTTGCCGGGGCCGGTCACGAGATCAACCGGGTCGATCTCGTCGGTTCCGTACGCGAAGGCGGCAATCGCTTGGGCACCACCAACGGCGTGCACCTCATCGACACCGAGAAGCTCACACGCGGCGAGCACGACCGGGTGCGGCAAGCCAGTGTCACGTTGCGGCGGAGAGGCGACGGTGAGCGAGCGCACCCCGGCAACCTGTGCGGGTATGACGTTCATCACGACGCTGCTCGGGTAGGCGGTCAAACCGCCCGGCACGTATAGCCCAACTCGGTCTACCGCGACCCACCGCTCGGTCACGGTCGCCCCGTCGGCAACCTGCACCGTCACGTCGTTGGGCCGTTGCGCCTCGTGCACAATCCTGGCACGGCGTACTGACTCGGTCAGCGCTTCACGCACGGCGGGATCAAGCGCCTCGAGCGCCTCGGCGAGCGCCGCCGCTGGCACCCTTGTGCGGGGCACATCGACACCGTCGAAACGCTTGGTGATCTCACGAACCGCAACGCCGCCACGATCACGCACATCGTCGCATACCGGGCGCACGGTCTCGGCTGCGTCTTCAACGCTCAGTTCAGCTCGTGGGAGCGTTGAAAAATCTGGCTGAGGGACCCCTCGGTAGTCGATGCGTCGTATGTCGTCATAGTGCAAAGCGTTCATCGTGTCTCCCATAGCGCGGTATCTGCCAATGAGACAGTAACACTCATTGCCTGAAAAGTATAGACAATTCAAACATTAACCCTTGACGCTACGTTTGTCATACTACTCGTGACGTAGTATGTTTGCAGTAGCATGCAATTGAAAGGAGTCACATGATCAGCGCCGATGCCATTCGCGGCTACGTCGACCTCATGGTCCTCTCCCTCCTCCGCTCGGGTCCCTCGTATGCATACGAACTCGCCCAACGCATCACTGCAGTGAGCGGCGAGATGTACACGATCAAACAAACCACGCTCTATTCGGCAGTGAAGCGGCTCGAAGCATCAGGCTTTGTCAGCTCCTCAGCCGGCGTCTCGCCGAGCGGCAAACCTCGCACCTACTACCAGCTCACCGAATCGGGCCTCGCGCACTACGCGCTCAAGGTCGCCGAGTGGCAGAGCACCAAAATCGTTGTCGACAAATTCATTGAAGGAGCCCCACAGTGAACGTCATCATTGCCTACCTCGAGACTATGTTCAGCACCTACCCACAAACTCCGCGGCTACTCGAGGCCAAGCTCGAACTCCGCGCCATGATGGAAGATGCCTACGCAGGGCTCATCGCCGAAGGGCACTCTGAAAACGAGGCCGTTGGCCAGGTCATTCGCGATTTTGGCAACCTCGAAGAAATTGCGCCAGTGCTTGGCATCTCAACCGACATCGGGTCACCCGCGAGCCCCAGCCCCGAGCCCCACCCACAGCCCCAACCCCAGCCCGCAGCCTGGCAGGGCCCTCGAAACACTCCAGTCACGCTTGAAGAGGCGAAAGGGTACGCGCAGGCCCAAAACGCCATTCGCTTTCGGGTCAGCACTGCCGTCGCACTCTTCGTACTCTCGCCCATCGCCATCATCACGCTCCCCGCAGCAGCCGAGGCAAACGTCTTTGCGAGCCTTTCGCCGAGTGCAGCAACATTCGCGGGCATCCTGACGCTTCTCGCATTCGTCGCGATCGGAGTCGTGATGATCGTCACGACTTCACGGGAGACCGAACCGTACCGACGCATTCGCGAGCATCACTTCTCACCGAGCCACGAGGTCGCTGTCTGGTCACAGAGCCTCGCGAAACAGCACGAGGGTGGTCGCATCAGAGCACTCCAGATCGCCATCACGCTGTGGATCCTTTCGCCCGTTCCAGTCATTGCTGCTGCGCTACTCATCGAGGAGTCACCACAGAAGAGTTTCTGGGTTGTTCTTGCCGTGGCAGCCCTGTTGTGTTTCGTCGCCGCCGGCCTCGCCGTACTGATTCCCTCAGCATGGGCACACTCAGTCGCAGAGACACTGAGTCGGGGTACTGAATTTGCCCGAGCGACCGAGCCTGAAGAGGCCGAGCGCGGCATCACCGGTGTCGTTGCCGCTTTCTACTGGCCGCTGCTCACCGCGATTTTCCTCGCTTGGGGTTTCATCGGCAGCGCTTGGCATATTGCATGGGTCATTTGGCCCATCGGTGCTGTGCTTTTTGGGGCTATCGCCGCGGGCACCGGTGCGATTGACGGCTACCGCAAATCCCGCCGCTGAACATCATTGGTCGCGAAAACAACCGCTTGCCACTAGCGGTATCATCTACCTCGGTCTAGCATTGCCTTACTATGAAAAAAATGAGGATTGGGGCCTCCGTCGTCGCAACCGCCTTTTTTGGCGGATCGGTACTGCTCGGCAGTACTGCGGCTCACGCTGAGGTAGGGGATACGGTTTGTCATTACTGGGGAAACGGCGACGTGTACAACGTGCTCGTCACCCAGGCCAGTGAGCGCAGCTACGAGGTGACGGTGAGTGACTTCAAGTCGTTTGCTTCACCGAGCAATAAGGGCAACTACTTCGTACCGCTGCCACTTGAGCCCGAGAACTTGCGACTCGCCACCAACACCGTGACGCTCAACCCGGCGCTCAGTGTTTCTGACCTTTCGATCTCACAGTCGGTCGCGACAGAACCCGACGATGACGGCGTTTCAGTCGTCATCACAGAGTACCTCAAGAAGGAGTCGGCGCCTTGGGAGAGCGCAAAGATCGACGAGAACACGGGTAACATCGTGTGGCTGCAAGATCTCGACGCGCGTTCAGACGCCTCAGGTGTGCAGGTCAAGCCCGATGACTACCTTTTGCCGATGTTCAGCGGTGACGACTCAGTGGGCGTGCTGCAGTTCACCGTCACGCTTCCTGATACCGCCGAGGGCGAAGTCGCCCTCTTCGAGAGCTTCAGCTCGACGTACACAAGCGGCAAGTTCTCGGTCAACTCCGAAACCTGGGAGGCCGATGCCGAGCTCACGGACACTGTCGCAGGCTGTTCAGTCACGCTGCCGGCCATCCCGGATCCAGAGCCTGAGCCCAAGCCCGACCCGGAGCCAAAGCCGGACCCTGAGCCCAAGCCAGACCCAGAGCCCGCGCCCAAGCCGGAGCCAGCGCCAAAACCCGAGCCTGCACCAAAGCCCGCGCCCAAGGAGCAGCTCGCTCAGACAGGCGGCGCAGATGCCACCGCCCTGATCGCCGCCGCTGGCGCGCTCCTGGCAACCGGAGCAGGGGTCACGCTCTACGGCGTTCGCCGCAAGGCAGCCCACCGCTAAGCTCGGCACTCTCACGATCAGTGGAGGTCTCGCACCGTATGGCACGATGCGAGACCTCCACTGTGTTATCGGCCGGTCACGAGCATCTCGGCGAAGCCATCGGCCCGTAGGCGCATGTTTTCAATACGCAGTTCGCGAGCCGCGGCAACGTCATACCCCTCATATGCGGGAGGCGGATCATTGCGCACGTTTTTCGAGCACTGAAAATCACGGCAGATGAGGGTTCCGACGGTGTTGCCCCTACGCCCGGCGTCGCCAACGCGCTTCGCGGCCCAGAACACCACCTCGTTGGGCAGCCGAACGTCCTGGCACCAGTTGCACATGGCGCGTGACCGAGGTGAAGCCTCGGCTTGTTTGAGCATGACGCCGATCGGCGGCTCGCTCGCATCAATCCTCGGCACGACCACGTATGCCCTGCGGGCAAACTTTGGGTCACGCCAGCCAAGGTAGTCGAGCTTTTGCCAATCGGTGTCGCTGAGCGTCTCGAAGGAGGGAGCAAGCGAGAGGTCTTTAACCTCTTTGCGCGAGGCATTCACGAATGATGCACGAATGAGCGTTTCTGTGAGTGGTTGCATGAGAAGCTTTCTGGGGCCCCGAATGTTCGTTGCGAAACGCACGCCAAACAAGCCCCCGGGAATAGTGCGTGAGGGTTCGATTCGGTGGCCACAGTCGAGCAGCTCGCTCGATGTGGCCTCGTGGTCGTGCTAATCGCCGTCGGCTAATGCTTCGCCGACGACCTCCTGACGCTGTGCGTACAGCTCTCGATAGTTCACGCGACCAACATAACACTCGTTCCTGATCGCTCGCACGCTTTTACGAACCTGTGCCAATGTCTGTCACAGAAGAGAGAACCCCCGCAGACGACCTCGTAGAATATTCATGTGACAGCGACCAGTGAAATCGTCTTTGAAGCCCTGTGGATCTTTGGCATTCTTGCCTTCGCCATTTCTGGCGGCCTCGTTGGCGTGCGCCGAAACCTCGACCTGCTCGGCATTCTCGTGGTGGGTACCGCGACCGGTATTGGTGGCGGCATCATTCGCGACCTCATCATTGGTGTGCAGCCACCCGTCGCCTTCGTGCACTGGCCTTACTGGGGCACCGCGATTGCGGGGTCACTGTTCGTGTTCTTCTTTCACCCTGGGCTCGCGCGCATTCGCCGCGCAGAGATCATCTCTGACGCATTCGGCCTCGGCGTCTTCGCGGCCTACGGTGCTGCGGTTGGGGTCACGGAAGGCTTCGATCCGCTCACCAGCGTCTTTATCGGCACCGTCGCCGCAATCGGCGGTGGTGTTATTCGCGATGTGCTCGTCAACGATATTCCTGGGGTTCTCACGCGCGAGCTCTACGCCGTATCGGCGATTCTCGGCGCCACGGTCGCGATGACCATCACGTGGTTTACCGGGTACCTCGTGACCGCTTCGGTGGTCGGAGGAATCTTGGCAACGGGACTACGCCTTACTTCGTACAAGATGGGCTGGCACCTGCCAAAGCCCAAAATGAAGTAGCGACGGGCAAAAAAGCCCAACCGCTTTTCTGGACAAATTCGCGTTCGCTTCTGCGGAAGCTACTCGCGAGCAATATGAAAGATGCCGCAAGACGTAATGTAATCCTTCGTCTGGAATTTCGCTTGTTTCACCAAAATCTACTATTTGAACACGCTGTTCATTTGTGAGATACCTTACCCTTTCGCAACAACAGGGTAACGAAGAACACTCGCACGAAGATGTGTGTTTGGGTGAATTTACGAGCACTTTTGCAGATCGCGACACACCCCGTTGCGTCTCTTTTGTGCACACTCGCCAGCACCCACCGGCGAGCGATCATGCAACGACGCTGACCCAAGAGGAACAGATTGACCAGGTATCTCCTCCGTAGATTTTTCGGATGGCTCGCCCTCATTTTTGTGGCAACCAACCTCACCTATTTTCTTGCCTGGGGCTTCCTTGACCCACGCAATAACTTCATCGGGCGCCGCCCTCCAGCGACCGAAGAGCAAATCGTCAACCAGCTGTTGCCACGCAACCTGAGCGACACCGTGCCGCTGTGGGAGCGCTGGTGGAACTGGCTCGGAGGAATCGTCACGAGGTGGGACTGGGGTCTGAGCCCCGTCGGCCAGTCGGTCAATGAAGAGGTCTCGTACCGCATCTGGGTGAGCGCCGAACTCGTGCTTGGCGCCACGATCCTCGCGACCCTCATCGGTATCGGTCTTGGCGTGTTCACCGCCTCGCGCCAGTACAAATTCGCCGACCGTCTGGGCAGGCGGTTTCAATCATCGCAATGAACGTGCCCATCGTCGTCGCGGCCTTCGCCGTCGTGATGCTCGGCATCGCCATCAACGACGCGGCCGGAACCCGCATCTTCTTCGTGACGGGGTCGTCAAGTACGGGGGTGACGGGCTTCTTCCCGGTCCTCATAGACACCCTGCAACACCTCGCGCTACCAACGATCGCGCTCGTGCTCGTGCAGTACGCCTCGATCCACTTCTTACAGCGCTCGCTGCTGCTCGACAACATCAGCGCCGACTACGTGCGTACCGCCCGGGCAAAGGGGCTCACGAAGCCCCAGGCTATTCGCCGCCACGCGCTTCGCACCTCGCTCATTCCGGTCGCGACGCAGGTGGCCTTCACGATTCCCACGGTGTTCACGGGCGCCGTGATTAGCGAGAAGATCTTCGGCTGGAACGGCATGGGCAGCTACTTTCTCGACACCATCGCTAACAACGACATTCACGGCACGGTTGCAATCGCCGCCTTCGGCGCAGTGCTCACCGCGATTGGCGCTCTGCTCGCCGACATCGCCGTCGTCATCCTTGATCCGAGAGTGCGGGTGAGCTAACCATGATGACTCCAATGACCAAAGCCAACGTTGCATCGCCGCATGCGCCGAGGGGCCGTACCTCGAACCTGCGCCTCTACACGCGCCGTTTCGCGCGCAACAAGCCAGCCATCGCGGGCCTCGGCGTCTTTATTCTCATCGCTCTCTTCGCGATCGCTGGCCCACTCATCAGCCCTTACAGCCACACCGACATGGATTTCCTCGCGCTCACCTCACCGCCGAGCGCCGAGCACTGGTTCGGCACGAGTGTCGGCGGGCACGACACCTTCGCTCAGGTCGCGACGGGGCTCCAGCGTTCGCTCATGATCGCGCTCTCGGTCTCGATCGGCACCACCGTGCTCTCGGCATTCGTCGGCACGATCGCAGCCTACTTCGGTGGGGTCATCGAACGAACCACGCTGCTCGTGATCCACTTCCTCATGGTGATTCCCACCTTCCTGTTGCTCTCGATTCTCTCGAACGCTTCAGGCGGCGACTGGCGAGTCATCTCGCTCATCATGATTCTCGTGGGCTGGTACCTCCCAGCGCGCATCATCTGGACCATGTCGCTGTCGCTTCGCGAACGCGAGTATGTTCGTGCAGCCAGGTACATGGGCGTTGGCGGAATTCGCGTTGTCGTGCGTCACCTTTTGCCGAACATCGGCTCGCTGCTCGTCGTGAACTTCACCCTCGGCGTCGTCAGCGCCGTCATGACCGAGACCGGGCTCTCGTTCATCGGCTTCGGCGTGAAGCTTCCCGATGTCTCGCTCGGCTCGCTCATTGGCGACGGTGCAGGCAGCATCACGAATGCTCCCTGGCTCTTTGCCTTCCCCGCCCTCGCCCTCACCCTTCTCACCGTGTCAATGGCCCTCATCGCCGACGGGCTTCGCGACGCGTTTGACCCCACCTCTGCCGCAGGAGGCCGCGCATGACCACCCCAACCCTCTCAGTCAAGAACCTCACGGTTTCGTTCCCCTCTGAAGCAGGTCGGGTCGACGCCGTGCGCGGCGTGAGCTTCGACCTCGAGGCCGGAAAAACCCTCAGCATCGTTGGCGAGTCAGGCTCGGGCAAGTCAGTCACCGCGCTCGCAATCATGGGGCTGCTCGATGAGAACGCAAGCGTGAGTGGCTCGGTCATGTTCGAGGGTCGCGAGCTCCTCTCGCTGAGCGACAAACAGCTCTCGGTAGTACGCGGCAACGGCATCTCGATGGTCTTTCAAGACCCGCTCACCTCGCTCACACCGGTCTACACGATCGGCGACCAGCTCATCGAGGCCCTCACCACGCACCAGCGTCTCGGTAAGCGCGAAGCCGTACGCCGAGCAGAAGAGCTGCTGCGGCTCGTGGGCATCACCGACCCGCAGAGTCGCATGAAAGCGTTTCCGCACGAGTTTTCTGGCGGCATGCGCCAACGCGTCGTCATCGCGATCGCCATGGCCAATAACCCAAAGCTCATCATCGCTGACGAGCCGACGACCGCCCTCGACGTGACCATTCAGGCGCAAATTCTCGATCTCATGCAAACGGCGCAGGAGACGACCGGCGCGGCCCTCATCATGATCACGCACGACATGGGCGTGGTCGCGAGAACCGCCGACGACGTGCTCGTCATGTACGCGGGCCGGCCGGTCGAGCACGCACCGGTCGATGAGCTATTCTCACGGCCCAAGATGCCGTACACGATCGGCCTTCTCGGCGCGATTCCCCGGGTCGACCAGTCGTCTGACCAGCCGCTCGTGCCGATCAAGGGCAACCCGCCGATTCTCATCAACCTGCCGCCCGGCTGCCCCTTCGCCGACCGTTGCCCCATTGCTCAGGCTGCGTGCCGCGTCGAAGAGCCACCGCTCGTTCCGGTCGCGGGCGAAACGCACCTCGCCGCGTGCCTGCGCTCTGACGAGATCAGCGGCACGGGAACGATCGATGGCTCACCCGTCTACCCCATTCCAGAGCCTCTAGAAAATCCCGTCGAAGCGCTGCCCCGCGACCAACGCCCCAAGACCCTCGAGGTACGCGGGCTCTGCAAAACCTTCCCGATGCTCAAGGGCGCACTCGTCAAGCGCAAGGTCGGCGAAGTGCACGCGGTCAAGAACGTGAGCTTCGACGTGCACGAGGGCGAGACCGTCGCGATCGTCGGCGAGTCAGGCTCGGGCAAAACAACGACGCTTCTCGAGGTGATGGATTTCGCGCCGCAGGAGCCAGGCGAGGTCATCATCGCGGGCACCAACGTCGCCGACGTGCGAAGCCGTGCCGCAGAGCGCAAACTCAGGCGAGATATTCAGATCGTCTTCCAGGACCCGATGGGCTCGCTCGATCCGCGCATGACCATCGCCGACGTCATTGCCGAGCCCTTGGTCGCCAACGGGATGAGCAAAGACGATGCGCACGTTCGAGTCAGCGAGCTCATGGAGCTCGTCGGGCTCAACCCCGCGCACATCGACCGTTTTCCCGCCGCTTTCTCGGGCGGGCAGCGCCAGCGCATCGGCATCGCCCGTGCGCTGTCAACCGAGCCCCGCATCATTGTGCTTGACGAACCCGTCTCGGCCCTCGACGTGTCGATTCAGGCCGGCGTACTGAACCTCCTCAATGAACTCAAAGCGAAACTCGGGCTCTCGTACCTCTTCGTCGCGCACGACCTTTCAGTCGTGCGCCACATCGCCGACAGGGTCGCGGTCATGTACCACGGCGAGTTCGTCGAACAGGGCGAGGTCGACGATGTATTCGACCGGCCCCAGCACCCGTACACCAAGTCACTGCTCGCAGCGATTCCCATTCCCGATCCCAAGGTCGAACGGGAGCGGCGCATCGCAAGAGCGGCAGCCACCACGACCCTCGCACCGTAACTGGAAGCGAAACAGAGTTCCACCGACGAAACAGAGCGCCCTGCTCGAAGCGTCACCAACCTACAAGGAGCATCATGAGAAAGAAACAACCACTCATCGGCGCCCTCGCGCTCACCGCTGCAGCGGCGCTTGCGCTCTCGGCGTGTGCGTCGGGAGACGAGAAGCCCGGCGACAAGCCGGCAGCCGAGGTGAAAGAGGCCGACTACAACCCCCAACCGCGTGAGAACCTGCAAGAGGGCGGCGAGGTTCGCTTCCCACTCACGACGTTGCCCACGCAGATGAACGACGCCAACAGCGATGCGAACGCATACACAGCTCGCCTCGCATCATGGTTTCGCCCGCAGGTGATTCTCATGGAGCCAGACGGCACGCCCTACAAGAACGACGCCTACCTTGACGTCTGGGAGCACGAGGTCGTCGACGGCAACACACAAATCACGTTCACCTTCACCGACGAAGCACACTGGAACGATGGCACCGACATGGATTGGACGGCCATCGAAGCGACGTGGAAGACACAGCGCTCGTACGACGAGGGCTTCAACCCGAACGCGATTGACGGCTACCAGGGCATCAAGTCGGTCGAGCAGGGTGACACCCCGAAGACCGCGATCGTCACCTACGACGGCGAGTTCGCTTGGCCAGAGATGCCGTTCATGTCGATCATTCACCCGAAGGTGTCGACGCCCGATGACTTCAATGAAAGCTTCATCAACGACCCCCGCCCCGAACTCGGCGCGGGCCCTTACAAAGTCGAGACGTTCGACACGAAGTCGGGCCTCGTTGAGTTCGTACCCAACGAAGAGTGGTGGGGCGATAAGCCGTTACTCGACAAGGTGACCTTTCGCCAGCTCGAGTCAAGCGCCGCAATCAACGCGTTTAAGAACGGTGAGATCGATCAGGTAGCCGCGAACGCTCAGAACGAGCTCTCACAGGTTGAAAACGTCGAGGGTACCGTCACGTACCGAGCCCAGCAAACGGCAAACAGCCTGTTGCAGCTCAACGCCGAGCGCCCCCAGTTCGAAGACGTCAAGGTGCGCGAGGCTTTCTTCAAGGCGGTCGACCGCGACCAGCAGAAGGAAATCGCATGGCAAGGCCTCGGCTACTCTGAGCCCGACGCCGGCTCGTTCACCCTCTACAGTTTCCAGCCCGGGTACAAAGACGCGCTCGCTGAGGCAGGCTACTCGTACGACCCTGAGGCTTCGAAGAAGCTGCTCGACGAGGCGGGCTGGGAGCCGGGTTCTGACGGCATTCGCGAAAAAGATGGTGTGCGTCTCGAAGCGGTCTACCCGATCTGGTCAGACTCAAGCACGCAGGCAAGCCTCGCGCAGGCCATGCAGGCCTCACTCAAAGAGGTCGGCTTCGACCTCAAGGTCGATGTTCGCCCGTCGCAGGCATTCGGTGATGACCTCACCTCGAAGAACTGGGATGTATCGTCACTGCGGTTCACCTCGGGCGACCCCTTCGGCGCAGCTTGGTTCTGCCAGGTCTACTGCTCTGACTCGGGCCTGAACCTCTCGAGCACGGGCACCCCCGAGATCGACGAGCGCATCGCCAAGGAGGTCGCTTCGATCACCGATGCAGAGCAGCAGACCGCTGCAGCCATGGATCTCGAGTCAGAGATCATGAAAGAGACCTGGGGCATCATCCCGCTCTACAACGGCCCCGAAATCGCGGTCGTGAAAGAAGGTCTCGCGAACCTCACGCCTGAGCCTTACACGGGCCTCGACCTCTTCGGGGTAACCCCCGTCGAGAACGTGGGCTGGGAGAAGTAAGCTCTCTCTCACCCCTGCAGTGTGCCCGAAACGGTTCTTCTCCTACCGTTTCGGGCACACGCATGTCTGGGGTGAGTTACGCCCGGCGTATGCGGTCACGCACCTCGCGAATCTCTTCGAGGTTGATGGGTGAGGTTGCGGGCGGTTCGCCGTGCATTTGTACGTGCAGACTCTGCATACGGGTGTCGAGCTCGGCAGCAATCTCAGCAGCGTTTTTCAGCTCGGCGAGTAGCTGGCCGGGCACTTGTCGCTGATATTTGTAATAAATTTTGTGCTCAAGACTCGCCCAAAAATCCATCGCGATCGTGCGAAACTGCACTTCAACGGGAACATCGACTCGCCCGCTCGAGAGGTAAACCGGCACTGACAGAATCGCATGCAGGCTCTTGTAGCCGTTCTCTTTCGGCTCAGCGATGTAGTCTTCGACCTCGACCACGGTGATGTCGTCTTGTTTCGTGAGCAAGTCATAGAGCCGATAGACATCGCGAATGAACGAGCATGTGACCCGTACCCCGGCAATATCTTGAATTTCTTGGCGGATCGCTTCGCGGGTCGGCGCCACGCCTCGCCGCTCGACCTTCGAGATGAGGCTTTCCGGGGTCTTCAAGCGGCTTGAAACATGCTCGATCGGGTTGTACTCGTGCATGTGCACGAACTCTTCTCGCAAAATCGCAAGTTTTGTCTCAATCTCTTGCATCGCGAAGCGGTATTCGAGCATGAATCGTTGCAGCTCATCGCCTACGAGGCGAAGCTCGTTCGGGGTAATCGTGACCTCATCATCAAGCGACAGTGGTCGGCGCGAGGCCGGTGCTGGTGTGCTCATAGTGCGAGAGTAACCCCGCAGCTTATGAATCTGCTGTGCTGCCCCGCTGACAGAAAAGGGACGAGCGCCGAAGCGCCCGCCCCTCATCTGCACCGCTGATGTCGCTCTTAGGCGTCTGCGTTATCGGTCAGGCTTCGGCGTCGTGCAATCACGACGGCCACGCCAGCACCGAGTGCGATAACCGCGGCGATCGCGACCATCACCATAGCCTCAGAGCCGGTATTCGGCAGCGGATCTTTCCCGTCATCGATGGTACCGTTCGTGCCGTCGTCGCTATCGGCGTCATCACCGTCGTTGTCGCCGTCGTCACCGTCGTCGTCACCGCCGCCCTCATTTGAGACAACCGTGATCGTGCTTTCTTGCGATGCCGTACCAAACACATCAGTCACCGTTACCGTCACCGTGAAGGTGCCCGCCTCGGTCGCGGTTCCACTCAACACCCCGGTCTCAGCATCAAACGAAAGCCCTGCGGGCAACCCCTCGACCGACCAGGTGTAGCCTGGCTGCGCAGTAGCCGTCACCGTCACCGGGTCAAGCGACTCACCCACCTTCGTCTTCACCGCAAACGGGGCAGACGTAATCACCGGCTGCACACCAACGATACGCACTGCATCAGTAGCGCCCGTCTGACCCCAGAACTCATCGGTATAGCTCATGCGATACTGCAAAGCCACCGCCTCGGCATCAGCAGTCAGCTGCAGCGTCGTCGTGTGCTCCTCAAGGTCGTTCCACGTCTCACCGTCAGCCGATGACTGCCATGTCACACCGCTATCGAGATCGGCTTTCACACCGTTCAGGCTCGCTTCAAATTGCACGCTCTCACCGAGAGTCGAGATCTCAGCATCAACCGGCTGCGAAGTCACTTCAGGAGCAAGCAACACAGAAATACTGCAGTCGACTTCCCACCACCCACCGTTCGAGACCACAAGATCACCGTTAGTAGTCTGTGTGAAGCTATTCCCAGCCCCGGGAAGTTCACGGTGACTTGGCAAGAGCGCCCCAGTTTCAAAGTCAGCGACGAACACCTGCGTTTCGTTTTCCGAGACAAGCCAAGCTCGATCTTGATGAGGAACGGGCACGATGCCGTTGAAGGGCAACCCATGCGTAATGCGCCTCAGCGTGGTTCCGTCTTGGGGCGAAGCGCTAACCACCAAACCCGTTGTTTCTACACCAATTACAAAGGCTCCAGAACTGTCATAGGTCAAATCATTCAAGTACATGACATGCTCATTAATGAAGGGGCCGGCGCTCACCTCCAACGTTTCAGCGTTGACGACCATCAGGATTCCCGGATCAAAATCAACCGTCACCCCAAGAGACACAGCAAGGCTCAACCCATCCGGATTCAAAGCCAAGGTGCTTCCATACAAAAGGTTCGAAAACTTAGGGCCCTCAGTAATCTCCCCAGTCTGTGTATCCAGTTTCAAGAGTTGGGTTCCACGCCCGTCCTCAGCCAGAATGAAAACAGTTTTACCGTCGTCAGAGATTTCTATGAGGCTATCCGCGCGATGAGGCAGCCCGTACCGTGCGATCTCTGTGTTGGTTGTCGTGTCGAGCAAGATGACCATGCGATCTCCTTCAGCGCCGACGGCACAATTGGCACACTCTACGTACGCGAGAACGTTTGCATTCTTCGCCGCGCTGAGCGAAAAACGGAGGTAGCCCTTGTACGGAGACAATCGCGTTTCAATGTGCAAGCGCTTCTCAAGATCAAAGATGATGATGCCATGATCTCGAAGCCGAGAGGTACGCCCGTACGCAAATTTTCCGTCTGCGCTCACCTGAATCTCATGTGCGATGTCATCATCTTCCTCGGGACTATCGGGATTTCCCGGCTCCTTGAGTAACGGGATGCGAACCGCCAGCTCATCACTGACGTTTTCTTCACTGTCAGCAACCCCCGCAAGATCGACCAGCGTCTCAGACATCTGTGCATCACGATGCCGGCTGTAATCAGCTTCGCTGCCGACCGCCTGGGCAGAAAAGGCCGAACTACCGAACAATAGCCCCGTCAACAAGACAGCAACCCCTACCCGGTTGATCGAACGACCACCAGAACCACGGTGTCCTGAGAGTTTTTTCACGTTATTTCCCCTTCACGTCCCCATGCATACGAGTACGCTTATGACTTTCAATACGCGCCATAGGCGCTTCCCCAGCCGCAAGTCTACCTTTGTAGCGCCTTTGAGGAAAGGCCGCTGAAACGACTGCGCCCAAGCCAATTCAGCCGACCAGCCCGATTTACCCCTGACACGGCCTCCACCGCGATGTCCGATTCCCGCGAGAAGCACACATCTCGTCGTGGCAAGCTAAGCCCATGACCCAGGCACCGACGACCTTCGATGAGCGCTATAACGCCGTCGCCTCGCGCGACCCTCGCTTCGACGGCCAGTTCATTACGGCGGTGCGCTCAACCGGAATATACTGCCGCCCCTCGTGCCCAGCTCGCACACCGAAACCGTCAAACGTCACGTTCTACCTCACCAGTGCCGCTGCCCACGAGGCCGGTTACCGTGCGTGTAAGCGCTGCCTGCCAGAGGCCGCACCCGGTTCGCCCGAGTGGAACCTTCGCAGCGATGTTGCGAGGCGCGCAATGAGGCTCATTACCGATGGTGTCGTCGAACGTGAGGGCGTGCAGGCGCTCGCAGCGCAGCTCGGGTATTCCTCCCGGCACCTCAACCGACTCCTCACCGCAGAACTCGGTGCAGGCCCCTTGGCTCGCGCCCGGTCGCACCGGGCGCACACCGCGAGGCTGCTCCTCACAGGCACTCAGCTCACCGTCGCAGAGGTCGCCTTTTCGTCGGGGTTTGGCAGCATTCGACAGTGCAACGACACCATTCAAGAGGTCTTTGGCATGACCCCGACCGAACTTCGGCACCATCGCCGCGGCCCAGCCACCGTCGCGGGTGCCATCGACCTCGTGCTCCCCGCACGCGAACCTTTTGACCTTCGTGGCATCTTTGACTGGATGGCAGCCCGCGCTGTTCCGGGCATGGAGGCAGCAGACGAAACCTCGTTCTCCCGCACCCTCGCGCTCCCCGGAGGCCCGGCCTGGTTCGAGCTTCGTGAAGACCCGAAACGGGGCGACAGGGTGCGCCTGCGCGCGCAGGTCACCGAGCTTTCTGACCTCGGCCTCCTCGTGGCGCGGGTGCGCCGTCTCTTCGACCTCGATGCCGACCCCAACGCGATCGACACCATGCTCTCGCGCCACGAAGCGCTCGCACCGCTCGTGGCGCGCACTCCGGGTATTCGAGTTCCCGGTGCCGCCGACGCGCACGAGATGCTCATCAGGGCAATGGTCGGCCAGCAAATCACGGTTGTCTCGGCCCGAACGATGCTGATCTCGCTCGTGACCGCTCTCGGGCAGCCGGTCGAGGGTACAACGAGCCAGCAACGCCTCCTCTTTCCCAGCATGGCAACGATCGCCGAGCACGGGCACGAGGTGCTCCGTGGCCCGAAGGCTCGCATTCAAGCCATCACGGCTACCGCCGCGGCTCTCGCCGACGGCTCTCTCGCCCTCACCTCGGCCGACGATGCGACCGAACAACGACGCACCCTGCTCGAACGCCCCGGGATCGGCCCGTGGACAGCCGACTACGTGCGCATGCGCACGATCGGCGACCCAGATGTCTTCCTGCCTGGCGACAGCGCACTCCGGGCCGGGGCAAAACGTGCGGGGCTCGCAAGCGAGGCCAAATCACTCGCCGAATGGGCAACGCGCCTCGCCCCCTGGCGCAGCTACCTGAGCGCACACCTCTGGCGTGCAGCGCTCACCCCCAGCGTCTCCCCTACCCCGAAAGAAGGCTCATGACCACACCCACGAAAGCCATCGCCCACACCGTTGCAACGCCCGACGGCCCCTTCACGATCATCGCAACCGAGAACGCCCAGGTGCTCGCCTCGGGATGGACGAGCGACGCGGCTGGGCTTGCTGAGAGAATCAATCGGCAGATCCGCCCCGATTCTCTCGGCACCGGCGCGACCCCCGCGGCCGAAGCCGTCGTTGCCTACTACGACGGTGAGCCCTCACGGCTCGCGTCGGTCGAGGTCTTGCAGCACGGCACCGAACTGCAGAACCTCGGGTGGAGCACGCTGCGCGAGCTCGAGCCAGGTCAGCCCGTCAGCTACGCCGAGTTTGCCGAACTGCTCAAGCGCCCGAGCGCGGTGCGAGCTGCCGCAGCGATCTGCGCGCGCAACGCTGCCGGGCTCTTTGTGCCCTGCCACCGAGTGCTGCGCACCGACGGCTCACTCGGTGGCTTCGCCTGGGGCACGCACGTCAAGCAGGCTCTGCTCGACCGCGAGGGCGGAGGCGAGCGCGGCCTCAATAGCTCTGCTCTCTTCACTCTGTAAGAAGTCACTATTTCGGTTACAGTCGTCATGAACAAACCGTGCAGAAGTCCTTTCTGCACTGAACGCAGAAAGGACAGGGATGCGCCGCCCATTCGTCACCGCTTTCGGCTTCATCGCCGCCGCGACCCTCTTGCTCACCGGCTGCCAAGCGAACGATGCTACCCCCGTTGCTGAGCCTGAACCAGAGCAGGCCCACGGGCCGGTGCTGGGCGACCCGGTCGTCGAGGTCAGGCAGCAGTGGGTGCAGTACGAGGGGCGCGACCGCGACGGCGAGCGCTTCACACTCGAGGTGACTCTTGAGCGCCCCGAGGTTACCGGAACGACAGACGCTATCTCTGACGCGTTGAAGGAGCAGGTCGATGACGTGCTCGAAGACTACTTTGCCGACCTCAGAACCTGGGCAAGCACCTACAGCGTTGAAGAGTTGAACTGTGAAGATTCGACCGCCTGCGCCCTTCCCGTCAGCATCACGACTCCTGACCACGGCACCTACGAAACGTATGCGGGCGCCACCATGCACTTCAGCGCAGAGATCGTTGAATCGTTGCCGTCTCACGAGGTGTTCTCGGTTGTCGTCGCAACCGACGGGAGCGAGAAAACCCCCGAGCTCGCAGACATCGTGAACCTCCGCGACAGAGTGCCGCACAAGAAGGTGCTTCACGAGTTGCAAGCCGCCGATAACTGGCAGGCCTGCGCCGAGCTCGAGCCAGACTTCGACGAATGGGTCGCCGCGTGGACCCCGACCGAACAAGGCCTCGCGCTCACCTGGAGCGAGACCGCGAGCCGCATCAGCAAGGAGTGCGGCGTGATCAGCGTCGTCATGCCGTGGGGCGACGAAGCCCCCGCCGATTCCGCCGACCCCGCGATCGAAGACTCGTCTGGCCGCTGGTGCAGCGGCGAGGCCGACTGCCTCACGATCGGCTACCCCACGCTCACCCACGAGGGCACCACCTTCACCATGAAGGTCTCGGGTAAAAACGGGCTCTTCCTCGGCTGCTTCGATATCGGCCTGCACGATGAGAAACACGCTCCCACGGGCTATGCCGTCTACTGCCCCGCGATCGCTCCCACCTTCGAAGATCCGCTCTCGGGCGCTTCCTACGAAACGGGCGCCGAACGCCTCATGCTCGGCGACGACGACGCCGGCGTCTTCTACTCACGCACTCAATAACCTCCCTATACAGGGCTAACGCCCGGTCATGGGCTGAGGCCATGTCTCGAAGCTCCCAGCCAAAGACCACCCCACGCACCACCCCTGCGTCACCAAGCCGCGAGGCGTACCGCCTCAGCAACCGAGCCATATCGACCATCACGATTACGCTCGTCGTGATGATGTTCGTGTTGCTCGCGGTCTCGCTCCTCGTTCTCTGGCTGGGCGACCTGTCTGGGTCGCACACCGCAGAACTCTGGGGAGTGCTCATTCTCGTCACCGCGTTCGGCCTACCGGTCTTTGCCGGCGCGATTTTTGGTGGTTTAGCGCTCAGTCGTTGGGGGTGGATCGCAGGGCTGCTCTTCGGCTCGGGCTGGGTCCTGATCGTCTTTCTCATCTCGAACGACTCATTTCGCCTGATCTACGACGGCCGCTCCCTGGGGCCAATCCCGTTCTCAGAAGATGTGTGGCGGTTTGTCGCGGTCGCCGGCATGGTCGTTGGCGGAGCGCTCTATTTCGTCTTCGGCTTCTTGTCCTTCGTTCCCATCACCGTCGGTGGGGTTCCCTTGAACGCTGCGGCCGGCAGAAAGCTTCAGCGCCGCCGCTGAAGCGAAGTCGATACCACTGGCAGATGCAACTATGAGGGTCTGCCTCACAAGTCCAATTCGCTCCGTGACCAACAGATATCCGCGAAGGAATTCTTCACGGTGCCTGCGAGCACTTCGGATATCAACCGGACCAGCTTGAGATGCGGCTCTCCGTCGGCAAGTTCGCTGGCGGTGGTCATGAGGAACGTATCAGGGATTGGGCAGCAACCCAGCACATCGGTGGACATGCTCTGCAGGTGTTCGGCGCGCCAGAAGTCGTCACCACGGTGAGGGAAGTTGCCCGAAACAAACTGTATCGAGACAGCCCTGTTTTGGCGACGCTTAAGGTTCTTGAGGAAACGGGAGCACTGAAATCATCGTAAATGCGTGATGTTTTGTTAGCAGGTCTACTGTGCAGGTGTGCCACGTCGCCGTGTGGTCAAAAAGTGTCGAATTCCCCAGGCGGTTTCTAGCGGTCAGCGCAACAGTATCTCTTCGATGACCTCGGCCGGCTTCGCGAACGCTAACCGTTTCCGGGGCCGGTCGTTCATCTCCCACTCAACATAATCGAGATCTGCCTGACTGAACACACTCAGATCAGTGCCCTTGGGGAAATACTCCCGCAGTAACCCATTCGTGTTCTCATTCGTCGGCCGCTGCCAGGGCGAGTGCGGGTCGCAAAAGAACACATCAATATCAGCTCCCATAGCGACTTCTTGATGCTTACTCATCTCTTTGCCCTGGTCCCAGGTGAGAGTCCGACGAAGCACATCAGGTAACTCTTTCATCTTCGCGATAAGCCCCTCAGTGACTGCTTCTACCCGCGGTAACGAGGGGTCTAACCAAACAAGGAATAGATAGTTCGAGTGGCGTTCAACGACCGTCCCGATAGCGCTCTTGCCATCTTTCCCGATAATTAAGTCACCTTCCCAATGCCCAGGAACAGCCCGATCAAGTGCTTCTGCGGGACGGTCAACAATGTTCACCATCCCAGCAATTCGGCCCTGCCTAGACTGGCCAGAACGGTGACTGTGTCGGATCTTCCTCCCCGTACGAACCCGAACCTCAAGCTCGCGTTTGAGCCCACCCCTGGCAAGGAGATAGATCGCTTGATAGATCGTTTCGTGTGACACTCGCATCTCCGGCTGATCCGGAAACTCGCGCTGTAGCCTGCCCACAACCTGTTCCGGTGACCGCTTCAACGATAGTTCAGCCTCCACAAAACGCCGTAACCGCGGATTCGTTACCAGCTTCGACGGTTTCGGTCTGCGGGCGCGCTGAAACGTTTGCGATTGTGCCTGTGTTGCCCGATACCTCGGCCTACGAGCCCGTTCAGAAGAAAAGAACGCGTTCCGCCGAATCTCACGACTCACTGTTGACGGGGCACGCCCCAACTTCCTCGCGATCTCACGAATCCCAGCCTTTGCCGTCCATAACGCCTGAATCTCGATACGCTCCTCGAACGATAACGACGACACCCGGGCTACTCTTCGGGGTCTCACCCCGCCCTGCGAATGAATATGTGACAAGATCGCGGCTTCGCTCTTGTCTACCCGTTCACCAATCTCTCGTGCGGTGAAGCCAGCAGCTCGCATATCCCAGATCGTGTTCACATGCTCAGCAAGCATGTTCCTTGAGAACTTCATGTCAGTGTCCCCCCTTGTATTGTCTCGGGTGTTGCAACCACCGTTAGAACCCGCGCAGACAAATCGACACTTTTTGACCACACGGTTGCGGAAAGTGACCACACGCTGGAAGAAAGCGCTCGCTGAGCACCGGGGCCCGTTCCTGCTCGCATCGCTAGGAGCAAAGAGTCGAAAGCCAAGTAGAGCGCCCACATGCGCAAATAAAAGAACCCCCAAGAGTAGAAGCCTCTTGAGGGCTCAGCGGCGGTGTAATCTCCGCCACGTGGCTCCGACCGGCATCGATCCGGTGACCTTTCGATTTTCAGTCGAACGCTCTACCAACTGAGCTACAGAGCCGAAGGCTTTTGATCGCCTTCTGAGAAAAAGAAACCCTTCCGAAGAAGGGCTCTTTTTCTTGGCGACCCTGACGGGACTTGAACCCGCGACCTCCGCCGTGACAGGGCGGCGCGCTAACCAACTGCGCTACAGGGCCTGGTGCTATTTAATTGTATCTGGTGATCGTGACCCCAACGGGATTCGAACCCGTGTTGCCGCCGTGAAAGGGCGGAGTCCTAGGCCGCTAGACGATGGGGCCGCAGTCTCGCACTTTCGCACGTTGACCACCGAGAAATAAGCATATGCGAATGCGGGGGCTTGTGCAAATCGAGGCCATTTTTCTCTAATCCCTGGCGTGTCACGCCCGAGCAAGACGGCGTGACACGCCCAGAAATTGGGCCTCGAAAAGCGACGAGTTTGGCCCGTCGTCAGGCCATGAGGGCTTTGTTGAGCCGGTTGAGCGAAATGTTTTCGTGCATGAACACGCCAACACTCGTTCGCTGCTCAAAGTTGTAGCCGAGGCTGCCCTGCGTGAGCAGCCCGATGAGGTGTGGCTCGTTGGGGTTCCATAAAATCCACGAAGGTTTGCCGCTCGAGTTGAGCCCCAAGAAGGTCACCTCGATGTCGCGGTTGCCCATTCGCTGCACCCGCGGCATCATTCGTTCGGTGGGAAGTTGTGTCGTCTCGTCTGCCCTTGAAATCTCGCTCATACGTGCATTCTAGGCGAAGAACGTCTGAGCGACGAGGGCAAGCGCATACAGGTCATCGACGTGTGCGAGTTCGCGTGCCGAGTGCATCGAAAGCAGCGGCACCCCGATGTCGACGGTGCGAATGCCGAGGCGGGTTGCGGTGAGCGGCCCAATGGTCGTTCCGCAGGGCATGTCGTTGTTCGACACGAAGGTCTGATGCTTGACCCCTGCACGCTCGCACACGCTGCTCCAGAGGGCCGCCCCGTGCGCGTCTGAGGCGTAGCGCTGCTGCGCGTTGACCTTGAGCATAGGCCCCTGCCCCGCGAGCGGGCGCACGTTGGGGTCGTGGCGCTCGCGGTAGTTCGGGTGCACCGAGTGCCCTGCGTCGGCCGAGAGGCACCATGATGAGGCGAGCCCGCGCGCACGCTCTTCGACGCCGGCGCCGAGCAAAGCGTAGAGGCGGTCGACGATCTCGGCCAGGAACGGCCCTGAAGCGCCTGAGCGGGTCTCTGAGCCGATTTCTTCGTGGTCGAAGGACACGAACACGGCGATGCTGTTTTCGGCGGGCTGAGCGCCTTTCATGGCGGCGAGGCCGGCGTAGGTCGACGAGAGGTTGTCGAGTCGCCCTGAGGCGAGCAGTTCGCCGCCAATCCCGATGCGCGCCGGGGCCTGCGTGTCGGCGACGACGACGTCGCAACCGGCAATATCGGCGGCATCAATACCAGCGTCGACAGCGAGCAATCGCAGCGGATCGCCCTCGCCGTACCCGAGGCTCACACCCAGCACGGGCTGCGTGTTCATCTGCTTCTGCAGTTTGAGCCCCTCGTTAACCTGGCGATCGAGGTGAATCGCGAGTTGCGGAATGCGCGCGACGGCCCCAGTCTTTGCGGTGAGCTCCTGCCCGTCACGGGTGATGAGTCGGCCCGCAAAGGCGAGGTCGCGGTCGAGCCACGAGTTGAGCAGCGGGCCGCCGTAAATTTCGACGCCGGCCTGGGCCCATCCCTCTGCGTCAAAGGCTGGGCTTGGCTTGAGCTTGAATCCGGGCGAATCGGTGTGGGCACCAAAGATGTTGAGCCGCGCCGAAGGGGTGATGTCGGGGCCCACAGCCCAGGCGATCACGGCACCGTCACGCACGACGACGTGCTTCGCACCCGGCGTGAGTTCGGGCCATGCTGCGGTCTCGTCGAGGGCCTCGTAGCCCGCCTCGATGAGCTGGCGCTCGGTCTCTCGTGCCGCGTGGTACGACGAGGGCGATGCGCTCACAAAGTCTGAGATCTGCTGAATGTACGTGTTGAGGTCTGGCATATGGGTCATCGTGGTAGCTCCTTGCACCCCTCAGGGGCGCGGTAGGCGGTCACGGGAAACAGTGCTTTCCCGTGACCGCACGGTGTAAAACGGTGGCGATACACAACACCGGGGCCCCGTCACGATCAAACGATCGCGGCCGAGACCCCGGTGTTGGTCACTCGAAAGTGTGAAGCAGTCGTGAACTACTGGCGCGGTGCCTCGAAGGCCGCGGCAAACTCGGCGAGCAGGCGTGCACCGAAGCCGGTTGAGCCGGTTGAACGCCAGAGGTCGTTCTTGTCGCTCATCATGGTGCCTGCGATATCGAGGTGGCCCCAGGCGATCCCGTCGACGAACTCGTTCAGGAAGAGACCGGCGAGGATGAGACCCGCTGATGATCCGCCGATGTTCGAGAGGTCAGCCGTGTTCGACTTGAGCTGCTCGCGGTAGCGGTGATCGAGGGGCATGCGCCAGATGTTCTCGTCGCTCACGAGGGCTGCTGCCTCGAGCTGAGCGGCGACCTCGTCGTTGTTCGCGAGCATCGCTGCGGTGCGCTCACCGAGTGCCATCTGCGCGGCACCCGTGAGGGTCGCGATGTCGATGATCGCGTCGGGGCGCTGCTCTTCTTCGGTCGCGAGCACGAGGCCGTCGGCGAGCACGAGGCGACCCTCGGCGTCGGTGTTCTTAACCTCGACGGTCGTGCCGCCGCGAATCGTGAGCACGTCGCCGAGCTTCGTCGCGCTGCCCGAGGGCATGTTGTCAGTGCACATGAGCCAGCCGGTGACCTGGTGCTCAACACCGAGCTCACGCAGCGAGGTCATCGACGAGAAGACCGCAGCGGCGCCCATCATGTCGAACTTCATGGCCGCGTGCATCGCGTTCGAGGGCTTGAGGCTGATGCCGCCCGAGTCGTACATGATGCCCTTGCCCACGAGCGCGAGGTGGCCCTTCGCGTTCTCGGGACGGTACATGACCTTGATCATGCGGGGCTCTTCGGTCGAGCCGGCGTTCACACCGAGCAGGCCGCCGAGGCCGAGCTCCATGATCTGCGCGCGGTCGTAGACCTCAACCTCGAGGCCAAACTCGGGGGCGAGCTTCTGCGCGATCTCGCCGAACTTCTCGGCGCTCAGGTGGCGCGGCGGGGTGTTCGCGAGGTCACGCGCGAGGCCAGCGATGCGAGCGAGCACGAGGCCACGCTCGATGCCCTCGGTCGCCTGCTTCTCGTCGTCGGTGACGACGGTGAGCTTCTCGAGCGTCACGGTCTTCGGGTCGGTCGTGAGCTCGTCCCAGCGGTAGCGTGCGAGCAGCGAGCCCTCGACGACGGCCTGAGCCGCTTCGTCGACCGAGACCGCGAGGCCGCGCACGTCAACGGCGAGGTCAGCGATCTCGCTCGCGGCACGGGTGAAGGCGGCCGCGGCGTCGCGCACCTGGGCCTGGGTCTCAAGCTTCTCGCCAACGCCAACGAGCACCGTAAGGGTCTCGCCCGCAATCGGGTAGGTCTGCCCCGGCTTCGCGGTGAAGCCAACGGCGGCGAGCGCCTCGCGTGACACGGTCACACCCGAGGGAAGTTCGCCCTCGGTGCTCACGAACACTGCCTGTGCTGCAGCCTGCGCCTGTGCAGCCGCAACAACCTGAGGCTGCTGGTCGAGAGAAGGAATCGGGTTAAATGAAGCATCAATCACAACAGTCATGCCCACCACCATACTCCCCGGGTGTGGGAGCCCACCGAGGAATTTCGGAGGCTCCCACCCGAGTCACGCCGCGGCGAGCGCCTCAACGGGCGCGACGCGAACGGCGCGTTTCGAGGGCGCGAACGACGCGAGCGCCGCGAGGGCAATGCCAAACACCGCGATGCCCGCGATGACGAGCAGGGGGATGCCCGGCCGCTGAATGCCGACCTCTGAAGCAAGCAGAGAGGTGGCGGCGATCCACCCGTAAAAACCGCCGAGCACGACGCCGAAGACGAGCGCGGTGAGCGTCATCTGCGCGGCCTCAACGATCACGAGGCCACGCACCTGCGCGCCCGTGAAGCCGAGCGTGCGCAAGAGGCCGAGCTCGCGGGTGCGCTGAATAACGCCGAGCGAGAGCGTGTTCACGAGGCCAACGGCTGCGATGACGGCCGAGAACCCGACGAGCGCGGTGAGCACCACCGTGACGGTCGCGATGGTCGAACCGAGCACCGCTTGCGAGGCAGGGTCGTCGCCGAAGGCCGTGAGCATCATCGACTCGAAGCTCGAGAGGGCCACCGCAAACATGGTCACGAGGGTCACCCCGATCACGAGGCCGATCGTCGCGCGAGTGGCTCGCTCGGGATGCCGCGTCGCGTTCGCACTCGCGAGGCGCGCGACGGGGCTCTTGCCGAGCAGCTTGCCGCTCAGCGCGAGCATGGGAGGCATGATGCGGTGCGCAGCGAGCATGATGCCGGTGAACGAGAACATTCCGCCGAAAAACGCGACGACGATACCCATGGGGCTGAGCGCGATGCCGAGCCCCATCAGCGCGACACCGATGATCACGAAGATGATCGCCGTAACCGTGCGCCCCACGCGACCACCGGCCACCTCTGGCGAGGGCTCAACGGCCGCACCGGTCGCCGCGATCGGCGAAACCTGGCCGACTCGCTTGGTGCCGACCCAGGCAGCGATCCACGTGGTCGCGATGACGAGGGCCACCGCGACGAGCGTCAGCGGATCGAAGAGCGGGTACCCACGCCCAGCTGGCAAGCCTCCCTGCTGCACCGCGATGGCCACGCCGCCCGCCACGAGCCCCGTCGCGACGACGAAGCCGGCGAGCGCGCCGAGGGCGCCCATGACGAGACCCTCGCGGGCGACCGAGGCGCGCATGCGGTTCGAGGTCGAGCCGATGAGTCGGTACAGCGCGATCGTGCGGGTGCGCCCCGCGATGATCGTCGAGAAGGTGTTCGCGGTGACGATCGCGGCGACGTAGAGCGCGATGCCGATGAACACGAACGAGACCGCGAGAAACATCATTCGAAAGGTTGCAGAACCCTCCATGAGGTTCGGATCGAGCGCTGCCGCAAGCACACCGGTCGTGAGAATGAGCGTGACGGCGAGCACTGTCGACAGTGCCGAGACGACGATCGTCGCGCCATGCCCCTGAAGCCTGTCTCTCATGCGCTCACCTGCTCGAGGTTGAGCATCGTGCGCGAGATCTGCTCTGGGCTCATGGCTGCCGAGTCGAGCACGATCTGCCCGTCAGCGAGAAACAGGATGCGGTCGGCGTAGCTCGCGGCAACCGGGTCGTGGGTGACCATCGCGATCGACTGGCCCGAGCTGTTCACGGCCTCGCGCAGCAGCCCGAGCACCTCGCGGCTCGTGCGCGAGTCGAGGGCACCCGTTGGCTCGTCGGCGAAGACGATGTCTGGGCTCGTCGCGAGCGCCCTCGCGATGGCGACGCGCTGCTGCTGGCCGCCCGAAAGCTCGTGCGGGCGGTGCGTGAGGCGGTTCGCGAGGCCAAGCGTTGCCAGAATCGTGTCGATGCGCCCCTGCTCGGCCGCGGTCGGCGTGCGCCCGTCGAGTTCGAAGGGAAGCATGACGTTGCCGAGCACGTCGAGCGTTGGCACGAGGTTGAAAGCCTGAAAGATGAAGCCAATCTGGCGACGGCGGAGCTTCGTGAGCTCGGTGTCATTCATGCCGGTGATGCGCTGCCCCGCGAGCAGAATCTCGCCGGAACTGACGGTGTCGAGGCCGGCCATGACGTGCATGAGCGTCGACTTGCCCGAGCCCGACGGGCCCATGATCGCGGTGAAAGCGCCGCGCTTAAGGCCGAGGCTGACCCCGCCGAGCGCCGTGACCGGGTTCGCCGCATCGCCGTACTGTTTGACGACGTGGTGGGCCGAAACCACGAGGTCGCTCGGGGGTTCGGGGGTGCTTCTCACGAGGGGAATCTGCTGCGAAATATCGTTCATACCCAAACGCTACGACCGGCCACCCACCAGCCGCGTCGGCCCCGGGTACCAGCGGGGCGTACCCCGGTACGATCTTGCGTGGGTCTTCAGGGTGACCGGGCGTTGGCTCGTCGCGGATCCGCCGCTTTGCCCCGTCTCATGATTTATCTCGCGCGCAAGATAATGCTCGGGAATACTTTTACCGGGCGCCCGGTTACACCCGACATGAAAGCATTTGGATTCCTCTCATTCGGCCACTACGGCGACGTGCCCGGGTCAATCACCCGCACCGCCGGCGACATGCTCAAGCAGACCATCGAAATCGCCGAGGGTGCCGACGAGATCGGCGTGAACGGCGCCTACGTGCGCGTGCACCACTTCGCGCGCCAGGCCGCCTCACCCATGCCGCTACTCACCGCGATGGCGGCACGCACGAAGCACATCGAGGTCGGAACCGGCGTCATCGACATGCGATACGAAAACCCCCTCTACCTCGCCGAAGAAGCGGCCGCCCTCGACTACATCGCCGACGGCAGACTCGCGCTCGGCATCAGCCGAGGATCACCAGAACCGGCACTGCGCGGCTACGAGGCATTCGGCTACACCGGCTCGAGCGACCCCCGCGGCGCCGACCTCGCCCGCGACAAGTTCGACCTCTTTCTCGACGCGATCGACGGCGGCGGCATCACCGAGGGCGACCCGCAGATGACGGGCCCCGGCGTGCACCTGCCCATCGAGCCGCACTCGCCCACACTACGCGACCACATCTGGTGGGGAGCCGGCTCGCGCGCCTCGGCCGAAGACGTCGGCCGCATGGGCCTAAACCTCATGTCGTCAACCCTGCTCACCGAAGCCACCGGCGAACCCTTCGACGTGCTGCAACGCCAGCAGATCGAGCAGTTTCGCGAGGCCTACCGCGCCGCCGGCCACACCGGCACCCCGCGCGTGAGCGTGAGCCGCAGCGTGTTCCCGATCATGAACCAGCGCGACGAAATGTACTTCGGGCTGCGTTCACGCGAAAACCAGGACCAGATCGGTGTCATCGACGGGCTGCGCTCGACCTTCGGCAAGACCTACGCCGACAGCCCCGAAGTGCTCATCGAGCAACTGAAAAACGACGAGGCCGTGATGGCGGCCGACACCCTCATGCTGACGATTCCGAACCAGCTCGGCCCCGAGTACAACCTGCACGTGCTCGAGTCATTCGCGAAGCACGTGGCGCCGGCGCTGGGGTGGAAGCCGAATACCGAGGGGGCGGTTACGGGGTACGCGATCTAGGGGTGAATTTCTTGCGGCAGCGTACCTTTACTCCTGCATCACTTTGAAAGGTGATGCAGGAGTTTCGGGAATGCAACAAGGTGCCCTGCTTCACCCCGGTTTTTCATGAAGCAAGGGGCTTTGAAGGGCCATGTATGGTGGGGTTATGAAGTTGGGCAAAGCAGCACTGATCGGCGTGGTACTTTCTGTGGTGATGATTCTGGCAGGTGCGCTGGTTATCACTTTCACAGAGTTCGGCATTCTCGGTTTTACGCTCATCCTTCTCGGGATTTGCCTCGAGATCTACGCTATTTCTAGGCCACGTCACACCGACTAAACGGCGCAGCCTCAACCAACTTGGCCCCAATGATCAATTGCACGTGCCCGAGCCGCGTTTGAAGTGTGGAGCGCCTACTCCAAGGCGTGAGCGAAAACGCGAAGGGTCGTTTGCGCGGTAGGCGTTCTACTGCACCACTTCCAAACGCTGCTAGGGTCAGATACATGGCCGAAACTGTGGTGATGGGGATGGTGATGGCCGGCTTCTTGCTCCTGTTCGGAGTCGGGCTATTCACCGTAGGTAAAGCCTGCGAGAACGGCGACATTGCGCGCAATAGGGCATTTGGGCTTCGCACTCGGCACACCCTCGCCTCAGATGAAGCTTGGGCCGTTGGCCATGCAGCCGGGGGCCGAAATCTCAGGATCGCAGGGCTTGGATCGTTGATCGGTTCGGCCCTCGCTGTGCTCAGTGCGCCCCTTTTCTTCTTGGGGGTATCTGAGAACGTCACCAACTCGATCATCGCTTCACTCATCGTTGCATCAGCGCTCTGGTCGCTTGTTTGGGTGTTGCTCGCTGGGATCAAAGCCAATAGAGCCGCGAAGCAGCTCTCTCGCTCGAGCGAGCACGTGTAGGGGTATCGGCACCGGCGCTGTGGTGGAAGTCGAAGACCGAGAGCCAGTTCAAAGCGATACGATGTAACGCTTTTGCCCATCACCGACTGGCATAATCACAACATGGGTAACGAGCGCGGGTACGAGTCAGTGCTTAGTGACATTCGTCTTGACCCGCCTACCACGGCCGATATTGAGCCGCTGCATGAGATCTACCGAGATCTGCGAGTTTGGACGCATCTTCCCTCTGGCCGGCACACTGAACTTGCAACGACCACTGCGATGGTCACATCGTGGATCGATGCGTGGGAGCGCGACGGACTCGCAGCCTGGATTGTTCGCCATATGATGAGCCGAGAGTTCCTCGGGCACGTAGGTTGCTCCGTCAGAAACGAAACGTTCTGGAACTTGGGCTACCGTCTGGCTGCGAACGCACAGGGCCGTGGCATTGCCAGCCGTGTTTCGAAGGTGGCGGTCAAGCGAGCGCAGCTTGTCGCTCCGGAGCTACCGGTGGTCGCGTATCTCTTGGAGCACAACCATGCGAGCGCCCGAGTTGCCGAGAAATGTGGGCTGACTTTGCAGCATCGCGCTCCAGACGCGGGCAATCCCGATCCGGAAGCAATTCGGCTGGTCTACGCAGACCGCGAGTTGTCAGACGATGAGCTTCGCGCAGCTCTAGGTTGAGCGGCTCTGAGTGCTGGGCGATGAAGGCGCTGTTTCGGGTCCGGTCATTCAGCCGCGAACCCGAGAGGTGGTTCTGCAACGCGTTGCCCCAGCCTTCCCCACCCATCCCCAGCCCAGAATGGTTCGCGGATCCCGCCAGCCCGTTTTGGTGGGGCTCTCAGGGGCAACCGTAGCTGCCGCGAAAACCGAGGCTGCCGCGAAATTGTTTGCACTTTTTGCCCGTTTGAGGCCGAAAATCACCCAAAAGTGCAAACAATTTGAGCGGCTGACGGCAGCGGCGGCGGCCGACCACCGCGCTACGATGTCACCATGACCGTTCACAGTGACTGGATCGAGCACCGCCGCGGCGACAACGAACTCATCGGGTGGATCGTGCCCGAGGGCGAAGATTTCGCGACCATCGACCTGCTCGGCCGCCGCGGTGAGCCCGTCGACTGGCTCACCGCCAAGGAATACCTCGAAGACCTCGGCATCGGCTACCTCGCTGACCGTTACGCGTTCTTCACCGCTCCTGATCAGTGGGCGCGCGTGAAGATCGTCGAGGTTTCGCCCGACGGCATCACCGTGCAAGAGGACGATTACGGTGACGCGATCGGCGGGGTTCCCCTGCCCTCGCACCGTCTGCCGTGGCCAATGTCGAGCACGCTCGTTCCCCTCGCAGAGGTTCAGCGCTAGCGCGCGAGGCTGAGCCCATGACAGGTGAAACACTCATGAAAGGTCACATCGCCCTCCGCGGCAGGCTCATCTGCCGCACCCCGAAAGAAGCCGAGACCGTGCGCACTCACCTCCCAGCGCACGAGGCCTTGAGCCGCGCCGAACCGGGCTGCGTTTCGTTCGAGGTGACCGCCACCGATGATCCACTCGTTTGGCACGTTGCCGAGCAATTCTCGAGCGAAGAGGCTTTCGCAGCCCACCAGCGCCGCGTCGCCGCGAGCGAGTGGGGCCTCGTGACGGCGGGCATTACGAGGGAGTACCACATCACGAGGGGCTAGACCCCCTCGCCGCGGATCGCAGCCGATCACCCATCACCTTTCCCGCTCTCGAACGAATGTCAGTGGTCCCTTTTACACTGTCACCATGAACGATGTACAACAGCACTCAGTACCAACGGGCGATGGCCGAACTCTGACCGGCACGACGGCGGGTCCCGCCAGTGGCCTCCCTTTGCTGTTTATCGCAGGCGCGGCAACCGGCAAGCGCATGACCTTCGGCGATGAATACCTTGCCGATCGTGGATTGAGACTCATCACAATGGATCGTCCTGGTATCGGCGATTCCACGGCCGACAAAGGCCGCACGGCGGCGACGACCGCGAACGACTACCGCTCATTCGTTGCCGCCGTTACCGGCAGCAACGAGACCTTCGCCGCGGTGGCGAACTCGCAGGGCTCAGTGTTTGGGCTCGAACTTGCAGCGCAGGGGGCGCTCAGCCGCCTGGTCCTTGCCTCACCCGCCGACGAGATCGCCTTTCCTACCATTCACGACATGCTTCCGACTGAGGCGACGATGCTCTCTGATCTCGCAAACTCGTCACCCGACGAGGCAGCTGCCGTGTTGCGTGGCTTCTCGGCAATCGACATGGAGCAGATGGTCATGGCCGGCTCGCACCCTGACGATGTTGCCTGGTACCAGCGCAGTCCGTTTATCGAACAGTACCGGGCGGCTCTCGCTGAGGGCTTCGCCAACGAGGGCTCCGGCTACGTGACCGATACCCTCATCGCGATGCAACACTGGAACGTCGACCTCGATGCCATCGAGTGCCCCGTGCAGGTGCTCTTCGGGGTGAACGATCAGACCCACTCTCCCGACCACGGCGCGACCCTCACGGGCCGCATCCCGGGCGCTTCGCGCGCCGTCTTCGATGACGCCGGCGGCGCCCTGCTCTGGAGTCACGCAGCGATCGTGCTCGATGCCGCCCTCGGTAAACTCGAGGGCTGATCTAAGGCCCCCCAACAGTGCTCCCAAGCACACGACCTCAAAGGTTGCAGTACTCGGTGCAGTCGGCTGAGCCAGAGCAGACAGGCAGTTTCGGCAGGAATCGACGCAAAAGGAGACAGCACACTACTTTTAATTGACTCAAAATGATTTAATTGCTTAACTGTCGCTATGTCTTCAGCAGATCTTCTACACATCGCCGTGTGGCAGGCCGAGAGTGCTCGGGCAGATGTCGAGTCTAATCTGGCAGCACTCGCTCGAGCCGCGGCAGAAGCAAAAGCTCACGGTGCTGAGCTGCTCATCGGCCCAGAAATGTTCGTGACCGGCTACGCCATCGGCGACAGTATCAATACGCTTGCGCAGAGACCGCTCGCCGCAGAAGTTGCAGCCGTCGCTCGCGAACAGGGCATCGCCATCATCATCGGCGGCCCTGAACAAACAACACGGGGTGTAACGAACGCCGTCTGGTTCGTTGACGAGCACGGGGCACTGCTCGCAACCCACCACAAAGTGCAACTCTTTGGTGAGTTCGACCGAGCATTCTTCGTGCAGGGCGAGAGCGCAAGCCCAGTTGTCACGTTCAAGGGCTTCACAATCGGCATGCTCATCTGCTTCGACGTCGAGTTTCCGGAGAACACGCGCCGACTCGCACTCGCGGGGGCCGACCTCATAGCCGTACCTACCGCGCAAATGCCCCCGTTCGGGCTCGTCAACGAGCACATGATTCGAGTACGAGCTTGGGAAAACTCGGCCTATGTCGCCTACGCCAATCAGGTGGGAACCGACGACGAGTATCGGTACCTTGGCCAGAGCGTCATCGCAAGCCCCTTCGGGGAGCACCTCGCTGAAGCTCCCGAGAGTGGTGAGTCGTTCCTCTTCGCAACCATCGATCGCGCTGAGCTGAGCGCTGCGAGAGCACAAAACCCCTACCTCGAGCAGGTGCGCACCGACCTCCCCGTCCAGTAAGGCCTCTCCCGCAAGGGGCCATTCCGCTCAGGCAAGCTCTCAACAGCCACGCCCCACAACCCGCACACGAACAAGGAAGTTCTATGTCACAGCCCCATGACCAGGCACCCCAAAAGCTCTCAGGCAACCTTGGCACAGGTGCAATCGCCTTCATGGTGATTGCAGCGGCCGCACCGCTTACGGTGATTGGCGGCAATGCCCCGCTCGCGATCGGGCAAGGCAACGGTGCCGGCGCACCAGTGGGCTTTGCAATCGCTTCGATCATTACTCGTGCTCTTCGCCGTCGGGTTCGTCACCATGACACCACACGTGAAAGAAGCTGGCGCCTTCTTTAGCTACGTAACGAAGGGGCTCGGCTCACGCATCGGCATGGGCTCGGCCTTCGTTGCGCTGGTGACGTATACCGCCATTCAGGCGGGCATTTACGGCTACATGGGATGGGCCGTCATGGATCTCGTGCGCTACTACGGTGGGCCCGAGATCCACTGGTCGATCTTTGCGCTCATCAGCCTCGCGATCGTCGGACTGCTTGGCTATCGACACATTGAGCTCTCATCGAAAGTGCTTGGCGTCGCCCTGATTCTTGAGATTCTCGTCATGATGATCGTCAACGTTGCGGTCATTATCGACGGCGGCCCCGAGGGCCGTTCGCTCGAGCCGTTCGACCCGCAAGTCTTCCTCACGGGCGGCCTCGGCGTCGCGGTGCTCTTCGCGTTCACCGGCTTTGTCGGCTTTGAATCAACCGCGATCTACCGTGACGAAGCTCGCAAGCCCAACAAGACCATTCCCCGGGCCACGTTCCTGGCGGTCGGAATCATCGGCACGTTCTACACGATCTCGGTATGGGTGCTTGTCGTCGCTTCGGGCCCGTCACAGGTACAGGCGGTCGCTCAAGAGACACTCTTTGGCGACAAGAATATGCTGCTCGATACCACCGCACTGTTTGCCGGTGCGTTCACCAGAGACGCCATGCAGATTCTGCTCATCACGAGCCTCTTCGCCTGCGTGCTCAGCTTCCACAATATTCTCGCCCGCTATCAGCTGGCACTCGCGAAGATCGGGGTCATGCCTCCGGCACTCGCACGGGTACACCCCAAGCATCACAGCCCCGCAACGTCGTCTTTCGTGCAGAGCATCACGGCAATCGTGCTCATCGGAGTCTTTGTCTTGGTCGGGCTCGATCCGCTCGTCGAAGTCTTCGGATACATGGCAGGGGTAGCCGCAATCGGCATGGTTATTCTCATGTTCTTGACCACCGCCGCGGTCATCAGGTATTTCTCGAAGCGTCCCGATAAGCGCAAGTCCATCGTCACCTCAATCGTGATTCCTTGCATCGCGCTCGTCGCTCTCGGGGTTGCGGCTTGGCTGGTCGTCTCAAACTTCACGATGGTCACGGGTGGCAGCGCCGCGGTGAGTGCGGGGCTCGCCCTCCTCCCAGCGGTCGGTTTCGTCATCGGAACCCTTGTCAAAAAGCAGCGGCTCAAAACCGAAGAGCATGAGGCCACCAGGGCCGTATCGGTCGTCGACGCCACAGAGCACGAGTAGCAAGAAAGCCCGTGGTGGGCAGGCTTTCAAAGCCCACCACGGGTGAGAATTTCTATTACAGTACGGGTATGGGTATCTCAGGGCTTCTCCCGGCAACGGCTGGGCAAGATCACGAGCTCTACGACCCGACGCTCTCGGCGATTTCGCGGCTGAGCGCAATCGACACGGTTCGTGCACGAATCATCATGGCGATCAAGCTCGGGCTGCTCCAGCCTGGCGAAAAACTCCCGCACGTCGATGACATGGCTGAGGCGTTCACGGTGAGCCGGTCATCGGTCATTCGAGGTCTCGCAACGCTTCAGGAGAGTGAGATCATCGAGCGCAAAGCTGGCCGTTATGGTGGCAGCTTCGTATGTGCTGAGCCGAACATCGATCTTGATCATGCGGTCGATCGCTTTGTCGAAGATACCAATCTCGTGCGCAGCCTCATTGACGAGCGGGCGGTTCTTGAGGCAGGCTTTGTGGCCCTTGCGGTGCAGCACCTCACGAAAGGTCATCTCGCACAGCTTGAGTCGCTCGTGCAGCGTATGAGAGACACCACTGACTGGGCACAGTTTCGCAACCTCGACCGCGAGTTTCACATGAGCATTGCGCGCATCGCTTCGGTTTCTCGCGCGATTCCACTCTTGCAATACATTCACGAAGCGCTCGACCCGTACTTTCTGCCCTACAAGATCGAGTACCTCTACGAGAGCAACGAAGAGCACCAGGGCATTATCAACGCACTGCGCGATGGCGACTCGGCCCTAGCAGCAACGCTGACTGTTGCCCACGTGCAAGACCTGCACGATTCAATGTTTATTGGCGATGCCCACCAGCCCGGACTGTCCTCTCACACGGTGGCACGCCCCTCTCGGCCACAGTGACTCTTCAGCACGTTCCAGTAGCATTTGTAGAGTTTTTCGCACCACCTCGCGCCCGTCGTTCACTGAAAGAATCACTATGTCTCTCTCACGCACCTGGCACGGCCGCGCCTTCCTCGGCTCAAGTCTCGACGGCTACATCGCTGGCCCTGGCGGCGACCTCTCATTCCTCGAGGCGAGCCACGGCGAGGGCCAGCACCGGGCAACCCCGCAGACGGTTCCGGCGTTCGAGTGGGAGACCTTCTTCCCTTCCATCGACACCATCGTCATGGGCCGAGTCACCTACGAGACGGTCACCTCATTTGACGAGTGGCCCTACGGCGACACGCGCGTCGTCGTCCTGAGCTCAACCCTTCCGCTTGACCTGCCCCGCGTGCACGTCGTCCGGTCGCTTCCCGAAGCCGTCGAACTCCTGAACCGCGAGGGAGCGCGCGAGGTCTACGTTGACGGCGGCGTCACCGTGCAGGTCTTCCTCGACCAGGGCCTGCTCGACGAGCTCACGATCTCGTGGGTTCCGGTGACCGTCGGCGGCGGATCAAAGCTCTTCTGCGCCGATAGCAACGCCTCGTTCATCGTGCGCGGGTCGCACGTCACCCCCGACGGCCTCGTGCGCGTCACCTATGACGTTCTGAACGGCAAGCCGTCAGCCTAACGCGCTTCTCCAGGCCGTCGCGATGACGAGCACGGCACGACATTGCGCTCGCTCTCGCACGATCACGCCATCTTTGTTAGCCTTAAGGCATGGAGATGATTGAAGTAGATAAGTAGCCGCCATCGCATTTGCAATGGCACCCGTCGTGGCTGGCTCACCGTCGGCACGACGACAACACCTCGAGCTGTTGCTTCGGTAGCGCACTCTCTGCGCCACTTCCTGGCCCCGCCCGCCGCACAAAGCAGGCACCGCTGAGCGTTGCTTAGGCGACGCTCAGACTCGTTGCCCTTTCTCGCGGATCCTCGCAAGCGCCTCCCCAGAACCAGCCCCGCACGGCACGCACGCCGCGCGATGCAGCGTTGGGTGGTGATCGCTGAGCGCGATCCGCCGGGTGTTCGCTCAGCCAGGCCCCAAAACACTCACCTTGCCCGGACGTCTCACGGCGGGCCGCATACACCCCTCGCGAAGCGCTTCGCCGCAGCGCGAGACGAAAGAAGTGATGCACCATGTCTATGAACACTTCGGCACCAGTATCTGCCGCTTCATCAATCACCCTGCAAAATGTCAGTTTCGAGTGGCCTGACGGCTCACCCGCGCTATCTGGCATTAACGGATCGTTCACCCCCGGCAAGACCGGACTCATCGGCCGCAACGGCTCAGGCAAATCAACGCTCTTGAAGCTCATTGCGGGCGAGCTGACCCCCACCAGCGGGCGGATCGACGTGGCAGGCGAAGTCGGATACCTCACGCAAACCCTCACGCTCAGCCACGACACAACAATCGCCGAGTTGCTCGGCATTCACCCCGTGCTCGAAGCGATGCGCGAGATCGAGCGCGGCAACGTCGAACAGTCGCTCTTCGACACGATCGGCGACGACTGGGACATCGAGGCTCGAGCCGACCAGGCGCTGCACCAGATCGGCTTCTCGGCGGCAGACCTCGACCGTCGGGTCACCGAAGTCTCGGGTGGCGAGGCGATGCTCATCGCGATCACGGGGCTCAGGGTCAGACGCACCCCGATCACGTTGCTCGACGAGCCAACGAACAACCTCGACCGCGAGACCCGCGCGAAGCTCGCACACTTCGTCGACGACTGGCCCGGCACGCTCGTAATCGTGAGCCACGACCTCGAGTTGCTCGAGCGCATGGATCACACGGCCGAACTCTTTCACGGTTCGCTCACGACGTTCGGGGGCCCGTACAGTTCCTGGCGCGCGCACCAGGAACAAGAGCAGGCGGCTGCGCAGCAGGCTGCACGCTCAGCGCAGCAGGCGTTGAAGGTCGAGAAGCGGCAACGCGTCGAGGCCGAGACGAAGCTCGCCCGCCGTGCCCGAACGGCGCAGAAGGCCGAGCAGAGCGGTCTCCCGAAAATCATTGCCGGCATGCGGGCCAACCGCGCCGAGGTCTCGGCAGGATCGCTGCGCTCGACGCACGACGGCAAGATCCAGGCGGCTCAGGCCGCGGTCGATGCCGCCGACGCCAGGGTGCGCGACGACGAACACATTCACCTTGAGCTGCCCGACCCGGGCGTCGCGAAGGGCCGTCGCATCATGGAGTTCATCTCTGGCGACGACCGCATCATCGTGCAGGGCCCCGAGCGGGTCGCCCTCGTCGGGCCGAACGGCTCCGGGAAGTCGACGCTCATCGAGCGCATGCTGCGCGGCACGGGTGCGCGGGCGGGCGCGGGCGTGCAAGCGGGCGCGGGCGCCGGCGCTTTGGCTGGCTCGGGCACCCCGCCGCGGGCGACCGGCCGGCTACTCACCGAGCACGTCGGATTCCTACCCCAGCGGCTCGACTCCCTTGACGGGTCGGCGAGCGCGATCGACAACGTGCGTGCGGTTGCGACGGGGGTGCCCACGGGCACGATCCGCAATCATCTCGCTCGGCTGCTCCTGCGGGGCGCCGCGGTCGACCGCCCCGTGAGCACGCTCTCGGGCGGTGAGCGCTTTCGGGTGGCGCTCGCGCGACTGCTGTTCGCCGATCCGCCGTCGCAGTTGCTCATTCTCGACGAGCCGACGAACAACCTCGATATCGAGAGCGTCGAACAGCTCGCCGAGGCGCTCGATGCCTACCGCGGGGCGCTGCTCATCGTGAGCCACGATCCGGGGTTTCTTGAGCGCGTCGGAGTCGAGACGGTTATCGGGCTTGAGCCAGACGGAACGGTCACGCGGCGCCGCAGTGTGCGCGAGTGAGTGAGCGTGGCGGGGCCTGAAACGGGAGCCCTGCGCGCGGAATCTGGATCTACTTGACGAAAAGCAGGGTGTTTTCGCGCGAACACCCTGCTTTTCGTCAAGTAGACCGGGAATCGCCGAGGCGAAAGCCGAAACCTCTCCAAACCGCGGCATCACCCCAATCGGCGGCATCTCGCCCAGCCCCGCAGCAGGAGCACACAGATCACCAACCGCCAGCATCGCACACTATCGACAACACCGCTCGAATACGATAGCATCGCTTTGTAACGATGCTAGAGGGATGCCGATGCTTCCCGAGGGGAACGCGGGAGCGATCCGCCCCACGAACACAGCATCGAAACCCCGCCACGCACAGATCGAACAGGCAGGAAGAGGGTACCGAGATGGGAATCGGCCACAATCACGACCACGGCGTGAGCGCAGGCGCACCCCAGACCGCAACGGGGGCACACCGCCGCAAGCTCATGGTGGTGCTCGGCATCTACCTCGCCATCATCGTCGCGCAGCTCATCGGCGCGGCCATCACGAACAGCCTCGCGCTCACGGCCGAGGCGATGCACATGGCGGTCGACGCGAGTGGAATTCTGATCGCGCTCGTTGCGACGTTCCTCGCGACGAGGCAGGCCACCGAGAAGCGCACCTACGGCATGATGCGCGCCGAGATCATCGCGGTGCTGCTGAACTGCCTGCTCCTGTTCGGGCTTGGTGGGTTCATTCTCTTCGAGGCGGTTGAGCGCTGGTTCAACCCCACCGAGGTCGAGGGCGGCGGGGTCATCGTCTTCGCGGTTGTCGGGCTCATTGGCGCCTCGATCTCGCTCATTCTGCTGAGCCGCGGCGCCAAGGAGAGCCTGAACGTGAAGGCCGCGTTTCTCGAGGTCATGAGCGACGGGATCGGCGCTGCCGCGATCATCATTTCGGGCATTCTCAACGTGACCCTCGGGTGGAACCGTGGTGACGCCATCGCCGCAGCCGCCATCGGCATCATCATTCTGCCGCGCGCATTCATGCTGCTCAAACAAGCCGTGAACCTCATCATGCAGGGGGTTCCTGCGGGCATCGACCTCGAAGAGGTGCACGATGAGATCGTGAGCGCCGATGGCGTGGCCGACGTACACAGCCTGCACGTGTGGGGCCTCACGAGCGGTGTCACAATCATGTCGGCTCACGTCGTGCTCGTCGACGACGCCGAGAAAAACGGCCTGAACGCGAAGCTACTCGACGCCCTCACCGAGAGCATGCGCGAGCACTTCGGCATCGAACACTGCACCTTCCAGCTCGAAGAGCAGGGCCACCTCGAGCACGAGGGATCAATGCACCGCGACCTCGAGGCCGAGCTCGCACCGCCGCGCGACTAGCGGGCGATGGGTGCGGATCGCGCGATCCGCACCCCACTCACCTCGCTTCAGGCGTGTCCAGAAAATACAAGCCGGTTCTGGGGTATCATCGTCACATGGCGATGAAGGAAACACCCCGTGATGCTGCGACCTGGGCCGAGGAAGTCTCGGCCATGAGGGCGGCATCGTGCTTGTTTCATAGCTTTAGCGATCCGTCGCGACTGGTCATTTTGAGGCATTTGCAGCTTGGCGAGCACCGCGTCATCGACCTCACCGAGCACCTCGGACTCTCACAGAGCACCGTTTCGAAGCACCTCGCGAGCCTCAAAGAAACCGGGCTCGTCGTCTCGAGGCCTGAGGGGCGCGCCTCGATCTACTCGCTGCAGCATCCCGAGGCCATCGACGACCTCTTTGCCGCGGCCGAGACCTTTCTCGACCTTACGGGAGACTCGGTGAAGCTCTGCTCGAAGCACGCGCTCGCTGAGCCGGGGCGGGCACCGAACGCTTCATAACGAGCCGGCAGCCCCGCAGCGAGCAAGCCTGCCGTAAGCCGACCGCGAAACCGTCACCGCGCGGCCGCGCAGAAGACGCGCAAAAAGAGGCCGCAGTGACGGTGCAATTGCATTGCGCACCACCACTGCGGCCTCATCGATAACCGATTGACTGCCCGGTTGCGGCAGCGCTCAGGCCGCCGCAACCGCTTCGCCACTACTCGGTCGTCACCTCGTTCTCTCCCACCCTGCGGCGCAAGATCATGATGGTGCCACCGAGGGCAAGAAGCACGACCGCGGCTATTGCCGCAAGGCCTGCCTGGCCGCCGGTGTTCGCAAGGTCGTCGGCGGGAGTCTTCTCGCCTGCGCCCGGCTTGTTGGCGCCAGGCTGCTCAGTGCCGGGCTGCTCGGTCCCGGGGTTCTCGCCACCGGGCTCCTCGGTTCCAGGGTTCTCTCCGCCCGGCTCTTCAGTTCCAGGGTCCTCTCCCCCGGGCCCCTCGGTTCCAGGGTCAACGACAGCGGCGGTGACCTCAACCGAGACGGTCAGCGGCTCGCCCTGCTCACGGCTCACCGTGAGGGTGTAGGTGCCAGCCTCGGTATCTGCCGGAATCGTGAGGCTCGTCGACACGGCGCCAGCGGCATCAGCGACGATCGAGGCGAGGTCAATCGCCTTGTCTCCAAGCGTTACCGTGAGCTTCTCGCTAGCGGCAAAGTGCGCGCCGGTGAGGGTAAGCGTCTTGCCTGCCTCAACGCTGTCAACGTCGAGCGTCACGCTCGCGGGCAACTGCTGTGCGGGTGCTTCAACGCCGGGCTCGGTGACCCACTTCTCACCGTCGTCGTACTTCGTGACGGTGAATTCGTCGTACAGCTCGCCAACATTCACCTCGGTCGTCGCCTTGTCAGAGGTCTCGGCGAGGTACGAGCGGTACACGAGGCGGTCGGCCTCGACGTCGATGACCTGGTAGGTCGTCACGCCAGCATCGCGCTTCACCTGGGTTGCACCATTCTGCGTCCAGACGTTGTCATCGGCGGGTGCGAGGTCGTAGTGCTTCGCGCCCGAGTTTGAGACCACGTACGCGGGGCCCTTACGCAGGCCCTCGGTGTCGGTCGCGTTCGAGTTCAGGTAACCGCGAGCGTACACGTGGTCGTGGCCCATGAGCACGAGATCAATGTCGTTCTCTTCAAACACGGGCAGCCAAGCGGCACGAAGAATCGGCTCGTCGCGGCCCGAAGAGGCCGAGAACACTGGCTGGTGGAAGGTGACCACGTTCCACTTCGAGGGGCTCTCTTTGAGCACGTTGTCGAGCCATGCTGCCTGGAAGTCGGTCCAGAGCTTGTCAACCTTCAACGATGGGCAGTCGAGGCTGATGCAGGTGGGCACCACGTCTGGCTTCAGGAAGGTGCTGTCGCGGGTCGCGTTCAGCGTGATGAAGCGCACGCCCTGGTAGTCGGTGAAGTACACGGTCTCTTCAGCGAACTTGCTCCAGTGCTCGAAGTAGGCGCGGTACTGCTTCGCCACGGCGCTATCGCCCTCGGCAAGCTGCTTCATGTCACCGATATTGTCGAGCTTCGGGTTGTTACGGGGGTACTCGAAGTTCGCCTTCCACGCCGTCATGAGCTTGTCGCCGCTGTATTCGTGGTTGCCGGGAGCGGCCATCACGTTCGTCGTCGCGCCGCTGTCGAGCATGCCAAGGAACCAGTTTTCCCACTGGGTCTCGTTGTTGGCTTTGTCGATGAGGTCACCTGCGTGAACCGAACCGATTGACGCGGTTGCGCGTTCTTCGGCCTGCTTCACAACGCTCGGCCAGGTCGTATCGAGGCCAATCTGCGCGTCGCCGTAGTAGATGAACTGAAACTCGCTCGCGTTCGGGTCTGCGGTTGAGAACTCGCGCCAATCGCTCCAGCCGCCGTCGGTGCCGACGCGGTAGCGGTAGGCGGTGGCGGGCTCAAGCCCCGTCACGATCGCCGAGAAGTGGTGCTTCACGTTGGCATTCACCATACCCTCGTCGGTGGCCTCAACAAGACGGGTGTCGCCGCCCGATGCAAGACCGATCTCGACCGCCCCGCTCTTGTGCGAGTCGTGGCCCGCGAGCCACGAGATGGCCTGCGAGGTTTCGGGGGTCTCGGTCGGGGTGAGCACGACGCGGCTCGGCGCAGCCTCGACTGGCACCTCGCCGGTGGCTTCAAGCACCATCTCGCTCATGTCAAAGAAAATGTCCGAGCTGCTCTCGCGGTCCTGATAGAGCGCAACCGCGACGGTGTTCTTGCCGTCTTTGAGCAGTGAGCCATCGGCCGTAAAGAGGTTCGTCAGCGGGTCTCCGTTGCTGTTACCCGCGTACTCCATGTTCGTTTCTCCGGTGACCCGGCCGGCCTCGAAATCGGCGACCTGCGTCCCGTTGATCCACACCACGAGTGCATCGTCGTAGGTGACCTTCGAACTGAGGTATGAGACTTCCTCGGCGACGCCCTCTTCGAGGGTGAAGTCGGTGCGAAAGAGGTAGGTGGGAATCGCGGTCGTACCGTCTTCTTGGTAGTGCGTGAGCAGCGTCTTTGGCATGTGCGGGCCGACTGAGGCAAGCTTGCCCTTCTTGGCACCGAACGAGCCTTCAGCGCTCTTCCACGTCGAGTCATCGTATTCGGGCGCGACCCACCCGCGCACGGGCTCACCAGCGGCGATCGGGTCAACCCCGTCGTCGAGGTAGCGCCACACCGTATCTGACGAGATCACGGGATCGCCTGGCACCTCGGGCTCAGCAGCGGCAGCGGGCATCACCGCGGGAACGGTGAAGAACCCGCCTGCGAGTGCCGTCAGTACCGCCCCGGCGAGCACGCGGCTCCGCCGTTTCGCTACACGATCATGAGAGGGCATGAATGTTTCCTTCCAAAAGCGTTGGTCGGCAAAGGCGCGACCGTTGACCACCCAAACAGGCGAGGGTGACGAGGGGTTTACCCGGCGGTGTCGTGTCGGTGAACACCCGGTGCCGCGGGTGCGTCGTGTCGCGCTTCGGTCCCGAACGACCCAGTATTTCGGCGCACCGAATGGGGTTAACTGTCATTCATGACGCACAACAATGCCTACGTGAGCCCACACGACTACGATCACACCCACCAGTCGGTGGGCTCTGGTTGGCTGCGCGCCTCGGTGTTCGGCGCCATGGACGGCCTCGTATCAAACATCGGCCTCATCGCCGGTATCGCAGCCGCTGGTGCCAAGAACGAGATCGTCATGATCACGGGCATCTCGGGCCTCATCGCCGGAGCGATCTCGATGGCGCTCGGCGAGTACGCCTCGGTTCGCACGCAAAACGAGCAGCTCGACTCAGAGGTCGAGACCGAGCGCCAGGCCCTCAACCGCAACCCCAGCGGTGAAGAGGCCGAGCTTTCAGTACTGTTTGAAGAGCTCGGCATGTCTGAAGACACCGCTGAGAGGGCGGCGAACGAGATTCACGCCGACGCTGAGCGGGCCCTGCGCGTACACCTCACGCACGAGCTCGGCCTCAGCATTGAAGATCGGCCGTCGCCGTGGGTCGCCGCGATCTCGTCATTCGTGTTCTTCTCGCTCGGCGCGATCGTGCCCATTCTGCCGTTCATCTTTGGCTTCGGATCGCTGCCGATGGGCCTGCTCTTCGGTGGCGTTGGCCTGCTCGCTGCCGGCGGAACCGCCGCAATCTTCACTCGCAAGAACTGGGTTGCAGGCGCACTGCGTCAGCTGCTCTTCGGCGGCTTGGCCGTTGCCGCGACCTACACGATCGGCATGTTCCTCGGGGTCTCTGCGATAGGTTAGGCACGCTACGCTTAAGAGGTGGATCGCGAAGCTTTTACCGACTCGGTTCTCGACGTCGTCGAGCGCATACCGGCTGGCCACGTCATGACATACGGTGACGTGGCCTTTGCGCTGGGCTCACGTGCCGCCCGCATGGTCGGCCAGGTGCTCGCGCACCACGGGCACGCGGTGCCCTGGTGGCGAGTGGTGCCGGTCTCGGGCAAACCGCCGCACGGCCACGCGGCCCGGGCCCGCGAACACTACGAGCGCGAAAACATCCCGCTCGTCGAGGCCGGGCCACCCGACGGGTACCGTCTGAAGCTTGCGCTTGCAAGACTTCCCTTTGACCACGAGATCTACGCGGGGGCCCTCGGCAAACACCTCGCCGCCGACGAGAGGAACCCCGAATGACCGAAAGCACAGTGCCCACCGAGGCAGAGCCACGGAACACCGTCACGCTAGGCTTCGTGCGCGGCATCGCTCCCTCACGGTGGCAGACTCGGTGGAACGAGGTGCGCTCTCGCAGGCGCCTCGACCTCGTGCCGCTCGAGCAGGTCGGCGATGTGACGAGCGGCGAAACCGACATGACGCTCGTGCGGTGCCAGCCCGGAGCGTTTCCCGCCGGGGCGCGCACCGAGCCCCGCACCAGGCACGCGGTGCAACTGTACGAAGAGGCCGTCGCGCTCGTCGTTGATACCGACCACGAGCTCGCGGGCGAAGCTTCGATCGACGTGGGCGATCTCGACCTCGTGCACCTGCTCGATTACGAGGGACATTCTGCCGATTGGCCGACCCCTCAGCCCTGGGACGATCCCGCGTGGCGCCCCACAGACCACCGCGCGGCACTCGAGCTCGTTGCAACGGGCGTCGGCGCGATACTCATGCCACTCCCCCTCGCACGCCACATGATCGCCAAGAAACAGCACAGCATCATTGAAGTCACGGGCGAAATCGATGGCACGCGGGTCTTTGCGACCTGGAACATCTCGCGGGACGACGACGAAATGCAAGAGCTCATGGGCGTCCTGCGCGGCCGCACGGCGCGAAGCTCACGCTAGCTCGGCGCTTGGCACGCGGGGCCTAGAGCTGCTCTGCTGGAACCTCGAAGGTGCTGCACGAGGTAGGCCCCTCGGTGAACCCGGTCATGAGCCAGCGCTGCCGCTGCTCTGAAGTGCCGTGGGTGAAGCGTTCGGGGTCAACACGCATGCCGGAGCTCTGCATGATGTGGTCGTCGCCAACCGCCGCGGCAGCGCTCATCGCATCGTTGAGCTGGCCCTCGGTGATGGGCGCGAGCAACGTGTTGCCATCTTGATCTTTCGCGCTCGTGGCGTTCTGCATCCATGCCCCTGCGAAGCAATCGGCCTGAAGCTCAAGGCGAACCGAGCCAGAAGCCTGCCCGCTCGCCCGGTCGACGTTAATCGTGCCGATGAGCTTCGAGATGTGGTGGCCCCATTCGTGCGCAAGCACGTACATCTGTGCGAGCGAGCCGGTCGAAGCGCCATACTGGCTACTCAGGGTGCGAAAGAAGCCGACGTCGAGGTAAATCTTCTCTTCGGGCGGGCAGTAGAACGGCCCCGTCTGAGCGCTCGCGGTGCCACACTGCGACGAGGTCGCTCCCTCGAACAGGATGAGCGTGGCAGGGCGGTAGTTACTGACCTGCCCAGCCCAGAACTGGTCGACAGCATCGGCGGTCGCCGCCATTCGGCACTCGTCCCGCTCATTCGCCTGGCTGCCCAGATCACAGTTTTCGAGCTCGACGGCCGCGCTCGATCCGCCTCCCAGCTGGCTCGTGGCATCGGTCGCGACCCCTGCGAGCGGCATAAGATTCACCCCGGTGAGCGCTGAGAGCGCCCAAAGGCCAAGCACGACGACCAGGCTGCCGCCGCCAACGGCCGCGGTCTTGCCGCCTGAGCGCTTCTGCGTGCGCTGCGTGTTGATGCGCGCGTTGTCGTTAAAGGTCATCGCAATCCTTCGTTTGCCAGATACCTCAACGATACGTCACGGCGTGCGCTTTGGTGAGACCCTGCGCACGCCGTGACGTCAGACGATTCGTTCGGTGAGACTACTTGCCGCTGCGCTTGCGCAGCTCTTTCTCGTGAACCGGCCAGGTGCCCGCGGCCTTCTGCTCGGCGATGTAGGCGCGAGTTTCTTCCTGACGCTCCGACTCAATGCCCGAGGCAATGTCGGCGCGCAACAGCGTGTTGTCGAGCCCGAACGCCGCGATAAGGTCGAGCGAGTGATCGGTGACGCGGTCGATGAGGCGGTCAACGTAGGCGGTCACAGCCTGCGCGCGCTTGCCCGACAAGCGGCCCGTGATGAGGTACCAGTCGAGGTGCTTCTCGATGAGGCCGAGCCCGAAGAGGTCACGAACCCACGTGAGCACCTGCTTCGTATCAGGATCGGTGATCTGGTCGAGAGCCTCGGTGAAGGCCTCCCACTGCAAGAGTTCTGCGTGTGCGCGGGCGGCCTCGATGAGCCGCACCTGCTGGCGGTTGAACTCGGCGTTCTGCACGGTCGGGCTTTCCTTACGCACGCCGTTCAAGGCCTGCGCGACCTCGGCGACCATCGTCTCGACCCGATCCGCAAGCAAGGCGTGCTGGTCGTCTTTCAGGCTGTCGACCGAGCGCGAAACCTGGCCGAGGTCTGCGATGCTCTGCCCGACCTGACGCAGGCCGACGCGACGCATGCGCTCGCCCACCTGGCCAACAGCGGCCTTTGCGAGCGTCGCCGCGTCGGCGTTCTTAAACTGCGCCGCGTAGTCCTTGAGCAGGCGCTTGCCGACGAGCTGCAACAGAATGTTGTTGTCGCCCTCGAAGGTCGCGTAAATGTCGAGGTCGGCACGCCAGCCCGTGAGGCGGTTTTTGGCGATAAACCCTGCCCCGCCGGTAGCCTCGCGAGCCTCCTGCAGGGTGTCGAGTGCCGCCCAGGTTGAGAGCGGCTTGAGCGCTGCGGCGAGCGTCTCGAGGTCTTCACGGGTCTCAGGGGTGTCACCCTTGCCCGAGAATACGGTGTCAAAGAGCGTGAGCAGCTGCTCGCTCGCAAAGGCCATCGCATACGTCTCAGCGAGACGAGGGATGAGCCTGCGACGGTGCAGCCCGTAGTCCATGAGCTTCGTCTCTTCACCGTTGGGCCCGCTGAACTGGCGGCGCTCGAAGCCATAAGGAATCGCGATGGCGAGCGCTGCCTTCATCGCGTTCACGGCCGAGCCGTCAAGCGAGACGCGGCCCTGCACGAGGGTGCCGATCATCGTGAAGAAGCGACGGCCCGGGCTTTCGATGGGCGACGAGTACGTTCCGTCGGCCGCAACGTCACCGTAACGGTTCAGGAGGTTCGTGCGCGGAATACGCACGTTGGTGAAGTGCAGGCGACCGTTGTCGATGCCGTTGAGGCCCCCCTTGACGCCGTCATCTTCGCTACCAACGCCGGGCAGCAGTTCGCCCTCGGGGGTGCGAATGGGAACGTAGAAGGCGTGCACGCCGTGATTCACGTTCTTCGTGATGAGCTGCGCGAACACTACCGCGGCCTGACCGTGCAGGGCCGCGTTGCCGAGAAATTCCTTCCACGCACTGCGGTGCGGGGTGTGAATCACGAACTCTTCGGTTGCTTCGTCGTAGGTCGCGGTGGTCGCGACCTTGTCGACGTCAGAGCCGTGCCCGATCTCGGTCATCGCGAATGCGCCGGGCATCTTCAGCGAGATCACATCGGGCAAGTACTTCTCATGGTGGTAGCTCGTGCCGAGGTGCAAGATCGCACCGCCGAAGAGCCCCCATTGCACGCCACTCTTAATCTGCAGTGACGGGTCGGCGTAGACGAGCTCGTGAAAGGCAGCAATGTTGCCGCCGTGGTTGTGGCCGCCGCCGAGCGCGACCGGGAAGGCGCGCTGAATGGCGCCCTTCTCAACGAGACCCGAGAGCTGCTCAAACACCCGTTCGCGGTGCTCGCTCATCGGTGTTCCCTGAGGCGTGTGAAAACGTGGATCGGCTGCGATCTCACGCCCCTCAAGCCGTTCTTGCTTCCAACGCCCCAGTAAGGCGTCAGAGACGAGATCAATGTTCAAACGTGGTTGTGGTTTCTGCGTACCCATATCGCGAAAGCTCCTCAAAGTTGCTTCGGAGGCCTCTGGCCCAAAACTGACCCAAGAGTACAGGCCGGAGCCTGGCTTCACGACTTCGCAATGAACACCCCACAAGAAGGCCCGGGGTGCCCCGAGCCTTCTTGTGGGGTAATTACAATAAACGAGGGTTTTATTTATCTCTTACAGCAAAGATCCGCGTGCGGTCGGCAGCGGTTAGTCACTCTCGACCGCGTCGCCCGCCGCGAGGACAAACTCGTCGTCGGCGAAGAAGTCACCGAAGAAGGTTGCGTTAATCTCGGCGCGCTGCAACAGCTCGGTCGTGCGACGCTGGCGGTTGCGCGGAATAATCGTGACGACAGTGCCGTGCTTGCCCGCACGCCCCGTGCGGCCTGCGCGGTGCATGTAGGTCTTGTAGTCGTCAGGCGCGTCGGCCTGGATCACCAGATCGACGTCATCGACGTGAATTCCGCGCGCGGCAACATCGGTCGCCACGAGCACGTTCACACGGCCCGAGGTGAGCTGCTTGAGGTTGCGCGTGCGCTTGGCCTGGTTGAGGTCACCGTGCAGGGCGACCGCTGGCACGCCCGCGTCTTCGAAGAGCTCACTGAGCTGTTCGGCGTAGGCGCGGGTGCGCGTGAACACGAGAATCTTGCCGGGGCTCTGCACGAGCTGCGTCAGAATCTCGAGCTTCTCTTCGCGCAGCACCACGAACACGCGGTGATCGATCGTGCCAGAGGCCTGGTCTTCACCGGCGACCTCGTGAGCGACGTGAACCGGCAAGAACTCCTTCACGAGCGATGCGACGCCCGAATCAAGCGTTGCCGAGAAGAGCAGCTTCTGCGAGTCGTGAGCGGTCTGCCTCAGCAGGCGCTGCACCGGCTCGAGGAAGCCGAGATCGCACATGTGATCGGCCTCGTCGAGCACGGCAATGGTGACCTCGCTGAGGTCAAGGTGGCCCTGCTCAATAAGATCTTCCATGCGACCGGGGGTACCGATCACGATGTCAACGCCCATGGTGAGCGCAGTCACCTGCTTCGCCTGCGGCACGCCGCCGTACACCTGCGTCGTGTAGAGGCCAACCGAACGGGCAATGGGCTGCACCGTGCGGTCGATCTGCAGCGCGAGCTCACGAGTTGGCGCGAGAATGAGCGCCTTGGGCTTACGGCCCCGCGAACGCTCACGCTTCGAACGCTTGTTGTTCGGGTCGACCTTTGGCGGATCGCCAGCAAAGCGCCCCTCGGCCTTCATCTGGAGCAAGCGCTCGACGAGGGGTGCCCCGAAGGCAATGGTCTTGCCAGAGCCGGTGCGACCGCGCCCGAGCACGTTGTGGCCCGCGAGCACGTCAGGAATCGTCGCGCCCTGAATCGGGAAGGGCTTTTCGGCGCCGAGCTTGGCGAGCGTCTCGACGATGTTGCCACCGAGGCCGAGCCCCTCAAAGGTCATCTCGGCGACGTCTTCAGCGCTCGTCTGCATCGCTTCGATGCGCTCGAGCACAACATCCTCTTCGGGCGCAAAACGCTTCTGGTCGTCGCGGAAGCCACGGTCATCGCGCTTGTTGCCACCAAAGCCGCGGTCGTCGCGCTTGCTGCCGAACCCACGATCGTCACGCTTGCCACGGAAGTCGCGGTCATCGCGTCTTCCCTGTCCCCCGCGCTCATCACGGAAGCCGCCGCGTTCGCCGCGGAACCCACCGCGCTCCTCTCGGAACCCGCGGTCGCCGCGTTCGCTGCGTTCCCCGCGGAAGTCGCGGTCGCCACGCTGGCGACGGTCGTCCCGGAACCCACCGCGATCCTCACGGAAATCGCGCTTCTCACGGAAATCGCGCTTGGCGCCGAAGTCACGATCCTGCTTGAACCCGCGGTCATCGCGGAAACCACGATCGCTCCGCTGACCACGTTCGTCTGAGAAGCCGCGCTTATCGGCGTAATCGCGCTTGCCGCCAAAGTCACGCTTGCCGCCAAAGTCACGATCTTGTTTGAACCCGCGGTCATCACGGAAACCACGATCGTTCCGCTGGCCACGATCATCGCGGAAGCCACCCTGGTCGCCCCGCTGACCACGGGCATCACGGAAATCGCGCTTGCCGCGGAAGTCGCGGTCGTCGCGCTTGCCGCGGAAATCACGGTTGTCGCTGAACCCGCGGTCTTCACGCCCGCCACGCTCTGCATCAAAACGGTCGTTCTTGAAGCCACGATCATTCTTGAAGCCGCGATCGTTCTTGAACCCGCGATCGTTGCCGTAACCACGGTCGTTGGTATAGCCACCGCGCTCGTTGCCGCGATCATTCTTGAACCCTCGGCCGCCCTCGCGCCCACGGTCGTCTCGGCGATCACCGCGGTAGCCTCCGCGGTCATCGCGGAAGTCGCGGCCGCCTTCACGGCGATCAGAGCGCTGGCCACCGCGCTCGTCGCGGTATCCCCGGTCATCGCGGTTACCGCGATCGTCCCGGAAGCCGCGGTCATCGCGGTCATCGAAGCGACGCTTGGGGCCGCCTCCTTGCGCTGAACCCGGGTGACGCTTGCCCTTTGGGGCTCGGCTCGGGTCGTAGTTCTTTGAGGCTTTAAAGCCCCCGCTGTTTCGCTTGTTTGCCATTGGCTAGGTTTCACCTATGTTTCATCACGTGAACGCGAGCACGCAAAATGCACTCAAATGTGCACGCTGGCTCTCCCCGGATCCACCCGGGCCGATCACTTCACTTTCGGGGTCTTCCCCGCTGACTCGGCCCAGGGAGCGCTACAACAAGCAATATCAATGCGGATTCGCTCCAAGCCGACCGCACAATACTAGCGGAAAACTTATGCGACCTCATTCGGCGTCTTCACAGCGTGCGCTTTCAACGCTCGCTTCGCAGCCTTGCGCTCCCGCGAACGTTCACGCGCGCGCTCGACAACGTAGTACAGCGTTGGCAGCACGACGAGCGTGAGCACGGTCGACGAGAGCAGGCCACCGATCACCACGACCGCGAGCGGCTGCGAGATGAAGCCGCCCTTACCGGTAAGCCCAATACCCATCGGGGTAAGCGCCAAAATCGTAGCAAGCGCCGTCATGACGATGGGCCTGAAACGATGTGCGGCGCCGGTGCGCACTGCATCTCTCAGCGCCATGCCTCTCTCCCTCAGCTGATTCACGAGGTCGATGAGCACGATCGCGTTCGTCACGACGATACCCACGAGCATGAGCACGCCAATGAGCGATGCAACGCCGAGGGGGATACCGGTCGCGACGAGCAGCAGAATCGCACCCGTGGCCGCGAATGGTACAGAGACGAGCAGCAGCAACGGCTGCAGCAGGCTCTTAAACGTTGCCACCATGACCACATACACGATGAGGATCGCGGCGAGAAGCGCCAGGCCAAGCTGCTCGAACGCCTTCTCTTGCTCTGCGAGCACGCCGCCTACCGAGGCAGTCACCCCGCCCGGGAGTTCAATCGCGTCGAGCTCTTCGTGAACGGCCTGCGCGGCAACCGTGAGGTCGTCGCTCTCTGGCGTCGCCGAGATGGTCGCCGAACGCACGCCCTTCTCGGTCGAGATGGAAACCGGGCCGTCAACGTGTTCAACCGCGGCGAGGTCACCAAGCGTCTTTTCGCCGAGCACGGTTGGAACCTTGAGAGCCTCGATCTCGTCACTCGTTGCGGGTGTCTCGCCCGGGGCAAGGTAGACCTGCACGCTCGAGTCGTCGAGTACTACCTGGCCCACAGCGGTGGGCTGCATGGCCGACGAGACAATCGAGGCGACTGCTACCTCGCTGAGGCCAGCCTGTGCCGCAACCTCTCGGTCAACCGTCACCTGAATCATCGGCCTTGAGGTACCAAGGTTCGATTCGACCTGCACAAACGCATCGTTTGCACGCAACCGGTCGACGACCTCGGTGACCCCATCGTTCAGCTGGTCCTGAGCAGGAGCGGTGACCGTAATGTCGACGGTTGAGACCGAGCCCATGCCACCCGACGCCGAGCTCAATGAGAACTCGCCGGCGTCTTCAAGCGTGTCGAGCTTCTCACGAATCTTCGTGTGCACGGCTTGCTGCTGTGCGTCTGGATCGATCGTGAGTGAGTAGCTCACAGCGCCGTCGCCACCACCGCCGAACATTGCCATGGCGGGGTCGCTCGAGCCGACCGTAACCTGCACGGTCTCGATCTCTGAGACCTCTTCAAGAACGCCCTCAACTTCTTCAACGTGCACGAGCTGCTGGTCGAGGCTGACACCGGGCGCGAGCGTTTGCGTGAGCGATACAGCATTCTGTTCATCGTCGCCCATGAAGTTCTGCTTCATGAGCGGGTAGGTCGCGAGGGTTCCCGCGAACACTACTACTGCAGCGAGCAGCGTGATCACTGGCTTTTTGAGCGTCCAGTCGATGACCGGAAGGTAGACGCGCTGCAGCTTCGTGACGGCAGTCCCGTCACCCAGTCGTGATGCCCTTCGCTTACCCTTGGGGCTTTCGTCGGCTGAGCTCGTGGGGCCTGTCAGAACTGCCTCTTGGAGCTCTGACAGCTCTGGCTGCGCCTCAAGCTCTTGCTGCGCCTCAAGCTCGGGCCGTTCTGGCGTCTCATCCTCAGGCGTTGTCTGCGGCTCTGCCTTCAAGAACCAGTACGCAAGCACAGGCACGATCGTAAGTGAGACGAGCAACGAGGCCGCGAGCGCGAAGGTCATCGTGAAGGCGAAGGGCCTAAACATCTCGCCGACCATGCCCGACACGAAGGCCATTGGCAAGAACACCGCGATGGTGGTCACGGTTGAGGCGGTAATGGCGCCGGCCACCTCGCGCACGGCAAACACAATCGCGCTCGCCCGAGGCTCGCCCTCGCGTAGGTGCCGCTTGATGTTTTCAATCACGACGATCGAGTCGTCAACAACGCGACCAATCGAGATGGTGAGCGCGCCGAGAGTGAGCATGTTGAGCGTGTAATCGGCGAAGTTCAGGCCGATAAACGTGAGCAGGAGCGAGGTGGGAATCGAGACCGCGGTTACCAACGTCGCCCGCACCGAGAGCAGGAAGACAAGAATGACGAGAATCGCAAAGACGAGGCCTAGCATGCCCTCAACCGCGAGCGTCTCGACCGACTGTTCGATGTAGGGAGCCTGGTCAAAAACGACCGTGAGCTCTGCCCCGTCGAGCGCTTTCTCGATCTTCGGCAGCAGGTCTTGTACCGCGTGCGACACCTCAACGGTGTTTGCGGCGGCAAGCTTCGTGATTGAGACCGAGACCGCCGGCTCACCATTAATGCGCGAGATGCTCGAGACAGGGTTTGATTCGAGGGTGACCTCGGCAACGTCGCCAATCGTCACGTACTCCGGAGCGGTGGGCACCGGTGGTGCGGCCTGCTCGGCTGCCGCGGCTGCGTCGAGCTGCGAGGCGTCAAGCCCGGCCGCATCGAGTCCATCGGCACCAGCAGCGCCTACCTCAGGCTGCTGCGGCATGAACTGCTCAGGAGTTGGTACGAGTGGCAATGCGGCGAGCGCGTCGACGGTATCGACGTCACCACCGACCTGCACCGAAAGCGTGTTCTCGCCCTCGGTAATCTGCCCCGCGGGGAGCAACACATCGTTCTGCTTCAGAGCGCTCTGAATCGACTCGTTCGTGTAGCCCTTCTCAGCAAGCTTCGCCTCGTCTGGGGTGATCGTAACGCGTTGGCCGGTCACGCCACCAAGACGCACCTGACGAATACCGTCGACGTCTTCAAGTTCTGGCACCGCAACCGTCTCGAGCGAGTTCGTGAGCGACTCAATATCTTGACCGTCAGCTGCACCGACCGCGATCTGAATCACGGGAAAATCATCGATCGATCCCGAAACAACCTGCGGCTCAACGTCCTGCGGGAGCGACTGCGAGATGCGCGAGATCGCGCGTTCGACCTTCTGCTCCGTTGCCGCAATATCGGTTCCATAGGTGAACTCGAGCAGCACCATCGACGCACTCGTCGAAGAGGTTGATGAGGAGCGTTCGAGCGAGGCAACCCCACTCACAGCCTCTTCAATGGGAACCGAAACGTCATTGTTGACGACCTCGGGCGAGGCACCCGGGTAGCTCGTCACCACCGCAATGGCAGGAAACTGCACCTGCGGCATGAGCTCCTGCTTCAGCCCCGACATGCTGATCACACCAAAGAGACAGGCCACAATCGTGACGAGAGCGATGAGAGCGCGGTTTTTCAGGCTGACTTTGGCGAGAAGGTGCATAAAAAGTAGCTTCGCATACGCGTCGCCATTCCCGCTGAAGAAGTGCACAATCTGCATGTGGCAGGGTAGATAATGAATGTAATGAAAACAGTGAGGTCGAAACGAACGCTCGGCGCCGTCACGCCGGAAGATTTTGTGAAGCTCGAGCAGCTTCGCCGCATGCAGGCGATCGCGCTCTGGCTACTCGTGGCAATGGCAGTGGTGTTTGCTGTGTCATTCGGCCTGCAGGGCCGTTTTGTCTGGGCCGGGTACGTCCGCGCAGCGAGCGAGGGCGGCATGGTCGGCGCGATCGCCGACTGGTTTGCCGTCACTGCCCTCTTTCGCAGGCCCCTCGGCCTCCCGATCCCGCACACGAACCTCATCGCGGGCAAGAAAGACGAAATTGGCGAGGGTCTCGGCTCTTTCATCGAAGAGAACTTCCTCGCCGATGAGGTCGTACACGAACGCCTCTCGACCATCAGCGGTGCCCGCATCAGCGGCACCTGGTTGCAAGAACCTGTGAACGCCAAAAAGGTCACCGGTTTCGCTGCGCAAGCCGGCATCGCGGGCCTCACCGTACTCTCTGATGCAGACGTTCAAGACCTTCTCGAATCGCTCATTCGAGAGCATGTCATCGATCCGCCGTGGTCTTCAACGATTGGTCGCGTGACCGAGCAACTGCTCGAGGCCGGTCATCACCACGCGCTCATCGACATCGTCGCCGATCACGCAGAGCAGTGGCTCGTCACCCACCCCGAGTCGTTCAACGCGCTCGTCTCATCACGAATGCCGTCGTGGGTTCCGTCGATTGCTAACCGCTTCATCGACGACCGCGCGCACAAAGAGGTCGTCAAGTTCGTTCGTGCCGTGCGCGACAACGAGCAGCACCCATTCCGTGAGGCAGCCAATCGCTTTCTCCATGACCTCACCCATGATCTGCAGTCAAAGCCGCAACTGCAAGAGCAGGTCGAGCAGTTCAAGGAAGAGATTTTCGACAGCCCCCGCATTCGCACGATCGTCGAATCCACGTGGAACAGCGCCCGAGCCTCACTCACGGCGATGCTCGAAGATGAGCACAGCGAACTTCGCGCGCGCATGACCCGTGCCGTCACCGACTTTGGCCGCAGGCTGCTCGACGACCCGACGCTGCAGTACAAGATCGACGTGTGGGTCATGACCGCGGTCGAGCACCTCGTGCACACGTACCGCCACGACCTCGCCCAGGTCGTCACCGAGACCGTCTACCGCTGGGACGCGAGCGAAGCCGCCGAGAAGATCGAACTACAGGTCGGCAAAGACCTCCAGTTCATTCGCATCAACGGAACCGTCGTTGGCTCAATCGCTGGCGTCACCATCTACACGATCGCGACGCTCATTCACACGCTCGTCGGCTGAATCACGCTTCGCCGTTCACCACTTCATTCAACGCGGATCGGTAAAAACACATCTTGCACCCGATCGCCCGGGGCCGTGTGATCGGCACGGGTAAACAGCCCGCACGCGTCAACCGAGCAATCGACCCCCTCGCTTGAGGCCGGCGGAACGACAAGCTCTACCCGGAACGTTCCCGCCTTCGCATCGAGATACTGATGCGACGCGAACGAACGCCAGGCCCAGTTATTCGTGATCCACGCACTCTCGAGCGGATCAGCCCGGTCGCTCTCATCTTTTTCTTCCTGCGCATTCTCAGGAATGCCGCCGAGGCACGGCCCAGGCTTGACCGTCGGGTCAGTGGGGACCTTACAAAAGCTCACGTATATGCCATTCGATGCATCAAAGCCTTCGCCCTCGACGCGCAGCGTTTCTCCCGGCTGCAAGTGGCCCATGTCGACGGGCTTTCCCGCGAGATCGGTGGCTCGCAGCGTACGAGTTCGGCCGTCATCACCGGTCGCGGTCACCTCGGTAACAAAACCGCCCGGATCGGTTTGGCCAGAGCTGCCACCGCTCTTGTGCGTGAGAATTGGCACGACAATCATTGCCACCGCGACGAGTAAAATCACGACCGCAGCACCCAGAATTATCAGGAGATTTCGTTTACGCTTAGCCACATCTCCATGGTAACGCGCAGGACCCATTATTTGTTCATCGAACAACGTGCTAAACTACCCCTCACATACTAGTTGTTGAATACGTGTTGTTTGCCTCGCAGCCAAACGCTCCGGGGCCTGAATTGTGTAGGGGGGTCTCGCATGGGGCGCGGCCGTCAAAAGGCGAAGCACACAAAAGTTGCTCGCGAGCTTAAATACTTCAGTCCAGATACTGACCTATCGCAACTCGAACGTGAGCTCGGTGCGTCACAGAAGTCGCAGTCTGAAGAAGACATGTGGGCTGAGTACGCAGACAAATATAATGACGAAGAAGAGGAAGAGGAGTAGCGCGAGCGCTCCCACCTCTCTTCGTTAGGAGTGCCTCCCAACCGACCCTGTCGGCCGGGAGGCACTCCTCTTTCGCGTTCGCGCGGGGCACGGGCGCTTCCCCGCTTTCCCGCCTCACCGTGTGGTCAAAAAGTGTCGATTGCGCCGAGAATTTCGACACTTTTTGACCACACGAGGTGGGAAAGTGACCACACGGTGAGGTGCGGGGCCAGGAAGACTGCAACCCGAGACCGTGCTCGAAGAGGCGGGCCCCAGGAACGCGAAGCGAAGCCTACGAGGCGTAGGAGCCCACGAGGCGCACCGCGCCGCCGTCGACACCCTTGGCGCCCTGCTCGAAGCCAGCCAGGTCGCGGGCGCTCTTGCCCACGACGCCGGTCTGCCACACGGTCATGCCCTCGGTGCGCAGCTTGGCGGCAACTGCCTCGGCGCGTGCAGGGTCGACCACCGCGAACATGCCGACGCCAAGGTTCCAAGCTCCCTCGAGGCTTGTGAGCTCGTGGCCAGCGACCTGCGCGAGGTGCTGGAAGACGGGAAGCGGTGACCAGGTGGCGCGATCCACCTCGGTCCAGGCGTCTTGCGGCAAGACGCGGGCGAGGTTCGCCGCGATGCCGCCGCCGGTGACGTGGCTCAGCGAGTGGATGGCGCCGTGCAGCTCCGGGGTCTCGAGAACGCGCAGCAGTGGGCCCGTGTACAGCATGGTGGGCTCGAGCAGTGCCTCACCGTAGGTGGCTCCGAGATCGGCCGCGTGCTGCTCGTAGGTGAGCCCCGCGTCGGCCATAATCTTGCGCACGAGCGAGTAGCCGTTCGAGTGCAGGCCCGAAGCACCGATCGCGAGCACAACGTCGCCGTCTTGCACGCGGTCAGGGGTCAGCATGTCGTCGGCCTCGACCACGCCAGCGGCGGCACCCGCCACGTCGTAGTCGTCGTCGCCGAGCAGGCCAGGGTGTTCGGCGGTCTCGCCGCCCACGAGTGCGGTGCCCGTCGCTTCGCAAGCGCGCGCAATGCCGCCAACGATCGAGGCGATGCGCTCGGGAACGACCTTGCCACACGCGATGTAGTCGGTCATGAAGAGGGGCTTCGCGCCCACAACGATGATGTCGTCGACAACCATCGCCACGAGGTCTTGGCCGATGGTGTCGTGCTTGTCGATCGCCTGCGCGATAGCAACCTTGGTGCCAACACCGTCGGTTGAGGTCGCGAGCAAGGGACGCTTGTAGCCGAGCAAGGCCGAGGCGTCGAACATGCCAGCGAAGCCGCCAAAGCCGCCAAGCACTTCGGGGCCGTGCGTGCGAGAAACCGCGGCCTTCATGAGAGCTACCGCGCGGTCGCCCGCCTCAGTATCGACACCGGCTTGGGCATATGCTGAAGTATTTTCGGTCACCCCTCAAGCTTAGCGGCAAACGTGCCGACAGGTTCACTGCCAGTGGGCCAAAACGCGACTGCCCCTCGCGAGAGCGCGAGGGGCAGGATAAGCGATGAGCCCAAACGGCTCTCACCTGCGGCGGATCGTTCCAACCGCAACCGTTTAGTGATCGCGAGCCGGCTCGGTGGCCCGCTGAATAAGCCCGCCGTCGACCGGCAAGCAAACGCCATTGATGTACTGCGCCGCGTCGCTCGCGAGAAAGACCGCGGCGCGTGCGACGTCTTGCGAGACACCCATTTTTCCCGTCGGGCTGAGCGCATGCCGGGCGGCAACCATTGCCTCGATCGAGTCGTAGGCGCCGCTGATCTGGCGGTACATCATCGGGGTTTCGATGTAGCCGGGTGAAATCGTATTCACTCGAATGCCCTTCGCGGCGTACTCGAGCGCGATCGTTTGCGTATAGCCGATGAGGCCGGCCTTGGTCGCGGTGTAGCTCGGGTAGTTGTAACCGATGTACCGCATGCCGCCGACCGAGGCGACATTAATGATCGAGCCTTTGCCTCGCTCCAGCATGTGCGGCAGCACATACTTCGTCGTGAGAAAAACGCTCGTGAGGTTCACGTTCATGACGAGGTTCCACTCGTCGAGTTCCATCTCGAGCGGGCCGCCCATGCGCGCGATGCCAACGTTGTTGTGCAGTACATCGATCTGGCCGAACGCCTCAATCGTTGCTTCAACCGCTGCGCGCACCTCGTCTGGGTTGGTCACGTTGGCCGTGATTCCGATGACCCGGCCGTTGGTAGAGCCGGGAAACACTGTTTCGAAGCGGTCGAGCGCACCCTGCACCGCCTCGGGGTTCGCGTCAACGAGAGCGACCTTCGCGCCCGCCTCGGCAAAGGCGAGGGAGGCGGCAAGGCCGTTGTTGGTTTCGCCGCCGAGCGATCCGCCGCCGAAAACGAGTGCAACCTGCTGTTCGAGAGAAATCATGTGGTTCCTTCACTGTGGAAAATCGTGGGCGGGTGCCGCGACTCAGCGCGGCCTCGCTCCGGAGACGAGGGGCCCGCAACATTGCGGATGCGGGCCCCTCACGCGCCGGTATCTGCCCCGGCGCAAGCTCGGCTACCAGGACTACTTACCGAGCGCCTTCTTCACGGCGGCCACGACCTGCTGTGCCTGAGGCACGATCGCGTTCTCGAGAGGCTCGCTGTACGGAATCGGCGCGCGGAAGGCGCCGATGCGAACGGGAGCCGCGTCGAGGTTGTCCCAAGCGTCTTCGACGACGTTCGCGACAAACTCGCCACCCCAGCCGTAGTCACGAACCGCTTCGTGCGCGACGACCAGGTGACGGGTCTTTGCGACTGATTTGTAGACCGTGTCCATATCGAATGGGTAGAGGGTACGGGGGTCGATGATCTCGATCTCGATGCCCACTTCAGCGAGCTGCTCTGCGGCCTCGAGAGCCGAACGGTGCAGCCACTGCGTCGCGACGACGGTGACGTGCTGGCCCTCACGCGAGACGGCAGCCTGCCCGAAAGGAATCTCTTCAAACGTCACAAGACCCTTGTCGTAGTAGAGGTTCTTGTGCTCGAGGAAGATAGTCGGGTTGTCTGACTTCACCGCGGTCTTCAGCAGACCGTAGGCGTCGTTCGCGTTCGACGGAACGACGACCTCGAGGCCTGGAATGTGCGCGAAGATCGTCTCGAGCGACTGAGAGTGCTGGGCCGCCTTACCGATGCCCGCACCGTGGTTCGTTCGCATCACCATGGGCACGTCGAACTGGCCACCGAACATGTACCGGTTCTTCGCGGCCTGGTTGATGATGCCGTCGAAGCCGAGGAACGAGAAGTCGGAGTACATGATTTCGAGAATCGGGCGCAGTCCTCGTGAAGCGGCTGAGGAAGCGGCCGCGAGCAGCACCTCTTCGCTAATCGGGGTATTGCGCACACGGTTCGGGCCGAAAGTCGTGTCGAGCTTACGGTTCACACCGTAAATGCCGCCGCCTGTTCCCCAAGTGGTGATGTCTTCACCGAACACGATCGATTCAGGAATCTCTTCGAGAATGTCGTGAAGGGCCGAGTTCACCGCACGCCAGATGGTGAGGTTTTGTGGTTTCTTCGTGGTCATATCGGTTCCTTACGATGCGTACACGTCGGTGAACGCGGTCTCGACAGCCGGGTACGGGGAGTTCTTGGCGAACTCGACGACATCGTCGATCTCGGCCGTGATGTCGGCCTCAAGCTTCTCGATGTCGGCCGCGGTGAGCACGCCCTCCTCAACGAGGCGGTTCTGCAGTTTCGCGACGGGATCTTTTGCGCGCCATTCCTCGACCTCAGCTGCATCACGGTAGATCTCGGTGTCACCGGCCATGTGGCCGAGGTAGCGGTAGGTGTTCGCCACAATGAACGAGGGGCCCTCGCCAGCGCGGGCACGCTCGACAGCCTTGTCCATCGTCACGTACACCTGCTCGAGATCCATGCCGTCAACCTCGAAGGAGGGAACGCCATAGGCCTCGCCGCGCTTCGTGAAGTCGCGCTGTGCGACCATCTCTTCGACCGATGCCGACTGCGCGTAGTAGTTGTTCTCGAGCACGAAGATCACGGGCAGCTTCCAAATCGCCGCGAGGTTGAACGCCTCGGCGAGCACGCCCTGGTTCGAGCCGCCGTCGCCGAAGTACGCAACCGCGACGCTTCCATCGCCCTTCACCTGCGAGGCGAGAGCCGCACCCGTTGCGATGCCGATGCCAGCACCGACGATACCGTTCGTACCGAGCACGCCGATCTCTTTGACACCGAGGTGCATCGAGCCGCCCTTGCCCTTGCAGTACCCGTCTTCACGACCGAGAATCTCGGCCATCGTCTTCTTGAAGTCGGCACCCTTCGCGAGCGTGTGCGCGTGACCGCGGTGGTTTGAGGCGATCGCATCGCGATCTTCAAGCGCGAGCGAGACGCCTACAGAGACGGCTTCCATGCCGCTCGAGGGGTGAGTCGATCCGCGAATTTCCCCCTCTTGCGAGAGGCCGGGAAGACGATCTTCGAATTCACGAATACGCTTCATGAGCGTGAGGCCCGCGAGCCCCTGCTCTTTCACAGTAAATTCAGCCACGTTGGGCCCTCCTTAAGCGACGGTTGCGAAGGTGTCGCCGAGGTTGACGACGTCGCCCTCTTCAGCCTTCTGGCTAACGACGCCTGCTGCGGGCGACTTGAACTCGGCGACCAGCTTCGAGGTCTCGAACTGTGCAAGCACGTCGCCCTCGGCGACCGTTGCGCCGTCGGCCACGAGCCATTCGACAAGATCGGCTTCTTCTTCTTCGCCGAGGAATTCCTGGTTGAGTACTACGTCCATGGTGTTGCTCCTTATTTGCTTTCTTGGTTCATTTCTTGGAGGACAAGTTCAAAGGTCACCGCGACCGGGTTTGCCCCAGCGATGAGTTCACCGGCGTGCACGACGCCGTGACGGTCGACCATCGTGCAGCTCAGACGAACCTCGAGCTCTGCCGCCGAGAGGTCTGACACGTGGCCAATGAGGGCGATGACCTCGGTGCCGGGGCCATCAACCCGAACGGTTTCGCGGGTGGCACGGTTCACGAACTCACCGCCCACGAGGCTGCCAATTCCAGCTCGCACGCTCACCGAGTCAAACCCGGCGGCCTTACTGGTCTTGATGATCGCCTCGGTGATGTCTTCGCCTGGAAGCACACGAGCGACCACGGTGTTACGGAGTTGGGTTTCAACGGCCACGTCGAAGACCCTCCTTTCGCTTGCGTGAGGGGTAAAAACTGGCATGTCAGTTTCAGGGTCATCGGCGCTGATGAGGTCGACGCCGTCAAAAATGTGCACGACAGCGTGCACGCCTTCTGCGCCGACGATCGTGTCGGGCCAGAGGTGGCCGCCAAGGGTTTCGCCCGCAGCGTTCGCCCACATACTGTGGCTGTGCACGAATGGCTCACCAAAGCGATGTCCGATCGTGGCAGCGCCGTAAATATAGCTGGCGACGGGTGTGACGCGCGTTTCAGAAAAGCCAACGGCCTTTCGGCTGTCGCCCGCCGTGGGAATCACGTAGCTCACAGGGTCGCATGACCCCGAATAAAGCTCAGCAGCACCGCTCGTGGCGCCGTGTTCAGCGACGATATCGGTGAGCTGTTCTGTCAGTGGTTTGCCTTGGGAGAGCTGCCGCACAACGGTTTTGGATGTGACCGCTACCGGTTTAATTCTTGGCTGTAAGCGCTCCCCAGGATGCGTGAGTGGTTTCACAGTGTTCCTAACGCTTGTGGCTGGTGCGTGGGAGCTGGCTTGTGGCGAGCCCTCACGTCGTGATAGTTGGTACTACCACTGGAAGGAAGGGTGCATATGAAATTGTTTGATGGTGGTGCTGGGTGGGGCGACGGCTGCTTCGCCGCCGCCCCTTGGAACTAACCGATCGCGGCGCCGCCGCAAACCTTAATGGTCTCGCCCGTCACAAAACTTGCAATGGGTGAGGCAAGGTATGCCACTGCCCCCGCGATCTCGTCTGGTGTGCCGAGGCGTTTGATGGGCTGGTTCGAGAAGTCGTACTCGACAGACTCGGTCATCGGGGTCGCAATCGGCCCCGGCGCAACCGAGTTCACGGTAATGCCGAGCGGGCCAACCTCTTTCGCGACCCACTTGGTGAGCGCGATCATGCCTCCCTTTGACGCAGCGTAGGCGGGGCCTGAGCGGCCTCCCCCGTCGCCGCCCGAAAGCGGGCCACCCATGATGCCGGAGATTGATGAGACGTTGATGATGCGCCCATACCCCTGCTGCTTCATGTGCGGGTAGATCGCCTGCTGGGTGAACAGGAAGGTGCCCTTGAGGTTCGTCGCAATGTCGAGCTCCCAGAGCTCGTCGGTGAACGATTCGAGGCCGACACGGCTTGCCGTTCCCGCGTTGTTCACGACAATATCGAGACGCCCCAGCTCAGCAACGAACGCGTTAATCGTGCTCGTCACCTGCTCGCGGTCGCGAACGTCAACCGCATAGGCAACGAAACGCTGCTCTGGGTACTGCGTCTGAAGCTCGGTTGCGAGCTCAGACCCGTCGATGAGATCGACAATGCCAATGCTCGCGCCCTGCTCGGCAAGGTGCCGAACGATCGAGGCACCAATGCCGCGAGCTGAGCCGGTCACAATGGCGGTTTGCCCTTTGAGTGTTGTACTCATCAGAAGTTCCTTATCGTTTATTTCGTGAAGTAGGCCGCGGTCATGCTGCCGAGATCAGTAAAGAAGCTCCCGGTCATCTTGACCCCGTTCACCATCACTGTGCCGTCGGCGCTTTGAGCACCGATGAGCTCGAGCAGATCTGGCAAGAAGTTCGAGATCATGGGCACGAAGGCGACGAGGAGCAGGAAGGCAATGCCGCTGAGCAGGAAGGGAACGATGCCCTTCGAAGCTTCGGCGAACGAAATCTTCGCAATGCCTGCGGCTACAAAGAGGTCAAGCCCCACGGGAGGTGTGATGAGCCCAATCGCGAGGTTCAGCGTCATCATGACACCGATCGTCGTAATGTCCATACCCACTTCGAGCAGGAGCGGCACCACAATCGGGATGAAGAGATAGAACGCCGAGATAGCGTCGAGGAACATGCCAGCGATGAGCAGAATCAGATTCACCATAAGAATGATGAGAATCGGGTTCGAAGTCACCTGCAAGAGACTGCCGGCGATGTGGTCGGCAATCTTGAATCGAGTCAGCACGTACGCAAAGAGCGACGCTGAACCGATGATAAACATGATTCTCGATGCTTGCAGGCCAGACGCCGTGAAGATCAGGCGCAGATTCTTGAGCTTCAGGTCACGGCTCACAAAGAAGCCGACAAGCAGGGCGTAAATCACTGCGACCGCCGCCGACTCAGTCGGGGTAAAGATGCCGCCGTAGATGCCGCCAAGAATAATGACGGGAACGAGCAGACCAGGCAGAGCGCGCAGGAAAGCACGGCCGATGACAGGCCAGGGAGCCCGCTCGGTTCGGCGTTGCTGGCTGAGCGCCTGGGTGATGAAGGTCGTTGAGACCTCTTCTTCTCTCGAAGCTTCGGCGAGACTCACGTCGTCGCCCATCTGATTAATGACCTCGGTCTTCGTGCCAGAGAAGTCAATCTTCTCGACGCTACCGACGCTCGCGGTCGTGCTCGGGGAGCCTGCCGCGGCGTTCGCGGTCGCAACCTTCTCTGGCCCGGTCAGACGCCCGGTGGCCTTGCGAATATGCGCCTTCGCGTTTTCGGCAACATCACTGTATTCGCGTGGCAAGAACTTCGTCACGATGTAGAGCGTGACACCGAGCAGAATACCGGGAACAACACCCGCCATGAAGAGGCGACCGATCGAAACGCGCTCGTAGTCCTGCGCGATCACGGCGAAGACAATGTAGGCGATACTCGGCGGCAGAATAATGCCGATCTCGCCTGCCGAAGCCACCAAGCTTGCCGCGTGGCGCTTCGAGTAGCCGTAGCTCACGAGGGCGGGAATGAGAATCGTACCGATCGCGGCAACCGTTGCCGGCCCCGACCCCGATACTGCCGAGAAAAGGAGCGCGGTGATGACGGTGGTAAGGGCGATACCGCCCTTCTTGTGCCCGACGAGAGCATCGGCAAACTCGATGAGCCGCTTCGAGATCCCGGTGAGCTCCATGATGACACCGGCAAGAATGAAAAACGGAATAGCGAGCAGCGTCTCACCCGAGAGCGAGGCATAGAAAACACCGGTCATCGGAGCGAGCGCAATCATGCCCGATTTGAAGGTCACTGCGGCAAGAGCCGAGACCCCCATCGAGAATGCGACGGGAACGCCGAGGAACAGAAGCACCAGGAAGGTGCCAAAAAGAACGAGTTCAAGCATGAGTTACGCCTCCTCTCGGTAATCGGGCTCTTCGTCAAGGTCGCGACCCTGCCAAACGAGCACCAGCTGTTGAAGTGAGCGGATCGATGCCAGTGCGGCGCCGATCGGAATGGCCATCGTGAAGAGCCCTTGTGACATGCCAAGCGCGGGCGTGGTGCGGCCCGAAGCAAACTGCTTCATCGCGGTCTCGTAGCCGTACCACATGAGGAAGGCTAAGAACACGAGCATCACGATGACGATGAGCGTCACGACAACTTTGTGAAGGAGGCCCTTCGAGTTATCTCGAAGCACCGTAAAACCGGGGTGAGTATTGTACTTAATACCCAACGATGCACCCACCATGATCATGAGCACGGCGAGGTTCGTCACCAGCTCTGTTGAAAATGAAAGCGATGCATGCAGCACGTAGCGCGAAATAACATTCGCAAAGACGAGCAGTGTGATGATCGAGAAGGCGGTAATGAGTACCGCCTTCTCGATTTTCGTCAAAACCTTATCGAACACGAAGGTAAACCCTAAAAGCCTGAGGCACAGTCTTAGTTCGCGGGGTTGACAGCGTCGAAGACCGTTTCAGTCCACTTCGGGGTCCATGAGTCATAGAGAGGCTGAAGCGCTTCACGGAAGGCTGCGATCTCTTCTGGGCTCAGCTCATCGACCTGCATCTCTTCCTTGAACTCAACGAGCTGTTCGTCTTCGCGGTCACGGCTCATCTTGATCTGGAACTCGTTCGCCTCGTCAGCAGCTTCCTGCACGATGGCCTGGTCCTCTTCTGAGAGCTCGTTCCACATGTCAAGGCTCATGCCGAGCAGAAGGGGGTCGTACACGTAGTTCAGAATAGAAAGATAGTCCTGAACCTCGGGCAGGCCGCCACTGTAGATGACATCGAAGGGGTTCTCCTGGCCATCGATCGTGCCGTTCTGCAGCGAAGTGAAGACCTCGGCGAAGTTCATCGCAACAGGGTCAGCACCGAGTGACTTGTACATGTCAATGAAGAGCTCTGAACCGGCGACACGGAACTTGAGGTTCTTGAAGTCTTCTGGCTTCGTGATCGCGTGCTTGCTGTTGGTGATCTGGCGGAAACCGCTCTCACCGAAGCCGAGCAGCTTGACGCCCTGCTCCTCAGCGAGTTCCTTGTATGCATCGAGACCGGTCGCGGCGATAACCTCATCGGCCTGTGCGTAGTCATCGAAGAGGAACGGAGCCGTGATCGCGCTGAAGCGTGGGTCGATACCCGAGTAGATGATGGGTGAGTTGTACGAGAACGCCTTCTGCCCGCTCATGAGCTGCTCGACGCCAGCGGCTGGATCGCCGCCCGAGAGCTGCTCATTACCGAACACGTTCAGCGTCATGCGGCCATCTGACTTTTCAGCGAGAAGCTCACCAAACTTTTCTGCGCCGGCGTACCAGGTTGACGTGTCACCGACGGTGACCGTCATGTCCCAGTCATACGATTTCTTATCTGCCGAGTCGGCCCCTCCGCCGCCACCGTTGCCTGAGCATCCGGTGAGCATGAGAGCTGCGATTGCGGTAAGCCCTACAGCGACCTTGCTGATTTTCATGACTCCTCCTCCATTGAGAGTTAGCTGTATTGGGTATCTACAGGTTGTGCCCATCTTCTGCGCCGAGGGGTATTCGACCGAAGACATCCAACATTCAGGATGGTAATACCAAAGGCACAGTAACACAGGTTTGCTACACATTGCGCATCGCCCAAGCCCGGAGTCCTGTCCACTATTCACAAGAAAACGAGGGGACCAAGCAAAAAGTTTGGCTCAGTGAGTAGCCACGCGCTTGGTCCAACATTGGGTTTCTTGGGCCAAACAATAGGAAAAATCCGGTAGCACCAATTTTTTCACGCGTGGTTTACACTGTGAACGACGATCATTCGGGCTCCCTCTTCGCTGCCCGGCACCCCAGCAGAGATCGGAGATCTCAACCCCATGCAAGCCATTTTGACGGTGCTTCTTCCCCTTTTCATCGTCATTCTTGTCGGATTCGTGGCGAGCTACAGCGATCGCTTCGCGCGCGCCGAAAGCTCCATTAACGCCCTCGTCTTCAACGTCGCTTTACCGGCCCTGCTCTTCATGGCGGTGCTCGATGGCACACCACTCGACAGCTTTCCGGCGCAGTATCCGTTTCTCATCATCCTGACGCTCGTCGCAACCTCGCTGATACTGTTCGGCTTCATCTTTTTTGCCGGAAAACGGACCGCTCGAGTCGCGGCGCAGGTCGCCATGGGCGGCGCGTACGGCAACGTGGTGTACTTTGCGATTCCCATTGCCATGGGGCTTTTCGGGCCGATCGCGGGCGTCACCGTTGGCATCGGCCAGATGGTGCACAACCTGCTCTACATGATTTTTTACCCCGTCGTCGTCAGCGTGCTGCCCGACGGGAACCGTGTCTCGTTCTGGCAGATCACGAAGAAGGCCGTGCTCTTCAACCCAGTCGCAATGAGTATTGTGCTCGGGCTGGCCTACGGCTATTCGGGACTTCCGATGCCAACGCTCGTGGCCGATCCGCTCAATCTGCTTGGCCAGATCGCCACCCCGGGTGCCCTCTTTTGCATCGGGCTCACCTTTCGGCAGTCGTTTCGCGCGTTTACGAGCGGATCGGTCAAGACGCTCGACCTCACCGTCAGCGTCATCGGCAAGCTCGTTCTGCTTCCGCTCATCACCATTTTCGTCGTGCGCGTCGTCTTCCCCGGCATGAGCGAGGTATGGGCGAGCAGCATGATTCTCATGGCCGCAATGCCGACCTCAACGACCGCCTACCTCGCAAGCGTCGAGTACGACGACGATGCGAACCTTTTGGCGGCAACGGTCGTGGCGACAAGTCTTTGCTCGGTCATTACCATTCCCATTTTCTTACTCATGCTCTAAACGTGCGTCGGGCCCGCGCCCACTTACTCCGGCTGCACACCGGATACACGGCTTGCCATCAGCCAGGGCTCACCTGAGACCCTAAGAGTGTGCAAAAATGGGTCAGTGCCATCTCGCGTCGCACACCATTTCGGCAGAAGGACTCAAAGGACTCACCCGTATGACCGGCATTGTTGGAATCGTTTCACAAGAACTCGCAAACCAGCAGATTTACGACAGCCTTCTCCTCTTGCAGCACCGTGGCCAGGATGCCACCGGTATTGCGACCGATGACGGCAGCCGTTTTCACATGTACCGAGCCAGGGGCCAGGTGCGCGAGGCGTACCGCACCCGCGACATGCGCGCTCTGCTCGGCAACATCGGCGTGGGGCATGTGCGTGGCTTCACCGCGGGCGAGGCCGCGAGCGAGGAAGAGTCGCAGCCCTACTACGTCAACGCCCCATACGGCCTCATCATGGTGCACAATGGCCACCTCACGAACACCCGTGAGCTCTCGGCCGAGATGTACAACATCGACCGCCGTCACCTCAACACGACCTCTGACACCGAGATTCTGCTCAACGTGCTCGCGAACGAGCTCGAAGACAGCGTCTCGGGCCGCGGCCTTGAACTCACCGACGATCAGGTCTTCGAGGCGGTGAGCCGCCTGCACGATCGCGTCGAGGGCTCCTACTCGGCCATCGCCCTCATTTCGGGCCACGGCCTCATTGCGTTTCGCGATCCCTTTGGCATTCGCCCGCTCGTACTCGGTCGTCGCGAGCATGCCTCTGGCAGAACCGAGTGGATCGTCGCCTCCGAGTCTCTCGTACTCGAGTCTGCCGGCTACGAGCTCGTGCGCGACGTCACTCCGGGAGAAGCGATTCTCATCGCGCCCGACGGCGAGATGATCTCGCGCCAGTGCGCTAAACAGTCGACGCTCGTTCCCTGCTCGTTCGAGTACATCTACCTCGCCCGCCCAGACTCGGTCATCAGCGATATTCCCGTCTACGATGCCCGGCTACGTCTCGGCGACGTGCTCGCCGAGCAGATCGAACAGGCCGTTCCCTCTGGCACGATTGACGTTGTCATGCCCATTCCCGATTCGGCCCGCCCGAGCGCCATGGAGGCGGCCCACCGCCTCGGCATCACCTACCGTGAAGGGTTCTACAAGAACCGCTATATCGGCCGCACCTTCATCATGCCCGGCCAGACCGTGCGCCGAAAGGGCGTGCGCCAGAAGCTCAATGCCATGGGCATCGAGTTCAAGGGCAAAAACGTGCTCATCGTCGACGATTCGATCGTGCGCGGCACGACCTCGCTGCAGATCGTTGAGATGGCCCGCCAAGCCGGCGCAGCGTCGGTCATCTTCGCCTCAGCGGCACCGGAGGTCAAGCACCCCCATGTCTACGGGATCAATATGCCGTCACGCAAGGAACTCATCGCACACGGGCGCTCAAATGATGAGATCGCGCGCATGATCGGCGCCGACCAACTCATCTATCAGTCGGTTGAGGGCATGAACCGCGCCATTCTCGCCGGCCAAAGCGAGGTCAAGGCGCTCGAGAACAGCTGCTTCACGGGCGAGTACATTGCGGGTAACGTCAACGACGAATACCTCCGCTGGGTCGAGGCAAACCTCGACAGCTAGCACCAGCCGAACAGAGCAAAACCCCCGCGATTCCTCGGAGTCGCGGGGGTTTTGCGTTGCGGCGTTAGGCGCCGAGTTCGCGCGATTAGTCGGCGCGAGGGGTTTCTGTTGCAGCAGCCTGCTGACGCAGCGCCTCGGCCTCAGCCTTGGCTGCCGCTGCCTCAGCACGGGCCTGGGCGAGCTCGGCCTGAGCCTGCTCTGCCTCAGTGAGTGCTACGGTAGCGGCCTCGCCTGACGCCTCGACTGCTGGAACAGTCGCGTCACCCTTCTCAGAAGTGATGTCGTCGCTGCTGACCTCTTTTTTCAGAATTTTCATCGACTGCCCCAGCGATTTCGCGAGTGCGGGCAGCTTCGGTGCACCAAACAAGAGCAACACGATAAAGAGAATGACAATGAGGGTTGGCCCCGAAAGATTAGGCATTATTGTCTCCGATCACGGTAATGGCTTCATTATTGCACGTCAGTGTGAACGGCTACTCCAGAACCACGTTTGCGACGAGCGAAGAGGTTGAGAATGAGCCCAAGGAGGGCCCCTGCGAAGAGCCCGATTGCAGCGCCAAGCACGAGCATAAACCCTGCGATCTGACGCATCTCGTAGAGCGCTTCAGGATCAACGGGGCGCAGCAGCGTGAGAATCACTGCGAGCACGCCGCCAATGATCGCCCCAACGATCAGCAGTCGCCCGAAGCGAACCGAACGCTGAATCGAAACATCTACCTGCTCTTCAGTCACCACGGGTTCACTCATGACCGGTGCGGCTTCGGTTGCCTCTGCCGGGTCGTGAACGTCGGCTGCATCGGCCTGCATCGGGGCATCGGTCGCGACGCCCTCGTGCGCCCCTTGCCCGGGGTCTTGCGCTCCCGCAGGAGTCGCGTTTTGCTCATTCATACACCCATTCTCGCACTTCCTGGCTCAAAGAATGCCACGCTGGCCGACCGTGCAGCCTTAGGCGGCGCCGTTACCGGTTGACCCCATGAGCGGCAGCTGATCGGTGAGGTCGGCACGGGTGCCCGAAGCGGTCGCCCGATGCTCGGCGAGCGCCTGTTGCCAACTCATCTGGCCGAGCGCGAGCGCGATCCACGTTTCTGCGTCGCACTCGATCACGTTGGGTGGCGTGCCTCTGGTGTGCCGGGGTCCCTCAACGCACTGGGCCGCACCAAATGGCGGAACCCTCACCTCAAGCGTGTTGCCGGGAAAGCGCTCGGTGAGCTCTTCGAGCAAGAACCGCACGGCGGTTGCGAGCACCGGACGTGGTACCTGCTCGCCAGCCTCGATCGCTTGTTGCGCCTCGCGCACTGCCCCCGCGCCATCGGCCGCCCGGATTCTTCTCTTTGCCATGCCACCTATTGTGCCGTCTCCTCGCTGGGCGTGTGCGGCAGAGCCAAGAATGTCACCGCAACCGGCTATTCTTGAAGCGTGAAGATTTTGGTTTTGGGTTCAGGTGCTCGCGAGCACGCAATTGTTGATTCTCTTCTACGCGAAGAAGCGGGCCACGAGGTATGGTGTGCACCCGGCAACGCAGGAATGCCGTGTGAACGCATTCTCGGTGTCGATGTCACCGACCCGGCTGCCGTCACCGAGCTCGCAACCGAGCGAGGCGCAGAGCTCGTCGTGGTCGGCCCTGAGGCTCCCCTCGTCGCTGGGGTCGCCGACCCGCTTCGCGCGGCAGGCATTCCCGTCTTTGGGCCGAGCAAAGCAGCAGCGCAGCTCGAGGGCTCAAAAGCATTCGCGAAGCGCATCATGGCCGAAGCTGGGGTTCCCACCGGCCGAGCTTCGTACGTAGCCTCACGCGACGAAGCAACCGAGGTACTTGCCGAGTACGGCGCCCCCTACGTCATCAAGGCCGACGGGCTCGCCGCGGGCAAAGGGGTGCTCGTCACCGAAGACCTCGAGGCCGCGCTCGACCACGTCGCGACCTGGGCTCCTCACGGCGAGGTGCTCGTCGAAGAGTTCCTCTCGGGCCCCGAGGTTTCGCTCTTCTTCTTCGCAGACGGCCACAACGTGCTGCCGCTCGCGCCGGCGCAAGACTTCAAGCGCATTTTCGACAACGATGAGGGCCCGAATACGGGCGGTATGGGCTCATACTCACCGCTTCCCTGGCTCGAGACCGACGCCGTTCAGCGCATTACCGACGAGGTTGCCGTTCCCACCGTTCGTCAGCTTGAGAGCGAGGGCACTCCCTTCGTCGGTCTGCTCTACTGCGGCCTCATTCTCACCGAGCAGGGCATTAAGGTCATTGAGTTCAACGCTCGCTTCGGTGATCCCGAGACACAGGTCGTGCTGCCCCGCATGACCTCGGCGCTCAGCGCCTACCTGCTCGCGTCGGCCGAGGGCCGCCTCGACCAGCTCCCAGCGCCGGCCTTTTCTGACGATGCCGCCGTGTGTGTTGTGCTCGCAAGCGAGGGCTACCCGGGCGAGGTCGCAACGGGACGCCCCATCACGGGCATCAACGATGCTGAGGCACTCGATGCCTGCGTGCGCGTCATTCACGCCGCAACCGAGCTTCCAAACGGCCCTTCAGCCGAGCCCGTCAAACAGCCCGAGATGCTTATCGCCACGGGCGGCCGTGTGCTGAGCGTCGTCGCTCTTGCCGAGTCGCTCGCGACGGCCCGTGGCCTCGCACACGATGCTCTCGCACGCATCTCACTTGAGGGCTCGCAGCACCGCACCGACATTGCGGCTCGTGCCGCGGCGGCTGAGTAGCAACGTCGGGCCCTGCCCCGTTCCACGCTGACCAAGAAAGCAAGGGCGGCTCACCTGAGTGGTGAGCCGCCCTTTGTTCTTGGCGTGTGAGGGTATCGTTCGTCACCCTTCAGCGATTATTCGCCGCGAAGCAGGCGTTCCCACTCTGAGGTTTCATCGACGTCGACGGGTTCTTCAACCCCGAGGTCGGCGGTGATTTGGATTCCGCCGGTCTCGGTGAATGGAGCCCCTACCTCGGGCAGCAGGATCGCATCTGCTGGGTCGAAGGTTTCGCCCTCAACAACGTCGTCTTGCACGATCTCGATGATGCTCTGGTCGCCCGTGAGCACCGACTCGAAGCTCTGCTCGACTTCGCCACCCTCGGTGTGCTCAGCCTCGTCTTCTGCGGCTTCATTCGGCGCACTGTCGCCGCTCTCGGCAGCATCCGTTTCAGGGAGCTCACTCACGGGAGCTTCACCGTCGTCAGTGTCGTCGAGCGCATCAATCACGGTGGTCGGGTTCGCATCTTCATCGACAAGTTCGATAACGGTAGTTTCTTGCACGTCATCATCGATCTGGTCGAGCACGGCCGTCTCGTTCAGATCTGTCTCGTCGAGTTGCACCTCAACGGTGTCGTCATCGCCCTCGTCAGCGTCTTCAGCCTCATCGGCTTCATCTGAGTCGCCAGCTTCGTCTGCGTCGTCAGACTCTGATGCTTCTTCATCGGCTTCAACGGCTGCGACTGGCTCTTCATCGATGATGGCATCGCCGTCAGCTTCAAGCGCTTCGTCGGCATCAACCGCATCGACAGCTTCAACGGTCCCGGCTTCGAGGTCTCCGGCTAGCTCGGCCTCTGCATCCTCAAGCTCGAACTCGGCGTCGGCTGAGAGCTCCTCCGCGACGTCTTCGGCCGCATCGGCTTCGTCAGCGTCGTCGTCGAGATCTCCTAAAGCCGTCACCGCAACAGCAGCGGCTTCGGGGTCTTCAGCGTTCAAGGAGAGTGCCTCGAGCGTCTGTTCCCAGTGCGAAGTCTCGGCTTGCACGCGGCTCGTCGCATCGGCGAGTGTGGCGAAGCCTGATTCGATCACGGTTACCCGTGTTTGGTCGAAGTCTTCGTCTTCGGGGCGAAGCATCACCACAACGGTGCGTGCGTTCTCTGCCCCCTCGTCGGCCCAACGGAACCCGAGCGTGAGCCCTTCGACGAGCACATCGACCGTACCGTGCTGCCCGCGGGCATCAATGACGGCCCCGCCAAGCTCGAGCTCAATGTCGGTTTCGGGCCACCATGCCGAACGCGCCGTGGCGTCGCTCAACATGGCCCAAACCGTCTCTTGCGGCGCGTTTACGGTGCGTCGTACTACGACCGGTCCAAGATCAGACATGTGCCCTCCAGTGCATCTAACGTTCGAAAGCAGTGTACCGCTTACTGACGCACCCAATCGATGACGCCATCGAGTGCTACTTTTTCTTTCGTGCCAGCGTGGCGGTTCCACACCTCGGCAAAGCCTTCGGCGGCGTCGCGGCCCACAACAACGACCTTGGGCATACCGAGCAGCTCAGCGTCACCAAACTTCACGCCGGGTGAAACCTTGGGTCGATCATCGAAGAGCACTTCAATGCCCGCTTCGGTGAGCTCGGCGGCAAGCGCCTCAGCTCGCTCAAAAATGAGCGGATCTTTACCCGTGGCAACGAGATGCACATCGAACGGCGCGATTGCCTCTGGCCACATGAGCCCACGCTCGTCGTGGTTGAGGTCAGCGAGCACCGCAAGAATACGGGTGACGCCGATACCGTACGAACCCATGGTGACCGTTTGCAGTTTGCCGTTTTCGTCGAGCACCTTGAGACCGAGTGCCTCGGCGTATTTGCGGCCGAGCTGGAACACGTGCCCAATCTCCATGCCGCGTGCCGTCTCGATCGGGCCGGAGCCGTCGGGAGCGGGATCGCCCGTGCGAACGTTCGCGACATCGGCTACGCCGTCTGCCTCGAAGTCTCGGCCCATCACGAGGTGCGCGACGTGCTTCTCGTGCTCGTTGGCGCCGGTGATCCACGCGGTTCCCTCGACGACCCTGGGGTCGAGGAGGTATCGAATACCGGTCGTGCCCTCGAGACCAAGCACTGGTGCGCCCTTGGCACCGGGCCCGATGTAACCTTTCGAGAGCAGTGGGTGGCGTTCGAAGTCAGCTTCGGTCGCTGGCTCAACCTCGCAGTTCGGGAAGGCGACCTCGACGCGCTTCATATCGGCGTCACGCTCACCCGGGATACCGATGACAACGATCTCTCGCTCACCCTCTGGGTTCGTCACCGCGAGCACGACGTTCTTGAGGGTGTCTGCGGCCTCCCACGGGCGATCGTCGCGCGGCAGAACCGCGTTCGTGTGTGCCACGAGCGTCTCAATCGTGGGGGTGTTCGGCGAATCGAATACGAGCGCCTCTGGCTGACCTTCAATCGGCAGCGCCGCAGGTACCTGCGTCTGGTAAGCCTCAACGTTGGCCACATACCCGCCGGCCGAACGCACGAAGGTATCTTCACCAATCTCGATTGGCAGCAAGAACTCTTCGCTCTTCGAGCCGCCCATTGCGCCAGCGTCGGCCTTCACGATGACGTAATCAAGGCCAAGGCGCGAGAAGATGCGCTCGTATGCGGCGCGCTGCTTCTGGTAGCTCTCTTCGAGCCCCTCGTCAGTGATGTCGAACGAGTAGGCGTCTTTCATCGTAAATTCACGACCGCGAAGCAGGCCGGCACGGGGCCGTGCCTCGTCACGGTATTTGTCCTGAATCTGGAAGATCGACAGGGGCAAGTCTTTGTACGAGCTGACGATGTCGCTCACGAGCAACGTAAACATCTCTTCGTGAGTGGGGCCGAGCAGGTAGTCAGCGCCGTGGCGGTCCTGCAGACGGAAGAGGTCTTCGCCGTACTCTTCCCAGCGATTGGTCTTCTCATACGGTTCACGCGGCAAGATGCCAGGAAAGTGAACCTCGTGGGCTCCCGCGGCAGCCATCTCTTCGCGCACGATGCGCTCGATGTTGGCCTTGACGCGCAGCCCAAGCGGCAACCACGCGAACACGCCTGGAGCCTGGCGACGAATGTAGCCAGCCCGAACGAGCAGCTTGTGGCTCGCTACCTCGGCGTCAGAGGGGTCTTCGCGGAGTGTTTTGAAAAAGTAATGAGATAGACGTGTCAGCACGCTATCTATGGTAGATGATCTTTGCACCCGCCGCGTACTTACTCACTGTTCGTTTTCGCGCCTTGCGATCTCGTCAAGAATGCGCTGGCGCAAATCAAACCACCGCATGGCGGGCGCAGCGAGTGGGCCGATGAGGAGCGCAAAGGCCAGCGTGCCAACCCCGACGTTGCCGCCGAGCATCCACCCGATGAGCAAAACACTCACCTCGATGCCCGTACGAACGGCCCAAACGGGCCACCCCGTGATGCGGTGTAGCCCGGTCATGATGCCGTCGCGCGGCCCGGGACCAAACTGCGCTCCAATGTACAGACCACTCCCGAGCGCAACGAAGCCAAGCCCCATTGCAAACAGCAGCGACCGCAAGAGCACGCTCTCTGGAATCGCCACGAACCAGATCACCAGTTGTGCAACGGGACCCAGCATGAGCACGTTCAGCAACGTGCCGATGCCCGGTTTCTCTCGCAGCGGGATCCACAGCAGCAGCACGGCGACGCCCACGATCACCGTGATGACGCCGAAGTCGAGCCCCGTCACGTTCACGAGGCCCGTCGCGAGCACGTCCCACGGCGAAACGCCGACCGACGCCTGCACCATGCACCCCATACCCGCACCAAAGAGCGTGAGCCCCGCGAGCAGCTGGGGCAATCGGCGCCAAAAGAGTGGCGGTGCCTGGCGCCGGGTCACTTCTGGTTGATCCAGTGCAGCGGCACGTCAATGGTGACCTGGGTGCCGCCCTCGGCATTATTTTCCCAGGTAATCGATCCGCCAAGCTCACCCTCAATGAGGGTGCGCACGATCTGCGTGCCAAGCCCGTCGCCCACGGTGCCGCCGGGCAGCCCCGTGCCCGTATCGCTCACGACAACGTTGATCGAGTGCTCGTCACGATGGCCGATGACCGAAACGTTCCCTTCGATGCCGCGCAAGCCATGCTCAACAGCATTCGTGACCACTTCGGTGAGTGCGAGCGCAAACGGGGTCGCGTACTCGCTCGGGAGCGTACCGAAGTTGCCCTCTTTGTGCAGGTGCACGACGGTGCCGTGCAGGCTCGCGACCTCGGTGGCGAGCGAGAGCACCCGGTCGAGCACGTCGTCAAACGCCACGTCCTGAGAAAGGCCCGTCGAAAGGGTGTCGTGCACCACGGCGATCGCTGCAACACGGCGCATGGCCTGGCTGAGCGCGTCTTTCGCGTCTTCACTCTCGGCTCGTCGAGCCTGCACGCGCAGAAGCGAGGCAACGGTCTGCAGGTTGTTCTTCACGCGGTGGTGAATCTCACGAATCGTCGCGTCTTTCGTGATGAGCATCTGCTCTTGCTGCTTGATGTCGGTGATATCGCGCGAAAGCACGATGCCCCCGGTGCGTTTGCCGTCGCGCAACACGGGAATCGAGCGCAACGTGATGGTGCGCCCCTTCACATCGATGTCTGAGCGCTTGTACACCTTGGCCTGAGCGATGAGTGGAATCGACTCGTCGGTGTCGAACTGCCCCCGTACGAGGTCGGCGAGCACCGCCGCGAAGTTCTGCCCTTCAAGCTCGTCACGAAAACCAACCGAGTTGAAGGTCGTTTGCGAGTTCGGGCTCGCGAAAGTGATGACGCCCTCATCATCAACTTTGATGAGCCCGTCACTCGCCCGCGGAGCCCCCTGCCGCCTGGCGTAGGTGCTCTTCGAGTTGGGCAGGGTCCCGTCTTGCACCATGCGGCACAGGTCATCGGCGCACTCTTTGAACGCCAGTATTTGCCTCGACGCACTGAATTCGACGGCATGGCTTGTGTGAACGGTCATCACCGCGAAGGGGGCAGAGAGAGCCCCAGAGTCTGGCAGAGTGCGGCGCACCGAGTAGGCCGTGAGCCCCATGGGGTTTTCTTCGTACCAGGCCGGGGTGAGCGAGACCGAGGGCTCACCGGTCTCAACCGCTTCGTCAAAGACCTCACGCCAGTCTTCACGGACGTAGTCGCCAATGATGTCTCGGTAGAACAGCGTTATCGTGCTTGAAGCGCGCGAGTGCGCAACCGCTAGCCAGTCGCCCTCGCCGGTCGGTGCCCACAAGACGATGTCGCCGAACGCAAGATCAGCAAGAAGCGGCACATCGGCCATCAGAAGATCTAACCAGTCGATCTCTTCTTCATTGAGGGTCGAATACTTCGTCGCAAGTTCTTTAAGCGTAGACACATCTGTAGTGTATTCCACTCGAGATGGCCTTGTGCGCTTCTCCACGATGACGGCGCGCAAGCCTATGGCTTGGAATCTGCTTGACGCTCTTCAGGGCGGCTTGCCTAGGGTTACGTGTAGGTCAGGACTTGTGGGGGAACCGCGAGAAAGGACACCCCATGGTCAACGCCAGCCGCAAGCTTCAAGGAGCGCCAACAGACGCCACGATGCCGCCGCTCACTCCTGCGAGCAGCGGCGGGAAGGGTGTTCACGCCGAGCAGCAAGAATCGCCACAGATACCCTCAACGCTCACCATACGAACACTCGCACTCAACGCCGTAGAGGCTATTCATGGAATACGACCGCTCGAGCAGCTCTCGCGGTACGTCACCGGTGAGGTCTTTGAACGGCTCCTCCTGCAGCGCTCTCTGCGGCGCGACCGGCAGGCGGTCTACCGCGATGAACGACGAATCGTCCCGTTACCGGGCAAAATCGTCAGTTCCATGCCGCACCCGGGCAAAATTCACGCCGCGGTCGTCATGCACACGGGGGAAAGAAGCTTCGCGGTGGTGCTGAGACTCGAAAAGATCGAATCTCGATGGAGGGCAACCGAACTCGCGATTCTTTAGCCCAACACACGAAAAACCGTGCCGGGCGTGAGTACCCGGCACGGTTTCGTCTCTCGAACAGAGAATATGTTTATGCGTCAGCCTCGGCGTCTTGTGCCGCACGAAGCTTCGAAACCTCATAGAGCGCAACGCTCGTTGCGATGCCCGCGTTGAGCGATTCAGTCGCACTCGAGATAGGAATCGAAACGATTGCGTCGCACTGCTCGGTCACGAGCCGTGAAAGGCCCGAACCCTCAGAGCCGACGACCACGAGCAGCGGCCTGTCGGCAAGCGCGAGGCCTGGCAGCATCGTGTCGCCCCCGCCGTCGAGCCCGATAACGAAGACGCCCTGCTTCTTGAGCGCTTTAATCGAGCTCGTGAGGTTCGACGCCATCGCGACCGGAAGCCGTGCCGCGGCACCCGCCGACGTCTTCCACGCCGAGGCGTTCATGCCGACCGAGCGACGCTGGGGCACAATGACGCCGTGCCCGCCAAAGGCAGCCACAGAGCGCACGATCGCGCCCAGGTTGCGCGGGTCGGTCACACCGTCGAGCGCCACCAGCAGCGGGGTCTCGCCCGCGTCGAAGGCATCTTCAAGCAAATCTTCGGGGTGAGCGTACTCGTAGGGCGGCACCTTGAGCAGCACGCCCTGGTGCACGGTGTCGCGAACGGTCATGCGATCCATCTCTTGCCGCATGATCTCGAGAATAGGAATCTGACGACCAGTCGCAATGCCGATGATCTCTCGCATGCGATCGTCCATCTCAGAACGCGCGGCAACGTACAGCGTGGTGCCCGGCACCTTCGTGCGCAGCGCTTCAAGCACCGCGTTACGGCCTGTCACGTATTCGCTGTCGTTCGGCGTGTTGCGGGCACGCTGCTGTGGCGCACCGCGGTGCTTTGCCTGGGCAGCTTCGTAACGCTCACGCGCCGCCTTCGCCTTACCCTTGGGGTGATATGGCCGGTCTTCGGCCTTCGGGGTCGGGCCGCGGCCCTCGAGAGCCTGACGCCCCTGGCCACCGCTTCCGACGGCCTTGCCGCGGCTCTTCTTTCGTACGGCTCCTGGCCGGTTTGCTTTACTCTGACTCATTTCACGTTCCACCTTGTACCGTTTGCGTGATCTTCGAGCGCGATACCTGCGTTGAGCAGCTGATCGCGGATCGCGTCACTCGTACCAAAATCTTTCTTTGCGCGCGCCTCAAGCCGCTCTGCAAGCAGAGCCTCAACGAGATGCTCGAGCGCCTTCTCACTCTCTGCGCTACCGCCTGACTGAGCAGTTTGCCACTCAACGGCATAGGGGTTCAGCCCCAGCACATCGAGCATGGCAATCACGCTCTCGGCCCGGCTAACGGCCCCTGCCGCGTCACCGGCATCGAGAAGAGCATTGCCCTCTCGAACCGTGCTGTGCACGACGCCGAGGGCTTCGGGCACGCTAAAGTCGTCGTTCATCGCCGCGGCGAAGGCCTCTGGGAGCTCGACCTCGGGCGTATGACGCACCTCGTTGCCGGCATCTTCGACCCGCTGCACGAACGACTCGATTCGTGAGAATGCTGCGTCGGCCTCGGTGAGACTCTCGCCGCTAAAGTCGAGCACCGACCGATAATGCGCCGAAGAGAGGAAGTAACGTAGGACGATCGGTCGCCCCTCGGCAATAAGATCGTGCGCGAAGAGCGAGTTGCCAAGCGACTTCGACATCTTCTGCCCGCCGGTGTTGACGAGGCCATTGTGCACCCAGTGCCGAGCAAACGCGTCGCCGGCGGCCGTCGACTGAGCGAGCTCATTCTCGTGGTGCGGGAAGCGCAGGTCTAGGCCACCGCCGTGAATGTCGAACTCGCTTCCCAGGTAGCGCTTGGCCATCGCCGAGCACTCAATATGCCAGCCGGGACGGCCCCTACCCCACGGTGAGGGCCACGAGGCAGAAACCGGCTCGTGCTCGCGGTGTGCCTTCCAGAGCGCAAAGTCTCGCGGGTCACGTTTGCCCACGGGTTCACTGTCTGCCGCGTCTTCCATCTGGTCGACCGACTGATGCGTGAGGGCACCATACGCTGGCCAGCTGCGCGTGTCGAAGTACACGCTCGCCGAACCGTCGGCAGCGGGATAAGCGTGCCCACGTTCGATCAGACGTTCAATGAGCGCGATCATCTCGCTCACGTTCGCCGTCGCCCTGGGCTCGTACGTGGGAGGCTTCACTCCGATCGCAGCATACGCGTTCGAAAAGCTCAGCTCGACTCGGTAGGCAAGCGCCCACCACTCCTCTGGGTTTCCTTCAGCCTGCGCGACCCGCGCCCCCTCGAGAATCTTGTCATCGATATCGGTGACGTTGCGCACGAGGGTGACCCGGTTACCGCAGGCCTCAAACCAGCGACGAATGATGTCGTATGAGAGCGCACTTCTGAGGTGCCCAATGTGTGGCGCTGATTGCACCGTGGGCCCACAAACGTACATGGCCACTTCGCCCTCACGCAGAGGGGTGAACTGAACCACGGCTTGCTGTTGAGAGTCGTAAAGTCGTTGCACGCTCCTAGCGTAGCGTGTCGCCATGGAAGAAGAACTTACGAGGCAAGCACGTCGTCAAGAATTTCTGACGCTTTTTCTTCGTTCGTTTCTTTGGCGAGCGCAAGCTCAGACACGAGAATCTGGCGAGCCTTTGAGAGCAGGCTCTTCTCACCGGTCGAAAGACCACGGTCCTGATCACGGCGCCAGAGGTCACGAACAACCTCTGAAATCTTCATCACGTCGCCCGAAGCAAGCTTCTCAGTGTTTGCCTTGTAGCGGCGTGACCAGTTCGAGTGCTCTTCAGTGAAGGGAGCGCGCAGTACGTTGAAGACCTCTTCAACATCGTCAAGGTCAATGACGTCGCGAACACCAACGAGTTCGCAGCTCTCGGCCGGAAGCTCAATCGTGAGGTCGTTCTTGTGAATCTTGTTCTGCACAACCTCGCCCAAGGGAGACTTGCTCTCATGAACCTTGAGCTTGAGGAAGATTTTCTCTTCCCCTTTAATTTTGCGCTTCTTCACCTCGAGGATCGTGGCGGCTCCGTGGTGGGGGTAAACTACGGTTTCACCAGGCTCGTATCGCATCGAGTAGACTCCTTCTGTAGGCGTGAACACCCCATTCTACCACAGGATTATGCGAATTACCCGGCCTGCCGTTCGCGCGAATGCCGCAGTCATGGATAAGATGGTCTCGTACTGTGCCTTTATCAGCACATAATCAGACTTCTAGAGGAGTTATGTTGAAGACTCGCATCGCACCGGCTCTTGCACTCGCAGCTGCAGTCGCACTGGGTACTACCGGTTGTGGCTTCATGGTTCCGCAGGCAACCACCTACGAGTACGCACCCAGTGATGGCATTGACATCGATCTTCCCAGCGCCGACGTACGCAACTTCCTCGTTGTCGCGGGCGAAGACAGCGCAAACATCGTGTTCACTGGCGTCAACAAGGGCGATGCCGCGACTCGCGTGACGGTACGCCTCGTCGATGGCAACGAGCAAGTTTCTGACGAGACCTTCTCACTCGAGCCCGGCAGCACCCCCTTCGGCGTTGAGACCCCCGAGATCGTCGAGGTTTCACTCAAGGCCGGTTCGATGGTCACCGCGTTCGTTGAGAACGACGGCACCGAAATCGAGCGCCAGGTGCCCGTCGTTGACGGCACACTCGACGAGTACTCAAACCTCGTTCCTTAAGCCTTCATCGCCCGCGACACCGCGAGCGTGAAAGCGTTCAGCCCCGGCTGCCCTTGCGGCACCGGGGCTGAACGCTTTCACCAGGGCTCACCCAAAAGCGGCGTAGTACTCGGCGATATCGGCCACATCATTGTTGTAGGCCACGCTCGGGTTGTAGGCCTGCACCGCCCGAATCCAGTTTTCGGCAACCGTGAGGTCGCCGCCCTCGGCGCAAAGGAGCGTCGCGGCGCTGAGAGCCGCCTCGTCGATCTGGTCGATGTCTGGCTCGGCTGATCCGCCTGCTGAACGGCCGTAGGTCGACCAGGTTTGCGGAATAAATTGCATCGGCCCAACGGCACGATCCCACAGGGCATCACCGTCGAGCAGCCCGCCATCGGTGTCGGGAATGGCCTGGTAGATCTCGCCGTCAAGGGCGACGCCCACGATGCGGGGCAACGCTCGCCCATCGCTCGTGATCGATGCTCCGTGAATCGTGCCGTGACCCGACTCAACGTGGCCGATTGCCGCGAGCGTGTTCCATCCGAGCCCGCACCCTGGCTGCTCATCGCGCAGCACGAGCGCCGCTGTCGCGTAGGCCTTGAGGGCCCGCTCGGGCACCCCGCTTTCGCCCGCGACTCGAGCAACCCAAACCGGGTCGGCCTGCAGCGCGCTCCCCGGTGAGTCGTGATTTTCGGCGGATCGCTGCCCCGTTTCATCGCCCGCTTCCCCAGCGGCATCTCCCGTCTCAGGCTGGTTTTCAGAGGTCTCTGCCTGAGGTTCGGTCACTGGCGAAGCGTCTTCGGCCTGCGCTTTCTCGGCATCGGCCGCGGTAGCGCTTTTTTGGCCTGCCCACATGAGCGCGAGCCCGAGCAGCGTCACCACAAGGAGCGTTGCAAGGGTCACCACGACGGCTCTCGCCCGTGGCGCTGGCGTTCGTTCGAGCGACTCCGGGAGCAACTCGTTCTCGTCAGGCCCGACCCCGATCTCGAGCCCAAGCTCGAGCTCGAGATCGAGATCGTACGGTTCGTTGAACGCTCGCTCGTCTTCGCGAAGGGGCGCGCGGGGGTTGTCAGTGTGCATCGCGACGGCGCCTGAAGAACAGCAGCCCAGCACCCATTGCCGCCGCGGCCGCCCACGCAAGGACCGTGTGAGAGCTCGCTCCGGTTGCGCTCAACCGTTCAGCATCAGACGCTGGCACTGTGGCGTTGGTGTCGGGGAGTGGCCCCGGGGCAGGGTTGCCCTCGCCAGGTTCGGCAACGCCCGGGTGCTCGGAGCCTGGCGTCTCTTCACCTGGTGTCTCTGCGCCTGGGGTTTCTGCGCCTGGCTCACCGGTGCCGGGAGTTTCACCGGTTCCAGGGTTTTCCTCTCCGGGCTCTCCTGTGCCGGGGTTTTCGCCCCCACCGTCAAGAGCTTTCTCGGTGAACGAGAAGCGAATCGGGTGAGGAATCTTCGAGCTGTCGGTCGCGATACTGCTCTCGGTGAAAAAGAGATTCACGCCGGGGTTCAGCAGCGCAACGAACTCGTTCGGGAACGAAGCGTTGAAGTTGAGCGCCCACGTGCCTGCCCCGTTTGACTGCCCCTCCCAGTTGAGCTCGGCGGTTGCAGTCGTGACCCCGGCCTCATCGGTGTCGAGCTCAGCGGCGTTGAACGTCGCAATCGTCACGCGCGTTGGCTCGTAGACCTGCTCGCTCCCGATGTTGTAGAAGCCAGAGAACTCGGCCGTAATGTACCCGTCGCCAGCCTTATTCACGTGCATGACGGGGTCGGTAAAGTTCCACTGATTGCCACTGCCAGAGGTGAGCCGCGCGGTTCCGGTGAAGGTGATCACTCGGTTACCCGAGGCGTCAGCCTCGCCCGATCCGCCGCTAAAGGTGAAGGGGCGCCAGTAGTAGCGCTGCAGTTCTTCGTTACTCGTTCCCGGGGTCAGCTCCGGGAGCGAAACGTTTCCCTCGACGACCTCTCGGTGGAACCCCACGCGGAAGTTCGAGAACCAGATATTGCCGATGGTCCATTCAAGCGAGGCCTCTTCGATCGCTGCCGCCGGTTCGCCCGCAAGCTCGATGTCGTCGACCATGCGCTTCGTGTCGACCACCCGGTACGTTTGGGCTTGGCTTTCAGAGGCCTGGTAAGGGCTTTCGGGCTCGGGAACGAACCGAGCAGTGACCTCGTGGGCACCGCCCCGGCCCCATTGGTCGGTGCGAATCGTAACGGTCGCGCTCGTTGCGCCGGCTTCGAAGGCAACGGGGGCGGTCCCGAGTAGCGTCTCATCAGAGAAGAGCTCGAGGGTGCCGCGAAGCTGGGTGCCGGCTTCGTTCGCCTCGGCGTCAAGCGCCCGAAGGCTCACCTGAATGTCGTGTGTATCGCCGAGCAAATACATGGCTCGGGTGCCCGTTTGAGGGCTCGCGACGGTGAGCCGCGTTTCGAACTGTTCCTGCGCCGCATCGTGCAGGCTCGCAGCAGCAGGCTGCGTTTCTTGGGCTTCTCCCTCACTGCCCTGCGCAAACGCTACGGCTGGCGAAAGCACGAGTGCACCGATGAGTGAACAGGTGGCGCCGAGCCTAGCGAGCCCCATGGGTGAGACCGGCAAGGGGCTCTTGCCGTGGCCGCTTTGCTGAGTATGCTTCATGTCGTGTTCTTTCTCTCGCTGCGGGGGTTAGGGCGCGGGCTCGTCGCTGACGGTAACGGTGATTTCGTCGCTAATATCGCCCTGACCTTGGAAAACCACGGTCGACTCGCCGGGAGCAAGCGCCGTGATTCGCACCACGCTCACTTCCTCGCCGGTGGCCTCTTCGGTAATCTGAGCGACGGTTTCGTCTCCGTTCGCGACGCTCCATTGGTCAGTGGGGAGCGGCACGAGAACGGAGAGTTCTTCACCAACGGCGAGTTCGCCCTCAACCGAGGCGAGCTCGCCGACGACCCCGTCAACGACCGCTTCATTTGCTGGCCGCTCGTTTGTTTCTTGCGACCCTTCATCGCTGCTGCAGCCGACGCTGAACACCAGGCCAGCGCAGGCAAGCGCGACGAGCGCCGCTCGTTTCACTCCGAGAGGGGGCGAGACACAGTCATGACGAAGCCCCTCACCGTTCACCGAGCGGTTCATGCCTTGTACTCTGCGAAGCGAGCCTCGAGATCGCTCCCTGCCTCGTTGTTGAGCTGGTACGCGAGCGCGACCTCTTCGACCATGGCGTCCTTTTCTTGCTCACTGAACTCCATGGTGTCGAGCAACGAACGGTAGCGGTCTTTCCAGGCCCGCGGGTCTTCAATGTCCGGAAAATCGTAGAATGTCGTCCCTTCGCTGCCCGCCATCTCGTAGCTGCGACGAAACATCTTGGCGATCATGAGGCCGCCCGAAAGGTCGGCGAGGTAGCGCGTGTAGTGGTGGGCTACGAAGTGCGGGTACGAGGTCGCCGCGACCCCGTTCAGCCGCTCGACATAACGCATGATGCCAGGGGTCGCGTATCGCGTGCGCACTTCGTTCTCCCAGTTATCGCCCATCCAGTACTGCGCGTCGTTACGCAGCGACTCCAAGCGGTGCAACTCAGGCATCCAGAGTACGAAGTCTTCACCCAGGCGCTCACGATGGGCCAGGGTTGCCGCTTCAAGCGCCTCGTACATCAGAAAGTGCTGCGCCACCTGCGCAGCAACACCCGCACGGTTCAAACCACCACGCAGGTATGCAGTGCTGTATTGAGGCTCTGCGGCCTCTTCCGATGACCCCCACTCGTCGCCTCGGCCATGACCGCTCAGTGAAACCTCACGAAGTCGCTCGGCAAGCGTCATTGCTTGAGCGCCTGTCGCGCTGGGGTTCTGTACGGTTTCAGTCATCGTCGTGTCTCTTTCGTTGCTGTTCGGGAGAAGCTTTCGCTTCAAGCCCTCCTCAAAGGGGCCTTCGGATGCCCGGGCGGTTACGCACCCGGGCATCCGAAGGCAGTCACGGTGTGAGGCAGGAGGAGGATCGCCCCGCACCGGTATTCTCTGTGGGGCTGTTACTCGGCTGAGTGACCCTCACGACGACGTGCCATCACGAGCACGCCACCGGCGAGCAGCAGCAGAAGCGCTACGCTGCTCACGGCAATAACAGGTAGTGAGCTACCCGTGTTGGCAAGGTCGCCCGAAGGTGTTTTCGCACCAGGGGCCTTCGTGCCAGGCTTCTCGGCACCAGGCTGTTCGGTGCCGGGCTCCTCAGTACCGGGGTTCTCGCCACCGGGCTCCTCGGTTGAGCGCTTGGTCACGAGCAGTTCGACAGCCTCTGAGGTAACGGCCTCACCGAAACCGTTCGAAGCGACCGCACGAACCTTGGTGCCGTTCATTGCTTCGGTGACAGCCTCAAGGGTGAAGGTCTCAGCGGTTGCGCCTTCAACATCAACCCAGGTCTCCTCAGCATCTGCTGCGCGTGCCTCGTCGGCAGTTGCCGGTGCGAGGGTCTGCCACTGCAGTTCTGGAGCAGGGTCACCCGCGACCGTTGCGGTGAACACCGCGTCATCACCCACGGTCACCTTGACGGGGCCAGCAACCGAAACGGTTGGCGCTACGCCCGAGGTGTAGGTGACGGTCAGGGGCTTAGCGACCTTGGTTGGGTCAGCTGATCCGCCCGACTGGTAGAAGTACGAGCGAACACCGCTGTTGACGAAGCGCAGGAACTGGTTCGTCAGGGTCGCGCCCGAGAAGTCGCTCGCCCAAGTGCCGGGTGCGACCTGGCCTTCGAAGAGTGGGGCAACGGTGAACGATGTTTCAGTCGCTTCGGTGACCGGCTCGGCACCCTTGAACGTCTGCACAACGATGCGCTCTGGACCGTAGGTAACGTCTTCGCTGCCCATCATGCTGCCCAGGAAGTGACCGTCGGCAACAACCGAGAGGTAGCCGTCGCCCGCAGCGTTCATAAACAGCTGTGGCTGGCGGAAGTTCCACTCGGGCATGGTTCCCGAGGTGAGGCGGATCTCGCCGTCGTATTCGATGAAGACGTTGCCATCGGCGTCGACGTGGCCGGTTCCCTTCGAGAAGATGAACTGACGGTCGGCCGAAGCCTGAGTGGTGTCGTCTTCGGCAGCGGCAAGTTCGACGTTCCCGCCGAGAACAGCCTTGCCCGGGCCTGAGTGGAAGCTCACGAAGTTTGCGACGCCCCAACGAAGCTCGGCATCGGTGATCTCGCGTGCAGCTTCGCCGACCTCAATCGTGCCAACCGCGGGAGTCAGATCGACGATGCGGAAGGTGGTCTCGTTTGAGGTTGATGCTTCAAACGCAGCGGCGTCAGCCGGGGTGAACACGGCGCGAACCTTGTGTGCGCCACCCTCGAAGAGCTTGGTCTCAACCGTTGCAGCACCGGCGACGATGTCAGCCTGACCGAGGCTCTTGTCACCGGCGAAGAACTCGACCGAGCCAACAGCATCTGTCGGCTGAACCGAAGCCGAAACCTTCACCGTTTCACCAGCGAAGTCGGTCGGGTATTCACCGTTCTTCTGGCTGTTCACCGTGATCGAGGTCTCGACCGCGGCAGGTGCCTGAGGCTCAGCAAACTCGACCGGGGTGAAGACCTCGACGCCCTTGCTGCGCTGGCCGTGAGCACCGATCGTGATGAAGCCACACTGCACGCCCTCGGCGAGGCAGTTCACTTCGTTGCCTGCCTGAGTGGTGAAGGTTGCACCAGGAACCGGGTGCTCTTCGATGACCCAGTTACCCTGCTCGTCCATGTATTCCATGCCGGGCTCGGTGGTATTGCCGGGGTAGTTCACCATGAGCTGGTACACGCCGGCCTCGCCGATGTAGTCGTAGTTCACGCCGCTCACACCGCGCTTGGTCGGTGCCCAGCTGCCCTGGTCGGTATCGTCCTTGAGCTTGACAACACCGAAGAGGGTGTAGGCACCGCCGAAGACTGGACCGGTGTCTGGTGCGGTTGCGTAGTTCTTGCCCTCGAGACGCGCAGCGCTTGGCTCGTCTCCCGGGAAACCGCCCTCAGGCCAGGTCACTTTGAGGCTTGGCTGTGACTGCTCGGTTGCATCAAAGTTGTAGCCAAGCCCAGTAGCTGAGTTCTCTTCAGTCTCTGGCTCGGTTGCCTTCGCGGTTACCGCGAGGGTTGCAACCTCAGAGGTGACGGTGCCTGCCTCGTTTGAAACGACAACGCGCAGCTTCGCGCCGTCATCGTTCAGCGTGGTTGCAGCAACCTTCAGTTCTGCGTTCGTCGCACCAGCGATCGGGGCGAAATCATCGCTCCCCTTCGCTGCCCGCTCCCACGCATAGGTTGGTGCTGGGTCACCCGTTGCGGTGACGTTGAAGAGCGCGTCTTCGCTCTCAGTTACTGAGGCGGCCTGAGGCTGCTGTGAGATTTCTGGAGCAACCGTAACCACTGGATCAGCGAACGAGATGCCTACGTAGGCCTCGTTGTGGGCTGAAACCTTGCCGTGAGCGCCGAACGAGAAGAAGCCACAACCGGCCGCTGCCTCGAGGCAGTTAATCTCATGTTTGCCGAAGAAGCTCTGAACCGAGCTTCCGGCGACCTGAACCTCCATGCTCCAGTTGCCCTGAGCATCCATCACGCCATCGGCGACGTCACCGTCAACGTCGTTGCCGTGCGCAATAACGAGTCGCGGCGAACCGTAATCGTAGTCACCGGTGGGGCCGCTCATGCCGCCCTCACTGCGCCGCCAGAGTTCAGGGTCTTCGGGGGCAAGGTTCGCACCCAAGCCCACGTATACCGGAGCTTTCTCGTCATAGTTGAACCCGCGCAGGGTGACCGTTGTCGTGCCGTCGGGGTTGAGGTTCGTTCCCGGCGTCACGGTCATGTAAGCCTCGGTGTTGCTGTACGGGGTTCCCGTCGAGGTTTCACCCTCGGCAGCAAACGAGGGGGTCGCGACAGCGCCCGACAGCAAAAGCGCTGCCGTGACCCCGAAGGCTCCTGAGGCGACCAGGGAACGTCGCGAACGACTTCCCTGCTGTGCAGTTGTTTTCATGGTTTCTGTTTCCTTTTGTTGTGTGCAGTAAAGCGTTAGATGGTGGCCTGGTTGCCGCGTGCTCGTGAACGGGCGAGCACGAGCGTCGCACTCAATACGCCGCCACTCACGAGCAGGAGGCCTGCGAAGAGCGCGGTGCGTGCGGTGCTGTCGTCACCGGTGACGGCAAGGCCGCCGTTAACACCGAGCCCTCCGTTCTTGCCGGGAGTCTGGGCTTTCGGTGAACCGTTGGCTACGGGAACGGGCTGGCCGTCCTGTTTAGGAGGAACATCGCCGGGAACAGCCGGAGTCTTGTCGTCTTTTCCTGGGGTCTCAGGTTTCGGCGAGGGCTTATCGGCTTCGGTCTGCGTACCAAAGAACACCGGAGTGTAGGCCTCGTTCGCCGCTGCAAGGTTGCCGTGCGCACCGAACGAGAAGAAGCCGCAGAAGTCGGTTTCACAGTTGATGTCGCTCTGGAAGAAACTGTCGAACTTCGATCCGGGAATCTCGATTTCGAGGCTCCAGTCACCGTCCTTCGTCATCTCGGCTGACGCAACGTCACCGTCGGTCGAGTTGTGTGCCACCACGAGTTGCGGCAGGCCGTAATCGAAGTCTTCGCCCGGTCCACTCAGACCGCCGAGGCTGCGGCGCCACGAAGTCTTATCGTCGTGCTTGGCGAGCGAGCCAAGCCCCACGTAGATGGGTTTCGTTGAGTCGTAGCCACTACCGGTCAGTGTGACCGTGGTCGTACCGTCGCAAGAAAGGTACCGTCCCGGTTTGACCGACATCGTTGCCTTTGTGTCGCTGCCAAGGGGGCTGCCGGTCACGGTAAGGTCAGCGTCATCAGGAATGACAACGTCAGAGCAGTAATCTTGCCCTTCACCGGGTTTGCTGCCACCAGGTTCTTCTCCCCCGGTTCCTGGGCCAGGTTTGGGACCACCCTCACCAGGGCCAGGTTCGACGCCGGGCAATGTTGTCTGGCCTTCGAAGAGCACCGGTGTAAACACTTCGACCCCGCCGCTTCGCTGCCCGTGAGCACCGATGGTCATGAATCCGCACTGCACGCCCTCGGCGAGACAGTCGACCTCGGTTCCGTTTTGTGCGGTGAATGTTGCACCGGGAACGGGGTGTTCCTCAATGGTCCAGTTCCCGTCCGCGTCCATGTATTCCATACCCGGCTCCGTGAGGTTTCCGGGGTAGTTGACCATGAGCTGGTAGGTTCCGGCACCGTCCATGTAGTCATAGTTTTTGCCGCTCACGCCACGCTTCGTAGGGGCCCAGCTCCCGGGGTCAGCGCTGTCTTTGAGTGAGATCACCCCGAAGAGCGTGTATGCGCCGCCGAATGTCGCGCCGCCATCGGTTGACGTCGCGTAGTTCGTGCCGCTGAGCGTCACGGTGCTCGGCTCGTTTGCTGGAATACCGCCCTTGGGCCAGGTGACGGTGAGCGTTGGTTGCTCCTGCTTGACAGCGTCGTAGTTCACCCCTGCTGCGGTTGCCGAATTCGGAACCTCGTCGGTTGCCATGGCAGTCGCTGCGCCTCCGCCGAACGTGAAGGCAGCGACGCCGATGAGCAGCGCAGCGGCTGCTGCACCGCGTTTCTGATGCGATGTTTGGTGCATCCCGTTACTCCTTGTTTTCGTCAATCGTTGGGCTCTTGAGCGGTGCCCCGTGTGTCAGGCCGCTTCGTCGCCGTTGCATGAGCACTGCAGCGGTCAGCGCAGCACCGCTCAAGAGCAAGATGCCTGCGAAGAATGCGGTGCGCAGAGAAGCGTCGTCGCTTGCGACCACAAGGCCACCGTTGACCCCGAGTCCCGTGTTTTGTGCCCCTGCCCCACCGGCTCCGCCTGAGGTCATGTTGGGGTTCACCGCTACCGGAGCGGTCACGGGAACTTCAGGTACCTCATTCCCGGTGCCGTCTTTCGTGTCGGTGAAGTAGACAGGAACGAAAATCTCACCCTTCGCCTGTTTCTGACCGTGAGCACCAATGAGCATGACGCCGCACTGCATGCGGTAGCAATCAATGTCGATACCGTGCTGGCTCTCAAAGCGAGAGGCGATGAGCGGCAGGTCCATCTCGAAGTTGCCCGACGAATCCATCATCGGAAACCCCGGCACGGTCGTGTTGCCGGGGTAGCTCACCATGCTCTGGAAGGTTCCCGCTGGCTCAATATCTTTCGAGTAGGTAAAGGTCTTTCCTGACACCCCTCGGTGACCGGGGCCCCAGGCATCACCCGCGGCAGGGTCGATCCACCCGAAGAGCACGTAGAGGCCACCAAAGTTGCCTCCATTCTCGGCAGTCGTCGGAAAACCAGTTCCTTTGAGGTGCACAACCTGTTCAGTGTCAGCGAGCGAGTAGGCGGGGCTCACGGTCAGCGAGGCTCCGTATTGGTTACTCGCGGTGCTCTCGCCGTACGGGTCGGCCTTCGCCACCTCGGTTGGTTTTGGGGTGGTAACCCCGGGCCCTGGAGTCTCGGGGGTCTTGCCCGAGCCCTCCCCTTCGCCGCCTTCTTCGCCAGTTTCGTCAGGAATCGTGACGCCCTCGGGCCACAGCGTGAATGAGAAGCCATCGGTCTGATTGTTGTCGCCGCCGTACGTCGCCTCACCGTCTTGGCGAGGGAGGTGTTCATTGCCAATGACCGGAGGGAACCCGCCCTCGTCGGTTTCGATGACGACAGAGCCGTTGGACAGCTGGCGCATCGGCGTCTTTGCGAGGTCAAAGACTGCAAGTTCGAGCGATGGGGTCTTGGTCTTCGTGCCAAAGCTCTCGATCATGTCGACCGTGATCGTTGCCGTGTCATCGTCAATGTTCAGTTTGACCCCGTCGAAGTGCAGCCAGGGCGTGCCGAAGCCGTACAGCTTCATGCGCCCACCGAACTCGAGCTCGGCCTTCCCGTGTTTGAGGTCAACCCAGCCACTCTGCAACGGGAACTGTGCCCCGTCGTTGCCCTTGTGATAGGTCGCGCCATCGAACGCAGCGACGTACCCTTCGGTGTGGCCAAAGTTTTCGAGGTAGTTGCGAATCGAGTATCTGACACCCCAGTCGAGGTGGCCCTCGGCGATCTCGACCCGTGAAGCCTGATCGTCAGCGGGCTCTGCGGCAGCGCTCGCGGGTGCGACCCACCCGAGTGAGAGCGCAAGAGCGACGCCAAGCGCGCCAATGGTACGGCCCATTCGTGGGGCCTTCGTGCCCGTCATTCGGTTACTCCTTCTTCGTCAGCGGCCGGCTCTTCTGAAGTGGCGGCCGCAAGCTTCTTCGCTTTCGAACGTTTGACCAGCACGACAGAGGTTGCGGTGATGAGGGCCAGCACGGCAAAACCGAGCACGCCGATTACTACCCACGTCAGGGTCTCGTTCTCTGCGCGAGCAGCTTCTGGTGCGGCCTCGGGAGACTGCTGTTCTTGCTGCGTCTCAGTCGCTTCTGCGTCGTTGGCCTTATCGTCCTTCTCTTCACCCTTGGGCACCTTGAGCGTCGTCGCGTCGTCGGTGTTGCTGGGCGCATCGCCAGCGCTGAACTGCTGCACGGCTCCGGTGCCCGTCTGCACTTCGCCGCCAGAGGTCGTGAAGCTGATGGGGGTGAACGATTCGTTGTTAGCGTTCTGCAGCCCGTGCGCACCAATCGTGATGATGCCGCACTGCACCTGCAAGCAGTCAATCTCCTGGCCACCCTGCTGATTGCCACTGTGGGGGTCACCGAACGTTGCGGTGAACGTCGACCCAGGAATGGTCATCTCGGTGGTCCAGTTCCCGTTGGGATCGATCATGCTGTTGGCCGCTTCGGCCGACGATCCGCCTTGAAAAGCGACGAGCAATTGTGCACCCGGGGTTGCCGCGTAGGCATAGGTTTGCCCCGAAAGCCCGCCCTGGCTCGGTGCCCAAGCATTGGTTGTCGGATCACTCACAGCGCCGAAGAAGACGTACACCCCGCCAGGCGCGTTCGGCTGGTACTGAAAACCACTGCCGCTCAGGGTCACGGTCGTCGCGCCCTCGGCACTCGGGGTCGGTGAAACGTCAACGCGTGAGGCCGCGTGCGCAGGCTCAGCTGCCGCGAGTGCCCCGTAGCCGGCAAACAGCGAGGCAACGAGCGTGAAGGCCGCGATGCCCCGCATCCGTTTACGCTGAGGTCGCGCCATTGCCCACGTGGGTGTGGCTGCCTGGGTGGTCATTCCTTCTCCTTCTTCAGTGCATCGTTTCCCGTGCTCGCGGGAGCCTCGTCGGGAAAACGAACCGGGGTAATGAGCAACTCGCCGTTCTCGTCGGTGCGCACTCGCACCGGGTGCCGGTAGACCTCGCTCACGAGCTCTGAGGTCAGCACCCTTTCGGGTTCGCCCCACTCGCGCATGCCGCCCTCGTCGATCATGAGCACACGATCGCTGTAGGCAGCGGCTGCCGCGAGGTCGTGCAGCACCACGATGACGGCGCCGCCCTGGCGGGCATAACGCCTCGCGAGGGCGAGTACCTGCTCCTGGTAGTTGATGTCGAGTGCCGCAGTGGGCTCGTCGAGCAGCAGCACCTGGGTGCGCTGCGCCATCGCACGAGCGAGGGCCACGCGGGCTCGCTCCCCGCCCGAAAGCGACGTAAAGGTGCGCTCTGCAAACTGGTAGGTGTCGCTGCGCAAGAGCTCCTGCGCGATGATGCGATCATCGTTTTCGACGGTGCTCAAGAGCCGCCAGGGCGCGCGCCCCATCTTCACCACATCGACGACGTTGAACGGAAAACTGATCGCGTTGCTCTGCCGCAGCACGGCACGGCGAAGAGCAAGGTCTGGGTTGTTCCAGTCGCTCACCTCGGTCCCATCAATGGTGATCGAGCCACGGTAGCCGTAATCGCCGGCGAGGGCTCCGAGCAAGGTCGATTTGCCCGCGCCGTTCGGCCCGATGATCGAGAGCACTTCGCCCGCTTTGACGTCGAAGGAGATGCCCGAGATAATCTCGGTGCCACCGAGAGAAACCGCGACGTCGCGTGCTTCAAGCACGGTGGTCCCGATCGCGGCTGGCGTCGGCTCCTGCGGCGGTTTCATGCCGGGTAGGGTGATGCTCACAGCCAGCCCCCGTTCTTTTTACTGGTGGCGCGAATGAGGTAGAAGAAGAATGGGCCGCCGATAAGTGCGGTGAGCATGCCAAGTGGCAGCTCGGCGTAGCTCACGGCAGTGCGCGCAAAGGTGTCGGCCGCGACGAGCAGCAGCGCGCCGCCGAGAGCACTCGCTGGCACGAGCACGCGGTGGCCGGGCCCGATAATCATGCGGATCACGTGGGGCACGACGAGCCCCACGAAACCGACGATGCCCGCGAACGCGACCGCAGCCGCGGTCAACACCGCGACGATCATGATCGCACCGATGCGCAAGCGCTCGATGTTGAGGCCGAGGTGCCTCGCCGCATCATCGCCGAGGCTGAGGAGGTCGAGCTTGCCCGAGATCATGAACGCGAGGGCGAGCCCGATAATGACGAGGGGCAGTACGGTGCCGACCGAGGCCCACATCGATCCTGCCAGGCTACCCATTTGCCAGAACACGATCTGCTCGCGCTGGTTCATGTCGGCTGCGAACGTCATGAGGGCGAGGGCCGCACCGCCAAACGCGTTGACGGCGACGCCGACGAGAATGAGGGTGATGACCCGTGTGCGGCCGCCCGAACGTGAAATCGAATAGATGAGGAGCGCGGTGAGCACGCCGGTTACGAAGGCCCCCGCGGGAATGCTGAAGGTGCTGCCTGCAGCGAGACCCGTGATAATCATGAGACTCGCGCCAACGGCGGCGCCCGATGAGACTCCAATGATGCCGGGGTCTGCGAGCGGGTTGCCGAAGACGCCCTGCATGATGGCACCGGCCGAAGACAGCGCGGCTCCGACGAGCACGGCGAGGGCGACGCGCGGAAAGCGTACCTCCCAGAGCGCCGCGTCAGCGTTCGGGTGCGTCGGTTCAATACCGCAGGTGAGCCCGGCCTTGCGGCAGAGCGACCCGACGACCTCAAAGATGGGAATCTGCATCTGGCCGAGTGCGGCCGAGAGCAGGGTTGCAGCGACGAGGCCGACGCTCAAGATGATGAAGAGCAAGGCCACCTTGCCCTTTTGTGGCTTGGGCAGTTCGGTTGCTTCGACGTCGAAGTCGAGCACCCGCGGCAACTCCATGTGTGGCTCTGCCGGAGCCCCGGGGGCGGCCGTCATGAACGCCCCGCCTTCGCTTGGCTCTCATCGAGCTCAACGGTATCGAGATCGACGTGATAGATCGCTTCGGCGAGTGCCGAGAGCACCTCGGGCGTGCGCGGCCCCCAGGTGAACATCTCGTAGTCGCTCATGTCGACGACGCGCTTACGCTCGCCCGCTGGTGTTTGCGCGGTTCCCGGGACCTCGAGCAGCCCCTCGACGCCGCCAACCGATTCAAGCCCGAGGGTGAGCATCAGGTAGAGGTCTGGCTCAAGGTTCATGAGCCCCTCTGCGGTGAGGTTGCCGCTCGTCCAGTTTTCTTCACCAGCAACGTCGACACCGCCGAGTTGTTCGATGAGAATGCCCGCAATGCCGGTGCTGCCGTCGGGGTTATTCCCGTACATGTAGTACACGCCTGCCCTGCCGCGCATGTAGAGGAAGACCATGCGTACTTTGTCTTCTTCCTTCTGCGGAGCAATCGAGTGGATCTTTGCGATCGTCTCGTCGAGGGTCTTTTGAAACTCGGTCACGTATTCGTCGCCGAGCTCTGGAACGCCGAGCGCGGTCGCAACGTCACCAATGAGGCGCGAGATGTCGTCGATGTCTTCGGCACCGTCGAAGAAGATGACGGGAATACCTGCGTTGCGCATTTGCAACTGCACGTCATAGGGGCCGACGCTGTAGTCGGTGAGCACAACGGTTGGGTTGAGCTCGAGAATCGACTCGGCGTTGAGCGTGTGATTGTCCATCACGAGCGGCAGATCCTTTGCCGATTCCCACCCCGTGGTGAGGTCGCGGCCCACGACGTTCGGCCCGAAGCCGAGCGCCCAGACGACCGAGGCGAGACTGCCGGTCCCGTCGAGCGCAAGGATGCGGCTGGTGTCGGTGATTTCAACCTCAACGTCGTCCATGCCCATGAAGGTCACGGGTAGCTTGGGCTCGGGGTTGTCGGTAATAGGTTCAATATCGGCACTCTTCAAGAGCGCGGTGTCGGGCCCCTCAAAAAAACGGGGGCTCTCTTGGCTCGCGAGCGACCGGTCGGCAACGTTCGGCCCCTCGCCCACAAACAGGGCGCAGCTCGTGAGCACGAGCGCGAGAACTGCTGCGAGAGGAACCGAGACGAAGCGAGGCATTCGCGTGGAAACTTTCACTTTGACGTCTGGCACGCGACTTAGGCTAGCATTACTTAGGTCATATGTTCAATTGTTCGCCATACCTAAGTAAGGTTACCCTTAACTCGATATGATCTGAGGGGTTTGAAGTCTCTCCCTTCAAGCATGAACACTCACCCGCAGGCCGAGTGCACCCCGATTTCCAGCGTGAAGGAGCAACGATTTTGGCTCGAATAGGCAGCTTTCGCATCACCCGCCACCGGCGCGTTTTCGAAACGGCGGCGAGCGCAACCGTCGCGGTGGCGGTGTTTCTCGGAGGCGCTGCTACGCTCTCGCTCCCTGGTGTGCAGGCAGCGCTGCCCACGCAGTCACCGGGTGACGAGACTGTCCAAGCTGCAGAGCGCCCGGCCACCATCTCGCAGGATCTGCTCGACCTAGAGGGCCAAGTCGACTCGGGAGCGTCACGCAACGCACCGCACGACGAAGCGCCAGCCAAAGAGGCTGTCGAACCAAGCGGCAAAGCCGATGGGCCTGCCGCGGGCGAAGACTCCCCCGCAGCGGTCACCGACCCAGACACGGCGAGCTGGCTCGACGAGAAAACCGGCCGCGCTGAAATACTCATTCGGTTTACCGACGAAGAGGTTCCCGCAGAAGCAGCGGGCGACCCTGAGGCGGCAGCGGCCCTCCTGCAGCAGTCGGCCGAAGACACCTTCGCTCAAGCTGAACGCGACCTAGCGAAGCTCGAACGCGACGGCACCGTCACGGTGCTCAACACCTCGTGGCTCGCAACCACCATGCTCGTCGAAGCCGAGCCGAGCGAAGACACGATCACCGCGCTCGCAGCGCTTCCTGGGGTCGCTGACCTCACGCCGAACTATGAGGTGCACGGTCTCGAGAGTGAAGAACCGATCGAGGTCACCGAGACTCCGGGTGACGGTGAGTACACCGACAACGAGGGCAACCCGATCACCTATGGTCTCAAGCACCTCAACGCCCCCGATGCCTGGGAGTTTTACAACGCCTACGGCCAGGGTGTTCGCGTCGCCGTGCTTGACACGGGCGTCGACCCGAACCACCCTGACCTCGCTCCCCGCCTCGCAACCGATGACCCGAGCGACCCGCTGTACCCGGGAGGGTGGATCCACCTCGATCACGAAGGCAAGCCGCGCGCAAAACAACCAGCTGACCCCGCAACCCACGGAACCCACGTCGCCGGAACGATTCTCGGCGGTAACGAGTTTGGGGTGCAGATTGGCGTCGCCCCACAAGCTGAGCTCATGGCTGTGAACGCGATTAGCGACGGAAGTAGCAGCTTCAAGATCCTGAAGGCCCTCGAGTGGACCATGGACCCCTACGATGCCGAGGGCAACAAAGCGGGCCGTCCAGCCGACGTCATCAACATGTCGCTCGGCAACGCCGACAAGAAGTTCACCGACACCTATCTCTTCGGGGCTTTGCAGAAGCTTCGCGCCGCTGGAATTTTTCCTGCCGTCGCGAGTGGCAACGACATGAAGGAGGGCTCGGAGTGCATCTCGAACCCGAGCTCATCGTATGACGCCTTCGCGGTCGGCATGAGCACCGAAGACCGGTCCATCAACTCGCGCTCGTGCGGCGGTACGACCCACTGGTCTGAGAGCATCGTCAAGCAATTTGGGTGGCCCTCTGGCGAGTTCATTCGCCCCGACGTCGCGGCTCCCGGTACCGACATTATCTCGTCGGTACCCGGCGGCGGTTGGGGCAAATCGACCGGAACGTCGATGGCCACCCCGCACGTCGCCGGCGCCGTCGCTGCCCTACGATCAGCACAGCCCGGCCTCTCAGTAGACGAGATTGCGACCGCGCTCGAAGAGACCGCATGGCACCCCGATAAGAATGCCGAGGGGGTTTTCGCCCCCGATATTCGGTTCGGCCATGGCATCATCAACCTGCACGATGCGATCGCGCTGGTTCGCGGCGAGAGCGGCTTCTCGCTCACTATCACCGATGCCGTCACGGGTGACCCCGTATCGGGCGCTCAGGTGAGCTGGGCAACCGACCACAAACCCAACGGAATGCGTGAAAATGCTGAGTACGGCGAGACCTGGAGCACCGACGAAAGTGGTACGGTGACCTCTTACCTGCCGCCCGGCTCGTACACCCTCACGGTCGACCGTTTCGGCTACGAACAACAAACGGTTGAAGCGTCAGTCGCTGAAGGCTCGTTCGTCGAGCTCGAAACGCAGCTCTCGCCGAAGGTCACCGGCAGTGTTGCCGGCCTGGTCACCGATGCATCAACCGGCAAACCCTTGCCAGGCGTCACCGTGGCTCTCGCCGGTCACGATCTCAAGACCCTGACCGATGACCGTGGAGCCTACACGCTCGCAGGGGTTCCCGTGGGCGAGATGCATCGCTTGCGTGCCTCGCTCGAGGGCATGCACACCGAGACGGTCACTGATATCACCGTCACGAATCACGATGAACCGACAAGGCTCGACTTCCAGCTGAACGCGCTTCCTCACGTGCTCGTGCTCGGTGACGCCACGGGTCGCTCGGCTCAGCTTCTCGCGACGCAGAAGCTCGTCGTCGACAGCACTGACTCCCTTCCCGAGACCCTCGAAACCCTCACCCACTACGACGTGGTGGTCTGGGACGACCCCGGTAAGGTCTCGCGTGAGAAGCTCACGAAGGCCATCGAGGTGACCGACAAGGCGGGCACCGGTATTGTTTGGCTCGACCTCGGTTCGAGTGACACGAGCGGCCTCGCGGTTTTGCATGACACCTTTGCCTCTCCCAAGGAGCGCAGGACGCAAACTGACGAAACGGTGTTCTCGATCGGCTACCAAATCATCAAACAGCCAGACCACCCCCTCTTTGACTCGGGTTCGATCTTCACTGGCTCGCTCATCGATAGGTCGCTCATTACCCAAGATGCACACCCCACAAGCGACTCGTTCTGGGCTTCGTTCGATGGGCTCCAGAGCAAGACTGCTGTCGTGCTCGCCGACACTGTCACGCTCGTACAGGGCGATTCGGCCAAGTTCCAGAAACCACGCGGCGCTGGAATCGCCGTCGACGAGCGTGCCGGCAACCGTCACGTGTATCTCGCCCTACACGCATCACACGCCGCGGTCGACGCACGAACCTGGTCTGCCCAGGGCAAGCAGGTCTTTGCCAACGCGGTCACGTGGGCTGCGTCTTCGAAGGTCAACACTCCGTCACCGAAGCCAAAGCCAAAGCCCGAGGTGCCCGTACCTCCCGTGGTGACACCAGGAGACGGCGGATCGAGAGTGCCGACCACCACCCCCCAGAACCCCACCTCACCAAAGCCCGGGGCCAATGCGCCCGGAGCAGTGCAGCTGCCCCCTCTCGCCAACCCGCAGCAGGGTACTCAACAACAGACAGCGAAGAAGGGTGGATCCACTGGAAGCCTTCGCGCTCCCTCGGCCCAAGCAACCCCGAAACCCGAAAAGAAGCCGGAGCCTCCGGTCGCGGCAGAAAACCTCCTGACCAAGGCGAACGCCGGTGGTATCACGATGCGACTCGAAGAAGGTATTGCACACATCACGATTCCCGACTCGAAGCCCGGTGATTGGTTCTTCTTGCACGTTTACCCGAGCAAAACCCCGGTCGATTGGATTCGGGTGAACGACGACGGCGAACTCCGCGTCGATATCTCGTCGCTGAGCGACGGCGAGTACCAGTTCGCCTTCACGAGCAGTGATGAGCAGTTCGTCGGATGGGTCACGTTACAACTCGGTGAGCCCGTCGCCGAAGAGGCCGAGCAAGAAGAGCACACCGACCCCGCGACGATCGTTCCCGCGACCATTCCGCCCGCCGGTTTCTCGCTCTCAACGACCGAGTTGCTCATGCTCCTCGGCGCGGCCGTGCTGCTCCTCGGCGCGGCCGGAGTGGTGCTGTTCGGTTTGCGCAAACCTGCGGTTCCCGAACCCTAATGGGAGCCCCACGACAACAGGGCAAGCGCGCGGTGCGGCCTTTCACGGCGATCTTGATCGGCCTCACCGCGCTCCTGATTGCCGCCGGACTCGGCCTCGTCGTGGTTGGTGCACTCAGCCTGTTCGCACCCGAGCCGCCGCCAGGAACGGGTGCCGAACGCCTCACGACCGTCGAGCCGGCGCCCGAAGCGGTTACGCCCGACGCTGCTCGGCCGGTTGCACTGAGCATTGCCTCGATCGGCTTCACCGCCCCCATCGAGGCAATGTCTGTTGGCAGCGATCACGACCTCTTTCCCCCGGGATTCACTCAGGCATTCTGGCTCGAAGACTACGGATTGCCGGGAGCGGGAAGCACGAACACGGTGTACCTCATTGGCCATACCTCGTCGAATGAGAGCGCCGTCTTTGATCCGCTCGTCAATCGCGCCGAGCAACGCTCGACGGTGCTCGTGGGCGACGAGATTGTCGTGACCACTGAAAACGGCGACGTCGTCTACGAGGTCACCTCGACCGAACGGCACCCCCGCACGGCACTCGGTAGCCTCGAGAAGGTCTGGCAGAGCGCACCGGGTCAACTCGTGCTCGTCACCTGCCTCTTCGACGCTGAGCACAACGTCGTCTCAGACAACATTGTGCTCTTCGCAACCGAGCGAACCGCCCTCGCCGATGCCGAGCTCTAACCGAGTCTCAGTATGCCGCGAGTAGAATGAATGCCGACCCAGTAGCTTGAAAGAAGGCGGGCGTGGCAGAGCTCATTAATGCACCCGAGATGTATCTCAAGGCTGTTCTTGAGCTTGAAGAAATTGGTGTCGGAGCGCTCCGCACGCAACTCGGCAAGCGCCTTGATCAGGCCCCCTCGACCGTGTCACAAACCGTCACCAAGATGCTGCGTGATGGCCTCTTCGTCGCGGTACCGGGCGACCGACAAATATACCTCAGCGGCGATGGCCGCCGCGAAGCGCTCGGCATCATGCGCAAGCACCGCCTGGCCGAGTGTTTCCTTGAACAGGTCGTCGGTCTCGAGTGGCCCTTTTTACACCAGGAAGCTTGCCTCTTAGAGCACGCGATGAGCGACCGAGTAGCTCACCTCATGGCCGAGCAGCTCGGAAACCCCGAGTTCTCGCCCTACGGCAACCGCATTCCAACGAGGGAAGAGATCGATCGCGGCTTCTCGCGCTCCCCCGGCACCCGCGGGCTGCTCAACGCCCTGCGCTTCACCTTCGAAACCTCACCGCAGTCGGTTGCCGTGCTGCGATACATTGGTGAGGCTGTGCAGCTCGACACCAGGCTACTCACCACGATGGAACGCTCAGGCCTCAAGCCCGGCGCTACGATGTTCATCAAGCGACACGGCCCCGCGGTGCGCCTGTGCGCGGCTGGGTTTCACCGCACGGTCGAGTTCGACCATGAGCTCGCCGCGAGCCTCTTCGTCGAGGCGTCAGACTACGAATACACGTCTGGCCCGGAAGCCTAAGCTGCCGAGCCAGAACGTCAAGGTTGAACGAGTCGCGCGTTAGTGCTTGCCCTGCGCGGCAACCGCTGCAGCTCCCGCGGCCGCGGCCTCTGGGTCGAGGTACCGGCCCTCGCCCACGGGTGTGAAGTTCCCGTCGAGCTCGTACACGAGGGGCATGCCCGTCGGGATATTCAGCGAAGCAATGTCTTCATCGCTGATGCCCTCGAGGTGCTTCACGAGCGCGCGCAACGAGTTGCCGTGAGCGGTCACGAGCACCACCTTGTTGTCACGCAGGTCGGGAATGATCGAGTCTTCCCAGTAAGGGACGAGGCGCGCAATTACGTCTTTCAGGCACTCGGTCTGCGGGCGCTCACCGTCGATACCCTCGTAACGGGCGTCGTTCGCCTGTGACCACTCGCTCGCGTCGTCGAGCGCTGGTGGCGGCGTATCGAACGAACGACGCCACTGCATGAACTGCTCTTCGCCATACTTCTCGAGGGTCTCAGCCTTATCAAGCCCCTGCAGCGCACCGTAGTGACGCTCGTTGAGGCGCCAGCTGCGACGAACCGGAACCCACAGGCGATCAGCGGTGTCGAGCGCGATGTTCGAGGTCTGAATCGCACGCGAGAGTACCGAGGTATGCAGCACGTCGGGCAGCAGGCCAGACTCGCGCAGCAGCTCGCCCGCGCGTGCGGCCTCGCCCTTGCCCTGCTCGGTGAGTCGCACATCGACCCAGCCGGTGAAGAGGTTCTTTTGGTTCCATTCGCTCTGCCCGTGGCGCAGCAGTATGAGGGTGTAGGTCATGCCCCCAGTCTAGCGAAGAACCACGCGTTCGGCGGGGTTCGGCCGTGGTACTCGACGGCTAGAGGCGGCGCAGCTTCGGGATATCGCGGGTCGCGCCCGCGTCACCCGGGACGATGAGCTCTTGCGTGCAGACGGCGGTGCCGCCTGAGGGCAGCGGAACCTCGAGCGTTGCGTCGGCGGGGGTCGAGCGCTTCAGAAGCGCGAGGGCAATGACTCCCCAATCGTGGTGCACGGCAGAACGACTCACGCGCCCAACGGGTCGTTCCTGCCCCGCGACGGTGAGCAACGCGCCAGGTTCTGGGGTTTCGCCGTCGCTGCCATCGATGTGCAGCATCACGACGCGGCGCGGTGGGTGGCCGAGGTTGTGCACCTTGGCGACGGTTTCTTGGCCGCGGTAGCAGCCCTTGTTGAGGTGCACCGCGGTGCGCAGCCAATCAAGTTCGTGCGGAATCGACCGGTCGTCGGTGTCGGCAACACCAACCCGCCAGGCGGCGATCTCAAGCGCCGAGAGGGCGTCGAGCCCGGCGAGGCGCACCGCTCCCGATGCGGCCGCTGCGGCGATGGCCGTGAGCTGTTCGCGGGCAACGAGGGCGATCTCGAAGTTCCAGTCAATGTCGCGCTGGGCAGCGTACTGGTGGCCGCCGCGCTGCACCTCAGCCCAGGGGTCACGCCAGGTGATGAGTGGAGTTGTGGTGCGCGTGACGAACTCACGGGCGAGCCCAGTGCTGTCAGCCGAACCCGCCGGCACGAAGGTCGCGACCTGAGCATATTCGGTAGAGACGTCGGCAACCTCGACGCGCAGGGCGAAGCGCATGCGCGTGAGAAAAGCGACGGTATCGTCGGCACGGCCCTCGTCGAGCAACAGCCAGGTGGTCTCGCCGTCATCAACGACGCGCAAATATTGTTCGACGCGGCCCTGCGCCGTGAGCAAGAGAGACTCGGTGCTCTCACCGGGCGGCAGACCGCGCAGCAGCTGACTCGTCATCGAGTCGAGCCAGTTCAACCGGTCGGGGCCGGTGACCGTGACGACCCCGCGATGCGAAAGGTCGACGAGAGCGGCGCCCTCTTCAAGAAGGCGTGCTTCAGCGATGGGTTGCCCATAGTGCCGGGCAACGCCCATCTCGCCCTCGCAAACCGCACCGGGCAGTTCGCCGAGGGCGCTCATCACAGTGACTACTTCTGGCCCTTAAAGAGCTTGTAAATCACGGTGCCCGATACCCAGGCAATCGTGACTGAGGCAAGACCAAGGAGGCCGAGGAAGAAGAGTTCAAGCGCAAACAATGAATCCATAACACCCAGTCTACCGCTACTCGACGAGGAATGCGACGAGCTCGACCAGGGCGATCAAGATTGATCCGCCGACAATGCTGTATGACAGGCGTGAGATGAAGCCATCGCGCTGGGCCGTGCCGAGTTGCAGCATGAAGGCACACAAAATCGTTCCACCGATCGCGAGGGTGAGCCATTCGAAGCGCTGACCCGCTGGGGCCCAGACGACAACGGCGACCGCGCTAAGTGTGGCCCAGAGCCACGCGATGATCGTTCGCGCGATATGGCGGTCGGTCTCAGAGACCGCCTGCGCGGGCACACTGGTTTCAGTCATACCTCTAACAGTAGCCGAGCAGGGCTCGGTCAGTAGACTGACAATTATGAACGAGGCGATGAAAGAGCTGCTTCGCGTTGCCGAAGCCCACGACGGTTTTCCTGCCATCTCTGACCAGGCACAGCGTGAAGCTGCGTCTGGAGCCCGCGAGATCGTCACCCGCGAGGTGGGTGACCTCACTGCGGTCGGCATCGTTGGCTCAGACGAGGTTGATCTCGTCGTTCACCCAGATGCTCGCGGGAGGGGGCTCGGCTCTGCCCTGCTCGACGAACTACTCGGCCACGCCGAGGGCCAGGCGGTGCTCGCCTGGGCGCACGGCGAAAACCCGGCGGCGAGCCACATGCTTGCCTCGCGCGGCTTCTCGCCCGTTCGCACGCTGCTGCGCCTCGAGCTTCCGGGCGAAAAACTCGCCGAGGTGAGTGTGAGGCCGCTGGCCGACGGGCTCACACTCGAGACCTACGACTCAGCAAATACTCGGCACGGAAGCGACCTCATCGGGGTCAACGCGCGCGCGTTCGCGTCGCACCCCGAGCAGGGGCAGCTCACGCTCGCCGAGTTCGAGCAGACCACGTGCGAAGCGTGGTTTGACCCGAAAGACCTCTTTCTCGTGTACGAGGGCGAGACCTTACTCGCATTCTCGTGGATCAAAACCACCCGTTCAGTTTCGGGCGCGGTCGAGACCGAGCTCTATGTCATCGGCGTCGACCCCGAGGCCGCGGGCCGTGGGCTCGGCACGACGCTGCTCGGCATCACGATGGCACGCATGGCAGAGCACCGGCCCGAGCGCGTGACGCTCTATGTGGAGGGCGACAACGAACCGGCGTTGGCACTGTACCGTCATGCACTGTTCACCACAGCGTTACGCAGCACACAATGGCTTCGCGCACGCCCTGAATAGAATGGGGTCATGACGAACGACGCCACCGCAGCCACCGACCTTCCTGAAACTGGAGTCATCGAGGTTGTCGACGCAGCCTCGCTGCCGCTCGAGAGGTACATTGACCGCGAGCTCAGTTGGCTTGCCTTCAACCAGCGCGTGCTTGAGCTTGCCGAAGACCCCGCCGTGCCGTTGCTTGAGAGGGCGCAGTTTCTCGCGATCTTTGCTTCGAACCTCGACGAGTTTTTCATGGTTCGAGTGGCCGGCCTCAAGCGTCGCATCGTCACGGGACTCGCGGTGCCAACGAACACGGGCCGCGCGCCAGGCGAACTCCTCGCCGAGATCATGGAGCGCGCCCGCGAGCTGCAGGAGCGGCACACGGCCTGCTACCTCTCAGAGGTGAAGCCCGGGCTCGCGAACGCCGGCATCAGACTCGCCTCGTGGGCCGACCTCGACGACGCCGACAGGGCCGTCTTGACCGACTACTACGAGCAGCGCATCTACCCCGTGCTCATGCCGCTCGCCGTCGACACTGCTCACCCCTTCCCCTACATCTCCGGCCGCGCCCTCAACATGTCGATTCGGGTGCGCAACCCGAAGACCGACAAGATCGAGTTCGCCCGCCTCAAGGTGCCGCAAATGATTCCTCGGTACGTGCGGGTCGACCGTCGCGAGACGAGCGACGACATTCGGTACATCGCGCTCGAAGACCTCATTGACGAGCAGCTCGGCGGGCTCTTCCCCGGCATGGAGGTCGTTGACACGCACGTGTTTCGCGTGACCCGAAACGAAGACGTCGAGATCGAAGAAGACGAGACCGAGAACCTCATTCAGGCGCTCGAGAAAGAGCTGCTGCGCCGCCGTTTTGGCCCGCCCATCCGCCTCGAGGTCTCTGATGACATGGACGACGATACGCTCGCGCTCCTCGTGCGCGAGTTCGAGATCACCGACGACCAGGTGTTCGTACTGCCCGAACCACTCGACCTGAGTGGGCTCTTCTCGGTTTCAAGCATCGATCGCCCAGACCTCAAGTACCGCCCGCACCTGCCCGTCACCCACCCCCGGCTGCAGCCGCCGTCGCCGGGTGACCAGGTCGATATCTTCGCCGCGATCCGCCGCAACGAATTGCTCGTGCATCACCCGTACGAGTCGTTTGCGACGAGCGTGCAGGCGTTTCTCGAGCAGGCCGCGGCCGACCCGAACGTGCTCGCGATCAAGCAGACCCTCTACCGCACCTCGGGCGACAGCCCCATCGTTGAGGCGCTCATCAAGGCCGCAGAGGCTGGCAAGCAGGTGCTCGCGCTCGTCGAGGTCAAGGCTCGCTTTGACGAAGAGGCGAACATTACGTGGGCCAAGAAACTGGAGCGCGCCGGCGTGCACGTCGTGTACGGGCTCGTGGGGCTCAAGACCCACTGCAAGCTCATCCAGATCATTCGCGAAGAGGGCGGCAGGCTCGTGACCTACTGCCACATCGGCACGGGCAACTACAACCCCAAGACGAGCCGCGTGTACGAAGACTTCGGCCTCTTCACGAGCGCCGACGACGTGGGCCGCGATGTCACGAAGCTCTTCAACGTGCTCTCGGGCTACGCGCTTGAAAAGAAGTACTCGCGCCTACTGGTCGCCCCGCTCAAGCTGCGATCTGGGCTGCTCAAGCGCATCTACCGCGAGGCCGAGAACGCCCGCGAGGGTCGCCCGAGTGGCATCATCATCAAAGCGAACTCAATGGTCGACGAAGAGGTCATCGACGCGCTCTACCTCGCCAGCCAGGCGGGCGTACCGATCGACGTGTGGGTGCGTGGCATCTGCTCGATCCGCGCTGGCGTCGCAGGCCTCAGCGACAACATTCGTGTGCGCTCGACACTCGGCCGCTACCTCGAGCACTCACGCATTTACGGGTTCTTGAACGATGGCGGTGAGCGTGACGTGCTCATCGGCAGCGCCGACCTCATGCACCGCAACCTCGACCGCCGCATCGAGGTGCTCGTGCGCCTCGATGACCCCGACCACATCGCCCGCATCGACAAGCTCTTCGGTTGGGCGTTCAGCGACGATGTTGCTTCGTGGCACCTGCAAAGCGACGATACGTGGAAGCGCCGTAACGAGAACGCCGAGGGCGAGCAGTTGCCCGACGTGCAAGACCTCGTCATGAACTTCAGAACGCTCGCGAGGGCGAGGCGCAACCGTTCGGTTCAGGTGACCGAATGAGCACCGCAGCTAAGGCCGCGCCGCAGAAGACCGTGCTCGCAGCGGGAACCGTGCCGTGGCGATACACCAAGTCGGGCGGCATCAAGGTGCTGCTCATTCGGCGCCGCAAACACAACGACTGGAGCTTCCCGAAGGGCAAACTCGACAAGGGCGAGAGCCTCCCGGCTGCCGCCGTGCGCGAGACCGAAGAAGAGACGGGGCTCGACCTCGCCCTCGGAACGACCCTCGGCACGATCAACTACACGGTCGGCGACGCTATCGCCAAGACCGTGCAGTACTGGGCGGCCCACGTGAGCGCCGAGCACTTCGGCGACTACGAGTTTGAGCCGAACGATGAGGTCAAGCGCGTGAAGTGGGTGCGCGTCGAGAAGGTGCGCGACCGCCTCACCTACCCCGCAGACCAAGAGCTCTTTGGCGTGTTCGAGCAGCTCGTTGTGGCCGGGGCCCAAGACACCTTTGGAGTGATTCTTCTGCGCCACGCCAAAGCGGAGCCACGAGGCGAGGCCTTCACCCAAGACGCGCTGCGACCGCTGCGCACCTCAGGCGTCAAGCAGGCACAAACGATCGCGCCGGTGCTCGCCGCGTTCAGCCCCGAGGCGATCGTCACGTCGCCCGCGACGCGTTGCACAGAAACGGTGGATCCGGTGGCCAAGCTGCTCGAGATCACCCCTCGTCTGGCCCCTGAAGTGAGCCAGGATACCTGGGATGAGGGCGACGTTTCGGGGCTCCGTGAGCTCGTGAACGAGGTGCTCGCCGATGAGACGAACGCCATCATCTGCTCACACCGCCCCGTGCTTCCCGACCTCGCGCGCGAGATCGCCGCGGTGAATCGAACACGACCAGGCCGCTACCTCACCGAGGCAACCGAGCTGCCGCCTGCCGCGTTCTCGGTGTTTCACATCAGCAAGTCGCCCTCTGAGCAGGGCATCGTCTCGGTCGAGACCTACCCCATCAAGGCGTAACGCGAAGCACCCGTTGGCCCTATGACGCATGCAGCCGTCAGAGCCAACGTCGGGTACGATGCTACCGTGACCGCTCATTCGCCCACGCTCGGCGTCGTTATCAACCCCGCCTCTGGGCGCGGCCGAGCGCGTGCAGCCGGTCGTTCCCTAGTCACGGCGCTCACCTCGCTTGGGCTGCACTGCGTGGTGATCGAAAGCCCGAGCCGCGAAGGATGCGAGCTTCGCGTCGCTGAGATCGCCGAACGGGTCGATGGCTTCGTGCTCGTTGGCGGCGACGGCCTCGTCGCGAGCATGGTGCAGCTCAGTGCGTTTCGGGCAAAACCCTTCGCGGTGTTTCCGGCCGGAACCGGCAACGACTTTGCCTCGGCCTTCGGCTTCGCATCGTCGCCACGGGTGTTCAGCAAGCAGCTCATCGCATCGCTCCCCCGCCCGGTCGCAGTCGACGCCGGCACGATCGCGCACGCGAGCCTCGAGCGGCCGCTCTGGTTCGCAGCACACGTGTGCTTTGGCCTCGTTGCGAGGGTAAATGCAAGAGCGAACGCTTACCGGTTTTCGGCGGGATCACTCGGCTACAAGGTCGCCCTCGTGCGCGAACTGCTACGTGGCACGTTCGATCGATACCGTTTTACCCGCGGCGGCCGGGTACGCGACACCACCGAGCTCCTCATGACCGTCATGAACACCCCCATGCTTGGCGGAGGCATTCGCCTCGTGCCACAGGCAAGCCCACACGACGGCTTGCTCGACGTCATCACCGTCGCACGAGCAACCCGGAGGCGCATCTTCAGCGTGCTACCGATGCTCGCGACGGCACGCCACGAGCACCTTCCAGAGATCCAGATCGAGCGGCACGGCGCTATGACCATCGGTGGCGACGACCTCGAGGTCTATGCCGACGGCGACGTGCTCGGGGTTGGCCCGGTTGACATCGTCGTGCAGCCCGCAGCGCTCATGCTCTGGCGCCCCGCTACTCGTCGGTGATGCGCCATTCCCTCACGAGGGGCGCTTCGAAGCGGGTCATCGTCACTTCGGTGCGCGTGCGCACGTCAGCGTCAAAGGCCTCGCCCTGACACACTCCCTGAGGCGCGTCAGAGGCAACTGAGCACCAGCGGTAATCGCCGTTCTGGCGATTCGTTGCCGCAGCCCAGGCAATGTCGTTCGTGGCCCACGAGCCATCGTCCTGCTGCGCGAACTGCACCCTGGTGAACACGAACTCATTGTTCAGGTGCCGCTCCTCTGGGGCCGACTCACTGATCGCGTTGCCAGTGCCATACAGCACCGGGGTGTCGTTGATGACATCGAATGGCTGGGGAGCATGCGAGTGGTGATTCACGATGAAATCGAAGGCCCCGCTCTCGGCGAGCGCCGTCGCGTTATCGACCTGCTCCCAGTTCGGCTCACTCGTGTACTCGGTGCCAACGTGCTGCGCACCAATAACGATCTCGGCGCCCAACTCACGGGCCTTCTGCGCCCGCTCGATCGCGAGCTCTGGCATGAGCGGGTAGTCAACCTGCCAGTCGTGTTCGGCGTAGAGCCCGTTCAACGAGAAGGTCGCCGCGACGATGCCGATCTTGACGCCGTTCGCTTCAACGATGAGCACCTCATCGTCTTCTTCAGGGCTTCGCGCCGTGCCGGTGTGTTGAATGCCAGCGGCGTCGAGCGTATCGAGGGTTCGCACGAGCCCCTCGGTGCCCTGATCGACGGCGTGGTTCGTCGCGGTGGTACACACGTCGTACCCAACGTCTGCCGCCGCAAACGCCACCTCCGGCGGCACCGAGAACATCGGGAAGGCGCTGTACGGGCCACCGAAATCAGCGAGCGGCGTCTCCATGTTGCAGATGTTGAGGTCGGCTCGGTCAAGGTAGGGCTTCATACCCTCCAGGAGTGACGAGAAGTCAAAGTTGTGCCCCTCGGCCGTGGTGGGCACGGCGAAGCCACTCCAAAGCCCCTCGTGGAAGAGCAGGTCGCCCGAGACCGTCACCGAGACGCAGTGATCTGTGGGGCATTCAGGCCCCTTGCCCGGTTGCGCAACCGGCTCTGGTTCGGGCTCTGGCTCAGGGGCAGGTGCCTCTTCGACCGGTTGAGGAGCCTCTGGCTCTGGTTCGGGGGCACAGCCCGTGAGTGCAAGCAGTACTGTGCCGACAATGGCACAGCTCGTCAACATGAGTCGCATAGCTTTCAGTGTAAAGCAAAAGAAAAGACCGGGCCACAGAACGCCTCTCGGCGAAGGTCCGCTCGAAGCGGCAAAAGATGGAGCCCGGGGTTACTGTGGCCCGGCGCTTTCTAGTGTACTAGACCGGTGCGCCATGCCCTGGCCCCAGACCGAAAAACTTCAGCAATCTCTGAAAAACGGAGCGCTTGGCGGGTGAGCTTCGTCGCCTGGACCTCGTCGGTTGCCTCGCGGCTATCGGCGAGATCGGCCGCTCCAGCAGCAAAGACCTCGCTCGCGCTCGCTGCCCGCTCTAAGGCAATCGCAAAGTCGCCGGTAAAGGCTCCCCGCAAAATCTCATCGCACATCACACGCACGCTCTCTGGGGTGATCGGCAGCTGAGCGCCCGCGACAATCGGGTCAATGGTCGTGATGACAAGATTGCCGTGGTCAAACATGACACTCGCCTGCTGAGGGTCGCCAGAAACAACCGTTTGCAACAGGTAGAGCCGCCACAACAGGCCGGGCAACGAAGCCTCGTGCGCGTTCGACCAGAGCCGGGCAATATCGTCGATGCCCTCGGCCTCGACGAGTCGCAGCACCCGTTGCACGAGTTCTGGATCGGCCATGCTCTGCACGCGATCAAGCAGCGCCCACGCGGTATCGTGGGCAGCGGCAACTTTTACCGCCGGGTCTTCGTCACCAATAAAACGGTCAAACATCTCGCCCGGCTTCACGACGGGCCTCACAAATTCACGCTGCACGCCGACCACCGTACCTGAAAAGGCTCCACGTCAGCAGACCGAAAACCATGCCCCAAAAAGCCGAGCCAATACCGAAGATCACGACAGGGCTCGCAGCGACGAGAAAGGTGACGCCCGTGGCAATGCGCATCTGCGGATCGGCGAACGCTGCGGCGAGCGATGACACAAGGGTTCCGATGAGCGCGAGACCAGCGACCGTCTCGATGATGCCCGCTGGCGCGACCGCAACCGCTGCCGTGAGCACCGGGGTCAGCGCCGCGAGCACGAGGTAGGTGTACCCGGCAGTGTGGGCGGCGATCCACCGCTTTTCAGGGTTCGGGTGCGCCTCTGCCGACGACGGCAGCGCTGCGGTGATCGCTGCGAGGTTAATCATGTGGCCACCGGCGGGCGCGCCCGCTACCGTGCCGATGCCCGTGACAAGCAGCGATTCGCGCCACGGAACCTCGTAGCCCTGGGCCTTCATAATGGCGACACCGGGAACGTTCTGCGAGGCCATCGTGACGATATAGAGCGGCACGGCGATACCGATAATGGCCGAGGCCTCGAAGGTTGGCATTACCAACACGGGTTCAACGGCCGGCACACTGAACCCCTGACCGCCCGCGATCACGGCACTCGCGATGAACACGAGCGCGAGACCAAAAGCCGCGGGGGTAGCCCAGCGCGGCAAGAAGCGTGAGAGCACCAGCCACACGACGAGAATGGGGGCAACCCAGAGCGGGTTATCGGCGAGGGCGACGACCGGCTCCAAGCAGATCATCATGAGCACCCCAGCGAGCATTGCCTGGGCCACGCTCGCAGGAATCGCCTGAATGAGCCGACCGAGCAGGGGCCAGGCCGCCGTGAGTATCACGAGCAGGCCACCCACGACGAACGCGCCGATCGCCGCGCTCCAGCCACCGGTAACCCCTGCGGTCGCGATGAGAATCGCAGCGCCCGGCGTCGACCATGCCGTGAGGAGCGGTGCCTTGTGCCGCCAACTCAGCCAGATTGTCGCAAGCCCCTGGGTCACGTTGAGCGCAATGAGCCCGAGCGTCGCCTGCGCCGGGGTCGCCCCGACCGCAGCGAGGCCCGCGAGCACGACGGCAAATGAACTCGTGAACCCCACCAATGCGGTCACGACTCCAACACTTATTGGCTGTGCGAGCGAATCTTTCACAGAGCCATTATTGCAGTGCTCAGACATGTTGCCACATTCGGTGCTTCTTCTGGCCGCACCGTTCAGAGGGCCAAGGAACCTTTTGCGGCAAGCGAAGCCGCTGGTTTCGTCACTTTTGAGCCGTTTGGTCTATTTCGCCCCCGGAAAATATGGAATGATCGAGAGGTGAAAGCTCTCTCAATCCAATCATCAGTTTCGTACGGCCACGTCGGCAACTCGGCAGCCGTGTTTCCTCTGCAGCGCATCGGTATCGATGTCATGCCCGTCGCAACCGTCGCGTTCTCGAACCACACCGGCTACGGCGCTTGGCGTGGCCCGCTCATGAGCGGCGAAACCGTGCGCGAAATTGTCACCGGCATCGACGAGCGCGACGGGCTCGCTGATGTCGAGTTTGTGCTCTCGGGCTACCAGGGCGGCAACGATATCGGCGACGCCATTCTCGACTCGGTTGCCCTCGTCAAAGAGCGCAACCCCAAAGCGATCTACGCCTGCGATCCCGTGCTCGGGAACGCCGCGTCGGGCTGCTTCGTCGCGACCGAGGTGCAGGAGCTCATTCGCGATCGCGTCATCCCGAAGGCCGACCTCATCACACCAAACCAGTTCGAGCTCGGCTTCTTGACGAACACGAACCCGCAGACCCTCGATGAGACCCTCGCTTCAGTCGACCTGGTGCGCGAGCTCGGTCCCAAACACGTGCTCGTCACGAGTGTGGCACGACCCGACCGCCCCGAGAACACGATCGAGATGCTCGCCGTGACCGATGAGGGCGCGTGGATCGTACAGACCCCTCACCTGCCGATGAAAGCGAACGGCTCGGGCGACGTGACCGCCGCCCTCTTCACTGCTCACTTTGTGAAGACGAATGACGCAGCCCTCGCCCTAGCAAAGACCGTGTCGAGCGTGTTTGCCCTTCTCGAGAACACCCTGGCCTCGGGCGAGCGCGAGCTGCAGCTCATCGAGTCGCAGGAGGCCTACGCCAACCCAGAGATGCAGTTTGAGGTGCGCAAGATTCGCTAGAGCCCATAGCGGTCAACGACCGCTTCGAGATCGTCGAGGTGCTCTTCGACGAAGCGAGTCTCGTACTCGTCACGCACCTCGGCGATTCTCTCGCTCCAGCCGACCGACTTCGCGCACGTCGCGTCGGCGGTCGCAATCGCAATCTCTAACTCACGAAATTCTGCGAGTTGCGCCCCGCTCGGATCACCGAGCTCTTGCAGGTTCTCACGCATCTCTTCGGGAACGTCAGCTCGCTCGGTGCTGCGAATCGGGCGTTCCTCACGCATGCACTCGGCCCACTCGACGTTGAGGGCGACACTGCGCGCGTCGGTTGAGATGGTTTCGGGCAGCGCCCCGAGTGCGGCGACCAGGTCACGGAAATCGTCATCCTGGTAAATGCGTGCCGGATCGTGATCCATGGTAAAAAGCTGCGCCTCACTGCGGCAGCCCTCGAAACCGTTTTCTTGCGTGCCGTCGAGGGCATCAAGATATGCCTTCTGCTTCGTTGTACTGAGCTTCTCAAAGTACTCAGCGTTGGCGCCCGTCACCTCTTGCAGGTTTTCACCGAGTTGGGTGACATAGTCATCGGTCACCGCGTAGCCGCTCTTCTCAGCGGCCTCGAGCACCTCGTCGTCGCTCATATCGCGTTCGGCCTTCTTTGCAGCCACCTCAGGCTTGTAGTCGAAGCCGTTAAAGGCCATGCAACCAGCGATAATGCTCTCGGCGCCGGCCGCGCGCTCTTGTTCGTTCCACACCTGGTCGATATACCAGCTGAGCGGGTGCTCTTCAGGCTCGACTTCTTCGGTCTCGCTTGGCGGGAGAACCGGGGGCATCGGCAGTTCGGGCGCGCAGGCGGTGAGCGCCAGCGTACCCGCCATGAGGGTCAGGGCAGCCCAACCTACCGAACGTCGTTTCTGCAAAAGCGCTTTCCCCCGGCTCAAAACTGTCTTGGTGAGTGCTGCTAGCGAGCGTCGCGCAGGGCGTCGACGGGCTCGATGCGAGCAGCCTTTAACGCCGGGTAGGTGCCCGCCGCTAAACCTACAATAGCGCCAACCAGTACTCCAGCGGGCGCAGCCCACCACGAAACAACCGGTGTCCACTCCTGAATGACCGAGATGATCAGCAGGCCGATGAGCCCCACAGAGACACCGATGAGCCCGCCGAGAACGCCCGTGATGAGCGACTCGAGCATGAACTGCTGCGCAATATGTTTCGTGCGAGCACCGAGCGCCCTGCGAAGTCCGATCTCTGAACGCCGCTCGGCGACCGAGAGCAGCGTGACGTTGGCGATGCCAATGCCACCGCCCAGCAGCGCGACCGCGCCAATCGCGATAAAGAGCACGTTGAAGTCGGCCTCCATGCTGCCCTGCAGCTCGCTCATACTCGCGGGGGCCCCGATCTTGTACCCCTCTGGGCTGTTCGGGCTCAGTGCGATGGGAGCTTGCTTGGCCACGACGGGACCAGCACCGACCTGAATGCGAATGTCAAGGTTTTGTGGTTTCCCGAGGCCGAGCTGCTCCCGAGCCGTCGTGATCGGCACGATGGCCGAGTCGAGCAGCGTTTCGCGCACCCCCACCTCGTCGAGAATGCCAATGACGGTGTAGGCACGGTCGTCAATGAAGATGGCCGGTTGCCCGGTCACTCGGTTGATGCCGAGCTTCTCGGCGGCCTTCTTGCCGAGCACCACGACGCGATCACCGCGTTCGGCGTGGCCCTCGTCGAAAAAGCGACCCGTCGACAGCGATCCGCTCACCACGTCCAAGAGGCCGGCAGAGGCGGCAATCACCTTTGGTGGTGCCTCTGGGACGGCTCCGGGGTCTTGCACTTGCACGGCGTCAACGCTGAGGCCCTGAGGCAGCTCAGCAATGAGCGTGGAGTCTTCGACACCAGCGATCTGCGAAACCCGCTCGACCGCGTCCCACGGCAGCCGTTGGGTCACTCGTTCTTTATTCCCCGGGCCATCAGCCTTGCCCGGCTCGACCGTCACTCGCGTTGCCGTGACCGAGTCAAACTTTTGCGAGATCTGGCCCGCCGCCGTTTGGGCAAGGCCGATCGTCAGCACGAGCGAGGCAATGCCGAGCACGGTGCCGACGAGCGTGATGATGAGCCTCGAGGGTCGTGCCGCAACGCCCTCGAGCGCCTCATGCACGAGGTCTTGCGTCGTGAAGCCCGTCTTCACTCGTGAACGACGGGGCCGCCACGAGAAGCGTGCGAGCCGTGACCGGCGCGAGGGCTCCTCTGTCTCGGTGTGTAATTCGTTCACTCGATCTCCAACAATTCTCCGTCGCTAATGCGCACGCGACGCCCAGCAGCCTCGGCAACCGCCTGGTCGTGGGTAATCATAATGATGGTGAGCCCATCGGCCCCGAGCTCATCGAAAAGCCTCATGACGCGCCGCGAATTCTCTTTATCGAGATTGCCCGTGGGCTCGTCGGCGAGCAGCAGCTTTGGCGATGTACTCACGGCGCGAGCAACGGCAACGCGTTGCCGCTCGCCTCCCGAGAGCGTGCTCGGTGAGAAGTGCACGCGGTGGCTCAGGCCAACCCGCTCAAGAGCGGCGAGGGCGAGCTCCTTGCGCTCAGCCTTGGGCACTTGGGCGTACGCCGTGGCAAGCATGACGTTGTCGAGCACCGTGCGGTGTGGCAACAAGTGAAACGACTGAAACACAAACCCGATCTGACCGCCGCGAAGCTCGGCCCGTTCGTCTTCTGAGAGCGTTGACGTGTCAATGCCCTCGAGCAGGTACCGGCCGGTGCTCGGTCGGTCGAGCAGGCCAAGCGTGTTCAGCATCGTCGATTTGCCCGAACCAGAAGGCCCGACAATCGCGAGGTAGTCACCCCGCTCAACCGTGAGGTTGACGCCGCGCAAAGCGTGCACCGCGGGGGGCCCAGGAAAAATGCGCGTGATGTCGTCGAGCACCACGAGCGGGCCATCGAGTGTTGCTGGCTCCACTAGCGGCCCACCACGATCTTGGCGCCGGGTTCGATACGTTTGTCGCTCGCGCTGACCTCAACAAAACCGTCGGCGGCAAGCCCGACCGTCACCTCGATGATCTCGGTTGCGTACGGATCTTTCTTCGTCGGTGTGAGCAGCTCGATGCGATTGTCGCCCCCTGAACCCGCCGACAGTGCAGCGATCGGCACCGCGAGCACCTCGCCGTCGGTGGCCTCGACCGGAACCCGTACGCGCACGTTCGTGCCGCGCAGCGCCTCGATCTGCTCTGATGTGAGCTCGCCCGGCGCGAAAGTGACGGTGTAACGGCCACCCGAGTCGCCGCCCTGCGAGCCTTGCTGCTCGCCGCCGCCACCGTTGCCACCTCCCTCATCGTTCTTCTTGCCGGCTTTGGGCTCGGTGATTGCGGTCACCTTGGCTTCAAGCTCATCGCCATCGGGCCCCGGGAAGAAACCAACGCTGTCTTTTTTGAGCAGCTCAGCGTCTTGCTTCGCAACGGTTCCAGAAATCGTGAGCGTCGCGCCTGAAACGATCATCGCGTTGTTTTGAAGCACGTCGCCGCGCTTCACGTACACGCTGTCGACACGCCTTGGCAGCGAAGCAACAAAGACGACCTCGCTCGAGGGCAGCGACGGCAAGACGGCGATCTGTGCCTCGCCGAGCTCACGCTGAGCGTCGCCGAGGGACTCGTTCGCGGTTTGTAGCTGTGCGAGAGCAACCGAGTCGTCTTCTTGCGCTTCGCGAGCAGCACGAAGGTCGGCCTGTGCCTGCGAAACGCCGACGTTCGCGTCGCGCACTGCCCGCTCGGCACCACGGAGGGTATCGCGCGCCTCGTCGCCTCCGGTTGGCGCGTCGTAGCCTGCCCGCTCGTAGAGTGCCTGAACGCCCCAGGCGGTATCGTTTTCAAACACGTCGCTTGACTGATCGCCGGCCCAAATATCGAGCGCCGCAAGGGCCGCTTTGAGCTGAGCAACATCGGGGCCGCGCAGGCCAACGCTGAGGTTGCGGTATGCCGGCAGTTCGCCGGGAAGCACGAGCACCGGGCGACCGGCAACCTCGAGGGCGATATTGCCGCTCTCGAAGATCGCGCCCTCATCGGGCACGTGCCCGGTCACAACCGCACGCTCAGCGAGCCCTGCAGTATCGATCTCAAGCTCAACCGGATCGGCGTAGGTCACTTCGCCGCGCATCACGACGGTGTTTTCAATGGCGCGCTTCTCGACCGGAGCCGTAATGGGTCCGGCCTCGGGCGCCTCGGTTCTCGCGGCGAGTTCAGCCGGCGAAACGATGAACTGCATGACCAGAATGCCCGCGAGCAGCGAGACCACCGCGACACCGGCAATGAGCGCGACGAGCCTTGGCCCTGCCCATGCTTTCTTGCCGGGAACCCCCGATGCTTCAGGGTCGTCAGCGTCTGCCGGCTGGTGCTTCGCCGCCTCGGCCTTGCGTTCGGCACGTTTCTCGGCTCGGGCAGCTTTCTGCTCAGACTGCTCACGTTTCTTCTCGGCACGGGCCGAGGCCTTCGCCTCCTGAGCCGCGGCTTTTGCCGCGGCCTTCTCGTCTTTGCTCAGGGGCTGCTGTGATTCTTCACTCACCGAGGCCTACTTCTTCTGGCCGTACTTTGCGACCATGGCATCAAGCTGAGCCTTGTTCTTGTCGACGAAGGCCTGCGAAAGGTCGATGTCGACATCGCTGTTGACCTTGTCCCACTTCAGCTTGTCAGCGCAGGTAAAGTCGGCAACGGCAACCTCGATCTCGCGCTTCTGGAACTCGTCTTTGACCTCCTGTGAAGGCTCTTTCCACTCGTCGTTCTCACCGTTGTTCGCATTGACCTCTTCGGCTTTCTCGTTCCACTCCTCCTGGAGAGAATCCTGTGCGAGATTACGGTCACTGTAGTCACTCAGTCCCTCTTTGGCCATGCACTCAGCCCAATCGCTATTCAGCTTCTTAATGCGCTCGTCCTCTTGCATGTCGGTGTAGAGATTTTCGAGGTCTTGCATCAAATCAGCGAATTCTGGATCTTCGTAAATATCCATACCTGGGTTGTTTTGCGTTTCTTTTTGCGCTTCGCCATAGCAGCCCTGGTCGAGTGAATCCCAGTCGAAGTCTTCGCCTTCTTCGAGCAGTTCCATCTGCTCGTCGGTGAGCCCGGGCCCAGAGAGCGCTTCATAGTAAGCCTGCTGCTCTGACTCGCTGAGCGACATGACGTATTCCTCATTCGGGTCGAAGTACTCTTCTTCATCACCGTTAGCGGGGCTCATCATGTCGTTCATGCCGGGCCAGTCGACAATGCCGTACCCGTATTCTTTGGCAAACTCGAGGGTTCCCCATTCGGGCCCTGAGTCTTCTTCTTCCTCCTCGCCGTCGTCTTCGAAGATGACGGTCCCGCTGTTGGTATCAGGCTTGTATTCAAAGCCCTGCTTCGCCATGCACTCGGCGATCAGTGCCTGCTCTTCATCGTGCTGCTTATCGTAATCTTCCTGCGTCATATCCTCGCCCGTATAGAGCGCACTCCAGTATGCGTTGAGGGGATGATCTTCAGGATTTGGCTCGGTGTTTGACGAACAACCGCTCAGCACGAGGCTCGCAGCGCCAACAGTGACGAGTGTTGCAAAGATGAGTCTGTTCTGGCGCATGTTTGGCCTTTCAAATAACGCTTTGGCAAGGAATCTCCCGGCCCCAAAAGAGAGACATGCACCGGCGTACGCCAACCACATCTGCTTGGAAGCATACCCGAGAGCACCCACCGAGCTCCCCGCAATTCGGCACTTTCCAAGGTAACCATATGATCACGATGCGTGCCGCGTTCTTGGCCCCATGCCTCGTCAGTCGACCTGCAGCCTGCGCGCTCCGGGCCCCTCTTGAGCGAGCGTATCGCCGGGGTTCAGCACCCGGCAGGTGTTGAGCGATAGGCACCCGCAGCCGATACACCCGATAAGTTCCGCTTCGAGCAGCTCGAGCTCCTTGCGGCGGGCTTCGAGGCGATCGTGCCACTGTTGCGAAATGCGCCGCCAGTCGTTCTTGCCCGGCATGCGATCTTCGGGCAGTGACTCGAACACTTCGGCGACTTCAGACAACGGAATGCCAAAGCGTCGCGCCGCGCTGATGATGCCGATGCGCCGCAAGACATGGCGCGGGTAGCGTCGCTGGTTGCCTGCGGTGCGTACCGAGGTGATGAGCCCTCGCTCTTCGTAAAAGCGCACGGCGCTCGTCGCGATACCTGCGCGCTCTGCGACCTCACCGATGGTGAGCAGCTCTGTCGGCGTGTACTGCATCACGCACCTCATTCTCGCTCGGGGCCGGGGTGGTCTCTCAATAATAAGCACCCTTGACTTAAAGTGCACTTTAAGTTTTACCGTTGACCTCATGAGTCACCATTACCCAGATTCCCCCGCCCCAGAAACCGCCCCAACACCGCTGACCGAAACCGCCGAGACCGGTTGGCGCGCGCTCTTCTCACGGCAATACCGCTCGGCCGTGCTCGTCATGGCGAGCGGCGTCGCCCTCTACGCCATGAACCTCTACTTCACCGCAGCACTCATGCCCTCGGTTGTTGCCGACATCGGCGGCGAGCGCTACTACGCTTGGGCCTCAACCGGCTACCTCATCACCGCGGTCATCGCGACCATGTTCGTGAGCAGGCTCATCGGCACACGGGGCGCTCGTCGCTCGTACATCGGTGCCTACGTCGCCTTCGCTGCGGGAACGGCGCTCGGCTCCCTCAGCCCGACCATGGAGCTGTTCATCGCGGGCCGCGCGCTCCAGGGCATCGGCGCGGGCTTGCTCACGGGGCTTGGCTACGCGACGATCCGCTCGGTGTTGCCGGCGCAGCTCTGGATTCGCGCGACAAGCCTCATCACTGCCATGTTTGGCGTCGGGGCTCTCGTCGGCCCGATGCTTGGCGGATCCTTCGCGCAGGCCGGCGCCTGGCGTGCAGCGTTCGGGGTGCTTGCCGTGCTCGCCCTCGTGCTCGCCGTGGTCGCGTTCAAGACGCTGCCCCCGAAGCGCCCCGATGCGCAGGCCGCGGCCCCGCTTCCGATCGCCTCGATGACCGCACTCGCGCTCACGGCGGCCGCGCTGAGCCTCAGCTCGATTCTGTCGGGTGCATTCGTACTCGTGATGATCGGGGCGGGGTTGCTGCTGCTCGCCGCCTTTCTCGTCATCGACTCGAAGGACCAGCACGGGGTACTTCCCCGTCTCGCCTACCAGCGCGGCAGTTCACTGAAGTGGATCTACCTCACCGTAGCGACGCTCTGTGCCGGGGTCATGACCGAGAATTTCATACCGCTGTTCGGGCAGCAGCTGGGCGGGCTCTCACCGCTCGTCGCGGGCATGCTCGGCGCGACCCTATCGATCGGTTGGGTCGGCGGGCAGCTCTTCAGCGCCAACGTGAGCGCCGAGGCCGCGAGAGCGCTCGTGCGCACGGGACCGGCGCTCCTCACCGCGGGACTCACGGGCTACGGCTTGCTGCTCGTCGCGGGAGCCAGCACTATCACGGTTATCGTCTGGGCGGTGCTGCTGCTCGTCGCGGGAGCGGGCATCGGCCTCGCGTTTCCGCACCTCACCGTCGCGGCGATGAGCAGCAGCGATGACCCGGGCGAGAGCGCAAAGGCCGCGGCCGCCGTGAGCACCACGCAGCTCATCGCGTTCACGCTCACCTCAGCGCTCGCGGGAAACCTGCTCCTGCTCGGAGGCGCCGACCATGCCGCCTCTGCGCGGTGGCTCGTGTTGGGCATCGCGGTACTCACAGCGCTCGGCATCGGCACCGCATTCGCGGTCACGAAAAAGCGCCCTCATCACGCGAGGCCGTAGCTGCGCACCCGACACACGTCAGTGAAGCCGAGCCTGCGGTACAGGCCCTCGCCATCGGGCGATGCGGTGAGCACGCAAGCGACGGCACCGGCTTGCGAGGCAACATCAATCGCGGCGCGCGTCAGCCGAGACCCGATGCCTCGCGATCGCCACCCGGCGTCGACAATGACGTGCTCGACCGCCGACGAGGCTCCCACGACCACGGCGGCGGCGCAGCCAACCACCGCGTCGCCGTTGCGGGCAATGAGGTGGGTCACGGCCTTCTCACTCGCGGCGCCGGCGAGACCCGCGAAGGGCGCGAGCGCCGCGACAATGCGCGGCACGTCATCGGGTTGAGCATCTTCGGCAGCCCAGAACGCCGCCCACTCGGTGAGTTCTGCCTCGGTGTGGCACACTTCAATGCGCACACCGTCGTCGCCCGCTTCGTCCCTGACGGGCTCGGTCGCGGCGCTCTCGGCCACGTTCGAGCCGGTGAGGGGCAGCACCATGAGCGGCTCCTCCTCGATGAAGCTGAGGCCGGCATCGCGGGCGGCCGCCTCGGTCAAGGCGTACCCCTCGATTCCAGGCCAGAGCGCCCAGAGCGCAGGCACCCCGTGCATGCGCTCAAGCGACCGCTCGATCTCGCCGGGCGTGAACCACAGCACCCGGTTCAGTTCGGGGTGAGGTGCGCCGGTGCGGGCCCAGGCGAGCGTGGGGCTCTCGCCCCTGCGTACCCCTCGCACGAGATGAGTCTCGAGAAAGTGATGGCGAGCCGCAATGGTTGTCGCTTCGTCTTGCATGGTTTCGACCCTAGCCGATCATGCCCGCCCCGCACTTGCCGCCCACAGCCGCGCGTATGCCCCGTCAGCGCCAAGCAATGTCTCGTGGTCGCCGAGCTCAATGAGCCGCCCCGATTCGAGCACCGCTATTTCGTCGGCGATGAGCGTTTGGCTCAGTCTGTGGGCGATGATCACCGCACTACGGTTGGCAACGACCGCGGCGACGGCCTCGTCGAGACGGGCGCTGCTGGCGCTGTCGGCATCGGCCGTCGCCTCGTCGAGAATGACGAACTCGGGGTCGACGAGCAGTACCCGCGCGAGCGCAATCTCCTGAGCCTGCGTAGCGGTGAGCGGAGTTCCGCCCACACCAAGCATCGTGTCGAGTCCCTCACGTAGGAGGGGCACAAGCTCCTGCGAACCAATCTGTTCGAGCGCCTGCAACAGTTCTTGGTCTGACGCTTCGGGGGCTGCAAGCGTGAGGTTCTCGCGTAACGACCCCGCGAACACGTGTGGTTCTTGAGCGAGCGTCACAATCCCGCGCTCGTCGACCGAACGCTCAAACCGCCCTCCCGCTGGCTCGTGCACGCCGGCGATGAGCGCAGCGAGCGTCGATTTGCCAGACCCGGTTGCGCCGACGACCGCAAGCACACCACCCCGTGGCACCGTCAGCGTGATGTCGCTGAGCGCCGCATGCCGCCCGTCATACGAAAAGCTGACGTCGGCCAAGGTTACTGCCGGAGCCGCATTCGCTCGCCGCGGTGCAGTTCGCGGGTGTGGGCCCATGCCCGCAGCAGGCGGATCATCTGCAGCCGACCCCGCGAGCGTAACCCCGATCACCCGCGCCAGCGAGGCAAGGGCCGACTGGAGATCGTCAAGAACGCCGAGCAACCCTTCGATGGGAACCACGATGCGCACGAAGAGAAGCGCCGCCGCAGTCACTTGGCCCGGGCTCACCTCGCCACGCAATGCGAGCACAAGGCCCACCGCTAGGCACGAGCCAAGCCCCAATGCTTCGGCGATGTTGAGCCTGCCAAAGAGCCGATTTTGCACGATTCTTGCGCGCATCGCCCAACGCACCGTCTGCCACCCGGCAGCAGCAATACGGTCGAGCTGCGTGCGGGCGAGACCGTGCGCTCGTACCGCGGGCAGCTGGGTGAGCGTGTCGAGCACGGCATCAGCACGAAGCGAATAGTGTTCTCGCTCGGCGGCATAGACGGCGGGTGCCGTGCGAAGGTACCACCGAAGCGTCAACAGATAGACCGGAATGGTGAGCCCAAAGACCGCGAGAAAGCGAGGGTCAATTGCCGCCACGCTGCCCCCAGCAAGAATCACCGTGAACACCGAGACGCACACCCTCGGCAAAGCCTCGGGCAAGCTCGCCGAGATATGAGCGATATCGTCTGAAGCCCTCGTCACCGCGTCTCCCGGCCCCGCACGTTCGATTGTCGCTCGCGGGAGCCGGAGCGCCGCCCCCACATATTCTTCACGGAGTTGGGCAATAAGCGTCTCGGTGATTCGCGCGAGCGCTATCCCGGTGCAGGCCCCGAGCAACCCCGAAGCGAGCGCTGCCGAGACCATCAGCGAGGCGGCGGGCCACAGCATGCCCCAGGTTCCTCCCGATAGCGGCGCGGTTTCAAGCACGAGATCGACCAGCTTGCCTACGACGAGGGCGAACACGAGTGCCGCCGCGGCCTGTGCGATGCACAGGCAGAGCACGCCTCCGAGAGCGAGGCGCCGCCCGCGAAGCCTTCGCCAAAGATCGCTCGCTACCTCGGCACCGCTCGCGATGGGTAAGAGCGCCGGGTCAACCATGGTCACGCGACTGCTCAGGCTGAGAGGCTTCATTGCCGGAGTGAGGGCGGATCACCCGATCGGCAATCTGTACAAACGCTGGCGAGTCGGTCACCACGATGGTGCTCTTGCCTGCTCTCAGCTCGCGGATCGCGCGAGCGATTCGCACCTCGGTTACCGTGTCGACCGAACTCGTTGGGTCGCTGAGCACGAGTACCTCGGGGTCGGCGGCGAGCGCCCGCGCGAGGGCAATGCGCTGGCGCTGCCCGCCCGAGAGTTCGCGGCCGCCACCCCTCACGAGACGCTCGTACCCATCGGGCAGCTCGACCTCGGCGAGAGCGGCGGCGCTCAGGGCCGTGTGCGCTTGGCTCGACCAGCGGGGATCCGCTGACAAGGTCACGTTCTCACGCACCGTGCCGGGAAACAACGCCGGTTCGCGCGGGGCCACGAGCAGCCGCGCTCGCAACGCCTCTGGCTGGTACTCGGCGACAGCGAGCGAACCGTATGTCGCCTCGCCGCTCACGGGAAGACGCTCGAGCGAGAGCAACGCGCCGAGCTCAGCGGCCTCGCGCTGACGGAGCGAAAGGACGACGAGCTCAGTGGGGCCAATCTCGGCCGTAAGGTACCGTTCGTCGAGTGCGAGCGACCGCAGGCTGAGCCCCGTGCCGGATGTTCCGGGGGTCGCGTCACCAGCCGAGGCCGGGTTTGCTTCGGTCGCGAGCACGCCGGCGATGCGGCCAGCCGATGCCTGCGACACCGCCCAGAAGGAGCCAACCGAGCTCGTCAGCGATTCGAGTGGCCCGAGGAGCGCCACCGAGATACCCGCGACTGTGACAAGATCACTCACCGAGAGCGTGCCGCGCAGCGCCAGCCAGGTCGCCGCGATCGCGATGACCGCGGCACTCAGCTGAGTCAAGATATCGGTACAACCCTCGAAAACGGCACGGGCCTCGCGGGCGCGAAGGGTCGAAGCGAGGGCCGTACGGCTCTTTTCCCGGTAGCGACGCGTCGCGAGTTGCTCTGCGTACAGACCTCGAATCACCCGGAAACCCGAGAGAAGATCGGCGGCGCTCGCCGCGGCATCGGCAACCTCGGCCTGCTCAGCCATACTGCGGCGTTGGAGAGGCCGCGCGATGAGCGCACTCAGCGCCAGTAGCAGCGGGAGACCGACGAAAACCGTGAGCCCAAGCCCAAGGTGAATGGAGCAGAGCACCGTGGCACCAACCCCAAGACCGATCAGTTGCGCGGGCGGGTACACGACAAGGTACAGCACGAGGCACGCCCGATGCACGTCGCCCGTCGCGAGCGCGAGGAGGGAACCGGGGTGCCGTTCATCGCCCGAAAGCCCCCGCTCATCGACGAGACGCTCAAGCACCCGTTGCGTCAACTCGTACTTAGCCCGCTGCACCCCGAGCCACCCCAGCCGACTGCCGAAGCGATTGCCCACGTTCATGAGCACAAAAAGCCCGATGAGCGACCCAAATCCCATGGCGATCGCGGGCCACAGCGAAGGGAGGGCATGCCCTGAGGCTGCCGGGGCGATCACCGTCTCGACGATCATTCCGATAACCACGGGCACGAGCATGCTCGCCACGTCAAACAGGACGATGAGCCCGGCAGCCACGACCACGGTGCCACGAACCGAACGAAAGATGTCATAACTCAGCTGAGGGGCGCTGATGCGCGGCCGAGGCACAAGCCGGGGCTCTGCCGGCTGCTCTTCTGGGGCTTCAAACCGGCCCCAGACCGCCCTGCCGCTTCCCTTCACCACTTGGCTACGCGCGGGCCGTCAGGGCGTAGATCGTTCGGCCCCACCCAACCGTATCTTGCGCGCTCAGCTCGAGACCTGCCTTTGAGAAGAGACGCAGGTACTCCTCGTGAAACCGTGCGCTCCCGCCGCTCAGCGAGAAGAGCAACAGGTCTTCTTCAAAGTCGTGATCGTGAGCCTGATCCGGGTCGAGTACGCTGCCGAAAATAATGATGCGGCCACCCTCGGTAAGGCTCGCCGCCGCCTGTCGCAGCATGAACACGGCGTCGGCATCAGAGAGCGTCTCAACCCTGGCACAGATGAGGTAGCCGTCGGTCGGTTCGGGTCTCGCCTCGAGCATGCTCCCCGGCTCGAACACGATGCGTTCGTGATCAGGGTGCACTGTGCTCATTGCCGCGAGTTCGCTCGGAGCCGCAAGCACGCTCACGCGCAGCTCGGGATGAACCGCGACCATGCGCTCAGCAAACGCACCCGCCGCGCGACCAGCGACGCGCAACGAGGTGAGCCCTTCGAAGAGCGGCGACGCCGCAACGCTTCCGGTGACATAGACCGCGCCCTCTGCCTCGTGCTCAACGCGCTTGAGAATCGCCGTGGGGTCGCTCTGCACGCTCTCTTCGAACCCGGCTCCAAACCAGGCCGCATGATCTCCCTTGCCGGTTCGAATCGCCGCTGACAAAGCGAGCAGGCCGTGGAGCTCACGGTGACCCTCGGGGCCGTCAAGCGAAAGAATCTCACCAATAAACTCGTTTTCGAGTTCTTTGCCGGCCTGCGTGAGCGAATAACGCCCGTCATCATGCAGCTCGGTCAGCTCGATCGACTCGAGATACCGCAGCATCTTGCCGAGGCCCACGGGATCGGTCTCGGTCGCCGCGGCGAGCTCGGCCACGGTTCGCGGTGCGCTGTTGAATGCACCGGCAAGCCCGATGGTTGCCGCAATACGAATCGTGACGGCCGGCATGATCTCACTGAGGTGCAAGAACTTCTCTTGGGCGCTCTCACGCGCGGCTTCGTCAGGAACCGCGCTATCGTTCGCTGATGCCACAACCTCGTGCCTGCGCCAATACCCGGTGACCTCGACCTGTTCTTTGCCAAGGCCCCGCTCATTGCGCAGCCAGCGGCGAATCGGGGTGAGGGTGTGCGTTTCGCCCGCGACCCAGGCGAAGGCCGTTCCTGGCCACCATTCTGCTCCGGTGATCGCATCGTAGAGAAGCGTCGTCGTGCCGGGTTCTGCTCCGTCGCGCGACAGCCAGGTAACCTCAACCCCTGGCGGGGTTGGCAGCTGCTGGCGATGCGACTGCTCGGCCACTTCGATGAAGACCTGACCTCGCGCGCCCTCTGGCCACTCCTCGAGCCAGCGACCAATTGCGGGCAGCGCGGTTTCGTCGCCGGCAATCAGCGTCCAGTCAGCGCTCACGGGGTGACCCGACGAGGCCTTCGGCCCTGCGATTTGCATGAGATCACCGGGCTGGGTGCGCCTCGCCCAGGTACTCGCTGCGCCGACACCGTGCAGCACAAAGTCGATATCGATTTCGCCGGTCTCGGGGTTCCAACGCCTCACCGAGTACGTGCGCATGACGAGATGCTCGTCGTGGCGTGGCCAGACGAGCAGGCCGTCTGCCTGCGTTGGACCAACCGCGACCTCGGCATCGGGATGCTTGAGCAGAATCTTGAATTCATCGTCAACACCGTCTGAACGAAACGCGGCAACATGGTACCCGTTCTCAGCAGTGTGCGCCGCAAGTGCAGGGCCCCCCAGGGTGACGCGGCGCATACCCGGGGTCACATCAACGACACGCAACACGCTCAGGGTGCGAGTCGTGAGCGGAAAAACGTCGATCGGGCGCAAACTCCGGGCCATGCTGGTTCCTTCGGTAACGTAACTCAGGCCGACAAACATCAGCCCTAAGATAGGTTAGGCTAACTTCGTTTTATAGCGCGGCGCAGAACTCGACAGTCACGGCGCCCAGCACGACAGAAAGGGGCACGGTGACACCGAGCACACCCACCGCGAACGACCCAGCACTCAAGATCCCGCTGCACATTCCAGCGGTCGCGGTTCCTGAGATTTGCCACGACGACCAGCACATGGCGTTCTGGCAGGTACGCGGCTCAACGCTCTTTCGGCACGCCGACCGCACCACCGTGCTGCACGAGGGCGAGGTTCTCTGGTTACCGGTCGAGACGCCCCACGCACTCGAGGTCAGGCCCGATTCGGTGGTGTTCCCCTACTGGTTTCCCATCGACCACACGGCAACCGTGCTGCGCGGACCAACCGTCGTGCGCATTCTCGAACGCGAGCAAGACATGTTTCTCGCGCTATATCAGAGCCGCAGCACGATCATTCAACCCGGGGCCAACATTCAGCGCCAGGTGCTCTCAATTCTCGAGCGCGGCGCCTCGATGCCCGAGAACCTGCCGCTCCCGACAACGCCAACCGCCGCAGCGGTTGCAGCAGCGCTCCTGTTGAACCCCGGCGACGAGCGGAGGGCCGTCGACTGGGCGCTCGAGGTGCACACGAGCTGCCGCAGTCTTGAGCGAGCCTTTGTCGCTGAGACCGGGCTAACGTTTCGTGAGTGGCGTCTTCGCTGCCGAATGCACCTCGCAGCAAAACTCTTGCGTTCTGAGGCGTCGGTTACTTCGGTCGCGTTTCGCGTTGGCTACCAGCACCCGAACAGTTTCGCGCGAACATTTCGCGGCTTTTACGGGGTGAGTCCCACCTCGTTCGCCGCTGAACCCGAAGCGGCCGAAGCGATTCTCGGATCGAGCGGAACAACCGTTGGTGTTCCCGTCACCTGATCGGGCAGCACGAGGCACCGCAGGCCAAACACGCGCTCGATGAGCTCGGGGGTGATGACCTCGGCTGGCGGCCCCGTCGTCACGATCTGCCCATCGCGCATCACAATAAGGTGGTCGGCATAGCGTGCCGCCTGGCCAAGATCATGCAGCACGGCGACAAGCGTTTTGCCGTCCTCATGCAGCGTTCGAAACAGTTCAAGCAGCTCGTACTGGTGCGCAATGTCGAGAAAGGTCGTGGGCTCGTCAAGCAGCATGATCGATGTTTGCTGCGCGAGAAGCATCGCGACCCACACCCGCTGGCGCTGACCGCCCGAGAGCTCGTCGACGAGCCTGTCAGAAAGGTCACTCAGGTGCGTTGCTGCGAGCGCCGCGGTCACCGCATCTTCGTCGGCCTGCTGCCACTGTTGGAGGAGTGATTGGTGAGGGGCCCTGCCCCTGGCAACGAGGTCAGCGACCCTGATGCCGTCGGGGGCAAACGAGGTCTGTGCGAGCAGGCCGAGCTCACGAGCGACCTCTTTTGCGCGCATCGACGAGATGGCACGCCCGTCGAGCAACACGTGACCTTGCTCAGGGGTAAGCACGCGGGCAAAGGCCCGCAGGAGCGTCGACTTACCGCATCCGTTCGGGCCGATGATCGCGGTAAAGGAGCCCGCTGGAATTTCGGTCGTGAGGTCCCGTGAAATCACGCGACGGTCATAACCTATCGTTGCGTGGTCGATGCGCAGCCGGCTCGAGGGGTCACGGTCTGCGTGGTCTAGGTGGTCGTACATACGTTGCTTTCTTCGAGGGGTTCCGGTCACGATGAGCTCGCCGTGCCAACACGGCGTGACTCTCGAATGAGTAGCCAGATGAGGTAGAGGCCACCGAGGCACACGGTGATGAGCCCGACCGGAATGGCACGGTAGGCCTGCGCGATGAGCAGCGAAACGAGGTGGGCGGTCGCAAGCAACGCGGCGCCCATCGCAGCCGCCGAGAGCAGACTTGTCCCGGCTGACCTGGTGAGCCGCCTCGCAAGCTGCGGGGCAACGAGCGCGATAAATCCGATGGGCCCCGCCGCAGCGGTCACGAGCGCGGTCGTAGCGACGCCGAGCACCAGCAGCGCAAACCGAGCCGGTCCAATGCGCAACCCCTGCGCGACCGCGACGTCGTCACCAAGTTCCAGCCTTCGCAGGCTCGGCTCGAGCGCAACCGCCGCGAGGGCGAGCACCGCGGCAATGATGAGCGATGGGGTGAGGGTGGCCCACGAAACACGGGTAATCGATCCTGCGCCCCAAAACCCCACGGCGATCGCATCGGTTGAGTCAGATCTGGTGATGAGGAAGGAGTTGATAGAACCCAAAATCGCAGAAATGCCGATGCCTACGATGATGAGCCTAAAGCCTTGGAAGCCGTTTCGGTAGGCCAGCGAGGCCACGAGTATCGCGGTTGCGAGCCCTCCAACGAGCGCCGCACCGGCCAGAGCCCAGGCGCTCGCGTTACCGAACACCAGAATCATGACGACAACGGCCGTGTACGAACCCGCATCGAAGCCGATCACATCAGGGGAGCCGAGGGGGTTGCGCGTGAGTGACTGGAAGATAGCGCCGCCAATACCGAGCAGCGCACCAAAGACAACGGCCGCGATCGCGACAGGCAGTCGCCATTCGAGCACGATCATGCGGTGAAACTCATCGCCGGCTCCCCCGAGCACGGTGAGCACTTCACGCACCGTGAGCGGGAAATCCCCGAACCGAATGGCGACGATGGCCACGCCGATAGCGACCATAAACAGGAACGCCGAGACACCGAGCACGCGGGTCGAGAAACGGTGTGAGGTAAACCGTGTGCGCACGACCCGCACCCGGGAACCGAAGTCGATGGGCCGCACTCCCCCGCGCTTCGTTAACACGCGCCTGGCACTCATAGCCCGCTCGACTTTCGCCCGCGCACGAGTGCGATGAGCACGGGGGCACCGATAATGGCGGTCAGCACGCCCACCTCAATCTCGCCGGGTCGCGCAATCACGCGCCCGAGCACGTCGGCTGCGAGCACAAGCACGGGTGCCGCGAGTGCAGAGGTCGCGAGAATCCAGCGCTGGTCTGGGCCGAAGATCCACCGCATAATGTGCGGAACCATGAGCCCGACAAAACCGATACCTCCCGTGAGCGCCGTGCCACCTCCGGCGAGGAGCGTCACCGCGATGATGACGAGCACCCTGGTACGGGCAACCCGCGCACCCAGCGTCGCCGCGAGCTCGTCGCCGAGCGCAATCGAGTTCAGCGGGCCCGACACGAGGAGCGCGATGACGAGGCCCACGACAATGAGCGGCAGCACTGAGAGCGTGTCGCCCAGGTCGGTTCGCTCGATCGACCCGAGACCCCAGTTGCGTACGGCCCGAAACGTATCAGGATCGATGAGTGAGAGAAAGGTCGAAAAGCCATTGAGTACGGCGCCAAGCGCGACACCTGCGAGCACGAGCGTCACTGGCGACGCCGGGCCGCGACCGGCAGAACCTATGAGGGTCACGAGCAGCGTCGCGAGGGCCGCGCCGATGAAGGCGTACCACACGTACTCACTCGCGTTCGTCACCCCTGTGATGCCGATGCCGATGGTCACGGCGAAGCCAGCCCCAGCGTTCACACCGAGAATACCCGGGTCGGCGATCGGGTTGCGGGTGAGCGCCTGAATGAGTGCGCCCGCAACGCCAAACGCCGCGCCGACGACGATGCCTGCGAGCGTGCGGGGCGCTCGCAGGGTCCACACGATCGTTGCCGCCTCTGACCCGTCAGGGTGCCAGAACGCGGCCCATGTCTCTTCAACGCTCAGTATTTTGGCACCGAAGGCGAGACTCGCGGTCGCGGCAAGCACAAGGGCACCAACGATCACGAGCATTCCTACCGTGCGTCGGCGAGCGAGGCCACGCACGGCGGCTGTACCGGGTGGGGCCCCCGGCGGGTCGTCCAGGCTCGTGGAGTTGGCTCTGAGAGAGGTCATAGCGCTGAAGCTTTCTGGTGTGCGTGACGGCGGCAGGGCGTGCACCGCCCCGCAGAGGGGTGGCGCACGCCCGTGAGGTTTCGGGGTGCCGCTAGCTCAGCGCCTCTGAGCCCATCTCGGCGAGCCGCTCGATGAGCCAGGGAATGCTGAGCACGCTCTGCTGGTTCAGGCCCCACGCGAAGTTATTCGTCGTCGTGCCCTCTTCGGCCGGGTCAATGACCGCACGCCCCTCGGCAACAGCCGGAACGCTCTGCAGCAGCGGCGAGTCAAGGAAGAACTCGGGCTCGGTAATCGTGCTGATGAGCAAGAAGTCGGCGTCGATCATGCCCATGAGCTCGTCACTGATCTTCGTGCCGGGGGCAACTGACTGCGCTGCCTCTGGCAGCACGAAACCAAGCTCGTTGAAGAGCTGCTCGGTGTTCGAGCCCGGGGTGCTCGCGTAGAAGGCGCCGGCCTTCTCTGAGTGCGCAATCACGTGGGTCGCGGTCTTGCCCTCAAACTCGGGGTGCGCCTCGCGGGTGCGCTCGATGACGCTCTCGGTATCGGCGACAGCCTCGGCAGCACGGTCACCGAGGTCGATGGTGTCACCGAGCGTTTGTGTGAGGTCTTGCCAGCTCAGCGAGTCGACCTCGGCATACAGAACTGGTGCGATCGCGCTCAGCTGGTCAAACGCCTTCTGATCGAAAGTATCGAGCGCCTGGAGCGTGACGATGAGGTCTGGCTTGCTCGCGGCAACGGCCTCGGCCGGCAGCTCAACGTCGGGGCTCGCATCCCAAATCGTCTCGATGGGGTCGGTGAGGCTCGCGTCGAGCCACGAGTTACGCTCGATCGTCGAGGGCGCAAAAACGGGAGTGCCGCCCAAAGCGAGCAGCGCGTCGGTGTCGGGGGTCGCCGAGGTGACGATCGCGATGCGGTCGGGGCGCTCATCGAGCGTGGTGTCGCCGAACGGCGTCTCGAGGGTGAGCGGGTAGTCAGTCTTGCCCTCGGCCTCGGGCAGCAGCGCTGAGGTCGACGATTCCCCTGCCGTGTCGGGTTTGGCATCGCCCTCGGGCGTCGATGAGCAGCCGCTCAGCACGAGCAGGGCCGCGACCGCGCCAGAAATGAGCGCGGCAGGTTTGAGTGTTGGCATCACGAATGTCATGGTTTCTTTCGGGTCAAAAGAACGATCTCCCCTGCGGGAACCCCCGGGGATCGAGCACAAGAAAGGCTCTTCTCATGAGGTTAGCCTTGCCTAACCATGCCGTCTGCGCAGAACGCGTCACCCACCGAGCCGTTTGCGACATCCTGCGATGCGCCCCATGATCACTAAGCGGATCGACGCGCTTCGCGCCGGTTCTTCGCGAGCACGCGCGTCACCAGAATGCCGATGGTTCCCTGCACCACTGCGAGCACCGCGAGGCCCACGAGCACCGCATCCCACGACCCCAGAAGCTGGCTGACAGCCCCTGCCCCCAACGGCCCGAGCGTCGCAACGGAGTACCCCACCGACTGCACAACGCTCGACACCCGCGCAGACTCGGTCGCGTCGGCGCCGAACCCGGCAATGAGCGCGAGCAAGAGCGGGAAAGCGCTCATACCAACGCCGATGAGCACGGCCCAGAGCTCGGGCATCGCCTGCGGGGCAATGAGCAACCCGAGCATTGCACTCACGGTCGATAGGGCGATGAGAATGAAGCCGACCCGCATGCGCTTAATGCCACTCGCGAGCGAGACCACGACGACCGTCGTCGGCACGCCGACCGCCATGGCGATACCGAGCAACACACCAGAGCGCTCTGGCGCGATGCCAGCATCAGAAGTAATGGTGGGCAGCCAGCCCATCATGACGTAACTGAGGAGTGACTGGAGCGCGAAATAGGCCGCGAGAAGCCACGTGCCGGTTGGAAGCCTTCGCTTCTGGCCGGACTCGAGTGGCAATCGGGGTTCTGGCGCGGTGCGAGGCATGAGCAACGCCCACGCGATGACGCCGACGAGGGCCGGAAGCGCCCAGAGCGCAAGGCCGAGCGAGGGGCTCCCGATACGCTCGGCGAACGGGACCGCGGCGGCAGCAGCAAAAGCGGCCCCGAGCGGCATGACGGTCGTGTAGGCCGTCGTGACGGCGCCGATCCGCGTACCAAAGTGGGCGCGAACGACCGCGGGCAGCAAAATGTTCACGACGGCGAGGCCGCCGGTCGCGACGACGGTGCCGAGCACGATGATCCACGGCGATGCGATGCCGCGAATGGTGAGGCCGAGCGTGAGCGCGATCATGCCAAAGAGCACGGTGCGCTCCCTACCTAAGCGCTCTGCCAGCCCGGCGGTCGCGATGCCCGCGACGGCGAACACTGCGGTGGGGAGTGCCGGAATGATGACGACGGTGACGGGGGTGAGCGCTCCCGACTCGGTGAGCGCGGTGAGCAGGGCGCTCGCGCTCGTGATCGCGAGCCTGAGGTTCAGCGCGACAAGCAGCAACGCAACGATCATGAGCGCCGGGCGCCCAGTGTTCTGAGCGGTTGTGCCTCGTGCAGTCACCACTTCACCCCCAAAGGTCTAACGTCTAACCAAAACAAGGTACTATCATTGCATACATGAGTCTGACCCCGGTACCGCAGGCCTCGCTGAGCGATCAGGTCGTCGAGCGACTGCGCGCAGAAATCGTCGAGGGGCGTTGGAGGGTCGACGAGAAGATTCCGCCCGAGTCTGAGCTCATGGCCTCCCTCGGTGTCGCGCGTGGCACCCTGCGCGAGGCACTGCGCGCGCTGCAGTACACGGGCATGCTCGAGATTCGCCGGGGCGACGGCACCTTCGTGCGCGCCCGCAGCGAGGTTCCCGGTGCGCTCGCCCGTTCCGGGGCTTCACTCGACGATGTGCTCGAGGCACGCATCACCCTCGAACCACAGCTCGCGAGACTCGCGGCAGAGCGCGCAACCAACGACGACATCGAACGCATCAGCAAGGCCCTCAGTGAGCGCGCGAGCGTGAGCGACGAGGGCTGGGTCGACGCCGATGTTGCCGTGCACGAGGCCATAGCCCGGGCCGCCCACAACCCCATTCTGTTCGAGGTATATACCGCGCTCCTACCTCGCCTTCACGAGTCAATGAGCACGGCGCAAAGCCGCGACGGCTTTTGTCGCGACGAGCGCCGCGGCCACGACGAAGTGCTCGATGCGATCGTTGCCCGCGACCCCGAGGCAGCAGCCGAGAGCGCGCAGGCAAACCTCCAGGCGACCGCCGCGTGGAGCCAACGTGATCAAAGTGAGTCACCGAGCGCATAACCGGGTCAATAACGGCGCATGGTTTGACACTTGCGAAGTTTCTTGTACTGTAGACCCTGGTTGTCTCGTTAGGCGAGGCTCCTATGCAGACACAGGCCACTGATCTGACGACATCGAGAGATGCCCAAGATCAGGACAGGCAACATCGGCTTAAGGTGTTGCCCCAAGTGGCTTCTGATTGTAGATACGCTGCATAGAGTCAAAGCTCTTACATGGATTCGACCAGCACGATCAGTGCAACTCTGTTCGAGCATTACATCCCGACGCTTCACGTTTGAGCGTCGGTGTCTTGCTGTGGCATTTTTACCCAGAAGAAGAAGATCATGTCGAAAAACATCTTTCATTCAAGCACGCGCAAAAACAACACGAAGCCCGTGAACCTCGCACCGATGACGGCCGTTGATGCCGCGCTCGCGCTCGAACGGTTGCCCATAGCCGAGGCCGCTACGGCCGTCGGCAAGCTCGAACACTCTCGCGCCGCCGAGGTGCTCGACCTCTCGCAGCCCGACCTGGCCGTCGCAATTCTGCGTGAGCTTCCCGCCGCTCCGACAATCATCGCGCAGCTCTCACCCGACTCGCGCGAGCAGTTCGAGCAGCTCATGCAGTGGCCCGTTGAGAGTGCCGCTTCGCGCATGACCCCGCGCTTTCTCACGGTCGAGGCCACGTCGAGCGTTGGCGACGCGATGCACCGTCTGCGCGACTTCCTCGAGCAGGCAGAAACCATCGCCTACGTCTACGTCACCAAACAGGGCAACTTTCACGGCGTCGTCAGCTTTCGTGACCTCGCGCTCGCCGAGAGCGAGATGACCGTCGCTGAGCTCACGAACACCGACTTCGTCTCGGTTGACCCCTACGCCGACCAGGAAGAGGCGGCCCAGCTGCTGAGCAGCTACCGCTTAGTCGCGATTCCCGTGGTCGAGAACGGCACCGTCATCGGCATCATCACGGTCGACGACGTGGCCGACATCATCGAAGAAGAGGGCACCGAAGACGCCGAAAAGCAGGGCGCCTCAACCCCGCTCGGGGTTCCCTACCTCAAGGCGACCCCGTGGATGCTCTGGCGCAAGCGCATCCTGTGGATCCTGGTGCTGTTCGTCGCCGAGTCGTACACGGGCACGGTGCTGCGCGCATTCGAAGACCAGCTCGAGTCGGTCATCGCGCTCGCGTTCTTCATTCCACTGCTCATCGGCACTGGCGGTAACACGGGCACACAGATCACGACGACACTCGTGCGTGCCATGGCGGTCGGCGAGGTGACGATGAAAGATATCTGGCGCGTCCTGCGCAAAGAGATCTCCACCGGCGTGCTCATCGGCGCGTGCATGGCTGCGGCCGGCATCATTCGCGCGAGCATCCTGGGCGTCGGCTTCGAGATCTCGCTCGTGGTCGCCCTCACGGTAGCCGCGATTGTCATCTGGAGCTCGATCGTCGCGTCGATCTTGCCCATGGTGCTGCAGAAGTTCAAGAAGGACCCAGCCGTCATCTCGGGCCCCTTCATCACGACGCTCGTTGATGGAACCGGCCTCATTATCTACTTCGAGATCGCGAAGCTCATCCTCTTCTAGTCATTGCTCAGTGGGGTTGTCTGGCAAGCCGCCGGGCAACCCCACTGAACGCATTCACGGGTGACGTTACTCAGCCAGATACACCGTTTGGCCGCCGAGAATCGTCTCGGTGACGCGCAACTCATCGAACGAGTGCGCGCCGTCAATCGCCCCGCTCAGCACGACGAGGTCGGCCAGCTTGCCCGGCTCCAGACTTCCGATCATCGCCGCATTGCCAGAAATCTCAGCACTGCCAAGCGTGTATGCCCGAAGAGCGGTTGCCACGTCGAGGCGCTGTTCGGGTTGCGCCGCGACGCGTGACTCAGGGTTCAGCGCGTGCTTATCGGCGAGAGGAGCAGTTCGTTGTGTTGCGGTGTGCAACCCCCACAGGGGGTCAGGGCTCGTCACCGGCCAGTCACTGCCCATCGCCAGATGGGCCCCGGCGCGGTGCAAAGAACCGAACGGAAAGTGCCAACCAAAACGCTCTTCACCAATGAGGGGCAGCTTTCGTTCGAGTATTTCTTGATCGTTTCGGGCCCAGAGCGGCTGCAAGTTTGCCGTCACGCCGAGATCTGCAAACCGTGCAATGTCTTGCTCGTCAACGACATCGAGGTGAGCGATCTGGTGCGCCTGCCCCGAGCCATTGCGCTCCCTCGCATAGGCAACCGCATCGAGGCACTCCCTCACTGCTCTATCACCCACGCCGTGAAAGTGAACGCTGAGCCCTGCCGCGTCGAGCGCTGCCGTGATCTCGTGCAGCACCCGCGGTTCGATGACGGAGTCGCCGCGTTGTTCGGGGTTCACTCCCGTGTACGGAGCAATCAGGGCCGCCGTACAGTTCTCGCAGATCCCGTCTTGCATGATCTTGACGCTATTCACCGCCATGCCTGCCTCGCGCAGTTCGCGAACGCGGGCAATCATCTCGGGCACGAAGCTCACTCCAGCTTCGATCGGCCACCACACCGAGCCGGTGACGCGAGCGCGCAATGAACCGTCGCTGACGGTTTCAAGGTACGCCGGGATGCAATCGGGCAGTGTGAGGTATTCACCAAGAATTGCATCGTGCCAGGCGGTTACCCCGAGCGAGAACAGACGTTCCTGGGCGGCGAGGAGCGCCGAGCGCAACGACGCTTGATCGGGTTCGGGGAGCAGCCTTGTAACCAGCTCACCCGCGGTGTCGATGAGCATGCCCGTTGCGTGGCCCGACTCGTCACGAACGATGCGCCCGGCAGCCGGGTCTCGGGTCTCATCGTCGATTCCCGCCCTCGTGAGCGCAGCGGTATTCACCCAGATGCCGTGAGCATCGTGACTCGTGAACACCGCGGGGCGTTCGCCAAGAATGTCGTCAAGGAGCTCGCGATGAGGAAACCCGCCGGCAAACACGTCGCCGAACCATCCAGACCCCGTGACCCACTCATCATCATGACTCGCGGCGTATTCCTCGATGAGTCGGCGGTACCCCTCGAGGGAGTGCTCTGCGTCAAGATCGCAGCCCGTGAGCGCGATACCGCCCGACTGCGCATGGATATGCGCATCGTGAAAGCCAGGAAGAAGCGCGGCACCACCCGCGTCGGTCACCAGGGTCGACGCGCCACGGTACTCGAGTACCTCTTCGTTGGTGCCGACCGCGAGGATCGTTTGATCAGCCCAAGCAACAGCGATCGCTGCGCTCGGCTCAGGCAGCCACAACTGCGCATTCGTCACAATGCGATCTGCGATCATACAAGCGCTCCTTCTTCTCGCTGCGTACTGCCGAGCTTGGCGCGCTTCCACACCCCGTACACGAGGGCCGGCACAGCGAAGCCGAGCAGCCAAGCAATATCGACAAACCCAAGCGGTTCAGCCATCGGGCCCGTGTACATCGTGCTCACCATAAACGGTATCTGCACGATGATGCCAATGAGGTAGCTCACCAGCCCGACCACGTCCCATCTGCCGTATCGACCGCCGTTTCGTTCAAACATGTCGCCGACCGAATATTCCCCTTTGCGAAGCACAAAGTAGTCGATGAGGTTGATCGCTGACCATGGAATGAGCACGTAGAGCAGCATCGAAACGAAGTCGCCGAAGATGACGAGGAAGTTATCTTTGCCAATGATGGCGCCGAACATCGCGAGCAACGCATAGGCAACTGACATGAGCACCCGGGCGCGGGTATTGATACGAATTTCCTCTGAGATCGTTTCAAATACCGTGAGCGAGCACATGACGCCCGAGTAAATGTTTGATGAGTTCATGACCGCCGAGGCAACACCGAAGGCAAAAAGAACCAGTGGCCCGAACCCGCCGAGAAGCCCGCCGAGCGCCGCCATGATGTCGCCATCAGTGGCGTGAAGCCCCACGATGGCTCCGAGTACCATCACGAGCACCGTTCCGAGAACAAGCCCTAGGTAGGTTGCCCAGAACGCCTCTTTCGCTCCCCCGTCTGCCGGCATGTACCGCGAATAATCTGAAACGTACGGGGCGTAGGCGAGCTGCCAGGTGACGCCGACGGCGACCATGCCAAAGAACCCGGCGGTGTTGTACCCGAGCTCAGGAGTCGCAGCAAACGTTGCCGGGTTGCTCAGCGTAATAACGATGCTCACCACGACGATAATGCCGATGATCACCGAGAAAACCGCCATCATTTTGCGCACGAGGTCGTAACCAAAGATCGCTACGACGAGGGCGATGAGCGCGCAAACGATAATGCCGACGTTGATATTGTCGCTGTCGAAGATCGCAGCAAAGCTCTGCGACGCAACAACGAGGTTTGAGGCAAAGAAGCCGAGAAACATCACGAGCGCGATGAGCGCGAGCAAGCTGCCCCCGAAGTACCCGAATTGGCCGCGCGCCTGCAGCATCTGCGGAATACCGAGGGTTGGCCCCTGCGAAGCGTGCAGCGCGGCGCCAAGGCCTCCGATGAGGTTACCGATCGCGATCGCGACGAGGGTCCAGCCGAAGCTCAACCCAAAGACGGTTGGCCCAAGCGCACCGGTCACAACGGTCAGCGGCAACATGTTGATGCCGAGCCACACGAAGAAGAGCCCCCGCGTGGTTCCGTGCCGTTCAGTCACTGGGATGGGACGAATATGTCGGCGCTCAAACGTGACGATCTTTGTCGTCGATTCGGTGAGCCGTGGTCGTTGTTGCATCGTACTGACTTTCTCTTCGTTGAGTAGAGCCTTGGGTTGTGCAGATCTTGGCGCGAGACCGAGAAGCTATCGAGAGGCGGCGGGGCCGGGCCACGAGGGCCCGCCCCGCCCATTGGGTGTTACGCGCTGACGCGTGTTGTGCTGCGTGATGTAGAGCGCACCAGCACGAGAAACACCACAGCGGTGACGGCAAAGCCCACAAGCCAGGCGATGTCGATGCCGTTGAGCGGCCCAGCCATTGGGCCGGTGTAGAGATCGGTGATCATGAAGGGCACCTGGGCCGCGAGGCCGATGAAGTAGCTCAGGAGACCGACTCGGTTCCACTTACCGTAACGGCCACCGTCGCGGGCGAAGAGATCGGCGATCACGTAGTCGCCCTTCTTCACGATGAAGTAATCAACGAGGTTGATCGCTGACCACGGGATGAGTACGTAGAGCAGCAGCGAGAGGAAGTTGTCGAAGGTCGTCATGAAGTCGCCCTGGCCGAAGAGCGCGATGCCCATGCCGATGAGTCCAACGACGAGGGTCGTCATCACTCGGGTGCGGGTCGTGATCACGATGTTCTTGAAGCTTGACTGCATGACCGTGAGGGCGTTCATGACGGCCGAGTACAGCTCGACGCCGTTGATGAGCGCCGAGGTAATCGCGAAGATGAGCAGCACGAGAACACCGAAGCCGCCAAGGTGATCAGAGAGCGCAGCAAGTGGGTTGTCGGGGCTCGCGGCGCCGAGCAGCACGCCGAGCGACATCACGAAGACTGAGCTGCCAACAAGGCCGAGGTAGGTGCTCCAGAACGCTGACTTCGGGCCAGTGTCTTTGGGCAGGTACCGCGTGTAGTCAGAGACGTAGGGCGCGTATGCGAGCTGCCACACCACGCCAATCGCGAGCATCGCGAAGAAGCCCTCGAAGTTAAACGCGGCCTCGGCGCGCTGCGAGGTGACGGCAGGATTCATGGCGAGCATGATCATCGAAATGGCAACGGTCACGCCGATCAAGATCGAGATCCACGTCATGGTCTTGCGAAGCAGGTCGTAGCCGAAGATACACAGGAGAATGCCGACGGCGGCGAACACGATAATCGCGAGGGTGCCGTTGACGCCGGGAAAGACGAGCTCGATCGCGTCTTTCGCGACGATAAGAATGCCGGCGAAGAAGCCGAGGAACATAATGAGCGCGATGATCGCGAAGAGGCTACCGCCCAAGTATCCGAACTGGGCGCGTGCCTGCAGCATCTGCGGAATGCCGAGGTGCGGCCCCTGCGATGCGTGGAGCGCGGCACCGAATGCGCCAATGACGTTGCCGATGAGAATGGCGGCGATGCTCCAGAAGATCGGCAGACCGTATGCGCCGCTCGCGATCGCGCCGGTGACCACGGCGAGTGGCATCATGTTGAGGCTCACCCAGATGGAGAGGTTCGAACGGTTCGTACCATTCCGCTCGGTCTCGGGAATCGGCATGATGTGTTGCTGCTCAAACTGCACAAAGGTCTTTGTTACGACCGGGGGTTCTTTGGGCGACATGGTCACTCCTTCGGCTCCGTTGCCTGTTACGTGGCGGGCCCCAGGAAGGAGCAACCACAATCTATTTACAAGATAAGAATGAGATAAAAAATCGATAGAAGCGATACAAGAGGAGATGGGTCGGTAGCGCCCGTGAATCGTCACGGGCGCTACCTGCGAAGACGCGGTGGTTAGAGGCTCGCGTTCTTCTTTGCGATACCGAAGGCGCTGTCGAGCAGGCTGACCAGCTCATCAATATCGGCCTTCGTCATCACGAGCGGGGGCGAAACCTGCACGAGCGGGTTGCCCTCGGCGTCAATGGCGACGCGGCACAGCAGGCCGACCTCGCCAAGCGCGGGGTTCAGGTACTTGCCAACGAACTCGTCTGCCGGCAGGTTGGGTGCATCCCACGCCTTCTTCTCGTGGTTCGTGACGAGTTCGAAGGTGCGGTGAAAGCCGTCGCCGCGGAAGTCGCCGACGATGTCCTGGTGGCGATCTCGCACGCCGGCGAGCTGCTGCTCGAGGTACGGGGTGAGTTCGGCGACGTTCTCGACGACGCCCTCTCGCTCCATGATCTCAAGGTTCTTGAGCGCTGCGGCGCACGCCACAGGGTGCCCGCCGTAGGTGAGTGCGTGGTTGAACATGCCGAGTGGGCCGTCAAGCACGGTCTCGATGACGCGGTCACTCGCGATGACGCCGCCGAGGGGCATGTACGCCGAAGCAATGCCCTTGGCAAACGTGATCATGTCAGGCTGGAACCCGTAGTGGGTCGAGCCGAACCACGAGCCGAGGCGACCGAAGCCGGTGATGACCTCGTCGGCGATGAGCAGGATGCCGTACTTGTCGCACAGCGCGCGAACGCCCTGGAAGTACTCGGGTGTCGGTGGCTTCAGGCTACCGCCCGCGTTCTGCAGTGGCTCCATGATGATCGCGGCAACGGTGTCGGCGCCCTCTTGCACGATGAGCGACTCGAGCTCCTGCAAGAGGAACTGCGTGAACTGCTCAGCCGTTTCACCCTCTGGGCGGCGGTAGCGCTTCGTGTTGTGGGTGTGACGCACGCCGTTCATGAGGGGCTCGAACATCTTGCGCACGTCGGTCATGCCGTTCAGCGACATCGCGCCAAAGCTCGTGCCGTGGTAAGCCACGCGGCGGCCGAGGAACTTGTAGCGGGTACCCTCACCACGGGTGATGTGGTACTGACGAGCGAGCTTGATTGCCGACTCGTTTGACTCGCCACCTCCCGATGCAAAGAACACGCGGTTGAGGTCGCCAGGCGCGAGGTCGGCGAGCTTCTTCGCGAGCTTTGCCGCGGGTGGGTGAGCAACGCTCCAGGTGGTCTGGTACGGCAGGGCCGCGAGCTGCTCTCGCACCGCGTCGCCAACCTCGGCGCCGTGGGTGTAGCCGAGCTGCACGCAGAAGAGTCCTGCGAGCCCGTCAAAGAAGCGTCGGCCTTCGGCATCGAAAACCGAACAGTGCTCGCCTCGTACGAAGACCGGAAGATCGTCTTCGCGGTATTTACTCGCGGGCGTGAAGTTCATCACGAGGTGACGCTTGGCCATCTGCGAGAGGTCTTCGCCACCGGCCTCGGCCTGCTGTGGCACGACAACTGTTTCAGCGACTTGCTGTGTCATGGTCGTTCCTTTCCTATTGACTGAGCACCGGGGCCTAGCCCCACTGCATCCAGGTTGTTTTGTAGTCTGTGTAGTTTTCGAGAGCGTGAATCGAGAGGTCACGGCCAAAGCCCGACTGCTTGAACCCGCCGAAGGGTGTTGTGAACCCGAGCGCGTCAACGGTGTTCACCGAGACGGTGCCAGCGACGAGCAGCTGCGAGACGCGGTGCGCCCTTGCCAGGCTGCCGGTCCATACCGAGGCCGCGAGGCCGTACGGGGTTTCGTTGGCCCGCGTGATCGCCTCTTCTTCGGTGTCGAAGGGCGTCACGACCGCGACGGGGCCGAAGATCTCGCGGGTGTGCACCTCGTGATCGATCGGAACGTCGGTGACGATCGTCGGCTCAATGAAGGCCTGCGAACCGTTTATCTCGGGCCGGTTACCGCCCGCAACAATCGTGCCGTCACGGCGCGCGTTCTCGATCGTCGCCCACACGCTATCGGCGTGCGATTGCGACACGAGCGAGCCGATTCCGCTGGCAGGATCAAGCGGATCGCCCGGCGTGTATGCCTTCGACGCCTCAACGTAGAGCCGCATGAACTCGTCATACACCGGGCGCTCAACAAAGATGCGAGAGTTCGCCGAGCAAATTTCGCCCTGGTTATAGAAGCTGCCGAACGCAGCCTTTGCCGCCGCGGCCTGCAAGTCGTCGGTGTCGGCAAAGATGATGTTCGAGCTCTTGCCACCAGCTTCAAGCGCGAGACGCTTCATGTTCGACTGCCCAGCGTACTGCTGCAGCTGCTTTGCGACCTCGGTCGATCCGGTGAAAGCGAGCATGTCAACGTCTTCGTGCAAGGCGAGCGCCTTACCAACCTGCGATCCGCGCCCTGGCACCACGTTAATGACGCCCGCAGGAATGCCAGCCTCGGCCGCGAGCTCTGCGAGTCGCAGCGTCGAGTGCGAAGCCTCGATGGGCGGCTTGATGACCACCGAGTTGCCGGCGGCGATGGCCGGCGCGATCTTCCAGGTTGCGATTTCGAGCGGGTAGTTCCACGCAACGATGACGGCAACGACCCCGAGAGGTTCGCGGGTCACGAGCGCGGTCGATCCCGGCGCGGTGACGGGAATACGGTCTTCGAGCTTCTCGATCGCCTCACCATAAAAACGGTAGAGCGCAGCCGAACCCGGCGCATCGATCGTCGACGACTCGCGCACGGGCTTGCCCATGTCGATCGTGTCGTAGAGCGCGAGCTCGTCGGCGTGCGCCTCAAGCACCTCGGCGAAGGCGAGCAGGCGCTCGCGACGGTAGCCGGCGCCAGCGCGCGACCACACCCCCGACTCGTAGGTAGCACGCGCCGAGGCAACCGCCGCATCGACGTCGGCTTCGTTGCCCGCGTGCAACTGCGAGACCACCTGGTTCGTCGCCGGGTTCTTTTTCTCGACGGTTGCGCCAGAGAGGGCATCGACGCGTTCACCGTGGATCACGGGGCGACCATCGAACACCAGTGCTTCGGCCTTCGCCCGCCACTCATCAAACGTGTGACTCATTCTCAGTTCTCCTCGGTCAGTTCTGCTTTGGTCGGTGTCATGCGCCGCTTTGCGACGTCAAACGCTGTCCACGCGAGGGCCGTTGCCCCATCGCGCAGGGTCTGCTCGGCGATCTCGCCCACGCACGCTTCGGCAAACGCCGGCTGGTGGTTGCTCGCTGTCGACCCGACCCCAATATAAGGGTGAATGGCGTTCACGAGCTGCGAGACATTACCCATGTCGGTCGAGGCGCGGTTCATGGTCGCCTGTGCCGGGCTCACGTCAAAATTTCGGCCGAGCGCGAGCGCGTTGGTCTTGTAATGCGCAAGCGCCTCGGTGTCGGTGCGCATCTCGGCGTAACGCTTACTCTCGGGCGTGATCGTGAGCTTCGCACCGGTCGCAACCGCCCCGGCTTCGAAGCAGGCCTCGACCCTACGCTCGAGATCAAGGAGCTCTTCGGTGGTCGTGGCACGCACGTACCAACGACCCTCGGTGCGCTCGGGAATCGCGTTCGGCGCTTCGCCACCACGCGTCTGTACCCCGTGCACCCGCACGGTCGACGGGAGCTGCTGACGCAGGAGCGCCATGGCAAGTTGCGCCACAAGGAAGGCGTCATTCGCGTTGACGCCCCGCTCGGGATAGGCCGCGGCGTGCGCTGCGTGACCCTCATACTGAACGTGCCAGTGAGTGACCGCGAAGGGCTCAGCCTCGGCCACGTCGACGGGAGCAGGGTGCGCCATGAGCGCAAAGTCGAGTTCAGTAAAAGCACCACGCTCAAGCAGCTCGATCTTGCCACCGCCACCCTCTTCAGCGGGAGTGCCAACGACGGTCACGGTGATGCCCTGCTCTTCGGCAACCTCAGAGAGCGCAATCGCGCCACCGGCCGACATGGTCGCAATGAGGTTGTGCCCGCATGCGTGGCCAAGACCAGGGAGCGCATCGTACTCGGCGAGAAAGCCAACGGTAAACCGCGACTGCGACGGCGTGAAGACGGCACGAAAGGCCGTCTCAAGCCCAAGGTAGGGCTGCTCGACCACAAACCCGTGCGCGCGAAGCAGGTCGGCGACCGCCCGAGAAGAGCGATGCTCCTGCCACCCGAGCTCTGGGTCTGCGTGCAGCTGATTCGAGAGCGCGATGAGCTCGTCGTCGATCGCTCGTTGCCGATCGGCGATGCGCGCCTTCACGTCGTTACTCATCGCCCGGAACCCCGTACGAGGGGGCGACGTGGGGGTTGATGCCGCGGTTAATGTAGTCGTCGCGCTCGATCATCCAGCGGTCGAGAAGGGTCTCAAGCTCTGCGATCGGATCTCCATCAGCCCAGTCGACCCGCAGGTCGGTGACCCGCCAGCCAGCATCGGTCACAACCGAGAGCCCGGCCGAGTGCAGGGGGCCTTCTTCGCCGCCCGCTGCAACGGCAGCCTTGAGGCCCGCCATGAGCCGGCGTTCGAGGGGCCCTTCTGCTGCAAGCGCTGCGTCGACGAGGGCATCGAGCACCCCGAGGTTCGCAAGCATGTTGCCACCAGCGACGCCGTTCTCGCGGGTCGCCTCACCAAAAGTTCCGAGGGCTCGGTCGCCGGTAAACACTGCCGCCTTGCCCGAGGTATCAAGCACGAGCAGCTGACGGTACCCGATGGTCTCGGGGTCGGCACCGCGCACGACCGCTTCGAGGGCTGCCTGTGCGCCTGATCCGCTGCGAAGCTGCTCGATGAGCTGAAAACCGAGCCTCGGGTCGGTCACGTTTTGCGAGTTTGCGCCGCCAACTCCGGGAGCAAGGTTGATGCACCGAGCAGCAACGGCAGGCGATGATGAACTGATCGCCGCACCGAAGTCGCCGGTCTCAGCGTCGCGCAGAATGAGTGAGAGTGTCATGGTGCTATGCCTCGCTCAGAACGGCGGTGGCGTCAATTTCGACGAGCCACTCGGGGCGAGCAAGCGCCTGCACGACGATTCCGGTCGAGACCGGGTACACGCCCTTGAGCCACTTGCCCACGGTGCGGTACACGTCTTCGCGGTAGCGGGGGTCGATGATGTAGATCGTGACCTTGACGATGTCTTCGAGCTTGCTGCCGGCTTCTTCGAGCAGCATCTGAATGTTTTTCATGGCCTGCTCGGTCTGGGCGGTGACATCGCCAATACCAACTGACTCACGCGTCTCAAGATCTTGACCGATCTGACCGCGCAGGTAGACCACACCGCCGGCGACGACGGCCTGGCAGAGGTCGTTGTCGAGATTCTGTTCGGGGTACGTCTCTTTGGTATTGAATTTTCTCAGTCGCACATGAGTCGTCATCACGGTTCTCCTCGTTGAGCAGCACTAATGGATACTGGAACTATTCTCGGCCCTTCGATAGCATCTGTAAAATAGTTAAAAGTTAGCTATCAAATCTATTTAGGTGATTAAAGATGTCGATGAAGCGTTTTCCCATTACCCTCACCCAGCTGACCTATTTTTCTGAGTGCGCCCGCACCCTCAACATGACCGAGGCCAGCCAGCGCATGCTCGTCGCCCAGTCGGCTGTGTCGACCGCCATCACCCAGCTCGAGCAGGCGCTCGGTACCACGCTCTTCATCAGGCAGCACTCGAAGGGGCTCATTCTCACCCCGCAGGGCCACCAGCTCGTCGCCGACACCCAGGAGCTCTTCACGATGCTCTCGAACACCATCGAGGGGCTTCACGAGGGCCAGCAGGCAGTGCAGGGCAGCATTACGATCGCCTGCTTCAACACCCTCGCGCCGTTTCTCGTGCCGCAACTGCTCTCACGGCTCAACTCAGAGTACCCAGAGCTCGAGGTCGAGGTGCTCGAGGGAAACGATGCGACCATTCTCGAGGCCCTCAGGTACGGGCGCGCAGAACTCGGCGTTCACTACGCTTTCGCCCAGGAAGAAGGGCTGCTGCGTGAAACAATCATCGACGTCGCACCCCACGTCATCGTCGACACGAAGCACCGCTTCGCGGGCCGCGGCAGCATCGCACTCAAAGACCTCGCCGATGACCCGTACATCATGCTCAACCTCCCCTCGAGCTCCCAATACTTCCTCTCGGTACTCAAAGAGTCTGGGGTTGAGCCGCGCATCGCGCACCGGAGCTCGAGCTACGAAACCGTGCGCTCGATGGTTGCCCTCGGCCTCGGCTACTCGATTCTCAACCTGCGCCCAAACATCAAGCGCACGTATACGGGCGAAAAGGTGATTCCCCTTGAAATCGAAGGGGCGGTGCCAAGCCTCGAGATCGTGGTGAGCACCCTCACGAAGGTGCAGCGCTCGCAACGTGCGGTCGCGGTGACCAAGATGATCCGCCGCATTCTGCTCGAAGCTGACCCCCAGGAAACGCTTCACTAAACATTCTTTTCGATCTAGCAAACCAACTGCATCTCTTTTATTGATAGACGCGAGCGAAAACGACTATTTGCTTCGCGGCCCGCAAGGGCTTTTGCTTGAAGGAACGGGCTCTGGCCACCCACGCATCGTTCTTGGTGCGGGCAAAAGCCGTGAGCGCCGGTATTCAAGCCGCCTATCGGGCCATATTTTCAAAGTTGAGGAGATCGCATGTCGATTCAGGAGGTCGAAGTCGTCGTCGTTGGCGCCGGGCAAGCCGGTGTAGCCATGAGCGAGCATTTAACCGACCGCGGCATCACGCACGTCGTGCTCGAGAAGAGCCGCATTGCCGAGCGGTGGCGTTCAGAGCGTTGGGATTCCCTCGTCGCAAACGGGCCAGCATGGCACGACCGGTTTCCGAACCAGGAGTTCGCCGGCGTACACCCCGACGCGTTTCCAGACAAAGAAACCGTCGCCGACTACTTCGAGCAGTACGCTGCACGGTTCAACGCCCCCATCAAGTGCGGCGTCGAGGTGCGTCAGGTCACGAAGCGCGAGGGCAAGCCAGGCTTCGAGGTGCAGACGTCAGAGGGCACCTATGCGGCGCTTCACGTTGTCGCGGCAACCGGCCCTTTTCAGGTAGCCCGGTACCCACGCATCATTCCCGCCGACAGCGGCCTGCACCAGTTGCACTCGTCGTCATACCGCAACCCAAGCCAGCTGCCAGAGGGCAACGTGCTCGTGGTTGGGGCCGGTTCATCGGGCGTACAGATCGCCGACGAGATTCAGAAGTCGGGGCGCCAGGTGTACCTATCGGTGGGCGACCATGACCGCCCACCGCGCCAGTACCGCGGCCGGGACTTCGTGTGGTGGCTCGGCGTGCTCGGCAAGTGGGAGGCAAACACGCCCCCGCAGGGAGCCGACCACGTCACCATCGCGGTGAGCGGTGCCGACGGCGGCCACACGGTTGATTTTCGTGAACTGGCGGCGGGCGGCATCACCCTCGTTGGCCGAACGAAAGGCTACGAGAACGGCAACATCACGTTCGAGCCAGGTCTCGCCGAGAGCATTGCGCGAGGCGACGACAACTACCTGACGACGCTCCGCGAGGCCGATGAATACGTACTGCGCAACGGCCTCGACCTGCCCGAAGAGCCCGAGGCACACGTGCTCGGTGAGCTCCCCGAGTGCGTGACAAGCCCCCTCAGTGAGATCGATCTCGCCGAGGCCGGAATCACGACCGTGCTCTGGTCGACGGGATTTGGTGTCGACTACTCGTGGCTGCAGGTCGACGCCTTCGACGACAGCGGGTACCCCGATCACCAGCGTGGCATCTCGAAAGAGACCGGCATCTACTTCCTGGGGCTGCCCTGGCTCTCCCGCCGCGGCTCGAACTTCATCTGGGGCGTGTGGCACGATGCGCGCTACGTCGCCGACCAGATCATGATTCAGCTCGGATACGGCAAATACCGTTCAGAGGCGCCTGAACTGAGCCTCGCGCACAGCGTCGCCTAGTAAACCAGGCCAGGCAATACCCGCAGAGTGTGGTTCGCGATATTCTCGCGAACCACACTCTCGTGTTTTCACGTCACCGATTCATACCCAAAGGCGGCAGTATGCTCTCGATTCCCGAGGCCCTCGACACCCAGGCCAAGGCAGCCCTCACGAAGGCCCGCGACCTCAAACGCCCAGGCGCCTTCACCGTCTCAGGTCTGCTCGGCGGCGCTTACGTTGGTGTTGGTGTCATTCTCATGGTGAGTACGGCCGGGCCGTTGCTCGCCGCCGGCGACCCACTCACCAAACTCGTCAGCGGCCTCGTCTTTGGTGTCGCTCTCACCCTCGTGGTGTTTGCCGGCGCCGAGCTCGTCACCTCAACCATGATGACCGCGGTTCAGGGTTTCGCGGCCAAGAGCATCGGCGGCCGCACCGCCGTACGCCTCATCGCCACCACCTTTGCCCTAAACTTCGTGGGCGCCGCACTCTTCGCGGCCCTCATCGTCGCATCCGGGGTGCTCGAAACGAACGCCGCCGCGGGAGCTATGGTGCACGAGTTGCTGCTCTCGAAGTCGCTGCTCACCCCGCTCGAACTGGTCATTCGCGGCACCCTGTGCAACGTCCTGGTGTGCCTCGCGGTGTGGATGGGCGTGCGCATCGTCGCCCCGGGCCCGCGCATCGCCGTCATTCTGCTGGCCATGCTCGCCTTCGTCAGCGCAGGCTTCGAGCACGTCGTGGCCAACATGACCACCTACTGGATCGGCGTCTTGCTGCGAGACCCCGCCGCAAGCGCGCCGCTCTTTGCCGAAAACATGCTCTTCGTGGGTCTTGGAAACCTCGTGGGTGGCGGGCTTCTCGTCGGCATCGTGTACTGGGTTCTCGCCGGGCGACCCCGGGGAGAGGCCGCAGAACAGCCCCTCGACACCGATGCGGTTCGCCCCTAATCGCCCATTTCGGGCGCAAAACCAACTTGTCACACTGTCGACAAAAGACGCCGTGCTTTTCACGCTACTCGTGAGCGATGCGCATAACGTTGCGCCAGGCCGCTTGAATTCGCCGCTCCATCACGCATAGGCTACGCACGTTGCATAGGGTGCAACACTTTCTGCTCGGGCTCCCCCATTTGCCCGGGAACCCACTGGGCCGTGGCCCCGCATATCGTTGCGGGTTGTCTGCCCCGTGCACGGAGCAGCCCGAGAGGTTACAGAGCGATGAGCGCTCACGGGGGTTCCACGCACTCAGGGGAAAGGGTCCATTCATGCGTGTCTTCACACCACTGCTCGCGACGGTCACCGCCGCACTACTCGGCTTCGCAGGGAGTCTCAGCATGGTCGCGCCAGCGGCTGCGGTAACCGAAGAGTTTCGGCCGGGTGCCGAGTCACCGACGGGCGGTTTTGCCTCAGCCTGGAAAGTTTCATCACCCTCTGATCACATGGCACAGCCCTTCACCCAGACTGAAACGGGCAACCTGGCAACGGTGCGCATCAAGCTGAACAACATCGAAACCGGCGCCGACTTCACTTCGATGAATATTCACGAATTTGACGACGCGACCGGCCCCGCAGCAGAGCCATTGGCAGGCGGATCATCGTCGGCAATAACCCTCGAAGAGCCAGATGGCTCAGGACAGCTTTGGGCCAAGGTCTCGTTTGCCGACCGCCCGCTGCTCACCAAAGGCTCGCGCTATGCCCTCGTCATCGACCCGGTGACGAAGAGTGGGGAAAATGCCTCATTCGTCATGAACATTGACTGGGAGAACTCTGATCACGACTTCAAACCTTGGGTTCGTAACGGTGCAGACGGCTGGCAAGGCTACTCCACCGGGTACCTGGTTTTCACCTCTCAGCTTGTCACCCGATTCGTGGCCCCGACCGAGCCAGCGCTCAAGCGCGCCAGCGCATGCGGCGTCGAAGCGAGGGTCAGCCTTCCCAATGACGAGGGTGTCATCTACAGCGAAACCCGCGACGGTGACGTCATCACCGTGACCGCCGCCGCAGCCGAGGGCTACTTCCTCGAGGCTGGAGCGACCACCGAGTGGCAGTTCACGGTCACCGCCGAGACCTGCCCAGAGCCCAAAGACCCCTCGGTAACGACTCCCGAAGACCCTCAGGAGCCGGTGGACCCTGCTGAACCAGCCGATCCTTCTGAGCCCACTGAGCAGCCCTCAGAGCCGACCGCGTCAAAGCCGACAACCGACGCCAAGACGCCCAGCACCCCCGAAAGCCTTGCATCAACCGGCGGCAACCCCGGCATGATCGGGCTCGCAGCGGTAGCCGCGATCACGCTCGGTGCCGCCCTCGTCGTACTGCGCAGAGCCCGCTCGGCACGCGCGTAGCGCGCGATCCGCAACCAATATGTCGCGATCACCTCGCGGCCCCTTAGAGCACCGCCGAGAGAAACTCTCTCGTGCGGTGCTCTTTTGGATTATTGAAGAGGGTTTCAGGATCGCCCTCTTCAACGATGCTGCCGTTATCGAACATCAGCACGCGGTTTGAAACCTCGCGTGCAAACTGGATCTCGTGCGTCACGATGAGCATGGTGACATCGGTGTCGCGCGCGATATCAGTGAGAATACCGAGCACCTCGCCCACGACCTCGGGGTCGAGCGCACTCGTGACCTCATCGAGCAACAGAATCTCTGGGTCCATCGCGAGCGCTCGCGCAATCGCGACGCGCTGCTGCTGCCCGCCCGAAAGTTGCGAGGGGTGCGCATCGGCTTTGTCGGGCAAACCGACCTTCTCAAGCAGCTCGTAGGCGTGTGCTTTAGCCTTCGCCTTCGGCACCCCGAGCACGTGCACGGGCGCCTCGATAATGTTCTCGAGCACGGTCATGTTCGGGAACAGGTTGAACTGCTGAAACACCATCCCGATGCGCTTTCGCATCTCGTTCTTGTGCTTCTCTTTGAGCTCGACGCGCTTGCCGTTCACCTCGCGGTGGGTGAGTGGCTTGCCGTCGATGTAAATGTACCCACCGTTTGCCTCTTCGAGCGTCATGACGAGCCGCAGAATGGTCGTCTTACCCGAGCCCGAGGGGCCGATGAGCGTGACCCGGTCGCCCTTGCGCACTGAGAAGTCGAGCCCCTTGAGCACGACGTGGTCGCCAAAGCGCTTCTCGACGCCATCGAAGTGGATCGCGGGCGTCTCGCCGTTGGCAATCGTAATTGCCCCGGTGTGGGTTGCCGGCGAGTGCTCGAACTGCACCTCGACCGGCTCTTCTGAAGGGTTAGGCGTTATTGACAAGTCGTTTCTCCATTCGCCCGATCACGAGTGAGGTCGGGTAGCTAGCAAGTAAGAAGATCACGCCGGCGATCGTGATCGCTTCGATGTAGCGAAAGTGCTGGCCGCCGAACAGTTGTGCGGCGCGCACAAGCTCGGTGACGGTGATCGCCATGAGAAAGGGGGTGTCTTTAAACATCGCGATCACGTAGTTGCCCAGCGAGGGCAGCGTGCTTCTGATGGCCTGCGGAATGATGACGGCCCACCAGGTGCGGCCGCGTGACATGCTGAGTGCCGTGCTCGCCTCCCACTGCCCCGCGGGAACCGCTTCGATGCCCGCGCGATAGCTCTCGGCCATGTAGGTGGCGTAGTGCACCCCAAACACGATCACGCCGAGAGTGAGCGGTGAGACGCTCGAAAAGGCGTAATAGACGAACAGCAACTGCACAACGATCGGGGTCATACGTATGAAATTCACGACAAAACCGAGCGCGAGCGCGATGGGGCGAGGCGCGCTTCGCCTCGTGACAGCGATCACGAGACCGAGCAGCGCAGCAATCACACTGCCGAGCACCGTGACGAGAAGGGTCACCTTCACAAAGGCGCCGAGCAAGATGGGTAGCGCTTCGAGCGCGTAGTCCCAGTTCCAGAGTGCGTCTTGCATTACTTCGTCACCCCCTGACCGTTGCTGGGGCGAATAGCATCTTGTGCGGCGGTTACCTTCGAGGTCGAGCCGCGAAGCATTTCGCCGAATGATTTACCGCGGCCAAGCTTCTGCTTAGCGCGCGCCTCGAGCATAATCATGACGAGGCTGAACGCCCACGCCAGAGCGAAGTAGAGCAGCAGGCCAACCGTGTAGGCGAAGAAGACGTTCGTGTCGATGCGCAGCTTGTTGAGCGAAGCCGTGAGGTCAAACATCGTGATGAAGCTCACAATCGCCGTACCTTTGAGCAGCAGCACGAGCAGGTTACTGAGCGAAGGCAACATGATGGCCCACGCCTGCGGAAAAATCACGCGACGCATGCGACCAAAGCGCGACATACTGAGCGCCGTCGTGGCCTCCCATTGACCGCTCGGAACCGCGTTGATCGACCCACGAACGACCTCTGCTCCGTAGGCCCCATAGTTCAGCCCCAGGCCTAAGATACCGACAAAAATCGGCGTAAGTTCGTAGCCGAACAGCGGCAACACAAAGAAGAGAAAGAAGAGCTGCACGACAAGCGAGGTGCCACGAAAGAATTCGATGACCACACGAGCAATACCACGTACGAGGCCGTGTTGCGACAGGGCCATAAGCCCCAGCACAACAGAGATGATGAGCGCGAGAAGGGCGCCGCCGAGCGTGAGGGTGACGGTGATACCGAGCCCCTCCATGATGCGCGGCCACGCCCTTCCGAGCGCTTCAAGGTTTTCAACCACGGGTTGTTTCGCCCCTACTCAGCGAGTTCGCCCGAGCAAAGCTGCTCGGTCGTGAGGCTTTCGGGCGGCAGGTTTTCTGCCGTGAAGCCAAACTCTTCAACGAGCGAAAGGTACTTCGCCTCGTCACCGGTAATCTTGGCGAGCTCAGCGTTGTACGCCTCAAGCAGCTCGGTATCGGCCTTGCGGAACACCGTGCCGCCCGCACCGATCTGCGGCACCCCGTCAAGCTCCTGCACGAAGGCGTCGGTCGTCTCGACGTCGTCGAGATCCTTTGCCATCCAGTTCATCGAGACCGCGGTGAGCGTGAACGCGTCAGCGCGACCGCTCTGCACGGCCTCCATGCCTGCCTGGGCGTTATCGACCTGGATCGTGTTCTTGATGCCGAGCTCATCGGCGTAGTCGGCCTCGATCGCGCCGCCCTGCACCGCGAGCTTCACGTCGCCGTCTCGGTCAAGCACCGAGTCAAGGTCGCTGAGCTTCTCGGGGTTGCCCTTCGGCACCGCGAGCGCGGTCGTGTACATGATCTCGGGGTCGCTGAAGGCCGCTTGCTCACAACGGTCGGGCAAAATCGACATGCCCGCGCTAATCGCGTCAAAGCGCCCAGCATTCAAGCCGGGAATAAGCGAGTTCCAGTCGACCTCAACGACCTCAACGTTGTCGATGCCGAGCCCTTTAAAGATCTCTTTGTGCATCGCGATAGTCGCGCCAGTTGCCTCACCGCTCTCATCAACCCATGAGTAGGGGCGCTCTTCGGCGATCGCGAGGGTGATCGTTCCCTCTTTTTGCAACCGTTCGAGCGTGTTTCCGTCTGCCGTGTCAGTGTTTCCGGTGGCCGTGCAGGCCGAGAGCAGCAGCGCCGCGACCCCGGCGGCAGCGGCCGCGAGGGGCGTAAATCGGTGTCTGGTACTGGTCATTGTTCCTCGTTTCGTTTCTGAAGGCCAGGTGTAGGCCCGTGTCAGCGATCGACCTGAGCGATGCTACGCGGAATGCAGACCGAATGAAATGTAAACAGTAAGATTGTCTACAATTAGATAGAATCGTTGCATTAGCGGATCCCACCAGGCAGCCCGCCACCGGCTCTGCCGCGGCAACGGCAGGCCCGGGCCATCAGAACCGCCCACAACACCGAACGGAGCACCCCTTGCACGGTCACTACCACGGCGGATCACCCCGCCAAATGGCTCCCCTCACCCGCAGCTCAACCGTCGACCTCATCGCCCACGAGCTTCGCTCGGCGATCTTCTCCGGAGGGCTCCCCGTCGGCTCGCCGGTGCGCGAGGTCGAGATCTCTTCACAGCTTGGCGTGAGCCGTGCCCCCTTTCGCGAGGCGGCCCAGCGACTCGTGCAGGAGGGGCTCCTGACCGCGTTTCCCGGCCGCGGCCTTCGCGTCACGGGCATCACCGGCGACGCGATCGACGACGTGTACGAGGCACGGCTCGCAATCGAGTCTCGCGCAGTGCACCTCGTGTCTGAGGCACGCAACACCGAGGTGCTTGGCGCCCTGCGGAGCGCCTACGAGGGGTTCGCGCAGGCGACCGAACGCGGCGACGACGCCTGGGCGATCGGCGATTCAGACCTCGCCTTTCACCAGCTTCTCGTCGATTTCGCCGGCAGCTACCGGCTCTCGCGCATCATGTCGACGCTGGTCATGGAGACGCGACTTGCGAGTCTGAGCGCCGAGGAGGGGTTTGCGGTGCGCCTCTCGGTCTCGCCCACCTACGAAGCGCTGCTCAGCGGGCTCGAGCTCGGCAACGCGCAGTCCTCGATCAGCGCTCTCGAGGTGCAGTTTCGCGATGCGATCGCCCGCCTCAAAGGAGAGAACGATTACCCCACGATCGAGACCGACCCCGATGCGGTGCAGCACGAGTTCAACCCCATCGACACGGCGCCCTAAGGCGGCTAAACGCCATCACACGATGCGTTGAAACTGCTTCACGGTTGTCGAGTGTTCCCTCGCGTGGCTTGCGATGCGGTGCAGCGGGGCGATCCACACATCACGTTGCTCGACGACTTCGGCAACGAACGCTTCAAGGGCCATCGCACGCCCGGGCCTTCCTGAGAGGAACGGGTGGTTGGTGAGCACCCAACAGCCACCAAAGCGGCGCATGCCGTCAAGCTCGCTGCGCCAAAGCTCGATCGCATGGGACGGGGTCTGAATAGGCCCGAGTTCGGTGACATCGGGAATGTAGCAGTATTGCTCCCAATCATCGAGCGCCCATTGAATGGGAATCTCAACGATCGTGTCAACTGTCGTTCCCTGCCTCGGCGCACCGTCTTGTGGGCGTAGCAGGTATGGAAAATCATCGTCCATGAGACTCGAGTCATACGCAAATCCACGCTCGAGCAAGAGCCCTGGCATTTGCCACGAGAGATCCCACATCGGCGCACGGTATCCCACAGGGCGCTCACCCGTCAGCGCTTCAAGCGTGTCACTACCGCGGTCAAGCTGTTCAATTTGCTTGGCAACGGTGAGCCCGGCAGGTTTGTCGTGATGATAACCGTGGTGAGCAATCTCGTGTCCGGCACGAGCAATGTCGCGAATGACCCACGGGTGAAGGTGAGCGGTAAAACCAGGCACAAAAAATGTGCTCTGCACCCCTTGCCGGTCGAGCATATCGAGCAGCCTGCGAACCCCAACCGTTGGCCCGTAGCGCTGATGCGTCATGACGCTCATGCTTTCGGCAGTGGCAGGGTTCGCGGCAAGCACCGCCGACTCACCGTCAACGTCGAACGAAAACGACACCGCGGTGCGAGCGTTCTCAGGCCAGACGATGGGTGCGGCAGCCGGTGCGCTATCGGCTCTATTCATCTGCGTTTTTTCTACTCATTATTGACAGTAAATCATAAGCGCAGTGTGAGGCGGCAACGGCAGTGATGCTCGCGTGGTCGTATGCGGGTGAGACCTCAACAACATCAGCGCCAACAATGTTCTTGTGCTTCAGCCCACGCAAAAGCTCAAGAAGTTCCCTGCTCGTCAGCCCACCTGCCTCAGGAGTGCCCGTTCCCGGAGCGTGTGCCGGGTCAAGTACGTCAATATCGATTGAGATATAAAGGGGCGCATCGCCAACGCGAGCGCTAATACGCTCGATGATGTCGGTGAACGGGGTCGTGTGAAACTCTCTCGCGTGTACAATCGTGAACCCAAGCTCTTCGTCATCAGTCAAATCTTCGGCGCTATACAGCGAGCCGCGAATACCGACGTGTGCCGAGTGCTCTTTCAGGAGCAGCCCCTCTTCGATGGCCACCCGAAACGGAGTGCCGTGAGTCACTGGGGTGTTGAAGTACGGCCCCCACGTGTCAAGGTGTGCGTCGAAGTGAATGAGCGCCATCGGCCCGTGCTCTTTATGCATCGCACGAATCGAAGCCAACGCGATGGTGTGGTCGCCACCAAGTACCAGAACAGGTTTGCCACCTTTGGCCAGGCCCGAAATGCCCGCTTCTATCTCGGCAAGCGCGGTCTGAATATCGAAGGGGTTGCAATCAACGTCGCCCGCGTCGACTACCTGCACCTCGTCGAAAGGCGCAACCTCAAGTGCTGGGTTGTATGGGCGCAGTAGCCGTGAAGCCTCGCGAATCGCTCCTGGCCCGAATCGGGCACCCGGGCGAAACGTGACCCCCGCATCAAACGGAACGCCAACGACCGCAACATCGTGGTCTTCAACATCGGTAATGCGTGGCAGCCTCGCAAAGGTCGTCAACCCTGCATACCGCGGTGATACCTGGCCATCAATAGGAGGTACTGGTGTGTGGTGAGTCATGTGTTCACTCTTTTCTTCTTGTGACGGTGTGCCTGCTCGGTCGGTTCAGACGCGACTTCGAGTGGCACCGCCATTGACCTGTATGGTTTGCCCAACAATCGATCGCTGCTCAGGCGATGCGAGCATCGCAACAGCCTCAGCGATCTCTTCAGGGCGGCCTATGCGCCCGAGGGGTATCTGCTTTGCATATTGCTCGTGCATAGCCTCAAGTGAGATGCCTGCGGCGTCTGAATCAACCGCGAGTTGCGGGGTGTCAATCACGCCGGGCGCAATTGCGTTGACAAAAATGCCTTCCGGCCCAAGCTCCCGCCCAAGACTCTTGACGAGTGACAATAGGCCAGCTTTTGACGCCGCATAGGCGGTGGCTTCGGGCCACCCCGTCACACCCCACTCGCTTGAAATGACGATAATGCGGCCACCGGTTGCCTGTTCGCGCATCACTCGCGCGCTCTCTTGAATAAGCGCAAAGGTGCCAAGCAGGTTCACTTCGATCACGCGCCACCAGTCAGCCGGATCAGCGTCAACGAGCAGCCCCATGATCATGGTTGCATGGTTTGCCACCACGAGGTCAAGACTTCCCAGCTGCCCGGCGGTGTCGCGAATAAGCGCCCGACAAGCCTCTGGAGTCGCTAGGTCAGCGATCATGGGGGTAGCCCCGGTTTGCTCGAGCAGTTGAGCTAAGCCAGAGCTCTCAGAACGCGCGTGGGCAGCGACCGTTGCGCCGAGTGAGGCGAGTTGCGCCACCTGGGCTTGCCCGAGGCCTCCCGCCGCGCCAGTGACGAGAGCAGATGTAGTGGCTAACGATTGATCATGCATTAGATCACGGCTCCTGAGTTCGGGTGCAGCGTCTCGCCAATCATGAAAGTTGCAGATTCAAGCAAGAACTGCACGCATGCGGCGACTTCTTCGGGCTCGGTTAACGCCCCGCTCGGGAGGGTTTTCAGATACTCCGGTTCGCGCCAAGGCGAATCAGTTGCGAGCAAAGCAGTATTCGTAGGCCCTGGGGCAACCGCGTTCACCCGAACCCCGGTGCTCGCGACCTCGGCGGCAAGACTCTTCATTGCGCCCGTGATCGCACCCTTTGCAGCCGAGTAGTGCGAGTCACGCGGCCCACCGCCAATCGCAAGCTCACTCGTGATCGCAACGATTGATCCGCCACCGTGTTTGATCATGCGCCCGAGAACCGCTTGAGAAGCGGTTGCAAAACCTCCAAGATGCACGCGTAACATCGTGCTCATCTGTTCGTCGGTCACCTCAGTGAACGCCGTGCTCTCGTAGTGGCCGGCGGCACACACGAGACCCGCAATCGGGCCAAGCTGCGCTTCGGTCTCATCGATCGCAGCAACGAGTGACTCGCTGTCGGTCACATCGCCCGAGAAATGCACATCGGCAAGGCTGTGTTCAGCACGATCATAACCGGCCACGGCCCAACCGGCCCGGCGCATCCGTTCGCCGATCGCGGCACCCATGCCACCGGCAATGCCCGTGACAAAAACTACTGGATTCATCTGGTGACTCAACTCCTGTCAGCCCGTGAGGCATCGCTCTTCGGCGCATCAATCACTACCGCAGAGGTCTCAACATTCTCTATACGTTTGCGCACCGAGGCGTACACCAGTGCCCCGACGAGAGCGAGAGTACCTACCCCGATAATCACTGACCAGTCGAGCAAAAAGCTGCCATTGACCGCACGGGGCCAAGCAATGTTCACGAGTTCGAGCACGACCCAAATGAGGGCAGCGACAGCAACCGGCTTCGTGAACACGCCCAGCGAGAACGGGCCCGAGACCCAGCGCTTCTTGAAGAGCGCAACCACAAACCCGAGAACAGGAAAGAGGAAGCTGAGGTAAAAGCCGCCTGAGGTAAAACTCACCATCACTTCGTAGATGTTTTCGGCTACGTTGCTCATGAGTAGCAACGCCGTGCCAATCACCGTCGTGATAATGATGGGGCCAATCGGTTGGCTTTGTTTCTTCGTGAGCACCGAGAGGCTCCGTGAAAATGGCAGCGCCCCGTCGCGGGCCTTGGCCCAAATGAGCCGTGAAGCAGAGGTTTGCAGGGCAAGGAAGCTCGCGATAAACCCAATAGAAAAGAGCACTTGAATGGGTATCGCAAACTGTGAGCCAAGCAGCGCTGTCAGTACCGCGTGCACGGGGTCTTCGGCATAGCCTGGAAGCTGGCTTGCATTCTCAGGCATCGCGAGAATAATCGCGAGACTCGAGAACATCACGATGAGCGAAATAATGGTGAGTGAGAAGAGCACGGCCTTCGGCAAGTTCTTGCGCGGCTCATGCACCTCTTCAGCAATAGCACCAGCACTCTCAAACCCAACGAACGAGAAGCCAATGAAAACGACGGCGAGCAAGAACGGCCCGCCGAGCGTGAAGTAGCCGTCAGAGGCACCGACGCTCTCGCCTTGATCAAAGAGAATCGTAATGCTGTTCGTGCGGTGAGCGATGAGGAGCCAAATGCCAAGACCAATCGATCCAAAAATCTCGGCAATAATGCTCGCGACCATAAACACTTTCAGCACCCCACGGCCCAAAAGGTTAATGATGGTGCCCACGATGAGCAGCACAAAGGCGATGAGTGCCACCTGTGTCGCGCCTGCACCGCGAACCCCGAGAATATTGGCAATAAATCCAGCGGCGCCTAAAGCGACCGTGGTCATCGCAATCACAAGGGTGCAGATATAAAACCAGCCGGCAAACCAGCCGTAAGCAGAGCCAATAAGTCGCGTTGCCCACTGGTATACCGAGCCTTCGATAGGCCACCTCGATACGAGCGTCGCAAAGACGAGAGCTACAAGAAACTGGCCACCGAATACGATGAGAAAACCCCACCAAAATGAGGGCCCGGCTTCAGCCACAGCAATGCCGAAAATACCGTATAGCGCAACGATGGGCGAAATGAAAGCGAATGCAAAAGCGAACACCGAGCCGAAGTTAAATTCTCGGCGAAGTGTTCGGTGTTCTGTTTCGAGTGCAGGATTCCCCTGGCTCATTGTGGTCTCCTTTGGCCCCAAACTAAGCGTTTCAACCAACTATGGCATTCTCCATAAGCAAACGGGACAACATGGGACTTTTCTCCATAATGAGCGATACAATATAGAGAAACATACAATTAAGGAGTGTTTCGCCGATGATGACGCTCACCTCGATCAACGATCTCTTGAGCAATGACGCCCTGTCACTCACCCCAGTTTTTCTGCCACCCGGCGCTGCCGAGACTCAGGTTTCGTGGGTTCACTCAACCGAACAGCTTGACCCACGCCCGCATCTTCGCCACCACGAGCTCGTGTGTACCCTCGGCAGTGCACTCGTGCGCCCTGGTGCCGCAGAGCATTTTGTTGCAGCGCTCGCTGAGGCCGAGGTCGCGGGCGTGGTGCTAGGTCTTGGCGAGGTGCACCTTCAAGCACCCGAGGCACTCGTTGACGCATGCCGCGAAGCATCATTACCGCTTCTGCTCGTTGAACACGGGGTTCCTTTTCTCGCGCTCAATGACGCCGTACTCGAGCGCCGTGCCGAACTCCAGAGCGAGGCACGCAGGCGCGAGATTGCCCTGCTTGCGAGACTCTTTACGCTCGCCCGCAAAGGGGCCAAGTCGACTGAGCTCACTGCTGCCGTCGAACACTCACTCAGCCAGAGCGGGGGCGCCGAAGAGCCGAGCGAAGAGTTCAAAGAGCAGTTTGAAAGCCTGCTTGAATTCTCAGAACGGGAAGACGCAAGGGCCACATCAGAGCAACAGTCACGCCTTGGGCAACTGACGACGCTCATTGTCGAGGGCCTCGCCTTGCCCCAAGCACTCGCACCTGAGCTCGAAGCACAGCAACTTAGCCCAGAGCGGCTCATTGTGTCTCGCTGGCCCGCCGGCAGCGAACGTGCTCTCAAAGCCACTCTCCCTTTCGGGCTCATTGCAACGAGCGAACGCGACGTCATACTCATTAGTGAGCCAGTGCAGCCCGACACCTTTCGCAAGCCTGGCCTCGTTTGCGGCTTCAGCTCGGTGGTGCCACTCGCCCATCTCGGTCGGGCCCTCACCGAATCACGTTCGGCATTGCGCATCGCCAAAAGCCGTGGCGGCGTGACCGGCCCCCACGAGTTAGCGTCGCTTGAAGCGCTTTTAGAGCAGCAGCCAGCTGCTGTCCTCGAAACATTCTTCGCCCAGCTCTGTGAGCCGCTTCTTGAGGCCGACGAGATTGGGCGCGGTGATCTCGTGACCACGCTCTCAACTTTTTTTGACTGCGAAAACCATCTGCAACACACCGCTCAAAAGCTCTTTGTGCATGTCAATACCATTCGGCACCGGTTTGCAAGAGTTCGTGAGCTCACCGGCAAAGATGCGCTATCGCCCTCAGATTCAATTGATTTGCGTATCGCACTATGGGCAGCAAAGCGAGCACGAAAAGCCGGGCTTTTGCAGGATTAAAATCACCCGCACCGCCAGGTCACACCGGAATACGGCGAGCGCCCTGCCCCGTATCGCCGAGCTCATCGTCGGGGTTCAACAGACTGCACGCCTTCATCGAGAGGCAGCCGCACCCGATGCACCCCGTGAGCTCTTTCTCGAGCTTTTCAATGCCGCGGCGGCGCTGTTCGAGCACCCGCTTCCAACGCCGCGAGGCTCGCTGCCAGTCTTCGTGCGAGGGCGTCTCAAACATGGGCACGTCGGCAAAGGCATCTTTCACGTCTTCAAGCGGTATGCCAAGGCGTTTGGCGACCGAAACCAGGGCGACTCTGCGGAGCATGTGCCGGGGGTAGCGCCGCTGGTTTCCCGCCGTGCGGTGCGAGGCAATGAGCCCGAGTCGCTCGTAGTAGTGCAGTGCAGAGGCTGCTACGCCGGTGCGCTCGCTCATCTCGCCGATGCTCAGGAGTTCGTCGGGCGAGTGGGCCGCGGCCCCCGCTGAATCTTCCCCAGACACTCCCTGCGATACGCCCGCGTCAGCCTTTCGATGCTGAGTACTCACTGACATTTCGCCCCTCTCGAATTGACCTCAACCTAGGTTGAGGTTTTAGAGTCTCAGTGTGAGCTTACATTCCCTGCCTGAACTTGTGAAAGGAGTCAGTGCATGACCTACGTCATCGCGCTCCCGTGCGTCGACCTCAAAGACCGTGCGTGTATTGACGAGTGCCCCGTCGACTGCATTTATGAGGGCGAGCGAATGCTCTACATTCACCCTGATGAGTGCGTCGACTGCGGCGCATGCGAGCCGGTGTGCCCCGTCGAGGCGATCTATTACGAAGACGACCTGCCCGATGAGTGGAGCGGCTATTACAAGGCCAATGTCGAGTTTTTCGACAAGATCGGCGCCCCAGGCGGCGCTTCACGAACCGGCCCGCTCGCATACGACCACCCGCTCGTCGCAGCCCTTCCCCCTCAAGAGAGTGACTGACCAACCTTATGAAACGAACTGTAGCGATCGTTGGCGCCGGCCCCGCTGGCATTTACGCCGCCGATATCCTGCAAGACCGTGACCCCGAGGTGCGCATCGACCTGTTCGAGAAGCTCCCAGCGCCCTACGGGCTCGTGCGCTACGGCGTCTCGCCCGACCATCCACGCATCAAAAAGATTCAAGACGCGCTGCACGATGTGCTTGAAAACCCGCGCATCAGCTTTCACGGCAACGTCACCATCGGCACCGACATCACCGTCGACGAACTGCGCGAGGCATACGATGCCGTCATCATTTCGACGGGCGCCGACCGCGACGCCGAGCTGAAGATCGACGGAATCGACCTCCCTGGATCCTTTGGCGGCGCCGACTTTGTGGCCTGGTACGACGGACACCCTGATGCCCCACGGGAGTGGCCGCTCGAGGCCGAGAGCGTCGCGGTGATTGGCGCGGGCAACGTGGCACTCGATGTCACCCGAATGATCATTAAGCACGCCGAGCACCTCGACCACACCGACATTCCCGACAGCGTAGAATCGGCGCTCAAGGCAAACCGGGTGCGTGACGTGCACCTCTTCATTCGGCGTGGCCCGGCCGACGTGCGCTTCTCGGCCCTCGAGCTACGCGAGCTCGGAGCCCAGCACGACGTCGACGTCATCGTCGACCCAGCAGACCTCGAGCTTGACGAGCACGGCGAGCGCATGGTCAAGCAGTTCACTCAGCGTCGCATCATGATGAAGACCTTTACCGAGTGGGCCGCGATTGACCCGGCGAGCCGTGAGGCGTCACGCAGAGTGCACCTGCACTTTTACCAACAACCGGCGAGGGTGCTCGGCGAGCACGCTGTCACCGGCATCGAGTTTGATCGCACGCAGCCCGATGAACTCGGCAGGGTGACCCCGACCGGCGAACGCGTCACCTACGACGTGCAGGCGGTATACCGCACCGTCGGCTATCGATCGTCGCCGGTCACGGGGGTGCCGTTCTCTGACGAGACCGGCACGATTCCCGAGCAAGACGGGCGCGTGCTCGCGGCAGATGGCACGCCGATCGCGGGCTTGTATGTGACGGGGTGGATCCGCCGTGGGCCCATCGGCCTCATCGGCTCGACGAAATCTGATGCAGCGCAAACGATCGGCTCGCTGCTCGATGATCTCGCGCTCGCCGCGGGCAGCGAGGAGCGGGCGGCACGCCAGGCGGCCGCCGCCGAGGCTCTCAGCGAGCGGTTGCGGCAGGCGGTGACGTGGGAAGGCTGGCTGCAGCTTGACCACGCCGAGCGCACCCTCGGCTCGGTGCGCGACCGCGAACGCACGAAGATCGTCGAGCGCCACGACATGCTGCACCATGCCCAAGCATCAACCGAAGCCACGCTGAAAGTAGGGACCCGATGACCACCACACAGACCGATCTTGAGACGGCGTTCAAGGCAGCGTTTCGCGAGCATCCAGCCGGGGTCGCGCTCATCACCGCGAACACCGTAGAAGGGCCCGTCGGGCTCACCGCCTCGAGCGTCGCTTCAGTTGCCGTCGACCCGGCAACGCTCGTGTTCTCGGTAACGCGCTCGACCGGCAGCGCCGGCCTCATCCTTGGGGCCGACACCATTCTCGTGCACCTGCTCGACGCAAGGCACCAGGCCATCGCGCAGGAGTACGCGGTATCTGGCGGCGAACGTTTCACCGATGAGCAGAACTGGAGCGAGCTCCCCACGGGCGAACCGCACCTGGGCGACGTTCGCGTCGCGCTTCGCTGCCGCATCGTCAACAAGATCGCCGTTGGTTCGTCAATGCTCGCGGTTGCCGAGGTGCTGAGCGCCCACACGAACGAGAGCGGCGCCCCCATGATTTACCTCGATCGCGCCTTTCACCTCACGGGCGACGCGATCTAACTCGTTGCCGCGCTCGTCGCTGCGACACCACTGAAAGGAAACACATGACCGTCTACACCCTTCCCGATCTCGACTACGACTACGGCGCGCTTGCTCCTCACGTCTCGGGCAAGATCATGGAGCTGCACCACTCGAAGCACCACCAGGCCTATGTCACGGGCGCAAACACCGCGCTCGAGCAGCTCGCTGAGGCCCGCGACAGCGGCAACCTCGCGAACGTGAACAAGCTCGAAAAGGACCTCGCCTTCAACCTCGGTGGTCACATCAACCACAGCGTGTTCTGGAAGAACATGTCGCCCAACGGTGGCGGCGAGCCCGAGGGCGACCTCGCCGAGGCCATCGGCGAGCACTTCGGCTCGTTCGAAAAGTTCCAGGCGCACTTCACCGCGACCGCAATGGGCGTGCAGGGCTCAGGCTGGTCGGTTCTCGGCTGGGACGACCTCGGGGCACGCCCCGTGATCTTCCAGCTGTTCGACCAGCAGGGCAACGCTCCGCTCGGCATCACCCCGCTTCTGCAGCTTGACGTGTGGGAGCACGCTTACTACCTCGATTACCAGAACGTTCGCGCCGACTACGTCAAGGCGTTCTGGAACATCGTGAACTGGAGCGACGTGCAGGAGCGCTTCGCGAAGGCAACCGCCACAGCAAACGCGTAAGTTCTCACGCCGCGAAAGGGCGGGTGTCTCGGCCAAACACTGGGCGAGACACCCGCCCTTTCGTCATACTGCCGGTTCTGACAATCCATCTCGGCCCGAGCGCACCTCGCGCCCTCGTCGAAGCAACTGCCAGATCGCAAAGCCAAAGCTCGCTACGGCGAGAACGTGTACTGCCGATTCAAGAGAGGCACGCTGTATCCACCCGAGACCCCATGGCAGCAACTCGTAGTCAGGGCCGTACGACGTGTGCTGCAACCCGATGAGCACGAGCGTTACGCTAAAGCCGAAATTCAAGGCCGCCGAGTGCGTGCGATTGCGTGCCGCAAACACCGCAAAGACCGCAAACAACACATAGATGAAGACCGCGCCAAGCACCCCACCAACGGCGTAGGGTAAGTAAGGAACACTCTGCGGCCCCGCCATGATGGGCTCAATCTTCAACGAAAATGTTGCCCCGACTCTGGCGCCAAACGCTTGCATGCCGATAATGCCCGCGAGGCCCACGTAGAGGCAGCCAAGAACCGCCCCGGCAACCACCCTTAACACGATGTTCATGTCGCCTCACCCTCTTCGCTGATTCATTTCAGCGGCGGCAAAACCCTACAAACCTTGGCTCATAACCCTCGGGCTGTTCGCCCTACCACTCTGTGCTTACCCTCCACGCAACCAGGTTTCATTGCCCGTCTCAAGGGTGCGCGGCACAGCGAGCCACTCAGCCAGGGCCGCCGATGACACTCAGTTGGCCCGGTCTACCGACGCTGCTTCACCATGCGAACATCGCCAGGGCCAAGCTCAGCAGCGGGGTGACGACTGCTGGGCGATAAGACTCACCGAGCGTGCCAGGAAAGATGTATCGAGAACAAACATTCCACGTACTTTCGCATTAGAAAAGCCCAAGCTCGATGCATCGAACCTTGGCCTCTTGCGTATTCGTTACGGCGAGCTTGCGAAACGCTGAACGGACCTGGCTTTTGACCGTATTGATCGAGACTGTCTCGCGAAGCGCAATCTCTTTTCGACTCAAGCCGCTCACAACATACCTCAAGATGACAAGCTCTCTCGGTGTAAGCGTCGTCACTTCAGCAGTGTTCAGAACCGGCGTAAATTGATACAGCGGCCCAGCGGAGCGCGAAAGCCATTCCCTCTCGACTTCTGCCGAAAGAGGGTGCGAAACCGTGAGCTCAAAAAGTGCTCTGAGCGAGCTCGGGTGAATTGTCGTGAACACCGAGAGACACCCGTTCAGCCCAAGTAGTAAATCACTGAAGACAGCACGAGCGGCTTCACGCCGCCCAACTGCAAGCAAACACATTGCTTGCAGCGCGAGAAGATCAAGCCGTTTTCGCGACAAAGCCAGCGGTATTGCGGTCTCAATCGTTTCAAGCGCAGTCTTGAAGTCATTCTCTAACGCAGCAGCCCGTGCTTCAATGAGTGCCACCGTGACCGGCTCGTTCAGGGTGCGTGACAGCGAGAGAGCCTGTTCACGTTTACCAGACTGCAATAGAGCCCCGGCTCTCAACCGCTGCGCCGTATGAGGCTCGAGGTACTCTTCGGTCTCATCAATCAGTTGCAACGCGCGGTTGGGAAAGCCCGAGAACAAAAAACAACGCGCCCTCATCTCTATCACCCAGTAAAAGAATTCGAAGCCCTGTGTTGGCTGGGCAAGACTCGGTAGAAACTCGGCTGCACGGGCAAAATCAAGACGTTCGAAAGCGACGATGAATGAAGCGAGCGGCTCGGCAAAATCAACGACTGCGGCATAATCCGGGCTGATCGATACTGGCCATTCTGCGGCTCTTGCAAGCCATTCCTCCGCCTGATCCAGCCTCCCAGAAGCCGCATGTATGGCCGCAATCGTGCTTGCGGCTTCGTGAGCAACGAATCCCAGTTCATCTTGATGACGCCATCTCCAAGCATGCATATAAGCAGCATGTGCATGAGCGATGTCGCCTGCCAACAAATATGTTTTGGCAGCTTGAGCGAAAAACCCTGAGGCTGCTGCTTCAGCAGCAGCGCCTACTCGATCGGCAGCAATTAACACCTGTTCTTCAACGGCTTTGACAACTTCAAGGGCTTTCTCGGTGTGATGGTTAAGTCTCAGAGACACGATAGAAACCGTGAGCCTTCTCACTGCTCTCGCAGAAGTCTCGCCACCCTCGAGTAAAATTTGGTTCGCGGCATTGGGGTCTATATCTGCAACTTGCGACAGCCCCACAAATTCGAAGTGCGGTTGCAGTTCAGGGTGCAACGCTCTCACTTCTGGAGGCATAGCTTCCAGAGCGCGCCTCGCATAAGCCATTCCACCGGGTTTGCGCACAAGCAACAGCGAGGTATCTTCAAGAATGCGAATAACCTGTGCCCAATCCTGCGCCGAAACAGCTTCGTGGAGACCCAGATCATCTGTATAAAGGCTTGGCGCCAGATCGGGAATAGCAGCATGGTTCGAGGTACCCATCCCCATCTATTCCCCTCATCGTCGTCCCCTAATAGATCATTTCTAGTTCTCATACTCACATGACGGCGGCTGAGCGAGGGGAATTTACCAGGGGTGAACAAAGGGTGATTTACCTGCCCAAGGGGTGAAAAAGTCTTTCTGTAGGGGCTTCCTTCGGCAAGACTGTCTGCTCGGAGCGTGCCGAACATTTTCACCAAAAACCGTCACTCGTTCTTCAGGTTTCTCGGTTCCTGCATGAAACATGCCTGCGCACACTCTATGTCGCCGCCTTGCTCACCAAGAACCGGCCGATATCTGCGCAACACAAGCCAGGAGAAAAGGGTACTTAATGGCAAACACAATTACATCCCCGCCGAGGGCAAAGAAGAGAAGAGATGCGCTTGGGGGCGCTCTCGCACTCCTCCTCCTCTCATTCGGTCTCACGACAACGGCCACGGCACCTGCCCAAGCCGCAGAGGGCACACCAACAGAAATCACCGAATGGTCTTTCCAGCGTTCAGACGGACTGACCAACGGCAACACCTACTGGCTTGATGTCTCTTGGCGTGCCGTCAAGCAGGTCGCGGCTACGCCTCCGGTTACGGTGCAGTTCGATCTACCAAATGAAATCCGCGGCATCGCTGATTCGTTTGTTATTCGCGACGCAGCAGGCGCGATTTCAGGCGAGTGCACCGTTACCGAGCAGACTGTCACCTGCGGCCTTGACAACGATTACGTCGTCGCAAACCCGAACAATATTCAGGGCACTTTTAGCATGCGAGGCGCTCTACAGTTTGACGAAGAAACCGTCACAGAGCCGCAGGAACGCACCATTCGAATCGCGGGCAAAGACCACACGTTCACTGTGGCCCCAAAGGGTGAGCCCGGGCCAGTCTGCGAGGGAGAAGCTTGTGCATGGAGTCCTTACAGCGACAAGGGCGCGAAGTACGGCAGTTACAACGATTCAAACGGCAATGTCAAGTGGAATATTTGGGTGCCAACCGTTTCAAGTGGTGCGGCTTGGATGAGCAACTCAGACCAGACGCTGAAAGAGGGTCTCAAGGTCACGGTCACCGACCACTTTGAAGCACCTCAAACCTATGTTTCCGGTCCCCACATCTACGAGCTCTCATGCATGGCGCACTCAGAGCAGGGTTATGAATACCCCGCTGGCTGGCGTGACGTCACAGAAGATGTGAATGCAACGGTAAGCGATGATTTCAAGTCGGTTACGTTTACCTCGAAAGCCCCGGCCTCGGGTGCATGCGAAGGCGTGAAAAACTCTTCGGGAGCTCCTGAAAGTGCGCCCGCTCCTTACGAGCTTGAGGGCGGTATCTATGTCATCGAGTGGGTACTCAATAACAGCAACCACGAACTCGGTGGCAAGCAAACGCTGAAGAACGCTGCTGATATCAAGATCAATGGTGTTGAAACCCCCAGCATTGAGGTCGCTCACGAAATACAGATGGCAGGCGGATCGGGCGGCGGCGATATGAACAACGCGCTCCCCACCTCACCCACGATCAACGCTGCTGAGTGCACCGAAGGTGATATCGGCAAGATCTGGGAAGAAGTTGTACTGCCTGAGGGCGGGTTCTTCACCTACGAGCAGTCTGTCGACGATAACCACCTCGCAACGGTCATCGCGACGCCGGTTCCTGGCGCAACGCTCAGCAATGGCGACCTGCCAGAAGGCTGGACCGCAAACGACGACGGCACCGCAACCTGGAGCTACCAACTCAAAGCCACCGACTGCGACACCACCGTCACCCCCAACACCCCCACCATCAACCCCGCAGAATGCACCGTTGACACCGAGGGAACCACCATCTGGGAAACCGTCACACAACCCGACAACGGTAACGGCATCACCTACAGCGATGTCACCACCAACGACGAGCACATCGCAACCATCACCGCAACGCTCGACAAGGGCCACGTATTCGGAACCCTGCCAGAAGGCTGGACCGCAAACGACGACGGCACCGCAACCTGGAGCTACCAACTCAAAGCCACCGACTGCGACACCACCGTCACCCCCAACACCCCCACCATCAACCCCGCAGAATGCACCGTTGACACCGAGGGAACCACCATCTGGGAAACCGTCACACAACCCGACAACGGTAACGGCATCACCTACAGCGATGTCACCACCAACGACGAGCACATCGCAACCATCACCGCAACGCTCGACAAGGGCCACGTATTCGGAACCCTGCCAGAAGGCTGGACCGCAAACGACGACGGCACCGCAACCTGGAGCTACCAACTCAAAGCCACCGACTGCGACACCACCGTCACCCCAGCACCTCCAACACCAACCACCCCTAAGCCGGTTCCCAAGGTTCCCGTAACCGACGACCTGGCGACAACGGGCGGCACCGGCTTCCCATTCTGGGTCACGGGTGCTGCGGCTCTCTTGCTGCTCAGCGGTGTAGCAACTGCCTTGTTTGCACGACGAGAGCGAAGCCTCGACTAGCAAACACGATTTGTTCCGGAGGTATCCGGAACAAAGCTCAGAACTGAGGTTCTGAGTTCCTGGCCCCGAAGCCCGCGTATTCCCCCATCCTCACGCGGTTCTGCTTCGGGGCCTTCCTCGTTGCCTCAAGCGCCTTCGCCAACCTTTGATACTGATCGATATGCGCACAGCCCTCACCTTGCTCGCCACCGCCAGCACGCTGCTTCTCATCGCCGGCTGCTCGGGCGACCCCACCGTCACCGACGACAACGAACCTCGGGATCAGGCGAGCGAAACGGTCACCGACGAAGCCGTGAATGACGCACCTACCGACAGCGCGTCGATCGCTCACATCACGTCGTGCGACCAAGTTGAGGCGGTCGTCGCGCCGTACATCGAGGGTCTCGTTCCCGCCGAAGATAACGGTGTCGACGAGTGGGGCGTGTATTGCCTCTGGGAGACCGCCGAGGGCGAGACCGCTCTCGCCAATATTCGCGTGGTCTCAGTGAGCCTCACACCGGTCGAGCCCGGCAGTGAAAAGCCCGACACCAGCATGATTGAAAACGCCGAGGGCGGCTCAGTCGTCGAAGCCGAGTGGATCACACAGCACGACGGTGTCGCCTTCTCTCTCGACCTCGGCTCGGCGGTTGCCGGGGCCACGACCACGACGGTTTGGGTTCCCACGGTTGAGGCCATCATCGGCGGCGGATCCTGGGCCAACATGCCCGCTCTCGACGGCCCCGCGGCTGCAGAGGTCGTGCGGCAGCTACTCAAGGCCTAGGGGCGCACGCGCTGAGCAGCGCTTCAAGCATCGCTCGCGTCATCGTTCCTTTGCACCTCATGGCCGCTGCGATCGTCTTCAGTGCCACCGACGTCATCGACGATGGTTGCGCACTCTTCGTCGGTAATAGCCGGTTTTCGAGCATCGAGAAAGGCAATAAGGGCGGCGATCATGCCGACTCCGAGCAGAGCGAAGAAGCCCCAGACAATACACGTGATTCGCTTTTCGGGGTCGCCCATAACGATCACAGACGCAATGACGCTGAGCAGCGCCACGCTACTGGCAGCGAGCATGAAGGGCAAAGCTTTTCGGTGCGCCCGCTGCCAGACCTCTTCTGAGCGATCGATGCGGCCGACTCGAATACCAATAAACCCGTTGGGCGGAAGCGCTCCCGTCGAGGCAAAGTAGGTCACCGCGCCGGTGAGCGCGGCGGAGAAGGTAAGCGTCGTGAGACTCAGTAACCAGTTGGTGAGTTCGCTCATTCACGCATCCTCGTGTGTGACATACTGCTCAGCTTAGCCAGCCCAATCTTTTTCACGACCAGGGCTTTACCAGTGAACCTCGCCACGTCTCTCACCGGAACGTAAAGCACGCTTGACATACGCCGGATGAAAACTTTATCCTTATGTCAAGCTACCTTTACAGTCAGGACAGACACATGAGCAGTCGCACCGCGCTATGGCAGCTCACGGCAATGAGCACCCGCGACCTCATGCGCGACAAGCTCACCGGCTTTGCCCCGCTCTTTCTCTTTGGCTGGCTCCTCTTGATCTACTGGCTCTTCACGATCATGCTGCCAAACGCAGCAGACTCTGCGAGCACGCACCCACTGCGTCTCGCGCTGCCGAGCATCGTCATGACCGGCATCACCGCGACCGCGTTTATGGCGACCACGGTTCCACTCGTCGCAATGCGAGAACGTGACCTCTTACGGCTACTCGGCACGACACCACTCAAACGTTCGACCTTCGTGCTGGCTCAACTGCCAATTCGCGTCGTGCTCGTCGGCGTTCAAGTAGCGGTCGGCTACGGCGTCGCCATCACCGCGGGCTTCACCGGTGAAACAAGCAACCTTCTGCGGCTACTCACCACGACGCTCATCGGGTCGGCAATGCTCTTCGCATGCGCGCTCCTCGTTGCGGGCCGAGGGCAAAGCGCCGAGTCAAGCCACCACATAAGTGTTGCGGTAGCACTTGGAGCAATGATGTGCTCGGGCACCTTCCTGCCCATCGCAGCGGGAACACTCTCGCCCCTCGTCGAATCGCTTCCGCGGTTGCTACCAACGACCTGGTTCGCTTCTGCGCTCGCCCCAGATCTTACGGGCGGTGAGGCTTTCATGCCAGTGCCGCTGCTGTGGGCAATGATGCTCGTGATGACGGTCGTCGCGGGAGTCACGGCGCTACGGCGATTCGAATGGAGCACCGGCGGCTCCCCCGCGCACGTACCAACTCACGATCACCGAGCAAAGGAGGCCGTGACACCATGAACGGCGCATCTCAATACACTTCGAGCGAGAAGCGATCCGCAATCACCTATGTCTGGGAGATGACGAGTGGTCTCTTGCTCTTCATCTTGCTCTTCATTGCGCTGCCAGCGCTCTGGCATACCGAGCACGGCACCTGGCAGCACCTCACGCGAACCCTGTTGCCGCTCGTGCCACTCGTCTGGGTTCCCTTTGCGATCTGGCGTCATGGCCGCCGCATGGATGAAATGCAGCGGCAATTCTTCTCACGGAGCATGTCATTTGGGTTTGCGGCAGCGATGGTAGCCGCGGTCACGATTGGCTTGCTTGAGGGTGGAGGCTTCTCGATTCCTATGAGCGGCATGGTGATCTTCACGGTCGGCATGGCAGCATGGGGCATTGCTCTGCCGGTTAGCTTTGCAAGGGGCAACCGGTGAAAAACATGGTTCGAGAGCTCCGCACTGAGCAGGGCTGGTCGCAGGTACAGCTGGCCGAGGCCCTCGGGGTCTCGCGCCAAACGATCAACACGCTCGAGAAGGGACGCTACGATCCCTCGCTGCCTCTCGCATTCCGAATTGCTTCGGTGTTCGAGCTCCCAATCGAGCGCATCTTTTTTCCGTCTGACAGCGACTCACCACCGACCGGAGGCCGTGCATGAGTGCTCACGCCAAGCCTCCTGCCGCTGTGCACGTTCGTGCGCTCGAGAAACACTATGGCGAGCGCACAGCCGTGGACGGCATCGACCTCACGGTCGCAGAAGGCCAGGTGTTTGGCCTTCTCGGCCCCAACGGAGCCGGCAAGACAACCACGGTCGAAATGCTCGCGGGACTCCGTTCGCCGACCGCTGGCACGGTGCGAGTCTTGGGGCTTGACCCCGTGGCCCAGCGTGACGAATTGACGAAGCGTGTCTCAGTGCAGCCACAGGCGGCAAACCTCTTTCCCACGCTCACCACGCGAGAGACGCTGGCCCTCTTCGCCTCGTTCTACGACGGCTCTCGCCCGCTCGAAGAGGTCATCGCGATCACCGGACTCAACGATTGCCTCGGCACACGCGTGAAGAAGCTTTCTGGCGGCCAGCTACGTCGCCTACTCATCGGCATCGCCATCATTGGCCGGCCACAGCTGACCATACTCGACGAGCCTTCGGCGGGGCTTGACCCGGCTGCGCGGCGTGAGCTCTGGGCGCTCATACGCGGCCTGCGCGACGAGGGCGTTACGGTCATTCTCGTCTCACACCACATGGACGAGGCATTCGAACTCTGCGACACCCTCGCCATCATGGTTTCCGGCAAAGTGGTCGCCGAGGGCACGCCTGAAAAGCTCATCGAACAGCACGGTTCACGAAGCACCGTTCACTTCACGGTGCCAGAGGCTACCGATAGGGCCGTCATCACAGAGCTCGCCGGCGAAGCCCCTTTTACCGTCGATCAGGTGCCCGACGCACTGCGCATCAGCATCGAAACGGCCAACCCCGACGCGCTCTTGCGCCGCGTCACCTTTCATCGTGGTCTTCACGCCTCGGCTATGCGCGTTGAGGCCCCCTCGCTCGAAGACGTCTTCATGCGTCTGGCTGGCGAGCGCGAAGCCGGCTGGACCCCATCATCATGAGGCCGCTCGGCAACGCCACCCAGTTTCGGCAGCTCTGCCTGGCGTTCGGTCGTGAGGCGCTCCGAGACAAGCGTGCGATGCTCACCATGCTGTTCACTTTTGCCGGGGCCCTCGTCGCCATCACGCTCTGCGATGTCGTGCTCGCTGTGGGCCACTCCGAGACAGCTGGCTCAGCACACTTGCCAACACTCGGAATCGTCAGAGCCTCACTTCCCACCCTCGCCCTCATCGGATGCTGCTCCCTCGCTTTCGTCACGACCGCCACCCCGCTCGTCACCTATCGCGCGACAGGCGTGCTGCAACATCTGAGCACGACGCCGATCCGCAGTGTACCGCTCGTCACCGCCCACCTCGTTGCCCGTCTGCCGGTCAGCGCCGTACAGGTCGCTCTCATCGTTGGCCTCGCTCTTGGATTCGCCACCCCTTCGCCAGCAGCGCTCTCCCGCTTCACGCTCGTACTCTCGGCAGGCTTCGCTTTCTTCCTCTCGCTCGGGTGCCTTATCGGAGCGAGATTTCGCAGCCCCGAACGCACCATGGGCTTCGCGCTCATCGCCACGATGCTCGTCATCGCTACCTCAGGTGCAGCGGTCCCGCTAGCGCTCTTGCCGCAGCCACTCGCAAATGTATTCACCTGGCTGCCCACGGCCTTCTTCGTGAACGCGCTCGGGGCCGAACTCGCGACGCCCACAGTCGAAGCATCCGCCGCATCGCCCTTGCTAGCCCTCGCTTTCGTCGCCGCGGCTGCCGCCGTGCTCTCGATTGCCGCAGCAACGCTCCATTGTTTCCCTGGCAAGAATCAATAACCAGTGGATCGCCCAAGCGCTTTCTCTAGCTGATTGCGTCGACCCTCGCCCGAATACCCGCGATGATGAAATCAAGACCTCGTTCAAACACGAGAGAGCTCCGTTCGTCGCCGCTCGGGTGATCGTTCATGAGCGTCACGAGATGTGCTGAGGCCCGCTCGGCATCAAAAATGCGCGCGGGCGAAAGCGCATCGAGCGCAGCCCCAAACGAGAACGCATCAATGACTTCAATCGTGGTGAGAATCTCAGACTGTGCCAGACCCGCTTCTTCGAGCGTTTGCGCGAGCGCCCCGTAATAGTGCATAAGGTCAGGCTCATCGATGACAACGGTCAACATCAGCTGTAGCACGCCGGGATGTTCGGCATACATGCGCCAGCTGCGGTGCACTTCGCCACGAATGCGCTCTTCCCAGGTTCCCTCAGTCGGCCCCTGTTCGAAGTACTCGGTCACGAGCACGTGCCTCATCGCACGAATAACGCCTTCGCGACCTTGGACGTGGTGGTAAAGCGAAGAAACACTCACGCCGAGCTTTGTGGCGAGAGGCACCAGCTGAAGTTCATTGCCCGAGTCTACGAATTCAACCGCTGCACGGCCAATGATCTCGCGGTTCAGCAGTGTCGTGCAAGGTCTCGCCACGGTGCCCCTTCCTTTGACGGTCTTGACAAATCTTGCCATACGGGCGACGATAATCACAATAACCGAAATAGTTTCGGTTAATTCGTTCACTGAGTAACGACTTCCTTTTAATCACCGCCAAAGCCGCCGGAGACCGCATGCCCCACACCAACACCCCCGAATCAGCACTGTCGCAAGAATTCGCACAGCCGCCACACAGTGACCCGCGTCGCCCGCTGACGCTTCGCAACGGCAGCGCAACCTTTGTCATCGCCCTCGCAAGCCTGATGATGGCAAACCTTGCCCCCTTCGTGATGACCGCGCTTGGCCGACTCGGATTCGATGTCATTAGCAGTGGCAACATTCTCACTTGGGCCCTACTCGCCTCGGCGATTATCGGCCTGGGAACTTCGCGACTCGCGGCAGGAAAGCACCGCCGGAACCTCGCAACAACCGGCCTGTTTATCGCCACCGCCGCCTTCGCGGTTGCAACGTTTTCGCCCACTCCAGGCGTCGTTGTCGCAGGCCTCATCCTGGGCGGCGCTGGCATCGGTGCAGCGATCTCCACTTCCGGTGCAGCCCTCGCAGCACTGCGCAACCCAAACCGCATTTCAGCAGCCAGCGGGCTTGTGAACCGGGTGCTCATCGCCATCATTCTCGGCATCATTCCCATCTTTGGCATCGCTCAAACAAGCGTGTTCGGATCGCTCGCGTTACTCTCGCTCATTGCGCTTCTGCTCGCGCAATGGCTTCCCGATGCCCCAAGCCACGCAGAACCCGTCGATGTCACCACCAGCCTGAGCATCGCAGCGCCACGCAAAATCACGCTTGCGGGCATCGCAATTCTCATCGTGTTCCCGGTATGGGGCGCGAGTGAAGACGCAATTTGGACCATGGCCCCGGTGCTCGGAGAAGCAGTCGGCCTCGGCGAGCAACCACTCGGCTTCGCGCTGAGCCTCGCGGCCGCCGGTGGCGTACTCGGCATGCTTACTGTCACAATTTTTGGCGAACGCATCGGCCGCGCGCTCCCCCTTTCAATTGCCCTCGTCATCGGCGGTGCATTGAAAATTACGGTCGGCTTCGTCGACGACCCCACGGTCTTCGCAACGCTCATCATTGCAATCAACACGATTTACGCGTTTTCATTTGCGCTATTCATCGCAGCTGCCGCTGGGCTTGATGCGCGTGGTCGATGGTCTGGGCCATTGATCGGCGCTTACCTCATCGGTTCAAGCTTCGCACCGCTGCTCGGTGGGTGGCTCATCGAACTCGTCGGTGCCGGCACGTTCACCCTCATTGCTGGCCTCGTGAGCTTCATCGCAATTGCACCAACCAACGCAATCGCACGCGTTTCAGTAGGCGCTGAAAAAGCACTCGCCCGAGCCTCAGAGCGTCCCTCATACTAACCAAGCCCCTCCACACAAGAAAGCATCTGCCACATGACTTCCTCACCCACTATTTACCACGGAGCAACGGTTTTCACCGGCGTAGCCAGCGATGCACCTCGTGAGAGCTTCGCCTGCCGCGACGGGCTCATCATCGCTGCAGGCGACCTCGACGTCGTACGGGCTGCCGCCGGTAATGAAGCAGTTGAGGTGGATCTTGGTGGCTCCGTTGTCACCCCCGGCATTATCGAGGGTCATGCGCACATGCTGATGCTCGGAGAGACCCTCTCAAAAGTACCCCTGCGCGATGCAGAGACCGTTGCTGAGGTGCAGCACCGACTCGCAGCCGCCCGTGCTGCGAGCCCTGATGCCAAGGTGTTGCTCGGTTCAGGCTGGCGGTTCGACATATTTGACGAGGGCGAACGTCCCAATGCGGCACAGATTGAAGCCGCCGTTGCTGACGTGCCCGTCGTACTCGACGCAAACGATCTCCACTCAGTCTGGGTCAACACTGCAGCGCTCAACGCAATGGGCATCACCAGAGAAACCCCGGACCCCGTGGGCGGCGAGATCGTGCGCGACAGCGCAGGGAACGCCACGGGCTTCCTGCTCGAGACTGCCGCGGTTTCGTTCGCGTGGAAATACCTTGAATCGCTTCGCGGAGAAGAAGACGAAGACCGGTACCTCGATGCGGCCTTTACTGCCTATCTCGAGAGCGGCGTCACCGGCGCCACAGAAATGTCATTTGGCCACGCAGAGCTTGCCGCTTACCGTCGCAGGCTCGCCCGCGACGGACGCCTCCCCTTTCCCATCACTGCCCATTGGATGCTCACCGCTACCGGCGACACTGCCCAAGACCTCGCACAGATCGAAGAGGTTATCGAAGTGCGTGACAGCCTGCATGCAGACCATGGCGCCGAATGGCTCTCGATCGTCGGCGTCAAGTTCGTGCTCGACGGTGTCATCGATGCGTGCACTGCCGCGATGCAAGAGCCCTTCGTCAACGGTTCACACCCGGCCCCCATCTGGAACCGTGAACACGCTATTCCTGTGGCTGTTGCTGCCGATGCCGCGGGTCTTCAGCTCGCGCTTCACGCAATCGGTGATGAGGCGAGCGCAATTGCGCTCGACATGGTGCAGGCTTGCATGACAGAGAATGGCCCTCGAAATGATCGTCGTGCACGCATTGAGCATCTAGAATCAGTAACCGACGAGACCATCGCACGCATGGCAGCATTGGGCGTCACGGCTTCGGTTCAGCCAGTGCACTGCGACCCAGCAATTCTCGACAACTGGCAGGCTGTGCTTGGTGGCGAGCGTGCCGAGAGCGGCTTCCCGTGGCATAGCTTCAGAGCCGCAGGGGTGCCCCTCGTCCTGGGCACTGATGCGCCCACTGCCCCGCACTATGCACCAGATAATCTCTTCATCGCACTCACCGCGGAGTCGGCGCTCGATGCGAGTCGCTCACCGTACCATCCAGAGCGCGTGTTTACTCCCGCTCAAGCGCTCGAAAGCCTCACTTCTGCGGCAGCGACGGCAACCGGCAAAGGCGAAACGCTCGGTCGTATCGCGACGGGTCACCGAGCAAACATCACGGTATGGGGCGTTGATCCGCTTCATGGAACGCCTCGCGATCTCGTGGGCAGCGCCGCAACGCTCACGCTGGTCGACGGCGTAGTGATGCACGATACCCGTGATGCCGCATCGCGTCTTTAAAAAGTCATCATTAGCGCGAGACGTTGCGGGGCGCTTACACACCCGGCAACGTCTCAGAGCTGCCATCGCGGCGTAAAACTAGGCGAAAACAGGGCAGACATAGGCGGGGCAGGTGTGCTGAGTACTCCTTCACACCGGCAACCGCACCCTGCCTTAATCGTGCTGGTGCCTTCTTCGCCAGGCCCACTGCCCCACCTCAAAAACAGAGAAGACAAGGAGCAAAAAGGCTGAGACCATGACGACGAAGTACAGGGGCCCTGCAGCCATACGGCTCGTCGTAAAGAACGCAATCATGGCCCACAGAAAGAACATCGCTGCATTGCGAGCCACTTTCTTGCCACTGCGAGGGACATCAGGAATCATCTTGTCCATGCCTGCGACCCTAGCAAGGCGAAGAGCGCAAGAAAAGGATGGCTGATCTCGCTGGTCTACGCATAACGCAGGCCGATGTCTGTGGTGCTGAGCGTTACGAACCCAAAAGCAGTTGAAAACCATCGAGCGGGTTTGAATCGCTGAACACAACCTCAATCGTGATCCCATCGTAGGTCACGAAGGGTTTCCCATTCTTTTTCACAACGGTAGCGAGACTGTCAGGGTCATTCGTGGCAACAACGACTTCCCCCGTGAACAGATCCAGCGAAAAACCAGTCACGCCATGAATGCCGAGCGAGGCCGCGATCGAGTCTTCGCCACCGTCGGTGAAGTGCTCGCCCAGTTCTCTGGCCTTCCGAATATCAGCTTGCGACGGGACCGGAATGATCGGCAACGGTGACGTCTCGTTCAGTTCATCAACGATGGCGAGTATTTCATTCGCCACATCTGCTTCTTCATAGAAACGAAGTCTGACCTGCCCTCGAAGTTCGACATCGACAACGGTCAAGCCTTGATATCTCGGGTCTAAGTCGTTCAGCCCAGCGTCTTGAATCATCTGCATGGTGTCTGACGTCGCAAGGTCAGTCATCTCGTCAACGATTGCTTGCGTTTCAGGGTCTAGCCGGTCTGAGTTCACGGCAGTTTTGCCGGCATCCGTTTCTTGCCCTACCGAGTAAGCGGGGGTCAAACCGACAAAGCCCAGTGACCCTCCAAGAAGTATTGTGGCCGCCGTAGCAGCCAGTTGAAATTTCTTCGTCATCACGCACCCTTCTCGAGACAGAGCATCGGGCCCGTCCCAACCGCCTAGTCTTGAGACTTGCACACATTGCCCTCACTCACAATGAGAATCAGGCTTTAGTTATCGTCTGGCAACACATCTCTACCCACTTGCGAGCCGGGATAGGCAGCCGACCAGACTCAAACCTCTGCGGTCCGTTCCGACTCCGCACGCCCAAAGTACGCTCCTTGCCGCGCGGGAAACAGCCGCAAAATACTCTTACGCAACCCGCGAAGCCTTGACAAAGGCTTGCATGGCTGGTCGTCTAAGAGCATGCTTGACAAGTTTTGGAAGGCCAGAAGAAGGGCAAAGAACGACTTCTTTCACGTCCTGACTCCAAACGAGAGCTGGAAAAAGACGACGGATCCTTTCAACGGCAAACAACTCTTGTATCCCCCGTCCTACTCTCCGGAAGATGCGATCTCACGCGCGGCAAGAGCTCGCGCAGGCAGACTGCACGAAATTATCCTCTACCCTGAGCACGGAAACGAGTGGCCACTCTGGGACACCCTTGCGGGCTGGACTTCCTCGCCCGAGGTCTACGGCCTCAGCCAAGCACTAACCGACGACATCTCCTCCTGGATGCAAGAGTGGCTAACCCCTGCAAACATCAATATGAGTCGCCCACATCCCGACAAATACGTTATGCTCCCGCGTTCATGGTTCGCAAAAGGCGACGAGATCGCAGACCGCATTGCCCGCGAAACGTGGCACCTCGGGCACGTGCTCTCGCGTTTCAGAGGAACCGCGAAGCCATATTGACGAAAGAAACCCCCGGCTCCGAAGAACCAGGGGTTTCTTTGATGTGGGCCCAGCCGGGCTCGAACCGGCGACCCGCGGATTATAAGTCCGATGTATCTGACGTGATCTTTGTAGATTTCCAACAGAAAACACTTGAACCGACGACACACCTGGCCCGCTGACGCTTTCATGCATAGCTCTCGACGAAATTAAGGAATGATCTTTAGCCGGGGAGGTTAATTTCTCGTCAGATAGAAAGTAGAAAAACGTGGAGTGGGAGACTTCCCTAACCAAATACTCAAAGTATCAGGCCGCTGCAGGACTAAGCGAACGAACCATAGCTGGGCGCGACGAATTATTACGCAATTTAATCAGCTTTAGCAAAGTCAGACGCCCACAATTAATAACCACTGAGGACCTGCTCGATTTCTTGAATCGTCCCCATTACAGGACTGGCGGCCCTTTATCTCCCGGCACCAAGCAGGTGGAACGTTCATATTTGCAAAACTGGACACGGTGGATGCATCAATCTGGCTATATTGCTTACGATCCGGGCTCACGTCTTCCACGCGTAAAAGTACCCAGGAGACAAGCCAGACCTCTCAGCATTGAGCACATCAACGCCTTGATGAATTCAGATATTCGACAGGCGACCCGGGACAAGGTAACTATTCTTGCGAACACCGGCTTGCGCATCGGGGAAGTCGTGAGAATTAGGAAAAGCGACTATGACTGGCATACAAACTCTTTCCACTCATCCCGCAAGGGCGGGCTCATCCAAACCATCCACGCAAATAGCGCGGTGCAAGAGGTCGCTCAACGAAAGGCCAAAGAACGGTCTGAATGGTGGTTTCCTTCACCGTACACAAGCAGTCAATTTCCTAACGGCGGCGGACACGTCCTCATGAAAAGTGCCAGTACGGCAATCTCTAAAGCGATGCGAAGAATCGGGATAACCGACACAAGATTGACAACGCATTCATTGAGACATTTTTATGCTTGTATTTTACTGGCACAGGGTACGCAGCTGCACGTTGTTCAACAACTTCTAGGTCACGCTTCACTCGCCACGACCCAGCTATACATACAGGTCGGCGAAGAAGAGCTGAAGCAAGCCGTGAGCCAGCTTCCGACAATCGGTCAGCGAATCCCCGATTCTCACAATACTGATTCGAGAAACCAACTACTGACAGCATAACGCCATGTTTTTGCGGAAAGCCTGCGGCATTCTACGGGCTCCGCGACTCCGCACAACCACTTTCGCGGCATATCCTCACTCGCTGCGCTCGCTCCGGTATTCCACGGTTGGTTGCACTCCATCACTACACCCTCCGAGGCACAAAGTGCCTTTCCGGCAAAAACATGGAGAGGGAGTGCGCACAAAGCGTATTCAAGAGACTGGAGGACTAAATGCAAACCGTAACGATCTACACCACACCCGGATGTGCACAATGCGACATGACCAAACTCGCATTAACTAAACGCGGTATCGAATTTGAAACTGTAGAACTCGCACAAGATGCTGAAGCCCTGGAGAAAGTTAGAAGCCTCGGATATTCAGCTGCCCCTGTCGTTCTAACTAACACAGATCATTGGTCAGGGTTTCAGCCAGACAAAATCGCGGGTATCCCGAATTATTGATCTGATCGAACGACGACCACCCCACCACCCTCTGTTGTCTACGACATCCCAGAGGCAGTACCCTCCGAGGAGCTTTTCCCCTGCCCTGGGGTGCTTCTTTTCATTATGATTTGGGAAGAATGGCTTCAACCGACCATCCATCATTCGTTACAGTCACTTTGAATTCACCCCCAAGGAGCTGAACCCGCTCTTCCATTCGACGAAGTCCATATCCCGACGAGTTGGAAGCAACACCTGATTTTTCTGTGGCTGTTGCATTCCACACCCCGAGCCTCACCTCAAAGTCCAGGGCTTCTAACTCAATTCGGACCGTCTCAGTCCCCGGAGCATGCTTCATGACGTTGGTCACACATTCGTTAAATACATGACCAAGAGTGGACTCCACAATTCGCGACAGTCTTACTTCGCCCAAACTCTTAGTTTCCACTTGAACTCCTGCAATACGGAAATCTTCAGAAATCTTTTCAATACGCTCTTGAATTCTAAAAGAATTGGGAATTATCGTTTGTGCAATGTCCTGACTACTGTCCATAACACGCATCATACGTTTCACATCAGTCATAGCTTGAACAGCTGCTTCTGTGATCGCTCGTACGGAGATGTCTCGGTCGTTCTCATTGCCTGGGAGGGTAAGCACTCGTGTATGCATGAGAAGAACGGTTATGTCGTGCGCGACTACATCGTGTAATTCGTCAGAAATTCTCTCGCGTTCGTTTGCAACCGCTTGTTCAAGTTCACGCTGCAGCCTATCGACATCAGCATTCAGAACAGAAACTCTGTTTCTCTGCAGACGTAACACCCAACCGATAAGTCCTGAAGTCACACCAATTGCAAACAAACCGAGAGAAGCGCCAGGAGTAATTCCTTGTTCAAGTACCTCTGCAATGACCATAAACCCAATGGTCAATGAGCTGTAAACGGTAGCCACCCAGCGCCTGCAGCAAAAGAAAACAAGTCCAGTTGCAAGTGCTAGAACAAAAACGTAGGGACCCCCTACGTTAAGCACGAGAGCAGCTGAAGCGAGAAGACTTAGAGAAACTGCAGCGCTTAGCGGATGCCAGGCAAAGAGCAAAATTGCCACAAACACGAGAACGTCCAACTGGCCTGTTGGTGAAGGCTCACCGTCTGAAAATAGGAAAAGAACCAAATTCGCTAGGAAAGCAATAATCACTACAACGACCAAAATGGCGCGCGCCGAACTCGACATCCTGTCATCAGCCACCACGTTAGACAGTCCCATCTTTCTGTGCAGGGAAAACCTCCCCGCTCAAGGCTATTGATGTTTCTCTGTCTATTATGCTCTGGGCCTTACAAAAACAGATTTGTCACGCGCTGAGTAAGTGGTTCAGGAACAAATTCCAAACATTTGGCAGAGCCACTCGAAGAACGAAAGTTGCAGTGGAGCAATAATTTTAGTGCCAGAGAACATAGAGCAGCGATCCGATCGTCAAAAATGAGGTTGTCACCCCTCATGTTCCAGGTAGAGTCACCAAAAGAGTAGATACCTAAGTCTCTATGATTGATGACCTTTCGTGCCTGTGCGCAATTTGCCGACCAGGTTAAACTCTTCAAGATGGACGCTATTCGGGTACTGATCGTAGACGATGAAGCATTAGTTAGACATGCTCTGCGCATTTTTGTAGAAGCCGATCCAAGGACTACCGTCGTCGGTGAGGCTCATGATGGCCTGACCGCCTTAGGGATTATGCAGTCTGCTAATCCCGATGTTATTCTCATGGATATTCAAATGCCAGGCACAAACGGTGTCGAGGCGACAGAAGAGATCGTTTCAAAGTATCCGGGGACAATAGTCCTGGCCCTAACGACATTTTCTTCCGAGCGTCACGTTGTTTCGATGTTGCGCGCGGGGGCTGCTGGCTATCTTGTAAAAGATACGGAGCCACAAGCGATGATCCAAGCCATCGTAGACGTACATAGTGGCCGGTCGGCACTCTCACCCCAGATATCGAGAGCTCTCGTTTCTGCTGTGCAGAACCCAGAGAACCGGCAATTAGTGAAGGGACAGGGGCTTACGAAGCGGGAGCTCTCAATCGTACGATTGTTAGCGAAAGGTATGTCTAACCTTGAAATTGGGGACGAGCTCAACCTGGCAGAGACAACTGTTAAGGCAAACTTTGGTCGAATTATGGCCAAATGGCATGTTCGCGACAGAGTTCAGGTACTGATCTACGCTACGCGGATCGGAGCTATCTCACTCGCAGAGATCTTTGACGAAACAAAACCAAGTACCTAAGTTTCTACCGCGGCATGTTGTGTGCATTAAGACTAGGGAAGCCGGCCACTCCGGTTCCGGCGCTTTTCCAGTTGAGATCACTGTTTTGATCTCTTCACATTACTCCGAGGAGAGTGAGAACGATGAGCGTTTTGGCTCTAAGTGAAGACAAAAAAGTAAAGGCGTTTTCTGGTTTGAAAGCCCTAATCGCCGCAGTCGTGACGATAGTCATGGCGCTGGCTTTAGCAATGATGCCTCAGAGCGGTGCCCAGGCCGCAAGTCCGCAGATTAAACAAGCGGAAGACTTCTACGGTGTCCAAGTAGAAGAATTCGAAGACGGCTCATTTGCAATGACTGTGGAGGGTAGTACCACCACAGTGACGATCGACGACGAAACGCAGTTGATGACCGTGACTACTGAGAGTGGGGTAACCGAGACAGTTGACCTCGCTGAGATCGCTAGCGGTGGATCCGCTCTTGAGGTTGACGGACAGGCAGTAGCCGCAGCTGACAGCAACATTGTGTGTTCAGTGATTCTTTATGCAGTGAGCTTGCTGCGTACATACGGACTTGGAGCGATGATTGCCGCTTTGATAGCAGCTGGTGCAGCCGGAGCGGTGGCTCTGGCTGTTGTGTACGCTGTGGGCACAGAAGGGTTCCTGATTTGGGTCGGGACTAAGTGCTAAGTCAGTTGTAGGCGAAATGAGTGGAAGGGTATGCGTCCTATGCGAAACATAAAGAGCAACGCGTCACGGTCGAACCGGGGACTAAAAATCTCGATGGTGACGGTATCTAGCATTGCCATTCTATGTAGCCTTCTATTTGCTCTTCTAGATCAGCCTCTGACTATTGCGTTCGTCTGCGGAAGTGCTCTTCCCGTCCTCGGCGTACTCGCAATTCTGCTGTCAAGGAACACAAATACGACGTTCGCAGATGACACCGCGTGTAAGAGAAGAAAGGCAGGTATTTCAGTTATTTACACGGGCGCTATCTGCGCTATCGCAGGCCTGATCACCTTAATTCTTGATCTAGGTGTCTTGCCTCAACTCCTTCTGTTGATGGGTATTGGCGCTATCGGTGGCGGGGCTCTAGTCTTCAACCAGGCGAAAGACGAGCTTCAGGATTTCAACACAAAATCCAAAGATGGATAATCTACTCATGCACGATTTTCCGATACGGCTAGGTGTCTGACAAAATCGACACTACAATTTATTCCCCAGCAGCACCCCCGACATAGCACTGCGCTACTGCCGGGGGTGCTGCTTTTCACAAAAATCATAATCGTCATATCAGCGCCCTGCCTCATGACCTTTCACCACCACACGATTCACGTAACGCTTATCCCTCGGGATCACCTTATTGCCCCCATAACACCTCCCAGAATTCAGCCAGGAGTGTTATCGCATCAAACATACTTACGAGGAATCGCCATGTTCGTTACAGAAATCAGCCAACCCAAAATCTTAAAGCTGTACGCCGCTTGCAGACTTCACAATCTGGGGAGTAATAACCCGATGCCTTCATCGTCCATGAATATCAGAGCACAGCAAGCCATACGGTAGACCACGACTCCAGAACGGCAGCAGATCATTCTCGACGACATTCAAGAGCTCGAAGCAATGCTCGAACGCGGCGATATTGAAAAGCACGCCTATTTCATCAAGAAACGGGCACTCATCAAACTGCTGTGAGCAGTTCGGGCCCGTCGCCTTTCAAAGGCGCGACCTCATGCTCAACCAGAAGCTCCCCCACGCTGCGTGCCGTCTCGGCGACCATCTCAAACAGCTCCGGCACGCCTTCAACCGCGGGTGAAAGCCAGTCAGCCTGCATCTCGGGCGTCATGAACACAGGAATGCGATGGTGAATGGGCTGCATCGGCCCGTAGGAATCCATCGTGAGAATCGTTGTGGTGAGATGCCAGCCCTCATCATTCCCCGCATCTGGCTCATGCCACCACGAATGAAGTCCAGCAAAGAGAATGGGTTCCTCGGCCAGGTGAATGAAATGAGGCTTACGGGCTGTCTTTTCACCAGTCCATTCGTAATACCCAGTCGCCGGAATCAGGCAGCGGCGCGACTTCGCTGACGCCTTGAAACTCGGCTTCTCAAGCACCGTCTCAACCCGAGCATTAAACAGCGGCGTTTTGGTCGCTAGGGTTTTCGACCAGACCGGGGTGAGCGCCCACCGCGCAGCTTCAGCACGGAAATGCCCCGGCTCTTTGTGATCCTCTAAGAAGACAGTGACGTCCTGCGTGGGCTTGATATTCCAAGAAGGCATCGGCAACTCCGGCGCGAACGAATAAAGCTTGAAGTGCTCTTCTGCTTCTTCGTAGCTCATTCCCATCACAAACCGGCCGCACATGTCTATCCTTTCAAAACGATTGATACATCTATACGAACGGGAATATTGTTGTTCACTTATTCCTCATTACCACGCAAAATACCAAGCCAGGACAAATCTTCAATCTCCACTTTTTTAGCAGAAGTTGTGGAGTTGAGGGAGAGCACACCCAAATACATCACATAAGTTTCTTGCAAATCGTCCATGGTTGAAAAACGATAATGAGCAAGTACTTGTTCAAATAGAGCCTCCTCAATATGGAATGCGTCACTTGGGAAGTGCGAAACGTTGAGGTAATAATTACCGTGGCTCTCTCTGACTTGTTTTATTTTTCCCCAATAAAGCCGGGTTCTGTGAAGGTGGTTTCCCTCAGCTTCGTTCAAAGGCACTACTAAGTGACGAATGCTACCTTTCTTCCCATCTGGAAGACGAAGTGTCACATCAGCTACTTCTTCGAACCTATAAACAACTCCGTTCAGAAGTGAGTTCATATTCCTCTGAGGCACACTTGACTTTTCTCCGTCCAGAACGTGCCGGCGCACTCGTGAAGACCGATTATTCAACCCGTCTTCTATTCCACCAACCTCAGCATTCACCTGGCCCTTCTGCTGGACTGGCACCAACCTGAACTCATTGAACAACGCATTGATTGACGACGTTTCCTCTTCTCCAGGCAGCAGAAGAGTTTCTGCACGTTCAGTCTTGTTGTCACAGCCTTCTTCGTGGCGCGCTGCAAAACAGGGTGCCCGACCATTCCTAGATGCCTTCACGAACCACGCAAAGGCGCCGCAGAGCTCACACTGAAGCGAGGAGCTGAGACTCATCCTCTGTTCGGGGTCAAGATTTTGGAATGCGGCAGCACCGAATGATCTGTTCTCGTTTTCACACCACACTGTGATCATGCAGCGAGCATATATCAGTTCCCAATTAATTCGTAGATTCGCTCGGCAACATCTGGAGAGTCAAGCAAGAGCAAGCAGTACCGTACGTATTGGCTAAAGTCTTCTCGGAGTTCTAACCTGCCCCCGTCCGAGAACGGCTGCATACCGGCTATAAAGTCCCAGGCATATGTATCAGTAGGCAAAGGCTCACTGGTTAGGAACTGCAATCCAGCCTTCATCAGCACTTCGCTTTCATCAGACACTTTCCAGAAGAAGAGCTTCCATGAGTGGAGGCCTCCCGGCTTGATTTGTTCGCGCTCAGCCTCAACTCGCCATGAGTAGGTAGGAACCCATTCTTCGAAAACCGTTTGCCATTGTTCATCCATCTTTTCGTCTCCGATTGAATAACTAAACAACTTTGTTGCTTGGTGAATAAAAAGGGGAGCAGCTTCGAATGCCGCTCCCCTTTCACAGGTCTTTCGTTTACAGTTCTATCTCTGGTTTGCGGCCTCGCGCGAGCAAGAGGCCACCCGCCCCTAGAGCGGCGATAGCCGCCGCCACGACTCCGGTTAGGCCAGCTCCACCAGTGAACGCGAGTTGGTCGCCTGTACCGGCATAGCGTGGACTGCTGTAGGCCACAGGTGCAGCCACGCCCCAATCGCCCGAATAGATGGGTTGAGGTGCAGGCGCAGGTGAAGGTGCGGGTGCAGGAGCTACTGGGCCAGGCGTGGGGCTTGGGGCTGGAGCCGGTGCAACAGGGGGCACTGGTTGAACGGGTTCCACGGGCTTAATAGGTTCTACCGGTTCTACCGGCTTTACCGGCTCTACAGGGGCGACCGGGTCGACGGGCTCCAAAGGTTCCACAGGTTCCACTGGCTCGACAGGGTCGGTAGGTTCGTCCATCATCAATGCTTGCAGAAACACAGGCTCTTGCACTTTGAGGAGATCATCGATGAGTTCTGGGTTTCCTTCTGCTGCTTCGGTAAGTTCGGTGCCGTCATTAAACTCGACAATTCCTTCGTCAGTCTCGAGCGTGATGCCATCAGCGTCTGCGAGCTCGCAAAGCGCGACGAACGCTTTTTCAAGGTCGATTTCGGGAGTTTGCTCTGCAGCGTTTGCCATAGCCCCACCACCGAACGTTAACCCGAGGGTGACTGCTCCACTGACTGCGATCTTTTTGAACATTACGTTCCTTTCGTTTTTGCAATTGCGCCATCAGAAGTGAGCTACAGCGCAGTTCAACTCAGGTCTCGATATGGCAGCGTCTCTAAGGCGTGGAGTTGGCTACCCTTTTCGATGAGATACAGACCGTTTGCGAATTGTCCAAGAACCTGGGTCACGTCTCCGCTTAGCACTGAGGCGCCACTGGGTGAGAACGTCAAAATTTCGGTTTCTGTAGTGTGTCCGCTGAAGCTTTTCTGAAGAGCAACTGGGTCAGCAATCTCTGATGTCAGCAACGACATTTCGCCCTTATTGGTGTCGATGAGGACGCTCGCAAAGTATGCGAGCGATCGGTCAGTGCTGAGCCGCCAGGTTTGCTCGGCCGCATCAACGACTTCGGTCACAGCATGCAACGCCCCCGTCATAACGTCATGGATTGCAAGCAGCTCCACTTCCCCGGCTTCCCACACAACATATGCAAATGCGTCAGTTGCGGCGAGGCGACGAAGCACCCCTGTCGCGTCAGCTGGCGCTACGAGTTTTGTCTCTGAGACTGTCTCGCTTCCCCGCTGCGTAATGATCGAGTTGTCGCCAGCAGTCACCCACATGATCGTGTCGCCTACCGATGTCAACGGTACGGCTCCTTCTTTGGGTGGCGTCACTTCGGTGAGTGTCGCGTCATGCTCTACAACGTTGATTTTTGTTCTGTCGTCACTGATTGTGAACGCGGTGTCGCCTAAAACTCTGACGTGAGTACCTGTGGGGATGTCGCGCTTTGTGAACTCTGTCGCCTCACGTATCCACGTCCATATAGCGTCATCGTTGAAGACAATTACGCCACCATCGAACGCTGTCGCCGCTGACGCGCCACGAGCGTCTTCGAGTGTCGCAACATGTGTCGCGTCACTGCTTGATAGGAGCGTCACGGTGTCATCAGTGAGGACGACAAGCGCGTCAGGGGTCACGACATGTCGCGCCCCTGGTGTCGCGTCAATCGACCAGTTGGTGTCGCTGACGATGTGGGGCTTTACTGTTTCAGGCGTCGCCTCTATGTCGCCACCGGGTAAAGCTCGCATGAACACCACGACGGCTATGACTGCAATCACCAGAGCGATCAGGGCACCCCCGATGATGAAGAGAATGCTTTTCGTTCTGGATTCTTTGGTGAGCTGTTCTTTGGTTTGCTCAACGATTTCAGTATTCATCAGAACGGGTTCTCACTGACTGCATCATCTTCATTGCCGAGAGCTTCCGTGATGAGCTCGGGAATTGCCGCTGCGTCTTCTTCGCGGTGATCGATCCACCATTTCGCTGAAGTGATGAGTCGTGCGGGCTCAACAAATCGTGTCTCAAATGCGTCTTCAGAGGCCCCTTCGGTTTCGACGGCTTCTTCATAGGCTGCTCGCAGTTTTTCGAACCTGATCCGTTTCGCCCACGGAACCTGTTTCGCTGAACCACCAAGCTCTGGGAGCCGTTGCTCTTGAATGTCCGCTTCGATCTCTTTGTTCTGTTCACGTATCCATTCACGCTTCGATTGAGCCTGGAGTCTTCCCTTGTTGGCTTCGTAATAGCAGGTGCCGCAGTCTTGCCTAGAAAGCCATTTCGCGAAGCTTTTCCGGTCTTCTGGCGCTTTGTTCGAGAGGTCTCGATCTTCGGTATGTCCGCACGCGAAGGTGATCGCCTTCATCTCTGTCATTTCTTCGTTTCTTTCTGTGTAGGGGTGAGAGCGATAACACCCTGAGGAGTCGTCAGAATTAAGCCCCTGTTGCTGACCGCCGTCACGACCGTGCCTTTCGGGACCGTGATCGTTTCCACGATCTGTTTCTTTGGGTGCAGGATTGTCGCTCTGGTTTCGGTCGCTGTCACGAACCCTTCCCCGGCCGCTATCGTCATCGGTTGTCCGGTCGGGACTGGGGTGATGGCACCTGCCAGTGCGTCTATGGTGACGTTTGCATAGGCATGGAACGTTTCACCGTGGGTAGAGAGGAAAGGGTGTTCGTCATCGCCCAGCGTCACTGAGTTGCTATCGACAAGGTCACCGGTCGTAATGTCGTGACTGGAAAGTGACGCGGTGTCGCCTTGTCGCCAAAGCCCGTACACATGTTTCTCGTCAGCACCGACGGCACGGTCGAGCTTCATGTCGCCGTCGCTAGTGAGCGGCACGTCGCGTCCACCTGGTGTCGCGTCACCGCGTGCGGTCACGGTGACGCGACGTTTTTCTTCCCACACGACATGGGTTGGCGTCACAGTGATGAGTGTCGCCTCGTTCCCAGGTCGCGTCACTGCCATCATTGTCGCGTCGTCTTTGACGAGCGAGTATTCCTCCTTCGGGGACACGGCGACAGCAATGCCGCCTCGCGACAACAGTGTCGCTTTCGCGTCGATGTCGCCATGTCGCCACCCGGTGTCGTCACTCCATACGGACAAGGTGTCGTGTCGCTTCACCACGAACCCGGTCGATGTCGCGACAGCCGTGACCTGGGCCGTGTCGCCAGGCGACATCGCGTGTCGGTCACGCATGTCGCCTGTCTCCACGTCATACACTGTCGCGTCATTTGGCGTCACCAAGAGCAGCGCGTCGCCGGTGTCGCTCGCAATAACGTGTGTCGCTTCCCCGGCGATAGCCCATGCCGGTGTCGCGTCATATCCTTCAACGTCGACGGTGATGTGTCGCGCATTTGCTTGCGCTAAAGAGATTCGGGTCACCGGCGTAGCTGTCGCGACAGACGGGGCCGGTGTCGCTTTGGTGAAGTGTGTGACGCCGACGCCAGCGAGCGTGACGCAAGTCAGTGTCGCGACAGCAACACCTGCCTTGATGAGCGCTCGGCGGTGAGCATCGCTTCTACCCGGTCTGTCGCTTTCTGATCTTTCGTTTGGCTCGTCAGGGGTTTGCAATGTGCGCCGTGGCGAGTCCGGGCCACTGTTACTCGTGTCGAGGCCACAGTTTCGGCAAAGCACCCCTTCAGCTTCATCTGGGGCGAAGGTTGTCTCATCGCAAAAGGAGCAGTAATAGCCGCGTTCAACGACTCTCAGTTCTGTTGTTTCCACACCAGTGAGATGTGGATAGCTGCGCAAGAGAGGAGGACGAATAGCCTGCCTCGGTCGTCAGCCGCATTCAACCAGCGCTCTCAACCAACCGCAACGCCACACACCAAATCCCCTACACCGACTTTTCTCTTATGCCCGATCTCTCCACCAGCTCTCTTTCTCTATCGGCATCTTTCGCTGCCTCTCTTCCGTCTCATTCTTCGCCGGAACTTCTCCCTACACGACTGGCACTCGCGGAAAGTGCGTTCGTGCTCGCGTCCCATGCACTGCGCAGCGATTCACTTCTGGGAAGCGAAATGACGAACAACTACGCAGACTCGAACAGCCCCAAGCTGTCTCCTTCGCCTCACAGACGAAACCCTCGTCAACGCGGAAAGGTGGTGTATTTCAAAGACGGGAAATGGGTGAAACGGTGTGCGCATTGCGATACACAGTTCAACACTCCAGCGAAACAGAGCTTGTATTGCTCATCTGTTTGTCGACGCAAAAGCGAGGCAATAGCAAAGGGCATCAGCGCATGGATTAACAGCCGTCTTGTCACACACTGCGCCAACGAAAAATGTGGAAATGATTTCACTCCGGTGAACCGTCAGCATCGGTTCTGCTCCCCAAAGTGCCGCTCTGCGCATTGGCGAACCCAGGGCGCTCTTGCAGCATCGAAAAAATGCGCCGAGTGCAGGAAACCTTTTCTTCCAGTACGTATCTCGCATCGGTATTGCAGCAACAAGTGCAGACGCGATGCACACAGAAAACTCACGGCAGAGCAGAACGGAGCAAACTCATGATGACAATGACTCGAATAGGGGCAAGCCGTGACGCGTGGGGCTACCTCCTCAACACGGTCGTCGATGCTCAGGGCGAAGAACGTGCTCATTCAAAAAGCTCTTACTACACAGGGGATGGAACACCACCGGGAAGTTGGATTGGCCAAGGTGCGGCTACGCTCGGGCTGACGGCAGCTCACCCAGCCTCAGAGAGTGAACTCAAAGCATTGTTTGGTGAGGGTGCACACCCGGTCACCAAAGTACCTCTTGGTCGCGGCTTTGACGTATCCACCTCGCTCGAGGAGCGCGTTCAAGCCCGGCTCACGCAAGTCCTCACAGAAGCATCGGAGCACATTGCTTCCGTCGACGTCGACAAGCTGGCAACAGAAATTACTCAAGAAGAACTCCAGAAACCGCAAAAAGAGTCGGTCGCCGGTTTTGAGTTTGTTTTCTCCCCGCCTAAAAGTGTGTCTTCATGGTGGGCTATAGCTGACCCGGATCTTAAATCGACGATTCAAGAAGCGCATAGCGCGGCTATCGCGTCAGCCGTAGCGATGCTCGAAACAGATGTGGTCCGCACTCGTACTGGGATGCAAGGTATCGCCCAAGTCGAAACGAGTGGAATCACTGCTGCCCTCTTCGACCACTGGGATTCCCGTGAAGGAGACCCACAACTTCACACACACATGCTTTTGTCGAACAAAGTACAGGCTGCCGACGGAAAATGGAGAACCATAGACTCTCGTGCGCTTTATCCTGCTGTGTCCACGGCTGGGGCTCATTACGACACTGTACTCATGGATGAATTGTCTCAGCGGCTTGGGGCTGATTGGACCACGCAAGATGTGCTTGAGCACCCTCAGGAATATCAAGCATGGCTTTCTCGTCAACGGAGAGTAGATTCGCCTGCCGGACGGTTCCAGTTTTCTCTAGACCGAGGAACGAAACGCGGCTCTATTAAATGGCAACTAGCGGGTATCCCTCACAGCCTCAATGCAGAATTTTCACAACGCTCTGAGGCCATTCGAGAGGCGAAAGAGAAACGCATAGCTGACTATGTCGCAAAGCATGGACACGCTCCATCCCCCCAGCAGATCATCAAGTTCAGGCAACAGGCGACGCTCAGTACCAGAGGCGCGAAGATTATCCATTCGTTGAAAGACCTCACGCAAAGCTGGCGTCAACGCGCGAAACCACATATCGGTGATTCATTTTTGGCAGCAGACCGGCTCGTCAAAGAAGGAGAAAAACGACTCGCAGATTACCCGCTCTGGTCTTTCCGTCAAGACGATATTTCTATCGAAGACGAAGAGGAGGCGGCATCCTTTGCGTTGAGTGTGCTTGCAGAAGAACGCTCCACTTGGCGACGCACGAACGCAGAAAAGGCAGTGTATGACGCCACCGCGCACTGGAGATTCCGCTCTGACGCTGACCGGCGCGAGACTGTGAAACGCATCACTGAGCGGGTACTTTCGAAAGCTGTACCGCTTACCCCTACAAACACCCGACGAACACCGACCAGGTTCCAGACACAGGATGGGGCCACCCATTTCCAGCCAACGGCTCACGACCTCTACACCACAACAGAGGTCTGGGACGCAGAGGAGCGACTATTGGAAGCCGGAAGAAGAACTGACTGGATCACCGTTGACGAACAGATCGTGACGGGCCTGATAACCGCACCCACTGGCGAAGAGCAGCTCATTCTTTCGGCCGACCAATCAGAAGCCGTCACGAACATCACGCAGTCGGGAAGGCTCGTTGACGTTCTCGTGGGACCGGCAGGCGCAGGGAAGACGACAAGCCTTGAAAAGCTCCGCGAGATTTGGGAAACCCAGTACGGACCGGGCAGTGTTCGCGGTCTTGCCCCGACTGCTCGCGCAGCAGAAGTCCTCGCAGAATCTCTCGGCATCGCAACCGAGAACACCGCTAAGTGGCTGCACGAAACGAACCAGGGAACGAGCAGCCGTGAGGGGTTCAACTATTCGCTGAACGCTGGCGATCTCCTTATCGTAGACGAAGCATCTATCGCAGGCACCATCGCGCTCGATACTCTCCGGTCCCAAGCCGAAGAGGCTGGAGCGAAGCTTCTTCTCGTGGGCGACTGGGCACAGCTTGCAGCAATCGACGCAGGCGGAGCTTTTGGTCTCCTTGCAGCTGACCGTCCAGACGTCGCAGAACTCTCCTCAATCCATCGGTTCAAAGCTGACTGGGAAGCGGACGCCTCCAGGCTTCTCCGACTCGGCCGCAGCGATGGTCTCGAAGCGTATATTGAAAACGATCGTATCGAGTGGGGGCTCGACGAAACAATCATTACTGCCGCCGTTGACGCGTGGAAACATGACGAGACGACACCGAAGAGCGACAGTGACGCGACACTCACGTCGCTCCTCATCGCGCCAACAAACGACATGGTCGAAAGACTCAACGACATCGCACGCCAATGGCGCGTCAGTATCGGTGCTGTTGACGCTTCAGAAACTGCAGAGATTGCATCGGGTGTCGCGTCACCAGGCGACAGAATTGTGACGCGACAAAATGCTAGACACCTCAAAACTGACCATGACCGCTGGGTCAAGAACAACGACGAATGGGTGATTAAGGCCGTCGATCAAAAAACTGGCGACATTACTGTGTCGTCTGGAGAAGAGACAGTGACGCTTCCTGCATCATATTGCCGGGAGCATGTACAGCTCGCCTACGCGACAACAGCGCACCGTTCTCAGGGCCGAACCGTCGACACAGCCCACACCATCGTTGACAGCAGCGCGTCACGAGAAACGTTCTATGTCTCCATGACGCGAGGCAAAGCACTCAACAAGGCCTACGTCATCATCGACGAGGAAGGAGCCCTTGGCGAAAAGCAAAACACTGGCATGGTGAAAACTTGGAGGGAAGTACTCGATGGAGTGTTGAAGCAGCGCGGGGGAGACCTCGCTGCACACGACACACAGAAACTCGAAGCAGAACGCTTGGGCTCCATCACCCAACTGTATGCCGAATACCAAACGCTCATGAGCCACGCTTTTGCCGAGGAATGGCTCGACGTCCTCAAACAACTCAATGTTGCGACAGATGAGTCAATTGATCTCCCCTCTCTCGGTCCCCTCATGGCAAACATGAGCCGAATCGAGAAGTTGGGTTATGACGTTCCTGAAACACTGAACAACTTACTCACAACGAGAGAGATTAGCTCGAGCCACGATCCCCTTTCAGTTCTGCATTGGCGTACCAAACAGTTTGTCGATGCCGCTGCAGAGAACAGTTTGCATGGACACCGGTTCGCGCCATTGCTCGATCAGTTCGATATTCAGTTCAATGAAGGCACAACGCATCTACAAGAGCGCCGTTTCTACCGGTCGCTCGAATTGCTCGAACGTTCAGGACGAGATGCTGAAGAGGAACTTCGCGAAATTCTGCTAACTACCGATCGGGCGAGTATCGCGAATCTCACTACTTATCTCAGCTCACGCATAAATCGGCTCGGAGTCAGTGACGAGCACGGGTCACTTGGCTCTCTGAAGAGCCATGCAAACGTTCAACTCAAGGTTGCTGGTCTGCTCGACGTTGCACCGCAGGTTCGAGATAACGACTTCTTAGCCGCTCTGAAAGATCGAGAAGAAGCGATCCAGCTTCGAGCTGAACTGATTCTTGATACAGCCATCGCAGAAGACCAACCGTGGGTGAAAGCTCTCGGAGAGCCTTTGCCAGGAGGCGAAGCCCAGTGGAGGCAGGATGCGGTTCGGGTTGCGTGTTATCGCGACCTTTACGGTGTCGATAGCCACCACCTAGTTGGGGCTCCAGAGCCACAAAACCATGTACGGACTGAACATCGCAACATGGCGTTTGCGCCTTTCCGTGACTCATTTGAAGCCGTTAGACAGCAGCAGAGCACAGCAGGGCACTTTATCCACGAAGAACAGCAGTCACGACAACTCCGCTACTAGCCAAAGAAAAAGCGGGCCGAACAAAAGTTACGGCCCGCTTTTCCTCTCAGTAACCTACCCGAGGAGTTTGCGGTAACGGTTTATGAACAGTCGGCGTTCCAGGAACGGCTTGCTTCGGAGTTGCCTCCTCTTGAAGTTGCGCTTCCAACGCGTCAAGACGTGTCTTCTTGGTGTTGAACTCCGCTTGTTTCGGCCAGGGTACCTCCGAGATCTGCCGCAATTCTTTCGCATCGTTGGACCGTGCAACGACGAGATCTCGATACTTCTCAACCAAGTGGGGAACGGATTGAGCTCGCGTTTCGAACCTTGCTGCGTTTGACCCCGTAGCGTCACCAGTCACGACGGATAGTTTCACTTCGAAACTCAACGCAGAAGGAGCACCAGGATCTTCAAACACCACTATCGGGTCATCTCTTTTCGCGACATTATGCTTCAGCCTTGTCGCCCATTCAACACCGCCCACGGTAACCGTCAGCTCGACAGGGGCTGGGTAACGTGCCGTATGCTCCGACAGATGCTGCCGTTTCATACGAGCCTGCGTGACAAGCTCAGATAACCGTTCAGAAAACGCTTTCCTCGAAGTCATAACTACAGGGTGCCGATACACATTTTCTTGCAGTGTTCCACGGAACGAATCACCATTGGTACTGACCAACTTTGGAACAAGGTCTTCTAGGTGGCTGAGGTCACGCTGATACATAGCCATTTGCTGTTCAGCAGCCTTTTGCCGTTCGGTTGCGGCGGTAAGCATTCGGTTATGAGAACGGTGCTGGCGACCTAGCTTCTGCACTTCTTGTTTAAGATTTGCTACTTCAAGAATTCGCATATCTCCAAGCGTCACAGCCTGCATTTCAGAGAACTGGAGCGCTTGCGTGCCAGAGTCATCGATCTCCCTGACATCAAGACGACGTGACAAAACTTGCTCGATAAACTGAGCCTTTCTCGCAAGCGTTCCCCACATATAGGCATCAAATGACCCCTCGGTGGAGTAACGGTAGATCTGTACGTCAGAGTTTTGGTTTCCCTGCCGAATAATCCGCCCCTCGCGTTGCGTCACATCAGCAGGCCGCCAAGGAGCATCTATATGGTGCAGGGCAACAGCACGGGTCTGCACGTTGGTCCCGATACCCATTTTGTCGGTTGATCCAATAAGTACGTCGACGCGGCCGTCTCGACATTGCTGGAACAACTCAGCTTTCGCTTGATCGTTACTTGCATCATGAACGAAACGGACACGGTCTGCCTTCATGCCTTTGTCCACGAGCAGTCGGCGAAGCTCGTTGTACACATCGAACGCGCCGCCCTGCTTCGGAGTACCAAGGTCAGAGAAAACGATCTGAAGACCCCCAAGCGCTTCAGACGGTTCCCCCCATTCATCGAGATATTCGTTCCCTCGGTTCCTCTCCCACTCTTCAAAAATAGTGTCTGCAACGACTTCGATTTTTGTAGTCTCGCTTTCAGTTGGCCCGTCACCTCCTCGGAGCCTAGGGTCCAAAGCGACTGCTCGGCCGTCAGAGGTGATTTTCAACATATTGTCCTCTTCAGGCTCGACCATCCGGTCTCGCACGAGAACGGCACGCTCCACAATGGTTTCCATGCCGAGCTGCTGCGCTTCCGTAGGTTCTACGGCCACCATTATTGGTGTGCGTTCTCCTTCCTCGTTGAGCGCAAGAGTTGGTACAGCAAGGTTCAGATCTGCCTGAGTTTTAACGTCACCGGGCGTATGCCACATCTGCAAAAGCTCTGGAAGATTTCGGAACTTCGTCGTACGGGTTTTGATCTGGAATCCGTTGCCCTCAGGTTTTGCTTCGACTGCAGTCGTCTGTTCGGTGAACTGCTTTGCCCAATCATCGGCCCGGAACACTTGCGCATCTTCGAGGAGGTCTGGTCTTAGGTACCGCATCATGACATACATTTCAATCATCGAGTTTGGCAATGGTGTCGCAGTCGCCAATGTAGCTACTCGGCTCTGTTTAAGGTGGTCTCGGTGATACCACAGCTTCATATCGAGGTCTTGAGCGCGTTGCGCCCCTTGTGCCCTGTTCAAGTCATCGATACTCGAGTTGACTGCCAAGTTCTTGAAATAATGGGCTTCATCGATGCAGAGATAATCAATGCCAGTTTCTTCCCAGGAGATGCCTTCATCGTGATCAATGTCGAGCATTTTGCTGAGTTTTTCTTCTTGGGTAGCGAGCTGGCGCTCAATCGTTTTCACTGAGTTCTTCGAAAGATCTGAGTTCAACTTTTCGAGGTGTACCGCTTGCAGTTCTTCAAGCTTCTGTTTCGCATATTCTGCTTGAGCTTTCCCAAGTCCAACTTTCTCAAACGCTGTGTGCGTCATGATCACGGCATCCCAGTCACCGGTCTGAGCACGGGCAATAAACAATTTTCGTGCGTCGCGGCCGCCGGCACTGCTTACGTCTTGGCTTCCCGCAGCGAGAACTTTAGCTCGAGGGTAAATCTGTTTGAATTCCCGTGTGAACTGTTCTAGCATCTGGTTCGGGACCACGATTGCAGGCTTTTGAACAAACCCCAACCGTCTGAGTTCCATCACGCCCATGACCATCTCGGCCGTCTTACCTGCGCCAACTTCGTGAAAGAGACCGACAGATGGTTCTGCAAGCATGCGAGCCACCGCAGCATATTGGTGAGGGTGCGGCGTGAACGTTGCGGCTTTCCCTGGCAGTGACAGCGTTATATCGTCGTATGACCGCAGCACGATTCCGTTATACAGATCGTTGTACCGAGTTTGGAGTTCTTCAGCTCGAGCTGCGTCGCTCCACAGCCAGTCTTGGAAAGTCTCATGAAGTTCGCCCGCTTTTTCTTGCAGCATCTCAGTGGCTTCTTGGTCGACGAAGGTACGGTCATCGACGGTATACGTGACCTGGAGTTTTTCGCCGTTCAATACTTTTTTCACAACGACATACGCCGACATTGCCGTGATATCGCTCCGCACGCTCCACCGCGCTTCGCTCACCGAACCTGTTCGGCCGCGCTGTCTGAAATTCCATTTCCCGTCGATGTACTCTATTGCCGAAATGTCAGTGGTGAGAACGTGTTCCAAGAACTCTTTCACATCCCGGCGGGGGACCCAGGAAGCCCCAAGTTTCGTGTCGATTTCGGCGGGCCCAAGCTCGACCGGAATAACTTTTTGAAGTGCTGCAACGTGCACATTGAATCGGTCATCCTCTTCAGCAAGATCCATTGCTTCGTATCGTTTCTGCCGGACATTGCCGGATAGATACTCTTCACGTGAGATATATGTTGACCGATCCTTGGGAGATAGAAACACGCGATCTCCAAGCGCCTCGGGAACAGCATCTTCGTCCAGGTCGAGCAGTTCAGCCACAAGAGCCACATCAATCACGCCTAGCCTGTCGAGGCTTACCTGAATCGCGTCTTCAGGAGTTTCAACGTGTGAAATAAGTGTTTGCGCGCCGACAACGCGTTCAAAGAAGATCGTCGCTTTCCGAGCTTCGTGCGTGTCCTCGTTGTATCGCTCGAGAGCCACCACCGTCGCATAGTGCGGGTCGACGCGAAAAGCGCGCAGCGCTGCTGGATACTTTCGTGTAATGAGAGCATCTTTTCCGGGACGTTCTCTGACTGTTTCGCTGAATCTACCAAGAGGCCCGAACTGAGCGAGATAGCTGTCGTAGTTTCGGTTAAGTTCTGCCCGCAAAGAAGCGATCTGAGGGGTGTCTTCCGCCGTTGCTGCTTCAGCATTCAATAATGCCACCGAAGCATCGCGCATCTGCAACAGCGCGCGCATTTCGGCCTCGGCGTTCTTAGGTATTTGGAGTGCATCTGGCCCTTCGATACCGACTTGCATGAGGTGCCCCGATTCGTCTTCGTAGATTCGGCCCACCAGTTTCTCTGGGTCCTGCACTGCTGCTGCGACCGGCCGATCCGTTACCGTACGGTTCGTCGCGTTCCAGCCTTTTCCAGCTTCGAGAGCTTCTGCACTGATCTGCTTGAGCGCTGTGCCGAGTTGAACCGCGACTGACTCTGGAGCGGTGTTGGGCGTTCTGACGGTTATTTCTGGCCCAAATTGCCCAGACCTGATGCGCAGGTCACCGAGGACGTGCTCGGGACGATTGATGAAGTAGGGATTCACGAACGCTTCACCGTCTGCGGTTGTAAACGGCACTGTTTTAACCCACGTAGGTTCGGTGTGGGGAGGTTCTCCCTCGTGCCGTTTGAATACGAGCACATCGATGACCGCTTCGGTTCCTGCTACTGCACCGTGTGCACCTTGCGGCATTCTCACTGCACCCAACAGTTCGCCGTATTGTGCAATATGGCGCCGGGCTGAACTGGTTTTGCTGTCCATCGTCCACCGTGAACTCATCACGGCGACGATTCCACCAGGCTTAGTCAGCCGTAACGACTTGACGATGAATGCGTTGTGCAAAGAAAGATTAGCTGCGTTGTAAGCCGGATCAAACGGCTTTACCGGGGAGAAAGGAACGTTACCGATCGCTGCATCAAAACCGTCTCCTTCGAGCCGTGTTTCCGCGAACGACTCATTCTTGACGATTGCGTCGGGGTGGAGCAGCGTAGCAATTTGCGCGGTGGTCGGGTCGAGCTCGATCCCAACCAGGTTGTCTCCGTCACGTGCTTTTCCAAGGAAGTTACCTGTACCGCAACCTGGTTCCAAAATGGTACTTCCGGCTGGAACGCCAAGTTGATCGAACATTGACCACATCGCGTCTACGTAGAGTGGGTCTGTGTAGTGGGCGTTGAGCACAGTGCGTCTTGCAGCGCCCCATTCTGCACCGGTCCAGAGCTTCTCAAGAGTCGCACGCTCTGTCTCGAATTTCTTTGACCTAGGGTCAAAGAGTTCGGGGATGGCTCCCCACCCAGGGAAACGGCGGAGAGCTAGTCGCTCTTCTTCGTTCGGTTCCCTCCGCTCGAGTAGAAGCTGCTGGAGAGTAGCGACCGCTTCGACTCCGCTTCCCACACGGGATTCATTCCCGGTTCTTGCTCGAGGAACAAACTGAGCTTCGCGAGCATCAAAGCTTGTACCATCGTTGGCTGCGGTGCCTGAATGTTGCTGTCCTCGAGTGTCATCTCCGCCCACCGGATCAGCACTGACTCCAGCTCGGGTGATGCGTAGAGTTGCTCGTCCGCTTTCGGCCCCATCGTTGTGAATGCTGTCGCTTCCAGGAGCGAGCTTACGGCTTCCCCGTTCTCCAGGCAGTTCTTCGCGTGTTCTTCCGCCAGCTCCTTGTACGCTTCCATCTGCTCCAGAGAGTGCAGTTTCAGTTGGTGCCGATGCAAGAGTTTCAAGAGAGCGACTGCTTCGGGTTTCTCCGTCAAGTCCTCTGTGCTGATCGTCAGATCTTCCAACCAGTCCGGCACCGTTTCCTCGCGTGCCGCTATCTCTCTTGCGAGCATCAGATCGTTGTTGATTTGTCCCACTCGCTCCAGATAGTTCTTGGTCTCCGGCCAATGCCGGCGGTCTCGTAGCGGCTGCATCATTGGTCTCGTCTCCTACTTCTTCAAACAAACCGAACAGGTCAAAAGCGAGTTGGGTGCTCGCAACTTTGGGTTTTCTTGCCATTATGGCCACTACCTCCGACATCACGTGGTCAACGTGATATTCAGAACGTGGTCGGCGCGCACATAGAAAAAGGCGGGGCTCAGAAGCTGAGCCCCGCCTTCGAATGTTTTGTAGTTACTGCGCGTACGTTTGTGGCGCCGGTTGTGGCCTCAGAAGGGTCTTATTGTCGGGATTGTGGAGCTTTTCAGCCTCACGCCACGAAAGAGCCGGCCCGTCGCCTGCTGCTTCCCCCACGACGCTCGTTAGGTACAAATTTTCCGTCATTGGAAGCCGCGCCTGCATTACTGCGGTGTTTACAGAGATTTGGGCTTCTTCTGGCGTAGACGAAGAGGCAAAGGCTGTCATAATTGCGTTCTTTGTCGTCTCACTAACTCGTTGCGCGTCGACAAGTTCGCTGAGCCGGTGTTCGAGTTTGTCAGAGACGACCTGATAGTTCGTCATGTCTGTCTCCTCGGGTTTTTCTTGCACCGACTGTTGCGCTGCACTAGCTTGGTGGCTTTGCGCGACGATTCGTGCCGGGTCATGCGACTGGCTTTGCCGGGGCGCACGGTCGATTTCGGCTTTCACCTTCGTTCCGTCAAACCCGAAGGTCTCTACCCAAAACGGTGTGGAGTCAATCACTCGACCATCCGGCAGTTCTTTCTGGGTTGCCTTACCGAGGTTCCCGCCCACGATGATTGGGTCTCCGGGCTGAAACGTATCCTTGAAGCGATGTGCTGCGTTACCTCGAATCATCACGTCGTTGTGCCAAATCGTTTCCGGTTCCGCCCACACTGTCTTGCCGTCGACGTCGCGCGTCGGTGGTGCGTATTTCTTCTCTGCCACCGAGATAATCGCGAGCGCAGCACGCCCGCTTTCCTTATCCTGTGGAAAGAACTTGATCTCTTTACCGATGTTTCCTTGGATTGCTTGCATGGTGTCCTCCTTGAGCCTGGTTTGGGGTCTCAAGATCAAGATGTTGAGTGCTGCGCAGTCACTACTCTTTGTGCCATCATTCATCTCTCTCGAATTAGAACGTCATTAGATTTGTTCTCCCACCGCAGTGCTTTCATACCTTGTCGCTGAGCCGTGGCACGGGGCATCCGCTGGTAGGTGGGAGATTCAACTATCGCGTGAAGCCGATAATGGCATTCTGCGCACATGCCCGCTAGATCAGTGTGTGTTTCTTGACCTAACCGGTCGTAGAACACATGGTGCAGGTGATCATCCAACGACCATTCCTTACCGCAACCGCCAAAACAGAAAATTGTTGCTTGCCCTGTGCGCTGCTTTTCTTCACGTTCCCACTCCGCTCTGCGGGCAAACCAAGCAGGAGATTCAATATATTTGGCATACTTTGCACGGCGGTTATTCCTCTTTCTCGACCGCTGAGTTCCCCTTTTCATTTCACGCATTGCTGTACTCCTTAATCTGTTCAGCGAATTGGGAAGTAGCCGCAATCTGTTGGCTGAGACGGGATGCGTTCGCCTGACAGTCCTTGAAACGGCGGTGCTCGTTAAATGGCCGCATCTCTGGGATCACCGCTGGGAGGTTTTTGTAGAACAACAGGCAGTATCGGTTTTCCAGCTCGCGAATCTGCTTGCCGGTGAGGATCGCTTGTTTCTCTCTACTCACTGAAACAGAATTTTGGCCTTTGCCCCAGCTATGCGAATCCCGTTGGACCCACATATCTCCGATGAGCTGCTCCATGTCTCTGAGATCATCAGATTTCGACCCTCCTGGAAGGATGATCTTTGCGGCGGCCGCGTCCCACAAAGTTTCAGCATTTTCAGCACCCCACTGCGCAAGCTGCCCCTTCGACTGGAACACGACGACACCGACACGGCCACGGCCACCGCCTGCAGTGATCAGCTCGTATAGTCCCTGATACTCAAAGTTGCCCGCTTCATCGAGCAGATACGTCACTGGAGGGTCAAGCCTCGTACCAGGCATCGCGTCTGCGATCCCCTTAGTAACGAAGTCCATTTCGGCCAGGAGCCCGTCGATAATGCGAACGTAACCACCGGTTGTCTGCTTATCGCCAACGAGGTACAGAGTCTCTTTCTCGAACACGAACCGCACCGGGTCAAACTGTTCATCATTTTTACCCGGTTTCATCCAGGCTCTGGCTGACCCAGACTCAAGAAAGGCAAGAACTGTGCTGAGCGTTCCCCAAGAAGTCACACGCTGCTCCGGAGGCTGCGTAATGATTTGCTCAAGGTGAGCAGCATGCTCGCTCAACCCTCGTTCGTGTTCACGGATCAGCTTCACCGCATTCATTGCTTCTTGCGGGTTCGATACCCACTCCCACACATCGTCAACTGTTTTGTTGCCGAGCGCGGCCGCGTGGAAGAGATGGGCGGCGAGTTGCTGGCCGAGCGTATCCCAGTGGCCACCGTTGCTCGTTGACCCTGAGAACGAGTCTGAAGGTATCAGCGCTTTGATACGGCGAATCAGAGTTTCTTCATCTTCGCACCCTTCTATCGGGTTCCAGCGTAAAACATGGCCCAGGCTCTCTCCGCCTATGACGCCTGGCGCGAATACCCAAACACGGCGGCCGCCACGTTGACGTTCCTCAATCGTCATGGTCGCGTTATCCATCTTCGATGACGTGGTGATGACTGCGCCTGGCGCATCGAGAAGCCAATTCAGAACAATGTGCCAGCCTTTCCCTGAACGGGAGGGGCCAATGACGATGATCGGGTCTTCAATTTTCAGCCAGATCTCAACGCCTTGGAATTCACCAAGCCGGTAGCCAACGTGACTCGCTTTCATCAAAGCCGGGTCTAATGAAGGCCGAAAACGAGCACCTGCTTCCAGTAATTTTTTCTCTCCGAGCTGCTTTCTAGCCTGGCTGGGTTTCGCAAGCCCTTCTGTCAGTTGTGGGTTCTTCTTCCTTTTGAAATGCAGAACCATTAAGAAAATAACTCCTCCAACAAAACCCACAATCAACCCCAGAACGGCTGCCCAATGAGCCGCATCAGATCGTCCTCCCGTTACTTGTGTCGGAGTAGACGTGCCCCATAGCTTCACCAAAGCAATCAATGCGGGTTTGTCTTCTGCGCGGAAGAGGCTGGGGTTTGTGACAGCGATCGCGAAGAGCTGTGGCACCATTACCAAACCAATTACTGCGGCGATCACTCCCGCAAAAGCAAGGCCTGCTGGGAGCGTTGACCAAGTGTATTTCGGCTTCATGAGATACCTCGGTAGGTAAAGATTTTCAATTCGTGTCCAACACAATCGCTCATCAATGCGGCTGACTTCGCGACCACAGATAATGCATACTTCACCGGTAGCGCGGCTCTCCCTCGATGTTTCACCGCATATTCACTGAAAATATCGGCGATGCCGGCGTTGAAAGATAGGTAAGCTCTTATCTCTTCGAGCTGGTTGCTGTTCTCAAGGTAGTTTCCGAATGTACGGAGCCCCCTCACTGCTGCCGCGGGCACCGTGATGGGCATTCCGTCAGCCATGTTTGCCACCCTGTGGTGTCGTTCAAGCTGTAGACGAACTTCATTCGCTGCGTCCAAATGCTGTCCTAGATCTGCCTCTAAAAGCCTGAGTCCTACCATGTGCAGCACACCGGTGTGCACTTCCCACACCTCGGCGAAAGTGGGGTCGTCAGGAGTCGGTGGGAGATCCATTCCGCGCGAAAAGGATGTATAGATTTCTTCGACGCCGTTCATGCAGCATCTTCCTCCTGCTTTACCATCTGTCTATCGGTGTTGAACACTTCTCGCTCCCATGGAGTCGTTGTCGGGTTTCCGTCGACCACGTAGGAGCGGTTTCTCATTTTGATGAGGAATTGACCACGTTGCAGGCCGCCAATAGCGGCCGCTTCTGCGGTGGTGTATGTGCCGTCTTTCACCGCGTTATTAAGCGCCGACTGAGGCTGGTTAAAGCACACTCGGTTGGCGTAACCGCGCAGCAATGATTTCGCGAGCTCACGTTCTTTGGAGCCTTCCGCGCCCACCGCATCAAAGTCACCGCCCTCATGCACAATAAGGACCATTGAGATGCCGTACTCACCAGAGAGTTTCAGCTGTTCTTGGTGAGCTTCGAGCGCGGCCACGCTTTTCATATCTCGCCAGCCTTCTTCTCGAATCACGAAATACCGGCGCCCTGAACTCTTGTTCGAGATCGTGTTTTGCACCCAAGCATTCGACACCGCCTGAGCTACTGAAAGAGCGCCAGATCCACGTTGACTAATGGCAGACGTGTCGATCACCGTATACGGGCAATCAGGTCGCAATGTTACCGAGGAATGCACGTCGAACATTTCACCGAGGTCGCCTTCAACAAGTCTTCGAAGTCCGTCCCACAAGTCGTCAGCGTCTCGCTTTTCGTAGTGGTTGCCGCCCTGGGCCTGAACAATGTTCTCTGGGCTAAGCTCTTGCCACACGTCACGTATAACGGGCCTGTCATCGGTCTTTCGCACAACTTCATCGACGGCCCAGTCCAGGAGCGAAGCTTCTCGAGCGGTTACTGCTCTCTCTCCTGGGTTCAGCAAAGTCGCAATCTGCTGAAGCACAGCGTTCCGTCCCGCTTTCACACGCGATTGATACGCGTCAACAGTTTCTCCATTTCGACGCTCTGGCTTCTCTAGCGGGTTAATGCGGATGTCGCTACCGTACGCACCCAGCTCAAACACGTCTCCGCCTAGCGCCTGGGCGACCACGCCATGCTCACCTTTAGAATCTGAGGTATTGATCGCGTAATGACCAACCTCAACGAGGAGGGCGACAAGCCGTTTGATCCAGAAGCTTTTCCCTTGCCGCAATGACCCTTCAATCAGCAAGTTCGGAGAACTAACAAGCCCGGAGGAATAGAGAGTCCAAGGATCAAACGTGAAAGCACCGCCCCCAGACATCATCTCGATGCCAATAATTGGGCCAGCAGGGTCGTGAATATCTGCGGCAGCAAATGGATTTGCGGCCGCGATCTGGAAACCAGTAGCTCGATGAAATGGTCGCCTGAGTGGAAGCGTCCAAAAAGATGGAAGAGTGGGCAACTTTCTGTGCAGCGTTGGGAGCGGATCGACAATGCCAGTAGCAGCGGCATCGTCCTCTGCTTGGGGTCCAGAAAGGCTCTTCAGGTATTCTTCGAGTTCTTTGCGTTCCTTCTTCGACAATCCTGCTGGCGCGAAAGTAATCGCCTGTTTCGCCATGCTTATTTCATCCCTTCCCCGCACGGGTATGCGATATTCATGAGAGCTTCGCTCTGTTGCCAAGGCACGAGCCTTGTTTCGAGTCCGGTCGCAGCACACGCGCTCACAATGGATGCTGCCTCTTGTTCGAGTGAGTCTTGGTCTGTGGCCGTAACAGTGATGAACGCTGAAAATCTCAGTTCTCCTTGTCCTGCAACGAGGTCCCGCTCATGCGCTTCAATCGCGTGCCAGTCAGCCTCATTTGCAGCTGACTCAGGCTTTCCTGCTTTGTGCCGGAGGTTCTGGTTTGTCAACCAGGTGCGTTTTTCGTCTTCGAGCCGCTTCATTGCTTTCCCAATTGGTACCGGAGAGGCAACCAGCATGAGAGTGTGCCGCACCGGCCTCCCGCTTTGGGCACGATTCATCACGAGTCTCGACATAAAACCTGGATAGGTGTCGTATCGTGGCCACTCATGAATCCAAAAGGTGCGGTGCCATCCTGAGTCAGTTTCAACATAGTTTCGATGCTCTTCAAGAAGCATCGGGGTTGCTGCGTGCGGTGCGACCCCTTCATGCTCGGTGCCGGTTCGAACGTCCACAGCTTCTTGCGAAGCAGGGTCAATGATGCTGCGACCCCAGGCTCCCCATTCGCGAGCATTAATCCACGCAACTCGGCTAAAGCCTGCTTGCAGAAGAGCTTCGTGGACAGTCTGCATTTCGAGCTCGGCGAGTTTCAACATGCCACGTTTGCCTCCGCCGTACCCTTTCACGAGGTCGTTGACATGTCCTGCAAGCCGAAAAGTGATCGCAAGTTGCGTGCGGTGCAGCACCACCTGTTCCCGTGCTAACTCCAAAGCATGCAAATAAGACGCCTGTGCTGCAGTGCCCTGTTTTCCGCGTTCATCGAAATAACGTTGCTCGGCCGCGACGGTTCCTGGTCTTGTTTGCTCGAGCGTTGTTACTCGCACGATGTGTTCTTTTTGGGTAAAGGAGCCAAGAACTTTAGCCCACTCAAAGATGAGCCAATCTCTTTCCCCTTCTTCAAGGGTCGATGGAACCCCCACCTGTGGAAGCCCCATACCAGCAGTGGCGATAAGACAAGTTATCGTTGCTGTCTGTTTTAGAGCGTCCCAAACGACACAAGCTCCGGTATCGGTTTCATACACAAAAAGCCGACCTTGGCGACCTGGAATATCGAGAGCAGCCTCAGGCTCAATCTTTTTCGCTTCCGGTCTCGCTCGGTATTTCGTGGCTCCAAGTAGTTTTCGCATGTTTCCTCCAAGTTCACGTCCAACGTGCGTAATCAACGCTTCTCCATGCATTTTCAGAAGGGATAAAGCTGCCAGCCCGCCAGTCAGTGGCAGAAACAGTAAAGCGACGAGAAAGCCTTTCGCGATAACCATGATCCCTGTCCACAAGACAGCAACCGTCAGCCCGGTAAACCCCGCTGCACTGATGCCATAAACGAGGCCTTGTGACGGCAGCCGACTAAAGCTCATCGGCTGTGAGGTGTAATTAGTAGTCATCGTTTATTTCCAGGCTGGTTGGGGTTTGCAGGCGGGGTCCAACGAGGTTGGTCTGGCGCAGCCTTCGGTGGTGGCGGTGATGCGGGCTGGCTTTGCGGCCTCGTCGGCGCAGGGGGTGGTGTAGATCCTCCGCCAGGCCCGTGTTTTGGCTGCTCTGGGACTCTGTGCCCGCTGCCACTGCCGCTTGGCGGCTTTGGCCCATTGGGAGAGTCTTTTTTAACACCCTGTGCTCCAGCGGCCTTAGGCGTTTCTTTCTTCCCCTGTGGCGAACCGCTGCTCGATGAATCACTCTTGGGGCTCGACTTTCCGCCCCCAGCGGGTCCGCCGCCAGCAGTTGGAGCGGCCTTTGGTGTTCCTCCGCTACCTCCGCCTCCTGGAGAACGGAACCTAGTAGGCACCATCTGCTGCACTCGTTGCACCTGCTGCTTAGTGCCTTGCGCTGCACGGCTACCTACTTGATCGCCTGCGTCACTACCTCCAACAAAGTTGAAGAAGGTGAACAGCATGAGCGGCATAAACGAGACGATGATGAGCCCGATTGACAGGCTCATACCCTGAGGCGACCAAAGAGAATCGACGTTCCCGAACCCAGCTACCACCAGTTTCATAGTGCCAAGGACTATGGGTTTTGCCAGCAACATCGCAATCACCGCAGATGCCCATCGTTTCAGCCAGACATCACCGTTCTTCAGTGGTAAAACGACGAAAGCCAGTGGCGCAAATGCGATCAAGAGCAACAAGACAAAGTCTCGAAATGCGAGCGCGACAAATACAAAAATCAGTCCGATGCTGAGCATCACCATCAAAAGCAACATTCGAAGAATCGGGCTACCAACTGGAGCGAGGGTGGACACTAGGCCGTTTGTCCAGTTCGCTTCTCCCTCGAACATTTGGAACAGTGTCCCGATGCTTCCGTCTCCGTCTTCACCGGTCAGTGTGCTCGTAAAGTGACCCGAGAACTGGTCGACGAAGTCGAGAGCCTGGTACACCAGCCACCATGCGAACATCGTTGCAGGGAAAGTTCCCAGACCACCGAAGATAGCTCGCCCGATGAGATCTTTCCGCTGCTTGACTAACGCGATAGAAAGGCCAACGACGAGGACCATGAACGAAAGCATCAGGGACAGCCCTAGCCAAACGCCGGCCTCTCCCATAGCGGTTTCCCACATCCCGCCTTCGTTATCGAGGGCTGAGGGTACAAGAACAATCTCAGCAAGCCAGTTGATCATGTCGGCTAGCCCGTTTCCGGTCTTTTGCATTCCTTTGCACCATAGGTCGGCGAACCCACAGTCGAAATCGACTGTTAAGCCGTCTTGTTCCTCAGCCCTCAACATTTACAGCCCCAAGTCCAGGCCGATAATGAAGTGGTACACGGCGGTGATGCTGCCCAAAACGACCAGCCCAAGGAACACCGGAACGGCTAACCCGCTTGCTTTCTGTTGGGCACCTTGGTTTCCGAAGCCTTTGAACACGATCAGGAGTACAAGGACGATAAGGGCGATAAATGCGAGAACGAGCCCGCCACCAAGTATCCAAGACGCAATTTGGTTCAGGAGTGTACCGCCAGGGAAACCAAAATCTGGTGAAATATCGGGCATCTCGTCGGCTGTAACCACAATTCCTTGTCGTTCGAGTGCATGAACAAGCTTGTCCATATTGAACCTTTCTTTCAGTGAGTGAGTTCACCGAAAGATGCGAGGTACCGCGCAGCACAAACCCACTTAAACGAAAGAGGGGCACCACCTTTAGGTGGTACCCCTCCAGAGCGAGTTCCTCTGTCACACATCAGGTTGGCCAGCGATTCGCCACACCACTGCTCTGAACCCTGGTGGCGGGTTTAACCGCTGGTTCTGTCTGATGCCAACCAGTCCAGAAGCGAAAGGCACATTTGATTCAATGATGTCGTGTGTACCGTCGCCATGAACCGCAAGCACCATATAGGTGTGCACTCCCCACGGGTACCCATTTGGAGTCGCGTAGCTTTCGTACTGGACGACATCTCCAGGACGGAGTGAACCATCTGACACTTCGAGGAGCCCGGCCGTGATTCGCCCTTCCCTCGCACCGCAGCACCCGAAGTTACCTCCAGCGGCTCCGACCCATCTGCGAACGCTCACGATGCACTCCCCAGGCATATTGTGTCCTGTGGCCCGGGAGGTACCGACTTCGCTCATAGCGACTTCGAGCATTCTTTTTACGCTCACGTGCGTCTGCGGCCCGTCTGCCCCAGCACAGTCCGGTGCACACGATCCAATAACTGCGGGACCGGTTGCGCTGACGCTCTGCTCAGGGGCTTGTTCTTCTGCGGCAGTTTCAGCCGCGAACACACTTGTGACTACAAGCCCTATTAGGATGACCGGGACCAGCAAAAGTACAGCGATGATCCCGAGAATCGCTTTCCAGTGTTTAGCTGCCGTCGACGCGGCAGCTACCGCTACCGGCGCAGCCATTCTGCTGGAAAGTCGCTGACGATGGAGTATGCGACGCCGCATACCCCTCCGTCATCAGGGGCATCACAGTAGATAGCGAAATGTGCCGGGTATTGGTAACGAGGCGCCGCGCTTTCGCCTTGGATACCGTCGACTTCCAGTAATACCCACCACTGCGACAACGTTGCACCAGGTGTGTCTGGAGTCATATCGGTCTCGTCTTTGATTTTCGGCACTGCCTTTGGATAAAGCTCGAGCATCTCTGCCTCGCTGAGAACTTCGAGAGGCTTTGCTGTGATCTGAAGATCAGGGATCCAAGACAGGTTTTCGTACACCGTAGAGTTTGCAAGAATCCACCACCAGCGTTCCGGGTCATCTTGCAGCCCAGCCCCATTAACTAACTCATGAAGCGCTTTTTCAGGGGCCCAGTACATTCGTTGAGTCTCTTCAAACGGCTGAGCTACCACCATCGTATGTACCTCTCCCTCGGCACCTTTATACGTTGGGGTTGGATGTGTCATACGCTGAATCACCTCGTCGAAGAATTCCTCTCGGGTATTTTTCGCGAGGTTCACAGTAAATGCGAGCTGAGCCGCTGCAGCTGCTGCTTCTGCAGGGTCTGTCGTTACTGGCATGATCCCGAGACCCCGGTCATCGATTTTCACTCCGGAGCCAGCAACTGTGTCTTCCTTTGGTTCATCGTCTTCAGCGGGCCGCTCATCAGATTCCGATTCTTGTGGAACCGATTCTTTCGCAGGTTCACTACCAGGATCAGCGTTAGGCGTTCCTTCGCTTCCACTTTTCACGCCTAAACCGATCAAACCAGCAACCATGACCACGACCACCATGACTACCGCAACGGTGAGCAGTCTACGATTTCCCTTCGGCATGGATCGCCACTTATCTTGAATGCTCATAGAGCTTGTTCTCCTTTGATCTCAGCCCCTGCTTTATCCTCAGTGGCACCACCGACATGATTCATCTCAACGGAATAGAAATACTCCTGAACTTCGGCAAGCCATGAAGCAACATCTGTGCTGCCAGGGACCATCCAGCTCGGATAAATGTTTTCGTCCGGTTTATGCTTCGCGGCGTTGCATCCCACCATTTGCACAAAGGCCCTCAACCGTGGCCTCACCATTGCGTAAAGGTTGTAATGAAAGTCGATGGGGCCTTGTGGGGCGGCCACGGTATCAAACTGCTGCTCGCGGTATTGTTTGACTGCCAGAAGCTCTTGCACCAATGCTTGATGCTGATACCAGCACCGTGGAATCTCGGCTTCAGGAATCACGAACTGCTCGACGAGCGTCAACACAAATGGGACAAGACTTTGTAGCTCAGCGTGCCGTTCTTCGTCAGACAAGCTCCACCAATCAACCGGTGCAGGCGACAAAGACGGCCCTGCTTCATCGAATACGGGCTCAGCCGGGCGCGCACCGCGTTCACGAATCACGGCCACAACTCCCAAGGATGTGCTGCTGCCTCCACCGCAGCATTGCTAGTTCTGCTGGCCAAAGATCAATACCAGCGAGCCCCACAGCATTGGTGAAATCCGCTACAACGAGCAACCGCGATTGATGGACAATGGAGACTTCGCTCGCAACAAGTAAACCGAGGACATTCATCATGAGTTCAGAGAGTTCTGCATAGGATACGGACTCTGGCTCGATTAGATACTTCTCAAAGCGTTCCAACACGTTCTCCGACATGAAATCGTTCCGCCGCAAGACCGCGCTGCGCAGTTCTTCCACTACATCAAGTGTTCGAAGCTCCTCAGCAAGCCATTGTCTGGCTTCCTTACGCCGCCTGGTTCTTCTGTGCCACCTTCTTGGCTTCATGGCTTTCCTCTCGATAGCTAACAACCGAAAGAAACAAGACGAAGCGCACCCCTTCCCCTCAAACGAAAGCTGACTACTGGTCGACCGTGAATTCTCCCGTCGAGTAGTCAATGGCATAACCATTCGCTATGTTCAGAACGGTTAAGCCAATGTCAATAGTTCCGTCGCATGAACGCATGTCGACCTTCACCGAGCGCGGCACGAGCTCATCGCCTATGTATTGAGGGGTCGCGGCGTAGTACAAGGGGCACGAATCGTCAGTTTGGCTGTCAAGCCAGGACCTTGCAATAGTCTCGGTGTATGACATGCCACCCGTCTGCGTGGAACCAACGTTCTGCATTCTTGTGCCAGAAATTAGGTTTTCTGGGCCGGCCGACCCTCCAAGTGAATCTGCGATCAGATGAGACCGGTTCCAAAACCAGCCTCGATAATCACGAGAGCCTTCTACGCTTTCTAGGGCGAGGATCGCCACTTCTCTGTTGCCCTGCCAGCCAGGAGGGTCGACTTGAATAGGCAGGCGCCCTTCTTCCTGCGCGAAACGCCTCTGAGACAAAGTCAGGTCGGCAAACGCGCACCCCGGCCTGGTAAGCCGGTCAAGAGGGCAATACTCGACCACGCCTGGAGTAAGGGGGTCATAGCTACGTTCAGCCGGTCCAATCTCTGTCACATAGTCCTCACTCAGGTGAGCAGTTTTCGCTCGAATAGACCCATGGTTTATTTCACTAGCGTGGTCGTCCCCGAGAAGCTCTGGACTCCAATAAGCAGCAATTCCGACAGCGCAAAGGGCTGCTATCGACAGGAGTAGCTTGAGCTGTTTAACCGCTGAAATGTGTTTGGCATCAACCATCGTTACTACCGTCTCCAGTATCAGCTCCTAACAAGGGCGGCTCGCCAAGCCCCACTTTCGCTAGCTCGTAGATGTCCCTGCTTTGAGTTTCATCGGTATCGAGGTCCAATACGGTACAGTCTCCGGTTCTCATATCACGTTCGATTAAGCGAAACTTCCGTGAAGAATTGCGACCGTATTCTCCTATCACGACTCGATCACCAACATTAGGTGCACACGGTGCGCAATTCCATGTCTCCGTTTCGCACTGGAGAATTTGTTTAGCTGGGGCGGGTTCCCCTTTCAATAGATCTTCCATACCGAAAAGAATGACTCAAACGCGCATGTTCTGACCTTTAGGAATCAAAGTCTGCAGTGAAGATGCGTCGCCACTCCGATGCGTCATCTTTGAAGCCTTGCACAGCTTCGTTCCCGTCCAGTGGGCGTTAAAGACACGTAGGCATTTCTATGAATCGCGTGCCTCTAATAGATACGTTTTTGTCGCCCCGCACAACGGCCCAGAATGCCTGCCAGCGTGCCGTGAATAACGAGTCGTGAGTAGACACCGAGTCACCACCTCTAACGGTGCGAGAGTCAGACGCTTCGACGAGAAATAGAGACTCGCCTTTTTCACCATGAACTATGTCTATCTTTTCTTCCCAGGCCCCTGCCAAAACAAAAACCGATAATGCGATCACAGAAGAATAGATAAAAAGACCGGGTGATACCTTCATGAGCAATTCCATAATCATTCTTAATTCCTTCTAGGAGTCATAGTTCTTATTGTCTCCTGCACCTCTGACACCGGCGCAACCGAGACGGATTACCTCTCTTTGCCCTCAAAAATGGGCGTTAGCTGCCGGAGTCGATCCGGTGCAGGCGGGCTGATTCTTCACGCTCACGCATATTCTTCGGACGAAGCAACCGGCCGCCTACCCCCGCCCCCACGAACAGCGCTGCCACGAAGAGAGTTGGCGGCAGGAGCCGGTATAACGACGGCTCGATGAATTCAGCGCCGACGACAAAAGCCAGCCAGAAACCGCCCATCAAGATCAGAAGGCTTGTTGCGAAGAACATCCAACCTTCGGCCGCTGTCATAGGCCACGGAGTCCGTAGCGGCTCACCTTGGACAATAACGGGCTTACCCATGAGACGCAGTTCGTCGTAGTAACCTCGTGTCTTTCCCATAACCTTCTGCCTTGTTCTCTCTCCACTGTTTGTCATTTTCGTTCCTTTCAAACGGCTGCTAAAGCCCCGTAGGCATTCCTAATTTCACGTTTAGCACCCAAGGAAGATAGAGAATCACTGCCAACAGACCTAACGCGGCTAACGCCCTGACGGTAAAAATAATCCAGGGAAAAACATAGTCTTCCTTGAGTGACTGGCAAAGGTTAATCAAGACAGATAAGAGAGATCCGATTACCAGAGCCGCGATGAGTACAGTTGCGATTGTGAACACAACAGATGCCTCAGTATCTGACCAACTAAGCCCGAATGCTGCCGGGTAGTGCGCCACCTGAGACGCAATGTATGGCCATGCGAACCAGAGTGCGAGCCCTCCCACACTTCCAATAGTGGGGAGTGTCACTACCGGCTTAGCAAGAATTTCAGTGGTCTTCATGCCTGCTACCTAGCCCTCTTCTTCCTCAGCGACGATGCGCTTAAACTCCTGGCGAATGCGCAGCTGCTCGTAGGCCTCGGCATCGTAGCGCCGCTGCTCTCGTCTGTGCTTAATTTCGTCAGCGAGGGCGCCCGCTCCCCAAGGTACGACGATAACCAGCACAAGCCCGATAAATAGCCATACAAGACCCGTGCCGAACAATTCCTCAACCATATTCACAACTTTCACACATGACTCTGACGCTGCCACAAAGGGGCGGAATACCTCAACGTATTCCGCCCCGCTGCTTTACTTGCCTTCGCCGCCCAAAGCATGAGACAGAAGGCGTGCCGGAACCTCCACAAGCGGGAGCAAGAAGAGAACCACCACGAATGGGATAGCTATGAGAGCCATTAGCCCCACAGCGGTGCCCACGAACCCGCCTGTCGCGAATAGGCTTTGAATGTCGGTTGCAACGTCCTGTACCCATCCTGGAGTTTCATTGGTGTAGAAAGACTCGCAGGAGAGCGCCAATACCATTCCCCAGAAACTCCAAAGAGCGACCCGAAGATTTGAGATGAGATATTGGCGTGATTCTCCGCGTCGCGACTTCATCATGATGTTTATCCCTGCAAGGACAAAAAGCACTAACGACAAAAGCCCAAAAACTGGGATGAAGATGAGACGTGGTGCATTCATGAGCAGTTCCCAAATCATTCTTCAATTCCTTCCATACGGCATAGTTCTTGCTTTCCCCTATACCTATGCCGCTTCCAGATATCTGGCTCATCTTCAAGAAGCGGTCTAACGCGCAGAGCCAGACCAAAAGATTTCAAAGAGTGGCCTCTGGCCACACTGTTATTCGTCGGCAAAGCCGCCGACGCTTTCGCCGTGAAGCCTGCGGCATTCTACGGGCTCCGCGACTCCGCGCAACCACTTTCGCGGCATATCCTCACTCACTACGCTCGCTCCGGTATTCCACGGTTAGTTGCACTCCATCGCTCCACCCTCCGAGGCACAAAGTGCCTTCACGGCAAAAACGTGAGGGGAGATTGAGAAGGAGACATGATGTTCAAGCAGATCGTATTCGCACAAGCCGAGACCAACGAAGAGGGCGAACTTACTCGAGTGATCGCGCACGAGTCAGGCTGCTCAGACGCAGCAGACCCCGTAGAGCCGGGCTGTGCAGAGGAAGAGAATTGCCGATGCGCCGGCTTCTTCCAGAACGCTTATGAAGCAACTTCGCACTTCAACCGCCACCTCGATCCCGGCTGGGACAAATGGGTGACCGTCGATTTCGCAGACTGCACAGATTGGGAAGCCCCGACCCTCGTGAAGTACCGCAGCAGAGAATGCCAATTCTGCCACCTGACTTCAACGTTCAATATCCCCTCAGATGCAGAGCAAGCGCTCAAAGCAGCAGCTCCCGTTCAAGAGGTATTCCCTACGCTCCCTGTTCAGGAGCGTGAACACATCAGCCACGGAACGCACCCGTCATGCTGGGAAGAGAACATCGGCATGTTTCTTGGACTTGCCGAATAAATGCTAAGAGCCCCGGAGGGGGCCGGGGCTCTTAGTCGTTATTCCTTTCTGCGTTAGTTATCGGTATCAACCAGGGGAGTTGATTTACGTCGGGCAGCAAACGCAATCGCTGCTCCGCCGAGGAGAAGAACAGCACCTGCACCAACAATCAGCGGGGTACCGACAGCACCGGTAAAGGCGAGCTGCTCTTTAGGGGAAACCTTGGTGATCTCGTCAACCTCGCCACATGCACCACGGTGGATCTCGGTCCGCTTCTCACCCTTATCGGTCTTTTCGATTTCAGTCAGCGTTTCAACCCACAGAATCTCACCAATGTGGTCTTCCTTGAGCTTCCACTTCTCTGACTTGTACTCACCCTCTGTGGTGACGGGCGTTGCCTTGTTCGATTCCCAGACCTTAGTGCCTGCCGTGCAGAGCTTCTCATCGACCTTGGCAGTTGTTCCCTCACCACGGTGGTACGCCTCGAACGTAACTTCATAAGAAATTTCTTCACGTTCCGAGAGCGGGCCGGTCACAATAGCGGTGTCCTCGATCTTGTCGCCAACGTTAGCCTCAGGCGTAGCCTTCGTCTTCACCTTTGGCTTCTCGATCACTGTGGTCTCGTTAGGAAGGCCACACTCTCCACGGTGCAAGGAAACTTTTTCCTTGGTCTTCGGGTCTTCAACGAAGAGTTCCTCTACCCAGTAAGCAGTACCCTCAGTTTCAGCTCGAACGGTAGGCGAGTCGTACTCGCCAGGGCCACTGGCTTCAACACGATCAGTCTTTGCGACTGGTTGCGCTTCACACACTGCCGCTGGGTCGTCTACTTCATCTTCCTGCCACAGCACAGGGTTGCCTTCTTTGTCGAGTACCGGTTTCCAGTTCTCGTCGTACTTCGGCTGACCTGCCTCAGGCTTGAGGTAGAGCGTAAAGTCGATCTCAAGAGGAAGCTCAGTCACTGGCGCTTCAACAAGAGCGGTGTCTTTAATGTCACCCTTAACTGCACCGATTTCCTGCGCTTGAGTGGTAACCTTAGGCTTCTCTACCACGGTCGTCTCGTTGGGAAGACCACACTTGCCACGGTGAAGCTCGACTGGCTTTTTGGTCTTCGGGTCTTCAACTTCGAGGTCTTCGACCCAGTAAACCGTACCCTCACTCTTAGCCCGGACCGTAGGCGAGTCATACTCCCCTACTCCGTCAACCTTGACACGCTTCGTTTTCGCGACTGGCTGTGCTTCACAAACGGCTTCAGGATTCGATACTTCAGCTTCCGTCCAAAGGACAGGTTCACCGTCCTCGTCCAGCACTGGATTCCAATCAGTGTCGTACTTCGGCTGACCAGCTTCTGGCTTCAAGTAGGCCGTGAAGCCGACGCTGGCAGGGAGCTTGGGCATCGCCCCGTCGACCTTAGCGGTGTCCTTGATCTTTCCGTACGTAGTGCCACTTTCTTGTGCCTGAGTGGTTACTTCAGGGCGAAGAATCTTTGCTGTTTCCGAGGGCACCCCGTAGTCATCACAGAAATCTTCGACCTTATGCTTCGACGCACCAGGCTGCTCTGCACCCTTTACACACCACTGCACGGTCAAATGATCCTGCTTAGTTGTCAAAGGGACATCAATTGTCTCCGACTTAAACTTTCCAGTATCATCGGCCGTCATCTTGACCTTGGCCATCTCAGTAGCCTCAGCCGGGGCAGTCGCCTGTTGGACGGGCTTGCCGTCTTGCAGATAGATGGTCCCAACGAGTTCGTAGGGAAGTCGCTTACCATCAGCTCCGCGAAGCCAGCCACCGTCAACCAGTGAAATCTCAACTTCATCAGTAAACGAATCACCGATGACCACCTTTGGAGCGCTCAGCTGAGTTGAGAGCTCCAGTGAGGTCGGAACTGTCTGCCCTTCTTTGGCCTGCCCATATCCGTCAGTGAAGAAGTAATCCTTGGGGATCGAGGGGTGCTCTCCCGGAGGGTTCGTAACTGCTTTCGACTGGTCCTTCCAATCGATATCCCACTTCCAGGTGTAGTAGCCCGACTCCTTCGCTTTCAGATCCGTCTTGATCTGATAAGTTCCAGGGCCTTTGCTGAGGTCAGTCGTCACTTCGGCAGTGCCCGCGACCGGTGTCCCCGCAGGCGCATCGGCAGCAGGGTTCAATGCAGGGTCACTCAGCATCGGGCCATACAAGGTACCCTTTGCCTTAATCGGGGCGTACTTCTTATCGCCCTTCGAGTCGAGGTACCAACGCCAAGCACTGAATGCGTCACCCTTGGCCGCGCTGAACGTCACTGAGTCCCCGAACGCTTCGCCTTTCTTGACGAACTCTGAGGGAACCTCGGTAGTCAAAGTGGGCGCCCACAAAGCATCAGGGTCCACATAGATCTCTTTGAACTTACCAGTGTTGCGTTTAGGCTCACCTGGTGTTGCGTAACCAGTCGATTGGTCAGTCAGGTTGCCCTGTGTCGCGTAAATCACCGATGAACCTGGGGTGAAGTATACGTATTCACCTGATGCAGTCACACGGTAATAGCGGTTCCATTCAGCGTCCGCTGGTGGGGTGCCCTCCCATGCAAAAGTCGCGTCAGCTTCAAGACCGTTTTCGCCCCACGTCATAGTTGACTTGCCGTTTTGGGTGAAAACGGCGTTCGTGAGGGTCAACTTCGTGGTTCCCTTTTTCACCTTGAGTTCGCCCTTGTAGGCGGCTGTGCCGGTAAATACGGGGGCTTCTGGCTGCGCTGTAGCACCGCCAGTGTTGTTTCCACCGGCTGCAAGCCACTGTGCGGCCTCGGCGACCATCTGCGTGGCCTGCGAGGCTGCTCCTGATCCAGCCATCTGCCGTTCGGCGTTCAGGAGGGCATCGTAGTCGCCAGTTTTCCCTACCTCACCACGAATCTCCCAAATTGCCAACGCGAGTGCGGCAGCTTGCTGGTTATTATTCGTCTGGCCGTACTTGCCCATCAGGAACGCCAGTCGCTTGTACTGACTTGAATCGGCGCTGAGCGCCCCGGCTCCAACGTTATTGAAAACTTGGCTGCCCTGCTGAATCCACGAAGCCTGGTACGCAGGTATAGTTCCCATCTGATTCAACGCAGGTGATGAGTTGCCCATGTCTGGCAGCTTGCCAAGTTCAAGACAGTAAAGAGTTGTGCCATTGCCGTGGGTATACCCGCCAGCAAAGCCTCCGACGGAGGGCTCATGAATTCCCGGGCCGTATTCAAGCGCTTCGGCTTGCGGTAGGCCGTTGATGAGGTCATCGACCCCGACATACGTCCCGCCGAGCATGAGCCCAGCGAGAGTCAATGCCACTGCTTTACGGGTGCCACGCTTTCGGCGTTCCCGTCTTGGCAGTTGGCTAGAAGGTGTAGCTTTCACCTTGTATACCTTTCATCTAGATAAACCGACAGAAGATTTCCTGTCCACTTACCAAGACCAAAGGTCCGCGCACTAAGAAAGCCCCGCACATGTCGTGCAGGGCTTTCTTAGTTGGTCATTTACCTACCATTCAATGTCACCGTTCGGAATCCAGTTCTTGCAAGTAATGCCACCAGTTGTGTAGGTACTCCCACCCCAGTAGGTATTCGGAGGTTGTGGAGGGCAAGTTGCCACTGGAGGTGGTGGCGGAGGTGTGCCTCCCCCACCACCGGCGTTACCGCCACCGGCGGGAGGCTTAACGCCACCCCCACCGCCGCCACCGCCAGTAGCTGGGGGAACGTATCCACCGCCACCACCGCCTGAGCTACCTCCACCTGACCAGCCGCCACCGCCGCCGGTCGAGCCGCCGCCCCAAGTAGAGCCGCCACCGCCACCCCAGGTGTTACCACCGGCGTAGCCGTTACCGCCACCACCGTAGTTCGGTGCAGCAGGAGTCGGAACCCAGGTGCCGGTCGAAGGGTCTTGGTATTCAGCTGCTCCAGCCGCTGCGGCCGCTGCCGCTGCTTCTACCGCTACCTTTTCGTCGTGCGACTTCTTGTATGCGTCGATGTCGTTAATGAACTTCACGAACTGCTCACGAAGATCGATCGACAGTTCGAGCTGAACCGCGTCAGTGGGCTCGTGCTTGTAGGTGAACTCATCGAAGATGGTCGGTTCAGGCTGTTCTTCCTTCTCGTCCTTCTTCTTGGTGTCCTTCTTGTCGGACTTGTCGTCCTTCTCCGGCTTGGCAAGCTCGCCAGACTGGTACTGCCCCAGCACTTCCTGGAACTTCTTGGTAGTTGCGCTCAGCGCCTTCTTGGTCTTGTCATCGGCCTTGTCCCAGCCCTTGATGAAATCATTGACGTTCTTCAGCGCCTCTTCAGCAGGTTTCTCAAGAAGAGCAGCGTCAGCGATAACCCGAGCATCGAGTTCATCGAGTTGAGCCTCGTAGCCCTTGATCGCCTCGCCCAGTTCATCGACCGTCTTTTGGTTTGACTCAACAGCCTTTTCAGCTTCAGCGATCTGCGCGTCAGTGGGGCGAGCATCAAGCTGGGTCGAGGACTTCGGTGGGACAACGGTTTCGGGAGACGCAAACGTGACCTTCTTGTCCTCCTTGAACTGCTTGTTCAGTTCATCGAAGAGAACGTTGACATCGTTTGTGACAAAGGGGTGCTTCTGCTCGTCAGACTTGTCATCCGACTTCTCAGCACCCGCCTTCTCGTCAGACTTCTTGCCCTTGTCGGGCTTCTCCTCAGTGTAGGTGTAGTGCTCGTTGAGTTCCTTCACCGCTTTGACGACCGGTTCAAGGGTGTCCTTCTTGATCAGCTTGTCGCTGGTCTTGGAGAGCGTCGTGATCTGCTTGACGTGAGAGCCCTCGAACTTCTTGGTGCCGTCAACCGTGAGGTAAGTCAGTTCCGTAAGCGTTTGATTCAGGGCGTCCGCTTCGACTGCAAGCTCCTGTGCCTGCTCGACGTTCTCATCGTAAGCCTTCGTGCGGTTCGAGTCGGTGATCGCCCAGGCCGACCAACCGCCACCACCGAGTACCAGGGCGGCTGCCGCGAAACTCGCAACGAGTTTCTTGCCTTTGGTATTCATGATCCCTTTTCCCTGGGGCCGTTTCTCGACTTGCGTTTGCATATTACTAGTCCTGCTCTTCCCTTCGATAACCGTCGTGCCACTCCCCCAGTTCTAGACTAGGCGCGACTACCGACAAGATGAATTCCTTCGTTGAGTACATTGTTCTGTTCCATCTTCTGCATGAACCGTTGGCCTGTTTTCGCAGATTTCCCACCCAGCCATTCACCGACTACTTTTCCGGTAGGGCGAGTTCCGTTCGTTTCGATGAACTCAAGTACAAGCGTCTCGACTTCCTCATCTGTTTTCTCTTCAGCTAACGGCAATGGCCTCAGCACAGTGATTTCACCACCTGGTGTTTCTGCCTTCACTTCAGTTGAGTCAGCTGCCGACTCCAACGTCGGTAACGGCTGCTTAGAGGCTGGTTCGGCGGCTTTAGCTTGTACAGGTGGTCGGGCAGGAGCAAGATGCTGTTTTTCACGAATCGTGGAAAGCTTCTGCCGTTCCTTCTCATCGGGAATGAGTTTCATCACCAAGTGAGTAATCACAAGCAACGTAGCCGACGGCACTGCACCGATGAGTGACGCGGCCCAAGGCGTTGTAAGGGCCATGTCTGCGGTTTGTTGTGCATGGTTAGCGTTCGCGAGAACTGATACCAAAGAGAGCACGATAAACGCCAAGTACGCAAGCCACCTACCGTCAATCCCTTTGAGTCGAAATTGTGCTGCCACGATCATCGAAGCGATCATGCCCACATCGACAACCACTGGGAAAACCTCTGGAAATGGGAGGCCGTTCACTCGCGCAACATCAATGAGTGTGGCGAAAGTGATCATCATTGCGGCAAGCCCGACAATGAGAAGCGGTAACCCGAGAGTCAAGAGCGTCGCCCACGTGCGGACTGGCTTCTTCATGATTCATTTCCTTCCTCAGCTGCCGTGGACGCGGGAAGAACCCCTGCTACCGTTACGGTGACAACGACGAATGATAAGAGCAAAGGGATTCCTGCAAGGAGCGTCATCGCCATGGGGTACATTTCGAAGTCAGTCATGTTAGATTCCCTTCCCTAAAAATCGTGAACCGTCAGTACGGGCCGCGATAATTTTTTGGTAGTAACGCAGCGCCCGGTAATGAGAGGGCGAGTCTTCTGGTTTGAACTCCTCATCAAGCAAGAACTGCCCCATGAGGCTCGTTTCTGCCCGATTAGGCCGCCCACCCCAGGTGATGTTCATCACAGCCGAAACCTGAGCTTCATTAAAGCTTGGGCAATATTTCGCCGCAGCTTGCCGCTCGAAGTGCTCATAGGAGAGCCTCTGCGGCGGATTTACCGCAAGAAAAGCGACCAGATCACCAAGTTGTCCGTGTAGTTTCTTTGGGGTCCGAGGCAGCAGCACTTCCAGGCAAAGCTCAACAACTTCACCAATGTCAGTAAGCCCAGAATCAAATTCCGTTATCTCATAGGCTTCACTATCTGGTAACAGTTCAGGTATTTCAAGTTGGTTGCCCCGCACCCCAAATTCCTTTGGGAGCCACGAACGAAATGCGCAACGGCCAAGGTACGCGAAAGGGTTATCCGCTTCTGCCACATAGTCTGCAACATAGCGATCAGGATCCAGCTCTTCGAGGAGGTTCACGACCAACATGTTTACCGCTTCATCGGGCTCAAAAGAATACCCCCAACGCCGGGCTCGCTTCACGAGCCCCTCTGCATGGTTTAGGTGCAGTTGCTCGAGAAGAGCCACGAACTCCGATGAATCGCGGAAATCTGCCTGCGGCAAGAGGGCAAACGCTTCGCGTTGACGAGCAACTGGCCAAGTCTCAACAGTTTCAAGCATCAGTCCCACCACCATTGAGTAAACGTAGGCTCTCCTCAGCAAGCTGACGAGAGACTTCGCTCCCAAGCCTGCGCAGGCTCTCTCCTGGGTCTCCGGGGGTGTGTTTAACTTCGATAACCATCAGTTGCATCAGGGCCTTTGTCAGAGCCTTCCGACTTCCTCGCAGGTCTTCCAATGCGAGCTGCGATTCAGATGCAGCCTCAGAAATTTCACTTCCCCAATCGCCAGCGAGTTTGATCGAGAGGCCCGTAGTCTGCTCGACAAGCGACGAGAGTCGTTTGTCGAGGAACTTCTCACGAGCTTCGTCAGGACTCAGCGCGGTGGTCTTGATTCGTGACTGAAGCGCGAGAAGGCTCTTGTGAACGGGATTCACTGCCGCACCGGGGCGGTTGAGCTTTTTCAGTCCGCTGAGAGCAGCTTCACGGAGTTCGGGATTATCCGATTGAGCCGCTTCCTTGATGTCCTTGATTTTGTTGAGCGTGTCAATCGATAATCCAACCGATTCCTTCGCTGCAGTAGCTTTTGATACTGATGGTTCAGCAACCTTATTGGAATTTCCAATAAGGTTTGCTGCATTCCCGTTGCCCAGCCCAAGCTCACGAGCACCCTCAGTCTTCCGAGCTGTCGCTTTTCTTTCGTGTTCGGGTTCGTAGAATGACTGCCACGCATCGTGCAGTTCAAGCATCGTGAATTCGAGCCTCAACCGGTTAGCTTCGACCTCAATTACACGACGGTCTTGCTCGTTAACCCCGTTAACGACGAGAGCGGAAATGTGCTCCCAACCTGAACGCTTTGCTGCTTCAAGGCGGTGTGCTCCATCAGCAAGCCGGAAGTCCTGGTCGACAACGATTGGCTGAAGTTGCAGCTGTCCGCCGAGGTCTTTAAACGAGCGCATGATTGCCTGAACATGTTCCTCGTTCAGATCGCGTAACCGCTGTTCCACGATCACGCTTTCGATAGGCAATGTCTGCCAGTCCTGCTTAATATCCTTGCTGATGATACTCATGAGAACACTCCAATTCGGTTTAACTCTTTGGCGACCATTGCAGGCGTGTCCCCCCGGACCCACAAAGCTGCCGATGCTTCTTCACTGTGCTCCACACAAAGGTGAGAGCGGTTTGGATTAGTGCGGCAAGTGCATCGCGATGCCCTTACCGCATGCTCAGGGCAGTACGCCCGAAGTTGGTTCAAAAGGACGAGAGCCCACCCTTTATCGATCAGCTTCACCAGGTCGGTGAGCTGCTCCTCCCACGTAACTTCACTGCTCTGTGGCATGGTGTGAAGTTTGTTGCGGCAGCTACGCACTTCGCAGCGGTAACCGATCATTTTCTTCTCGATGATGCGCCCCATTTAGACGTTCACCTCCGTGACATCGTGCTGATCTTGGAAAGCCGCAAAGGCAGAATCAATGCTTCGTCGGCTGATGTTGCAGTGCGAGCGAACACACCATGCTCGGTCGTGTTCTGCCCAGACTGTCGGCCCCCAGTCATGGTCACCGGCTTCACACAAGTCACGCTCATGATGGATAAGGTGACCTGCTACCGGCTGCACCGTTGCTGACTCTGGACGGGGCTGGTACACACCGGGCTGTGGCTGACCCTGAACCCACTTGAAGGGGTTCTTCGCAATTGAAGAAGCGATGTAGTCTGCGGGACGAGCAACTGGGCTCTTCGATTTGAGTAGCGTGTCCTTCACTGCAGAAACCACGTCGATATTTTCGAGATCGACCCGACCGTTGACGGCAGCTGAGATTGCTTCGAAAGTGAGCCCGAGACCAGGAACCATTCGTTCCAGCTCGGCGTTGATCGAAACTCGTTCATTCGTCGCGCGCTGGTTGGTCTGGTGAGGTTGGTTATTTAATAAACCTTTACCTAACCTAACCTGGTTTTCTCTTCCTATTAAGGACTCTTGATTTTCAAGACTGGCTCCAGGCCACTCTTGATTTTCTCGACTGGCTCTGACCTGGGGTTTTCCAGGCCACTCTTGATTTTCAAGAGTGGGTTTTGGGGCCACTCTTGATTTTCTCGACTGGCTCTCGTTCACCAGATAATCCATGATTTCGGGATGCTCATCTGCATCTAAAATCGCTTCTTCAGCGTCGATGTAAACGCCCGGTTCTGGGTCTTGAAGCACGAGCCTAAATCGCCTCTGGCCTTTGCGCTGCCCTTCTGCGTAGCGGTCACGAATCTCGATTAAGAAGCCCGCTTCCATGAGCTTTCGCTTAGCACTTCGCCACGCAGATTCCCCAAGACCGAGGTCCGCCTGTGCTTCTGTCTGAGTGACTCGATGGTTTTGGTCATGAGACAGCAGGTACAAGAGGATGCTTAGAGGGTTTCCCGTCAGTCGCGAGTCCCGAACCCACCAATTCCGGTGGGTTCCAAATTCCTGTTCGAAAGTAAGCCGTGGACGAATGATTGGCATATCTGCATTCACAGCAGCGCCTCCCCCACTGGGTTAATGCCGGCCATGCCGAGATACCCGGCGACTGCGAGGAACACACCAGTCAAGTAATAAAGCGTGACCGGTTTCCGTTCGGAATTTGGCCTCTGGTTCTGAATGCTTCGTTCCAGAGCAGAAGCGGTGATAAGTACGCCAGCGATGCCCGAGATCAATCCAACGACAGCAAGTACAGTCACAACCGGAAGATTTAATGGAGCGATCACGGGAGAACATTCCCTTCCCGCAGGAAGTCAATCGCGATGTCATGCATCTGCAGCGTGGCATACGCCGCGACCATAACAATGCCGATCAGTGTGAAAAACACTGTCCCGCCTGCAAGCCTCTTCGTGCCCAATGGAGCAAGTGCTGCAACTTTCCCTGCAAGCACCAACGAGGCGATACCGAGTACCACCAGAATGATGACGCCGAACTGTGCTGCAATACTCCCCACCGCTTGGACAAGCGATTGTGGGAGGATTGAAGCCTCGAACGCAGGTGCAACTGCGCGCGAGAATATGTCTATTGGATGAGACATAAAATATCCTTTCTTGGATAGGAACCCTCGGAGCTGGAACTCCGGGGGTTCTTTTTTACGCGTCGACGAAAGATTCTTCGAGCGCAGACATGATTAGTCCGTAATCGTCTACGTGCATGGGTGTCACCCCTCGAAACCTGCGCCTGACCCACTGAAAGCTCTTACCGATCTTTCGAGCGACCCACGCGTAATCACGTTCCTCACGCTCCAAGAGCGCGGTAAGTTCCGCTATTGCTTCATCGTTTGTTCGTGCCATGTTCAAACACTAACACAAATGGAACGTTTCCGTTCCGCTGGAACATTTGCCCCTGGGAGTCTTTCAACGTCACAACTTCTTGCATCAGGAACCATTTAGAATAAAAACATGGGAGAACTACAGCTAGAACACACAATTGATGAAATCATTGGCTATCGCATCAACCATCTTCTTTTCATCAACCGGGCAACCCGCAGAAGCGTTGCCTTACAATTAGGCATTTCTCATACCGCCGTAAACAACAAACTAAACGGCGTAAGTAAATGGAGCGCCGAGGAGGTATTTCTCCTCAGTGCAGCTTTCAAAACCCCGGTTGGCTACTTCTACGGTGAAGGAGCTTTGGAAAATGCATTGCCGCTGGACGAAGAAACCCCCGGTTCCGAAGAACCAGGGGTTTCTCTGATGTGGGCCCAGCCGGGCTCGAACCGGCGACCCGCGGATTAAAAGTCCGATGCTCTACCTACTGAGCTATAGGCCCACCGAGTATCTTACAGGCTCCCGCCGCTCAGCAAAAACCGAGTGTGCATTCGGCGCGGTGAGCGGCGAGAGATCCACTGATAATAACGCTTAGGCCGTCTGGCGCTCGGCCATCTCGACGACGTTCTTGAGCAGCAGAGCACGCGTCATCGGGCCAACGCCACCGGGGTTCGGCGAGACCCAACCGGCAACCTCAGCGACCTCTGGCGCGACATCGCCAACCACGCGGCTCTTGCCGGTCTCGGGATCAACGCGGCGCGATACGCCAACATCAAGCACGATCGCACCGGGTTTCACGTTTTCGGCGCGCACGATGCCCTCGGCACCTGCGGCTGCGACGATCACGTCGGCCGCGCGCAAGAGCTCTGGCAGGTTCGTCGTGCCGGTGTGCGTGAGGGTCACGGTGGCGTTGTACTCGCGGCGGGTCAGCAGCGGGCCGATCGGGCGGCCGACCGTGATGCCACGGCCCACCACGACGACGTTCTTGCCAGCCCAGCTGATGCCGTTGCGCTCAACGAGTTCGATCACACCGCGCGGCGTGCAGGGCAGCGGCGAGGTGATCTCGGTGTTGGCGTTGAGCACGAGGCGCCCGAGGTTAGTCGGGTGCAGGCCGTCGGCGTCTTTTTCAGGGTCGATGCGCTCGAGCACGCGGTCAGTGTCGATGTGCTTCGGCAGCGGCAGCTGCACGATGTACCCGGTGCACGAAGGGTCAGCGTTGAGCTCGTCAATGACGGCCTCAAGCTGCTCCTGCGTGACGTTCTCGGGCAGATCTTTGCGGATCGACGAGATACCCACCTCGGCACAGTCGCGATGCTTGCCCGCGACGTACCACTGAGACCCCGGGTCTTCGCCAACCAAGACGGTGGCGAGCCCCGGGGTGACTCCGCGTTCGGCGAGCGCCGCAACCCTGTCGGTAAGTTCGTGCTTGATCGCTGCTGCTGCAGCCGTTCCGTTGAGCAGGTTTGCGCTCACGCGGGCTACCAGTTCTCGAGGCCGGTGTAGAGCGGGAACGCCTCGACGAGCTTCTGCACGCGGGCAGCGAGCGCCGCCTTGTCAGCGCCCGGCTTGAGCGCCTCAGCGATGATGTCGGCAACCTCGGTGAACTCGGCATCGCCGAAGCCGCGGGTCGCGAGGGCAGGGGTGCCGATGCGCAAACCGCTGGTCACCATTGGTGGGCGCGGATCGAAGGGCACCGAGTTACGGTTCACGGTGATGCCGACCTCGTGCAGCGCATCTTCTGCCTGTTGGCCGTCCATCTCTGAGTTGCGCAGGTCGACGAGCACGAGGTGCACATCGGTACCACCGGTGAGCAGATCGACACCGGCCTGCTTCATGTCGGGCTGGCTCAGGCGATCCGCCAAAATCTTCGCGCCCGACAGGGTGCGCTCCTGACGGTTCTTGAACTCTGGCGATGCGGCGATCTTGAAGGCGGTTGCCTTCGCTGCGATCACGTGCATGAGCGGGCCGCCCTGCTGGCCAGGGAACACGCTCGAGTTAATCTTCTTGAAGAGCTCGAGGTCGTTCGTGAGAATGAAGCCCGAGCGGGGGCCGCCGATGGTCTTGTGCACGGTCGACGAAACAACGTCGGCGTATGGCACAGGGTTCGGGTGCAGACCTGCGGCAACGAGGCCTGCGAAGTGCGCCATGTCGACCCAGAGCGTTGCGCCAACCTCGTCGGCGATGGCGCGGAACTCGGCGAAGTCGAGCTGGCGGGGGTATGCCGACCAGCCGGCGATGATGACCTTGGGCTTGTGCTCGATGGCCTGCTTGCGCACCACGGCCATATCGATGAGCAGCGTCTCGGGGTCAACCTCGTACGAGACGACGTTGTAGAGCTTGCCCGAGAAGTTCAGGGGCATACCGTGCGTGAGGTGGCCGCCATGAGCGAGTTCGAGACCGAGAATGGTGTCGCCGGGCTCAGCGATTGACGAGAGCACCGCGGCGTTAGCCGAGGCACCCGAGTGGGGCTGCACGTTTGCGTACTTCGCACCGTAGAGCTCCTTGGCGCGATCACGCGCGAGGTTCTCGGCAACGTCAACGTATTCGCAACCACCGTAGTAGCGACGGCCGGGGTAACCCTCGGCGTACTTGTTCGTGAGCACAGACCCCTGGCTCTCGAGCACGGCGCGCGGCACGAAGTTCTCGCTCGCGATCATCTCGAGGGTATCGCGCTGGCGACCGAGCTCCTGCTCAAGTACCTTCGCAATTTCTGGGTCTACGACCGAGAGGGCGTCATTCATGAAATCGGGCTGGTTTGACACCAGGTTCCTCCTTATAGTTTTCTCGCAACAATACGAGGTTCACTGACCCAGGCGAGCGGCCTTTATTTCATCGGTGTAGTCGCTCCCCGATGGTATCCATCTATACGCCAGTCACGACCACCACAATCATACCCAAGCGCGCGGGGTGCTGCTATATGCGAGCCGTGTGCCTGCGGTGTCTACAATAGGTCGGGTGAACGCTTCAACCGATGCCCCCCGTCCCGCCGCAGCCCGCTCGCACACCCCAACCGAGTGGGTGCTCACGTTTTCTTGCGTTGACGGTCCGGGTATCGTGCACGACATCAGTGGTGCGGTCGTTCAGGCAAAGGGCAACATTCTCGAGAGCCAGCAGTTTGCGAGCCACGACACCGGCAAGTTTTTCATGCGTCTGCAGGTCGAAGCGACCGAGGCAGCCGACTCGTTTGAAGAGCGCTTTCGCAGTGCTATCACGAAGGTCGCCGACCACTTCGCGATGGATTGGGCCCTCGACGCCGTCGGCCGTCCCGTGCGCACGCTCATTCTCGCGTCGAAGGCAACGCACTGCGTGAACGACCTCCTCTTCCGCAAGCACGGCGGCACCCTTCCCATCGAGGTGCCCCTCGTGCTCGCAAACCACGAGACGCCCCGCGATATCAGCGAGTTCTACGGCGCCCCATTCGAGTCGCGCCCCGTGACCAACGCCGCCGAGAAGCAGGCCTTCGAAGATCGCGTGCGCGAGGTCGTCGCAGAGCACGACATCGAACTCGTGGTGCTCGCCCGCTACATGCAGATCCTGTCGCCCGAGCTCTGCGAGTTTCTCTCGGGCCGCGCCATCAACATTCACCACTCGTTCCTGCCCGGGTTCAAGGGCGCCAACCCGTACCGTCAGGCGCACGAACGCGGGGTCAAGCTCGTGGGCGCGACCGCCCACTACGTGACGACCGACCTTGACGAGGGGCCCATCATCGAGCAAGACGTGGCCCGCGTCGATCACGGCTACTCACCCGAGCAGCTCATGCAGTTGGGCCAGGACGAAGAGGCGCGTACCCTTCGCCGCGCGGTGCAGTGGTTTGCCGAGCGCCGCGTGCTGCTCGACGGCGACCGAACCGTCATCTTCCGCTAGCCCACCGCACCCGGGCCAGCACTCTCAGAATCTACTCCGATGCAAGGGATACACTTCATTTCGTGATCGAATCCGTACCTCAAACTCAGCGCTTACACGCGATCGTGTTCACCACCCGTTCGGTGTGGCACCTCATCGCCGTCATTGCCGTTACCGTATGGGGTTTTACGGCTTGGAATCTGCCCATGCCCGGCATAGCCTTTGGCGTTGGCGCACTCGTGCTCTCAGTACTCCTCTGGGCTCTGTTCCTCTCACCGAGGCCCGCGCTCAAGGGCGTTGACCGCTTCGCCCAGAGCATGATCGAGCTGTTGCTCCTGGCCGTTGCCGTGGCAGCCGCCATCGACATGGGAGTGTCGTGGATCATCGCCGCAGCCTACGGCGTTATCGGCGCCGTGCTCGGCTTCATCGCGGGCTCGCAAGAGTCACACCGCACGGCCTAACACACGCTGCAGGCCTCTCGTCCCGTGGTTTGAGAGGGTATCAACAGCGGTGCCACACGCACCCGTTCCATGCGATAGCGTTATCGCATGGAGAAAGATCTGACCCCAAGGCCCGGTATCGCAGATCGCCTCTCGGCGATGATTCAATTGCCCACGGTCTCGGCAGAACGTGAGACACGTGGCTTTGAACCGTTCGAAGCGTTTGAGGCGCTCATTGCAGAGCTCTACCCGCTCGTGCACGAAAAGCTGAGCCGCGAAAAAATCACCGACCTCGGTCTCCTGTACTTCTGGCAGGGCAGCGACGAATCGCTCGACCCCGCCGTGCTCATGGCGCACTACGACGTGGTTCCGGTCGACGAGAACGACGACTGGACCTACCCGCCCTTCGAGGGGCGCATCACCGACGGCTGGGTGTACGGCCGCGGCGCGCTCGATGACAAGGGCCCGCTCGTCGTTGTTCTCGATGCCGTCGAGAACCTGCTCGCTTCGGGCTTCACGCCGCGCCGCAGCGTCTACCTCTCATTCGGAGGCGACGAAGAGGTGCACGGCAACGCCGCCAAGGTCATCTCACAGGCCCTGCACGAGCGCGGGGTCACCCCATGGCTCGTCATCGACGAGGGCGGCGCGGTCGTCGACCCTCCCCTGCCGTTCCTCAAGGGCGACGCCGCCATGATCGGTGTCGCCGAAAAGGGCATCGCGACGGTTCGCCTCTCGGCGTTCAGCCAGGGCGGTCACGCCTCAACGCCGAAGGGCCTCACCGCGGTGAGCCGGGTAACCCGAGCGGTCAACCGGCTACAGCCAAGCACCTTCGCCTCGCGGGCTCCCGAGGGCGTCATTCGCATGCTTGAGGCGTTCGCTCGCAAGGCGCCCGCGCGCTTCGCAGCCCCGCTTCGCCAGCTCGCGGCGCATCCGAAGGTAGCGGCACGCGTGCTCACCGCTGCGGGCGGCGAGATGCCCGCCATGGTGCGCACCACCATCTCACCGACCATGCTCTCTGGCGGCACCGCCCACAACGTGCTGCCCTCAGCTGCGAGTGCGATCGTCAACCTGCGGATCGCCCTCGGCGAGACCGTCGAGAGCACCGTGCGCCGCGTGCGTGCGCAGGTGCGTGATCCGCTCATCACGGTCGAACTCGTTGAGGGTAGTGACCCGTCGCCAGAGTCGGCCACCGATAACGAGCAGTTTGCGTTGATCGAGCAGGCCATCGGCGTCTCACACCCCGGCACGCAGCCGGTGCCCTACCTCGTTATGGCTGCAACCGACTCACGCTGGTTCCACCGCTTCGCCCCCGCCGTATATCGCTTCGCGCCGCTCAAAATGACCGCGGCGCAACGCGCGACGATCCACGCGGTTGACGAGCAGGTTGAGGTCGCCGAGCTCGAGCGCGGCGAAGTGTTTCACCGATCTCTCATCAAGGGGCTGTAATGCAAAAGTCACGAATCACGCTAGGAGCGCTCGCCGGTGTTGTCGGGTTTCTCGCCTTCGTAGAGTTTACGTCGGGCGTGATTCAGGGCTACTACACCCCCATGCTCACCGATATCGCCAGGCACCTGGGCGTTAATGACGCCGACGTGAACTGGCTCGAGGGCTCGCAGCTCATGCTGTCGGCCCTCGTCGTGCCCGCATTCGCGAAGCTCGGCGACATGGTTGGCCACAAGCGAATGCTCCTGTGGTCGACCGCCATCACCGCGATTGCGACGCTCGCTTTGCCGTTCACAGACTCGTTCTGGCTCTTTCTCGCAGCCTGGGCGCTGCAGGGCGTCTACGTCGTGTGGTTGCCGCTCGAGATCGCCCTCATCTGGTCGCGCACGCGCGGCACCGAGGGGTCGTCGCTGCTCACCGCGAAGGCGGCGGGTCTGCTCGTCGCTGCCCTCGAGGGTGGCGCCATCATCGGAGCGCTCGTGGGTGGCATGCTCATCGATTCGCTGCCGCTCATGTGGGTGCTGCTCATCCCTGGTCTGCTCGTTGTCGCCTGTTTCGTCGTCGTGTTCTTCGGCGTGAAAGAGTCGCCCGTCAAGACCGGCGGCGTGCTCGACTTCCAGGGCCTCGTGCTCATCAGCCTCGCGCTTATCGCGTTCACGGGCGGGCTCAGCCTGCTGCGCCTCAACGGCCCCGATAGTCTCGCGGCCTGGGCCGTGACGCTGCTCGGCGTGCTGCTCATCGTGCCCTTCGTGCTCGTCGAACTGCGCAAGGATGATCCGCTCATTGACGTGCGCATGTTCCGCTCACCGAGCCTCGCCCCCGTGTTCCTCACCGCCGGCCTCTTTGGCGTGAGCGTACTCGGCGCGCAGGCCCCGCTTTCGACCTACGCTCGCACCGACCCGACCGTGTATGGCTACGGGCTCGGCACTGCTGGCTTCGCGACCTCGCTGCTCATCGGCATGTACCTCATCGGCATGATTGTGGGCGCGCTCGTATTCCCGAAGGTTGCGAGGGCGATCACCCCGCGCAACACCCTCATCATCGCGGCCTGCCTCGTCGGCATCGGCTACCTACTCTTCGTGCCGCTGCACTCGAGCTACTTGCAGGTGACGACGAACATGTTCATCGCGGGCATCGGCTCGGGCGCGCTCGTCGCGGCGCTCCCCTCGGCCGCCGCTGCCGCCGCGCCACCCACCCAAACGGGTGTGGCCACCGGCCTCACGAACTCGGTCAAGACCGTCGGCGGCGCGATCGCCTCTGCCATGTTCGGCATCGCCCTCATCAGCGGAACCTCGGGCGGCACCGCAGGCTCCTTCACCGGTTACCTCACCGTGTGGATCATCTGCGGCGTCACCGCCCTCATCGCCGCCGCGCTGCTGCTCTTCGTCCCGAAGACGGCTTTCCAGGACCCGGCGGCGCTGCTCGCCGAGGCCGCTGAGCAGGCCGAGCCCGCCGACCACTAGCCGAGCCTGCCGCCCACCAGCCCAGCCCACCAAGCTGACCCGCCACCCCGGTGGCCCTGCAAAGGAGAACAACTCGTGAGTCAGCGCATCATCGTGAGCGCAGTCGTCATGCACAACGCCGACGGAAACATCCTGCACGTGCGCAAACGCGGCACCTCAAAACTCATGCTGCCAGGAGGCAAACCTGAGCCGGGCGAATCTTTCGCTGCGGCAGCCATGCGCGAGTTTGCTGAAGAACTCGGCGGATCACTCAGCCCTGAGCACCTCACCGAGGTCGGCACCTTCCGTGCTCCCGCCGCAAACGAGGCGGGTTTCGAGGTCGAGGGTCATGTCTTCGCGCACCCCCTCATCGACTTCGCAGGCCCCGACGCCGAGATTGAACACCTCGAGTGGGTCAACCCGGCCCGCCGTGACGACGAGATCGCGGCCATGAGCCAGGCGGTTATGGGCGCGCTCGCGGCGTAGGTGTGCGGCTGGCGCGCTCCCGGTATGGGCGCGTTGCGGGAGCACTCACGGCAGAGGCGTGTGGCTGGCGCACTCTGGGCAGATGCGAGTGTGGTGCCCCGGAGCGGCGCCTTGGCGCCTGAAAAGGGCGGCGGCGCTTTGCGCCGTCTGTTATTCCCTTTCCGCCTGGGCCCTGGGGTGGTGGCACGCTTGCCGCGCCCTAGCCTGGCCTGCCCTGCCCAGCCCTGGCCTGCCTGTATGCCTAGGTTTCCCGGCAGATATGCCTGCCAGACCCATGTTTCAGTCCAGCTGGCCCCTGCACCACGAAATTGTTTGCACTTTTGGGCCAAAAACGGGCGAAAAGCACCGAAAAGTGCAAACAATTTCGCGATTCAAGCTCTCCAGGCCCAAATCCAAGCCATAACCCGGCACCGGAGCCAGCCGGCCCCCTTAACACTCAATAACGTTGACCGCGAGGCCGCCCATCGCCGTTTCCTTGTACTTCGACGACATGTCCTTACCGGTCTCACGCATCGTGATGATGACCTCGTCGAGGGTGACGTGGTGATCACCGTCACCCATGAGGGCCATCTTTGCGGCGTTGATGGCCTTTGATGCGGCGATCGCGTTGCGTTCGATGCACGGGATCTGCACGAGCCCACCGATCGGGTCGCAGGTGAGGCCGAGGTTGTGTTCCATCGCGATCTCGGCCGCATTTTCGACCTGCTGCGGGGATCCGCCGAGTACCTGCGCAAGGCCCGCTGCCGCCATCGATGAGGCTGATCCGACCTCGCCCTGGCAGCCCACCTCGGCACCCGAGATCGAGGCCTGTTCCTTGTACAGCACGCCGACGGCTCCGGCCGCGAGCAAGAAGTCGGCGATCACGGCCTGCTTCTCTTCTTCGTTCCAGGTTCGCGCGCCCGGCGTGTAGTGGGTTGCGTAGAAGAGCACCGCGGGAATGATGCCGGCGGCGCCGTTCGTTGGGGCGGTCACGACACGGCCACCCGTCGCGTTCTCTTCGTTGACGGCGAGGGCAACAAGGTTGACCCATTCCTGCCAGAAGATCGGGTTGCGGTCGGGATCGCTCTCTGAGAGCTTGCGGTGCCATTCCGGGGCGCGGCGACGCACGTTCAGGCCGCCGGGCAGCACGCCGGTGCGCGTGAGCGCCGCGTCCTTGCAGCCCTCCATGACGCGCCAAATGTGGGTGAGGCCCTCGCGCACCTCGGTCTCGTCACGCTTGACGAGCTCGTTGGCGAGCATGACGCTCGCGAAGGTCATGTCGTTGCGTTCGCAGTGCTCGAGCAGCTCAGCCCCGGTGGTAAACGGGAAGGGCTTTTCGTTCACGGCCTCCTCAAGGCGGTCAGCCACGACGTCTTCGGTGCCTTCGCGCACGATAAAGCCGCCGCCTACCGAGAAGTAGGTTTCGTCGAGCAGGGTCTCGCCGCGCTCATCGAAGGCTTTGAAGGTCATGCCGTTCGTGTGAAAAGGCAGCACGGTGAGCGGCCTCTGCGTCATGTCTTCGATGCGAAAGTCAATGAGTGTCGGTGCTGGGGCGACCCTGTCGCCGAGCCGTACAACCCCGGTCTGCTGCATGCGTTCGAGGGCGACTTCGACCTCGTCGGGTAGCACGGTATCGGGGGCGTAGCCTTCAAGTCCGAGCATCACGGCGGTGAAGGTGCCGTGGCCCGCGCCGGTTGCGGCAAGTGAGCCGTACAAGTCAACGGCGATTGCTGTGGTGGTTTCGAGAGCGCCTTTGCTCTCAAGGTGCTGAGCGAACGTTTGCGCTGCTCGCATCGGGCCTACCGTGTGAGAGCTGGATGGGCCGATGCCCACTTTAAAAAGGTCAAACACGCTAACTGCCATGGTCCCTCACCTCGCTGTCATTAGGGAATGGGTATCAGAAAAGAAAGAGGCCGGGGCGACGTACACCCCGGCCTCTGGGGGCTCGTTAGAGCTGCGCTTCGTACTCTGAAGCCGAGAGCAGCGGGCCTTCGCTCGCTACCTCAACCTGGAAGAGCCAGTTGGCGTAGGGATCTTCGTTGACGAGGCCGGGCTCGTCTTCGAGGGCCTCGTTGATCGCGGTGACCTTGCCGGTCACGGGTGAGAAGAGATCTGAAACCGACTTCGTCGATTCGATCTCGCCACACACCTCACCAGCGGTCACCTCGTCGCCGACCTCTGGCAGCTCGACGTAAACGACCTCGCCAAGCGCGTCTGCGGCGTGGCGGGTGATGCCGATGTTGGCGGGTGAGGCCTCGTCGATCCACTCGTGCTCAGCGCTGTAGCGAAGGTTTTCGGGAAGGTTCTGGGTCATGGTTTCTCTTTCTCTACGATTTTGGTAAAAGGATATGAAGTGTGCGGGTTATGCGCGCTTGTAGAACGGCAGCGCGACCACCTCGAAGGGCTGCGGCTTACCGCGCAGGTCGATGTCGAGCTTCGTGCCGGGCTCGGCGAGGTCGCGCGCGACATACGCGAGCGCGATCGGGTACCCGAGCGTCGGGCTGGGCAGGCCGCTCGTGACGGTGCCCACAACCTCTCCCTCAGAAACGACATCGTAGCCGCTGCGGCCTGCACGACGGCCGAGGCCCTTGAGCCCGACGAGCACGCGCTCCGGCGCAGCAGCGTTCTCGACCGCACTGCGGCCAACGAAGTTTTCTTCCTTCTTGAACGAGACGACGGGGCCAAGACCAGCCTGCGCGGGAACAACCTCACGGCTGAGCTCATTCCCGTAGAGCGGCATACCAGCTTCGAGGCGCAGTGAGTCGCGTGAGGCGAGGCCGCAGGGCGTGATGCCGTGGGCTTCGCCGGTCTTCATGAGCGCGCTCCAGAGCGCCTCTGCCTTATCATTCGTGACGTACAGCTCGAAGCCGTCTTCGCCGGTGTAGCCCGTGCGTGCGAGCAGCACGTCAATGCCGGCAGCGTTCGCCTCGATGGCTGAGTAGTACTTCATCTCACGCATCGCCTCAACGTCGGCCATGACCTCGGTGAGCACGGCAACCGAGGCCGGGCCCTGCACCGCGACGAGCGCGGTGTCAGCCGAGGCGTCGGTCAGCGTTACGTCGAAGCCTTCAGCACGCGCCGTAAGCTCAGACGAGACCACGGGAGCGTTGCCCGCGTTCGGCACGACGAGGTAGCGCTCCTCACCCATGCGGTACACGATGAGGTCGTCGATGATGCCGCCGTCTTCTTGCAGCATGAGCGAGTACTTCGCGCGACCAACAGCCGTCACTGCGAAGTTGCCGGCGAAGGCGGTGTTCAAGAAGCGTGCTGCATCGGGGCCATCGACCCAGATCTCGCCCATGTGCGAGAGGTCGAAGATGCCCGCGGCCTCGCGCACAGCACGGTGCTCGTCGAGCTCGGAGGCATAGCGCAGGGGCATGTCCCATCCACCGAAATCGGTGAAGTGTGCGCCGAGCGCCTCGTGTGTCGCGTGCAGCGGAGTGTTTTTCAACGTCATAGTCTTGATTCCTTTCGGGCCGTCTTTGGCCTAGCTTTCAAACGCTTCGGGTGCGGGGCAGCTGCAAACGAGGTTGCGGTCGCCGTGCGCGCCGTCGATGCGGCCAACCGGAGCGAAGTACTTGTCAACGCGAAGCGAGTCGACCGGGAAGGCGGCCTGTTCGCGCGTGTACTTGCGATCCCACTCAGAGGTCACGACAGCCTTCGCGGTGTGCGGTGCGAGGCGCAGCGGCGACTCGTCAACCGTGAAGTCGCCCGCGATGACCTGGTCGATCTCGCCGCGAATGGTGATCATCGCCTCGATGAAGCGATCCATCTCGGGAATGCTCTCTGACTCGGTCGGCTCAACCATGAGCGTGCCCGCAACCGGGAACGCGAGGGTGGGCGCGTGAAAACCGAAGTCGATGAGGCGCTTCGCGACGTCTTCAGCGGTCACGCCCGACTGGGCGGTGAGCTCGCGAAGGTCGAGAATGCACTCGTGCGCGACGAGGCCCTCGTTGCCCGTGAAGAGCACCGGGAAGGAATCGCCGAGGCGCTTCGAAATGTAGTTTGCGTTGAGAATCGCGGTCTTGGTCGCGTGGGTGAGCCCCTCGCCGCCCATCATGGCGATGTAGGCGTACGAGATCGGGAGAACGCCGGCCGAGCCGAAGAGGGTCGCGACGATCGGCGTGCCACCGGGGGTGCTCACGCGGCCGGTCGGGTCGCCGGGCAGGAAGGGCGCGAGGTGCTCAGCAACACCGATCGGGCCAACACCCGGGCCACCGCCTCCGTGGGGAATCGCGAAGGTCTTGTGCAGGTTCAGGTGCGAAACGTCGCCACCGAACTTGCCGGGCTGCGCGAGGCCAACGAGCGCGTTCATGTTGGCGCCGTCGATGTACACCTGGCCGCCGGCGGCGTGCACCTTCTCGCACACCTCACGCACGTCGGCGTCGTAGAGCCCGTACGTCGAGGGGTAGGTGATCATGATGGCGGCGAGCTCGTCGCGGTGCTTCTCGATCTTGGCGTCGAGATCGGCAATGTCGATGAGCCCCGTCTCGGTGTTCTTCACCACGACGACGCGCATGCCTGCGAGCACAGCCGAGGCCGCGTTCGTGCCGTGCGCCGAGGCGGGAATGACGCACACGTCGCGCTGCGTCTCACCGTTCGACTGGTGATAGCGGCGGATCGCGAGCAACCCTGCAAACTCACCCGTTGCTCCCGAGTTCGGCTGAATCGAGAGGGCGTCGTAGCCCGTGATCTCGATGAGGCGCGCCTCGAGGTCGGCGATGAGCGCACGCCAGCCGGCGCTCTGATCCGCCGGAACGTACGGGTGAATCCCGGCGAACTCTGGCCAGGAAATCGACTCCATCTCGGCGGCCGAGTTGAGTTTCATGGTGCACGAACCGAGAGGAATCATCGTGCGGTCGAGCGCGAGGTCGCGGTCTGCGAGGCGGCGCAGGTAGCGCATCATCTGCGTCTCTGAGTTGACCGTGTTGAAGATCGGGTGCGTGAGGTATTCGCTCTCGCGCACGAGGGCAGCCGCGAAGCCGTAGTCACCGGCGGCGACGGCCGCTGCCGGGCTCGCGCCGAAGACGCGCACGACGGTGTCGACGTGTTCTGGCGTCGTGGTCTCGTCGGTCGAGATGCCGACGGTGTCGTCGTTCACGAGGCGCAGGTTGACGCCCGCAACCTCTGCGGCACGCACGAACTCTGCGGCCTTACCTGGAGCCTTCACGAGCACGGTGTCGAAGAACTCGGTCGAGGCGAGTTCGAAGCCGGCAGCCGTGAGTGACGCGGCGATCGTGCGGGCGTGTGCGTGCGCACGCTCTGCGATGGCTTTGAGCCCCCGCGGGCCGTGGTACACGGCATACATTGACGCGGTGATCGCGAGCAATGCCTGCGCGGTGCAAATGTTGCTCGTCGCCTTCTCGCGGCGAATGTGCTGCTCGCGCGTCTGCAGCGCGAGGCGGTACGCGACGTCACCGGCCGAGTCGTATGAGACACCGACGAGGCGGCCAGGCATCGAGCGGGTCAGCCCGTCGCGCACCGCGAGGTAGGCGGCGTGCGGGCCACCGAAGAAGAGTGGAACGCCAAAGCGCTGGGTGTTGCCGACGGCGACGTCGGCGCCCTGCTCGCCAGGCGAGGTGATGAGCGTGAGCGAGAGCAGGTCGGCGATCACGGTGACCATCGCGCCGCGTTCTTTCGCCTCGGCGATGATGCCGGCGTGATCCGCAACACTGCCATCGTTCCCGGGCTGCTGCAGCACGATGCCCGAGATCTCGCCCTCGGGAAGGCCCTGGGCCAGATCGACGATCTCGATCTCGAAGTCAAGCGCCTCAGCGCGGCCGCGAATCACCTCGAGGGTCTGCGGGAAGATGTTGGCGTCGAGCACCGTCTTCGCGGTTGCCTTCGCCTTGTTCGCACGGCGCATGAGCAGCACGGCCTCAGCCGCGGCCGACGATTCGTCGAGCATCGAGGCATTCGCGATGGGCAGGCCAGTGAGATCGCTCACCATCGTCTGGAAGTTGAGCAGCGCCTCGAGACGGCCCTGTGAAATCTCAGGCTGGTATGGCGTGTACGCCGTGTACCACGAGGGGCTCTCGAGCACGTTGCGCAGAATGACGGGGGGCGTGTGGGTGTCGTAGAACCCCTGCCCGATCATCTGGGTCTTGAGCACGTTCTGCGAGGCGAAGGCGCGCAGGTCTGAGAGAATCTCGGGCTCGGTGCGGCCCGAGGGCAGCTGCAGCGCGTTATCCATGCGAATATCGCGCGGAACAGCGGTGTCGACCAGGGCGTCAAGGGTTTCGTAGCCAACGACGCTCAGCAGGTGCTCGGCGTCGGCACCGTGCACGCCGGTGTGACGGTTGGCGAAGTGGGTTGGATCGGCGGTGATGCTCATTGAGGGTTCCTCACAGGGGTTGGGCACAACAACTACAGGTACCCTCCCCACTCTGTTGCAGACCTGAGAGATTCCGGCGCTTGCGCGCCATTGCACCGTCGGTGGAGGCAGAGCTTGCGCCCTACCTCGCTTTCCAGAGTTGCCACGCCCCGCGGTACGGGTGCCTGAGAGATTCTCGGGGAGGAGTTGCTCCTACGGCGCCACACTCAATCGTGTGGGCTCTCCCGCGAGGGCGTATTGGCCGATATTCACATATGGCATTCATAGTACCACCTCGCGACGACAATCAATGCGCAGCCGTATCAACGAGCACAGCCGCGGCAACGTCGGGGCGCTCCGGCGAGCCCGGCACGAAGACGACCGGGCCGCCCTGCGCGGGTGCCGCGGGCGTAAGCGTCGCAAGAATCTCGGCGCGAGAGAGCCCGCACTCGGCAAGAGCCGCGATCTCACGGGTGTTGAACCCCGCGACCGTCGGCCCGTTGCCCATATCAGTGCCGTAGCGCACCACCCCACCCGCGCGGTGAAAGCGTCGAAGGTTATCGACCGCGATGCCAAACTCGTCGTCGGGGGTTCCCCAGCCATGAATATCGAGCGTCGAGATCCACACCACATGTTCGGCCTGCGCCGCGATCTCGGCGTCATCGAGACGCTCGGTAAACGGCGTGTGGGCGAGCATCGTCGCACCGCACTCCCGTGCCCGCTGCGCCTCACCGGGCCCCTCGGCGTGCGCGACCACCGGAAGCCCCGCCGCGGCCGCAACGACGGCGCGCACGACGTCGCTCGAAGCCGCCGGCCCAGCGACGCTATTCATCGCGACCTTGAACACGCTCGCCCCAGCCTCACGCATACTGAGCGCGGCCTCGCGTGCGGCCGCTGCCCCATCGACCTCGATCACGCTGCCGGGGCCGGCCCACGAACGGTCAGAGGGGTAGCCGCCGGGCGCGGTAATGAAAGCGCCGGCATACGACACCGTGACTCCCCTCAGTCCGTCAGCAATGCCGCGCAGCCGCTCAACGTTCGAGCCGAGATCGAGCACGCGCGTGACGGGCGAGGGCTCGGGCCGCATGAGCTCGAGGTGCACGTGCCAATCGCGAAACCCGCCGGTGTTAAAACCCTCAGCGCCCACGAGCTACCCTTTACCGACCTCGGTGCGAACGGCAAACAGCTCGGGAAAGAAGGTGAGGCTCAGTGCGCGCTGCAAGAAATCGACGCCCGATGATCCGCCCGTTCCCGTCTTCATGCCGATCGTGCGGGTCACAACGCGCAGGTGCCTGAAGCGCCAAAACTGGAAGTTGTCTTCAATGTCGACGAGCTCTTCGCACGCCTCATACAGATCCCAGTGCTCTTCGTGGTTCTCATAGATCGTGCGAAATACGTCAACGAGCCCGTCGTTGTGCTCATACGCCTCGGTCACGTCACGCTCGAGAATCTCGCTCGGCACGGGCAAGCCGCGACGGCTGAGGTACCGCAAGAACTCGTCGTAGAGCGTTGGCGCGGCAAGCTCGGCGGCGAGCAAGGCATGGTTCTCTGGCTCGGCCTCGAACACCCTGAGCATCTTCGCGTTCTTGTTGCCGAGCGCAAACTCAATCGCGCGGTACTGCACCGACTGAAAGCCCGACGAGTTGCCGAGCGAGTCGCGAAACTCTGCGTACTCAGAAGGCGTGAGCGTCGCGAGCACCGACCACTGCTGAATGAGCACCTCTTGAATGTGCTTCACCCTCGCGAGCGGCTTGAGCGCCGAGCGCAGGTTGTCGCTCTTCAAGAATTCCCGCGAGGCCCGCAGTTCGTGCAGAATGAGCTTGAGCCACAGCTCAGAGGTCTGGTGCTGAATGATGAACAGGAGTTCGTCGTGGTGCTCAGGGCTACTCACGGGGTGCTGCGCTGAAAGGAGCGCATCGAGCCCAAGGTACGAGCCGTATGTCATCTTGTCACGCAGATCGGTGACGATGCCTTCTTCAAGCTTGCGGGTATTCTTTTCGACACTCATAGCGGTCCTTTCGCCTTCTCGGCCACTCGGTAATCTACTCGACCCACTCGCAAATTGTCAGAGCGTGGGCGACGAAATGTCTCTTTTGGGTATCATTTCGACACCTGTTGCGGGACCCCTCACTGCGTTCGCCTTGATTTTATGCGGATCCCGCAGCTCACCCCACTCCTCAGAGCTATTGTGAGCCGGTTGACACGCGTCAAGAACCGAATATATTTGGCGAAGTAGTGAGGACTTCCTGGTCTCACACAACGCACAACATGTTTGTTCCGCAACGACGCGAAAGACCATAGGTAACACACCGTGCTCGATACCATTCAGGGATTTCTTGACAGCGCAAGCTCTGTCATCTGGGGACCCTTTGTTCTGATTCCCCTCCTCTTTCTCACAGGCCTCTACCTCACAATTCGACTCGGAGGCCTCCAGTTTATTCGCTTGGGCGCTGCCCTAAACCTCGGCATCATCAAGCGCCGAGATGCCGGCGCGAAGGGTGACATTAGCCAGTTCCAGGCGCTCACAACCGCTCTCGCCGCAACCGTAGGCGTGGGCAACATCGTGGGCGTGGCCGGCGCAATCGGCATTGGCGGCCCAGGCGCCCTCTTCTGGATGTGGGTGACCGGCCTGCTCGGCATGGCCTCGAAGTACGCAGAGGCGTTTCTCGGCGTGCGTTACCGCTCGGCCGATGAACATGGCGAGCGCAACGGCGGCCCACAGTATTACCTCCAGAAGGGCATCAAGGGCCCCGTCGGCAAGATTCTTGCTTGGGCCTTCACCATCTTCACGGTGCTCGCCTGCTTCGGTATCGGCAACATGACCCAGGCTAATGCGATCGCTGAAAACGCAGAGCGCTCATTCGGCGTTGACCCCTTCTGGGTTGGCATCGTGCTCGCCGTGCTCACCGGGCTCGTACTCGTTGGCGGCATTAAGTCAATCGGCAAGGTGACCGCCGGCTTCGTTCCCATCATGATCCTGCTCTACGTGGTCGCCGCCCTCTACATCCTCTTCGTCAATGTCGGCGATGTTCCTGCCGCTTTCGGCCAGATCTTCTCAGAAGCCTTCACCGGAACGGCCGCAACTGGCGGCTTCCTCGGGTCAGTCTTCATCATTGCTATTCAGTACGGCTTTGCCCGCGGTATCTTCTCGAACGAGTCGGGCATGGGGTCGGCTGCAATCGCCGCGGCCTCGGCACAGACGAGCCACCCTGTACGCCAGGGCCTCGTCTCGATGACGCAGACCTTCATCGACACCATCATCGTGGTCACCATGACCGGCCTTGTGATCATCACGACCGGCACCTGGAGCATGGTCGATCCTGACACCGGAGAGCAAATCTCGAAGGCGCTCATGACCGGCGAGGCATTCTCGCACGGTCTCCCGGGCGAGTGGGGCCACTGGATCGTCACCATTGGCGTCATCATGTTCGCTTACTCGACGATTCTCGGTTGGTCGTACTACGGCGAACGAAACGCAGTGCGCATCTTCGGCCGTAAAGCTACGATTCCCTTCCGTATCATCTTCTCTGCCGTCGTGTTCATTGGCGCGACCACGCAGCTCGAGGTTGTCTGGTCATTCTCAGACGTCATGAACGGCCTCATGGCCATTCCGAACTTGATCGGTCTACTCATTCTCTCGGGTCTCATCGCCCGTGAGACGAAGGCGTACATCAAGTTCGACCCGAAGCTCACGGCCACCGCAGATCAGGTCGCCGAGCACTTCAAGAACGATCCTGCGTACCTCGAGTGGAACACGCAAGAGATCGCCCTTGAATCGCGCAAGGAAACGTACCTCAATACGAAACGAAACGCGGTAATCCCGAGCTAAGCTCGCGGGCTGAGGTGTGGGGTGGCCAGTTCGCTGGTCGCCCCACACCTGTCTCAGCATCCCTCACAGTCTTTCTTCTCGCCACAGTTGTAAGGTTTCTGCCATGCAGCCAGCAACGATCGCCACACTTGCCCAGGTGATAACAGACTCGCGCCCCGTCGCGATCCTCACCGGCGCGGGCATCAGCACCGACTCGGGCATTCCCGACTACCGCGGCGCTGGTACCCCGCCCCGCACACCCATGAACATCGCCGAGTTCATGAATGACCCGCTGTACCGCAAGCGCTTTTGGGCAGGGGCGAGCGTGAACGCGAGGCGCGGCTGGAATGTCTCGCCAAACCCCGGCCACTTCGCGCTCGCAGCCCTCGAGGCGCAGGGCTACGCCGAGGGGGTCATCACGCAGAACGTCGACGGGTTGCACCGCGACGCAGGCACGAAGCACCTTGTCGAGTTGCACGGCAGTGGCGCTTCCATTCGTTGCACCTCGTGCACGGGCCGCTTCTCGCGAGCCGCCGTCATCGACTGGTTTGAGCAGGCGAACCCGGGGTACGTGGAGTCCCAAGAAGCCGCCGAGATCGCGCCCGACGGTGACGCTCAGGTGACCGGGATCGAGCACCTCACGGTGCCGGTCTGCCCCATCTGCACCGGGGTGCTGCGCCCCGAGGTCGTGTATTTCGGCGAGACCGTGCCGAAGCCCGTTTTTACCGCCGCAGCCGATCTCGTCGAACGCGCGGGGGCTCTCGCCGTCATCGGCTCATCGCTGGCGGTCAACACGGGCATTCGCCTCGTTCGCATTGCCGAGCAGCGCGGCGTACCCCTCATCGTCATCAACCGTGGCCCGACCGCGGTCGATCACAAGGCTGACCTCCGCATCGAGTCGGGCGCGACTGAGGCGTTAGGCGCACTTGTCGAGGCTCTCGGCGTTGTGCCGGGCGAAGGGTTCGACGCGGGCACGCAAGCTTCCTAACCCGGCGGATCGCGCAGGCTTTCACTTGCCCAGGCCGCAGGCCGGGCTCTGCTCTCAATCATCGAGAGCAGAGCCCGTGGCCAGCCGCCCTTCGTTACCGGCCGTCGTGCTCGCGATGCCGGGTATTATCGATGCCGTCAACCTCGTCGGCAACGTCGGTGTCTTCTGCGGTGAGCGGTGACTCGTTTTGCCACGTCTCTTCGAGCTGGGCACGAAGTTCTTGCTCACCCTGCGGATCGTCATACTGGGGTTTCTTATCTGCTTCGCTCATGCTTCCAGGGTACGCTTCGCGCCCGGCGGCATCAAGTGCGCCGCGTTCAGGCAGAGTCCTTTGAAAACACAGAGCGGGCGCCCCAACGCCGAAACGTTGGAACGCCCGCTGTGAGCAGAACCCGGAGGTGCTAGCGCTGAACCGCGAACGGTGCGATATCGAGCGGCTTGCCGTCTGAGGTCGGGGTGCGGCCTGCAACGAGGTCGGCAACCACTTCGCCCGTGATGGGGCCGAGTGAGAGGCCGTGCATGTTGTGGCCAGTTGCGACGATCGTGTTCGGGCGGCCCTTGACCGCGCCGAGCAGGGGCAGACCGTCAGAGGTCATCGGGCGAGGCCCAACCCACTCTTCGTACTTGTTATCCCAGTCGGCACCCTTAATCACGGTGCGGGCAGCCTTCTCAAGAACCTCCATGCGGCTCTTGTTGAACTGGTCTGGCTTCTCGTCGAACTCCATCATGCCGACGATGCGCAGACGCTCGTGCATCGGAATGATGACGGCGTTGCGGTCCTTCGAGTGGATGAGGTGACGGGGCATGGTCTCGACCGGAACCGAGAAGCTGTAGCCCTTGCCCGAAACAACCTTCTTGTGCTTCACGCCTGACTTGCGCAGAATCGGGGTGGTGTAGGCGCCTGCAGCGACCACGACCTTGTCGCCTGAGAAGGTGTGCTCGACGCCGTTGGCGTCAACGGCGATGATGCCGCGGCCATCGGCCGTGAGGCGATCGCCCTTGTAGCCAACCTTGAAGTCAACACCCTGCTTCTTGAGGTCTTCGACGAGGCTCGCCACGAAGGTGACGGGGTCGAGTGAACGCTCAGCGGGAAGCAGGTAGCCGCCGGTGATGCCAGGCTGGAGAGCCGGCTCGAACTCGTGCAGCTCCTTGCCGCGCATGATCGGTCCGGGTGCGGTGCCCCAGCCCTTCTTTGCGCGCTCCTGATAGGCACGGTGTGAACCAACGAGCAGATCTTCGTCTGACGCCGTCATGAGGAAGCCGTCACGCTGCTGACCGGTCGTGTCGATGCCGGCCTCGGTGAGGCGGTCGAGCGACGGGAAGATACCGTCGGCAAACTGCGCGAGGGCAGCGCTACCACTGGCCATGCGCTTCTTGCCCGAGGCGAAGATGAAGTCGAGGCCCCAGAAGGCCAGGTAAGGAATCTTCGAGAGCGCGATCGTGAGGTAGTGGGTCGGGGTAAAGACGCCCTTGACCACATCTTTCACCATGTTGGGTGAAGCGAGTGGGGCTACCTGCTGAGGGGTGATCTCACCCGCGTTTCCGATCGCAGCGCCCGCACCGGGGTGGTCGCTCTCAACGATGGTCACGGTGTGGCCTTCGCGCAGCAGCGCGTGAGCCGAGCACAGACCGATGAGACCGCCGCCTACGATGACGACATGCTGTTTGGGTGGCGTTTCAGCCATTTCGATGATCCTCCTGGATTTTCTTGAGCACAACGAGCACGAGTGTACTCTCTTTTAATCCAGTTTTCCTAGCCGAAAAAGGAAGTCATCCGAAACGGTAACCGACACCTCGAACCGTGTGCACGATCTGCGGTTGTTTTGGGTTTTCTTCGATGCGTGCGCGAATGCGTTTAATGTGCACGTCGAGGGTCTTCGTGTCACCGAAATAGTCACTTCCCCAGACCCGATCAATGAGCTGCCCGCGGGTGAGCACGCGGCCCTGGTTGCGCATGAGCAGGCTCAGTAATTCGAACTCGCGCAGGGGCATCTGGGTGCGCTCACCGCGCACGTGCACCTCGTGTCGTTCGGTGTCGAGCGCGATGCCGTGGCCCTCGATCACGCTGTCGTCGAGTGGCTCTGCCTCGACACTCTCGGGTCGCGGCGTGTCGCTGCGTCGCAGCATTGCCCGAACGCGTGCGAGTAGCTCGCGCGACGAGTAGGGCTTCGTAATGTAGTCGTCGGCACCGAGTTCAAGCCCCACCACGATGTCAATCTCGGTGTCTTTGGCCGTGAGCATGATGATGGGCACCTGCGAGGTCTGGCGGATCTCGCGACAGACCTCGGTGCCCGGCACGAAGGGCAGCATGAGGTCAAGCAGCACGAGATCAAACGTGTCTTTCGCGAACTCCTCGAGAGCGGCTCGCCCGTCTCGAGCAATACGTACGCGGTAGCCCTCGCGTTCGAGCAAGAACGCGAGCGGGTCGGCGATCGAATCTTCGTCTTCGACGAGCAAGATGCGTGCGGTCACGCGTCACTCTCCTTCACGTGTGTAGCCTGTCCGGCTTGACGCGCCCTATCGACGCGATTCTTCTGTGTCTTTTTCTTCTTCCGCATCGTCGCTGAAAGCGCGAGCGGAAAACTCAGTTCAAAGGTCGCGCCCTCGCCGGGCACCGACCTCACGGTCACGTCGCCGCCGTGCGCTCGCATGGTGTTGCGAACGATGCTCAGCCCGAGACCCGATCCGCCAAGTTTGCGGCTTCGGCCCTCGTCGACGCGAAAGAAGCGCTCGAAAATGCGCGATTGAAACTCCGGGTCAATGCCGGGCCCGTCGTCGCTCACGCTCACCGCGAAGGCCCCGTCGTGGTCGCCGATCACCACGCGCACCTCGCCGCCCTCGGGAGAGTAGGCGATCGCGTTGGTGATGAGGTTTGCGACGGCGACGCCAATCGCAGAACGGCGGCCGAAGATCACGGTTTCTTGCGGCTTACGGGTGTTGTCTTCAAGCACAATGCTCACACCGTGGCCGCTCGCGAGTTCGGTGTGCTGCTCGACCTGCTCGACGACGAGCTCGCGCAGGTCGATGCGCTCGCGCGCCTCTTTTGAGAGCGAGGCCTGGGCCTCAGAGAGGCGGATCACGTCGCGCGAGAGTTCGCCAAGGCGCCGGCTCTCGGCCCCGAGCTTCTCTGCGAAGTTCTTCACCATCGCCGGGTCGTCGGAGGCCTCGCCAATCGCTTCGGAAAGGAGACCGATGGCCGCGATCGGGGTTTTGAGCTCGTGGCTCATGTTCGCGATGAAGTCACGCCGCAGGGCGTGCACGCGCTGCGCCTCACCCTGATCAGCCGCAAACACCACAACGTGATAATCGTCGAGTGGCGCGATGCGCAGGCTCACCGCGTCGGGAGCATCGGGGCGTTTCGGGTCGCGCATGTAGGGTTCGCCGGTCGCGAGCACGCGAAAGACCGTCGACTGAATGCGTGGTTGGCGCAGCAGCCGGTCAAGGTCGGTCGAACCGTCATACTCTCTCGCGGCGTGATTCGCGTACACGGGGTTGCCGGTCTCGTCGAGAATGAGGCAAAACATGTCAATCTCTTCGAGAATGCGCTTCGCGACCTTGAGCGTTTCGGCACTGTCGGCGCTCGTGTAGGTCATACGGGTTTGCTGCACCCTCGTCGCCCAGACGATAAAGAGCACGACGATGGCACCCAGGAGAATGCCTACTCCAAGCTCTACGTGCGGTGTCATGTTGCCCATCGTATTGCACCTGCCGAACCGTTGTTCGCTGTTCACACAGTGTTCACCGAGGCGCCGCACCGCGTTCACGCGAGGGCTTCACACTGTCGGTGAACCCACTCAACACAGTGTATGCGAAAGGACACCATGCGCACCGTTTTTCAACACGAGCTCTCAGAGCTCAGTGACGCCCTCGTCGAAGTGGGTGAACTTGTACAGTTAGCGATCACCGACGCGACCACCGCGTTTCGCAACACTGATATCGAGCTCGCCGAAGAGGTGCTCACTCTTGGCTCGCGCATCGACGAGAAGTGCCGCGCGCTCGACGAGACCGCGATCGACATTCTCGCGAGGCAGGCCCCGGTCGCGAGCGATCTGAAGCTCGTGGTCACCGCGCTGCGCATCTCATCGTCCCTTGAGCGCATGGGTGACCTCGCGCTGCACATCGCGAACCTCGCCCGGTACCGCTTTCCTGAGCGAGCGATTCCGAAGGGCCTCAAAAAGATTTTCACCGAGATGGGCGCGATCGATGTCGAGATCGCGGGCCTGCTCGTACAGATGCTCAGCGAACAGCATCCGGCACTGCTCACCGAGATCGACGAGCTCGACGACAAGGTCGACAACCTGCACGTACGCGTCTTCGAGAAGGTGCTGAGCGACGGTATGGAAGACACCGCGAGCATCGTCGACGCGACCCTCGCGAGCCGTTACCACGAGCGCTTTGGCGACCACGCGGTGTCGATCGCGCAGCGCATCATCGAACTCATTCCTTCTGAATAACGAGCATCGACGCTGGGCGCTGAGACCCTCAGTCGCACCGCGGCCAAGATGACAACAACCGTTCACCTCGCGTTCACCGTCACGCCTCTGCCTCGTCACCCGGGGCTCCTAGCTTTGACGGTGTGAGGTGGTACACCACACACCCGAAACCAACATCGAACATCGATTGGAAAAACACACGTGAAACTCAAGACCTCACTGCAGATCGGCGCTCTGACCGTTGCAGCGCTCGTAGGGCTTACCGGCTGCGCAACGAACGAGTCGACTCCCGACACCGACAGCGACGCCAAGGCTCCCGAAACCTCACTCTCGGGGTCACTCGTCGGCGCGGGCGCTTCGTCACAGGGCGAGGCACAGACCGCCTGGATCGCCTCGTTCCTCGAGGAGCAGCCAGACGTCACGATCAACTACGACCCGGCTGGCTCGGGCACAGGCCGCGAAAACTTCCAGCAGGGCGCTGCATCATTCGCCGGCTCAGACCGCGCATTCAAGCTCGAAGAGATCGAGGCGGGTCCCTTCGCAACGTGTGCTGCCGACAGCGGCCTCGTCGAGCTGCCCCTCTACATCTCACCCATCGCCGTGATCTTCAACCTCGACGGTGTTGACTCGCTCAACCTCGACGCCGAGACCCTCGCGAAGATTTTCGTGGGCGACATTACGAAGTGGAACGACCCGGCAATCGCCTCGCAGAACGAGGGAACCGACCTTCCTGACCTCGCAATCACCCCGGTGCACCGCTCAGATAAGTCGGGCACGACCGGCAACTTCACCGACTACCTCGGTGCCGCGGCAGCCGACGTCTGGACTCACGGTTCAGTCGAGGAGTGGCCGGTAGACGGCGGCGAGGCAGCCGCACAGACCTCGGGTCTCGTGAGCGCGGTCGAGGGCGGCAACGGCACCATCGGTTACGCTGACGCATCGCGCGCTGGCGACCTCGGCACCGTAAGCATCAAGGTCGGTGACGAGTACGTTGCCTACTCACCCGAGGCAGCAGCCGCGGTTGTCGACGCATCACCGCTCGAAGAGGGCCGCAGCGATGCCGACCTCGCGATCGCTCTCGACCGCACCACCGAGGCAGCGGGCGTATACCCGATCGTGCTCATCAGCTACCTCATCGGTTGCGAAACCTACGATGACTCGGCTGTCGCACCCCTCGTGAAGGAGTACTTCTCGTACGCAGCGAGCGAGGCAGGCCAGAAGATCGCGGCCGACAACGCAGGCTCGGCACCGATCTCGAGCGAGCTTCGCACCCAGATCGAAAAGGCAATCGACACCATCAAGTAAGCCGTAGGGGGAGCGCACCTGAGACCGGGTGCGCTCCCCCACACGCTTCGCCAACACCTCACGCTCTCACTACCACTACGATCACGAGGGACCGATGACAACCGTGAATACCCCGAAGATTCCGCGCCGCATGGGCGACCGGGTCTTCCAAGGAGCGGCGAAGGCCGCGGGAGGTGCGATTCTCGTCACCCTCGCCGCAGTAGCGCTGTTCCTCCTCGCGAATAGCCTGCCGGCATTCACTGCCACCAATGAGGACGCTTCGATCCTCACCACAAATTTCTGGAGCTACGTACTCCCCCTCATCTTCGGCACGGTCTGGGTCTCGATTCTCGCCCTCGCTCTCGCCGCCCCCGTCGCGCTCGGCATCGCGCTGTTCATCACGCACTACGCCCCGCGCCGCCTCGCCGGCATGCTCGGCGCCGTGGTCGATCTGCTTGCCGCGGTTCCCTCGGTCGTCTTCGGCCTGTGGGGCATCGGCGTTCTCGCACCCGCGATTCAACCGGTCTATGCGTGGTTCACCGAACACCTCGGGTGGATCCCCATTTTCCAAGGCCCGGTCTCTGGCACCGGGCGCACCATTCTTACCGCGGCAATCGTTCTCGCCGTCATGGTGCTTCCCATCATGACCGCCCTCAACCGCGAGGTCTTTCTGCAAACCCCGAAGCTCACTGAAGAGGCCGCTTACGGCCTCGGTGCGACGAAGTGGGAAACCATTCGCATGGCCGTCATTCCGTTTGGCCGCTCTGGCATCATCTCAGCGGCGATGCTCGGTCTCGGCCGCGCGCTCGGCGAGACGATGGCCGTCGCCATGGTGCTCTCGGCAACCGGCACCGTCACGTTCAACCTGCTCACCTCGCAGAACCCATCGACGATCGCAGCGAACATCGCGCTCACGTTTCCCGAGGCTTACCAAACCAACATCAACGTTCTTATCGCGACCGGCATGATCTTGTTCATCGTGACCTTCGCGGTCAACGCGGCCGCTCGCTGGGTCGTGAGGAGGCTTTCAGTTGACTAACACGCTCACGCCACAGGCAGCCGGCAAGGCGCCTGCCCCGAAGCCGACTTCGACCGGTCTCGGCAAGGGCATCTCGTTCAGGCGCAAGTTCTCGAACAGTCTCGCGACCGTACTCGTCTCGTTCGCCTTCTTGCTCGCCCTCGTGCCCCTCATCTCGGTCATGATCACGACCATCTCTGGCGGCGCGGCACGCTTCGACCTCGAGTTCTTCACGCAGTCAATGCGCGGCGTCATCGGCGAGGGCGGCGGTGCACTCCACGCCCTCGTGGGCACGCTGCTCATCACCCTCACCGCGACGGTTATCTCGGTGCCGCTCGGCCTCTTCACCTCGATTTATCTCGTCGAGTACGGCCGTGGCCGGGCCGCCAAGGTCATCACTTTCCTCGTCGACGTCATGACGGGTATTCCCTCGATCGTCGCGGGCCTCTTCGCTTACGCGCTCTTCGCCCTCATTCTGGGCCCCGGCACGAAGCTCGGCATCGCGGGCGCGATCGCCCTCACCGTGCTCATGATTCCGGTCGTCGTGCGCTCGAGCGAAGAAATGCTGCGCCTCGTCTCACAGGATCTGCGCGAGGCTGGTTCGGCGCTCGGCGCCCCGCAGTGGGTCGTCATCACCAAGATCGTGCTGCCCACCGCGCTGCCAGGCATCGTCACCGGTGTGCTGCTCTCAATCGCGAGGGTGATCGGCGAGACCGCTCCGCTGCTCGTCGCTGCCGGATACACGGCAAACATGAACTACAACATCTTCTCTGAACGCATGCAGTCGCTGCCCGTATACGTCTACTCGCAGTACACGAACCAGGGCAACCCGGCGCACGCGTTTCTCGACAGGGCCTGGGCCGCAGCCCTCGTGCTCATTCTCATCGTGCTGTTGCTCAACATCGTGGGCCGCGTCATCGCCAAGAAGTTCGGCGTCAAGACCGGCCGCTAGGCAGCCACCCATACTCGCCCCACGCGTGCTGCCCCTGGCACCGCGCACAGGCCCCAAAACGTAGAAAGAACCCACCATGTCAAACCGCATCGACATCACCGACCTCGACATCTACTACGGCAAGTTTCACGCCGTCGAAAAGGTCACGGTCAACATCGAACCCAAGTCGGTCACCGCGTTCATCGGCCCCTCGGGCTGCGGCAAGTCAACCCTCTTGCGTTCAATCAACCGCATGCACGAAATGACCCCCGGTGCCACCGTGACCGGCTCGCTCGAGCTCGACGGCCAGAACCTCTACGCCTCGGGCATCGACCCGGTCGAGGTTCGTAAGCAGATCGGCATGGTGTTTCAGCGCGCAAACCCCTTCCCGACCATGACCATTCGCGAAAACGTGCTCGCCGGCGTACGCCTCTCGAACAAGCGTCTCTCGCGCAGCGACGCCGACGATCTCGTCGAGCGTTCACTGCGCGGAGCCAACCTGTGGAACGAGGTCAAAGACCGCCTCGATTTGAGCGGATCGGGCCTCTCTGGCGGCCAGCAACAGCGTCTCTGCATCGCGCGCGCCATCGCCGTCGAGCCGCAGGTGCTACTCATGGACGAGCCTTGCTCGGCCCTCGACCCCATCTCGACCCTCGCGATCGAAGACCTCATCTCGCAGCTGCGCGAAAACTACACGATCGTCATCGTGACCCACAACATGCAGCAGGCGGCTCGCGTCTCTGACCGTACCGCCTTCTTCAACCTCGCTGGCGTCGGCCAGCCTGGCCGCCTCATCGAGGTCGACGAAACCTCGACGATCTTCAGCTCACCCAAGGTGCAGGCGACCGAAGACTACATCTCGGGCCGCTTCGGGTAACGCGCGGCTTCCGGCGCACAGGCGGCACCGGGCACGAGCACCGTCGCGGGGCGAGCGCGATTCTCGCCCCGCGACGAGTTCATGTACACTCGAGAACGGTATGTAGTTTTGACTGGAAGGTTGGCGCATCACATGGCATCGTCACAGAAGAACGCCGAGAGCAACGGCCAAGAGCAGCTGTTCGCCGAGGTTCAGGGCGGTGGAGCGAGCTTCGTCATGCTCGTGCAGCTGCTTTTCGCACTCGTGCTGGTATTCGGCGGTTTCTACGTCTTCAGCCTCGCATTCTCGCACCCTGAGCAGGGCATCGAGCTGTTCGTGGGCGGCCTCCTCGCGGTAACCATTGGTTTCATCACCGCGTTCACCTCGCGCACGAAGTAACGAGTTTTTGATGGCCCACTCAGGGGCCGCACCCCGAAGGGGCCCTACACCACGTGGTGTAGGGCCCCTTCGGTCGTTCATCGCCCGTTGTTTTGAGCGCGGGGTTCAGATTCATCGACTGAGCACCGGTTCGTCGAATGAGCATCGGTTCCGCGCGGTTTGCATGTACTTTCGGTGAATCGGTGCTCAGTCGGCGAGAAGAAGGGCGCCTTCGTCACCCGAGAATTTCGGCGGCAGCCCGCTCCCCCGAGCGGATCGCGCCATCGATATACCCGTTCCAGACCGATGCGGTCTCGGTACCAGCCCAGTGCAGCCGGCCAACGGGCTCGCGCCAGCCGGCTGCGGCGTGCTCGATCCACGTTCCTGGTGCTGGCGTCGCGGCATAGCCGCCGCCAGCGAACTCGTCGTTCGACCAGTTTTTCTCGGTGTACCAGAGCGCCGCCCTGGCCTCTTCGCCAAACATGCGCACGAGGGTCGCGATGACCTCTTCACGCCGAGCTTCTGCGTCGAGTGCCTGCCACTCGCGCAACCGGTCGGCGTAAACGAAGCAGACGAGCACCCCGCTCGCCGCGTCATCTGGGGAGTTATCGAAGATCACTCCGACCATGGGTGCGCCGTAGGTGACGGCCTCGCCCGAAAATCCCTTCGTGCGCCAGAACGGGGTCTGGTAACCAACGTGGATCTTCGCCACGTCTCCCATCACGCTCTTCGCGACGAAGCGACGCTTCGCAAGCGGAAGCTCTGGCGTAAACCGCACGCGCGAGGCAGCCTGGGGCGGCAACGTCGAGATGACGTGCTGCGCCGTGTACTCACCCTGGTCGGTAACCACACGAACCCGGTCGTCTTCTTGGTGCACCTCGAGCACGCGGGTGCCGAGCCGCACGGCGTCACCGAGGTGAGCGGCGATACGGTTGGCGGGCTCCTGTGCGCCGCCAAAGAAGCGGCTGTCCTGGGCGCAGTTCTCGGCCTCCATAAGCTGCTCGAAATCTCCCGCCGCCGCAACGTAGAAGAGCAGGTGCAGCATCGAGAGGTCTCTCAGCTCGACCGTCCACACCCCCTGCACGGCGAGTGCGAGACGCAGGCGTGCATCGGGGTCGGCGACGGTGCGCTCGAAGTACGAGTGCGCCGTCTCACTGTCGAGCGCCTCGGCGTTCGGGGTGAGGGCCGGCTGTTCGAGGTTCACGGTTCGGGCAAGCTCGTCGATTCGAGCGGTGGCCTCGGCGTAGGCCTCAATGCCCGGGCCATCTTCTGGGCCCACGAGCCCGAAGCCACGAACCGTTCCATCGTGCCAGAGCTCAAGATTCGCGCCACCCGTGTAGGTCTTGAAACGCCCCACATCGAAGCGGTCGGCGTAGGCGTGCAGGCGGTGTTGGGTGGGCCCGATCCACTGCCCTCCGTGGTCAACGATAGTGCCGTCGGGCTGGGCCTCTGAGAAGATGCGCCCGCCCACGCGATCGTTCGCTTCGAGCACGAGCACGCACGTTCCCGCGTCGTGCAGGGTCAGTGCACTCGCGAGCCCGGCGTAGCCCGCACCAATAACGATCACTTCTGTCGACTTCGTTGTCTGCATGAGAGCAATCGTAGGCAATCTTGACTGGCTAGTCAATATTATGCTCACTTGACTTTGAGCGGGGGCGACCCTAGCGTTAACTATTAATTGACTACTCAGTCAATAAGTTACGGAGTCAATGTGGACAACGAATTTGAAGAAGAACTCGAGCGACGCCTTACCCGAATGGAATCAGAGGGCGGCGGCGGAATGCTGCAGCAAGACCTGCCCCTCTCAGACATTCTCATCACCGTTGGCACGCTCGCTGCGGCGAGCGCCCTGCTCATCTGGTGGGCGTGGTAACCATGGTTGAAAAGATTCACACAACGAGCGTCAAAGTCGCGTCGGTTCCCGAAGACGCAACCCTCAACGAGCTCCCCCTCCTACCCAAAGAGCGCATCTGGGGATTCTGGAAGTTTAGCTGGGTCAACATCGGCCTCGCCATCGCTACCTGGGCGTTTTTGCAGGGCGCGACCGTCGCCTACTATGTCGGCGCGAAGCAGGCCATCGCGAGCGTCATCATCGGATACGGCGTGAGCACACTCCTCGTCTCGCTCGCGCCGGTCATTCCCTCGGCAAAGTACGGTGTCGAGCAGTTTGTCATGCTGCGCACGATCTTCGGAACCCACGGGGCCAGACTCGTCATGGTCACCATGTCGACCATCTTCGCGGCCGCCTGGGCCGCCATTCTCGCCATCATGCTCGGCCACGGCCTCGTGAACGCGCTGAACGCCACCTTCGGGCTCGAACTGAGTAAGACGAGTGCGGCCGTCAGCGTTCTCGCGCTTATCGCGGTCGTTGCCTCGTGGGCGATCCTCTCGCGCGGCCCCATCTCGGTCGAACGGGTGAGCATGATCGTTGCTCCGCTGCTCATTATTGTGCTCACCGCCATCACCATCTTTATCTTCACCAACATCACCTGGGACGAGCTCACCGCGATTCCCCCGCTCGACCCCGAAGAGAACCCGCACACAAGTTTCATGGTCGCGATCGAACTCGGCATCGCGGGCGGCTTCGCCTGGTGGCCCAACATGGGTAACCTCGCGCGCCTCACCGACAGCCCCCGCTCGGCCTACTGGCCCAACTGGCTCGGCATCTTCTTCGCCTCAGTGTTCGCGGCAATCGTCGGCACCTTCGCCGCCCTCACGCTCAAGATCACTGAGCCCACCGACTGGCTGATTCCGCTGCTCGGCGCCGGCGCGGGCGTCGTTGCCCTCTGCGTGATCATTTTCGCGAACATCACCGCCATCCTTTCGCAGGGCTACGGATCAATGGTGGCCCTGCGCTCTGGCGGCGGCCGCATTTTCAGGGGCCTTCCCTGGGCCGTCATGGGTCTCGTCATTCTCGGGCCCGCGGCCGTGCTCGTCTTCTTTCCCGAGGTCGTCTACGAAAACTACGGCCGCTTCCTCTCGTGGGGTGCCATCTTCGTGGCACCCCTCACCGGCATCGGAATCGTCGACTACTTCGTGCTGCGCCGCGGCAAGGTAAAGGTGCGCGAGCTCTACACCCCCGTCGCGACCTCGGCCTACGGCTACGTGCGCGGCTGGAACCCCGTCGCCTTCGTCGCCCTCGCCCTCGGCGCCCTTACCTACGCGCTGCTCCTGCACCCGATCACCTACGTGCCGTCGCCGCTGTTCCCGTACACGACCGCCTCGATGCCATCGTGCCTCGTCGGCGCCCTCGTCTACTACATCCTCACGAAGCTCGTCTCGCAGCCCCTCGGTTGGGGCGGCTACGGCCTCGAGGTGCCCACCTCGACGGGGCTCACCCGGGTGCCGTAGGCGGCGGCTGGCCGGCTCGCGAGGCGCGCGGCTTGGCTAGGGCACGGCTCGTTGCCGGCGGATCCGCGGCTTCCCGCGACCACGGCCGGTGACGGGCGCGGTTCTCGGCCGGTGACGGGCGCGGTTCTCGGCCGGTGACGGGCGCGGTTCTCGGCCGGTGACGGGCGCGGTTCTCGGCCGGTGACGGGCGCGGTTCTCGGCCGGTGACGGGCGCGGTTCTCGGCCGGTGACGGGCAATAACGCGTCTACTTGACGAAAAGCAGGGTGTTTTCAGCGAAACACCCTGCTTTTCGTCAAGTAAACCGCAAACGCGAGGCCCAAACCGCGGAGGCGAGCAGCCCAAGGAGCGGCTCACCCGCAGAGATGGCCCACCCGCCAAAGCCGAGCCCGGCCACCTCGCCTACACAAACGGCGTGACGGGACGACCCGTTTGCGCGAACTGCACGACGTTCTCGGCCTGGTGCACGACGTAGTCGAGCAGGCTCTGGGGCGAGAGGTAGGCCGCATGGGGCGTCGCGAGCACGCGCTCGTGCTGCCAGAGCGGGTCACCGGCTTCGGGCGGCTCTGTTTCGAAGACGTCGAGGCCAGCGCCCGAGATGGTTCCACGGTCGAGCGCAGCGACGAGGGCCGCGGAGTCGATGAGCGCTCCGCGTGACACGTTGACGATGCGTGCGCCGGGCCGCATCTGCGCGAGGCGCGAGGCCTCGAGCAGGTGGTGCGTTTCAGCGGTAAGCGGGAGGTGCAGGCTCACGATGTCACTCTGCGCGAGCACCTCGTCGAGGCTCACGCGACGCACCCCGGGCACCTCGAAGTCGATCGGGTCGTAGCCGAGCACCTCGCCATACACCGAGCCAGCGAAGGAGGCGAAGGCCCGGCCAATGCGCCCGAGACCGAGCACGCCGACGGTGAGCGTCGAGGGGCGTGACAGGTCGGCGATGCCAGCGTTCCACTCGCTCGAGCGGCTTGATCGGTCGAAGGTATGCAGGCCTCGCACCAGCGCGAGTGAGAGGGCAAGCGCGTGGCTCGCGACCTCCTCGGTCGCCGACGCCGGGAGGTTGGCAACCGTAATGCCGCGAGCCTTGCACGCCTCAAGGTCGATCATGTCGACGCCGACCGACTGTGTCGCGACGATGCGCAAACGGGGCAGCCGATCAAGCAGGGCTGCGGTGATCGGCGAGTAGCCGATGAGCAGCGCCTCGGCCTCGGCAGCGACGCCCGCGATCACCTCGGGGTCATCGCTGCGAGCGACCTCGACACGAAACCCCGCGGCTTCGAGCAGCGTGATGCCAGGCCCCGGGTCGGTGTCAACGATGTCAGTGTAAACCGCGAGCGGGGCGGCGTCTGAAGGAGACGCTGCCCCGCTTCCGGGAGCCGCACCTGGCGCCCCCATCAGTCCTCCTTGATGAGACGCGCGTGCGCCGCATCCCACGAGAATACGACCTTAGCGCCAAACACAACTCCCTGTGTTTCGCTCGACACGGGAGCGCGCGCGATGAGGCGCTTGCGGCCCGCCGTCTGGCCGTACACAATCATGTCGGTGCCAATAAAGACGGTGTCTTGCACCACGGCCTCGACGCTGTCGCGACCGGCGATCGGCGTGTAGCGATCAGCGGTTTCGACCCGCATGTGCTCGGGCCGAATGAGAATGGTCTCGCCCCCGCCCTCGGGTACCCGAAAGTGTTCGCCTCCCTCAGCATGGGCAAAGACGTCGCCCTGCACGGTGCCCGTGAGCAGGTTCGACTCGCCGATGAACTCTGCCGCGTAGCGCGACGTCGGCGCCTGATAGAGCGTCTTCGGGTCGTCGAGCTGAACGATGCTGCCGCCACGAAGAAGCGCGATACGGTCAGACATTGTGAGTGCCTCGTGCTGGTCGTGCGTCACGAAAATGAACGTGATGCCGAGTTCGTAGTGAATGTTGCGAATCTCGAGCTGGAGCTCTTCGCGCAGCATCTTGTCGAGTGCGCCGAGCGGCTCGTCCATGAGCAGCACTCGGGGCTGAAACACGATGCCGCGTGCGAGCGCGACGCGCTGCTGCTGGCCACCCGAGAGCTGGTCGGGCCGGCGGTCGGCGAGGTGGCGCATCTGGATGAGGTCGAGCACCGAGTTCACGCGCTCAATGATTTCCTCCTTCGCGACCCGCTGGCGTCGAAGCCCAAAGGCGACATTCTCGAACACCGTCATGTGAGGAAACAGCGCGTACTGCTGAAACACCATGCCGAGCCCGCGATTGTGGGGCGGCGTTCGGGTGATGTCGACGCCATCAACCTCGATCTTGCCTCCGTCGGCCTTCGTGAAGCCGGCGATGATGTTGAGCAGGGTTGACTTGCCCGATCCGCTGGCTCCAAGCAGGGTAATGAACTCACCCGCGTTGATATCGAGGCTCACCTCGTCGAGAACCGTGTGCTCGCCGTAGCGCTTGGTCACATTTTTGATGCGGATCGCGGCACCCGTCTGTTCGGCTGCCGTTGCAATCTGCTGCGTGTAAGTGGCGGTCATGAGAGCGTTCCTTTCTGAATGCGCTTCGCCTGCATGTTGCGACGCAGCGTACCGAAGGCCTTTCCAATGCCCGAGGCAGCGAATGCCGCGAGAATAATAAACAGTGAGATGGTCGAGATGGCCGCGATGGTCGGATCGATCTGCACGCGAATGCCCGACCACATCTTGACCGGGAGGGTCGTGAGGTCAGCACCAGACAGGAAGATCGCGACGACGACCTCGTCCCAGCTCGTGATGAACGCGAAGAGTGCGCCCGCGAGCATGCCGGGCAAAATGAGCGGCATCGTGATGCGAAAGAACGTTTCGATCGGCCCAGCGCCGAGGTTCATGGCCGCCATCTCGAGCCGGCGGTCAACCGACGAGAGTGAAGCAATGACGTTGATCATGACGTATGGCACCCCGAGCGAGGTGTGTACGAGCACGAAACCGATCATCGTTTCAGTGAGGCCGAGACCCAAAAAGGTGATGTAGACGGCAAGCCCGACGATGACGAAGGGCACGATGAGCGGCGAGAGCAGAATCGCCATGACGGGCCCACGAAAGGGAATCTTGCCGCGCACGATCGCGAGGGCCGCGAGCGTTCCGAGTACCACCGAGCAAAGCGCCGAGAGCAGCGCGATGGTGAGGCTGTTGAGGGCAGATTCGATCCACGAATAATCATTGATGAGCGCTTCGTACCACTGCAGCGTGAAGCCGCTCGGTGGGAACGCGAGAAACGAGCTCTCTGAAAACGACATCGGCACGATGACGAGAATCGGCGAGAGCAGGTAGAGCCCGATGAGCGCCGCGAGCACGACGAGCCCGGTGCGAGTGAGAATCTTGGTCATGACTGCCTCAACAATGCTTTCTCAAGGTTCAGGAACTTCGATGCGATGCCGAGCAGCACGAGCGTTGTCGCGAGCAGCAGGGTCGCGAGGGCAGCCGCAAAGCCGTAGCGCAAGACGGCCGAGACCTGTTGCACGATCAGCTCACCGATCATCATGTTCTCGGGGCCGCCGAGCAATGCCGGGGTGATGTAGTAGCCAAGAGCCTGAATAAACGTGAGCAGCAGGCCAGCGGCAACGCCAGGCAGGCTGAGCGGCACGAAGATGCGCCAGAAGGCACCCGAGGGGCGCGCGCCAAGGTTCTGCGCCGCGAGGCCGAGCTTTCGATCGATGCCCGACATGGCCGCGTACATGGGCAGTACGGCGAACGGGAGTGAGACCTGGACCATGCCGAAGACAACGCCGCCTGCGGTGCGCAGCATCGTGACGGGGTCGTCGATGATTCCAGCGTCGATCGCGAGCGTGTTAAGCACCCCGGTGTCGCGCAGGAGAATCACGAGCGCGAAGCTGCGCACGAGCACACTCGTCCAGAACGGAATGAGCACGAGCACGAGCATCACCTTGCGCCAGAAAGGCTTTGCGAGCGTCATGAGGTACGCGTAGGGGTACGCGAGCACGAGCGTCACCGCCGTCACGAGAAAGGCGATGAGAAAGGTGTTGAGCAGAACCCTCGTGTAGAGCGATTCTTGGAAGATCGCGACGTAGTTGCCGAACCCGGGTTCGGGGTCGACGAAGCTACGCCACAGCATCGCGATCAGGGGAATGAGAAAAACGAGAACGAGAAAAAGCACGAGCGGGAGCGCGAGGGCGCCCCACCCGTCGATGCGAAAGAGTGATCGCATCGACCGGCGGGGCTGAGCCTCTGGCATGGCAGCCACGCCCGGCTCGTGCTGCAGTGTTGGCTGTTTCACGTTACTTGGCTACCCAGACGTTGAACTGTTCGGTTGCAGGGCCGTAGTTCTCGGCCCAGTAGTTGTAGTCGATCACCGCGGCTGAGACTCCGTTGACCGCTTCGCTACCAGCGAGGTCGTTGCTCACCTCGTCGTCGAGGTACTCGAGCGCATCGGGTGAGGCGGTTCCGTACCCTGACTCGATGGCCTGCTTCGACTGCGCTTCGGGGTGCGTGAGGAACCACAGCATCCACTCCTGAGCCTTGTCAGCGTTGGCGTAGCCGGCCGGAATCACAACGTGGTCATACGAGATGAGGTTTTCGTTGTACTCGTTGGCAACCGGGAGTCCTTCACCCGCGGCCTGGGTGATGCGGCCGTTCCATGCCTGCACCAGGGGTGCCTCGCCACTCGAGACAAGCTGTACCTGCTCGTCACCGGTGTCGTACCAAACAATGTTGTCTTTGATCGTGTCAAGCTTCGCAAAGGCACGGTCGAGATCGAGCGGGTACAGATCTTCGGGTGCGACGCCGTCGGCGAGCAAAGCAGCTTCGAAAGCGCCGCCGGTCACATAGCGCCAGAAGCCGCGCTTACCCGGAAACTTCTCAACGTCAAAGAATTCTTCCCATGTCGTGGGGTGCGCGTCGGTAAAGGTCTCGGTGTTGTAGGCAATGCTGAAGGTGTACTGGAGAATCGGGATGCCACACTCGTTGACCTGCACATCAGAGACGTTGGCTTCCTTCGCGGCTGCGACAACCTCGTCGCTCAGCTTCTCGAGTTTGCCCTCGGCGCAGGCGGTTGCCGAGTAGTTCGGCTCAACCTCGACGACGCCCCAGCTCGGTTTTCCCGCATCAACCATCGCATCGAGTTTTGCGTAGTCGGTCGGCTGATCCTGGCGGATCGTCATGCCCGCTTCTTTGGCCCAGGGCTCGAACACGGTCGAGACGTGTGCCCGCTGAGCACCGCCGCCCCACATGGTGACGGTGAGGGCATCTTCCGACTTACCTCCCCCGCCACCGCTGCAGCCGGTGAGCGCGAGAGCGCCGGCTGCGATGAGCGCCGTGCCCGAGAGAAATCTACGTACTGACATGGTTCGTCCTCCTTGACGTTCCAGTAAATGATTGGCTGACCAATCAACTTATTAGCTATCATGCCCAAGCAAGAAGCAATGCGCAACTGAAAAATACAACAATCACACAACCACTCACCCCGCCCGGGCTCTGCAGCGGGTACCAGGGGGTGGCCCGAGATTCACGCGTCTCGCGCCACCCCGACTGGTCTTACGCGAGCACCCCCGCGAGGCGTTCGGCAATAATGTCGCGCCCCTCAACGAGCATGCGGTCGACGAGCTCAGCGACCGTGGGCACATCGCCGATGAGGCCCTGGGTCTGCCCTGCCCACCACACGCCGCCATCGACTTCGCCCCCGCCGAGGGCGCGTTCGCGGCCGCGAGCGCCCGAAGCGAGGTGCGCGATGTTTTCGAAGGTCGTGCCGTCTTGACGCTCGATCTCGATGATCTCGTCAGACACGGCGTTCTTCGCGACTCGGGCTGAATTGCGAAACTTTCGAAAGACGACGTTGGTCGACTTCTCAGTATTCGCAACGATCTGCTGCTTGATGTTGTCGTGCACGGGGGCTTCCTGCGTCGCGACGAACCGCGTGCCCATGTTCACGGCGTCGGCGCCAAGAGCCAAGGCGGCCACGAGGCCACGTGAGTCGGCAATGCCGCCCGAGGCGATGATCGGGATGGTGAGCTGATCGGCCGCCGCGGGAATAAGCACGAGACCACCGATGTCGTCTTCGCCGGGGTGGCCAGCGCACTCAAAGCCGTCGATCGAAACGGCATCAACGCCGATCGACTGCGCCTTCAGCGCGTGACGCACGGTCACCGCCTTGTGAATGACCTTGACCCCCGCCGCTTTGAACGCTGGCAAAAACGGTTCTGGGTTGTTGCCGGCCGTCTCGACGATCTTGACACCGGCCTGCACAATCGCATCGGCATATTCGTCATACGGCACGGGGTTGATCGTGGGCAGCATCGTGAGGTTCACGCCGAAGGGCTTGTCGGTGAGCTCACGGGTGCGTGCGATCTCGAGGGTGAGTTCTTCTGGCGTCGGTTGCGTGAGCGCCGAGAGGAACCCCAGGGCGCCTGCGTTTGCCACGGCGGCAATGAGCGGCGCCTTACCCACAGCGGTCATGCCGCCGCAGATGATGGGGTGCTCGATGTCGAAGGTTTCGGTGAATCGGGTGCGGAACGTCATGGCTCCTCCATTCGGGTTGGGGTTGTACAGGTTTTTCGAGGGTCAGGCGTCTCGTGACGCGAGCATGTCGGCGGCGGCACGGCCGCCCTCACGAAGGTGGATCACGGTCGGCCGATCGGCTGCGAGCGCCTCACGCACCGCCTCGCCCAGCTGCTCGTCGCGGTCGACGCGCACGCCGTGGCAGCCGAGCGCTTGGCCGAGCTGCACGAAATCGGGGCCGCCGAGCGCGACCGAGTGGATCGGTTCGTCACGATCGGCCATCTCGTTGCGAATCTCGCCGTAGCCTCCGTTATCAGAGATGATCACGGGCAACGCAATACCAAGCTCAGCGGCCGTTGCGAGCTCCTGCACCGTGAACATGATGCCCCCGTCACCCTGGATGACGACGACGGGTGCGTCAGGCTGAGCAAGCTTCGCGCCGATACCGGCGGGAAGCCCGAAACCAAGGGTGCCGACGCCGGTGGGAAACATGAAGGCGTTCGGTCGCCTCAGCCGCAGCTGGCCGAGGGCCCCGTAGTAGGCCACCATGGCGTTGTCGGCCGCGATGATCGCGTCGTCGGGAAGCGCTTCGGCGAGCGACTGCATCGCCGCGAGCCAGGTCCCTCCCTCGGCGGCACGCTCCTCGCGTGCCCCCACGAGAGCGCGCTCGAACCAAGCGGCTGCCGCCCCTGAGCGGCCGCGCTCTGCGACCGTCTCCGTGAGCGCGGCGAGCGTCGCGGCCGCGTCGCCCACGAGCGCGACACTCGGGGTGATATTCGTGACGACGGCGGCCGGGTCGATGTCGACGCGCACCAGTTTCGCGGCGCAGTCGGGCACGCCGATCCACCAGTCTGAGGGGGCGAACTCGGTGCCGACCGCGATAACCGCATCGGCGCTTTCGGCGGCGGCAACGATCGACGGGTGCTGTAGGCCCGCGCCGAGCGCGAGCGGGTGACGCTCGTCGAAGTTGCCCTTGCCGTTGGTCGTCGTCGCAACGCCCGCACCGAGCTTCTCGGCGAGCGCCTGCACCTCGCCGGTCGCGCCACGGGCTCCCCCGCCCACGACGAGCAACACGCGCTCGGCCCCGTCCAGGAGCGCTCGAGCGCTCTCAAGCTCGGTCGCTGCCGGGGTGAGGGGAGCGGGTGCTGGCACCGGCGCAACGAGCGCAATCTCGCCTACGGCATCGAGCAGGTCGAGCGGCACTTCGAGGTATTCAGAACGGGGCCGCCCAGCCGTCATTCGCGCGAAGGCCTGCGCCACCGCCCCGGGAATCTCTTGCAGGGACTCAACCCGGTGGCTCTCGGCGACGAGGCCTGAGAACACCGCCCGCTGGTTTTTGAGCTCGTGCAACAGCCCGTTGCCGTGGCTCGGATGCCCCGTCGGCATGCCCGGCGCAATGAGCAGCGTGGGCACCGAGTCTGAGTTCGCTTGGGCGAGCGCCGCGGCCGCGTTTAACGCGGCAGGGCCCGTCGTCGTGATGACCACCCCAACGCGGCCCGAGGCACGCGAGTAGCCATCGGCTGCGTAGCCGGCGCCCTGCTCATGCCTCGGCGTCACGTTGCGAATGCCGTGGGCCGGCATCGCCGCGAACACCGCGAGGTTGTGGGTGCCGGGAATGCCGAACACCGTGTCGACCCCGTGGGCGGCGAGCGCCCTCACGAGCGCCTCACCACCCGTCATGGTGGCTGCGGTTGGGGTGGTCATCGTTGACTCCTTCGCTTGAACGGTTTCAGTGTTTACAGGTTGCGCGAGATGATGAGGCGCATGATGTCTGAGGTGCCCTCTTCGATCTCTTCGAGCTTCGCATCACGCATCCACTGCTCGACCGGGAACTCACGCGAGTAGCCCCACCCGCCGAGCGTTTGCACGGCAGCCCAGGTGCAGAACGCCGCGGTCTCTGACGCCTGTAGCTTCGCCATCGCGGCGACCTCGCCGACAGGTTTGCCCTGGTCGAACATGGTTGCGGCCTGCAGGGTTTGCAACCACGCCGCGTTGATGCGCGTCGCCATGTCAGCGAGACGGAACGAAACAGCCTGGTTCTCAATGATCGGCTTGCCGAAGGTCTCGCGCTCACGGGCGTAGTTCGTCGCGTACTCGAGTGCAGCACGGGCAATGCCGGTTGCCGCCGCCGCGAGCACGATACGCGAAGCGTCAAAGGTCTTCATGAGGCCGAGGAAGCCCTGCCCCTCTTCACCGAGGCGGTTCGCTTCGGGAATGAACACGTCGTCAAAGAAGAGCTCGCGGCACTGAATCGCGCGCTGCCCCATCTTCTTCATGGGCTCGCCGTAGCTAAAGCCCTCTGCATCGCTGTGCATCAGGAATGCGCTGACCCCGCGCGAGCGCTGCGACGAGTCGGTCTTGGCGAAGACGACGTACTGGTCGGCGATACCAGCGTTCGAGATCCACACTTTCTGGCCCTTGAGTAGGTAACCGCCCTCGGTGCGGGTCGCGGTCATCGTCATCGACGCCGCGTCAGAACCAGCGCCAGGCTCGGTCGTCGCGAGCGCCGTGTAGAGGGGGTTGTCTCCCGTGAGCGGGCGCAGCCACTCCTCCTTCTGCTCGTCAGTGCCGAGCACGAGCAGAGGGTCGGCGAAGAACCCGTTCGAGCACAAGAAGTTGCCGATACCGAGGTCGCCCCAGCACAACCGCTCCTGCACGAGGCACTGCGTGAAGAGGTCGGTGTAGCCGCCACCGCCAAACTGCTCGGGAATCATGAAGTCGGTGATGCCGACCTTCGCAGCCTCCTGAAACAGGTCGACCGGTGAGCCGCTGTCAGCCTCATCAACCGACTTCGCAATCGGGCGAATTTTCTCTTTTGCGAACGTATCGCACAGCTCGACAATGGCTTCTTGCTCGTCGGTGAGCGTGAAGATTGAGCGAGTGACATCCATCAAATCCATGAGGGATCCTTTCATTACAGAGCGTGTTAAGCAGTTTCGGTGGGTTCTAGGGTTGGCAAAGCAAGGCAGTCGACGGCGAGCGAGCCCTTCACGCCGACCCGCACCGGGTTGAGCTCAATCTCGGCAACATCGGGTGATGCTGCGAGTGTATAGCTGAGCACCGACACGGTACGGGCGAGGGCGTCGACGTCGAGCGCATCGCGCCCGCGCCACTCGCCAAGCAGGGGAGCGCTCGTGAGACCGAGAATCATGCCGCGTGCATCAGCAACGCTCACGGGGCCGAGCTCGATCGCGATGTCACCCCAAATCTCGGTTGCGGTGCCGCCGGTCCCGACGGTCGCGACGATGCCGAAGCCCGGGTCGCGGCGCACCGAGACAATGTACTCGGCCACGTCGAGGCGCGTATCTTGAAGTTCGAGCGTGTAGGGCCCATCGCCCAGCCGCTCATGCATCTCTTCAAACGCTTCGGCAGCAGCCTCGCCGGTATCGAGCCCGAGTCGCACGCCATCGTGCTCGGTCTTGTGTGCGAGCCACGCGGCCTTCAGCACCACGGTCGCGCCAAACTCGATCGCAGCGAGTGCCGCTTCATCGCGAGTTCGCACGATCCGCATCTCGGGAAACTCAATGCCGGCGGCCGCGAGCTCTTCACGCACCTGAATATTGTCGGCGCCCTTCGTGATGCGCTTCGCGTCACGATCGCGCACATCAGGCCGCGGATCCTGCGAAGCCGTACACGAGAGCGCGATCGCCGAGAGCACGTCTTCGATGCGATCGGTCACGGGCACCCCGTTCGCGCGCAGCTGCTGCGACACGACCGACTGGGCCTCCATCGCGTGAATGAGCACGGGGGCGGAATCTCCCGTCGCATCGCTCATCATCTGCTCCGCGACCGCGAGCTCTGCCTCGAGCAGCGCAGGGGTGTCGAAGCCGTAGCTCCCGAAGTAGCCAGAGAGCACGACCGCATCGACCTCACCGCTCGCTGCGAGCACGTTCGTGAGTTTGGCGTAGAGCGTCATGTCGGCCTCGCCTGCCCCGGCAAGATCGATGGGATTGCGCGTCGATGCCCCCTCGGGCAGCACCGCGGCGAGATGCTCGCGCAGTTGGGCGCTGAGGGCCGGAAGTTCGAGCCCGAGACGAGCCGCCTCGTCGGCCGCAATGCCGCCCTGGCCGCCGCTATCACTCACAACCGCAACTCGCGGGCCCCGGCACACGACGCCCTTCTCAACGAGCTCGGCAAGCCGCACGAGCTCGCTCGGGGTACTCACTCGCACCGCGCCGACCTGGCGGCAAGCCGCATCAACGAGCTCGATAGCCGAGGTCATGGCTCCGGTGTGTGACTGGGCGAGGTCGCGGCTTGCGTCGCTGTTGCCGGTCGTGAGCACTGCGACGGCGGTTCCCCGCTCGCGCACCTCGCGAATCGCGGCAAAGATCTCTTCACCGCGCGAGAAATCTTCCATGTAGATCGCGAGGGTTCTCGTCTGCTCATCATTGGCAAGCGAGCGGATCACGTCTGCCGCATGTACGTCGCTCTGGTTACCGAGCGACACGAAGCGCGAAATACCCACTCCGGCCTTGCGCCCGAGTGCGGCGATCTCGCTCCCGAGCTGCCCGCTCTGCGAGATCACGGCGAGCGAGCCCGGCATCATTTCACCCCACATGAGTTGCAGCTGCGATGCTCCCGAGAAAATGCCAAGGCTGTTCGGGCCGATCATGCGGGCGTTGTGCTCGCGCATCAGGGCAACGAGCGCCGCCTCATCGGGAACCCTCGCCGTGATGATGAGAAACGAGCGCGCCCCCATCTCGAGCGCCTCGGTGATGGTCGAGTGCACGAGGTGCCCCGGCACAACAACCACGACCAGCTCGGGAACCTCCGGCAGCCCCTGCAGCGAGGTGAAGGTATCGTAGCCCGCGATTTGATTGCCGCTCTTATTGACGAGATACACCCCACGGCGGTCAACCCCGGTGAGTGCACCGCGGGCAATCCAGTGCCCCCATTTGGCGGCATCGTTCGAGGCGCCCACGACCGCCACCGACGATGGCTCGTGGAATGACTCAAGCCCACGACGCACCGCTTCTGGCGCGTTGGGGGTTGCAGAAAACTTCATCGTTCTCCTTGGCTCGGCATCATTGCTCTGAGGGGCTTAGCGCCCCAGGATTTGAATCTTATTTGACTCTTCAGTTAATTAAATAGTTGCGGGGGCATTCTGTCAAGAGCGTGGCCCTGAAATTTTTGCCGCCCGCCGAGCCCCGCGCCTCCGCGGGCGCGTTGACTCGCGAAATTGTTTACACTTTCGGGCCGTTTTCGGCTGATTTCACCTCAAAAGTGCAAACAATTTCGCTTCCACGGGTGCTCAGGTAGGTACCGGCAGTCGCGAGCACAGCATTGCGGGTGATCCGCCGCCCTCAAGAACTCGCGCCGCGATGCGAATTCGCTCGCGCGCTACCCCGCCTCGACCGCGAGCAGCGTATCAACGTACTCGTCGCACAGCCGCGCCATCTCGTCGGGCGTGATCTCGCCCGATTCGAGTAGCACCTGCACCGCGAGCCCATCGATCATGCTGATGAGCTGGTTCACCACAAGCGCCGTGTCTGGACACGCGAACACGCCGGTCTCGATGCCCTGCGCGATGACCGCCCCGATGAGCCCTCGCCATTCGCCGTACGCTCGCTCATTGATGCTGCGCAGGTCGGGATCTTGCAGTGCGCCCGTCCACAGCTGAAGCCACACGTGCCACGACTCGACGGTGCGCTCATCCCGAGGAACGTACGTGCGCAACAGCGCGTGCAGCTTCACGTCGGCAGGCTCGTCTCTGGCGATGATCGATTTGCGCCGGTCGAGCGACGAGTGAAACGCGTCGTCGAACGTGGCCCGCAGCAGCTCTTCCTTGCTGTCGAAGTAGTAGTGGATGATGCCCGGCGAGAGGCTCGCGGCCTTCGCCACGTCAGAAACCCGCAGCAGCGTCAAGCCGCGCGTCACGAGTACTCGCCTCGTCGCGGCCATGATCTGCTCGCGGCGTTCAGCCTCAACACTCGGTCGCGCCATCGCCTAGGCTCCTTCTGTGCAAGCGGTTATTTCTGCTCATCTTAGCCCTCGAAAGAGTGATAGCCCCGCTTTCGGTTGAGCTCTGCGGTTGACGGCCAACATTTCGCGGGGTTGCGCGGTGAAGATTTGTGCGGATCCTCGCAGTCTCGTCCCCGGCTCCTCTCCCACCTCACCCTGTGGTCAAAAAGTGTCGATTCCCGACATGGTTTTCGACACTTTTTGACCACACAGCGGGGGAAAGTGACCACACGGGGGCGCGGAGGCCGGAACCCCGGGGCTGGGCGAGCCGGAACCCGGAGCCGGAACCCCAGGCGGGGCCGGCCGGCGGGCGGCGGCGCACGTGCGCAACGCAAAACCCCCGCCGATCCGCTCGGGGCGGGATCAGGCGGGGGTTATTGGCGGAGACGGGGGGATTTGAACCCCCGGTCGAGTTTAACCCCGACCCTTCATTAGCAGTGAAGTCCGTTCGGCCGCTCCGGCACGTCTCCTTGTGCAAAATGCACGCTTTCCATCTTAGGCGAAAACGAAGCACTTACGAAATCGATTTCGCCCGCGAGGGAGTTTTTGGGCTAGATCACCACTGGGTGCGACCCTGCGAACAGGTCACCTGTGCGGCGTTTTGCCCTGAGATATTGTCGTTTACCTTGGCTTTGCCACCGTTCGCGGGGTCGGTTGCTTCACCCTCGGGCGAAGTTTCGCCTTCGCCAGCCTCCGGCGCGTCGGGCACGGGCGCTTCGCCCTCGGTTGCGGGGTCGGTGCCCTCGCCCCCGGCCTCATGTACGCCCTCGCCCAGCGTGCCGACCTCGAACGACTGGCCTGCGCGCACGAACTCCATGAGCTCTTCGGCTGCGGCCCAGTCTGGGGTGAGACGGTTCACGTCGTACTGGTGTTTGAAGGTCGGGTACTGCACAAAGTTGATGTTCTCGAGGTCGAGGTCTTTGACCGCGAACGCGAGCGACTGCAGCACATCAATTTGCACGAGTGAGTCTGAGAGCTTCACGTTCTCGACCGTGGCCTTCGCGAGGCGGAACACCTTGGTCGGGTCGCCGAGCGTATCGGCGCTCTTGAGCTTGCGCATCATCGCCGCCATGAACACCTGCTGGTTACTGATGCGGCTCTGGTCACTGCCGTCGCCAACGCCGTGGCGGGTGCGTAAGAACTGCAGTGCGTCGGTGCCCACGAGGGTCACGTCGCCCGCGGGAAGGTCGAGGTCGGCCTTCGGGTCAACGATGGGTTCGGTGAGGCACACGTCGACACCGCCGATGGCGTTCGACATGTTGATCACGCCGTCGAAGGTCACTTCGCCGGCGAACTCGATCTCAAGGTCGAGTAGGTCTTGGAGGGTGCGCACGACGCAGGCGAGCCCGCCCGTTTCGAGCGTCGAGTTGATCTGCCGTTCGCTCGCGGCAGGGTAGTAGTCGGCCTCGCCGTTGGGCCCCGGGCACGTTGGCGTTGGAACCATGAGGTCACGCGGAACGCTGATCACGGTCGCGTTCTTGTGGGCCTCGTCAACGTAGAGCACGAGGTTCACGTCGTTGAGTTCGCCCTCGTTGTCGTCTTGAACCGCATCTTGGCCGTCACGGGTATCGGAGCCCACGAGCGCGATCGCGAAGTCTCCGTCGATTGCTGAGCCGTCAATGCGGGCTTCCCCGTCGGGACCATTCGAGAGCGAGACTGTTTCGAGCCTGCCGGCCATGTCCCACCACGCGTAGGCGGCGACCCCAACGCCGCTCAGTCCGAGAACGAGCACACCAGTAAGGATCCCCTTGAAAACATTGCGCACGGCACTTGAGCGTCGTAGCTCGCCGTGCCTCGCCCCGAAAAAACTCGGGGCTTTCTTGGTTTTCTTCATACTTCTTCCTGGGCAGATGGTAGATAACCTTCGTAAATGTACCTTGTTCGCCTATGAAGGTGCTGAGATCTCGCCGCGCCTCGGCCATTTCTCAGGAGTTTGCACACCGAGCAAAGTGGCAATGTTGCGTAATTTCCCGCTCCTGCCTGCCTCTCTGATTGCGGATCGCGGCTTTCCCGGCAAACAAAAGAAGCCCCCGCCCGGCTGAACACCGGTCGGGGGCTTGTGGCGGAGGGTAAGGGATTTGAACCCTTGAGGCTTTCACCTGCTAGTTTTCAAGACTAGTTCCTTCGGCCGCTCGGACAACCCTCCGCGAACAATCTTAGTGGGTTTGCGGCCCGCACGCATAATTCGCCCGTGTCGTGAACCGCGTTAGCCCTCGGCGAGCCAGGGGAACGACTCGGTGAGTGCGGTAAACAGGCCGTTCTCGTCGATCGTTCCGGTCACGCGGGTCGCGTGCGACTTGACCCGGTCATCGGCCTGCCCCATGACGATCGCGGTGCCGTAACGGCCTGCCCAGTCGAGCATTTCGATATCGTTTGAGCCGTCACCCGCGGCGAAAACATGCGAGAGTGAAACCTCCTCGATACCGCGAATACGTTCGAGCGCACTGGCCTTCGAGATGCCGACGGGGGCGATATCGAGCCAGGTCGCGGTGCCCACCGAGTAGCTCACGTTCTTGAGGCCAGCGGTGCTCGCCGCATCGATGAACTCTTCGAGGCGGTGATTTGGCGACACCACGATCACGCGTGAGGCCGGGACCTCGAGCAACTCGTCGAAGGTGACGCGCAGCTGTTTTGAGGGCAGCGTTCCCGCGGGAATCGGCTCGGTGTAGTAGAACGTTCCCTCGGCGCTCTCGACCGCGTAGCGCGCGCCGGTGAGCTGCGGGCTGATGGTCGTGAGGAGCTTGCGCGGGTCAAACGACTCGACGTGTTCGCGGCGGTAGGCACGGTGCGCGAGCGCATCGCGCTTCAGCGTGACCGCCCCGTTAGCAGCGACGACCCAGGTCGGGTCGATCTTGAGCGCTTCAACGACGGGCAGCGTCGCGTCGACCGAACGCCCGGTCGCGATGACCACCTCGTGCTCTGAATCGTGAAGCTCGCGAATGGCTCTCACCAACTTCGCGTCGATCTCAAGCTGCTCATGGCTGTTTTGGCCGAGCGAGCCGTGGTTTAAGACGGTTCCGTCGAGGTCAAGAGCAATGAGGTGTTTGGTCACGGTTTCCTTGAATCGCTTGGCGGTCGGTTACTTCTTCGTGATCGGCTGCAGCACTTCGAGCCCGCCCATGTACGGGCGAAGGGCCTCGGGAACGATCACGCTACCGTCGGCTTGTTGGTGAGTTTCGAGCAGAGCGACGATCCACCGCGTTGTTGCGAGTGTGCCGTTGAGCGTCGCAACGGGCTCGGTCTTGCCGTTCTCGCCGCGAAAACGCGTCTTGAGTCGGCGCGACTGGTAGGTCGTGCAGTTTGAGGTCGAGGTGAGCTCGCGGAACGCCTCTTGGGTAGGCACCCAAGCCTCGATGTCGTACTTGCGGGCGGCGCTCGAGCCGAGGTCGCCGGCGGCCACATCGATCACGCGGTAGCTGAGGCCGAGGGCCTGCAGCATGTCTTCCTGCCAGCCGACAAGGCGGTCGTGCTCTGCCTCGGCTTCTTCGGGGCTCGTGTACACGAACATCTCGAGCTTGTTGAACTGGTGCACGCGAATGATGCCGCGGGTGTCTTTACCGTGCGAGCCGGCCTCTCGGCGGTAGCAGGTCGACCAGCCGGCGTAGCGCAGCGGCCCCTCGTCGAGGTCGACGATCTCGCCCGAGTGGTAGCCCGCGAGTGCGACCTCGCTCGTGCCGGTCAGGAAGAGGTCGTCGGCAGGAAGGTGGTACACCTCGTCGGAGTGCTCACCGAGAAAGCCGGTGCCGCTCATAATCTCGGGGCGCACGAGCGTCGGCGTGATCAGCGGCACGAAGCCGTTCGACATTGCCTTGTCGAGCGCGAGGTTCATCAGCGCGAGCTCGAGGCGGGCACCAACGCCACGCAAGAAGTAGAAGCGTGCGCCAGAGACCTTCGTGCCACGCTCCATGTCGATCGCGCCGAGCATCTCGCCCAGTTCAAGGTGGTCGCGTGGCTCAAAGTCGTACTGTGGCACCTCGCCGTGCGTGCGCAGGGTCACAAAGTTGTCTTCGCCACCGGCGGGAATGCCGTCGATGATGACGTTGTCGATCTTCATGAGCAGCTCGTCGAGCTCGGCCGCGCGCTGCTTCGAGAGCGCCTCTGCCTCTTTAACGCGCGCCGCAAGCTCGCTCGCCGCGGCGATCGCGGCCGGGCGCTCTTCAGGCGTGGCCTTCTTCACGAGGTCGCCAGCCGCCTTCTGCTGCGATCGAAGCGACTCGAACGCGGTCAGCGCCTCTCGCCTCGACACGTCGGCAGCCTGGGCCTGCTCGACGATTGCCGGATCGGCACCGCGAGCTGCCTGAGACGCCTGAATAACTTCTGGGGTATTGCGCAGCAGCTGAAGATCAATCACACACGCCAGTCTACCCGTCGCATCTGACAGGAGCGAGAGGGTAACGTTGACCATATGCGTGATTTGGCCGACCCGCCCTCTTCGAGGCACCGAGCGACGGTGCTTTTTCACCCCCTGAAAACCGATCTCCCGGCACTCAGGGCACTCATGCGCGTCGAAGAAGAGCGTGCTGGCTGGGCTCCAAGCGAGTGGATCGAGACCACTCCCAATGACGGCGGATCGGAAGCGCTCAGACAGGCACTTACCCGCGAACCTCACCTCGTCTTCGCCTCGGGCGGCGACGGAACCGTGCGCGCGGCCGCCGAAGCGCTCCGCGGCACGGGGGTGCCCCTCGCGATCATTCCGCAGGGCACCGGCAACATTCTCGCCCGCAACGTCGGCCTCGCCCCAGGCCGCACCGACGAGGCCGTGCGTGCAGGCTTCGAGGGCGTCGACCGCCCCATCGACCTCGGAATCGCAACAATCGTGCGCCAGGACGAGAGCGAAGACGAACACGTCTTCCTCGTGCTCGCCGGCATGGGCCTCGACGCCCGCGCCATTCGCGCAACCCGCAGCTCGTGGAAAAAGGCCGTCGGGTGGCTCGCCTATATCGATGGCGGGCTGCGAACGATGATCCGCGATAAACCGCTGCGCATTCACTATTCGTACGATCGGCACTCGGCCCGCGAACTCGAGGTATACACCGTCATGATCGGCAACTGCGGCCTCTTGCCCGGCGGCGTGCTGCTCATTCCCGACGCGCGCATCGACGACGGCGAGCTCGACGTCGTCGCGCTTCGCCCCCAGGGCGCCTTCGCGTGGCTCAAGATCTGGAACAAAATCGGCTGGGAAAACGGCGTGCTGCGCAAAACCCGCACCGGCCGCCGCATCATCGACCTCGTGCACGACACCAAGAACGTGGTGTACCTGCGCGCCAAGAAGTTCGCGCTCACCGTGCCTGGCGTCGAGCCCGTGCAGCTCGACGGCGACGACCTCGGCCTCGCGATCGCGGTCAAGGGCGCGGTCGACCCGGGCGCGCTCGTGCTGCGCGTCGCCGAGCACTGGACCACGACGGCGTTTGGGGCTGATGCGGGTGCGGCGGGTGCTGGGGCGGGTGCCGTTTCGGCGCCAAAGGCGGCATCGGCGGGCCGGTGAGGTCGGCCGACTGGTGAGTGAAGTCGGCCGGCAGCCCGCTGAGGTCGGCCGATAGGCCGCTGATGCCGGCAGGCGCGCGAACTGCGCGAGCCGACCGTCTTGTGCGACTTTTCCGCGTCCACTTGACGAAAAGCAGGGTGTTTCGCTGAAAACACCCTGCTTTTCGTCAAGTAAACCTCGAAGCGGCAGGCAGCGCCGCAGCGCCGCACGACAGCAGCGCACGCACCGCGGGTAGCGCCGCAGCGCCGGCCGCAGCAACCTACGCGCGAGCCGCCACCGCCGCCGCATCGACGCCACGAGGCAGCGCACCGTAGAGGTGCCCGAACCCGGCACCCTCGCCAAGGCGCGAAGCCACGAAGGCGTCAGCCACCGCATCGGGGGCCGTGCGCAAGAGCAGCGACGCCTCGAGCAAGGTCGCGAGCGCGCCGACGAGTTGTCGGGCACGGGCATCGGGTTGCGGATCCGCCGCGATGTCACGGGCGAGCGAGCGCGTGCGCGCGAGGTGCTCGTCGAAGACGGGGTTCACGCCAGCGGCGAGCGCGACCTCGGCGTCGAAGGCTTCGAGCGATTCGGGCTCGCGGGCGATGGCGCGCAGCACGTCGAGGGCGATGACGTTGCCTGAACCTTCCCAGATGGCCATGACGGGCTGCTCGCGGTAGCGCATCGCGAGCGGGAAGTCTTCGATCGCGCCGTTACCGCCGAGGCACTCGAGCGCTTCGCCCGCGTGGCTCGTGGCGCGCTTGCACACCCAGTACTTGCCGACGGCGGTGGCGAGGCGGCGAAACGCGACGTCTTCGGCCGGGGCATCGTCGTCGTAGGCGCGGGCGACGCGCATGGCGAGCGAGGTTGCGGCCTCGGTCTCGAGCTGCAGGTCGGCGATCACGGCGGTCATGGCCGGCTGGTCGATGAGGGTTTTGCCGAAGGCGGCGCGGTTGCGCACGTGCCAGGCTGCCTCGGCCGTGGCCTGGCGCATGCCAGCGAGCGACCCGAGCATCGAGTCGAGGCGGGTGCGGGTGACCATGTCAATGATGGTGCGCACGCCGCGGCCCTCTTCGCCGATCAAGAAGCCGACGGTGTTCTCGTACTCGATCTCGCTCGACGCGTTGGCGCGGTTGCCGAGCTTGTCTTTAAGGCGCATGATGTGCAGCGTGTTGCGGCTGCCGTCGTCGAGCACGCGCGGCACGAGAAAGCATGAGAGGCCTCCTGGCGCCTGGGCGAGCACGAGAAATCCGTCGCTCATCGGAGCCGAGCAGAACCACTTGTGGCCCGTGAGCCGGTAGCTGCCATCACCCGCGGGCTCGGCATGCGTCGTGTTCGCGCGCACGTCTGATCCGCCCTGCTTCTCGGTCATGGCCATGCCAAAGATCGCGCCGGGTTTGCCCGGGCGAAGCGCGCCGTCGTACTCGGTCGAGAGCAGCCGCGGCATCCACTGCTTGGCAAGCTCGGGGTGCTGCGCGATGACGGGCGCCGAGGCGTGGGTCATCGAGACGGGGCAGGCGTGGCCGGGTTCGATCTGCGCGAAGAGCATAAAGTGGGCCGCGCGAGCGACGCCAGCGCCTGGCCGCGGATCGGCGAAAGCACTCGTGTGCGCACCCGCCTTGACTGCCGCCCCGATAACCCGGTGGTACGAGGGGTCGTACTCGACCTCGTCGATGCGATTGCCCCAGCGGTCGTGCGAGTGCAGTACCGGCTCGTTGCGGTTCGCGCGGCGAGCATCGGCCTGGAACTCGGCGGTGCCGACGTGGGTTCCGGTCTCGTGCAGAGCCTCGGTTGCCCAGCCCGCGTCATAGCGTTCGACGGCTTCCCGCAGCGCAACGTTGGCCTCGTATTCGTCGAGGCCTACCCGCTCGGGTGACTGGTTGGTGACGGTGTGAGTGTTCACTCTTCGCTCCTTTGCTGTGTGGTGTGCGCGGCGCCTGCGCCGACCGCCCTCATGCAGAGGGTGTGGATCGACGAAACGAGCCTCGTTTCGTCGCGCCCGATATTCGCGTCGTGGGTATCGATGGGCGGCAGCGGCGAGAGGGGGCCAGTGAGCGCTTCACTGATGGCCCCGACGATGCCGGCCGCGGTGACTCTCGCGTCTTGCTCGGGGAACTCGCCCTCGGCGATGCCCCGTTCGACGATGTCGATGAGCAGGCTCGCGTAGCTGAGCCGGTAGGTGAGGCGCTCGGCCTCGATCGCTTTGCCGACGGGCTCGACGAGCAGCGACCACGCAAGCCGGCGCCCCCTGAGCGCGCGTCCCGTGAAGGCGTCGATGAGCGCGGTGAGTTGCGCGGAGGATCCGCCTGGGCCTGCCGCGTCAACCGCCTCGGCGACGTGCGCGAGTTCCTGGCCAGCGCATCGGCGGAACACCTCGGTGAGCAGCTCGTCGGCGTCGGTTGCGTAGCTGTAGAGCAACCCGGCGCTCATGCCGGCTCGGCCGGTGATCGCTTTGACCGAGGCGCCGCGGAAGCCCGCTTCGCTCACGATCTCGGTTGCGGCCTTCACGAGCGCAGAGCGGCGGTCGTGCTGAACGGGGGTGTTCATGCCGTGCTCCCTTCGCTGGTCGGTGTGCTCGCGGTTGCTGGTGTTGCGGTGCTTCGGTGTGCGGTGCTGGGCTGCGCAGCGTTCTGGTTTGGGTTGGCTGGTGTTGCCAAGCTGCCCTTTGGGGTCGCCGCCTCTGAGAAATGACATGTGTCTAGATTCTCACATTGAATTGTGATTCAATAGGCATTGAACCACGATTCAAGTCGTGAAACAAGCCCCGCCACAGTGAAGTGAGGAAACCGTGAATCTCAATTGGATGCTCGAACGTGCTGCGCGTACCTTCCCCGAGAAAGAAGCGATCGTGAGCGATCTACAAACGCTCAGCTACCGAGAATTGCTTGACACGACGAAGCGCGCGGCGCAGGTGTTTCGCGATCTTGGGGTTTCCCCCGGCGACCGCGTGGGAGTCATGACCTACAACACTCCCGCCTTCATCATCGCGGCGTTCGGCCTCTGGCGTGCTGGCGCGGCCCTCGTTCCCATCAACCACAAGTTCACCGCAACCGAGGTGAAGTACGTGGCCGAGCACGCATCGCTTCGCCTCATCGTGGGCGACGCCGACTTCGAGGCGCAGATCACGAAGGGTGCGCCTGACGCACGCCTGCTCACGACGACCGACGACGCGAGCGGCGAGTTCGACACGCTCGTCGCTGCGGCCACGCCGTGGGATGGCGTCGAGGTGACCGGCGACATGATCGCCCAGGTGCTGTACACCTCAGGAACAACGAGCAGCCCCAAGGGCTGCCTGCACACCCACGCAGGCCTCTCGGGCGTTCCCGCCTACACGACCGCGGCCGTTGGGCTGCGCCGCGAAGACCGCTTCTTGATCGCGATGCCCATCTGGCACGCCTCACCCCTCAACAACTGGATGCTCTCGATGGTCTACCTCGCGGGCACCATCGTGCTGCTCAAGGAATACCACCCCGTGCACTTTCTCGCGACCGTCGAGAAGCACCGTGCGACCGCCTTCTTCGGTGCGCCCATCGCGTACCTCGCACCGCTCAAGGTGCTGCCGACCATCGACAAGCAGCTGAGCGACTTCGACCTGACGAGCATGCGCCTGTGGGCATACGGCGGCGCCCCGATGGGCGCTCAGACCGTGCAGATGCTGCAGCAGGCTTACAACACCGACAACTTCTACCAGGTCTACGGCATGAGCGAGATGGGCCCCGTCGGCTCGGCCCTCTACCCCGAGGAGCAGGTAGAGAAGGCTGGAGCGATCGGGGCCGGCGGCATGCCGGGCGTCGACATTCGCGTCGTGAAGGAAGACGGCGAGCCCGCCTCAGCCGGCGAGGTCGGCGAGATCTGGATTCGCTCGAGCACCCGCATGCAGGGCTACCTCAACAACCCCGAGGCCACCGCCGACGTCTTCGACGGCGAGTGGTACCTCTCGGGTGACCTCGCCCGCATCGACGAAGACGGTTACCTCACGATCGTCGACCGCCTCAAAGACGTCGTGATCACGGGCGGCGAGAACGTCTACTCACCCGAGGTCGAAGAGGCGCTGCGCCAGCACCCCGAGATCATCGATGCCGCCGCTGTCGGGCGCCCCCACGAAGAGTGGGGCGAGACCCTCGTCGCCGTCATCGAAGCAACCGAGGCCGGCGCCTCACTCACCATCGAAGAGCTGCGCGAATTCTTGAGCACCCAACTCGCGAAGTACAAGATGCCGCGCGAGCTCGTGTTCAGCACCCAGCTGCCGCGCAACCCATCAGGCAAGATCATGAAGCACGTGCTGCGGGCGGAGCTGACGGCGTAGGGGCGGCGGGGGCGCGCGGCGGCCGACGCATGGGCGGGCGCCTCCGGGGCGCACGGCCGAGTGGGCGCGCTGCAGAGCGGGTGCGCTGCCTGCGGGGTGCGTGGCGGTACTCGCTTGCGTGGGCTGGTACCCGATCCGCGCCCTTCGGCACTCCACCCAGCGTGGGCTGGCGTTTGATCCGCCGCTTCGGTCTGTAGCTGCGCGTGCTGGCGCTCAGCCTGCGTGCGCTGGCACTCCGTCGCGTGTGATGGCACCCCACCTGCGCGTTTCGGCATCGCGCTACCCCGCTTCGGCGTTTACTTGACGAAAAGCAGGGTGTTTTCGGCGAAACACCCTGCTTTTCGTCAAACCAGCACCGCCAGTGTCATCGGGCGCAACGAAACGGCCGCGGGCTTGCGCAAAGTGGCAGTGAAGCGCGACAGCGACAGAGCGGCGGAGCGACAGCGACAGCGAGGGCGACAGCGAGGGCGGCGGAGCGACAGCGACGACAGCGACAGCGCCGCAGCGCCACCTAGGCGCGCGGCGAACCCGCCCCCAGCACGCCGTCGAGCCACGCGCGCGCATCGCGGAACGACGCGTCGTCAGTGCTCGGCTGGGCGATGGCGCGAATGCCGTCGGCGCGGGGGTACGAGCCCAAAAACACGACGCGGGGGCTGAAGCGCTTCACACCGAGCAGGGCGTCGGCCACCCGTTCGTCGAGCACGTGGCCCTCGGCGTCGATGACGAAGCGGTAGCGGCCCATGCGGTCGCCGATGGGGCGTGAGGCAATGAGGGTGAGGTTCACTCCACGGGTTGCGAACTGTTCGAGGAGTTCGAGCAGCGAACCCGACTCGTCGCGGGGCAGCTCGACGATGAGGCTCGTCTTGTCGGCACCGGTGCGGGCGGGCAGCGGGCCCGCGGGCGCGACCAGCACGAAGCGGGTGACGGCGTCGCGGTTCGAGGCGAGGTGCTCGGCGAGCACGGTCACGTCGTAGTGTTCGGTGATGCTCGGCGGGGCGATCGCCGCGTCAATCTGCTCACGCTCGAGCAAATCAGCGGCGGCCTGCACGTTCGATGCAGCCGGAAAGTGCACGTGCCCCGGCAGCCGCTCATCGAGCCATTCGCGGCACTGGCCGTAGGCGACGGGGTGCGCCGCGACCGTGCGAATGTCATCGAGGCTCGCACCGTTTCGCACGACGAGCACGAAGTCGACGGGCACGAGGTACTCACCGACGATGTGCAGGCCCTGCGTCGTGGCGAGGGCGTCTTGCGCGACGGTGACTCCGCCGTCGACCGAGTTCTCGATCGCGATCATGGCGGCGTTGCTGCGCCCGCCGACCACGTCGGCAAGCGCCTCGCCAATGTTGGCGACGGGGATCCACTCTTGACCGGCGGCCTCTGGCGCGAGTTTGAGGGCCGCCTCGGTAAACGTTCCCGCGGGCCCAAGATAGGAGTACCGGCGCAGGGGCGTTTGAGAAGCAGTCATGCGGCCATTCTACGCGAGGGCGAACCCATCAGGCTCACGCAAGTGCCCGCGCCACCAGCGCCTGCGCCTCGGCAAGCACCTGTTCGAGGTGCTGCTCGCCCAGGAAGGATTCGGCGTAGACCTTGTACACGTCTTCGGTGCCCGAGGGGCGCGCCGCGAACCAGGCGTTCTCGGTCATGACTTTGAGCCCGCCAATGGCAGCCCCGTTGCCCGGAGCCTCGGTGAGCACGGCGGTGATCGCCTCGCCGACGAACTCGCCCGCGGTGATGTCGGCGGCGGTGAGCTTTTTGAGGCGTGCCTTCTCGTCGGGCGTCGCGGCGGCGTCAACGCGGCGGTACACGGGGGTGCCGTGCTCGCGCGTGAGCGCCCGGTAGCGTTCGTCGATGCTCTCGCCCGTCACCGCGGTGATCTCAGCGGCGAGCAGGCACATGATGATTCCGTCTTTGTCGGTCGACCAGGGACGCCCGTCGGTGCGCAAGAACGAGGCGCCCGCGCTTTCCTCGCCGCCGAACGCGACGCTGCCCTCGTGCAGCCCGGGCACGAACCACTTGAACCCGACGGGCACCTCGAGCAGTTCGCGGCCGTGGCCCGCGACAACTCGGTCGATGATCGCCGATGACACGAGCGTTTTGCCGATGGCCGCGTGTTTCCAGGCGGATCCTTCCGCGCTGCCCGCCCCGGCACGGTGCGCGAGCAGGTAGTCGATCGCAACGGCGAGCACGTGGTTCGGCTGCTGCAGCCCTGCCCCGCGGGTGATCACGCCGAAGCGGTCGGCGTCGGCGTCGTTCGCGACGAGCAGGTCGTAGTGCTCGCGTTCGGCGAGGGCGCCCGCCATGGCGTGGGGCGACGAGGGATCCATGCGAATCTTTCCGTCCCAGTCGAGTGTCATGAACGACCAGGTGGGGTCGATTCCGGGCCCGAGCACGGTGAGGTCGAGCTTGTGCACGCGGGCGATCTCAGCCCAGTACTCGACGGCGGCACCGCCGAGCGGGTGGGCGCCGATGCGCACCCCCGCCTCCCGAATCGCTTCGACGTTCACAGTCTCGCCGAGCGCGGCGACGTAGGGGCCCATGAAGTCATGGCGTGCGGGCTCCGCTCCGACGGCGCGGGCGATGTCGGCTCCCTGTTCGAGCAGCTCGTTCGCTCGAGCGGCGATCCAGTCGGTCGCGTCGGTGTCGGCGGGACCGCCGTGCGGTGGGTTGTACTTGAACCCGCCATCCTGTGGCGGGTTGTGGCTCGGGGTGACGACGATGCCGTCGGCGAGGCCATCGGCCGGGGTGCCGGCGGCTGCGCGATCCGCTGCGGCATGCATCGCTTCGTTGTGGCTGAGAATCGCGTGGCTGAGCGCGGGCGTGGGCACGAGCGCGTCGCCGGCGCTCGCACGAACCTCGACGCCCGCGGCGAGCAGCACCTCGACGGCGGTCGCGAGAGCCGGGGCTGAAAGGGGGTGCGAGTCGGCTCCGATGAAGAGCGGGCCGGTGATGCCCTGCCCTGCGCGGTACTCGGCGATCGCGAGCGAGATTGCGGCGATGTGCGCCTCGGTGAATGAGGCGTTGAGCGAGGTTCCGCGGTGTCCTGAGGTGCCGAAGGCTACCCGCTGGGCCGGATTGCTGAGATCTGGCCGAGCCTCGTGGTACGCGGCGATGACTGCCGCGACGTCGATGAGGTCTTCGGGGGTGGCAGCGAGGCCTGCGCGTTCATGCATGCCTCTAGTCTGCCGCATCTCGGTCCGTTAACCTTGCGTTTACGCTGTCGAGGTAAAGTAAAGGCACCAATGAAAAATACAGAAGAACTGAAAAATCAGCCGGCCAGCGAGGCCGGAGCTTCACCGGTGGGCCGAGACGCAATTGAGTGCTGGCTCACCGACATGGATGGTGTCTTGGTGCACGAGAACCACGCCATTCCCGGTGCTGCCGAGGTCATTGCCCAGTGGCAGGCCAACGATCAGCCGTACCTCGTGCTCACGAACAACTCGATCTTCACCGCGCGAGATCTGAGCGCCCGGCTTGCCGATGCGGGCCTCACGGTTCCCGAAGAACGCATTTGGACGAGTGCGCTCGCGACCGCCGCTTTCTTGAAGCAGCAGAAGCCCGGCGGATCGGCGTTCGTGCTCGGCGAGGCAGGAATTCTCACGGCCATGCACGATGCGGGGTACGTGATGACCGAAACCGACCCCGACTTTGTGGTGATTGGCGAGACCCGCAACTACTCGTTCGACGCGATGACGAAGGCGATCCGCCTCATCAACGGCGGCGCGCGTTTTATCGCAACGAACCCTGACGCGACCGGGCCGAGCCCCGAGGGCCCGCTGCCCGCGACCGGTGCGGTCACGGCGCTCATCTCGAAAGCGACGGGCCGTACACCCTACGTCGTGGGCAAGCCGAACCCGATGATGTTCCGCTCGGCGCTCAACCGTCTGGGCGCGCACTCGCACAACACCGCGATGATCGGCGACCGCATGGACACCGACATCGTCGCGGGCATGGAGGCCGGCCTGCACACGATTCTCGTCATGACGGGCATCGCCGATAACGCCGAGATCGAGAAGTACCCGTTCAGGCCGAACGAGAAGCTGCCCTCGATCGCTTCGCTGCTCGAGAAGAAGCGCTAGCGGGAGCCACCCCGGCAAAACGCGGTGCTCAGAAGCCGACGATGAGACTTCCTGCGACGGCGATGAGCATCGCGATATCGAGGCCAACGAGAACCATGAAGGGTGTCGGCGAGCCCGCGGTGCGTGCCGCAGCCCGAATGTGCAGCGCGGCCGCGCCCAGCACGAACGGAATCGCGAGCCAAGCCATCATCGGGACGAGCAGCGCCACAATCGTGAGCACAACGCTTGTCACGAAGATGATGATGCCCGCGCCGGGAACTGCCCTGCGCTCTGGCTGTGATGGTGGTGTCATAGTGCCTCCTTGCCCTCAACCGTAGCGGGGGCCACTGACATTGAGGGCCTCACGCCGCGTTGCGCCGCATGCGCACTTCGCGCACGAGCATCTGGCAGAGCAGGAAGAGCAGGTACGCCGAGAAGGCGAGGTTGCCCCAGAACGGATCGAGCAGCCCGGCGAGCGTCGCACCGACGGGAACGAAGACTGCCGCCGCGACGCCAACGAAGGCTGCTGCACGAAGGTCGACGTTGCCACGGCGCATGTTGCCGAGCGTTCCCGAAATTGACCCGGGAATCATCATGAGCAGCGAGGTTCCCTTCGCCACGAGGTCGCTCGCGCCGAAGAAGAACATGAGCACGGGCACCACGACCACTCCGCCGCCGACGCCCAGAAGCCCCGAAAGAATACCGGTGATGAACCCGGTCACCACGAGCAGCAGCGCCGTCAAGATCGTCAGCGAAATCGTGTCTTCACGCTGCGGAACCACGAACCACAGGCTCACGATCACCACCGCGAGAAAGCCCATGAACACCCAGCGCACAACGTGCACGGGCACCCGGCTCAGCAGCCAACTGCCCACCTGCGCCCCGATGATGATACCGACCGCGAGCGCGATCGCGGCAGCCCAGTCGACGTTCGAGTGGATCGCGTAGGTCGTCGCACCAACGATTGCCGTGGGCAAGATTGCGGCGACCGAGGTGCCGGCCGAGAGCTTTTGCGGCATGAGAAGCCACAGCGCGAGGGCCGGAACGATGATCGTGCCACCGCCGATACCGAAGAGCCCCGAGAGGGTTCCGCCGGCAACCCCGATGAGCATGAGCGAGAGGGCTGCCGGGCGCACGGGGGCCTGGCTGACTGGCTGCTGCATACGGCGCGCTACTGGGGGTCGAGCCCGAGGTCGCTGAGGCCGATGGCGTAGCGGTATTCGTACCCCGCCTCTTCGATGCGCGCCTTCGCGGGAGCCTGGCGGTCGACCACAACGGCGACCGCGACAACCTCGGCGCCCACGCGCTTCAGGGCCTCGATGGCGGTGAGGGGCGATCCGCCCGTTGTTGAGGTGTCTTCAACCACGACGACGCGCTTGCCCTCGAGGTCTGGACCCTCGACCTGTCGACCGCGGCCGTGGTCTTTGGGCTCCTTGCGAACGACGAATGAGTCGTACACCTTGCCGCGCGCGACGCCCTGGTGCATGATCGCCGAGGCGATCGGGTCGGCCCCCATCGTGAGGCCGCCAACCGCAACAACCCCGTCGATGTCGTCGATGAGGTCGAGCATGACCTGCCCGATGAGCGGAGCCGCGCGGTGGTCGAGGCTCAGGCGGCGAAGGTCGATGTAGTACGTCGCCTTCTTTCCGCTGGTGAGGGTAAAGTCACCGTGAAACACGGCCTCGTTCTTAATGAGCTCGATGAGCTGTTCGCGCGCTGCTGACATGGGTTCTATGTTACCGGGTGTGCGGCGCGGCCGGTGGCGGGCTGTCGATCGCCCGCCGCGAGACGCTCTGTCGGCCGACGCAGGCGCGCCGATCCGCCCGCCGCTCGCGCAGCGATCCATTTGACAGAAAGCAGGGTGTTTTCGCCGAAACACCCTGCTTTGCGTCAAGTAAACGCCACATCGGCAAGCACAGCCGAGGAACAGGCGTCAAACGCCCTACGCGCCCCGCGAAATCTGCGTCATCTCGTCGCGCGGCACAACCTTCATGCGCTCGCGCCCCGACGCCTCGCCGAGCGAGCGCTCGTGCTCGTCAAGCAGGTGCCAGCCGTCGACGGTCGTGTACTCGACGCCGCGCTCGTCGAGCAGCGCGGTGATCGCGGCCTCGTCGGCGTTCTCGGGCTGCCACAGGCTGCCGCCCGTCGCTTCGTCGGCGATGAGCTGTTCGAGGGTCTCCATCGCGTCGCTCTTCGTGTGGCCGATGAGGCCGACTGGGCCGCGCTTGATCCACCCGGTCGCGTACACGCCGCCGATGTGCTCGCCGGCTTCGTCGAGCACGCGGCCCTTCACGTTCGGGATCACGCCGCGGGCAGCGTCGAACGGAATCTCGTCGACCGCCGAACCGAAGTAGCCGACGGCGCGGTAGAAGGCCTGCACGGGAATCTCGCTGATCTCGCCGGTGCCGATGATGCCGCCCTGGCCGTCGGGCTTTGTGCGTTCGATGCGGATCGCGGTGATGCGTCGCTCGTCGCCCTCCCCCTCGGTCACGAGAGCGAGTGGTTTCGACCAGAAGTGCATGACGAGCTTGCGCGATGCCGGCTCGCGTTCTTCGGTCTGATTCTTGCGCCAGGTATCGAACACACGGTTGATGACCTTGCTCTGCTTGTTGGCGGCCGCGAGCTCTTCAGCGTGCGGATCTTCGACGAGAAAGTCTGCTTCGTTCAGCACGATGTCGACGTCGCGCTGTTCGCCGAGTTCGCGCAGTTCGAGCGGGGTGAACTTCACCGAGGCTGGACCGCGGCGACCGAAGAGGTGCAGTTCGCGAATGGGGCTCTGCGTGAGGCCCTCGTAGACGTTGTCGGCGATCTCGGTCGTGAGCAGGTCTTCGGGGTGCTTGATGAGCATGCGCGAAATGTCGAGTGCGACGTTGCCGTTGCCAATGACCGCGACCGACTCGGCCTCGAGCGGCCAGGTGCGGGGAACGTCGGGGTGGCCGTCGAACCAGCTCACGAAGTCGGCGGCACCGTATGAGGCGGGCGCGTCAACGCCCTCGATGTCGAGTGATGCGTCGCGGGCTGCGCCGGTCGAGAAGATGACGGCGTTGTAGTGGTGCTTGAGGTCGTCGAGCGTGAGGTCTTTGCCGTACTCGACGTTGCCAAAGAACCGTACGGTGCCGTTGTCGAGCACCTCACGCAGCGAAGTCACGATGCCCTTGATGCGCGGGTGGTCGGGAGCAACGCCATAGCGCACGAGGCCATAGGGGGCAGGGAGTTTTTCGAAGAGATCGATCGAAATGTCAAAGTCGCGTTCGGCTTTTCGCAGCAGATCAGCGGCAAAAATACCCGCCGGGCCGGCACCAACAATTGCGAGGCGAAGAGTCTTCTTGGTCATGCTTCCTTTTCCTGGCGCGCGAAGGTGGGCGCGACACACGCGTCTAACGGTAGCGAACAAGCCCGTATGACCTCTGAGAACCCTGTTATTCTGAGTCACTATGGCCACCCCAGAAATGGTACTTCCTGAACCCGAGCGAAACTCTTTCGTGCACGGCGGCAATGAGCTGTTGAGCTACCGCTGGCCGGTGAACGGCAGACCGCGGGTCTTGCTCATTCACGGGATCGGCATGGGGCACTGGGTGTACGAATCGTTCATCACCGCATTGCTCGACGGCGACACCCCATTTGACGTCACGGCGGTCGATCTGCCGGGCTTTGGCGATGCACCGAAACCACAGCGTGCCCTCTCGATGGAGCACACGGCCGACCTCGTCGCGCTCTCGCTCACTGAGCACGAGGCCCAGAGCCCGCTCATCGTGGTCGGCCACTCGATGGGCTCGCAGGTCGCGGCCGAGCTCGCCGCCCGGCACCCACAGCTCGTCGACGCGCTCATCTTGGTCGCGACGACCGTCAACCCCGCAGAACGCTCGGTGCACCAGCAGGCCAAGCGCATGCTGCAAGACCTCGGAACCGAGAGCATCAGTGTGCTCGCCAGAGGAGCCCTCGCCTACGCGCAGGCGGGGCCGCGGTGGTTTATCGAGAAGCTGAAGCCCACGCTCGAGCACCACATCGAACGCACGCTGCCGCGCATCGATCAGCCGACGCTCGTCATCAGGGGATCACTCGACCGCGTGAGCCCTGCCGTGTGGGCACGGCAAATCACGGGTCTTGTTCCTGACGCCGCGCTCCTTGAGCTTGAGGGCCATGGGCACGAGGCCATCATCGCGCACGGTGAGCCCGCGGTGCGGGGCATCGAGCGCTGGCTGTCGCAGCTACCGCCGCGCGCCTAGCTCTAGCCCTCGCGGGTGACGATCGAATCGGCGAGGCGCTCGAACGCGTCTTTCACGGTCGAGTTTGGCAACGGGGCGATCGCGGCTACCGCGTCTGATGCCCACTGCTTCGCTGTTGCGAGCGTCTCTGCGGTCACCTCGTGTTCGCGCAGCTCAGCGACCTCGCGGTCGAGCAGCGTCGCGGGTTCGCCGGCCTGAATGCGCGCGGCGCCCTCTTCGATGCGAACGAGAAGATCCTTTGCCGCACGGTCGGTCTCGGCACGCCTTTGCAACAGCAGCACCGGCAGCGTCTGCACGCCAGCGCGCAGATCGGTGCCAGCGAGCTTGCCCGTCTGCTCTTTGTCTTCTGAGAGGTCGAGCACATCATCGATGAGCTGGAAGGCAACGCCGATGCGCTCACCGTACTCCTGCACCATGTCGGCGTATTCGGCCTTGGCCCCGCCAAACATGACGCCCATGCGTGCGGCGGTCGCGATGAGCGCGCCCGTCTTGTCGGCCAGCACCTGCATATAGTGCTCAATACGGTCGTCGCCCTCCTGGGGCCCGACCGTCTCGTGCAGCTGGCCGAGGCACAGACGCTCGAACGTTTTCGCCTGAAGCACGATCGCTTCTTCACCCATGCCAGAGACGAGCGATGAGGCACGCGCAAAGAGCAGGTCGCCCGCGAGAATCGCGACCGAGTTTGACCAGACGGTGTGGGCGGCGGGAACGCCGCGGCGCAGTGTCGCCTCGTCCATGACATCGTCGTGGTACAGCGACGCGAGGTGGGTCAGTTCGACCGAAACGGCAGCGCGGTGTACGAGCTCGTTCGGGCCGTCGCCGAGCTGGCTCGCAAGCAGCGTGAGCAGCGGGCGAATACGTTTGCCGCCGGCCTCAGCGAGGTAGCGCGCCGGGGCATCAGCAACCGGCGAGGCAAACGAGAGCTGCTCGACGAGCTGGGCTTCGACGTGCGCCATCTCTTTTTCAAGCTTTTTGGCGTGCAGCTTGTCGCGAGCCCCCTTAAAGAGGTTCGTTGGGAGCATCTGCGTCGCGGTGTCTTCAGCGATGGGAAGGCTCATTTTTTGGTCTCACCCTCAATGATGTCTAAGTTCTGAACGGCTTTTTCGCCTGGCACGAACCCGCGGTGCAGGGCCACGATACCGGCGGTGAGGTTGCGGTAGCCGACCTGCTCGAAACCGGCCTCGGTCATCCATGACGCGAGCTCGGCCTGCAGCGGCCACTTCTCAATTGATTCAGTCAGATAGTCGTAGGCTTCGCCCGGGCCGCCCACGAGGCTCGCAAGCTTTGGCAGCACGTTCTTCGAGTACCACGAGTACGGCCCGCGAATGAGAGCGAGAGGCGGCTGTGAGAACTCGCAGATGACGAGTCGCCCACCGGGCTTCGTCACGCGCAGCATCTCGCGAAGCGCCTTTTTCGGGTCGTTAACGTTGCGCAGGCCGAACGAGATCGACGAGGCGTCAAAGCTGTTGTCTTCAAACGGCAGGTCTGTCGCGTCGGCCCACACGAAGTCGATGAGCTCGTTGCCAGCCTGGCGTTTCTCGCCCTCGGCGAGCATGCCGCGCGAGAAGTCGGCCGCGGTCACGTGAGCGCCCTGGGCCGCGAAGGCCGCACTCGACGTGCCGGTGCCGGCTGCGAGGTCAAGCACCCGCATTCCCTTGCGCGGGGCGACGGCCTTCACCGTGGCGATTCGCCACAGGCGCGACTGGTACGCAGAGAGCACGTCGTTAATGATGTCGTAGCGAGGGGAGACCTCGTCGAACATGCTCGAAACGTCGCTCGCTGGTTTTTCGTTTGCATTGGGGCGAATCACCCCTCCATGCTACCTGCAACGGCTGACGTTACCCTCATGAGTCATGTTTTTGCCCCGTAAGGCCCGTGCAGCGCACCGCCGTCACCTGTGAATCAGGCCACGCTCCCCCACCCCACAGCGGGTAGATTGGAACCGTGAACACCGTTTCTCTGCCCCGCTTTCGTGTCGTCTCTCGGCCGCTCAGCCGGGTGCCCGACCTCGTTCAGCTTGCCGATTCCCAAAACCCGTTGCTCTGGGTGCGCAAGCAACGCGGCTTCGTGGGCCTCTGTGTCGCGTACCGCCTCGATACGCACGGCGGCGAGCGCTTCGCAGACGCTTCACGTGCTTGGGCGGCGATGCAAGAAAACGCCGTCGTCGACGACCCGATCGCCGGCCCAGCAACGGGCCTGATCGCCCTCGGAACGTTCTCGTTCGCAAGCAACAGCCAGACCCCCTCGACCCTCATCGTGCCGCGCGTCATTGTCGGCAAGAAAGATGGAGAGGCGTGGATCACGTACGTGGGCGACGACTCGGTCGATCCGCACCCCGCGGCAGCGTCGCTCGCGAGCGTCGACGTCTTCGACGTCGCTCAGCTCGATGACCTTCTCGCGCTTGCCGGCGTGAGGGCTGGTGGGGCCGCGACTGCGGCATGGCAGCCGCTTCAGTGGGAGGCTCCAGAGGGCGAGACCGAAGCGTACCGGGCAGGCGTCGCCGAGGCGGGCCGCAGGCTTGACGCTGCCGCCATCGAAAAGGTGGTGCTCGCGCGCAGGCTCCAGGCGCCGCTCGCTGAGGGCGCCGATTTGCGGGTTCCGCTTGGCAGGCTCGCACACCGTTACCTCGACTGTTGGACCTTTGCGGTCGACGGCATGATCGGTGCAAGCCCAGAGACGCTCATTCGGTCAATTCACGCAAAGGTCTCGGCGCGCGTGCTCGCTGGCACCCGCAGGCGCGATGAGAATGAGGCGCGCGACGAGGCGCTCTCTCGCGAGCTCATTGCGAGTGAAAAGGAGCAGCTCGAGCACCGCTTCGCGATCGAGAGCCTCGTCGAGACGCTCTCGCCGCACGTCACCGATCTGCAGCACGACGCCGAACCTTCGCTCTTGCAACTGCCAAACGTGTGGCACCTTGCGACCCGGGTGACGGCGCAGCTCGCCGACGGGGCCGACGCGTTCGAGCTCGCTGAAGCGGTGCATCCGACGGCCGCGGTCGCCGGAACCCCGACGCCGCTCGCGATGGACACGATTGATGAACTCGAGCCATTTGACCGCGGTCGCTACGCGGGTGCCGTAGGCTGGGTAGGAGCAGGCGGCAACGGTGACTGGGCCATCGCACTACGGAGTGCGCAGGTCGACCACAGCCAAAGCCCTGCCACCATCACCGCTTTTGCTGGAGGGGGTCTCGTTGTAGGGGCCGACCCCGAGCATGAACTCAGCGAAACGGTCGCGAAGTTTCGACCGATGATGGAGGCATGTAGCTAGTCGTCGCTTGCGCTCAGAAGTGAAGAGACGCGTAAACGACGAGAGGGGACGATCACCGTGGAGGATGCTTCGACAGGCGTCATTCCCCTTCCACACCGAAAGCCCACACTTCGCGACATGGTGAGCGCGCTCACCGTTCGCAACTACCGCATCTACGCGATCGCGCAGATTCTCGCGCTCACCGCGGTGTGGACCCAGCGCGTCGCCCAGGACTGGATTCTCTTTCAGCTCACCGGCAACGTGAGCACGGTCGGCTTTCTCGTCGTTATGCAGTTTGGCCCGGTACTGCTGTTCGGCATGCTCGGCGGAGTGATCGTCGACCGGTATTCAAAACGCACCCTCATCATCATCTCGCAAACCGTGGTGATCATCTCTGGGGCCTCGCTTGCGACCCTCGCCTTCACCGGCGCGCTCGAGGCATGGCACATTTTCGCGCTCGCTGGTCTTGTCGGCCTGTTCTCGGTCATCGACCAGCCGGCCCGTCAGGTGTTTGTTTCTGAGCTCGTCGGCCGCCAGTTGCTCTCGAACGCGGTGAGCACCAACTCGGCAATCTTCCAGACCTCTGCGCTCATCGGCCCCGCCGTCGCGGGGCTCATGCTCGCGAACTGGGGCGGTGGCTGGGCCTTTCTCGTCACCGCGATTGGCGCCTCGCTCTCGCTCTTACTGCTCTTCTTCATCAACACCGCCGTGCTCACGAAGTTTCCGACGGCACCGCGCGAGAAGGGCCAGGCCCGCGAGGCCCTCGCCTACGTTCGCCGCAAGCCCGTCATCTTCTGGACCCTCATTCTGCTCGTCTTTGTCTCGGGTATCGGAATGAACTGGTCGGTACTGCTCGCGCCCATGGCCGAGCACGTGTTCGACTCTGACGCCCGCGGTTACGGCAGCTACAACTCTGCGATCGCCGCCGGAGCGCTCATCGGCGCGATCCTGTCGATGCGCCGAATGGGCGTGAGGCTACGCACGTTCTACGGCTCGGTGCTCGGGTACACCTCCCTCAAGTTCGCCTCGGCGTTCATGCCGTACGAGTGGGCGTTTATGGCGACGATCGCCCTCGCTGGCCTCTGGTCGGTGCTCATGTGGACAGCGGCAAACGCCCTCATCCAGACCTCGTCGAACATGCTTATTCGCGGTCGCGTCATGTCGATTTACCTGCTCATCGCGGTCGGCGGCCAGGCGCTCGGCGGCCCCCTGCTCGGCATGCTCGTCGACCACTTCGGCGCGCGCGCAGGTCTCATGATCTCGGGCGCGGTTCCCCTCACCGCCGCCCTCATGATCGGCTTCATCGTCACTCGGGTGCATCGTGTGCCCATGGGCGACCTCCTGCCGTTTCGATATGGCGGATCGTCGTCTCCCGAAGACTAGCCTTCGGCGTCTCTTCTTCTTCCTCCTCCTTTTTGTCGAGGGGCATGTACACCCAGTCGGGAAACGGCCGGTACACACCGGGTTTCATCGTGTAGTGCCCGTCTTCGTCTCGCTTGTCGAGGCCCCAGGGTGAGCCGAGTGCATCTTCGGTCTCGAGGCGGTCGTACATTCCTGACATGAGGTCACGCACGTCTCCCCAGTACACAGGCGAGAACGCGAGAAGTTCGAGCGCCTTGCCTTCGGCGTTACTGGAGACGGCGATACGGTAACCGTCGGGGGTGACGACCGCGAGCCGGGACCCGCCGTAAATGCGCTCTTCTGTGCCCGCTGGCCAGCCCCGCTCGTTCCACAAAGCTTCGAGGCGGTCGAGTTCGGGGCGCTTCGAGACCTGCACGTCTTTCTTTCTCGCGATCATGAAGTAGTAGCTGTTGTCGTCTGAATCGCCCACGAGGTCGCCACCCCTCGCCTGACCCGGGAGCGGCATCGGCTCAGAGGTGAGCGTGGTGTACCACTCGCCATCATCGAGCAGCATCTGCACCTCGGCCACCAGCGCCTGGAACGCCTCATAGTTTTTGCCCGCCCGCTCGTACTGTTCTTCAAGCGTCATCGCCACCATCGCTTTCTCGGTCACCCCCGCCGCGTCTTGCTGATCGTTCTGCCCGGAGCAGGCGACGAGCATGAGCGCGAGCGCGAGGGCTACCGTTCGAATGAGCCACGTCATAGTGCTCCGTTCATAATGTCGAGCAGAGAAGCAACCGTGCTCGAGCTCGGGTGCAGGTACCCCACTTCTTCGGCAGCTATGGTGCCGTCGAGGGTATCGGCGAGATACTGCGCCGGTTTACCGAGCGAACTCTGCCAGTCGATGGGATTGAGGAGGTTGTGCATCGTCACCTGTGCACCTTTCTTCGTCTTTTCAGAACTGAATACGTGAAAACCGTCTAGCTCTCGCGGATCTTCCCTCGGTACCGCCGCATCGAGCAGACGTTTCGCCTCATCGGTCACAGGCGGGGTGCCGTAGTCATACTGCAGCGCGGTTGAACGCACGCCGATCTGCGCAATGTTGTCGCGCTTGGCATGGGTCGCGTACCGCTCAGCCACGCGTAGGTCGCCGGGTTCGGTGCCGGGCTTCAGCCCCGCCGAGCCGATCGCCACGTAAGCGCTCACCGGAACCGTCACCTTCGTGAGCGCCTCGGCAGCAACGTTCGTGCCGTACGAGTGCCCCATCACGATAAGCCGGTCAACCGGCACCTCACGACTCTCGGTGACCCCCTCGAGAAAGTCGACGAGTCTCACCGCGCCCGCATCGGCCCGCTGTTGCGATATCACCCCGCCAACGCCGGGCGACCGGTACCCGATCCAGGTCACAAACGCCATGTCTTCACCGTTCTGCTTCATCGAGTGAAAGGCGGGCAGCGCCTCGCCAATGCCCCGCACATTCGAGTTCATGCCCGAGACAAACACCCCGACTTTCGGCGCGGTTGCAAGATCACCCACCGCGATTGCTGCGGTCACGGCTCCGTCGTGCCGGCCAAGCCCGACGAGCATCACCGGCTCGCCACGACTCATCTGCTCGGCGTGCAACACTTCGCTCCTGAGGTCATCGAGGTCGGCCCGAAAATCCTTCAGCGAGCGCTCGCCGGGCGCAAAGCCCATGCGCGCATAGGCCCGCTGCAAGCGCTGCGTCTGGCTCTCGCCCGAATGCGCACCCCCGTCATCGGGCGGATCGAAGATATCGTCAAGCACCGCCCGTGCCGCCACGTCGCGCACCTCGAACGGAACGCCGTCGAGCCCCGCAAGCTCATAGGCGTACTGCTCGATGAGCGCATCAGCCGTCTGCGGTGCCCGCGCCATCAGCGCCCGCCACGTCACCGAGACCTGCGCAGGTCGCCCTGCCCCGGTGAACAGTAGCCGGGCAAGCAGCTTCGGGCTCCTTCCAGCCACCGCAAGGCTCACGCTGTGCGTCGGGAGGGTTCCTGCCCCGGCCTGCTCGAACGCCGTGGCGACTCGCTCGATCCACCGCGCATCGTCGTCGCTCTCTGCAAGGAGCCGGCGAAAGCCACTCTCGAATGTTGCGCCCTCGATACGGGCCCACCCGCACTGCTGCACGAACCCGCGCCAGGCCTCGCTCAGCCGATCTGCCTCGTGCTCAAGGTCACGATTCATGGCGCGCGCCCGGCCAGCAAAACCCCGCAGCTGAGATGGCATCGCCGAGGTCGTTCCCCGGCTCTGCCCGCCGGGCACGAAGCCGCGGGGCCTGGGTCTCGCCTGAAACCCCACGCGGATCGGCGCCGCCACCACCGCCCGCGAGTCAGGCCGCGCCTTCCAGAGCCTGCCCGCCCCGGCCCCCGTCGCCACGAGACGGCCGCCCTCGGTGATGCCGACGGCGTTCACGAGGGCGCCGTGCGCGTTAACCCCGGCCTCGTATTTTTGCCACTCGGCGACATCGTGCTGCCTCGTTCGTTCGCGCACTGCCGCCGCCGCGGTGAGCGCGACGCTCTCAGCGAGCTCGTCGAGGGTCGCGGCAAGCCGCGCCCGGTCTTCAGACTCGATGCACACCACCTGTTCGAACCGCCGTGCATACCCGCCGCGAAACGATTCGAGGGCGCGCCTAGCACTGCGGTGTCGTTCGGCGCTCTGCAGGCGTAACTGCTCTGCCGCCGACGTCGCCGCGAGTTCAAGGCGTTGCGCCGCAAGGTCGTCAAAGTGCACGGTCATGCGGGTGTGCTCTCGGCGGAGGCGGCTTCTGCGGCTGCGGCTGTGCTCGCTGCTTCTGGGACTGCGGTTTCTGCGGCGCGAGGGGCGAGCGTCTGTGGTTGGTGAGCGGGGCGCCGCACCCCCATTTAGGCGCCACCGCCCGCCGCGAAGATGTTCTGTGCGATCGTCTCGAGCTGTGTGCGCAATCGCTCAAGTTCGTGCTTTGCACTGTCGAGCGCAACCTTCGTCTCTGGCCACGTGGTCGAGCGAAACTGCGAGGCAAGCGGGCCGTCCCAGATGTTGGGGTCAGAGAGCACCCTTCCCTGGGCATCGAGGTGGGTGATTTGTTCGGTGAACCCGCCGCTCACGATCGATTGAATCTGGCGAATGGCGACCCGGGCTTCTTCGGTTGAGAGAACGCGTGACATGACTGGTGACCTCCAAGGCTCGTAGCTCGGGACCACGGGGGTTCCGCGGCCCCCAGTTGAAGCGTATTGGGAGTAGAGATCCGCCTGCAATGGGGCCGCTCGCGATCTGTTGATAACCCAGTTTTGAGGCGTTGCGTTGGCCGTTCACAGGGTGAGTTCGGGGCTTCGTGCGGTTGTTGGGGCATGAAGCGGCGGCCGGGGTCTCTGTGCGGCGGCCGGGAGCACTTTCCCGGTGAATGTTGCGTCTACTTGACGAAAAGCAGGGTTATTTCGCGATAACACCCTGCTTTTCGTCAAGTAGACGCCGCGCGAGCGAGCACAGCCCAGAAACCGGCCAGCAAGCCGCGGGGAGCCGCCCGGAACTCACGAAAACGCACAGAAAAGGGCAATCCGCGGGGAGCGGCAGCCGAGAGCACCAGCCACACCCCTACCGCGCGAGCGCCACCTCGACGATGCCGGGGGTCTCGGCCTGCGCCGTCAGCACCTCTTCGAGTTCGCCCTGCGTAGTGACGAGCCGGTACGACCAGCCGTAGGCGGCGGCGAGCTGGGCGATGTCGACGCGCTGCGGGGTCAGCATGACCCGGTCGAAGGCTTCGGGGTCGCTCGTGGCGGCGACTTCGAGGGTGTCGAAGATCGTGCCGCCGCCGTCGTTGCCCACGATGAGCTGCATGCGCGGCGTGCCTTCGCGTTCGGGTGGCAGGGCGAGCGATCCGACGTCGTGGAAGAGGGCGAGGTCGCCGATGAGCACGCGGGTGATGCCGGCGCCGTCGCTGGCCTGGGCGATGCCCATGGCGGTTGCGATTGTTCCGTCGATTCCGGCGAGGCCGCGGTTCGAGTGCACGCGAATGTTGCGGGGCGTGGCCATACGGTTGAGCACGCGAATGAGGCGGGAGGCGGCGAGCACGAGGCGGTCGTGCGGCCAGGTGGCACGCCAGACCATTTCGGTGAGGTGTTCGCGGCTCAGGGGCTCGCGCATGCGGGCCACCTCGGCGCGGGCGAAGGCGTTGCGCTCCTGGTAGCCGGTCGCGCGGGCGGCTTCGAGGTCGGTTTCGTGCACGGTCGTGTGCTCGTCGCGCAGTGATCGGTCGCGCACGATCCACTCGCCGAGCCAGGCCTTGACCTCGGCCGGGTCGTACTTTTCAGAGACTCGGGCCGCGAAGGCGAACTGTTTGACGTTGCGGCCGGGGTTGAAGCGTTCGATGCCGAGCGCGGGGCCGTCGGGCCCTGCGTCGTCGACGACGACGGTTCGGGCTGCGGCGACGACTCGTGCCACCTCGCGGGTGAGCCCAGGGTGGCCGAAGATGACGGCGACCTCGATGCGTGAGGCAAGTTCCTCGTCGTTCAGCAGTGCCTGCCAGTGTTGAATCGCCTCGCGCCCGAATCGGGCACCACTCGAGGGCTCGGCGAGCAGCGGAACGCCCGCGGCGTGCGCGAAGGCCTCGGCTTCGGCTCCGGCGTCGGCACCGGCAATGACGACGGTGTTTGGCCGGGCCTTGCCCGCACCGTGTACGTACACTTCGAGCTCGGTCGGGCGCTTGTGGTCGCAGTCGCCTGGCAGCTCACCGCACCACTCGCACTCGACGTCAGCCCTTCGCTCGGCAAGCGTGGGGCGCTTCTCGGCAACGCGAGCGGGGCCACGCTCGCGGGCGCGTTCGAGCGCGCTTTCGAGCAGCCCCGAGGGCCCAGAGAGCGGATCGCGGAAGACAATATTCAGGTGCGTTGGCCCGGCGCCATTCGGCGAGCGGATCGCGTTGACGAACGCCTCTGCGACAACCTCGGGAATTTCTGAGCCCAGGTATTCGTCGAGGTCTTCGTCTTCTGCCGGCGGAACGTCAGCGTTGAAGCGGCTGAAGTTGAAGGTATACATGTTGTCCCAGACCGTCTGGCTCGCGCGCACGCCGTGCAGCTCTTCGGGCCGGTCGGCGGTGAGCAGCATCATCGGAACCCTCGCGCTGTGCCCCTCGAGTACGGCGGGCATGAGGTTTGCGACGGCCGATCCGCTGGTAACGATGACGGGCGCTGGCAGGCCACTCTCGCGGGCGATGCCGAGCGCGAAGAATGCGGCCGAGCGCTCATCGATGCGCACGTGCAGTCGTGCCTCGCCGAGCGCTTCGGCTTCGGCGACCGCGAGGGCGAGGGCCTGCGAGCGCGAGCCCGGGCACACGACAAAATCGCGCACGCCCTGCACGATGAGTTCAGAGACGATGGTCGTTGCGAGCTGCGATGAGAGGGTCGCGGCGGCCCCTGCGGCGCTCACCGCTCGGTGTCTTCGTCGGGCTTGTTGGTCTCGGAAGGGGCGTCCTTGCCCTCGTCGGCCGCGGCGTCGGCCTCGGGCTCAGCTGCGGCGTCGGCAGCGCCTTCGCCACCGCCCGCACCCTCACCGGGAAACACTTCGTCGTCGAGCGCGCGCAGTTGCGACTCGAGATCGGCGATGCGCTGGTCAACATGCTCGGTCGACAGCGCGCCATATCGCGGATCGTCGTCGGGAGCCACCTGTTTCGCAGGCTCACGCCCGTCGCCCTTGCCCACCATGAGCCAGAGAATTCCGCCGATCACCGGCAGCACGACGCAGATCACGACCCACACGGGTTTCGGCACGCCACGCGCGCGGCGCGCATCTGTCATCGAGGCATCAACGAGCGAGTACAGCGTAAACGCAATCGCGAGTACCACTGCCAAAATGATGAACCGTGCCATGACCCTATGCTACCCCGATGCGCGGTCTCAGTTTCTGGCTTGCTCACAGCGATGCGTCGCTAACATGGGGAACGATGAGTACTCGTAAAGCCTGGTGGCTATATTCCACAATTCGTCTGGCCCTCTTCGCGGGCGTGTTCGCCCTCGTGTGGATGCTTGGCGCGCGCTGGTGGCTCGCCGCGGTTCTCGCCGCACTCATCTCAATGGCCATCTCGATCATCGTGCTTGACCCCGTGCGTCAGCGCGCCGCAGAGGGCCTGCAAGACTGGCGCGACCGTGATCGCACCGAAGACTCGGTGCTTGAAGACGAGATGGTTGACGAAGATCCGTCACTGCTCGACCGCTCAGAGCCCGTCGAAAGCGACGAGGCCGAGGCGCCCGGAGACGACGCAGACCGGGCTTAGCCGGGCCCTATCCGCCTCAGGGCACCGCCTCGGCGAGCCTGAGGCTGCCGCCTCTGCACCGCCCTCGCGAGCGTCTAGAACGCGAAGCCGAGCCCCAGGGCAACGCCGTAGGCGAGGCCCGAGTAGCTCGTGAGCACGAGCACGAGAATGAGGTCTTTTGCGCTCTTGCCGAGCCACATGATGAGCAGGGCCGGAGCGACGAGCACGAGCACGAACCACGTGTAGACAAGGTTCGTGTGAAAGATTCCCCAGACGGCGGGAACCGCGAAGGGCAGCACGACGCACACGCTGTAGAAGATCTTGGCGCCGCGCTCTCCGAGTCGCACCGCGAGGGTCTTCTTGCCAGCGAGGCGGTCGGTCGGGATATCGCGAATGTTGTTGGCCATGAGCACCGCGACCGCGAAGAGTCCGACGCCGATGCCAGACACCCACGCCTCTTCGGTGATGAGGTCGGTTTGCAGCCACACGGTTCCGACGGTGGCGACGAGCCCGAAGAAGATGAAGACGAACACTTCGCCGAGGCCCGCGTAGCCGTAGGGGCGCTTGCCACCCGTGTAGAACCAGGCGGCGGCAATCGCGAGCACGCCAACGAGCAAGAACCACCAGCGCTCACTGAGCACCACGGCAACGGCCCCGGCAACGGCGGCGAGCGCGAAGAACACGAGCGCGGTCGCGAGCACGCGCTTCGGGTTCACGAGCCCCGAGGCGGTGAGCCGTGTGGGGCCGACCCGAAACTCGTCGGTGCCGCGAATGCCGTCGGAGTAGTCGTTCGAGAAGTTCACGCCGATTTGCAGCATGACCGCGACGGCGAGCGCGAGCAGCGTGAGGGTGAGCGAGAAGGCCTGCACCATGTGCGCGACGCCGGCGCCCGCGGCGACCGGAGCGACCGCGAGTGGCAGGGTGCGAATACGCGCGCCGCCGACCCAGTCGCGCCAGGTGATCGCGGGCGAGATGCCCATCTCGACGCGTTGCTCGGCGACAGCCCGTTTGGCCGGGTTTCCTGACCGACGCGGATCTTTTCGGCTCACTTCGTTTCCTTACTCTCAGCCCGTGGCAGATCACTGCCCGTCGCGCCGTCACGCTGAGGCTCTTGGAGCATCGCGGCGAGGCGCTGATAATCGTTTTTTCCGTTTGCGAGTCGCGGCAGCTCGTCGACGACAACGAGACGGCGGGGCGTTGCCGCCGGGCCGAGGTCGGCCTTCACCGCGCCCGCGAGCGCTTCGAAGCCGTCGCGCAGCGCGTCGCCGTCGGCAGTGCCGCCATCAGCGTTATGACTAGGCGCCGCCACGATCGTCACCTGCGCGCCCCACGTGTCGTTGCGTTCTTCGAGCGCGGCGCTCTCGGCCCAGCCCGGCATCTCGTGCACGAGAGCCTCGACTCGGTCAAGCGAAACGTTCACGCCTCCCGAGATAAGCACCCGGTCGAGGCGGCCGGTGACCTGCAGCATTCCGCCGAGCAGCGAGCCTGCGTCGCCCGTGCGATACCAGCGCACGCCGTCTTCTTCGATGAACGTTTCGGCGGTGAGCCCGTCGTTATCGAGGTAGCCGAGCGCGAGCGAGGGGCCCGAGAGCTGAATCTCGCCGCCCCGAATGCGCATCTCGGTCTCGCCAATCTCGACCCCGTCGTAGACGACGCCGCCGCCCGTCTCGGTCATGCCGTAGGTGCGCACGAGTTTCAGGCCGAGACGGTGCGCCGCAGCTCGTATCTCGAGCGACACGGCCTGCCCGCCGACGAGCATGGCGTCGAAGCGCTGCAGCACGCGAAGCGCCTCCTCGTCACGCTCAGCGAGCTCGATCACGGCGCGCAGCTGCACCGGCACGAGCGAGACGTAGCGCCTGTCGGCTTCGAGCTGCAACGCGAGCCGAACGAGCTTCTCGGGGCTGAACTTACCGCTCACCACGAGCGGATCGGTGCCGGCAATAATCGACCGCGTGAGCATCTGCACGCCCGCGATGAGATGCGTGGGCAGGGCAATGATCCACTGCCCCGGCCCACCGAGAATCGCGTTGGTCGCCTCGGCGCTCGCCCGAATCGACTCGGCCGAGTGGGCGACGAACTTGGGCGATCCGCTCGAGCCAGAGGTGTGTATGACGAGCGCGCAGCCCTCGGCGACGTGCTCTGGCGAGGGAGTCTCGTCGCTTGCAATGGGTTGCACGGCAGGGCCGCTCGCGAGGGCCTCGGCGAGCGAGGCCATGAGCCAGAGGTGGTCGTGCGCGGGAATGCGGCGCAGTTCACTCATCACGGCCCCTAGAAGTGGTACGGGAAGGGCGACCAGTCGGGATCGCGCTTTTCGAGGAACGAGTCGCGGCCCTCAACGGCCTCGTCGGTGCCGTAGGCGAGACGCGTGGCCTCACCCGCGAAGAGCTGCTGCCCCACGAGCCCGTCATCAACCGCGTTGAAGGCGTACTTGAGCATGCGAATGGCGGTGGGCGACTTGCCAAGAATCTCACGCGCCCACTCGATGCCAGTCGTTTCGAGCTCGGAGTGCGGCACAACCGCGTTCACGGCGCCCATCTCGTAGGCACGCTGCGCCGAGTACTCGCGGGCGAGGAAGAAGATCTCGCGAGCGTTCTTCTGCCCGATCTGCTTCGCGAAGTAGGCGCTGCCGTAGCCCGCGTCGAACGAGCCGACGTCGGCGTCGGTCTGCTTAAACTTCGCGTGCTCCTCTGAGGCGATCGAGAGGTCACACACGACGTTGAGCGAGTGCCCGCCGCCGGCCGCCCAGCCTGGAACGAGCGCGATCACAACCTTGGGCATGAAGCGAATGAGGCGCTGCACCTCGAGAATGTGCAGCCGCCCCGAGCGGGCCTGATCGATGTCGCTTGCCTGCTCAGAGTCAGAGTAGCGGTAGCCGTCGCGGCCACGAATGCGCTGGTCACCGCCCGAACAAAACGCCCAGCCGCCGTCTTTGGGGCTCGGGCCGTTGCCGGTGAGCAGCACTACGCCGATGCGCGGGTTGACGCGGGCACGCTCGAGCGCGTCGTACAGCTCGTCGACCGTGTGGGGTCGAAACGCGTTGCGCACCTCGGGCCGGTTAAAGGCGATGCGCGCGATGCGTGAATCGAGCGAAACGTGCGAGGTGATGTCGGTATACCGCTCGGCCCCCTCGGCCAGCTGCCATACCGATGCGTCAAAGAGTTCAGATACGACCGTCATACCCCTCACTCTACCCGTCACAACGCGTCACATTGTTGGCACGATACGCACCGTATACGGGTTCGGGCACAGAAAGTCGCTAAACTTTGCTACAACTTATGCGGTGCCGCATCGGTCGCGCCAGTGGCGCTTCTCACTTCCAACGCTGGAAAGGTTTTCTAGGCATGTTAGACGATCAAACCAACCTCGTACGTTCAATCGGACAGTCAAGCGAGGGCGTGATCACCGTGCCGACAGACGAAGAGCAGTGGCTTGGCCCCTACTCGGGAATGCCATCGAGCCCCTGGCGGGCAAGAAGCGACGCATGGGAGTACACGCGCTATTTCGTGAAACTACTCGCCCTGGGCGGCGCCGACGTGAGCGACCAGACCACCATCACCGAGCTCTTTCGCTCACTGCGCGCACTCGAGACCATCGAGTTCTACTGGGCGGGCATCGGCCAGCGCCAGGTGCGCGAGATTCGCGAGCAGATCGAGCATGGCCAGTTCTCGCTCGCGCTCGACCATGTGCGCAGCGCGATGCAGGGCATGAAGGGCTACATCAATAGCGACTTCGAAGACCACGACCTGCCGCCGCTCTCTGAAGAAGATGCGCCCCAGCACGGTGACCCCTCGCGCAAGAAGTTCGAGGTGCTCGTCATCGACCAGATGTCTGAGAACGACAAAGAGATCTACGAGCAAGAGGTGCGCTCGCTTCGCACCCCGGGCGACGCCTTCATCTACGACGTCGTCATCGTGCCATCGGCCGAAGACGCCGTGGCGGCCGTGCTCACGAACCCCAACATTCTCGCGGTCATCATGCGCCCCGGTTTCAGCGACCACACGAAGCAGCCGCTCAGCCGCGACTTGAAAGAGACGATCGAGTACGTCCAGTCGCAGGTGAGCGATGATCCGCTCGCACAAAGCAGCGATCTCGGCTCGGTGCAGCGCGTGCTCACCCTCGCAAACACGCTGAAGCGCGTGCGCCCCGAACTCGACCTGTACCTCGTTGCCGGCGCCCACATCGAAGACCTCGCGGGCCAGCTCACCCGCCGCTTTCGCCGCGTCTTCCGCCGCGAAGACCAGCTCGAGCTACACCTCTCGTTGCTGCGCCGCATCGCGCACCTCTACGACACCCCCTTCTTCAACGCGATTCAGGAGCACGCGCGCCGCCCGGCAGGCGTGTTTCACGCGCTGCCGATTTCTCGAGGCGGATCAGTCGTCGACTCGAAGTGGATCACCGACCTGGTCGACTTCTACGGCTTGAACCTCCTGCTCGCCGAAACCAGCGCGACCTCGGGTGGCCTTGATTCGCTGCTCTCGCCCGTCGGTGCCATTAAGAAGGCCCAGGCCCTCGCCGCGCGCGCGTTCGGGGCCAAGCGCACCTACTTCGTCACGAACGGCACCTCGACCGCAAACAAGATCGTGCACCAGGCGATCGTTGCGCCGGGCGACGTCGTGCTCGTCGACCGCAACTGCCACAAGTCGCACCACCACGCGCTCATGCTCTCTGGCGCGCAGGTCTCGTACCTCGACGCCTACCCGCTCAACGACTTCGCGTTCTACGGCGCCGTGCCGCTCGACCGCATCAAGCAGATTCTGCTCGACTACCGCGCGCAGGGCCGCCTCGACCAGGTCAAGATGATCACCCTCACGAACTGCACGTTCGACGGCATCGTCTACGACCCCATTCGCGTCATGGAAGAATGCCTCGCGATCAAGCCTGACCTCGTGTTCCTGTGGGACGAGGCCTGGTTCGCGTTCGCGGCCTTTCACCCGGTCACCCGCCGCCGCACCGCCATGGCCGCGGCACAGTACCTCGAGGGCCACCTCAAAGACCCGGCCTACGCTGAGCGCTACGAAGAGCAGCGCTCGCGCCTGTTCGACACGAACGGCGACCCGCTGAGCGACGAGGTGTGGCTGAACGAACGCCTCATTCCCTCGCCCGACGCCCGAGTGCGCGTGTACGCGACCCACTCGACGCACAAGACGCTCACGGCTCTGCGCCAGGGCTCGATGGTTCACGTGTACGACCAGGACTTCGTGCGCCTGAGCGAGGCCGCGTTCAACGAGGCCTACATGACGCACACCTCGACGTCGCCGAACTACCAGATTCTCGCGTCGCTCGACCTCGGCCGCCGTCAGGTCGAGCTCGAAGGGTTCGAGCTCGTGCAGCGCCAGCTCGACCTCGCGACGAGCCTCGCGCAGGCCATCACCCGCAACCCGGTACTGCGCAACACTTTCAAGGTACTCACCGCCTACGACCTCATTCCCGGCGAATACCGCGGATCGCAGCGCCCCCTGCCCCACAGCGACAGCCTTGCCGACATGTGGGAGGCGTGGGACACCGAAGAGTTCGTCGTCGACCCGAGCCGCATCACGATCGAGATCAGCCGCACAGGCGTCGACGGCGACACGTTCAAGTACACGCACCTCATGGACCGTTACGGCATTCAGGTCAACAAGACGAGCCGCAACACCGTGCTCTTCATGACGAACATCGGCACCACACGCTCAGGCGTCGCCTACCTCATTGAGGTACTGCTCAAGCTCGCCGACCTTTTCGCCGAGGAGCAGCTCGAGAACGGCCACGGCGTTGCGCCAGATGAGGAGATCCCGCCGCTGCCCGACTTCAGCGCCTTCGCGCCCGAGTACCGCGGCGCTGGCGACCTGCCCGACGGCGACCTGCGCACCGCCTTCTTCAAGGGCCAGGACAACCGCCAGGTGCAGTACCGCAAGGGCCCCGAGCTGCTCGCCGAAATCGATGCCGGCCGCTCACCCGTCTCGGCCGGCTTCGTCACCCCCTACCCACCCGGGTTCCCGGTGCTCGTTCCCGGCCAGATCATCACGCGCGACGTGCTCGAGTTCATGAGCGCGCTCGACACCCGCGAGATCCACGGCTACGACGCGACCCGCGGCTACCGCGTGATCGTGGGCACGGAGGCGCTGCCGGGCGCAGACGTGTAGGGGGCGTTGCCGGGCGCTCTGGGCGGGGCGCTCTTGGCGGGGCGCTCTTGGCCCGGGGACTGCTTGCGCGGTCTGGGGCTGGGGCGATCCGCCGCGGTTTTTGGGGCGCCCTCCCATTTCGCCGAGGGAGCACCGCTTCGCCGAGAGTGCACGGGAATCGCGCGATTTCGATGCGCTTTCGACGAACTCGTGCTCCCTCGGCGCACCAGGTACCGGCGCACGGCACCAGGCACGGCACGGCGCGGCGAGACCGGCAGCCGCCGCCTCAACGCCAGCCGAAAGCGGCGCGAGATCCGAAGTTCTAGACTGGTCGCATGATCGCCGAACGCCCCGAGACTCAGCCCCTGCCCCGCCCCTCGTTTGACGAGGTTCGGGAACGGGCGCGCGTCGTTTCGATCCCGACGCGCACGCGCTTTCGCGGGGTGACCGAGCGCGAGGCACTCATTATCGAGGGGCCCGAGCGGTTCAGCGAGTTCTCGCCGTTTCCCGAGTATGCCGATGCCGAGGCAGCGACCTGGCTCGCGGCCGCGCTCGAGTACGGCTGGTCGGCCGGGTTGCCGATGGCGCCGCGTGACCGGGTCGAGGTGAACGCGACGATTCCCGCGATCGGGCCCGATGCCGTGGCCCCGCTGCTCGCGTCGTTCGACGGGTGCACGACCGTCAAGGTCAAGGTCGCCGAGCGCGGCCAGAACCTCGACGACGACGTGGCCCGCGTGCGCCGGGTGCGCGAGCTCATGGGCCCCGAGGCGCGCGTGCGCATCGACGCGAACGCCGGCTGGAGCTACAACGAAGCCATCACCGCCCTACGCGCGCTTGCCCCCTTCGACCTCGACTACGCCGAGCAGCCCTGCGCCCAGGTCTCAGACCTCGCCCGGCTGCGTGAGGCGCTCTCTGCCGGGCCCACGCCTCACGTACGCATCGCGGCTGACGAGAGTGTGCGCAAGGCTGACGATCCGCTGGCTGTCGCGAGGGCCGGGGCTGCCGATCTGCTCGTCGTCAAAGCGCAGCCGCTCGGCGGAATCACCCGCGCCCGCGAGATCATTCTCGAGGCTGGCCTGCCGGTCGTCGTGTCGAGCGCGCTTGACACCTCCGTCGGAATCTCCATGGGCGCCCACCTCGCCGCCTCCCTGCCCGACGGCGTGCTCGATGGCCCGTGCGGCCTCGCGACCGTCTCGCTGCTCGCGGGCGACGTCGTGCGCGATTCGCTCGTTCCCTCGGGCGGATCGATCGCCGTTCACACCCCCGTCGTGGAGGCCGAGCTCGTCGACCGCTTCGCCGCGTCGCCCGAGCGCGAAGCCTGGTGGATCGCCCGGCTCGAACGCTGCCACGCGTTGCTCGGGTGAGGTGCGGGGGTCGGTGGTTGCGAGGGCTTGTGGTTGCGACGGGCTGGTGGTTGCGAGGGGCCGGTGGTTGCGAGGGCTGGTGATTCGGCACCTGCGATGATCCGCTGTGGATAACTTATGCGGGCCCCAGTGATCAACACATACGCTCGGGGACATGCATATCGACAGCCCTACCCCGCGCCCCGCGTTCCTCGCGGGCGAGCGCGACCAGTACGGGCTCAGCCGATACGCCGTGTATCGGGGCTCGGTCGAGAAGCCGTTTCACGGCGTGCGGGCTTTGCCGAGTGAGCATCCGCGTCGTCGAATGCACCAGGAGGAGCTTCTTGCCGAGCGGGCTACGTTCTTTGCCACGAAGATGAAACCGCACAGCGCTTTTAGTCACGTGACTGCGCTCGCGCTGTACGGGTGCCCTATTGTGCCCGGCGGGGCGCTTCGCGATGAGGTGGGGCGCGGTGGCGATTTGCGGGGTGATGGAGTGCTGCGGGGCGATGAGTCACGGCGCGGTGGCGGTTCGCGGGGCGATGGCCTACTGCGGCGCGACAGTGTGCGGGATGACGAACTGCTGCACGTGACGGTTCCGTTTGAAGCATCTCGCCCCAGGGAACCGGGTGTCGTTGGGCACCGCAGCCGGGCAGCGTTTTCGGTGCGGCAGGTTCGGGGGCTTCCGCTCGTCTCGCCGTTCACAGGGTTATTGCAGAGCTCGACGATGCTCAGCGAGCTTGAACTCATCGTGATGGCTGACCATTTCATTACGCAGGGTGCGGGCGGGGCCACCGTCGCACTCGAACAGCTCAGGCGTCTCGCGAGTGAAACTTCGGCGGGCGGGGCCAAGAGGCTGCGCCGCGCTCTCGAGCACGCTCGTGTTGGCGCGGAGTCTCGCTACGAAACGCTCCTGCGACTCGAACTCGTGCACCGCGGCTTTACTGATCTCGAGCCACAGTTCGTCATTCACGATGATGCCGGTTTCGTGGGGCGCTTCGACCTCGTAAGCCGCAAACGCTTGGCGATCTTTGAGTACGACGGGCAGCAGCATCGCACCAACCACCGACAGTACATCACCGACATGCAGCGACTCGACCGTGCCCGGCTGCTCGGGTATCGCGTGCTCCGGTTCCACTTCGACGATTTCGCGGTGGGTTCGCGCGCGATCGGCACCAAACTCACGCAATTCGACCTCTGACCGGCGCACCCTGGCACTCCCGCGTGGCTCGTGCCGGTGTAGGGGGCTGGCGCCCTGCCAGTTGGGGTAGGTGCGCTATGCCCGCCAGTCCCGCCAACCCCGACCCGGTATGCTCCGACGCATCGTGTGGTCAAAAAGTGTCGTTTATCGGGGCGGTTTTAGCAGTCAGAGCAACAGTATCTCTTCGATAACCTCGGCCGGCTTCGCGAACGCTAACCGTTTCCGGGGCCGGTCATTCATCTCCCACTCAACATAATCGAGATCTGTCTGACTGAACACCCTCAAATCAGTACCCTGGGGAAATACGGGTCTGCTGTAGGAGTTGGTGACAGTTGATATGTCAGGCCGCGAGAGCAACTGACAAGTTTATGATCGCCTCGAACTCGACCGGCGTCAACCTACCCAAACGCGGCTGACGGCGTCGGCGGTGGTAGGTCCGCTCGATCCAGGTCACAATCGCGATTCGTAGCTCTTCACGAGTAGCCCAGGCTCGACGGTCGAGCACGTTTTTCTGTAAGAGGCTGAAGAAGCTCTCTATCGCCGCGTTATCGCCCGCCGAACCCACCCGCCCCATGGATCCCACGAGGCCATGACGTGAGAGCGCACGTCGGAATTTCCTGCTTCGAAACTGCGACCCACGATCACTATGGACTACGCACCCGGCAACGCTGTCACGCCTCGCCACCGCGTTATCCAACGCGTCTACGGCAAGACGTGACTGCATGCGGTCGCTGATCGAGTACCCCACGATCCGGTTCGAGCACACGTCCTTGATAGCGCACACATACAGTTTGCCTTCACTCGTGTGATGCTCGGTAATGTCGGTCAACCAGAGTGTGTTCACTGTTGCGGCAATGAATTCTCGTTTCACGAGATCGTCATGCACGGCAGACCCTGGACGTTGGCTTTTTCCGGTTGCCTTGCGTTTGCCGAACACGCTCCACTAGCCCTGTCTGGCGCAGATCCGCCACGCAGTTCGGTCGCTCATCGGCTGGCCCGCAGCTCCGGCTTCGTCGGCAAAGAGACAATGCCCAAATTCAGGGTCATCAATGTGGGCGTTATGGAGCGCGTTCGCGCGATAAGCCTCAACGACTTCTCGCTCACCGATGGGCTGTTTCAGCCAGTGGTAGTAGGGCTGACGTGAGAGCTTCAAGACCCGGCACGACATCTGGACGGAGATACCGTCATCGGCGAGCTCTTTCACGAGCGGGTACATCATTGTCCCGGCAGGTGTGCCTGGGACAGGTACGCGGTCGCACGGCGGAGAACTTCGACTTCTTGCTCGAGGAGTCGGTTGCGTTTGCGTAGCTCTCTCAGCTCGGCGTTCTCTTGGGTCGTGGCGCCGGGGGTTTCACCGTGATCGACGCGGTCTCGGTATAACCATTTCTCGAGGATGCCGGGGTGGATACTGAAGTCTTTGGCGACTTGCGCGATGGTGACGCCGGGCTCACGGTTTCTCGCGACGCGGACTACGTCGTCACGAAACTCTTTGGGGAACATTTTGGGCATGGCGACATCCTTCCAGGCTGGGTTGTAACCAGCCATGTTGAGTGTCACCAACTCCTACAGCAGACCCGCACCCTCGATGATGCAGAAGCCTGGGTAGCACTGTTCTTCCAATGGGAAACCCAATATTTATCGCTCACGAAACAACGCGCCTACCGCAAAGATGGCCTCGAAGTGCCAGTATGGGCGAAGCCAGGCCAAAAATGGTGGTACACCCATCAACGACTCCAAAGTGGACACCAAGTGTTCCAACGGGTCATCAAGACCAAGCACCTATTCACCTTCCTCGACCCAGCATTCAAAACCCTGAACGTGCCAGCGACCACGAACGGCATCGAGGGCGCCACCAACGCACACATGCGACTGCTTCTGCTGCATCACCGGGGCATGACCGAGGAGCATCAACGCCGCGCAATCGAATGGTGGTTATACCTGCCCTCAGGGCGGCCAGATTTCACCACAATTCTGAGAAGACACACCCCACAGACAGCGGCACCTATTCGTCGTTCACAACAGACAGAGTCTGGCCCAGGACCTGTGCTCTACGGCACCGGCCTCGACTCTAATGAAGGGCTCTGGTTACGCTCTGGGTGGGGCGGCCGGGGATGAACATGCCAGGGCCATCCACCGTTTATTGCCTATAGCCCCCCCCCCACTCGACTGGGCACATGAATTCATTCACCAGCAACACCCTGTCACTGAACCAAGAACCGAGGAACCAGAAGAAGACCCGGCTCCTACCTTCTACGACACCGGTCTCGACGCGAACGAGGGACTCTGGCTACGCTCTGGCTGGGCCGGAAAGGGCTGACCCGCCCGACGCTATCCACACGTTTTGTCCTATAAGCCGGAACTTCCATCAACATCTTCCATCAACAGCAAAACCCCCGCATTCCGCAGGGGTTTTGTGCGACTCCGGTAGCTGAGGCGGGACTCGATCCCGCGACCTCACGATTATGAGTCGTGCGCTCTAACCAGCTGAGCTACTCAGCCATGCTTCCGGCAGAAACCGGCAGAGTCAGAGCCCCGAGCCAGGATTGAACTGGCGACCCCTTCCTTACCATGGAAGTGCTCTACCACTGAGCTATCGGGGCAATGCCGCAAAGAATGCAACCGTTAGAGAATAGCATTTCTTTTGGGCAATGTGAAATCGAATCGCATTTGCCGTAATCCCGGGCGTGGATCATGCCCGGAGCCCCCGGCACACATCTTGTTCTCGCAAGCATCTGACACACTAAGAGCAGAAACTTGGCAAGAGGAGTTGGTGTGAGCGGCCTGTCACGCGTATTGGTACCGGTGTCGATCGTTCTCTCGATTTGGATGTGCGCCGGCCACTGGTTTTTTGGCCTCGGCGGCTGGCTCACCTGGTGGTATCTGCCCACGATCGGCGCGGCCTATGTCGGTTGCCACATCTGGGTGATGCGCCGCATGCGCCTGACCCGCGAGAAGGGCTACCGCACGAGCCGCGGCGCCGTCGTCTCGCTGGCGCTCAGCTGGCTCTGCGCCATCCTCTTCGGCTTCATGGTGCCGAACATGCACAATGGCGAACTCGTCACCCTCTTTGATGCCGCCGCGGGCATCGAGTACCAGGGGCTCGCGATCGGCCTGTGCAATTCGCTCGGCATCATCGCGCTCTCACTCATCGGGTCGGCGGTCGGCTTCTCCATTGCCGACAGTCGCGACCCCCGCCCCGAGTTCGAAGAGCCTGAGGGCCCGATCGAGATGGTGTTCCCCTACCACAACTAGCCCGTGCACCCCGCGGCGCCGTTAGGCCGCTGTGGCGTGCTTTTCGCGCGAGTCGAGCACGTACTGCATGTGCGTTCTCGCCCACTGCTCAATCGCGTCGAGGGGCTGCTGCAGCGTCGAGCCCACCTCGGTGAGCTCGTACTCGACGCGCGGCGGAACCTCCGGGTACACCGTACGCGTCACGAGACCGTCTTGCTCGAGCGAGCGCAGCGTCTGGGTGAGCATCTTCTGCGAGACACCCTCAATGCGGCGCTGCAGCTCAGAGAAGCGCAGCCGCTCTGAACCAAGGGCGCCAACCACGAGCACCGTCCAGCGGTCGCCTATGCGATTGAGCAGCTGCCGCGACGGGCAGTCACTACTGTAGGGGTCGGCTGGGCGAGCGTCGACCGCGTTTGCTTTGGCGCGCGCTTGCGCCGCCACGGGCTGCTGATCCGCACCCTTCATAGGAACCTCCAGGTAACTATCTTTCTGAAAAGTAGGTACTTACCAAAAGATACTAAGTCGCTTACAGTGAGTATTGCAAGTTATCTACGTTTATCGATAGGAGATTCCGACCATGGCTCACATCACCATCATCGGCGGAACCGGCTACGCCGGCGCACACATCGCCCAGACCGCAGCCGACCGCGGACACGACGTCACCGTCATCGCCCGCTCAACCCCAGAGGCCCCCATCGCCGGTGTCACCTACCGCGAGGCCGACGTCACCGACGCATCGGCAATCGAGCGCATCGTGTCGAGCGACGCCGACGTGGTCATCTCGTCACTCTCACCCCGCGGCGCACTCGCCGGCGAGGGTAAGCTCGCAGCCATCAACGCCACGATCGCCGACGCTGCTCTGGCGGCAAAGGTGCGCCTCGGCGTCATCGGCGGCGCCGGCTCACTGCAGCAGTTCGAGGGCGGTCCCCTCGTCTCTGACTCCCCTGACTTCCCCGCCGAGATCAAGCCAGAGGCCGAAGAGATGGGCCGCGTGCTCACCGACCTTCGCGGCCGGGGCGATGACCTCGCGTGGTTCTACGTCTCGCCCGCCGGCGGCTTCGGGCCCTGGCAGCCAGGCGAGGCAACCGGCACTTACCGTCTCGGCGGCGACGTACTGCTCGCCGACGAGGCCGGCAACTCGGCCATCTCAGGCGCCGACTTCGCGCTCGCGGTCGTGAAAGAGATCGAGACCCCTGCGCACACCGGCGCGCGCTTCACCGTCGCCTACTAGCGCGAGCCTGGCGCGCGCTTCACCGTCGCCTACTAGCGCGAGCCTGGCGTGTGCCGATCCGCCCCCTCCGCTCGGCGTGTGGTCAAAAAGCGTCGAAAATCAGGTCGAAAATCGACACTTTTGACCACACGGTGAGGCGAACGCGGGTGTAGACATCCGCACACAGCGAAAGACCCCCTCCCAGATTCGGGAGGGGGTCTTCGTTCTTGAGCCGCCTATCGGACTCGAACCGATCACCTGCAGTTTACAAGGCTGCTGCTCTACCAGATGAGCTAAGGCGGCGTTTGGGCCGCAATCAGTCTATACCGATTGCGGCCCCTTCGGCTATTCGCCTAGTCTTTCTTGCCCTCTTCGGGCGCGTCAGCGCCCTCGTCGTCACCGGTCTCGGCGGTGTCGCCCGAGAGCTCGGCAAACTTCTTGAGCATGAACTGCTCGAGCTCGGTGGGTGAGCTCGGCGCCTGCTGGCCGTTCACGATGATCGCGGGGGTACCGCTGATGTGCTGGTCGGCGTCGGCATCGAGCATGCCACCGCGGCCGTCAGCGAGAACCGTGTCGGGTTCGAGGCCCAGCAGCGGGCCGGTGAAGGCCAGGCGGTTCGTCTTCGAGATGAAGTCAGAGAACGGAACGTTCTGCACGCACTGACGCAGCTCGCGGTTGTCTGAGGCACCTGACTCGACGGCCACCTCAAGCAGGCGGTCGTTCGTGAGGCCGGTGGTGCCCTCGGCAGGCTGAACCTCGGCCGAGAGCAGGGTGCGGTAGTAATCCCAAGCAGCGTCAGGCTGCTGCTCTGCCACGCAGGCGAAAGCGTTTGCCGCGCGGGTTGAGTAGCGGGTGCCCTTTGACTGGCTGTCGAGGAAGTTCACGGGGTATACCTGCAGCGTCGCCTGGCCTGAGCCAACCCACTGCTCGAGCATGGCCGAGGCCTCCTGCTCGAATGCACCACAGGCGGGGCACATGAAGTCGACGTAGATCGTGATGTCGAGGGGAACCGTCTCACGGTTAACTTCCTGCGCCACGAGCTTCTCGCCGTCGCCGATGGCCGGGGTCTCGCGCACCTCGAAGTTCTCACCCTCGAAGACGACACCACCCGATGCCATGTTCTTGGGGCCGGGGCCCGCCGGCTTCACCATTTGCGTGACGACGAGAGCGATGATCGCGATGACGGCGAGCACGCCGATCACGATGCCGCCCTGTACAAACAGGCGGTTGCGCTTCTCTTTCTTCACCTGAGCCTCGCGGGCGGCCTTCGCCTGTGCCCGCGCGGCCTCACGGCGCTCGTTCTTGGTCAAACGCTGGTTCGACTCTTGTGTCATGTTTTTCTCCAGATATGTCGGAGGGTCTTGCGACCCATCACTCGACTCGAAAGTTACTTATTCTTCCTACGCTGAGCACGGTTCATCGGCTGGTCATCAGCCTCGCCGTCGGCCGGCACCTGCTGCCCAAAGGCTCCGCGGGTCGTGGGCTGCTGCTTGCGCTTGCCGCCCGATCCGCTCACTACTGCGCCGCCGTCTTCTGACGGTGCGGTGTAGCTGAGCTTCGAGGTATCGGTTTGAACCTGCTGGTCGATGCCCCCGCCCTCGAGGTGTACGTGGTCCTGCGGCCCTTCGGCCTGGCGCACCTGCACCTCAAGGTTAAAGAGCAGGCCGAGTGATTCTTCTTTGATCTGGCCCATCATGCTCTGGAAAAGGTTGTAGCCCTCGCGCTGGTATTCAACGAGCGGATCGCGCTGCGCCATTGCGCGCAGGCCGATGCCCTCTTTGAGGTACTCCATCTCGTAGAGGTGGTCGCGCCAGCGGCGATCGATCGTCGTGAGCACGACGCGACGCTCGAGCTCGCGCATGGCGTCGGTACCGAGTTGCTCTTCACGCTTCTCGTACGCGAGTTCGAAGTCAGAGCGAATCTCTTGCTCCAGGAACTCGCGGCCCATGCCACGCTTGCCGTCGTACTCGGCGAGCACCTCGTCGATCGTGATGCCTGGCTTGTATACCTGCGAGAGGTCGGCCCAGAGCGCGTCGAAGTCCCACTCGCCGGCGGCCGGCTCGTGCGTGTCGATGATCGCGGTCAGTGCGTCGAACCTGAACTGGTCAACGCGCTGCTCGATGTCTTCGCCGTCGAGAATCTGCTGACGGTCGGCGTAGATCGCCTTGCGCTGACGGTCGAGCACGTCGTCATATTTGAGCACGTTCTTGCGGATCTCGGCGTTGCGTGCCTCGACCTGGCTCTGCGCGCTCTGAATGGCGCTCGTGACCATCTTCGATTCAATCGCGAGGTCGTCGGGAACGTTGCTGCGGTTCATGAGCGAAGCCGCTGCGCCCGAGTTGAACAGGCGCATGAGATCGTCGGCGAGCGACAGGTAGAAGCGGCTCTCGCCGGGGTCACCCTGACGGCCCGAACGACCGCGAAGCTGGTTGTCAATACGGCGTGACTCGTGGCGCTCGGTGCCGAGTACGTAGAGACCACCGGCCTCCTGTACCTTCGACGCTTCAGCGGCCACGGCCTCCTTGACCTTGGCAAACGTTTCGTCCCACGCTGCCTCGTACTCTTCTGGGTTCTCTTCGGGAGAGAGCCCGCGTGAGGCAAGGTCGGTGACGGTGAGGTGCTCAGCGTTACCGCCGAGCATAATGTCGGTACCGCGGCCGGCCATGTTCGTGGCGACGGTCACGGCGCCGAGGCGACCGGCCTGGGCGATGATCGCGGCCTCACGTGCGTGGTTCTTGGCGTTCAGGACTTCGTGGCGCACACCGGCTTTGGCGAGCAGGCGAGAAAGGTATTCGCTCTTCTCGACGCTCGTGGTACCGATCAGCACCGGCTGGCCCTTCTTGTGACGCTCAACGATGTCGGCGGTTACCGCGTGGAACTTCGCTTCTTCGTTCTTGTACACGAGGTCGGGCTGGTCGATGCGGCGCATCGGGCGGTTGGTCGGAATCGGGACGACGCCAAGCTTGTACGTCGACATGAACTCTGACGCTTCGGTCTCTGCCGTACCGGTCATGCCCGAGATCTTCTCGTACAGACGGAAGTAGTTCTGCAGCGTCACGGTCGCGAGCATCTGGTTCTCGGCCTTGACCTTGACGCCCTCTTTGGCCTCGATTGCCTGGTGCATGCCTTCGTTGTAGCGGCGGCCAGCGAGAATACGGCCGGTGTGCTCGTCGACGATGAGCACTTCACCGTCGAGTACGACGTAGTCTTTGTCGCGGGTAAAGAGCGCCTTCGCCTTGATGGCGTTGTTCAAGAACGAGATGAGCGGGGTGTTGACCGACTCGTACAGGTTCGTGATGCCGAGGTGGTCTTCAACCTTCTCAATGCCTGGCTCGAGCACGCCGACGGTGCGCTTCTTCTCGTCAACCTCGTAGTCAACGCCAGCCTTCAGCTTGCGAGCAAGCTTCGCGAACTCAGAGAACCAGCGGTTGGCCTCGCCCGCTGCGGGGCCCGAGATGATGAGGGGCGTACGCGCCTCGTCAATAAGAATCGAGTCGACCTCGTCAATGATGACGAAGTAGTGGTCGCGCTGTACGCGCTCGGCTGCGCTGCTCGCCATGTTGTCGCGCAGGTAGTCGAAGCCAAACTCGTTGTTCGTGCCGTACGTAATGTCGGCTTCGTACTGCTTGCGGCGCTCTGCCGGGCTCTGGCCCGAGATGATGCAGCCGGTCGTCATGCCGAGGGCGCGGAAGACGCGGCCCATGAGCTCTGACTGGTAGGTGGCGAGGTAGTCGTTCACCGTAATGATGTGCACGCCGCGGCCAGCGAGCGCGTTCAAGAATGCAGGCATTGTCGCGACGAGGGTCTTACCCTCACCGGTCTTCATCTCAGAGATGTTGCCCATGTGCAGGTTCGCGCCACCCATGACCTGAACCGGGAACGGGTGCAGGCCGATGGTGCGGCGCGCAGCCTCGCGCACCGCGGCGAATGCCTCAGGCATAAGGTCGTCAAGTGTTTCACCCTGCGCAAGACGCTCGCGCAGTGCCGCAGTCTCGCCCCGAAGCTCCTCATCAGTGAGGTCTACAAACGACTCTTCGAGCCCTGCAACAACTTTTGCGAGACGTTCAAGCTTCTTCAGCGTGCGTCCTTCGCCTACGCGAAGAAGCTTTTCTAGAACAGTGGCCACGTATATTTCTCCTCAGCCGTTCATGAATCTGGTGGTTCCCAGATCATATTGTGTAATGGCTAACAGTTCTCCAGCTTAGTCCGTTGCCCCCTGGCTCTGCTGAGGAAATCCCACGAAAAGAGCGGTGCCGCGCAAGGTGACAGAACACCCTGCGCGGCACCGGCATGACGCTTAGGCTGCGTCGTCGAGTGAGATCACCCCGTAGTTCCAGCCCTTACGGCGGTAGACAACGCTCGAACGACCGTTGCTGTCATCGACGAACAAGAAGAAGTCGTGCCCCACGAGCTCCATCTGGTCGACGGCCTCTTCGACCGTGAGCCTTGCAGCCGGGAACTCCTTCGAGCGTATGACGACCGGCGTATACACGTCGTCACCCTCGCTCGCCTGCGCGACCTGCTGGCCATTGGCCACCGCGTTCACGGTGTCGAGCGAAGCGGGAGTAATACCGACGCCACTGAAGTCGTTCGAGGCCGCGTCACCGAGTGAGGTGCGGCCCTTGCCACGGCGATCTTGCCTGCGATCTTTGGCCCGGCGCACACGCTCAAGAATGCGACCGTAGGCGATGTCAAAGGCGGTGTACTTGTCACTGCCTGACGATTCGGCCCGGATCACTGGGCCTGAACCAACGATGGTAATTTCGACACGGTCACCGTGCTTTGGGCTCTTATCGCTGAGCCGCGAAACCTTAACGTTAAACGTCTGAGCCTTCGGCAGGAGCGCCTCGAGCTTCTCGGTTTTTGACTCAACGTAGCTTTCGAATCGGTCTGTAATATCAACATTTCGTCCGTGGATATGCACGTCCATGGTGACCTCCTGTGATCCAAAAGGTGGGGTAGCCCCGAGTTTCGGAGCTCCGTTGCCCCTCACCTTAATCACACGTTACCCCTCTCTTCTTCGTATTGCGAGTTCAGTTGAGCGATTCGCCCCAAACGCGCAGAAATTCGGTCGTGCCTCGTGAGCGTCACCGCCAGCACCGCGGCGCCGAGCACCCGGGCGCCGCTCGCCTCGAGCGCAGCCGTCGCCGCGTTCAGCGTCGCGCCCGTCGTCACGATGTCGTCAACGAGCACCACGCAGCGGCCATCGACCTGCGCGCCAGAGGCAACTCTGAGCCTTGCGGCATTGCGCCGCCGCTCAGCGATGCCGAGCCCCACCTGCCCCGTGCGGCCGCGGGTCGCCGCGAGCACGCGGCCTCGTCGCAGCTCAGCCCGGCCGAGCCTGCGCCCGTCAGCGAAGCGCACGAGCCGCAGGATCTCTTCGAGGGGCCGGTACCCGCGCCTGCGCACCGCTTCCTTTCGAGAGGGCATCGCGACGACGAGCACCTCGTCTGGTGGCCCGCCGCTCATTACTTCGTCGAGCGGCCCCTCGAGCGCCCCGGCGAGCGCAGCCGCGAACGAGCGCTGGCCATGGTGCTTGTAGCGCACGATGAGGTGACGCATGACGTCTGCGTATGGGGCGGCAGCGATCCACCGCCCTCGAATGAGACCGGCCCGTGCCTCGCCGCTGTCGTGGGGCACGTCGATGAGCCGGTGCGAGCGGGCAAAGCCTGCCGCGCACTCGGCGCACCAGTCACGGTCTGGCCTGCCGCACCCGAGGCACGACGAGGGCCACAGGAGCGCGAGCAGGTCGCGCAAGATCGCTTGGAAGAGGGTTTCGGCCATGCACGAAGCATCACACGCGACAAGCCCCTCGTCAGAAGTTATGCACAGGCTAGCCGCGCTTCGTGACCACCGAAATATCTTGCGCCTGGCGTTGCCAGCTCGACGTGCCCTGGGGGCTCAGCACCTCGCCAGAAGCGGTGAGTAGGTAGGTCAGTTGCAGCCGCCCGCCACCCCGAATCGTTGTAGCCTTCGAGACTCCCGCACGGGTTTCGGCGAGCAAACCGGGGCCTGTGAGCGTGAAACGAGTCGAGTCGCCCTCGCCCGCGCTCAGTACCCCGACGCGCTGCGTGTCGACCCAGTCGATGTCGAGCGGAGCACCGTACACCCAGTTCTCCTGCGGCGACCCCAGGCCAACGAAGCGCTGCGGAACCCCGTTGTCGTCACGAACGACGCCGGTCACGAGCACCTTGCTGGCGCCGTCGTCGTCAACGAGAATCGCAATGCGGTTGCCGTCGGGCGAGAGCCGCATCGCGACCACCTTCTCGTCAACCAGCTCGGGAGTCGGGAGCGTGATGTTGTCGCTCACCGGGTGCCACAGATTGATTTGCTCGGGTTTCGCGGGGTCGAAGGTCCACACGTAGCCGCTCGGGTCGGTCGTGGGTTCGAGCAGGCCGGGCCGGTCGTCAAAGAGGAACGAGGTTTGCGGTGTCGCCCAGTGCAGCCCGTCTTCGGCGAGCACCACGGCGGCCCTACCATCACGGCTCATGACGATGCGCTCGGGGTTCATGGGCATGAGCACCTTCGAGTAGCTCGGGTCGGCCGTGATGCCCGTCGAGCCGAGCACGCCATAGCCCTTGCTGTGCATGACGCCGACGCTCGTTCCACCCTCGGGCTTTGGCGGCATGAGCGTTTGCGCGAGCGCCACCTGGCCGCTCATGATCTCGACCCCGCCGACGGTCACGACGTACTTCGAAACTCCCGCGAGCGCGTAAAGCGATGACGAGAGCTGCATGTCGACGAGCTTGCGCCCTTCTTCGGTGATGGCTTCGAACTCAGACGAGAAGTCGATGCGCGCCGTGCCGCCCTCGATGATGACCGAGTCGCTCGAGAGCTTCGTGCCCGTCGGGAACGACGAGACGGCAACGCCGGTGAGCTCGTCGGTGGGCCCTGCGAGCAGCTGGTTGATGATGTGCGAGCCCATCGTGGCCCGCTTCAAGAACCAGCGCGTGTCAGAGACCAGGGTCGACTTGGGGCCGGTGAAGTAGAGCTGGTGCACCGACCACACCTCGAGAAAGGTTGCGCGGTCGAGTATCACGCCGTTGGGCGCAGAGGCGATGCGCCACTCGCCGTCTTGTTCCTGGAGCCCGAACTGGAACGGCGAGCTCTCGTCAGCGTCGAGCTGCGTGAGCACCCCGCGCTCGTCGACCGAAGCGATGCCGTTGACCACGACGCTCACGATCTCGTCTTCGCCCTCCATCGGAATATCTTCGATGATCGGGTACTTTCGGGTTCCCTCGTCAATCGTGACCGACTGGTTCGGATCCCACTGGTCTCGATAATCATCGGTCAAAAACTGGCGCGCAATGTCGTAGTTATTGGAGGCCGAAGAGGCGGCCTGCAAGAACCCACGCACAATCTCTTCCTGCGTCGCGTCGGGCATGGGCGAATCGGGCCGGTACTGCACCTCTTGCTCGGCCTGCGCGAGGTCGGTGAGGCCCTGGTGCACTCCGCCCGCAACGGGAATGCCGTGGCACGAGGTGAGGGTGAGCGCCGCGAGGGTCACGCCGGTGGCTGCCAGCATGCGCATGCGTCGTGTCATCATCGCTTGTCTCCCTTCTTCAGCCTGCGCAGCGGGCGCTTGAGCCACCCGCCGGTCGTGTCAAAGGTTTCGCTCGCCTCTGGCATGTCTTCGGGAATGAGCGGCAGTGGCGAGAAGAAGCCCGCCCCACCCTCGTCGCGCGGCAGCGTGAGTCTGAAGTTCGTGCCCTGCCCCGGCTTCGACCACACCTCGAGCACGCCGCCGTGCACCGTCGCGTCTTCGCGCGCGATCGCGAGCCCGAGGCCCGTGCCGCCAAGGGTGCGCTTGCGCGAGGGGTCGGCCCGCCAGAACCGCTCGAACACTCGCTCGGTGGCTTCTTCGTTCATGCCGATGCCCCAGTCGCGCACCGAGATCGCGGTCGCCGAGCCGTTTGAGTCGACGCGCACCTCGATGGGTTTGTCTTCGCCGTGCTCGATCGCGTTGCCAACGAGGTTCGAAACGATGCGCCTGATGCGACGCGGATCGACTTCGATGGGCGCGTACCCGCCGAGCGCATGCAATTCGATGGGTTGCTTTGAGAGCGGAGCGAGCCCCTCGATGACCTCTTCGGTGAGGCGCACGAGGTTCGTTGGTTCGGTTGAGATCGCGACCTGGCCGGCGTCGTAGCGCGAGATCTCGAGCAGGTCGGCGAGCAGCGCTTCGAAGCGGTCAACCTGTTCGCTCATGACCTCGATGGCGCGAGATTGGCCGCCCGAGAGCCCGTCAGAGTTCGATGCGAGCACCTGCGACGCGAGCTTCATTGTCGTGAGCGGCGTACGCAGTTCGTGCGACACGTCTGAGACGAAGCGTTGCTGCATCGTCGAGAGGTCGTCGAGCTCGGTAATGCGAGTTTGCAGGGTGTCGGCCATGAGGTTGAAGTTGCCGGCAAGCTGGTCGAAGTATTCGTCATTTTGCAGTGGCATGCGCGCGTTCGAGTCGCCCTTCGCGAGCTTGCGGCTCGTATCGGCTGCCGAGCGGATCGGCTGGAACACGAGGCGGGTGATGCCGTACACGAGCGCTCCGATGAGCAGCATCAGGAAGAAGCCGGTGAACACGAGCGTGCGCGAGATGAAGCCGTAGATCGAGTCGGTCTCGCTCAAGTCGTAGCCGAGAATGAGGTCGTAGTGCCCCGCCTCTCCCGGCAGTTGCAGTGTCGAGCCAACCGCGAGCCCGGGTACCGTGCTGCCGTCGGGCTTCACGATCTCGATCGATTGCCAGTACTGCGGCGCATCGCCCTCGAGTAGCGAGTTGCGCAGGTCGTCAGAAATGAACTCAGAGAATTCGGGGCCGATGGTCGAGTCGAGCGGCGCATCGACCGAGCGCGGCTGGTCAGACTGCCTGCGAAACACGAGATAGTCTGAGGCCGACATGTTCGAGACCGAGCGGCGCATCGCGTTGACCACGCTACCGAGGGCACGCGGATCGCTCGAGCCGGCACTGTCAATCGTTTGCTGCGCCAGCACCGTTGCCCTGGCCGAGTCGTGCAAAATTTCGTCGCGCTGTTGCGTGAAGAGATCGTCGCTCACGCTGGCAAGAATGAAGGTGCCAGAGATGAAAATCATGAGGCCCGTCATGACGCCCGTGATCGTCATGGTGCGCACCTTCATCGAGTGGCGCCAGACGTCGCGAACCCTGTCGCGAGACGCGACGATCGGCTCGCCTACTCGGCGCCCGATCGACCTCAGTTTGTTCACGCGGCTTTCGCTTTCTCACACGGTTTTGGGCTGTTGATCTGTCTCTCGGCGGTGGCTCAAACGGGTGCAGTTCGTGGGTTACTCGAGCGGAACGCCCGCGCGGTACCCCACGCCACGCACCGTGAGAACCACCTGCGGGTTATCGGGATCTTGCTCGACCTTCGCGCGCAGTCGCTGCACGTGCACGTTGACGAGTCGCGTGTCGGCCTTGTACTGGTAGCCCCAGACCTTTTCGAGCAGCATCTCGCGGCTGTGCACCTGCTGGGGTTTGCGCGCGAGAATCACGAGCAGGTCAAACTCGAGCGGGGTGAGGGGAATGAGCTCGCCGCCCCGCGTCACCTCGTGCGCCGCAACGTCGATCGTGAGATCAGCAACGCGCAGCACCTCTGGCTCGTTCTCGCTCTGGTCGCGCAGCCTTGCCCTGATGCGAGCGAGCAGCTCGGCCGGATTGAAGGGTTTGACCACGTAGTCGTCGGCGCCGGCCTCGAGCCCGCGCACAATGTCGTCGGTGTCGGTGCGCGCCGTGAGCATGATGATGGGAAGGCCCGACGTCTCGCGAATGCGCCCGCACACCTGAATACCGTTCATGAATGGCAACATGACGTCGAGCAGCACGAGATCTGGCTTCCAGCTCTCGAATAGTTCGAGGGCCTCATTTCCGTCGACGGCATGCTCAACCTGGTAGCCCTCGCCTTCGAGCACCATGGTGAGCATTTCGGCGAGTGCGCTGTCGTCATCGACGACAAGGATCCTTGAACTCATACCCCCATTATCGCGTGTTTATGGCGAAAAAGGCTGGAGGTGGAGCTTCTTGAGCGACGCCCGACGCCGAAAGGTCAAAAAGTGTCGAAAAGATACAAGATTTGCGACACTTTTTGACCACACGAGGGGGCGGATCGCGGCTGGGCACCGGCGGGAGCGGATCGCGGCTGGGCACCGGCGGGAGCGGATCGCGGCCGGCACCAGCGCACGCAAAAGGCGGGGCCCCGACCCGAAAGTCGAGACCCCGCCTCTGCCCTAGCCGCCGGTGCGGCGGTGCGGGTGGTGGTTACTCTGCCGACTCGTGTGAGTCGGTCGCTGCGGTGCCCTCGCCCTTGGCGTAGAGGTCGCGCAGAATCTGGCCGAGGCCCTCGTCAACGTTCGTCCAGTACTGGAAGAAGCGCTCGCGAATCTCGTCGATCGTGATCGCAGCGGCCTGGCCGGCGAGCGTGTTGTGGAACCGCTCCTTCGACTCAGCCGAGAACACGTCGCGGTAGAGAATGCCGGGCTGTACGAAGTCACCGTCGTCGGCGCGCAGGGTTGCTGCGGCGCGTACGAGCTCGCCGTCTGACTCCCACGAAGCTTCGACGCCAGCCTGAGCATCAACCGCGGGTCCGCCTGCCGCGCCGAACGAGTTCGGGTGGTAGACGCGCTGCGATGCGGGCGGGAAGTGGTACTGCATGTTGCCCTGGTGCATGTAGTTGTTGGCCTCGGTTGCGTGAGGCTGGTTGACCGGCAGCTGGTTGTAGTTCGTGCCGACGCGGTAACGCTGAGCGTCGGGGTACGAGAATACGCGAGCCATGAGCATCTTGTCAGGTGAGATGCCGGTGCCGGGAACCTGGTTGCCGGGCGAGAACGCTGCCTGCTCGATCTCTGCGAAGAAGTTGACCGGGTTACGGTTCAGCGTGAACGTACCCACCTTGATGCGGGGGTAGTCAGCCTGAGGCCAGGTCTTCGTGAGGTCGAACGGGTTGAAGCGGTAGGTCTTCGCCTCTTCGTACGGCATGATCTGCACGTAGACATCCCACGACGGGTAGTCGCCACGCTCGATCGAGTCGAACAGGTCGCGACGGTAGTAGTCGGCGTCGCTGCCCGCGAGGCGCTCGGCCTCATCGGCCTCCATGTGCTCAACGCCCTGGTGTGAGATGAAATGGTACTTGACCCAGAAACGCTCGCCGTCGGCATTGATCCACTGGTAGGTGTGTGAACCGTAACCATTCAGGTGGCGCCACGACTTCGAGAGACCACGGTCGCCCATGAGGTACGTGACCTGGTGTGCCGACTCGGGTGAGAGGGTCCAGAAATCCCACTGCATGTCTGCATCGCGCAGACCTGAATCGCCAAGGCGCTTCTGCGAGTGAATGAAGTCAGGGAACTTAATGCCGTCGCGAATAAAGAACGTCGGGGTGTTGTTGCCCACGATGTCGAGGTTGCCCTCGGTCGTGTAGAAACGCAGCGAGAAGCCGCGCACGTCGCGCCAGGTGTCAGGTGAGCCCTGCTCGCCAGCAACCGACGAGAAACGAATGAGCGTCTCAGACTTTGCGCCCTTCTGGAACACTGCAGCGCGAGTGTACTGCGACACGTCTTCGGTTACAACGAACTCACCAAAGGCGCCGCCACCCTTCGCGTGCGGGTTACGCTCGGGAACACGCTCGCGGTTGAACGCTGCGAGCTTCTCTACGAGGTAACGGTCGTGCAGAACCGTGGGGCCGTCGTTGCCAACGGTGAGTGAGTGCTCATCGCTTGCGATAGGGGTGCCGGTCTGCGTGGTCGTGATCTTCTGATCAGCCATAATTACCCTTTCTCTGGTGATTCGTCTGTTCCGTCGTAGCAGTCGGGGCACAGGCCCACGAACGTTACTTCGGCTGTGTGGATGTGAAAATTGTGCGTCTCGCCGGGAGTCAGGCATGGCGCGTGGCCAATCGTGCAGGCAACATCTTCGATGCGCCCGCAGCCCTGACAGATGAGGTGATGGTGGTTGTCGCCCACCCGCACCTCGTACCTCGCAGCTGAGCCAGCCGGCTCGATCTTGCGCACGAGCCCCGCGTCGGTGAGCGCCGAGAGCACCACGTACATGGTCTGTAATGTGGTGTCGGGAAGCTCCCGCTGCACGAGCCGGAAAAGCTCGGCAGCATCGAGGTGCCCGCCCGGGTGCAGCGCCTCAAGCACGGCACGTCGAGGCGCGGTCGATCGCAGCCCAGCACCCTTCAGCCGCTCGGCGGCACCAAGGTGGAGTTGCTGTGTCATGGCTCAACTTTACCACTCTTTTGAATGATTCAAAAGAAAGGGGGGCCTTACCCACATCGGTTGTGTGGGGTGCGGTGGCCGCGGGCGCGGGTGCGCTGGCCGCACGCTGGCCGTGCCCGCGGGTGAGCCTGGCGCGCACCCGCGACTGCTGGCGGATCGGCGCCCGCCTCTGTGGCCGGCTTTGCACGCCCCAAATCGATCTACTTGACGAAAAGCAGGGTGTTTACCCCTCTCACACCCTGCTTTTCGTCAAACAAACGCGAAATCGGCAAACACGAGCCGAACGGCGCAGGACGAGGGTCAGAAAGCGCAGAACGCGAGTCAAGAAACGCAGAACGCGTGCCGAGTGTCACCGGACGCGAAGCGAGTGCCACTGGACGCGAGCCGCGCAGCGCCCCAGCGTCCACTTGACAGAAAGCAGGGTGTTTCTTCGCAAACACCCTGCTTTTCGTCAAGCTGCGACAAAAGTGAAGCGCAAAGCGCAAAACATGAAGCAGGAAGCGCGGAGAAAACGGGCGCCCCGAAAGTGGCTAACGGTCGTTTGGCGCCTGTCGAGCAGTAACCGCCGAGCAGGTCAACAGCGTTGCCATCAAAGCGAACACCATTGTCGCTCCTCCGAACCCTGCAAGGAAGCTTGCCGCAAGCGGCAACGTCGTCTGGCCAACGCGGTTGCCTACGAGTCTCAGCGCTGCCGCGACAGGCCGCTGCTCTGGGGTAGTCACGAGCGTCATCCATGACATAGTCAAAGGTTGCACCACTCCAGCCGCAAGACCGTATACCGCTATGGCAATCATCAAAAGCCACACGACGGGCACCACTGCGAAGCAGGCAAGCCCCACCCCCGCAAAGAGGCAACCGATCATTAACGCGGCTCGACGCCCCACTCTGGCAGTGAACACAGAGAGAAGCAGCCGCGAGAGCATCGTGACAGCACCCCGCACAACAAGCAGCGCACTTGCAGCCGCGACCGGAAGCCCGAGTTCATCAGCGAGAAGGGGCACATACACAATTACCAGGTCGAGTGAGGTGAGCACCACACTACTCACGAACAAGGCCGAAATAATGCCCCGTTGCCTCAGCAGTCCCGTACTTCTCGTCACCGAAGCAGGATCACCGTGAGCGTTCACCTGAGCGTTCACCTGAGTCTTTTCAGACCGTATCACTGCTGAGAACGCGACAAGCAGCAACGAAAGCACGAGGCTCACACCGCCGAGGCTCCTGGCTTCGGCGAAGACACCATGTTCGAATGCCGCATACGCAGGAAGCATAAGCATAAGCGGCCCCAGCATTTGGCCGCCAGAGGTGGCAAATGTGTACATGCCGAACGTGAAGTCGAGACGGTGCTTCGCAGCTTTTTTCATCACCCAGGCTTGTTCAGCGACAACAGAGAAGAGCACCCCGCAGCCAATCAGCGATGAGGCTAAGAGCAACACAAGGGCCTGGTCGCGCCCCACTCCCAAAAGAAGAACCGAGAGGAGAAAAAACAGCGCCCCCACAACGAGCACGAACCGTTCGCCGCATCTCCGCACCAGCACGCCCGATGGAATCGCGAGGAGCAGAGGTGGCAACGCAAACGCGGCAGCAGAATAACCGAGCCAAGATCCGCCTAGACCAAGCCCGAGAAATTCATAAGAGACCGAAGAACGCAACCCGTAGCTCAAAGCCTGCACGAGTACCGCATGGGCAAAGAGGGCCCACCAGCTTGCCCGGTCTCCTACCACCACGTCTCCGCTCCTCAAGCTTGTACGAAAAAGAAAAGGGGCCGGAGGCGTTGCGCCCCCAGCCCCTCAACGACTAGCCGTTGTAGTCGAAGATATCCATCCAGGTCTTCGCGTCGCTCTGGAGATGCTCGAGCGAGTCTTCAAGCGTCGCACGGTAGGCAAAGCCAGAATCAGCTGCAGGGAGTTCGACATCGCCGATCGTAGGGTTCGCAGCACCCTGGTGCACGGGGTAGTCACCGAGCGATGAAGCGAGAGCTTGGCCGTTCTCTGAGAGAAGCCAGTTGATAAAGACCGTGGCCGCATTTGAGCGCTTCGAAGCCGAGGTCTGCCCCACGTAGAAGGGGTACGCGGCTGCGCCTTCTTCAGGCATAGCGATCGTGATCGGTGCTCCCTCAAGAATTGCAGAATACGCAGTACCAATGGGCACAGTGCCAATCTGGATCTCGCCGCGCGCGAGTGCATCAGTCAGGTTTGCTGAAGAGTCGAAGACGCGCGGTTCATTCGCGGCAATATCTTTGAGCCAGTCTTCGCCGAGCTGATCAAGCTGGAAACGGGTCAGTGCCGCGGTGCTTCCACCAGCACCAACCTGTACAAGACCAAACTGGCCCGAGTACTTGGTATCGGTCAGATCAGCCCAGTTCTTTGGTGCCTCATCTTCAGAAAGAACCTGATTGTTATAGCCAAAGCTGTAGACACGATCGAAACTACTGAAGTACTTTCCGTCGTCAAAGACCACTCCGTCGATGAGTGCGCCGCTGATGTCGTCAGTCAGCTCAGTCTCGGTAAATACCCCGTCTTCAGCGAGGGCAACAATCAGATCTTCGCCCGAGATGCGCACAAGGTCGGCGCCAAGTTTACCGGCGGCGTTCTCGCTCAGTACTCGCTCCTGCAGCTTGTTCGGAGCCAACCGCACGATCTCAACTTGGATGCCGGTGAGCTCGCTGAACTCGTCTGCGACCTGCTGCTCAGAGACTTCACTCGCCCCCGTGTAGAAGACAAGGCTTCCTTCGTCAAGCGCATCTGCGTATACGTCGGCTTTGGCGATAAGCTCGCCGTCGATCACGAGGTCTTCACCTGCCTTTGCCTCAGAAGCAGGCTTCTCGGATGATGAGCAGCCGGTGAGCACAAGCCCGGCCATAGTGATGAAGGCTAAGCCTTTCAGTGTTTTGCGTTTCATAACATTTCCTCTCTGAAATGCGTCATGGGTGACGATACGTGTTGTTGGGTTGGGGGTCATCGAAACATTCATACTCAAGCCGTTGTCTTTTTCGCTCCGAAGCGTTGCGCAAGCCAGGCGAGAATGAAAATCAATCCGCAATACAGCACGCTTGTTGCGGCGCTTGACTGCAGAATGCCGTTCTCGTAATCGTCGAAGATGATGATCGACAGGAGCCTCGTATCGGTAGTGAACAAAAAGAGTGGCACGGTCAGTTCACGCATCGAGAGCATGAGCAATAGTAAGAATGTTGACGCGAGCGGCACACGCAGCAGCGGTACAGTGATGCGCCAGATTGCACGCACTCGGTTAGCGCCGCTCATGACCGCACTGTCTTCAAGGTCAGCATGAATTTGCAAGATACCGGAGCTAGCGCCTTGGAACCCCTGAGGCATTTGCGCTGCCATGAAGGCAATCACCATAACGGTGAGCGTTCCGTATACCGGTAGCGGAATGAGGAGCCAGGTCCACAGCAAACCGAGACCGAGCACAATTGCCGGTACGGCAAGCGGGATCATACTGATATACCCCAGACCAGCCCTGCCCGGAATCGTCGTCCGGTTCACGACATATGAAACGATGAATGCGATCAGTGTTCCGATCAGCGCGGCAAGCACAGAAACAATCACAGAGTTCAGTGTTGCTTTGTGAACCGTTGGTTTAACAAGCACATCCAAAAACGCGTCAAAGTTGAGCTTTCCGTCGCTGATGCTCCCCAGGACACTCGAGATATACGGGGAATCGTGCATTGCGACAAACAGCAAAGCAAGCAATGGCAAGACTGCCGTAATGAAGAAGTAGAACGTTCCAAGCACCACTGCGGGTATTTTGAACCAGCCAAGATCGATCTTCGAGGGCTTCAGGCCCTTTCCTGAAACCGTCGTGAACGTACGCTTCGAGATCACACGACGTTGAACGGCCGTGACGACCAGGACAACGACGACAAGTGCGATAGCAACGGCAGCGGCTTCGTTCCCCCGCGATGGGGCGGAGTTCATCAGTCTAAAGATGTAGGTCGGCAGCGTATCGATACCGCTTGCAGAGCCGAGCATCTGAGCCACGGGAAAGTTCTCGACCGTCAGGGTAAAAATAAGAATTGCCGAGCCAAGAATCGCTGGTGTTGCGAGCGGAAACGTGACTTTTCGAAGAATTTCATGAGGCTTCGCACCGTGTACTCTGGCGGCTTCTTCAAGGTCAGGATTCATGAGGCTGAGCGACGCGTGAATAAGCAAAAAAGCATACGGCGCGTAGTAAATGCCCAACACGACGATAAGGCCGGGTAATGAATACACATTGAGCCAGGAAGAAAGGCCGAGGTCTCGGGCCAGAATATTCAGCAGGCCCGCATTAGGCCCACCCAGAAGACCCCAGGCCAGGGCACCAACAAAGCTGGGCAAAAACATCGGCATTAAGCCCGCGAAATAGAGAAACTTTCTGCCCGGCACGTTCGTGCGTGCGGTGACGAACGCAAGGAACCCGCCGCAGAGCAGAGCGATAATCGAGGCTCCTGCTCCAACCATGACCGAGTTGCCCGCTGCGCGCATTGCGCCCGCGCCAAAGACCGTCGCGAAGTTGTCGAAAGTGAAATTCGTAAGATGAATATTTCCAGGACGGGGAGTCTCGCTGGTGAACGCTGAAAGCAGCACCAGCGCGACCGGCATAAGGATCAGGATTCCCAGTACCCCGTAGAGCGCGGCAAGACCGATTACTCGTTTCGCTCGAAACTGGCTTGGTGACGCAGGACGTTGTTGATTCCCGTTTCGCACACGAATCACACCGGTTTTCATTTCGGTTTGCGTTTCGTTTGTCATACCGTTGCTGCTCTCACGTTAGCGTCAGTGACCTCGAGCGGAAGCACCTGAACAGCGTGTTTCGGGAGGTATACGCGCATTGTTTCGCCCTCACGAATTCTGCTCGTCTGCAGCTTTGTGCCGAGTACCTGCAGCTCAACGTCTTCACCTAAGCGCAATTTAAACGTGGCGGTTGCCCCGAGAAACTCTCTCGAGACAACGACGCCTTCAACTGTATTTGGTGACTCGTGTGGAATGTCAGCATCAAAGAGTACGTCTTCGGCGCGAATACACGCGCGGAGCTCGTCGTGAGGTGAGAACGGCTCAACTTCGAGCTTGATCTGAGTGCCTTGCAGTTCAACCGTTGTCGCGTCGACCCTTGTCGCGGGCAAAATATTCGCTACGCCCAAGAAATCTGCGATTGAAGCGCTGAGCGGCCTGCCGTAGATTTCGTCGGGGCTACCGATCTGAACGATGCGACCAAACTGCATCATGGCGATGTGGTCGGCAAGAGCGAGAGCTTCTTCTTGGTCATGGGTCACGTACACCGATGTCAGGCCGAGGCTGTGCTGAAGCTCTCTGAGGTCTTGCCTCAGTCGGTGCCGGAGCCTCGCATCAAGATTCGACAGCGGCTCGTCAAGCAACATCACAGAGGGCTCCATAACAAGCGACCGTGCAAGCGCTACTCGTTGCATCTGGCCACCAGAGAGCATCGAAGCTCCACGATCGGCAAAGCCATCGAGGCCCACAACTGCGAGCGCCTCGTGCACTCTCGGAGCGATATTGGCTTTTGCGACGCGTTTCATTTGCAGCGGGAAAGCAACATTTTCAAAGACGGTCAGGTGCGGCCAGATCGCGTACGACTGGAACACCATGCCAATATTGCGCTTGTGAGAAGCAACGTTAATGCCCCGCTCCGAGTCGAAGAGCACATTGCCCCCGACAGTAATGCGCCCCGAATCAGGCGTTTCTAGGCCGGCAACGCAACGCATCGTACTCGTTTTGCCACAGCCAGACTGGCCGAGCAATACGAGTGCTTCGCCCTGCTGAATCTCAAGGCTCAGATCGCGCACCGCCACCGATGAGCCGTAGCTCAGCGTGAGGTTTTCAATCTTGATGTTCATACCGATGTTCCTTTGCCAGTTTCGTTCTGGCCGCCGTTGGCCATGAGATGTTCAAACCAGGTATGCGTTGCTTCGCTCACCCACGTAGGTTTTTGCAGCGAACGCACATACGCTTGCGCGTCAAGCACCTCATGGGCTCGACGCTCGGCATGTAACCGAGACCCGTCGATAAGCCGTTGAGTGAGCGCTTCTGCATCACCAGAGAATTCGTCAGCGATCTGCCCCCTCAACCAGGAGTCGCAGCCAGCCGCTTCTGCGGCGGTGATACTCTCAATCACTACCGCAGCAAGCCCTTTCATAAAGACGCTTCTCAGAAGCTTTCGTGAGGCGGCGGCACCCGCATCGCCATCGATCGCTTCAACAGGTGCATGAGCGTTCACCATCAGATCGGCAAAAGCTTGCGCGCCGCTACCGCTCGCCATGAGCGGCGTTTGCACACCAGAGCGAGGCACTGGGGCCAGCACCGCAACGTCTGCAAAAGCGACACCACGTTCAGCCGCGTTGAGGCCGAGTTCGTATTTGAGATCAGGCGACCCAGTGTTGAGGTCTGCGAAGATTGTTCCTCGTTCAAGGTGAGCCATGGCGTCTTTTGCGACGTTGCCCGCGGCTCTGGCCCCAACAAGGCTCACAACCAGTTGAGCTCCCGCAAGAGCTTCGCCGAGATCATCGCACTGGGTAATGCCCTCGTCGTCGTTCACTACGAATGGGTCAAACCCACGAACCGTAAAGCCGCTGTCACGAAACCCGCGCGCATAAATTGCACCGGCCTCGCCAAGACCAAGAACCACCACAACCGTCATCTTTGACTCCTGTTTATACCGTTATGTATTGAAAATATTAGATGTAATCAAAATCGTCAAGCATATTGTTGACAATCTTTGCAACAAATCGATAAATCATTGCTTCACGCGTAAACGACACCATCAAAAAGCTTGCGTGCGGTGCGCACAGAGCGCGAATTCGCCCTCCACTCACCGCGCTCGTCTTTCCACGCGCTCGCATCAACCGCCAGCACCCCAGAGGGATGCTCGATGGTGATCGCGCGGTCATCAGACCCGATGCGCCCACCGGCCGCTACCGCCGCAACAGAACCTTCGACCCGAGCTGAAGCAGCAAGCCCCGCGGCCATGAGTACACCGATTGAGCGGTGCACCCTGTGCGGTATCAAAGCACGCACCGCCACGTCTGCCCCCTGAGACGGAGGCGAGACGACCAGCATCTTCGGAACTGTGAGGCTTGTCACGTCACCGAGCCCCATACGCACTCCAGCTTCAATACGGAGCTCTTCAATCAGGCCAAGTAGCTCAGGCATCGATTCAAGCTGCTCAACTGTTTCCTGCCCAGAAATACCGAGCTCCCGTGCGCTCACGATTGCCACAGGCATACCGTTATTGACCAAGCTCACCGTTATCGCGTTGATGGCTTCACTCACCTTGCCCGTCACAAAGAGTGGGGCTTCGCGTGGGCTCACTTCAAGCTCAATGGGGTTTCCAGTACCTGGCACCCCTTCGAGGCCAAACGTACCCTCGTAGGTAACCTGCTGGTCAGGTGTCATGAATGTCGCTCTCGCGATATCGCCCGTGTTCACCAGATGAATACTCACGGTTGTCTGATCGCCTTGCGGCTGCACAAGCCCTCTTTCAACGGCGAAAGGCGCAACACCCGCGAGAATGTTTCCGCAGGTTTGAGCCCCGCTCACCACGGCCTGCTCGACCCCGACCTGAAGAAACTCATAGTCGACATCAACGCCCTCCAAGGCAGAAGGTGAAACGATCGCCACTTTGCTGGTGAGCGGATGCCCGCCCCCTACCCCGTCGATCTGACGCGCGTCAGGGCTCCCCATGACGCGCAACAAAAACGCATTGCGATCGGCAATGGCACTCGGCACATCTCGGCCTTCAAAGAACAACCCCTTTGAAGTACCACCACGCATCCACATCGCTGACGCATGCTGAGCCGTTGCGGTCGCGTCAGGCACGATCGAGCTCCGCTTGTGGCACGTAGCTCACCCCGAGTTCTTCGAGCTTCGGACGCAAATGATTGTGATCGAGGCTCAGCTTGCCCTCAAGATACGCAGCACGGGCTTCTGATTCTTTCGCAACACGCGCATACGACGCCTCGAGCACCGCCTCAGCGTCTTCGGGAGCAAGGCACAACACCCCATCATCATCAGCAATCACGATATCGCCGGGCCGAATAACAACTTCACCGACTACAACCGGCACGTTCACACTGCCAGCGGTGTTTTTCACCGTGCCCTGAGCATTCTGAGCTGCAGCCCAAACGCTAAAGCCCATTTCACGAAGCTCACGCACGTCGCGAACCCCTCCGGTTGTGACGAGCCCACGCACGCCCCGATAGGCGAGTGCAGTGGCAAAGAGCTCTCCGAACGAACCCGCGAGCGAGGGGGTCGGTGTTGTAACCACGAGAACATCTCCTGCACGACACTGCTCTACCGCCGCATGAATCATGAGGTTGTCACCCGGCCAGCACAGCACCGTGACCGCGCTTCCTGCAATACATTTTCCCTGTTGCAGCGGGGCAACGATGGTGCCGACAAGGCCTGTTCGCCCCATTGCTTCGTGCACAGTCGCCACTCCAAGCTGCTCAAGTTGCTCAACAAGCTCAGCGCGTGGCCGTTCAATATCTGTCACAATCACCGACTTCATGCGAGCACCCCCGTGACCTCTGGGTAGAAACGAACATACGCTTCTGCAAGCGTCTCGTGAGCCAAGCCCAGGTTTGGCCCTGCATTGCGCTTCAGCTGCACACCGCGTCGCACTGCGAGATCTGTGTAGTACGACCACATGTGTTTCTGCGCAGGCATGCACTCCATTGCCTGTTGCTTACGCGCAAAGGCCTCGGTGATGTCGAGCAGTACGTCTGGCTTGAACTCACACTGCTCACCTTGATGCGGCTCAAAGAAGAAGACCGGCGGAGCCCCAATGATGTCTTCTTTCGTGGGAAATGAACCGTCTGAGTTCTGCACACCAATCGCTTGCGCAAGAACACGGGCCTGAAGCGCCATCCGCGCAGCGGCCGGATGGTCGCCGTTATAGGGGTCAGCCAGAGTGTGGGTGAGCACGACCGTCGGCTGCGTTCGGCGGAAGATATCGACGAGCTGCCGAACGATTTCTTGCGATTCGAGCAGGGGGTAGTCACCCGCATCAAGAAATTCAATATCAGCCCCGAGCGCAGCTGCGGCTGCTTCGGCCTCTTCTCTGCGGATCGCCTTTATTTCTTCCAAGCTTTTGCCCTGGAGCCACTGACTCGCAGACTCGCCCCGCTCACCGTATGAAAGACACGCGACAGTCACCCGCTCCCCTCGCAGAGCAGCGGCAGCAATGGCACCGCCTGCTCGCCAGACGAAATCGCCAGCGTGGGCGCTGACAACGAGGGTGGAAGGTTCGGTGTGTGACAATGTTCCTCCTTGAACGAAAGCTCAGGCACACGTTGTGCGGCCCGATCGAATGCTGTGTCACCATCTTCACACATGTAAACAAGATTGGTCAAGATATTGTTAACAATTATGGTCGCCTTTTTTGTCGTCGTTGGTTACACTTTTCACGTATCCACTATTTGTTGACGCGCAACCGATGCGAAAGGAGCTGCCTTGGTCACTCCCACCGCTGCTACCGCTTCACACCCCATTTCTCCTGATGTCACTGCCGATCTCAGAACAGCGATTCTCAACGGGGAATTTGCCCCGCAGCAGCGCCTTGTCGAGGTCGACTTGTGCGAGCAGTTTGGTGCATCAAGGGCAACAGTACGCACCGCTCTGCTCAATCTGAGCACCGAGGGACTTGTCGAACGACTGCCGAACCGGGGTGCCCGCGTTCGAGCGATCTCAGTCGAAGAAGCGATCGAGATTCTTGAGGTACGCCTGCTCCTCGAATCTTTGTGCGCAAGAAAACTTGCAGAAATAATAACCCCGGAGCAATCGCTGCGCTTAACCTCATTGCGGGCAAACATTGTTGAAGCGCTCGACACCAATAACCTCGTCGAGTACTCAGCCCTACATCAACAACTCGATGCGTTTATTCGAGAACACTGCGGCCAAGAGACTGCCGCCCAACTACTGCTTTGGTTGCAGGCTCAAGCAGCAAGACACCAGTTCCGACTGAGCTTTCGCCCTGGCCGAGCACAAACCTCAGGCCCCGAGCATTTAGCCATCATCGACGCGATCACCTCGCAAGATCCTGATGCGGCAGAAGCGGCAATCCGGATCCACTTAGAAAGCGTCATCGCTGCGCTCAAGGAAACACAACCGAGTCTCAGCTAACGTCCTCGCCTCTGTTTTCCTGCCTATCGTTTAAGCAACGCCTCGGGCAAACCCCACTAGTAGTGCTCGAACCGCCCGGGGAGCAGCGTCCACGGGTCTTCGCCCAGGTACTCGCACACGGCCTGGTACACGCACCACTCGACGAACATGCGGCGGTGCGTCTCGTCGGGCTCGTGCAGGCCCCGGAACCGCTGGATGGGCGCGCGAAACAGGTAGATCATGTGTTCGCCAGGGCTCACGAGCCAGAACATCGGCTCCTCCGAGTGGGTGCCCTCGGGCATCTCGTATGGGGGCAGCGACATGAAGCCGATGTTGACGCCGTCGAGGTCGTCGGGCAGTTGCTGGCGCAGGTACTGGATGGTCGCGGCGGCCCAGTGCTTGAACGTTTCCACGCGGGAGTGCGGATCGCGCACCTTCGTGCCGGTGAGCGATGAGCGGATCGGCCGGCGCCCGTGGCGGCGCACCGGCGGGGTCGAGTCGCCGGGTTGCGCGGGTGCCGATTGCCCGGTGCCCCGTTGCGCGGCGCCAGCGCCTTGCTCGGCAGCGCCTTGCTCGGCAGCACGCTGCTCGGCGGCGCGCTGCGCAGCCGAGGGTTGCGCGGGCTTACCCTGCGGCTGGGGCTTTGGTTTACGACGGCCAAACATCACGCACCAGCTTAGCGAGTATAAACGGTGAACTCTTCGATCAGGCTTGCTGAGGCGAGCACCGGGTAGGTCGAGAGGGTGTGCTCGTCGAAGAGTGTCACGCCAAGGGCGAAGGGGGCTTCGCCCTGAACGGTGGCCTCGCCGGCTTTCGCGATCTGCTTCGCGGTGTAGGGCTCGAGAGTCACGGTCGACTCACCGACGGTGAACTCGGCTTTCTTGTCACTCACGTTGGTGAGGGTGAGGGTTCCGCCGGGTAGCGTGAGCGCCTTCACGGTTTCGCCTGAGCTGAAGACGCTCGAGGGGGTCATCCACGCGAAGTCGTGTTCGTTGTTGTTGTGCAGCAGCGCCATCACGCCGCCAACGATGGGTTCGTCGCTCTCGACGATGACGCCGGTGGCCTCTTTCGGTAGCTTCGACAAGCCGAGGTCGGTCACGACGCCAGCCTCGAGGTCGACTTCGCCGATGAGTGCGCGCTCCTTGTCGGCCGTGAGCGAGAACACCTTTGCCTTCGTCGCGACCTCGGGTGAGAGCAGCCTGGCGAGCGCGGCATCGTGCCCGTCTTCGCCCTCTTCGCCGTGCGTGTGGTTCTCGTAGGTGCGCACACCCGAGAAGACGAGCTCGGTCGATGGTGTCAGCTGCGCGTTGACCGTGTCGGCACCGATGGGGGTGATGTCGGTGATTTGGTGTACGCCGAGGGTTGCGAATACTGGCGATCCGCTGGCTTGTACACGAATGGCGGTGCTGTCGTAGCCGGCACCGAAGCCGCTCAGCGGAACCGTCTTGGTGGTCGCGGGCGGAACGAGCACGCCGGTGGTTCCGACGCCTTCGACGGGGCCTTCTTCGTTAAAGACGCCGATCGTGACGGTTGCGGCGACCGCGCCGGGGTTCGAGAGGGTGATGACGCTCGAGATGCCGCGGGCGGTGCTGCCGCCCACGATCCACTGCTCGTTGGTCGCTTCGCCGCAGCTTGACGCGGCGAGACCCCTCACGGTTTCGGTGTCGATGCGCTGCTGTTGGGCTGCGCGAAAGTCTTCTGAGCCGGGCACCGTGTGTGAGCTCGGCGGCGTCGCGCCCGAGAGCTGCAGTGCGAGGTCGGTTTTCGTGGTTTCGCTACCGCTCACCTTCGTTTCGGCCTCGCCGATCGGGGTGACGTCGTTGGGTGAGCTGGCGTTGAGGCCGAGCACGCCGAATGAGCCCTGGCACACGATCGAGGTGTTCGTCGTGGTCGCGGTGTTCACGGTTTGCGACGGGACCTCGTGCTTGACCGTCGGGAGGTTCGCCTGCCCCGCCAGCATGATGAGGAGCGCGCCGACCGCGGTCACCGCGATTCCGGTGCCGACCTGGGCACTGCCGCGCACCAGTTTGCTTCGATTACTCATCGCGCGCCTCCCGGTGTGCATCGTTCGTGTTGGTGGTCTCGTCGAGGCCGGTCACTTCGGGGCTTGAAAGGTCGGCCGATCCGCCCACGAAAATCGTGTCTTCGTCGGGCAGTTCGTGCTCTTCGTGCACGAGCGCCGGCTCGTCGTCGGCCGAAGCTTCGTCGCCAGCCAGAGGCTCGTCGTCGCGGGCTTCGCCCGTTTCCCCTTGCGGATCAGCCTCAGCGAGCATCGCGTCAGTGATAATCGGCACCTCGTCGGTCTGGTCTGAGACCTCGCGCGGGGTTGCGTCTTCGAGCACGGCAGCAGGCTCGGCGTTCAGTTCGCCGTCGGCCGCGTCGGCCTCGGCGGTGCCGGCGTCGGCGTCGGCGTCGGCAGCGGCTTCAGCCGCGGGGGCCACGGCGATGCCTGAGTCGGTGAGCGGCGCGAGTTTCTTGGCGGCCCTTCCCCGTGGCTTGCGGTGCTTCTCGGGGCGCATGCGCACCTCGCCGGTGGGCAGCGCGAGCAGGAACATGAGGCCGAGCAAGATGAGCTGGGCGACCCAGAGCATCTTGCCGCTCACGGGGCGCTGCTCGGTGGTTTGGATGTCGAGTTCGTCGTCGGCGAGCTGCGCGGTCGCCTGGGCGGCGCTCTCGGCTTCGTCGTCGCTTTCGGCAGCGTCGGCAGAACCCTCGGCCGAGTCAGCGCCCTCAGCAGCCTCGCCGCCGTCGGCCGGGGCCGACTCGTTCACACGCCACAGCAGGCCATGCGAGGTGTCGCCGATCGGCGAGAGTGCCTCGCTCTGGTCGAGTGCTTCTTGCAGCAGCGAGCGAATCTGCGCGCCGCCGGAGCCCGGCGTATCGCCGAGCAGCACGAAGCGAATGTTTGCGGCCTCGAGCTGCTCCTGCAGTTCTGAGGCGCCGAGGCTCGCGAGCGATCCGACGAGTTCTGAGAGCGCTTGCTCTTCAGAGGCCTTTGCGGCGGTGAGCTGCGCGGTGCGCACGCGGTCAAGGGTCAGGGTGTTTCCGCCTCGCAGCTGTGCGCGCAGCTCGTCTTCGCCGAGCGGCGTGATGACGAGGGCTTGCTGCGTCGGGTTGATCGCAAACTCTGCGTCGATGACGGCGGGAATGGGCTGTCGGTCGACCGTGAGTGGGCTTTCAGCGCGAACCTGCTGCACCATCGTGGGAAGGCCGAGCAGGATGACACCGACCATGGCGACGATGGCGACGGGTACCTCGGCGCGCAGCAGCGCCTTCAGGCCGAAGGAGGCGAACGAGATGAGGCCGATCCAGTACAGCGCGAGGCCGGCGCCGGCCGAGACCGCGACGAGCTCTGAGCCGAGCGGCACGAGCAGCAGGTGGGGGGCGACAACCGCCGTGAGCATGCCCAGAATGGTCATGAGCCCGAGCATGATGGTGCGCCTTACCGGGCCGGTGCACGCACCGACCACCGCGAGAATTGCGAGGGGCGCGACGAGGCACATGGCGACGACCCACGGTGAAGCCCAGCTCTCGACGCCGATGAGGCTGAGGGCGCCGGGCAGGCCGCCGAGGCCGGCCTCGGGAAAGCCGAGCAGCATGTCGGCGGGCGCCGCGGCGGTGTGCTGCAGCGGGGCCGACGGGTCGGCGAACATGTCGAGGGGGCGGCCAGAGGCCACAGCGCTCAGCATGCGGGGCACGCCGAGGGCGAGGGGCACGATCGCGATCGCACAGAGTTTTGAGGCGCCGCGCGGGTAGCAGGCAACGGCGGTGATGAGCAGCACGAGAGCCGCAGGGTACAGCACGGGGCCGGCCGCGAGCACGACGGCGGCGATGAACGAGGCGACGCCCGCCCAGCTCCACGACTGCGAGGCACGTGAGACGGCATAGAGCAGCCACGGCAGCGCGACGACCACCACGAGGGTCGTAATGCGGCCGGTGATGAGCGCCGAGAGCAGCACGGGCGAGGCGCCCCAGGCGATGCCCGCGAGCAGCCGGCCAGCGGCGTGCTCGGTGAGTCGGCTCGCCCACATCCAACCGCCGAGGGCGGCTGCGGGCACCGAGCCGATGAGTAGAACGATGACCGCGAGTGAGGGGTTCCAGAAGGTGATCGTGCCCATGAGCGCGAGCACCCATGCGAAGGGGTCGGCGGGAATCGTGTGCGCGAACGAACCGAGCGATTGCACGTTCACGGCCGCGGCGCTCACGGTGCTCGACCACAGGCCGCCGAGCGACTGGGTCAGCTGGCCGGCTCCTCCGCCGGTCACGAACGACGCACCGAAGAGCCACCAGGTGAACAGGGCGCCCACAGCGAGCGCGCTCATCGTGAGCGCGAGGCCACCGGTTTGCACGAAGTGCAGGTCTTCGCGCTGCCTGCCCTGAACGGCAAGAATCGATTCCTTGCGCACCATTCGCACCGACGCGACGGTCTTGCGTTCGGTGCGGAGCGGCCGAACCGCACCCCAGCCGGCGGTATTGTGCCGTCGAATGTTTGCGCGAGCCCGCCAGATGCTGCGGGGGTGGAAGAACACCTGCAGTGCCGCGACGAACTCGCCGAGCATCGTCCCGGGTCGCTCACGAATGAGTGCCCACATCATGCCGAGCACGCCGATAATCGGTAGCCCGAGCCACATGAGCGGGGCGAACACCGCGGGCGCGTAGGTGATACGGCGATACAGGCTCGCGGCCCGTGACTGCCGGTGGGCGCGCCGCAAGACTCCGGCACGGTGGTTGATCTCGGGGCCCGCAATGCCGGTGCGGGCATAGCGAAGTCTCGCCTCGGGGGCCACAATAACGCGGTAGCCCGCGAGTCTCGCGCGCACGCTGAAGTCGAGGCCGTCGTCGTAGATGGGAAGCGCGGGGTCGAAGCCGTCGAGACGCTGCCAGACGTCGCGGCGCACGAGCATGCCGACGGGCCCAACGCCCATAACGTCTTCGTAGTGGTCGTACTGCTGCTGGTCGAGCTCGTGTCGATCGAGCACCCAGCGGCCGCCCGCCCAGGTGAGCCCCTGGCTCAGCTCAATGATGCGTGAGGGGTCATGCCAGTCGACGAGTTTCGGCCCCGCGACAACCGCGGTGCCACTCGCCTTCACCTTGAGCAGCAGGTGCTCGAGGGCCGATGGTTCGGGCGCCGAGTCTTCGGCGAGCAGCCACAGCCACTCTTCGCGGGTGTCTTCGAGCTCTGCGAGGCCGCGCTCGGCCGCGGCAATGGCCTGGCCGAAGCTAGCGCGCTCGTTCATCGCGATAACGGCGTCGATGCCCTCACCGCTGACTGAGGCTGCGAGCCCCTCGGGGCCGCAGGCGACCACAACGATGCGGTCGGGCATGACGGTTTGCGCCTTGAGCGACTGCAGGGTGAGATCAAGCTTCTCACCCTGGTGCTTGGCGACAAGAATCGCGGTTACATTACTTCGCATAACGCAAGTAAGTGTAAACGCCCTCGCTGTGCAACACGCTGAGGCGTGCCGGGCATGGGCGAAGCACTCAGGTTAGGCGCGTTTGCGCAGTTTGCGGCGCTCGCGCTCTGAGAGCCCGCCCCAAATGCCAAAGCGCTCGTCGTTCTCGAGTGCGTACTCGAGGCACTGAGCGCTGACCTCGCACGATTCGCACACGCGCTTGGCTTCCCGCGTCGATCCGCCCTTTTCAGGAAAGAAGGCTTCGGGGTCAGTTTGCGCACAGAGTGCGTCGGCCTGCCATGCGAGAGCGGTGTCTTCGTCTTGGCGGGTCCCTGGAACACCAAGGAAAACGGGGTCTACAAACCAGTTGTTCGGAACCTGCGATGCGGGTTTCTCGTTCTCGGTCACTGCCCCTCCTTCCTTACAAAGCGTTTAGGTTACCTCATAATTACACCGGTGTCATTCGCGCAAGTCAAGCCGGACATAGTAAAGCCTCAACCACTACTTGAAGGTCAGGACACGCCCTCGACCCTCGAAATGTCGCCTTCTGGTCGACTGCCGACGCTCGCCACGAAGGCCTCGCCCGAGCCCGAAAGCTCGACGGCCCCACCCGCCGAAATGTAGAGAGAATGGCCCTTTCTCACGCTTGCGACCTCACGCAGATCGGCCCCAATTCGCTCGACCCGCAGCACCCCTTCAGTCGCGATCATGACGAGTGGGTACGGAGCCTCAAGAGACACGGCTCTCGCCAAATGCATCCCGGGCGCGTCGAGCGGGTCGTGCTCGGCGTCAACGCGCACGCGGTGCAACTGAAAGTCGGGAATGGGCGGTTGCCAGGTCGTGAGCCCGGGCGCTGGCGTCGCCCCATAAAAGAGCGGATCGTTGGTGGTCGCCAGGTCGAGAATACGGCGAAACTCTGGCACGTCGATGTGCTTCTCGGTCAGCCCGGCGCGCAGCACGTTGTCAGACGACGCCATGATCTCTACCCCGACACCGCCGAGGTAGGCGTGCAGCACGCCCGCGTCGAGGTACAGCGCCTCGCCCGCATCGAGCGTGACGACGTGCATGAGTAACGAGATGAGCACGCCGGGGTCTCCGGGGTGCGTGGTCACGAGCCTGCGCAGCACGTCGCGGCGCACGCCGTCGAGGTCGAGCGGCGCATCGCCCATGATCACTTCGGCGAGCGCCCGAACGGTCTCGGTCACGATTTCGTCACCAGGTAACAGCCAGTCGAGCAACGCCTCTCGCCCGGCCATACCGTCGACGCTGAGCCTTGCCGCACTCTGCACTCGCGCCGCGAACGAGAGCAACAGCTGGCTGCCCCTGGCCCCGCAGGTTCCCGAGCCCCGAGCGATCGCCGCCGCGTCGTTTGCCGCGTCACCGAGCTCTCGCCAGCCGCTCAGCGCCTCGATGCGCGAGAGCGCGACGAGCAGCTCGGGCTTGTGGTTCGCGTCTTTGTACGAGCGGGCGGGATCATCGAGCGCGATTCCCGCGGCGTTCTCACGCGCGAATCCCTCCCGCGCCTGGCTCTTGCGGGGATGCACCTGCAGCGAGAGCGGCGCCCCGATGCCGAGCACCTTGAGCAGAAAGGGCAGGTGCCCGCCGTCGACGCCGTACACCTCGGGGTTTCGCTCGATGAGGTCGATGAGGGTGAGCGGCTCGGCCATGCTGCCAGCAACCTGCGCCGGGTCGACCTCGTGGTCGCCGAGCCACAGCTCCGCCTGCGGTTCACCGGTCGGCTCAGTCGCGAGCACCTCTGGCAGGGCTTCGCGAGAACCCCACGCGTAGGTGCGTGGAACGTTCTGTATAAATATGAGCACGCGGCACTCTCTTATCTTCGACTGGCTTATCTCTCTGGCGCACCGCTTAAGGTTTCCCGTGGAACACCGACGTCATGGAGAAGCACACCAACTCGCAATTACACTACATACCATGGCTGAAATTACCCGAGAGGCGAAACACCACCGCCTCGGCGTGAACGCATACGCAACCGCGACCTTCTTTATCGCGCTCGGCGGCAACGCGTTTCGCAACCTGCTCGGGCTGCAGGGGTACGTCGCGCTCGTGGTCGTGGTGTTCGGTATCGGCATCGCGCTGTTCATCAAGCAGCGCCCCGAGCGCTTTCGTTGGTACCGCCTGCCAGCGCCCCTGACGCTCTTTCTCGTCTTCGCCGCGCTCTCGATTCTCTGGTCGCAGTACCGGCTCGAGTCACTGCTCGGCGTCACGGCGCAGCTCATCACGACGGCCGTCGCCGTGATGCTCGCGCTACTCCTGACGTGGCAAGAAACACTCAGCACCCTGGCGAGTGCCTTTCGCTACCTGCTCGGCCTCTCGATCGTCTTCGAACTGTTCGTCTCGATCTTCATTCGCGAGCCGCTCTTGCCGTGGTGGATCGAGGCTCCCGAGGGCAAGACCCCGAATCTGCTCTACTGGAGCCGTGACCTCCTGTTCGAGGGTGGCCCGATTCAGGGCCTGCTCGGCAGTTCGACGCTGCTCGGCTTCGCGGCGTTGCTCGGCCTCATCATCTTTGTCATTCAGCTTCGTGCCGGCACTGTGCGCCCATTTGCGGGCTGGTTCTGGGTCATCGTTGCGCTCGCCACGCTCGTGCTCACGAGGCCCGCGACGGCGCTCATCGCTGGCGGCGTCGTTGTCGTCTCGCTCTTCTTCGCGCTCTGGGCGAGGCGGGCGAAGGCCGACCACCGCATGCCCATGTACTTCATCGGCGCGGCACTGCTCGCGGCGTGCGGCACGCTCGCGATCGTGTTTCGCGACAGCTTCTTCGGCATCTTCGGCAAATCGGGCAGTCTGACGGGCCGCACCGAGACCTGGCAAAAGGTCATCGATCTCGGCTCAGAGCACCCCGCTGCCGGCTGGGGCTGGGTGAGCTACTGGGCCCCGTGGGTCGAACCGTTTAAGAGCCTCGACGTGCAGGGCGGCATTCCCGTCATGCACGCGCACAATGCGTGGCTCGACGTCTGGTTCCAGCTCGGCTTCATCGGGCTCGCCCTCTTCGGCTTGCTCGTGTTCGTCACCACGTGGCGCGTGTGGTTCAGGGCCGTCGACCAGCCGAGGCGCGGCCCCGGCGCTCCCCTGCCCTACGCGACGAGCGCGCTCTGGCCGTTTCTCATCATGATGGCGATGCTCGTGCAGTCGCTCACCGAGAGCCGCATGATTGTCGAGAGCGGGTGGCTTCTGCTCGTGCTCTTCACGGTGAAGACCCGTTTCGACTACGAGGTGCCCTCGAGCCAGGATGACCAGAAGCGCATTCCATGGCGCGATACGCCGATTCCACGCGGCTAGCGGTGAGACAGTAAAGCTCCAAACACACACCTTTTCGTTCATCTTGCCTGGGTACACTGACGAGTGACTTTGTACGTGTCGAAAGGTTTCCTGTGACCACGGTTCTTCAGAACGTCGTTTTCCCGACGATCACCGACCCCGATGTACTGCCCCTCTACGCCGACCCAGAGTCGTGGAGCGAGGTTGACGGGAAACCGCTGAGGCTCACCGCCGTCGCGAGCATCGACAATGTGCTCTCACGCCACAGCACCAGGGTGCGCGCTGGCAAGCGCGTCTCGTACGCGACCTACTTCAACGCGTTTCCCGCCTCGTACTGGCAGCGCTGGAGCGTCGTCACCGACGTCACGCTCCAGGTCACGACGAGCGGCCCCGGCACTGTCATGGTGTACCGCTCGAACGCTGCGGGAGCGCTGCAGCAGGTCGCGGCGACAACCGTTTCGGGCGAACAGCAGCGATCCGCCTTCGATCTGCCCCTCAACAAGTTTGGCGACGGCGGCTGGTACTGGTTCGACCTCGTCGCTGGCGACGGCGACCTCGTGCTCGAGCACGGCGAGTGGAGCACCGAGGCCGAGCCCACGACACCCGGCAAACTCAACATCGGCATGACGACCTACAACAAGCCCGACTACTGCGTGCAGACCCTGCGCGCGATCGAGGGCTCGCCCGCGCTCGTCGAAGCGATCGACCAGGTGTTTCTTGTTGACCAGGGAACCCTGAAGGTGCGCGACGAGGCCGGCTATGCCGAGCTGCAAGAAGCGCTCGGCGACAAGCTGCGCGTCATCGAGCAGCCCAACCTCGGCGGCTCGGGCGGCTTCTCGCGGTCGATGGCCGAGACGCTGAAGCGCGACGAGTCAGACTTCCTCCTCCTACTCGACGACGACATCGAGTTCGAGCCAGAGAGCGCGCTGCGCGCCCACCAGTTCGCGCGGTTCAGCCGCACGCCCGTGATCGTGGGCGGCCACATGTTCGACCTCTACGACAAGCCCGTCATGCACGCCTGGGCTGAGATCGTGGGCGACGAGGCCTTCAACTGGGGCCCCTCGTTCCCTGAGCAGCACCGCCACAACTTCCGCAACGCGAACCTGCGCCAAACGCCGTGGATGCACGCGCGCCTCGACGCCGACTACAACGGTTGGTGGATGTGCCTCATCCCGAAGAAGGTCATCGCCGAGCTCGGCCTCTCGATTCCGGTCTTCATCAAGTGGGATGACGCCGAGTACGGGCTGCGCGCGAAGGCCGCCGGCTACCGCACCGTCTCGCTGCCCGGCGTCGCCCTCTGGCACGTCTCGTGGCTCGATAAAGACGACTCGCAAGACTGGGGCGCATACTTCCACACCCGCAACCGCATCATCGCGGGTCTCTTGCACTCGACCAGGCCCAAGAGCGGCCGGCTCCTGCAAAACAGCGGCCGTCAGGACATCAAGAAGCTGCTCAACATGCAGTACTACGCGACGCAGCTCGCGGTCGACGCCCTGCGCGACGTTTTGAAGGGCCCCGAGGTGCTGCACGCAACCATGGCGCAGTCGATGCCCGAGGCGCGAAAGCGCGCTGAGGGCTTCCCCGAAACGCGCGTGTACCGCCCGGGCGACGAAGACACTCCGGTGTCGCGAGGCGGCCGCGTGATTCCGACCCTCGACCCCGATCCGCAAAGCCCCGCCGGCACCCAGCTGGCGCTGTACACGCTCAAGAACGTGCCAAAGCACTGGCTGCGCAAAGAGGCCGAGGCCGCGTCGATCGAGCCAGAGCTCGAATACCCGAAGCGCGAGGCCTTCTGGTGGCGGGTGCCCTCGCACCGCAGCGTCATCGTGGGCACGGCCGACGGTGCAGGCAAGATGTGGTACCGGCACGACCGCGCAAAATTCAGGCGCCTGCTCAAAGAGAGCCGCGCGCTCACCCGCGAGATCGAAAAGAACTGGGATGCGCTCGCTGAGCAGTACCGAGCAGCTATGCCACGCCTCACCTCGGTCGAAGAGTGGGAGCGCACGTTTACCGGGCGTTCATAGTTCGCAGTAGGCTCTAAGGCATGCAATCTTTCGTGCCCGTGAGCGCTGACCGTTCGGGAATCACCTTTCACTGGGTGCCGGCCTCGCTCTCATCCATCGATATTTGCTTCGATGAGCAGCGTGTCTGGTCTCTCGACGTGCGCGACATCGCGGGCGGCACCGAGCTGCCGTGGCCCGAAGCGCTGCACCCGTTTCTTATCGGCTCGTCGACCCTGATGATCGCCCCCACGGGCGACACCGAGGCGCTCTGGTCGGGCGAGGTCGCGTTTACGAGCGACGATGCCCGCGTCGCGATCGTCAACGACGCCGGCGTGGGGCTCTCGCTCAACAAGTGGCTGCGACTCGCACCGAACCTCACCGAGATGGGGCAAGACGTGCGCGACGAGATCGTGCGCCGCGCGGCCGTGATCATCGACAACCTCACCGACATGGGCCTGAGGCCCTTCGTCGTCGGCGGAACCCTGCTGGGCGGCGTGCGCGACGGCTCGCTACTGCCCCACGACGATGACGCCGACGTCGCCTACCTCTCGCGCTTCACGACCCCCGCCGAGGTCGCGCGCGAGGGCTACCAGGTGGGCCGCCGGCTCGAGGCCCTCGGCTACACGCTCATGCGCCACAGCGCGACCCACATGCAGCTGCACTTCGCGACCGACTCGGGCGTCGACTACTACATCGACGTCTTCGCCGCGTTCTTCACCGACGACGGCAACATCAACCAGCCGTTTCACGTGCGCGGCCCCATGCGCGAGGCCGACATGCTGCCCTTCAGCCAGGTCACCATTGGCGGCACCGCGTTTCCCGCACCCCGCGTGCCCGAGGTATGGCTCGAGATCAACTACGACGCCGACTGGCGCACCCCGATTCCCGGCTTCGTCATCGAAACGCCAGAGCCCACGCGCCGCCGCTTTCAGAACTGGTTCGGCTCGTTCAACTTTGGCCGGCACTTCTGGAACGGCTGGTACGCCCACCCCGACGCCTACGCGCCGTGGGAGCCAGGAGCCGAGTGGATCACCGACGCTGCCCGCTCACTCCAAGCGCCCCAGCTCGTAGAGCTCGGAGCCGGCGGCGGATCGCTCACGCGGCGCCTCGCCACGCCAACCCGCGAGGTCATCGCCACCGACTATGCCCGCGAGCCGCTCACCCACCTCAAGCGGCTCTCAGAGCAGGCCAATGTGCGCGCCGCCCACGTCAACCTGTACCGCATCACGTCGCTCGCGGCGCCCACCGAAAACGGCGTCACGGGCCCGTTCGACCTCGTCGCCCACCACGTCTTCGAGCAGGTCACCGAGCACGCGCGCCCCAACATGTACCGGCTCGCCCGCATGGCCCTGAACTCTGGCGGAAAGGCCATCGGCACCTTCTTCACCCGCCACGCAGCCGACCTCGCGCCCGACAACCCCACCACCTGGCACCTCACCCCCGAGCAGCTGCGCGCCGAGGCCGCGGCCTTCGGGCTCGAGGCGCGGGTGCAGCCGCTCGCGGCGACGCCGGGGGCTGCTGGCACGGCTGGCTCGGTCGCCACGACTAGCGCGGGATTCTCGGAGGCCGCGCGATCCGCCGCCCTCGAACGACAGCCCTTCGGCGTGACCTTCACGCTCGCGCCCACACACTCTTCGACCTCGACCCAAGGAGCCCCCATGTCTTCGCCCCTCTCACGACTCTTTCGCGCCGTCGATCCACGCATTACCCGCGCCAAAGTACGGGAGCTCAACGAGCAGGTGCAGCAGCTCCAGACCGAGCTCGACGAATACCGCGGCCACAGCTCGAAGCTCGCCGAGCTGCTCGACCTCGCCGAGAACCAGCTGAGCCCGGAGGCTCGCGGAGGCGCCGGTTCGGGCGCCAGCCCCAGCGCCGAGTGAGCGTCTGGCCCCTGACGATCACCGCACGGGCGCGCTACACTCGGGGCCATGGCCACACTGCTCGTCGTTCATCACAGCCCTACCCCGCGCACGCTCGAGATCGCCCAGGCGGTGCTTGAGGGAACCAGGCTCGAGGGGCTCGAAGACGTGACCGTGGTTGAGCGCAACGCGCTCGAGGCGACCGTCGACGACGTGCTCGCGGCCGATGGCTACCTGCTCGGCTCAAGCGTGCACTTCGGGTACCTTTCGGGGGCGCTCAAGCACTTCTTCGACACGACGTTCAATGCCACGCACGAGGCCACGAAGGGGCGGCCGTTCTCGTACTGGTTGCACGGGTCGTACGACAGCACCGGCGCCGAAATTGCAATGCAGCAGATCACGACGGGGTACGGCTGGAAGCTGTGCACTGATCCGCTGGTATTTCTCGGTGAGTTCACCGCAGAAATGCGCAACGCGGCGACCGAGCTTGGTGCTACGGTCGCCGCGTCGTGCTAGTCGCCGGGGCGACGAGAAACCTACGCGAAGAGGTCGGGCAGCTTGTTGTTGAACACCGACAGCGCTGAGCCGATGGCCATGTGCATGTCGAGGTACTGGTAAGTGCCGAGGCGCCCGCCGAAAATCACGCGGTCTTCAGCGTCTGCGCGCTCGCGGTACTTGAGCAGCATCTCGCGATCGTCGGGGGTGTTGACCGGGTAGTAGGGCTCGTCGTCGCGCGTCGCGAAACGCGAGTATTCGCGCATGATGACGGTCTTGTCTTTCGGGTAGTCGCGCTCGGGGTGAAAGTGGCGAAACTCGTGAATGCGCGTGTAGGGCACATCTGACCCGGCGTAGTTCATGACGCTCGTGCCCTGGAAGTCGCCGACCTCGAGCACCTCCTCTTCGAAGTCGAGGGTGCGCCAGCTGAGCTCGCCCTCGGCGTAGTCGAAGTAGCGGTCGACGGGGCCCGTGTACACGACGGGAACTTTGCCGACGACGGCGTTCTTGTTGAGCGGCTGCGACTCGTCAAAGAAGTCGGTGTCGAGCTTCACCTCGATGTTCGGGTGGTCGGCCATGCGCTCGAGCCACGCTGTGTAGCCGTCGGTCGGCAGCCCCTCGTGGGTGTCGCTGAAGTAGTTGTTGTTGTACGTGTAGCGCACCGGCAGGCGGCTGATGATCTCGGCGGGAAGCTCGGTGAGCGGGGTCTGCCACTGCTTCGAGGTGTAGTCGCGAATGAACGCCTCGTAGAGGGGGCGACCGATGAGCGAGATGCCGCGCTCTTCAAGGTTTTGCGCCGTCTTGCTGTCGTGCTCGCTTGCCTGCTCAGCGATGAGCGCGCGCGCCTCTTCGGGGCCGTACGCCGCGCGGAAGAACTGGTTGATCGTACCGAGGTTGATGGGCAGCGGGTACACCTCGCCCTCGTAGTTCGAGTACACGCGGTGCACGTAATTCGTGAAGGTCGTGAAGCGATTCACGTACTCCCACACCGTCTCGTTCGAGGTGTGAAAGAGGTGCGCGCCGTAGCGGTGCACCTCGATACCGGTCTCGGGCTCGGCCTCTGAGTAGGCGTTACCGCCAATGTGGTTGCGGCGCTCAATGACCGTCACCTTTTTACCGAGCTCGGTTGCTGCGCGTTCTGCGATGGTGAGGCCGAAGAAGCCTGACCCGACTACGAGAAGATCCATGCTTGCAAGTGTAGCCGCACCAGAGCGAAACGCCCTCGGCTTACGCTGAAGAAGCAGCGATTGCCGAGGGCGTTCACCCACTGGTTACGGAGCGTTAGCCCGCAGCGCCAATCACGATGCGAGGCGTACCAGCCCACTTCGCGGGGTCGGTGTAGTTGCGGCCGTCGGCGATGAGCTTGATACCAGGAAAGTCTGCGGCGGTGAGCTCGCGGTACATCGCGTGGTCGGCCTGAAGAATCGCGACGTCAACCGGGTCGCCGAGCGTGTGCGCGGTGAAGCCGTAGGCGGCGAGCTCTTCTTCTGAGAACAGCGGATCGTGCACGGTCACAACCGCGCCGCGCTTCTTCAGTTCGTCGACGGTGGGAAACACGCCTGAAACGGCGGTCTCTTTGACGCCACCGCGGTAGGCGGCGCCGAGCACCACGACGCGTTGACCGGCGAGGTCACCGAGCATCTCGGCAACGCGGCCAACCGTGTATGCGGGCATCTCAGCGTTTGCGTTGCGAGCGGTGCGCACGATCGAGGCGTCGGGGTCGGTCGAGAGGTAGAGGCGCGGGTAGACGGGAATGCAGTGCCCGCCGACGGCGATGCCGGGGCGGTGAATGTGGCTGAAGGGCTGCGAGTTGCAGGCCTCAATGACCTTGTACACGTCGATGCCGGCGGTGTCGGCGAACTGCGCAAACTGGTTCGCGAGGCCAATGTTGACGTCACGGTAGGTGGTCTCAGCGAGCTTTGCCATCTCGGCGGCCTCGGCCGTTCCCATGTCCCATACACCGTTGGGCCTCGGCAGGTCGGGACGCTCGTCGAAGGTGAGCACCGACTCGTAGAAGTCGGTTGCCAGCTTCGTGCCGGCCTCAGAGAGCCCGCCCACGAGCTTCGGGTACTTCTTCAAGTCTTCGTACACGCGGCCGGTGAGCACGCGTTCTGGCGAGAACACGACGTGAAAGTCGGTGCCTTCGGTGAGCCCAGAGACCTCTTCGATGAGCGGCTTCCAGCGGCTTCGCACCGTGCCTACGGGCAGGGTGGTCTCGTACGAGACGAGGGTGCCCGGCGTGATGTGCTCGGCGAATGATCGGGTGGCCTGATCCATCCAGGTGAAGTCGGGCTGCCAGGTCTCTTCGTTCACGAGCAGGGGTACGACAATCACGATCGCGTCGGCGCCGGGAATGGCGTCGGCGTAGTCGCTCGTGGCGCGCAGCTTGCCCGAGGGCACCTGCTCTGCGAGCTTCTCGGCGAGGCCGAACTCGCCGGGAAACGGCTCTTCGCCGCGGTTGATGCAATCGACGAGAGCTTGGTTCACGTCGACGCCGACAACCTCGTGCCCCATCGAGGCGAACTGGGTTGCGAGCGGGAGGCCGATTTTTCCGGTTGCAATGACTGCGATCTTCACAGTTAAGAGTGTACCCGCGTTTGCCCGGCTTTCCTTAGCGGTCACCAGCTTGCCCGAGAGTGTTAACCCTTGGTGAAGAGCGCAACGCTCGCGGCGGTGAACCTCAGCGGCGCATCGGCCCGCAGCACGTGGCCGAGGCGGGGCGTGAGGAGCGAAGCGGGTCTCAGCCGTCGACGCGTTGCTCTGGCCGCGGCCACGAGCGTTTCGGCGTTGCTGTCTCGCGCGAGCATGGCGTCGAACAGCCGCGCTTCGGCACGCGAGAGCGACGGGAAAGCCTCGGCGGGCGAAGCCCCTGCCCTGGCCCCAGCGGCCGCGAGAAACTGCTCGGCGACGATCATGAGCGCCTCGTTTTGCTGCGGGCTCCAGTGCCAGCTGTTCAGTCGGTTGGTCACGAGCGGCAGCAGGCTGCCGCGCACCATTTTCGTGAGAAAGGCCTGCCGCTGCTTCGCGCCAAGACCGCGCAGGGTCGCCGAGCTGAGCAGCCCTTCAACGAACTCAAGGTCGTCTTCAATGGGCCCCAACGCCGTGGTTACCCGTTCGTCGGCGTCTGCGTGCACGAGGTAGCCAGGCCCGCTTCGCGCAAACTCAATACGACGAGCGTGAGCCCAGAGTTCGAGGCCGTAGGCGATGTCTTCGCCCGTACGCAGCCCCTCGGTGAGCCTCAGATGGCCGAACGTTTCACGTGACACAAGACCGAGCGGCGCCGTTCGGTAGCTGAGCCGGTCACGCACCATGTCGAGGTTGTGCTCTCGAAACAGCCGCACGGGCGGCGTTGGCACTGCCCCGCCCACGGCGTGGGCCAGGCCGGCAATCACGACGTCGGCGCGGGTCTCGTCGGCGCGGCGCAGCCAGCTGTCGATGGCCCCCGCCTCAAGCGAGTCGTCTGAGCCCATGATCGAGGTGTACCTCGCAGTGGCCAGTTCGAGCCCCGCGTTAAAGGGGCCGGCCGGGCTCTTCACCGCGTCGCGGTGCTGCACGAGACGAACGCGCGGGTCTGCGCACAGGTCGCCGAGACGCCGCTCGATGGGTTCGGTTTCGACGTTGTGACACACCACCGTGACACGCAGCGAAGCCGTGCTCGCGGCGAGCGCCGACCGCACCGCGCGCTCGATCGGGCGGGCGTCGCTGTGCACCGCAATGATGAGATCGACGTCGAGCGCCGTCTGCTCGCTCACCGCTGCTGCCCCGCCTCGAGCGCTTGCAGTGCCAAGAGCCACTTTTGTGATTCGAGTTCGCTCGAGAGGGGGCGCGCTGCCTCGTGCGACGCCCTCTTCCAAGCATCAATCGTCGCCGCGTCGAGCTCGTCGATTGCTCGCGCAAGCGATTCTGGGCTGAAGTCTTTCGTGACAACCCCGAGGTCGTTTTCGGTCACGATGTCGACCATCTCTGGTGATGGGCCAACGATCATGCCGAGGCGTGCCTGCACGAAGTCAAAGATTTTGTTCGGCAGCGCAAATCGGTAGCTGAAGTTCGTGGGCTCAAGCAAGAACACGCCCACGTCGAAGCCGTGCAGGGTTTTGATGAGCTCGGCGTAGGCGACGGGCTCATTGACCCGCACCCCGCTCAAGTCACTCGCGAGCTCCTGAAGCTCGGCGAAATACTGCGGATCGTTCTTCGTCAAGAAAAGGTCGAGGGTCACCTCTCGCTTGCTCAGGCGCACCGCCTCGATCATCGTCTCAAGCTTGCGGTCGCGCAGCGCCGCCCCCGAGTGCACGAGCCCAATCGGCTGCTCGCTCGTCGCGGGCTGCTCCTGTGCCGCCGGCGTGAGCGTGGGCGAGAAATCGTGAAACGGCGAGGCATTCGTGATGACCTCTGCGTCGAATCCAAACACCCGCAGGTACTCACGCGAGAGCCCCGCCGAAACCGTTGACCACGACGAAGCCTTGGTCACGAAGGTGCGAACCATCCAGCGAATAAACGGGGCCACGAAGATGCGCCAGCGCAGCAGGTCTTCTTTCTGGCGCGGCGAGTACTCGTGCAGGTCGACGTGCAGCCCATAGCGCGTGGGCACCTCAAGCGCGATGCCGACCGGGTCGACATCGTTGGCCAGCACGAGGTCGAAGGCTCTGCCGCGAAGCATCTCGCGGGCCTCGCCGATCGCGGGGTTACCCCAGTAGGCTTTCGAGAACTGGCGGGTCATGAGCTGCACCCGGTCATAGGCCCAGATCGGGTGCTCTGGCGAGAGCTCAATGTGCTCGGCCGCATGCTCTGGCGCCTCGCCATAACCGCACGTGGTGACGGCGTAGTGCTCTGAGAGCAACCGAATCTGCTTGAGCAGCCTCGCGTCGCTCACGAGCTGTGAAAACGAGATGATGAGCAGTGTCGCTTTAGGCTGCATCGCCGTGGCCTCCCCCTGGTTGTTCGCGCGTATCGTTTTCAGCACCAGCGTGAGGCGGGCCTTGAACGCCTAAGAATTCTGCGAGGGCTGCCGCAGAGCGTCTGCCGTCGTGCTGGGCTACCACGAACTCACGGCCGAGCTTCGCCGTCTGCTGGCCGCCTTGCGGGTGCGCCACGAGTTGCCGCACGACCGCTTCGAGATCGTCTGGCGTGGCCTGCACGATAGGCAGCTGCTGCCCGGTGCGGGCGAACACCTCGTCACGAACGCCCTGCGAGACGTGGCCGATGACGACGCGCTCAGCCGACATGGCCTCGCACGCAGCGACGCCATAGTCGCCCAGTCGAAACTGATCAAGCACAATATCGGCGTCACGGTATACCGAGGGCATCTCGTTGGCCGGCACCCCTGAAATGGGGCGATACTCGACAAGGCCCTCGTCGTGCAGGCGGCGCATGATCGGCTCAATAAGAGCGGTACCCTTCACGACCCCCTTGCTCGGGGCGTGCACGACAACGGGCCGTTCGCGCACGAACACCTCGTCACCCGGCAGCCACACATCGGTGTCGATGACGACGGGCAGCCACTCTGCGCCCGCTGGCGCGTCAGGCATGAGCCCGAGCGTCGAGACGAAGACGGGTAGGTCAAAGCTCTCGAGCAGCGCCAGGTTGCGAGTCGCCTCGGCTTCAAGTTTCGGGGTATCGCTCCACTCGCCAGGCGCAAACGGCGAGAGCGGCTCTGCTGCTGCGTGGCGGCTCGGCAACCGCAGATCGCTGCCGTGCGAGACGAAGGCCACGGCGATCCCTGCATCAATGAGCCCCTGCACCTGCTGCGCGACCGTCTGGTCAAACACGCGGCCAAAGAGATGGCGCTCTGACTCGAGCAGCACGTGCGTGAAGCCACGCTCAACGGCCTCTTTCTGGGCGCGTTGCCATGATTTTGAAAGCACATAGCCGGTCGCTGGCACGCCCTGGTCGATGGGGTAGCCGAACTCACCGATGCCAGTGTAGGCCATTGAGACCGCACCAACGTCACCGTTCAAGGTTTCGACCGCCCGTGCCCAGCGGGTGCCCTGCCCGGCAGAGTTCACCGGCCCAATGAATACGCGGGTCGCGGTTTGGGGAGGCGTGGCGGTGACCATCGCGGCGCGATCCCACCGGTATTTGGCGGGTAGCACCCGGTAGAGCAGCGACTCAGGCACCAGCCTGGTCATTCTGCCGAGCAGATTGACTATGCCCTGTCTCATCATGTTTCTTGCCTCCGTACCGCTCAGATGCCGTGCGTTGCAGGCTTCCGCTATGCCCCGAACCGGCGCAGCGCGTAGCCCGCATAGCGCACAAGCGTACCGTCACGGTGCAGCGAATACCGAAGTTTGCGCGGCAAAAGCGTGTCGGCTTGCCCCGCCGCAACGAGCTGGCCAGCCGCGTCGGCCGCCTGCTCGGCGTCGCAGCCGTCGGCGAGAATCGCATCGATGAAGTTGCGGTTGCTGCGCGGCAGCGGGTGCAGCGCAGCCGGGGCCTCGCTCGTGACATACGTGAAGATCTCGCGCGTTGCGTCGATATCGGCCTCGCCCCACTCTGCAGCGGTCGTGCGGCGCGCAATCGTTGCGAGCACGGCGATGCGCAGTCTCGCGGTGAGGAGCGAGGCTTTGACGTCTGGTGCCAGCTCGGCAAACCACGGCGAACGAATGATGAGCCACAGGGGCGCCAGCATCTCGGCGGCGGTGTAGTGCCCGGCGGTAACGCGCTCTTCGGCGTCGACGCCAATAATGTATTTGGGGTGTTTGCGGGCTGTAGCGATGCGCTGCGCGGCAACAATGAGCTGGGCCGTAAACTCGATGTCTTCGCCAGAGGCAAGCCCCTCGGCCAAGCGCATCGAGCGCTGGCGCAAGAGCGCTGTTCGCATGAGCCCCAGGGGCGCAGAGCGCTCAAAGAGTCGGTCCTTGCGCGGGTCAAGTCCCTTTTCACGCCAGGGCCGAACCCGCGGGTTCACAATAGTCGTACCGTTTTGATACTTCATGCCAGCAAAAACGAAGTCGGCGTTCTCGCTGGCAGCGAGCCCGTGCCAGGCGTCGAGCGCACCTGGCTCAAGCATGTCGTCGCTGCCCATGATGGCGACGTAGGGTGCAACCGCCTCGTCAAGGCCGTGGTTGAAGGGGCCCGCGGGGCTCGCAATGCCGTCGCTGTATTCGAGAAGCCGCACCTGCCCCGCACGCTGCTCGGCGAACTGCATGAGCTCGGCAAAGTGCTCCTTGGGCTTGCCGTGGCACACGACCGTGACGAGCGTGTTGGTCTTAGTCCCGTCGAGCACCGACCGGGCGGCCCGAACAACCTGGCGTCTCGGGTCATGCACGGCGATCACGACCTCGGCCTGCGGCGTCGCCATCAGCCCTTCCGCTCTGGCGGGTCAATGATGCCTGCGAGTGATGCTTGCAGCGCAAACTCCGGCACCTGCTCTACGAGCTCATCGAACGAGCCCTGAGCCGTGACCTCACCGTCACGCATGAAGAGCACCTGGTCGCTATCTCGAATGGTCGAGAGCCGGTGCGCGACAGCGACAACGGTGACCTCGCCCTTCATATTGTGGATCGCGCGAGAGACGTCGGCCTCGGTTTTCGTATCGAGTGCGCTCGTCGCCTCGTCGAGCACGAGCACGAGAGGGTCGCTGTAGAGCGCCCTCGCGATGCCGAGGCGCTGCCGTTGACCACCCGAGAGTGCGGTGCCGCCTTCACCAATGGTGCCGAGCATTTGGCCAGGGCGCTGCTCGATAACGTCCCACAGCTGCGCCTGCTGCAGCGCACGCTTCACCTTGTCGAGATCAATGTCGTCTGACCATGAGAGCGCGACGTTCTGCGCGACGGTGCCGTCGAAGAGCGAGACCTGCTGCGGCACGTAGCCGACGCGAGCGCGCCACGAGCCCAGCACCTCTTCAATGTCGTTGTCGTCGACGAGCACGTTGCCCTCGGTGGGAAGCAAGAGGCCGAGCAACAGGTCAACGATGGTTGATTTGCCGGCGCCTGATGCGCCGACGAGCCCGACGGTTGAGCCGATAGGAATCGAGAAGTTGACGTTCTTGACCGCCGGTGTCGACGCACCGGGGTACGTGTAGTGCACTCCCTGAAACTCGACGAGCTCGGGATCTTTGGCAAAGGGCTTTTGCGTCACACGCTCGGCACGCGCGAGGTACCCCTGTGCCTGCTCGATGTCACCCATAACGGCGTTGACCTGGGGCATGCTGGCGTGGGTCTGCGTGATGATCGCTTGGAAGCCCGTGAGCGAGGGCACGAGCCTGAAGCCGGCCACCGCGAAGAGCGCGATGGCGGCAATCGCCTCGGTCATGCCGCCGATGAGGTAGGCGAAGCCGCCCACGAGCACGAAGCCGCCGATGAGGGCCGCCTCGAGCACAAACTTTGGCACCTGCCCGAGAAAGCCGAGGTTTGCCCTCGCCCGCGTCGTGTGAATGCGGTTCTCGTGCACGACCGCCGCGACCTCGTCGGCCTTGCCGCGCAGGGTGACCTCTTTGAGCGCGCCCATCATCTCGGTCATGAGTCTGGCGACCTTGAACGAGTAAGTCTGGTTGACGCGGCCGGCCTGCACCGATTTGCGTGAGACCCAGAAGTAGAGCAGAAGCGCAATGAACCCGAGGTACGCGAGCGTCACGAGCGCGGTCATGGGCTGAGCGATCAAGATGACGGCGAGCACTGAGACCGAGGTCGCGATAAGGGTCGGCAACGTCGAGATTGGCAAGATGAAGCCCGAGATAACCGCCGAGATACCAACGTCGGCCATGCGCACCAGCTCGGGTGTGCTGCGCTGAATGCGCTCTGTCCACGGCGCGTGCACGTACGCCGCAAAAAGCTTGTCGCCGATCTCGAGCTCGTACTTCGCAAAACGCCGAGTGGCGATCCACTGCAGCACAATAGAAAAGAACGACTTGCTGATGATCAACAGTGAAACCAGCCCGATGAGCCAGATGTATTTATCGGGCGGAAACTCGCCGAACAGGGGCAGCTTCACGGTGTCTTTCTGCGCCATCGCGGTCATCGACATCGCAAGAATGCCGAGGGCAGCGACGTCGATGAGCGCGAGTAACGAAGAAATGATCGAGAAGACGGTAAGAAACCGAGCTGCCTTCTCAGGGAGCAGGGGCATGAGTTTGCGCAGCACCCTCATCAGATCAAGCATTGGTTCCTTCGATCAGCAAACAGTTGAGAAGCGGTAGCGCTTATGCCCCGGCGCCGGCAACCGTAGCTACCGCCTTGGCAATGCGTTCAAGGTCTGACTGCGCAAGCGACGGGTGTACCGGCAGCGAGAGCACCTCGGTAGCGGCCTTCTCGGTCTCTGGCAGCTCAAGCGAGGGCGCGAAGTGAGCGAGCGATGCGAGGCGGTGGTTAGGAATCGGGTAGTAGACCCCGCTACCCACCTGGTGCTCCTCGAGCAGGGCCGTGCGAAAACGGTCACGCTCGCCATCGGCAATGCGAATCGTGTACTGGTGGTAGACGTGGCTTGCTTCGGGGGCGACCTTCGGCGGCACGATGCCGGCGATGCTGCCGAGCTGCTCGGTGAGAAACGCGGCGTTCTCCTGGCGCTTCGCTGTCCACCCATCAACCTTGGTCAGCTGCACGCGCCCGATGGCCGCGTGAATGTCGGTCATGCGGGTGTTGAAACCCACGACCTCGTTGGCGTACTGGGCTTCCATGCCCTGGTTGCGCAGCAGGCGCACCTGGCGTGCGAGCTCTGCGTTGTCGCAGGTCACCATGCCGCCCTCACCCGAGGTCATGTTTTTGGTCGGGTAGAGGCTGAACATGGCGAAGGTGCCGAAGCTGCCAACGGGCTTGCCCTGCCAGGTCGCACCGTGAGCCTGCGCGGCATCTTCAAAGAGCATCAGGTCGTGCTCGCGCGCAATCTCGCTCAGCTGGTCGACGAGAAAGGGGTGACCGTACAGGTGCACCGGCATGATCGCCTTCGTGCGAGGCGTGATCGCCTGGCGCACGGCCTCGGGGCTCAGCGAGAAGTAATCAGGTTCGATGTCGACGAACACGGGTGTTGCGCCGGTGAGGGCGACAGAGTTGCCGGTCGCGGCAAAGGTGAATGAGGGCACGATGACCTCGTCGCCGGGGCCGATGCCCGCGGCAAGAAGCCCCAGGTGCAGGCCGCTCGTGCCCGAGTTCACTGCTACGGTCTCGCGGCCGGCAACGAAGTGCTCTGCAAATTCCTTCTCGAAGGTGGCCACTTCTGGGCCCTGGGCGATCATGCCCGAGCGCATAACGCGGTCAACCGCCGCACGCTCTTCATCGCCAATAATCGGCTTGGCTACTGGGATAAGGGTTTCAGACATGTTTGCACTTTCCGTTCTGAGTCGGCTCTCGTGAATGGCAGAACTGTATTCGTTACTTTACTGCTCGCCGCTGGAAAAAGGTTCTTGGTCGCCCTCGATCACTCGCACAATCTTGGCGGCAACCGAGTCGAGCGAAACCGTCTTCACGGCCCAGTCGCTCACCGCCTGCCTGCGAGCACCGATCGTTTCTGGGGTCGACGCGGCCCGTCGATCATAGGCGCGAACCAGGGCGTCGGCGATCGCGGCCTCGTCGTAGGCCACCGCCTCACCGAGCGGCTCGACGTCAACGCGTGATCGCACGAACTCGACAGCGGGGCCGGGGCCCGCGTAGATGAGCGGAGCACCGCACGCGGCCGAAGAGTAGAGCTTGGTGGGAAAAGCGAAGTCGTACCCGCTTCCCGGTCGCACGCTCGCGAGCGATGCGATCGAGTGAGCGAGCCACGGCGCGAGTTCTTCTGGCGGCATCGTCTCGAAGAACCGCAGGCGCGACGCGATGCCGAGCTGCGCGGCGCGCTCTTCGAGAGCGGCCCGCTCTGATCCGCCGCCAATAAAGACGAGCTGCGCGTCACCGAGCTGCGGCCCGGCCTCGGCAAAGGCGTCGACAAACGCGGTAGCACCGTGCCACTCAGAGGCCGTTCCCGCATACACAAAAAATGGGGTTTCGAGGGGTGTCTCGCCAGCGGCTCCCGCGACAAACCGAGCGACGCTCACGCCGTTGCCCACGGTTGGCACGCGCGGGTGAGTGATGAGCTCACCCACTCGTTCGGTCACCCCTGTCGATACCGAGAGGATCGCGCGAGCGCCTCGCCATGCCCACTTTTCGAGGGCGCGTACGCTCCGCACCATCCAGCCGGGGGCTCCCGTTTGCTGAGCGGCATCGCTCCACACGTCGGCCGCGTAATAGAAGTACGGGGTGCGGCGAATCGCGCAGGCGAAGCGCACCATAACCCCGGTGGTTGGCGGCGGTTCAACGACGACCGCGTCGGCACGGCGCGAGAAGAGGAGCCGCAGCGCGAGCGGCACGTCAAAGCTCATGTACGAGACGTAGCCTCGCACGTAGCCCTGACGGTCACGCTTCACCGGCCACCTCGTGACTCGATAGTGCTTGGGCACCTGCGCGGGGGCGAGCGTGGCGGGTGGGCGAACCGTTTTTACCTCGACCTCGTGCCCATCGGCGACGAGACGCTCAGCAAGTGCTTGCAGCCGAAAGGACGCCGCAGAGGGCTCCGGCTCAAAAATTCGGCTTGCTATGACAACGCGCATGGTTCTCAAGTCTGCCAGATCTCTCGTCGCCCTTTGCTTCGTTGCGCCCAGACCGGGCGAACCGGCAGAGTTTTCTCAGGCTGCGCGATGCGCTGTTCGCGCTGAGTTCACCAAACATTCACCCGCATACGGCACTATTGCTAGCCGCCACGCCTAGACAACAGGTATGCAACCCCAAAATTTGAGAAGATAGTGTTCATGTCAGAATTTTCACCACCGCGTCAGGCGCGAGAGCACCCCGATACGTGGGTCGTGGTTCCCCTCTTCAACGAGGCCACGGTGATTGCGACGGTGATTTCTGAACTGAAAGAGCAGTTTCAGAACATCGTGTGCATCGACGATGGCTCATCAGACGGCTCGGCAGCAATTTCCCGCGAAGCCGGCGCGATTGTCGTGCAGCACCCGATTAACCTTGGCCAGGGCGCTGCCCTGCAAACCGGCTTCAGCTACGCGCTGCAGCAGGGCGCCGAGTACGTCGTCACCTTTGACGCTGACGGCCAGCACCGCGTCGAAGACGCTCACATTATGGTTCAGCGAGCACAGAACGAAGACCTCGCGATTGTGTTTGGCTCGCGCTTTCTCGACGACCGCACAAAGCCGGGCTTCCTCAAGAAGATCGTGCTCAAAACCGCGGTCGCCGTCACGAACTTCGCGACTCGCACCAAGCTCACCGACGCGCACAACGGTCTCAGGGTGATTCGGCGCGACGCGCTCGAGCAAGTTAACCTCAAGCAAGACCGCATGGCCCACGGCACCGAGATCATCGTGCAGCTCGGCCGCACCGGTCTTCCCTACGCTGAGCAGCCCGTTGAGGTGCTGTACACCGACTATTCGAAGGCGAAGGGCCAATCGCTGCTCAACTCGATCAACATTCTCGTTGACCTCTTTATTCGTTAGGCGAGATCATGACGTTTTTTCAGTTTCTGCTCATTCTCGGGGTTCTTGGCATCGCCATACTCTCGATGACCTTCGTCAAGGGCGAGCGCTCGCTCGCGATGAAGCGCTTGTTCGCACTGCTCGTCGCGCTCGCTGCGATCGTCGCCATCATCTTCCCTGACCTACTCACGATGGTCGCAAACTTGCTCGGCATCGGTCGCGGCGCCGACCTGCTGCTCTACGTTTTTGTCATCGTCTCAATGCTCTTTGCCGTTTCGACGATGCGCGCGAAGGCACGAAGCGATGCACGGGTCACCGAGCTCGCACGCGCCGTCGCGCTCATGGAGGCGCGGCTCACTGCTGACGACACCGACGCCGGGTCTGGGGCACACTAAGCATGCTGCAATGGCTCGCTCTGCTCCCCCCGCTCACGGTCGCGGTTGCCCTGGTCTTGGTCGGCGGCATCCCCATTGCCTGGGGGCTTCGCGCCCGCGGCTATGCAATGCTGCTCACCGCCATTCCCGCGTCGTTTGCAGTCATCGCGGTGACCTCAATAGCGGCCCCGCTGCTGCACCTCACCTGGTCGTGGCCGGTGCCCGTTGTTGCGGCAATCGCCCTCGGCGCCATCTTGCGGCTGGCTACCTACCCGGCGTCGAAGAAGAACCCACGCCGTAGCGCTGCCCGCCCCCTCGGCGCCGCGCTCATGCCATTCGCGGCAGCCATCTTTGCCGCCGGTATTACTGCTTACACGCTCGCTAAGGCGCTCCCGAGCCCCGACGCGATCTCGCAAACCTACGACGCAATTTTTCACCTCAATGCGGCACAGCTCATTGTCGAGAGCGGCAACGCTTCGCCCCTCGCGATGGATCTCTCAGACCCGGGCAACCCCAGTTTTTACCCCACGGTCTGGCACGCGCTGGTCGCGCTCGTCGCACAGCTCTCGGGTACCAGCATTCCCCTCGCGACGAACGCCGTGCTCTTTACCTGCGTTTCGCTGGTCTGGGGCGTTGGCGCGGTAGGCCTCGGCCGCGCGGTTGCTGGCCCCGGCCGCAACGCAACACTCGCTGCCGGCATCTTCGCCGCGGCGTTTCCATCGTTACCGCTCAGCCTGACTGGCTTTGGCGTGCTTTACCCGAACCTGCTGTCGATGTCGCTCTTGCCCTACGTGGTCATTGGCGTCGCAAAACTTTGCAACACGGGGCGGGCAAGGCTCACCGATGAGATCTCGTTGCTCGCCACCATCTTGCTCACCCTCGGCGCGCTTGGCGCAGCGACGCTCGCCCACCCGAATGCGCTGCACGCCTCGTTCATTCTCACGATCGGTTTTGCCATCACGACGTGCTTTGGCAGGTTCGCGCAAGGCTTCTCGTGGCTCTCACGCACCGCTGGCGTCACCATTCTTGCCGTGAGTCTCGCGGCAGGCGCGGCTTTCTGGTTCATCGGCCGCACCGGCAGCAACGACTGGGGCGGCTCGCAGGGGCCCTTCGGCGCCATCACCGAGGCCCTCGGCACGGCGCCACACCTTGACGGCCACAACTGGGTGGTCTCGTTCTTCGTACTCGTCGGCATTGCAACCTTCTGGGTGCGACGTTCACTCGCACCGTACTTCATTGGCCTTCTGCTCGCTATCGGTTTTTACGTGCTCGCCGACGGGTTTACGCCCAACGCGATACGCGAACTATTCCTCTCACCCTGGTACTCAGACCCCTGGCGGCTCGCAGCCATCGTGCCGCTCGGCATGCTGCCCTTTGCGGTGCTCGGCGGCAAACTGGTGCTCGACGCCGTGCGCCCCGTCTCACTGCGACTGTTCGCACACGGAGCCGGCCGCCGTAACGTCGCACGATGGTACATCGCAGCCGTGACCGTCTTTGGTATTGCGATTGCCGGCACCTCGCTCTACGGGGTGTCACGCTACATCGAGAGCAAGTATGAAGCCAGCGAAGATGAAGCGCCCCTGCTTTCACTCGACGAGCGGGCACTACTCGAACGACTCGGCGAGCATGTTGGCGAAGACGACGTCATTCTCACCAACCCGTGGAACGGTGGATCGCTTGCCTATGCACTCACGGGCCGCCACGTCGCGGTGCCGCACGCCGGTGGTAACTACCCTGCCGAGACCTGGGCAGCCTACGACGGAATCACCTCGGGCACGCAGCATTCCTGTGAGGCGGCCGAAGACATCGGGGCTCGTTTCGTTTTAGACTTCGGCGAGCGGTATGTCTTCAAAACGTACAAGGTGCGTGAAGAACTCGACGAAATTAGCAACATTACAGATTCAATGGCGCTCACCGAACTCGACCGCGAGGGCGACGCAGTGCTGTACGAAATTACCGGTTGCAACTGGAAGGAATAACCATGACCATCAACGTTGGTCTCATTGGGCTCGGAATGATGGGCCGCCACCACGCACGTGTTCTGCGCGAGATCGAAGGCGTCGAGCTTGTCGCTGTAGCTGACGCGATGGGCGACCCGCACGGTGTTGCCGGGTCTACCCGTATGTTCAAGTCGGTCGAAGGGTTGCTGAAGGCTGGAGTCGACGCTGCTGTTGTGGCCGTACCTACAAAGTTTCACGAAGAGATCGGCCTCAAGCTAGCTGAGGCAGGCGTACATACGCTCATTGAAAAGCCCGTCGCCCACGACCTTCCCGCCGCTGAGCGCCTCGTCGAGGCTTTCGACAAGGCAGGGGTCTTTGCAGCAGTCGGCCACGTTGAACGCTTCAACCCTGCCCTCATGAGCATGCGCGAGCGCATCGCCAACGGCGATCTCGGCGAGGTATACCAGATTCATACCCGCCGCCAGGGCCCCTTCCCCGCGCGCATCGCCGACGTGGGCGTGGTCAAAGACCTCGGCAGCCACGACATCGACCTCACCTCGTGGGTGGCTCAGTCACTCTACGAGCGCATCTCAGCCAACACGACCTACCGCAGCGGCCGTGAGCACGAAGACATGGTTTCGATCACCGGCACGCTCAAAAACGGCATCATGGTCAACCACCTCGTGAACTGGCTAACCCCGTTCAAGGAGCGCCTGACCGTGGTTACCGGCGAACGCGGCGCATACGTTGCCGATACACTCACGGCCGACCTCACGTTCTATGAGAACGGTACGCTCGAGAGCGGCTGGGATGCCGTCACCGCTTTCCGCGGCGTCAGCGAGGGTACCGTCACCCGCTTCGCGCTCGAGAAGCGCGAGCCCCTTCGCAACGAGCACGAGGCGTTTCGTGACGCAATTCTTGGTGTGCGCGATACCGCGGTAACGCTGCGCGAGGGGCTAGAGACTCTTCGCGTCGCCGAGGCCGCGATCGCGTCGGGTAAATCAGGCGAGTCGATCGAGCTGAACTAGCATGAGCGCAATCAGCCCACTCGCGTTTATTGGCGACGGTGTCACTCTCGGCGAGGGCGTCACCGTCGGCCCCCATGCCGTCATTCTTGGCCCCTGCACCATTGGCGATGGGGTGTGGATCGGCCCCGGTGCGCTCATCGGCGGCCCACCAGAGATCTCTTCACTGCCCCAAAACGCTGCGTGGTCTGGTGACCTGCAGCATGCTGGCGTGGTCATCGGCGATCGTACGGTCATTCGCGAGGGGGCTGTTGTGCATCAGGGATCGCACCGAGCCACCACCATCGGCGCCGACTGCTGGGTGCTGAACCGCGCCTACCTTGCGCACGACGTTCTCGTCGGCGACGCGACGACCATTTCGGCGGGCGTGAGCATCGGCGGGCACTGCGTGATCGGTGACCGCGTCAACATTGGTATGAACGCCTCGGTGCACCAGCGCCGCATCATTGCTTCAGGAGCAATGGTGGGCATGGGCACCCCGGTCACGGCCGATGTGCCGCCATTTGCTAAGGCCTACGGTTCGCCCGCTCGTGTTGCCGGCGTCAATGCTGTTGGTATGCAGCGCTCTGGCATCGCCGATGAGGCCGCAAAGGCGTTGCTCTCGCACTACGAGGTTGCGGGCACCGCGCTCGTCTCAACCGACGAATCACTCGAGGCGCTCTCGACGTTCATCAGCGACTGGCGCGAAGCAAACCCGTCTCAGCCAATGAAAATGAAGCATCAGTAGAATGGCCAACGTGTCACAGCACCCTGCACTAACAGACCCCGAGTATAAGACGCCGGGCAAGAGCCGCGGCCTGCTCAGCGTTTTCAACGACCCTTACCTCATGACGCTCATCGTCAAAAAGGGCATCAAGACGAGGTATTACGGCTCAGCCCTCGGCTGGGCATGGTCGTATGTCAGACCTTTCGCACAGTTCTGCATGTATTGGATTGTGTTCAGCCTCTTCCTCAAAGTCGACCGCGATATCGAGAATTTCCCGCTGTATCTTTTTTCGGGTCTTATCGTTGTCAACCTCTTTGGCGAAATCTTTAGAAACACCACGAGCGCGATCGTAGACAATAGTTCGCTCGTGAAAAAGATCTTCCTTCCCCGTGAGCTCTTTCCAGTAGCTGCGGTCGGCGTCGCTCTCGTGCACTTCATGCCACAGGTTGTCATCTTGGTTATCGTTGCACTCTTTTTCGGGCTCAGCTTTTCGTGGCTTCAAATTGCTGCCTTTGTTGCTGCAGTGCTACTCCTTGTCATATGGACACTCGGTTTAGGACTCTTCTTTGGCGCAATCAACGTCAAACACCGTGACTCACGAAACATTGTCGACCTCATTCTGATGTTCTCTACCTGGGGCTCGCCTGTCATCTACTCTTGGAGCATGGTGCAGAGAGCTTTCCCTGACTGGCTTTTTCACATCTACATGGCTAACCCCGCGACAGCTGCCGTAGAGCTTTTCCATTACGCTTTTTGGGCGCCAACTGCAACAGCCCCTGACCTCGCACCAAACCTGCTCACCTATTCGGGAGCTGCCCTAGGGCTCGGCATCGTTGCGCTCCTAATAGGACAACTCGTTTTCAAGAAGACGGAGGGTACCTTTGCCCAGCACCTCTGATAACACCGCGGAAGAGCAGCAAAAGAAGCCTGCGATCGTAGTACACGACGTGGTCAAAGAGTTCGATATTCGACACTCTGGATCGATGAAAGAATCTTTCATCTCTCTGGTGAAAGGAAAATCGAACTACACCCCGTTCAGGGCTCTCGACAATATTTCTTTCGAAGTGCCGACCGGCCAGTCAGTTGCTTTACTCGGTCATAACGGTTCTGGTAAGTCGACGACGCTGAAGCTCGTCTCTGGGGTACAACGGCCCGACGCTGGATGGGTGCGCACGCGCGGGCGCGTGGCAGGCTTGCTCGAAGTTGGTGCCGGCTTTCACCCGAACCTCACCGGTCGAGACAACGTCTACCTTAACGCCGCAATTCTCGGTATGTCGAAAGAAGAAACTGATCAGCGGCTCGAGGATATTCTCGAGTTTGCGGGCATCGGCGAATTCATCGACACCGAGGTGAAGCGATACAGCTCTGGAATGTATTCACGCCTCGGTTTCTCGGTTGCAGTACACACTGAACTCGACATTCTCTTGGTAGACGAGATCCTCTCGGTAGGTGACGCAGCTTTCAGAGAAAAATGCAATGCAAAGATGAAAGAGCTCAGCCAATCAGGTAAAACGATGTTCGTGGTGAGTCACAACGTCAACACCGTTAAAGAGCTTTGCGAACGCGGCATTGTTTTGAAAAAGGGAAAAATCGTTTTTGACGGGCCGATCAATGAGGCGGCCGAGTTTGTCACGCCCAAGAAGAAAAAATAGAGACCCACTGCTAATTCGCCCGTTTGTACTCCCGGCTTATGCAGACTAGCGAAAAGCCTCCGCTACCCCACTAGAATTGGGCGTATCTCTGTATACGTTGGGGGACGTGGATTTGAAAAAGAAAAAAAGTTTTTCGCTAAAAAAGTACGCGCGGTCGCTCATAGCTATGGGAACTGTAGCTATTCTTTCAGCCACGCTACTGACATATGCTCCGTCTGCGGCTACGGCAGCCGATGCTCGTTCGTTCAACCCTGGAAATATCCTTCTGGATGAGAACCTGTACAACGGCTCGGCCATGAAGGCAGCCGAAGTACAGAAATTCCTTAACGAGACTGTTCGAGGTGGCAAGTGCACTATCGGCCAGCCCAATAGAAAACCAGGTGACCCGGCAGTCTGGGGCGGCGCAACAACTTTCGCTTCTAACTGTCTTAACGGCTACCGCCAGACTACAACGTCAGAGCCTGCCAACAAGTACTGCAAGGCTTATACCGGAGCTAAGAACGAAACTGCGGCCCAAATTATTACCAAAGTCGGTCAAGCTTGTGGCATCAGCCAACGAGTACTCATTACCATGCTTGAAAAAGAACAATCGCTGGTTACTGATGAATGGCCTACTGTAGCCCAGTTCAGCCGAGCTATGGGGTACGGGTGCCCAGATACTGGCCCAGGCCATAGCGCAAACTGCGATAAAAACTTCTACGGCTTTTTCAACCAGGTATACAGTGCCGCATGGCAGTTTAAGGTTTACAAGCAGAACCCACAGAACTACTCCATTAAGCCTAAGCAAACGAACACAATCCAGTGGCACCCCAACAAGGCTTGTGGCACTTCGCAAGTTTATATCGAGAACGCCGCAACGGCAGCACTCTACATTTACACTCCCTACCGCCCAAACCAGGCAGCACTCGATGCTCAGTGGGGAACCGGCAATAGCTGCTCAACATACGGTAACCGCAACTTTTTCCTCCTCTACTCTGATTGGTTTGGCTCGCCCAACGGGTTCTCGGTTGCCCCCGAGCTCAATCAGTTCTACACAAAACAAGGTGGAGCTCAAGGTGTCTATGGTGCAGCTACAGCGCCAGTGCGCAACCACAAGAGCTACATCTCCCAAGAGTTCGCAGGAGGAACTCTGTTTTGGAGCAAAGCAACAGGCGCATCTGGCGTCAACGGAGCCATTAGGAAGCTCTATAACTCTGAGGGTGGGGCGACAAGCTACCTTGGTCTCCCGATAGGAGCTGAACAGCGCGATAAAGGTGTGTCACGCCAAGAGTTCCAGAACGGCACGGCCTACTGGAGCCAGAAGACCGGGGCCTCAGTCATCAACGGAGCAATCCGCGCCCTCTACAACAGCGAAGGCGGCCCCAAGGGCTACCTCGGCCTCCCCATCGGCCCAGAACACCGCTCAAAGGGCGTCTCACGCCAAGAGTTCGAAAAGGGCACCGCATACTGGAGCCAGAAGACCGGGACTTCAGTCATCAACGGAGCAATCCGCGCCCTCTACAACAGCGAAGGCGGCCCCAAGGGCTACCTCGGCCTCCCCATCGGCCCAGAACACCGCTCAAAGGGCGTCTCACGCCAAGAGTTCGAAAAGGGCACCGCATACTGGAGCCAGAAGACCGGGACTTCAGTCATCAACGGAGCAATCCGCGCCCTCTACAACAGCGAAGGCGGCCCCAAGGGCTACCTCGGCCTCCCCATCGGCCCAGAACACCGCTCAAAGGGCGTCTCACGCCAAGAGTTCGAAAAGGGCACCGCATACTGGAGCCAGAAGACCGGGGCCTCAGTCATCAACGGAGCAATCCGTTCCTGGTACCTGAGCAATGGGGGCCCCAATGGTTCGTTAGGCCTTCCGATCGGCCCCGAGATACGAACGAGCAAAGAATCTCGACAGCTCTTCGAAAATGGCACTCTGGTCTGGACGGCTAAGGGCGGCGTGAAACTTATCAAAACTAAGTCCGCAGCTGCTCCGCTCAAACAGACCGAGACGGAAGTACTCCCTGATCCCTCAGAGCAACAGGTTGAAGGAAACGATGACTTGCAGCCAGAGACAGACTCGGAGGAAGACAGCCTCGAGCAGGATCAACTTCTTGTCCAATAGCAAGTAGCTGTACGAGCCTAAAGAAAAGAGGCGTAGCCCTTCCCTTCGGAAGGGCTACGCCTCTTTTATCAAGTGAGATAGTTACTGCTGCGTATGGAAGCGTGAAACAAGCATTTCTGAGATTCGTTCGATGTTCTTGCCGTCTTGAAACTCATTAATTAAACGATAATTTGCTTCGTGTTCCGGTGTGCGTGCAGAGTTGAGCGATATCGTCCCATCTTCATCCAGACAGCCGCTGAGCGTCTCAGCAAGCTCCTCAGCCGAGAAAGCCCGGTGCCCAATATACTCTGAGGCTTGAGGGATCAGCTCACCTGTAGCATCCTCATACTCTTCAACATCAGGTTGGAAGAAAACAACCCCGGCACCACGGTAAAAAGCATTATAGGCAATCGAAGAATAGTCTGTAATGAGGAGCTTTGTGTCGGCAAGGGCATCGGAAACCGTCCCTTGCCAACAAGCATTTCCAAATTCTGATTGCAGTAAAGTATCCCTAAATTTTGGATGCGGCAGGATTCGAAGGTCAGCATCTTGCATCACGCTTCGACATGCTTCTACAGCGTCTAGCAAGACCTGCAGGTAGGCAGTCTCTGAGGGCTCGGCAATGTGTTCGTCATACGGGCGCCAAGTAAGCATAATCGTGACAACATCTGGCTTCAGCCCCGCAACCGAATTCGGCTGAATTAGCGAGAACTGCCCGAGTCCTGTCACCGCCACCCTTTCTGGTGGGAGCAAGAGGTCACGAACGATGACAGCCTTCTCTTTTTGGCTGCTCGCAATGATTATTTCTGGTTCTCCTTCTCTGCCATGAACGTATACAGAGGATCGCCCCAGATTTTTCATATAGATAATACCGTGCTGCAAAAAGACGTACGGTTTAATATAGATTCTTCGCCGAAGCCATGAATTATTAGAGCGAATAATTGAAAGGTGAGTAGGCACCTCAGTACCGATGAAGGTATGCGCAGTAAAGATCTTCCAGTAATAAGCCCACGAGTATTTGGTAATTACGCCGGGAGTTGAAGCGACTTTTCTGTAGTCAGCGCTGTCTTTTTCAATAATGAAGAAAGAATCCGGGTTTTCTCGGCGCATAGTGACAAAAAGCTCAAAAGCTCCCTCTTCGGCTTTAGCAGCGAACTTCTCATAGAACAGATAGTTTTTCTTTGAAGAAAACTGGTCGTGCACTCTACCGAGCATGTAGAGACAGCAGCATACTAAGCCTGACTCCATGAAACGAAACCGAACAGTATTTTCTACGGCAAAAACAGGCCGTTGGACGAAAACAATCGTGCTCGAGTTAGTTCGTCTGAGGTGTTGCGCCTGACTGCCTTTTCGCCGTTGAGAGAAGGGGACGTAATAGAGACGTCGGTTTTCTTCAGCTTGCTTATTGTAAAAATAGACAGGTTGTGAATGCTCTATCTGTCCTTCAGAAAAATAGTACTTCACATGGTTGTTGATCTGATCGTCAGCAGGAAGGGGCACGCGAACAAAGTGCAGTGATCTCAAGAAATCAATTGGTCTCTTGATCCTGCTCTTACTTAGACGCCGAATATGTAAAGGCTTGGTTCGTTCCCCTGCCCCTACTGCAACTGTAGCCGTTACCGACTGATGGTCGCTCTCTTCATCATTTGGAAGGTAAATAATCTGAAGAAGGCAGAGTTTTCCACCAAGCAGTCTTGCAAATAGCGTTTTGTGTCTGAGTGCTTCCGGCTCGGGATTTTCGGCCCCTTCAATCATATTTCTACGTAGCCCACTCACTGACGTTTAAAGTCTTTTGCTATGACCGCGTCATAGATACGCTTACCATTCTGATGATCTTGATGGTAGAAGAAATTCTTGATTTTCTTACCAATTTCTGGGTCAAGTTGACAGCCCTTTTCCATCAAACGAATAAGCTCTGCTACCAGTTCGTCCTGTTCTGCAAACACCTTGCCTAGGGCATCTGTTTCGTAACTGTAAACGCCTTCTTCGTACGACGGCGGCAACGTCTCAGGATGGTAATAAAGAATCGGCTTATTCATGTACGCAAAATCAAACTGAACACCAGAGTAATCAGTCACCATAACGTCTGCTTCAGTCAGCAACTTTTCGTAGCTTACGTCGTCTGTCGCAGCGAGCACCTCAACGTCGTTAAGCACCTCTTGGAAATCAAGATAGTGAGAGCTGATAACCGGGTGAAGCAGGAACTGAAGTGTATAGCCACTGTTCCTGGCAGCTGCAACTAATCTTTCATCATTAAGAAGCCTCGTGTAGAGCAGGAAATAGTCGGACTGTAGGAACTGTTCGCTCCTTGGCCTAGACTGCCCGAAACGTCCTGGTGGGGCTAAATATGTCCTCCAAGTAGGAGTAATGAGAATTCGCTTTTGGGCGTTTGAAATAAGCCCGTCATACCGGGCAACACCAGTTGTCACCAAATCTTCTTCTGAGTAGCCGGCTTCAGGAAGCATAAGATTCCGCTTCTCAAAGTCTGATGCCAAACAATACATTCTCGTATTATCAACGTACTTGTTCAAGATCCACGGTAGACGCTGCACGCTCAAACCGTGTTGGAGGAAGACGGTGTTGTAGAGGAAAAGGCCCCGAAGGTGTCGTTCGATCTTCCCCAATCCGTGCTGCAGAGGTAAGACAGTATGTGTCGCAAATACGATATCGGCGTTTAAGAATGCCAGCTTATGCTTCAACGTGCCAAATTTGAGAAATTTTTTCTTTTCTTGACGAAAACGTGAAGCATCAGGTGTATCGGAACGTTGAACGTAATATTTTTTTATACCGTCGTCCTGTTTCGAAGCGTAATTAAAGGCGTATTCGCCGTTATCCCCCGCTTTGTAAACTTTGTCGGAATAAAGCCATACCCGCTTTGAACCGAAAAAAGGTTTCGTAAGCCAGAACGCCATGCGAAGTAGTGCAGCTCGCCCCGCCCCTTTTTCACGGTTTTTCAAAATTGAAACCAAGAACCTTGATTCAGCAAGAAAAACATTCTTCTTCGAAGAAGGCTCAATGCGAAGCGACTTATCTTCGTACCGCATCAGTACAGGCCCAAGATCCCAGTAGCTCCGGTTTCTTGACGTCAACTTTGCTAATGGTTTTCTGAACTTGAGATCATGGACAATCTGAATTCCGGAAACCTTGTCGATGCTGACAAATCTCAGCCACTTTGCATCGATAAAGTCCTTCAGCTCAACGGAGGCTACGAACGTAGGGTGCCGATGAATGTTTTTTCCGAAAATCTGAAATTCTGAGTATCGCTCGACATCTGGGAGCAGAATTTGATTGCCCGTAGAGCTCTCAAGGAAGAGATCAACATTTTCATGATCAACAAAAGCTGGGAAGAATCCTGCAATTTCTAGCTTGTCCTCATAAAAGGCCATCGAGTCAATAGCAATTCGTGTGCCAGACAAACTAGCAATCGTTGTATAGCCATAACGTGTCAGGACATCGTTGCCCGTCCGCTGGTAATTTGCTGCCGCTTCCTTGTCTGGCTTTAAACTCTGCAGATACATACGAGTACTTCTGTTCAAGTTCTGGAGCACGTCGCTGCCTCGAAGCAGAAGTTCATCCGAAACTGAAGACAAGACCCTTCCAAGGAACAAGAAGAACTGGTCTACTTCTCCCGAATTGAGTACCTGTTTATGCTTGGTGTTCACATTAGTGACGATACGCATTTCTAACAGATAAAGAAAAGCCTTCTGCAGCGTCTCAGGAACTCCCTGATACGTGCTGTTACAGAGATCAAACAGCTTTTCCCAACGTCTGACAAATTCCAAATACCAGTCGCTATCAAAGTTGTCCAAATAACGCAGGTCTGGATTCTCGGCGGGCATAGCTACCGCATCAGGGATAATACGCATACGTCCGGAATGAACCAGGCAAAGATTATAAAGGATTGAATGGTCGAGAATATCCAGCTCTCGATATACGCGAAGTACGGATGTTCTCACTAGAAGTGGGAATGCACCCGTCCAGATCGCTTCATCATCGTTAACCGTCATTGAGCCGCGCTCGAGCGTGTGTTCAACTAGGCGGTGCTGATATGTCCTATCAACGTGCATCTGAACATCGGGAAGCCCGGCAGCTCCCGATTCGTACCTCGCAAAAGCGTTCTTTTTGAACGTCACGGCTACATTCAAAATTTCGACAAAGTCGTCAGGAGCAAGGTTTTCGAGAAAAGCTAACTCGTTCAGCTGGCTTTGCGTGAGCTTGGTGATCTCAACGTGGGGATAGTTCTCGGCGACAAAATCATAGGTCGAGAAAACAAGGAAGGTGTTCTTAGACTGCTGAGCAATCGTATCGACCGAGGCAAGTGTGCCTTCCAGCGCCTCTGGTTCAAGTCCTTCTGTAAAAACTAAAGCTATATTCATCGGGCAAGAATTTCCTGGTGGTGTTGTGCTGTACGCAAGATACCGTTGCTTACTCCTATTTCAGGAGCCCAACCAATTTCTTTGAGCTTTGTTGGAAGCACTACCACTTTTCCGGTAGCTCTACTCCAGAGCGGATTGTGCTGTGGCCGAACCTCAAGTTCTTGAGGACTGCGGCCCGTTTGCTCCAGAACTGTTTCAGCGAGCACGCGAATTGATACCTCAGCATCAGGGTTAGCGATGTTGAAAGCCTCAGGTTGTATACCTGCTTTGAGCATAATCCTAAGAATCGCCGTCGTTGCATCGGCAATATACGTATAAGTCCTCACGCTGCTACCGTCTGAAAGCAGGACAATCGGCTCACCATAAAGTGCCTTCTTCAAGAACTCAGCTTGCACTCTGCCGTCATTCAGTGACATACCGGGTCCGTAAGTGTGCGACAGCCTCGCAAGCGAAGAACGAACACCATATTGCGCCCCATAGGCCACGCAGAGGTTCTCGGCTAGGCGTTTACTCTCAGGGTACGCTGAGCGCAGATCGAGAGTATCAACCGCTCCGTAATCAGTTTCTGTTACGTAGCGAATATCTTCCTGTTCCCCAAGCTCTCCGTAGATCTCCATAGTAGAGACAAAGCAAAAGGCTGCGCCTGTTCTTCTCGCGAGCTCTAGAAGGTTCCAGGTTCCTTGAACATTTGCTTTGATAACGTCGACCGGTTGATTCTTGAAGAAAGAAGGTGAAGCAGGGCTTGCTGCATGAATGATGTAGTCAAGACTTTGCACCGAAGAGAAATCTACGTCAGTAACATCGCCAACAAGAGCTACAAACGACTCATGCTTACGGAGATCACCAAAAGCTTCTTCTGCTTTTACCTCATCGCGATAGTTCGCGATGACTTTCGGACCAAAGCCGTTAAGGTCGTCAGCGAGTGCGAGCAATGCACGTACCACATACTGGCCGACCATACCCGTAGCACCGGTGACGAGGATTGTTCTTCCCGAAAACTCTTCTCGAACATCGGCCAAGTGTTCAACGATATATGCCATGTCCTTCAGCACTGTTTGCGTCATGCTTGACCTCCAAGAAGATTTTGGTATTCGCCGCTACTAAAAAGGTACGAAAAGTACTCTAGATCGTTCGGAGTCGTGAGCTTGATATTGCCCCGCATACCGTCAACAAGATGTAGTTTCTCGTTGTAATAATTCATAAGATGCGCTTGGTCGATGAAGTCGCCAACTTTACCGTCTTCGCGAGCGCGTTGGTTCGCAGAAAAGATCTTCCCTAGCCTAAAGCTCTGGGGTGCCTGCAGAACATACATCTCAGATCGTTCCGGAATACCCTCAATGCTCACACCGTCACGAGAGATACCAACAGTTTCAAACGCGGGGATGCTCGTAATCGCACTACCGAATTCAAGTACGCTCTTAATGTTTTTGGTTATCAGATCATACGGAAGGATCGGCCTAACACCATCGTGAATGAGAACAACTGAATCGCTGCTAACTCCATCGTTAACAGCAGCTTCTAACCCGTTCATGATCGATTCATGTGCTGAGGAACCACCGGCAACAATTTTTCGGACCTTATCAATTCCGAATTTTGCCGTAACAGTTTTCATGCTTTCCACTTGGTCTTCAGCGACCACAAGAAAAACATCATCAATAGTGTCATGAGCCTGAAACTGATCAAGCGTATGAACAAGGATCGGTTTATTACCGACTTCAAGCAACTGTTTTGGAACCGCTTTTCCCATGCGCGTGCCTACTCCACCAGCAAACACAACAGCAATAGTTCTTGACAAGTCCACTCCCACCCATAAAAAATCTGTCTTGGAGCTCAAGAAGACACCTGTCGATACTACCCCACCGACTCGCAAAGCTAACCGGGTAAAACGTTCTTCGATACTCCGTTTACAGTTTTCGCAAGAGCACAAACTCATATCGCACGGCTGTCGTCTATTCGATGGATTAGGGGTGATACATGAACCGATGGCTCCTTATTCACCAGGCCAGCGAACCGCGGTTACGCACTGCTGCCGTAAAGGCTAAAGCTGCTTTCCCTCCTCAGTTTCAAAGCATGTTTCTTCTCATATGACGCCTCGATAAGAGAAAGGCTTCAGCCTCCCAGGATTCGTTTTGCTTTATTGCCAAACTTCACCCAGCTTCTCCGCCAGCGGATCCGCCAGCGACTCCGAGTAGCTCGCCGTCTGGTGATGGCTGTCGCGCCACACGAGGGTGTTGCCCACCACGGCCGGGCAGTTGTCGGCGTCGGGGCACACCCAGTTGTCCATCGAGATAACCTCGACGCCGTCGACCTCTTCGGCGGCGTCGAGCTCAGGGCGCGGAATCTCCTCGAGAGCCTCCTTGCGCGGCGTCGAGCACTTCGTGAGTTTCGTCGGATGCTCTGACACGCACTCGGGCACGTGGTGGCCCATCTCGGGTGTATCGGCGATAACCACGAGGTCGATGCCCTGCTGCGTCAAACCGTCCCAAATGTCTTCGTAGGCGTTCTCGAGCACCGTTTCCCACTCGCCCTCTGGCAAGATCTCGCCGCCCTTCATAATGCCGCGGCTGCCCTCGTTGCTCGTGATCACGACGTCGGGGCTGGTCGCTTCGATCTCGTCGTATACGGCGTCAACCCACTCGCGGCATTCTGGGTACGATCCGCCTTGTTTCACCTGGTCTGCGGGCGCAAACGCGCAACCCGACTTCGTGTGCACGGTGAGCTTAAAGCCCTGCTCCTCGGCAATCTCAATGAGTGCCGGCGCCCAGTTCGCCGCGTGCGAGTCGCCAACGAGCACGACCTCGGTGCTCGAATCAGTGTCGCCAAACGCGCAGTCGGCGGGCTCGGTGCCCTCGTAGTCGCGGTGGCAGTTCCCGTCGCCGTAGTGCTGAGCGTTGTCTTTGTTGGCCTCAAGCACGGCTGGCGCGATACCGTCGCTCACCACGTCGACTGGCGTGCCCGATCCCTCAAACGAGCTCAGATCGTCGTCTGAAACATCATCGGTGAGCACGCGAGCGCCCTGAGCGTTCTCGGCGACCGGCTGCTCGGCACCCGTGATGCGGGCAAAGCCGAACACGGTCGCGGCAGTCACCACCGTGATCATGATCATTGCAAACCCTGAGCGAATAGCGGCCCACGAGCTCCTCTTCACGCGGCCCCAGTCGCGAAACGGCACCTCGACGAAGCGGTAGCTCGCATAGGCGGGTGCGAACGCGAGGGCGCACATGACGATGCCCCAGACGGGCGTGAGGGTTCCGCCGAGCAGCGCCGTCGCAAACACGATGAGTGGCCAGTGCCACAGGTACAGCGAGTACGAGAGATCGCCGACGAAGCGCATCGGGCGAAGCGAGAGCGGCCTGCCGATGCCCTGGGTGTCGCGGCCCTCGAGTCCCGAGATGATGATCGCGGCCGTCGCGAGCGTGGGCACGAGGGCGGCGGGGCCGGGAAAAGGGATCTCGCCGACGACGAAGGTCGTGCCCGCAACGACGAGCGCAGCAGCGCCGGCGTAGCCGAGCACGAGGGCTACCCGGGCGGGTATGCGGCTCAGCTGAGGCGCGAGAATGGCGAGCAGCGCACCGATCGCGATTTCCCACAACCGTGTCGTCGTGACGAAGTAGGCGACCTCTGGGGTGCGGGCCGTCGCGACCACCGCCCAGATGAGCGAGGGCACGGCCACGAGCAGGGCGGCGCCGAGCGCCCACCGGCGAAAGCGGGACTCGCTGAGCGGCTCGCTGATGCCCGCGGCACGGGCCTTGCGCCTCATGAGCACGAGCACGGCGATGAGCAGCAAGGGCCACACGATGTAAAACTGCTCTTCGACCGAGAGCGTCCAGAAGTGCTGCAGCGGGCTCACCGAGGCCCCCGCGTTCTGGTAGCCGGTGCCCGCCGCAAACACCCAGTTCGCAACGTAGGCGGCGGCCGCAGCCGCTTCAAGCGCGGTGTCCTGCCAGCGCAGCGGGGGCAGAATGAGCATGGCGAGCACGAGCGTGACCACGATCACGAGGGTCGCCGCCGGCAGAATGCGCCGAATGCGGCGCGCATAGAAGTCGGCGAGGTCGATGCGGCCGGTTCGGCTCACCTCGCGCAGCATGAGGCCAGTGATAAGAAAGCCCGAGATGACGAAGAAAACGTCAACGCCAATGAAGCCGCCAGAAAAGAATGGCACGCCCGCGTGATAGAGCAGAACGAGCATGACGGCCACGGTTCGAAGGCCCTGAATGTCGGTTCGATGCCCGCCTTTCGCGCGCACTGGTCTCGAGGTATTCGGCTGTGTCATTACCGCAGACATGTCGTTACGGTACCCTGCCCGCATGGGCAAAGCACGAGTGTTCACTGGAGATTCGGTGAACGACGAAGCGCGCAGGCACCCACGTAATGCGGGGCCTGCGCGCTCAGGGAGCGGGCTAGCGCCTACTCAAATTCTTTGATTTGCTCGGCGAGTACCTTGAGCAGATCGTCCTGGGTTTCGTCTTTCTCAACACCGTCATACTCGGGATGCTCGGTGATCACGGCCTGCACCTCGGGTGCGTGGTACAGCTCGGCGACGCGCTTCAGCGCCTTGTTGTCGCGGTCTTCGCCGCGCACGGCAAACACGTTCACGTACTGCTGCAGGTCGGGGCGATTGGCATCTTCACGGTAGATCGTCTCTTTTTCACCGAGGCCAGCCGCCAGCTGGAACGGGGTATCGACGAACGCGATGTCGACCGAGTCGAGCGATGCAGCCGTTTGCGACGGATCGATCGGAGTCACCTTACCGAGCTTCGAAGCCTCGTAGTCGATGTCGTCAATCGTGACGTTCCAGTCAGCCTCACCCTTGAACGCGATGAGTCCAGCGTTATAGAGCGCGAGCAGCGGGCGCACCTGGTTTGCCGGGTTGTTCGAGATCGTCACTTCGCCGCCCTCGGGAACCTCGTCAATCGAGCTCCACTGCTTCGAGAAGATCGAGATGGGGAAAATCTCGGTCGAGCCAATCGGCACAAGATCATCACCCTGCGTCGCGACGTGCTGCGCGAGGTAGCGAACGTGCTGGAACTTGTTGATGTCAATGTCACCCGAGGCGAGGGCCGGGTTTGGCGTCGTGTAGTCGGTGAATGAAACGAGCTCAACCTCGATGTTCTCTTCGGCCGCGAGATCGACGAGCACCTCCCAGTGCGCTTCGGCGATGTCGTTCACGCCGAGCTTCACCTTGGTCACTTCTTCGCTTCCGGCAGCTGGCTTCGCATCGGCGTCGCTCGACTGGGTGAGCTTCGGCACCACAAAAGCAGCGATCACCGCCAGAACGGCAACAATCGCGATCGTGACCCAAAGGCCGACGCGCGACTTGGGTTTCTCGGGCCTAGCGGGCTGGGGAGTGGGTGCTGACATGATCTTCTCCTTGAAAGCGTCAGGGGCGAACAGCATTACTGTAGGCGCTCGGTCACCCGGCCACCAAAAGAGTGTTACCGAGTGTTACGCTACAGCCCGCTCGATGCGGGCCCACGGCCGAAACCGAACTACACTCATACCCATGACACGTACCGAGCTGGGCCGCTCGGAGCACGCTTCTGGCATCAGCCACCCCGACGCAGCGTCGACCGATTCGATCATTCGCTTCACAGGGGTAGGCAAGACGTTTGCCAAAGCCGCTTCAGCCGCGCTTACCGACATCACCCTAGACATACATCGAGGCGAGATCTTCGCCGTGATCGGCTACTCCGGAGCCGGCAAATCAACCCTCGTGCGCCTCATCAACGGCCTCGAAAAAGTCACCACCGGCACCGTAGACGTCGACGGAACCCGCGTGAGCGACCTGCGCGAGGGCGAAATGCACCGCGTGCGCGGCAACATCGGCATGGTCTTTCAACAGTTCAATCTCATGAAGTCGCGCACCGTCTTCGGCAACATCGAGTTTGCGCTCATCGTCGCCGGATGGACCAAGGCGGATCGCACCGAACGCATCTGGGAGCTTCTCGACTTCGTCGGCCTCGCCGAAAAGGCCTGGATGTACCCGGAGCAGCTCTCGGGAGGCCAACGCCAGCGCGTCGGCATCGCCCGTGCTCTCGCCGCGAAACCGAGCGTACTGCTCGCCGACGAGGCCACGAGCGCACTCGACCCCGAAACAACGCACGAGGTGCTGCAACTGCTCGCCCGCACAAACCGCGAGCTCGGCGTCACCGTCGTCGTCATCACCCACGAGATGGACGTCGTGCGCAGCATCGCCGACCGCGTCGCCGTGCTCGACAACGGCCACCTCGTCGAGCTCGGCACCACCTACGAGCTCTTCGCCAACCCGCAAACCGAGCGGGCAAAAGCCTTCCTCGCAGCGGTCTCGCAAACCGAGCCCAACGCCGCACAGGTCACTTCGTTGCGCGAGCGTGGCCACGAGCGCCTCTTCACGATCCACGTCACCCGAAATCTCGATGTCGGCGGGCTGCTCTCAGAAGCGGTTGCCAGCTACGGGATCCGCTTCGCTCTGCTCTTCGGGGGCATCGACATCATCCAACAACAGCAATTCGGGTCGCTCACCGTCGCCCTCAGCGGCGACCGAGTCGACGAAGCGCTCGCCCACCTGCGCGAGCACGCAACCGTAGAGGAGCTCGCCGCATGAGTTATCTCAGCAACAACAAAACCCCGTGGGAAACCCTCTGGCCGCTGCTCTTCAAGAGCCTCGGGCAAACCCTCTACATGGTGTCGCTCACGCTGCTCGTCGCCGGCCTCATCGGCCTCATCATCGGCGTGCTGCTCACCGTCACCCGCCCCGGCAGCATTCTCGCGAACCGCTTCGTGAACACGACCCTCAACGTGATCGTGAACTTCTTCAGGCCCATCCCGTTCATCATTCTCGTTGCCCTGCTCGGCCCCCTCACGAAACTCGTCACCGGCAGCATCATCGGCATCAACGCCGGCATTTTCGTCATGACCATCGGTGCGGTCTTCTCGATCGCGCGCATCGTCGAACAAAACCTCGTCACCGTCGACCCCGGCGTCATCGAGGCGGCGCGCGCGACCGGAGCACGGCCGTTGCGCATCATCCTCATGGTACTGCTGCCCGAGGCCCTCGGACCCCTCATTCTCGGCTACACCTTCATCGTGATCGGGATCGTCGACATGTCGGCCATGGTCGGCGTGATCGGCGGCGGCGGGCTCGGCGACTTCGCGATCACGCGCGGCTACCAGGTGTTCCGCTGGGAAGTCACCTTCGTTGCGACCCTCGTCATCGTGGCGCTCGTGCAGCTGCTGCAGTTCGTGGGCAACTCGCTGGCGCGCAGGGCGCTGCGCCACTAGCGCGGGCGCCCCGAGCGTTCGCGCCGCGATCCACCGTTCGCACCGCGATCCGCCACCGTGTGGTCAAAAAGTGTCGAAATCTCGCAGGAAATCGACACTTTTTGACCCCAGGGCGAAGAAAAGTGACCACACGGTGCCTCGGCGAGGCGAAAAAACGCGAGCAAGCGGGCTGGACAGCGCTCCCGTGACTGAATTCGCTCGAGTCCCGGGTTCGGGCCCCGGCTGGCGCCGCGATCCGCCATCGTGTGGTCAAAAAGTGTCGAAATCTCGCGGGAAATCGACACTTTTTGACCACACAGTGCGCGAAAGTGACCACACGCGGGGCGGGCGGGGCGAAGAAGCGCGTGGAAACGCGAAGAAGTGGGATGGGCGGGGCGAAAGAGACAGAGAGGGCGGAGCGAGAAGGCGCGAAGGAGCGCGCGGGAACGCGCGCCCACGCAAAAGCGGGGCCCGCCAGCCGGATAACCGACCAGCGAGCCCCGCTGAATGTGCGTTAGGGTCTCGGCCCTACCCCAGAACTACTTGAGCAGGCCAGGGAACGCGTCTGCGTTGTCTTCGATCCACTTCGAGACGGCGCCCTCTGAGTCATTCTCGTACTCGTCGCTCGTGACGAGCTCCTCGAGTGCACCATACGCGTCATCGTCGAGCTTGATCTGTTCGATCAGGTCAGCGAGATCTGCGTAGTCTTCCTTGAAGCCATCGCGAGCGAGAATGTGCAGGCCCTCGGCCTCACCCATTGCGCCCTTAGGATCTTCGAGGTCCTTCACGTCGTAGGCACTGTTTGCCCAGAAGGGGCGCCACAGCGTCACAACGATCTCTTCCTTCTTGTCGATCGCTTCGCCAAGCATGGTGAGCATGGTCGCGGTCGACGAGGTGCTGAGCGTAATCGTGTCTTCGAGCTCGTACTCGGGAATCATCGAGTCTTCGGTCACGCCAGTGAGGCCTGCGCCAGGCTCGATGCCGATGATCTCGCTGCCGAAGAGGTCAGCGTTGTCCTTGAGCTCGTCGATCGAGTTGAGCTTCGAATATGAAGGAACAGCGATGGTGAGCGTTGCTCCCTCGTACCAGGTGCCGAGGTCTTCGATCTTGTCGCCGAACTCCTCCATGTAGCTTGCCTGGGTTACCTCAGGCCAAGCCGAAGCAAAGAGGTCGATGTCGCCCTGCGAGAGGCCCGCGTACATGGGGCCGTTGTCGGTGAGGTCATCAACCTCAACCTTGAAGTCCTTCTTCTCAAGCTGATCCTTGAGCAGGTACGCGATGCTCTGGCCGTCAGTCCAGCCAGCAATGTACGAAACCTTGATGGTGTCGCCGCTTGCCGACGAACCGTTGTCTGAGCCGCCGCTGCTCGTTCCGCCGCTACCGTCGCTTGCGCAACCAGCGAGTGCAAGAAGCCCTGCGGTGCCGAGTGCGAGTGCACCCATAAAACGTTTTTTCATGATGTGTTCCTTTCGTCCTGCGGCCTTGCCACAGTGATTGGGTATACAGATTAGGTTTGAGTAAAGCTCCTGCGGGTGCAGGGCTTATGCCTTCTTGGCGTCGGCCTTACGCTTACGGAAGAGGCCGAGCAGCGACGACTGGTATTCAGACTGGTTACCAAGCGCTGCGGTGACACGGTCGAGGAAGACCGCGATGATCACGATGCTGACGCCCGATTCGATACCGGCTGGCAGCTGCTGCTGCATCACGGCCGCAACAACGTCCTTACCGAGACCAGGGGCGCCAACGAAGCCGCCAAGCACGGCCATCGAGAGCGAGAGCATGATGACCTGGTTAATGCCGGCCATGATGGTTGGCAGGGCGAGTGGCAGCTGAATGCCGCGCAGAATCTGGCCCGGCTTCGCACCGAAGGCCTGACCCGCTTCGACGACCTCGCCGTCAACGCCGCGAATACCGAGCTCGGTGAAGCGCACGCCGGGAGCGATCGCAAAGATCACGGTCGCGAAGATCGCGGGCACGAAGCCAATGCTGAACAGCAGCACGGCGGGCACAAGGTACACGAACGCCGGCATCGTCTGCAAGAAGTCGAGCAACGGTTTCATGAACGCACTGAAGCGGTCACTCTTCGCCGCAAGAATACCGAGCGGGATCGCCATCACGACAGCAATAAGCGTTGCGACGAGCACGAGGCCGAGCGTCTGCATCGCGCTCTGCCAGTAGCCCATCGAGACGATCAGCAGGAGTGAGATGATCGTGCCAACGGCGAGCTGCCACGAGCGAACGAGCCAGCCGAGCGCCGCAAACAGCACGATGACGACGAGAAAGTGAACCGAGAGCAGCCCGTCAACGATGCCGTTGACGAGAACGTCGATGAAGACCTTGAAAAAGTCGATGAGCCAGTCGAAGGTGTCGCGGAACCAGTCAAAAACAACCTGGCCCCATGTACCGATGGGAATCTTAGGAATATTCACGCCTGTTCTCCCTTCGTAGCGCTGTTTTCTTCTCGCGCATCAGTATCGGTATCAGTGTCGGTGAGCTCGCCGAGCTCGAGCGCTTCAGTCATCGTGGTTTCTGGCACGTCGGGCCGTGGCTCGATGATGGGAATCGCACTCGTGGTGGTTGGCAGGTCAGCCAGCGCCGCGAGTAGCGTGACCCTCGGCACGACGCCGAGCAGGCGGTGCTGCTCGTCAACGACGGCAACGGGCAGCGGGCTTTCGACCGCCATCTCGTACAGCTCTGAAATGTGCTGGTCAGGGGTCACCGTCGAGGGTGTGGGTCGAAGAAGCTCACGAATGTCGGTGTTGCCCTCGCGAACCTGGCGCAGCACGTCTTTATCGCGCACAACGCCAATGAGCTTGCGGCCGTTGCCGGTCACGAAGCAGGCCGAGGTCTGCATGTCGCGCATCATCTTGAGCGCCGCCCGGGGGCCTGCGCTCGCTGGAATCGCAGCGAGGGCCGGCTCCATAACGTCGCCAGCGGTGAGCACGCGGCCACGGTCGACGTCTTGCACGAACTGCGCAACGTAGTCGTTGGCCGGGTCGGTGAGAATGTCGTTGGGGCTACCCACCTGCACGATGCGGCCGTCACGCATGACGGCGATGCGGTCGCCGAGAAACATGGCTTCGTTCAGGTCGTGCGTAATGAACACGATGGTCTTGCCAAGCTCCTGCTGCAGCTCAACGAGCTGTTCTTGCATTTCGCGGCGGATCAGCGGGTCAAGGGCCGAAAAGGCCTCGTCCATGAGCAGAATCTCGGTGTCTGCCGTGAGCGCGCGAGCAATACCCACGCGCTGCTGCATGCCACCAGAGAGTTCGTCGGGCAAGTGGTTCTCCCACCCTGCAAGCCCGACGCGCTCAAGCCAGTTCTGAGCCTTAGCCCTGCGGGTCGACGCGTCGATGCCCTGCAGCTCTAGCCCGTAGGCGACGTTGTCGAGCACGGTGCGGTGCGGCAGGAGCGCGAAGTGCTGAAACACCATCGACATGCTCTTGCGGCGCAGTTCGCGAAGCTCAGCGTCTGAACGGCCAACGACCTCTTCGCCGAAAATCTTGATCGAACCGTCGGTCGTGTCGTTCAGACCGTTGAGCATGCGAATGAGCGTTGACTTGCCCGAGCCACTGAGGCCCATGACAACAAAAATTTCGCCCGGCTTTACTTCAAAGCTCGCGTCGATCACCGCGGCGGTGCCGAGCGGCTGTACTCCCTCGCGGGTGTCGCCCGCCTTGAGACGTTTTACCGCTTCTCTAGGATTGCGGCCAAACACTTTGTAGACGTTTGAGACCTGCAATGCCAATGCGGAATCATGGTGCTGCCCGGCCTGTGGCCCAGCATCACCGTGACTCCCACGGGTTGTGGGGTTGGTCACGATTGTTCTCCTCCGAGAGTAACGTTCGTTTCTTCGCAAAACGAGGTGAGGGCAATCTGATAGGGCGGTAGGTCAGGGAATAACAACATCCTGGTCACTCACCCTCAATCACGGCCACCTTACGGCAGGCGGCCCACTCTACTCACGCGCTTCGTTTCACGGCCCGGCACTCTGCCGGATTTCTGCTCCTTGCATCGCCTCACAGAGCGGCAAAGAACATACTTCGACCATAACAAGGGGTTTACGAAACACCTTGTTTCTTTCGCAGAACCTTGCCTCAGGCAACCATCGATTCGGTTAGCTGATCAGGGATTTCTCGTGTTTCCATATTGTTACCTAACCGATTTGACAAGAATTGGAAAACACTTCGCTAGAAAGCTACTTTTGCGTATCTTTGCTCTTTTGATCACTCGGCAGACCACCCGCAACAAAACGCCGAAACAGCACCTGTTTCACCGACGCCGGCAGCATCCGGTACACGCTCTTCATCACCACGTTGCGCAGGTACTCGCCGCGGCCAATAAAGCCCATGCCGAGCATGGCCTTCTGGAGGCGGATCTCGGTTTGCGCCTCACGCCAGCCGCCCCGGCGAGCAAACGCGCCCGATCCGACGCGATATTTCACGAGTGGCTCGGCAATGTTCTCGACCCGCGCACCGCTGGCAATCATGCGAATGCCGAGCCAATAATCTTCCATCTTGCCGAAGGGCTCGTACCCACCGACCTCCCTGACCCGCGAAACGCGGTACATCATCGTGGGGTGGTTGAAGGGGTTGTGCGTGCGAGCGTGGCTGCGAATGTTCGCTTCACCGACGGGCGGAATGCGCGTCACGCCGCACGCTTCGGGGTCGTCGTCGAACTCGACCATGCCCGCGCCCACGAGGTCGTAGCCGGCCTCTAAGAGCGGCCACTGCTTCGCGAAACGGTCGGGCACCGAGACATCGTCGGCATCCATGCGAGCGACAACGTCGTACCGCGCGCGTTCGAGCCCTGCGTTCAGCCCCTCGGTGAGCCCGCGGTTCTCGGCGAAGCGCACCCGGGTGAGGGGCACCGCACCGCCAGCCTCGAACTCGTCGATGACCGCCTCAAGTGCCGCAGAGATCGGCCCATCAATCACGACGAGCACCTCAGCTGGCATGAGGCTTTGCCCCACCGTCGAGCTCTCGAGCGCGAGCCGAAGCGCGTCGGGAGTATCGCCCGCGTACACGGGAAGCAGCAGGGTGAAGTCGGCGCTCGCCACTACGACCGCCCTGGCCCCTCGGTGAGCGAGAACACCGTGTCACTCACGTCAAGGGGCAGGCCAGCACCGGCGAGCACGTCGGCCGTTGGGCGTGGCCTCGTGAAGAGGCCGTGGCGCAGCCCTCGACCCAGGCAGTTCCACAGCACACCCCGATTCGATGACGCCTTGAACGTGCGGGCCCAGCGCCTGGCAGAGGCCGCCGTGTAGGCCAGCTTCTCCCACGGCTTGAGCGCCTTCGACGTGCGAAAGAGCCAGAGCTTGTTGCGCACCTCGAAGTAGAAACGTTCGCCGGGATCTTGGTCAGACGAACCACGAATCTTCGTCTTGTGCATGACAACCGAGCCGGGCACCTGAATGCCTCGCGCGCGGCGCAGGAGGCGGGCCGAGTATTCGAAGTCGTCGTTCCACAAGAAGTAGTCGGCGATGGGCAGGCCCAGCTTGCGCACGAGTTCGGCGCGCACGAAGGCCGAGACAAACGAAATCGAGCGGATCTCGAGCACCCCTGCCGCAGCCGCTCGATCGCGCTCTGCCTGTGAGGCGCCGATCTTGGGCTTCGGAGTGTTCATGGGGTGGTCTTCGCCATCGGTCCACACGACGCGTGAGCCCATGACCGCGAGATCGTCGCGCCCCCTGCCCGCCTCGATGAACCGTTCGTGTGCGGCGAGCGCCTCGGCGAGGGCCGTGGGCTCAGGCACCGTGTCGTCATCCATCACCCACACCCAGTCGATCGTGGGGTCTTGTACGGCCGCGGCAATGCCCGTGGCAAAACCGCCGGCACCTCCGGTGTTTTCGGTGAGTGCGATGAGCCTCGCGTGCCCGCCGAAGCGCGCAACCATCTCGGCGGCAACCTGAGCGCTCTCGTCGGTCGAAGCATTATCGACCACGATGAGCTCATCGACCGGCCGGGTCTGCTGACCGACCGCCGTGAGCGCCTCTCTCAAAAGCTCTGCACGGTTAAACGCAACCATAACCGCTGCAACCCGCACTACTCCTCCTCTTCAGCCGGTGAGGCCTGCCGCACAGCGTCGGCGACAAGCTCGTGAATGTAATCGTAGTCGGGAGCCTCCGGCTGAACCTCTGGCGGGGTGAGCTCGACCGTGACAGGAGTGTGGTCTTTCGCACGCGTCGCGAGGTCGAGGAAGGGGCCGAGCATTGACTCTGGCATGTTCGTCCAAACAATCGAACTGCCCGTCTCGACGATGTCCTTGAATTGCTTCAGCACGTTGACCGGGTTCATCTGCGCGAGAATGGCCTCTTGCAGTTCACGCTGGCGACGCATGCGGTCGTAGTCATCGGTCGTGTAGCGCGAGCGGGCGTACCACTGGGCGTTGAAGCCGTTCATGTGCTGCTGACCAGCCTCGATCCACCCCTCAATGCCGTTGCCGTGTGCGTCGCCGCCAATCGGCAGACGCTGCTGCACGTTGATGTCGACACCGCCGAGCGCGTCAATGAGGTCAGAGAAGCCGTCCATGTCGATGAGCACGTAGAACTGAACGTCGAGCCCCGTCGCCCCCGACGCCGCGTCGACAAGGGCGAGAATACCGGGCTCTTCGCCGGCCTTCGCGACCCCCGCGTAACGGTCGGGATCGAAAATCGAGATCTCGGTGTAGAGCCCGTTCATGTAGCAGCGGCCGATGTAGCAGCCCCAGTCGTTGCCGAACCCGGTCGGGTGAAGCTCGTGCATGGGAGAGTCTTCGGGAAACGGCATACCGGTGAGTTCACGCGGCAAGCCGATAATCGTCGACTGCCCCGTCTTCGCGTCAATCGACACGACCGAGATGCTGTCGGGGCGCAGGCCGTCGCGACCATCACCCGCGTCAGCGCCAAGCAAAAGAATGTTGTAGCGACCGTCGACCGGCGCCACACTCGCACCGCGAGCAAAGATCGAACTGAGCGCGTCACGGCCAACGCCGATCGTGCCCGACACCCACAGGGCCCCGGCAACCGGCAGCACCGTGAGGCACACGCTCAAAATCGAGACGGGCACCCGCCAGTTCTTGCCGACCTTCACGAGGTTCGTCAGGCGCAGGGTGTCAAAACCGATAATCACCCAGAGAATCGCGTAGGCCACAATGACCCACTGCAACACGAAGAGCACGATCGTGTGGGTAAAAAAAGAGAGCGTCGGCACTCGAAAAAAGATGAGGCCGAGCACCGACAGCAGCCCTCCCAGCAGCAACGCGATCGTGGCCCCGAGGCCCACCCTGCCGAGCTTTCGGTTGCCCGCGAGCACCTGCGCACTGCCGGGCAACACAAAGCCGAGTACCACGAGCCAAAACGACCGCTTCGTCATGAACGGCGGCGAGGTTCGCTCTGGGTACCTGATCGGGTGTTCGAGCTGCTGTGAGAGGCTCACGCTCATGCGCCGTAGCCGTCGGGGTTTGCGCTCTGCCACGCCCAAGCGTCGGCACACGCTTCGTCGAGCGTGCGTTTCACGGCCCAGCCAAGTTCACGGTTTGCTTTCGCGGGGTCTGCGACCATCTCGGCGACATCGCCGGCTCGTGCAGCGGTGATCTCATAGGGCAGCTCGCGACCCACGGCCTTCTCAAAGGCGCGAAGTACCTCGAGCACGCTCGAGCCCTTGCCCGATCCGAGGTTATAGGTGCTGACCCCGCTCGGGGCCTGTTCGAGGGCTGCAACGTGCCCCTCGGCGAGATCCATCACGTGAATGTAGTCGCGCACGCCGGTGCCATCGCTCGTCTCGTACGCGTCACCAAACACCATGAGCTTCTCACGCTTGCCCACTGCTACCTGCGCGATGAACGGCATGAGGTTGTTGGGAATGCCAGCGGGATCTTCGCCGATGCGGCCCGACGGGTGTGCACCAACCGGGTTGAAGTAGCGCAGAATCACGGCGTTGAGCTCGGGCCAGGCGACCTGCACGTCGCGAATGATCTGCTCGATCATCGCCTTCGTCCACCCGTACGGGTTGGTCACGCCAACACCCGTCTGGTGCAGCTCATCCTGCGGCAAATACTGCGGATCGCCGTAGACCGTCGCCGACGAGCTGAACACGAGCTTCGTGACGCCCTTCGCACGCATGATGTCGAGCAGGTTGAGGGTCGAGTCAATGTTGGTGCGGTAATACCGGGCGGGCTGTTCGGTCGATTCGCCGACGGCCTTCAGCCCGGCGAAGTGCACCACCGCGTCAAATTCGAGCGGCTCAAGCGCCCGCTTCGCCTGCTCTGGGTCAGCGAGATCGGCCTCGATGAGCTCGATCGAGGCGTTGGTCAGCTGTTCGACCCTTCGCACCGATTCGGGGCTGCTGTTTGAGAAGTTGTCGACGACAAGAACCTCGTGCCCGCGCTCAGTGAGCACGAGTGCGGTGTGAGACCCAATATAACCGGCACCGCCGGTGAGTAATACGCGCATACTCCAAAGGGTAGACGATAAACCTTTGCGTTCTGCCGAACCTGCACCGGATTGTCATGAAACCCCCGGCAAATTACGAAACGGTTGCGTAATGTACCGCCTCGGGGTTCTTTCGGCTTGGTAGCCCATAGAATAGGTCGAAGTATACGGGTAAATTGAGCCTGCTTGAGAGGATGGTTGATGTCTACGCTCAACGTCATCGGTGAGTTCCTCGAAGGTTGGGAACAGAGCGGTCAGCGGGCTTCAGCACGCGAACTGACCATCGCTCTTGCCGATACCGCGCCGAGGGGGTGTGCCTCGGCTCTGCTCATCGCTTCAAACAGCGAGGCACCAGAGCTCGATCACCCCAAAGCCCGCGTAGAGGTCATGTCGTTGCACAGCTCGATGATTCCGCTCGTGTGGCGCGGCGGCCCGGCCGCCCGGCCGCTCGACGGCGAGTTCGTGCACTCGTTGACCCCCCTCATTCCGCTTCGCCACCGCGAAGAGGCCGATGGCTCGCAAACCACCGTCACCGTGCCGCACACGCTGGCGTGGGACGCCCCCGATGTTATGCCCAAGGGCCAGGCCAAGCAGCTGCGCCAGCACGTGAAGCGAGCGATCAAGCACGCCGACGTGATTCTCACCCCCACCCACGCCGTCGCCGAGCGCCTGCGTGAAATCTACGGGGCCTACATCTCGGTTCAGGTGCTGCCGCTCGCGGCTCCCCGCGAATACCTCGCGCCCAAGAACATGGCCGAGCGTCTGAGTGCACTCGGCCTGCCCGAACGCTACTTCGTCTCGACCGCCTACCCTGGCGAGACCGGCAGACTCGAGTGGATCCTGCGCGCGCTCGAGGCGAACCCCGATTTGCCGCCGCTCGTGCTCGTTGGCCCGGGTGCCGAGGCCGACCTCAGCTCCTGGCCCGTGCTCGCCGACCGCGTGCACCAGGTCATGCTCACCGAAGAGTCGGGGGCAGAGCCCGGCGACATCGGCGCCATCATCGCGGGCGCGAGGGCGCTCGTGCTGCCCCAGGCCATCGCCGATTGCTTGCTGCCCATTCACGGTGCCCTCAGCTCGGGGGTGCCCGTCGTGCACGGCGGGGCTGCCTGCATGGCAGAGACCGCCCTCGACGGCGCGACCGCCGGCGAGACTGAAGAGAGCTTCGCCGAGGCGCTCACCACGGTCGCCCGCGACGATGACGAGCGTGCCAGGCTGAGCGTGCTCGCTCACGACCGCTCACGCATGTTCTCGTGGCGCACGACCGCCTGGCAGCTGTGGGAAGTGCACGCGAACATCTAACGCACTGATGGGCGTGAGCCTGTGCCCCTCGGCGTTACCCGCGCTAGCCCTCTTCAGCTACTGCCACAATCAAGGTTTGCACGAGCGGCGTACTGAGCCCGACCAGCCGCGCATCGCACAGCAGCGCGCCACGCTCGCACTCGATGCGCCACCGCACCTCGGCTGGGCCAAGCGTCGCTGCGATACGCTGCTCGAGCGGCGCCTGTTGCGGATTGACCGGGCCAGTTTCTTCGAGGGCCTCCGCGAGGCGTTGCTGCCGCACCTCAGGCGGCACATCGTGCATCGCGTTGACGGCGAACACGCCGTCGAGGCTCCAGGCTGAAACACCTGACCGCAGCGCCTCGTCGATGCGGCGAGCGCTCGCAAGGGTCTCTGGCCACGACGCAAACGGCCTCGGGGTCTGCGGTGTCGGCGCTTCGATGCCCTTCGCCGCGAGCACCTCGGTGTGCAGGCTCGCGGCGAAGGGTTCGGCGCGAAACACGTCGCAGTTCGCGAAGGTCACAACACCGACGCCGCTCGCCGTGTGCCAGCGCATGTGCGAGGTGAAGCCCGGCAACCCTCCCGTGTGCTGAGCAATGCGGCCAAACCGCAGGTCGTGCTCAACGAAGAGCCCGAGCCCATACCCGACGGCGTCGAGGCCACGCTGCTGCTGGTGAGCGCTCTGCACCGCGGCCGTATGAATGCGCTGCATCTCGCGTCTCGACGCAGGCTCCATGAGTTCTGGGCGCAGCGGGGCATCGGTATACGCCGACGATACGAAGCCAGCCCAGGTGGCAATGTCGTCGACCGTACTAAACAGCCCACCGATGCACGCGAGCGCCCCGTTGCCGACGTAAGGCTCCTCGTGCAGGTGCTTCGACTCGTCGAAGGTGCGATAGCCCTTCGCGAGCGGCGTCCCGGACGGGTAGTCGTCGGCGCTAAAGCGCGTGTGTTGAAGCCCGAGCGGATCAATCACCCGCTCCCGAATCACCTGTTCGACCGAGCTCCCGGTGACCGCTTCGATCGCCCGGCCAACAAGGGACATCCCGAGGTTCGAGTACTGGTACATTTCGCCGGGCTCGGCGGTTAAGCGCAGCCCCTGAGCGGCGAGTTCGAGCACCGATTCACGAGTATCGCCGAGACGCCTGTCACCCCAGGCGTTGTCTTCGGCAAGCCCCGAACGGTTCGAGAGCAGCTGCTCAATCGTCACCCGCTGGGCGACCCCCTCATACATGAGGCGCACCCCAGGAACGTATTGGGTGATGGGTGCCGCAAAGTCGAGCAACCCCTCGTCGCGCAATATGAGCGCCGTGGCCGCGAGAAAGCTCTTCGTCATCGACGCGATACGAAACACGGTCCCGCGTTCGGTCGTTGAACCGGGCCCCGCAGGCTCACCAGTGGCGCGGCACCCCACGACCCCTTCACGGGTAAACACCGCCGTGATCATCGCGGGTGCGGTCGCCCTGTCAAACCCCTCGAACGCGGCGTCCATGAGTCTCTGGAACGGTTCTGCCTCGTACACACAGTTCCCGTCGACGAACGTCGCGACAACGCTCAGTCCCGCGATTTCGGCGGGCTCGCACTCGCGCGGATCCGCACTCAGCGCAACGAGATCGGCATACTGCCCCACGGCAATGCGCCCCACCCGACCTTCGAGGCCCGCAGCATAGGCGGGGCCCTCGCTGAAGAGCGCGAGCGCTTCTTCCACGCTCACTCGTTCGTGCGGCTCAAAGCCACCCTCAGGTCGCCCCTGCCGGTCCTGCCTCGTCACCGCGGCGTGCACCCCGAAGAGCGGCTCAGCCGGCTCGATTGGCGCGTCAGAGCCAAACGCCACCCTGGCCCCCGAGTCGAGCAGCGAGCGCCACGCATAATTGAGCACCTCACGATCGCCGAGGCGACGACCCGCGAGCGCGAAGTCGGTGGTGCAGTGAGTCGGCTGCACCGAGGCGATAACGCCGAGCTCGGCAAACCTGGGCAGATCACGCTGCGCGATGTGTTGCGCATGCTCCACCCGATTACGCAGCCCGTGCTCGCGGGTGAGCTGAGCCGTGCGCTCATAGGCGTTCAACACACTCCGGTTCGCCGCGTCACCAATGGCGTGGGTCGCGACCGCGATGCCCGCGGCGTTCGCCTGCTCGACGAGGGCCGTGAGCGCCTCGGTGTCGATCACCTCGACCCCGTGGTTCCCGGGGGCATCGGCAAAGTCTTCGAGCATGTGCGCACTGTGCGAGCCAAGCGCTCCGTCTGAGAAGAGTTTCACCGGCCCCGTGGTGATGAAGCGATCGCCAGCGCCGGTTCGCCACCCCTCGGCAATCGCCCGGTCGAGATCGCCCGCAGGAATGCCCTTGTGCACCCGAAGCTTCAGCTGCCCGCGCTCGTGCAAGGCCTCAAACGCGAGCCTCGTCGCGTCTTCGTCAAAGTCAGTGATGTGCGTGACGCCCATCGCGAGCAGCCGTTCCTGAGCGACCGCGAGCAGGCCCGGCAGCAGCTCAACGCTCTGCTCCGAGAAACACGCAAGCACGGGGTCACAGGCACGCTCGCGAAGCAGCCCGGCAGGCTCGCGCCCGTCACCCTCACGCACAATGATTCCGCCAGGCACGTCATCGGTAAGCGCCCCAATGCCGGCGAGCGCAAGCCCGAGCGAGTTCACCCACAGCGAGTGCCCGTCAAGACTCGACAGCGCAACCGGCCGGTCAGCAACCACGGCGTCAAGATCGTGCCGCGACGGCAAACCGGTGGCCCAGGCATTCGCATCCCAGTACCCGCCGGTGATCCACAGGGGTGTCTCATCACCGCCATCGCTCCCGCTCGGGTGATCGCTCGTGCCCGGGCTGTCGCTCGCGGCGATGAACTCGCGAAGCCTTTGCAGCGCCGCGTCAAGGCTCTCGGCGCCACGAAGATTCACAGTCGCGAGAGCACGCGCGTACCCGCCCGTGTGAATGTGCGCGTCGTGAAACCCGGCGACAATCGCGTGACCGGGCAGCCTCACCAGCTCGGCGTCGGGGTACCGCTCGCGCAATGACGCGAGATCACCCACGGCGCAAATGTCGCCGCCCTCGACGAGCAGCGCGTCGACCGCGCCACTCGAGGCACCCTCCTCGGCGACCGCGCCGATGATGTTCGGGTGCGTGAGAATCTTTTGCGTCGCTGGCACGACACACCACCTCTCTGTGAGCTCTGGGCCGGCGCCCAACGGCCGAGCCTCTTCAAGGGTATGCGTGAGCGAGCCCGGGCGCCAGGGCGAAGCACAGCGTATTCGTGGCACAGCATGTCACGGTCGATACAGTGAAAGAGCAATCGGCAACCGCCTTTGGCTTCACGACAGCGGCTTCACGCGCTGCCCCAAACGACAGGTTCCGACAGTGCCATCAGCAACCGCACCGCTCACCGCTACCCTAGGCCCGGTACGCCAGACCTACGCTCGCGCAGAAGATTTTCCATCGGTCACCAAGGCCTACCGCACGGTTTCACGCACGGTACAAGAGCAGGGGCTGCTCGCCCGCGCCCCCATCTTTTACACGCTCGTCGCCTCGGCCATCGGGCTCGGCTTTGCCATCACCATCACTGCAGCCATCCTCATTGGCAACAGCTGGTGGCAGCTGGCCATCGGTGCCGCGCTCGGCCTACTCTTCACACAGGTCGCCTTTCTGACACACGAGGCGGCGCACCGCCAGATCCTTTCGACAGGGCCAGCGAACGATCGCCTCGCACGGGTACTCGCCGCATCAATCGGCATGAGCTACTCGTGGTGGGATTCAAAGCACAGCCGTCACCACGCAAACCCGAACCAGATTGGCCGCGACCCAGACATCGAAGTCGATACCATCTCGTTTCTCGAGACCGATGCTGCTGAGTCACGCGGCATTGTTCGGTGGATCACCCAGCGTCAAGGCTGGCTCTTCTTCCCGCTGCTCACGCTCGAAGGGCTCAACCTTCACCTGCACGGGTTCAAACACCTCTTCGGCCGCGGCCCCGTCAAGGCACGCGCCACCGAAATAGTGCTCATCTGCACACGATTTGTCTTGCTGTTCGGTGCGATCTTTTTCTTCCTGCCCGTTGGCAAAGCGTTCGCACTCTCTGGCGTCATGCTCGCGGTATTCGGAGTAGGGATGGGAGCAAGCTTTGCCCCAAACCACAAAGGCATGCCCGTCATTGACCCCAATACGCGCCTCGACTTCTTTGCAAAGCAGGTGCGCACGTCACGCAACATTCGCGGCGGCTGGTGGGCAACGGTGCTCATGGGCGGTCTCAACTACCAGATCGAGCACCACCTCTTTCCGAGCATGGCACGGCCACACCTCGCAAAGACCCGGCTCATTGTGCGCGAGTTCTGCCGCGAAAACGATGTGCCTTACACCGAGACCTCACTGCTGCGCTCGTACGCAATCGTGATCGACTATTTGAACCGCGTGGGCCTCGCCGCCCGCGACCCATTCGACTGCCCGATCGCGGCGCAGTACGGAAGGCGCTAGAAGCCCAGGCCCTACGAGCTCGGCGGCTCGGAGGCTTAGAGGCTTAGCGGCCTAGCGCTCTGAGACGCGTTGCTGCAGCGCCGCGTTCTTCTCCTCGACCATATGCTCGAGGCCGGCCGCGTACTCGGCAAGCTTCGCCGCGAGAGCCTCGTCGTGGGCACCGAGCATGCGTGCTGCGAGCAGGCCCGCGTTCTTCGCACCGCCGATCGAGACCGTCGCGACGGGAATGCCGCCCGGCATCTGCACGATGCTGAGCAGCGAGTCGAGACCGTCAAGCTTGGCGAGTGGCACGGGAACGCCGATCACCGGCAGCGTCGTGAGCGAGGCGACCATGCCGGGCAGGTGCGCGGCCCCTCCAGCGCCTGCGATGATGACGCGCAGGCCACGGCCGGCGGCCTCGCGACCGTACCGCACCATCTTCTCGGGGGTGCGGTGCGCACTGACGACCTCGACCTCGAAGGGAATGCCGAACTCGGCGAGCGCGTCGACAGCGTCGCCCATAACATTCCAGTCAGAATCTGAGCCCATGATTACGCCTACGAGTGGTTGTGTCATGGCTCAATCGTACCCGGTTGCGAGTCGCCCCACGTCGCGATGCCCGTGGTTCACCGGGCGGATCGCGCGGCCGTGCCCGCCTAGAGGAATGCCGCGGCGCAGGCGTTTGCCTCGCCGCGCACCTCGGGCAGGCTGTCGCCGGTGACCGTGACGTGCCCGACCTTACGGCCGGGTCGTGGGGTCTTGTCGTAGCTGTGCACCTTGGCGTTCGGGTACTGCGAGAGTACCTCGGGGTAGCGGAGCGACATCGTGCCCTCTGGCGGGCCGCCGAGCACATTGACCATCACCGCGACGGGAGCGGTCATCGCTGGCGAGCCGAGCGGAAGGTCAGCGACAGCGCGAAGGTGCTGTTCGAACTGGCTCGTGATGCTGCCCTCGATGGTCACGTGGCCTGAGTTGTGTGGGCGCATCGCGAGCTCGTTGACGAGCACACGCCCGTCGGTGGTCTCGAACATTTCGACGGCGAGAACGCCGGTCACGCTGACGCCCTCGGCGACGGTGTGACCGATCTGGGCTGCGGTCGCGAGTGTCGTGGCGTTCGCGACCGGTGCGGGCGCGATGACCTCGGCGCACACGCCGTCTTTCTGCACGGTCTCAACGACGGGCCACGAGCGCATCTCGCCGCTCGGGCGGCGCGCAACGAGCTGCGAGAGCTCACGCACGAAATTCACTTTTTCTTCGACGAGCAGGCGCTCGCCCTCGGCGAGGCCCTCAAACCAGTCGCTCACCTCGGCGGCCGTGTCGACAACACGGACGCCCTTCCCGTCGTAGCCACCCTTGGCGGTTTTCACGACGGCGCTGCCGCCGTGCTCTGCGATGAAGCTGGCGAGCTCGTCGGGGTTGCTCGTCGCGATCCACGCGGGAATCGGGACGCCCAGCGCAGCGAGCTTCTCGCGCATCAGAATCTTGTCTTGGGCGTACTGCAGTGCGGCCGGCCTCGGATGCACCTGCTTGCCGCGTCGCTCGAGTTCGAGCAGAATCTCGTTGGGAACGTGTTCGTGGTCGAACGTCACAACGTCGACGGTCTCGGCAAAGGCGTACACCGTTTCGGGGTCGCGGTAGTCGCCAACAGCGTCGGCTGCGCGGGCCGCGCTCGACCCTTCGACTTCTGCGAGCACGCTGATGTTCAGACCGAGGTGAATTGCGGGTGGGATCATCATTCGCGCGAGCTGACCGCCACCAATGACACCAATCGTTACCGTCAAGAGATTCCTTTCGCCTCTTCTATTGTGCCGCATTGCCGCCTGAACGGTGCACTCTTGCCACCAGGCGGTGTATGGGCAGAGCCCCGGGCCGCGTGATGCGTGCCCGGGGCTCCCGAGTCTCTGCGTTTACTCGCTGGCGGGGTTGCCAGCGGTGTCGTTCGTTGCAGCGGGGGCTGCGTCTGGCGTCGCCACCTGGCCGTGCGCTCCCGTGTCGCCTGCGAGCACGCTGCCCTCGGTGCGCAGCTGCTTGCCAGCTGCCGAACCCGCGGCTCCGCCCGTGACCACGCCGTTGAGCATGCCCACAAGGTCGATGCCCACGGTATCGCGCGCCATGTCGAGCAGGCCCTTCATGTTGCCCATCGCGTCGCTCGCGACCTTCGAGGTGCCATCGGCACTCACCACGGTCATCGTGTCGATCGCACCGATCGCCTTCGAGTACTCGGCAGCGATCTCAGGCAGCAGGTGAATGAGCTCTTGCGCGAGCACGGCCTGCGACTGCTGTTCGAGGGCCTCGGCGCGGGCGTTGATGGCCTGTGCCTCAGCAATACCCTTGGCGTGGATCGCACTTGCGTCTGCTTCACCCTCAACGGTCGTGGCGCGGGCGCGGCCCTCTGCAGCAGCGACCGACGCGGCGGCCTCAGCCTTCGCGAGCGCCTCGACCTTAAAGGCCTCTGCCTCGGCGACGACGCGCACCTCGGCGTTCAGGCGCTCTTCTTTCAGCTTAACCTCGCGCTGGGCCGCGATTTGCTCCTGCTCAACGATGGCCTGGCGCTGCACGGCGTCTTCAAGCGGCGATGCCGCGCGAGCGTGCGCTGCGGCACGGTCGGTCTCAGCGAGAATCTCGGCCTCGCGCAGCTTCAGCTCGCGGTTGCGATCGAGCAGCACCTTCTGGGCTGCGATCTTGGCCTCTTCAGAAGCCTGGTATGCGTTCGTGTCGGCGATGTCGGCGGCCTGGCGCACCTTCGCGGCCTCGGGGCGACCGATGTTCGCGATGTAGTCGGCGCCGTCACGAATCTCCTGAATTTGGAGCGTGTCAACGACAAGGCCCTGCTTGGTCAGCGCCTCTTCGGCAGCTTCAAGCACGTTCTGGGCGACGACGGCGCGATCGCGAATGATCTGCATGACCGTGAGGCCACCGATAATCGAACGCAGCGAACCCGAGAGAACCTCCTGCGTTGACTGATCAATCTCGTCGGCGTTCGAAAGGAAGCGCTGCGCAGCAGCACGAATCATCTCTTGGCTGCCGCCAACCTTGACCACGGCAACGGCCTGGCCCTGAATCGTAATGCCGTCGGTCGTCTGCGCCTCGGTCAAAATCGAGAGGCGACGTGAGTGCAGCGAGAGCGAGTACGACTTCTGGATGAAGGGCAGCACGAAGACTCCGCCGCCCGTGACCACTTTCTGGCCGCTGAGGTCGCCCTCGGCGCCCGGCGTCGCGTTGTGGCCGCGGCGACCGGTGACAATGATCGCCTCGTCAGGCTTTGCGATGCGGTAGCGCTTGATGATCACGAGAGCGACAAGCGTCACCGCGAGCACGGCTCCGACAATTCCGATGATCGGGCTCATTGAAAGGGGCACGATATTCCTTTACTCGGCTCGGCTGAGCTCGGGTTGGTAGCAGGTCTCGAAAAGTCTAACGGTTCTCGTCAGCTGATTGATAGGGTTCAACAGCAACCGACGTGGCCGAGAGGGTGTGAACGATGATCACCTGGGTTCCCCTCGAAATGTCTTCAGCGGCGGTCGCAGAAAGCGACACGCGCTCGCCATGCTTCATGAGAGCAATCTCACCGAAGCCCGATCCGCCGGGAATCGCGAGAACGACCATGCCGGTCTCACCCACGAGTGAACTCGTCGTCACCGAGGTATTCGACTGATCGTTTCGCAACGAACGCGTGAGCCACCATGCCCCGAAACCGCCGAGCACACCAGCGATGGCGCCCAACAGCGCCGCGATACCCACCGGAACACCCGCGCCGACGCAGCCAAAAGCGGTGAAGCCAAACAGGGTCGCGAAGGCACCCACCGTCGTGAGGCTGAGTGGGCCGTCACCGCCGTCGAAAAGGTCGAAGACGCCATCGAGCAAGAAAGAAAAGAGCAGCACCACGACGCCCACAATGCCAATGACGAGAAAGACCCCGCCAGCGTAGAGTGTGCCGTCAAAGAGTGCGTTGATCCAGTCAATCACGATAGTTTTCTCCCTCGGTATGCTCCGAGTGTAGTCGATCGTGGCGACTCACCCCAGCCCCTACTGGCTGATGATGGGGCGCAACCGCACACGCAAGGTGCCGATGCGAAAGACCTCGCTCGCGTACGCGGGCTCACCGGCGGCAAGCGGGCGTTCGCTCATCGTGCCATCGTCTTCGGGATGCAGCGTGGCTGTGCCGTTGGTTGAACCCAGGTCTTCAATGACCCACCGTTCACCCTCGAGCGTGAGACGAGCGTGCGACTTCGAGAGCGTGCGCCCCGGGTCATCGACCGCGAGCTGCGTGCAGCCGGGGATCGTGCCGGGTTTGCGCCCCACAATGACGTCTTTCGATGGCATCGCGAGCAGCGGGCCATCAACGAGTTCGAGCACCCAATCGGCGCGACCCTTGGCCGCGGCCTGGGCGGCCTTTTCGCCGTGCTGTTCAACCGCTTCGCGCAACTCGTCACGCTGCAGCGCAATCGTGTCGCGACGCTGGTCAATGCCTGGCCAGCGGAAGGGAGTCTCTTTCGGCGCCTGGCGAAGCGATGCTGAGGGTGGGCGCCTGAAATCTTCGGCCGAGATACGACGGTAGTCTTCGACCACCTGGTCGTCGAATTCGGGTTCTTCGCCGTAGTTGCGAGTCATCTCGTCTCATTCCCTCCCTGGTGCAGCTGGCTCATCGCGTGCAAACGTTCACACGTGATGAGCCCACCTTCAATGATACGCAAAGGGCCCCGGGAATTCCCGAGGCCCTGTGAATCATGCGTTAGATGCTTGCGGTGTCGAGCGGAATGCCCGGGCCGAACGTCGTTGAGACGGCACCCTTCATGATGTACTTGCCCTTTGACGATGAGGGCTTGAGACGTACGATCTCGTCGAGCGCTGCGCGAATGTTGTCGCCGAGCTGCTCGGGGCTGAACGAAGCCTTGCCAGCGATGAAGTGCACGTTAGCGTGCTTGTCAACGCGGAACTCGATCTTGCCGCCCTTGATGTCGGTGACAGCCTTGGCTGCATCGGGGGTAACGGTGCCGGTCTTGGGGTTCGGCATGAGACCACGGGGGCCCAGGACCTTACCAAGACGGCCAACCTTGCCCATGAGCTCGGGAGTCGAAACTGCCGAGTCAAAGTTGGTGTAGCCGCCAGCGACCTTCTCGATGAGCTCGTCGCCGCCAACCTCGTCAGCGCCAGCAGCGAGTGCTGCCTCTGCTGCGGGGCCGGTTGCGAAGACGATCACGCGAGCCGTCTTACCGGTGCCGTGAGGCAGGCTCACGGTGCCGCGAACCATCTGATCGGCCTTACGAGGATCGACACCGAGACGGAGGGCAACCTCAACGGTCGAGTCGGTCTTCTTCGAGCCGGTCTCCTTTGCGAGTGCTACAGCCTCTTCAGGGGTGTAGAACTTGCCAGGAACAATCTTTTCTACCGCCGCGCGGTAAGCCTTTGAATTCTTTGACATGTCTCTTCTCCCTACTCGACCGTGACGCCCATCGAGCGGGCAGTGCCCTCGATGATCTTCTGAGCAGCGTCGAGGTCGTTTGCGTTGAGGTCAGCCATCTTCTGCTCACCAATCGCACGAGCCTGCTCGCCGGTAATCTTTGCAACCTTCACCGTGTGAGGGGTGCCTGAACCCTTCTGGATGCCAGCAGCCTTCTTGATGAGCTGGGCAGCAGGGGGAGTCTTGAGAATGAACGTGAATGAACGATCTTCGTAAACGGTGATCTCAACGGGAACCACGTTGCCACGCTGCGACTCGGTAGCCGCGTTGTAAGCCTTGCAGAACTCCATGATGTTCACACCATGCTGACCCAGAGCCGGGCCAACGGGAGGCGCTGGGTTAGCGGCGCCAGCCTGGATCTGAAGCTTAATCAGACCCGAAACCTTCTTCTTCGGTGCCATTATTTTTCCTTTCCTCGAAGTTGTTACCAACTTCTCCCGCAACTCGAGCTTTTCTCGAGAGCGGTATTTCGCGGGTGGCCCCGCGAAAAGCTTTACAGAATCTTTGAAACCTGATCGAATGCGAGCTCAACCGGGGTCTCACGCTCGAAGAGCGAGACGAGTACGGTGAGCTTGCCGCTCGCTGGGTTGATCTCTGAGATCGTGCCAGGCAGGCCCTCGAACGAGCCCGACTTGATCGTAATGGTCTCGCCGATCTCGAAGTCGATCTCGGCAACGGGCTGGCTCTGCGGCACGCCCTTCGCTTGCGACTGCTCTGGCTCGAGTTCGAAGGTGCTCTTGAGCATCTCGAACGCCTCGTTGAAACGGAGCGGAATCGGATCACGCGCGTTGCCAACGAAGCCAGTCACGCCAGGAGTGTGGCGCACGACAGACCATGAGTTTTCGTTGAGGTTCATGCGAACGAGCACGTAACCCGGAATGCGAACGCGGGTCACCATCTTGCGCTGGCCGTTCTTGACCTCCATGACCTCTTCCATCGGAACCTGGATCTCATAGATGTCTTCAACAGCACCCATGACCTCACGGCGGTTCCAGAGGTTTGATTTCACCTTGCGCTCGTAACCGGCGTAGCTGTGAATCACGTACCACTTGCCCGGCTTGCGGCGAAGCTCGCGTTTGAACTCGGCGTAGGGGTCTACGCTCGAATCTTCTTCCTGCTTGACAGGGTCAGCGCCAACCTCGGTCGCGAGTGCGTCGAGAGCCGCATCAAGCTCTTGCTCGGTGTTATGTGCATCGCCCATAAGAAGTCGCCTCTACCTACAATTCGTTTCGTTTGCCACTGATATGCGTATTACCCGTTCGGTTCGTTAGAACCCTGGAGTACCGAACGCAAACAGTACAAGCCAGCTGAACACCCGGTCGAGCGCCCAGACAAGCGCCATCATTACAACGACGAAGCCGAGCACGACGAGCGTGAAGTTCACGAGCTCCTTGCGCGTCGGGGTCGTAACCTTCTTCAGTTCAGCAAAGACTTGCTGTACGAACAACACGATCTTGCCGATGAACGAAAGCTTCTTGCCAGAAGCCTCAGCACCGTTGTTCGGGGCGCCTGAGGCCTCGATTTCGTTGCTGCTCACGTGCGTGTCCTTTCGATATTCCAGAAAGCAGTTCCGGTTTCTGCTTACTGGGGTGGCAGGGCGGACAGGACTCGAACCTGCAACCTGCGGTTTTGGAGACCGCTGCTCTACCAATTGAGCCACCGCCCTCGGTGGGTTTTTCATCGCATCTTCTTCGCTACCCCCGCTCGGTAAGCAGGCATAGAAAAATTATGCGGTGAAGCAACCTCGTGAAAGTTTACGGGATCGAAGCCCCAATGTCTAACCCGGTGTTCGTTTTTCTTTCGTTTACTGACACTTCCCGCGCGTGGCGCACCGGCGGCACTGCGCCGCACACCGCCCGTGCCCCGGTGGCCACGACTACTCGCCCGGCTGCTTTCGTGGCACGAGCCTCGCGACCGGCAGCTTCGGGGCGGGCAGCGGCGGCTCGGGTTCATCGTTTGGCAGCCCGTACCGGCCGGGCTCGGGCGTGAGCCCCCGCCCAGACTCCCCCAGCGGATCGCTCGGGTCACCCACCCCGGCCGCCTCAATCTGGTCTTGCCAATCGGCCCGAGCCTGGGCGATCTCGTCATGGTCGCGCCCGATGAAGTTCCACCACATCACGATCTCTTCGGCGAACGGCTCACCACCAATAAGGATGACGCGGGCGGGCCCACCGCCCGCAGCGGCACTCACCACGAGCTGAGAAGCGCCCGGGGCAACGTACCCCAGGTGCGCGTGGGCGACGGGCTCGTGCGAGAGCGGCTCGTCGGTTGAGAGGCCTGCGCGGGAGGGGCGATCCGCCGCGGTGCTGGCAACCGTCACCTCGCCAGCGTCGACGAGCACGCCATGCTCAAAGTCACTGTGAACGGCGATCGTGATGCTCGCGCCGGGCTCGAGCACCATCTCGGCACCAACAAGCGGCGTAAACATCGTGACGGGCGAGGTTTCGCCGAGCAGCGACCCGAGAAAGACCCAGGCCCGCCAGCCCTCCCCCTCGATCGGGCTCGGCTCGTAGTGCTCAAACGTCTTCGCGCCGTGCCGCGCCGACTCGGGCAGCGCAACCCACAACTGCACCCCGTGCAGCGTCGTCGTCTCAGGAGTGCTGCGCTCAGAGTGGCTGATGCCGTGCCCAGCGGTCATGAGATTCATCTCGCCAGGCCGCACCATCGCGTGAAACCCGGCACTGTCACGGTGCTCGATCTCACCCTCGAAGAGCCAGCTCACCGTTTGCAGGCCGGTGTGGGGGTGGGCGGCGACGTTCATTCCGCCGGAGTGCTCGACAAGCTCGGGGCCGTAATGGTCAAGAAAACACCACGCACCAACGAACGAACGGCGGCGCTGCGGCAACGTGCGCCGCACCCGCATCGCGCGAAGCCCGCCAAGCGGCACATCGCGCGGCTCAATGAGCTCGACACCGGCACCCCGCGACGCACCCGCGGCGCACACCGTTTCGAGCGGATCAACCTCAGCGTTACTCATGCCTCAACACTACCTGTGTTACCGGCGATATATCACTGACAGGAAGACCCCAAAGAGCTAGACTGGAGGGGTGACTGAGAACTCTCGTATTTCGAAGAAAATTGCCGCGATCGCCGAATCGGCGACACTCAAAGTTGACGCCAAAGCCAAGGGCCTCCAAGCCCAAGGCCGCCCCGTGATTAGCTACGCCGCGGGCGAGCCCGACTTTGCCACGCCAGACTCAATCGTCGCAGCCGCCCGCAAAGCGCTCGACGACCCCAAGAACTTCCGGTACACGCAGGCCACCGGCCTCGCCGTACTGCGCGAGGCGATCGCAGCCAAGACGCTGCGTGACTCAGGGCTCAAGGTAGACCCCTCGCAAATCATGGTCACCAACGGTGGCAAGCACGCCGTCTACTCGGCGTTCCAGACCATTCTCGACCCGGGTGACGAGGTCATTCTGCCCGCCCCATACTGGACGAGCTACCCCGAAGAGATTCAGCTCGCCGATGGCGTTCCCGTCGCTGTGTTCGCTGGCGCCGACCAGGGCTACAAAGTCACGGTCGACCAGCTCGAAGCCGCCCGCACCGACCGCACCAAGGCGCTGCTGTTCTGCTCGCCCTCAAACCCTACCGGTGCCGTCTACTCACCCGACGAAACCCGCGCCATCGGCGAATGGGCGCTCAAGCACAACCTGCTCGTCGTCACCGACGAGATCTACCAGAACCTCACCTACGACGGCGTGCGCGCCATCTCGATCGTTGAGGCCGTGCCCGAGCTCGCAAACAACACCATCCTCGTCAACGGCGTCGCCAAAACCTACGCCATGACCGGCTGGCGCATCGGCTGGATGATCGCCCCCGCCGACATCGCCAAGGGCGCCGCGAACCTCCAGTCGCACATGACCTCGAACATCAACAACATCGCGCAGATCGCTGCCGCCGAAGCCCTCAGCGGCCCGCAAGATGCCGTCGAGAGCATGCGCCAGGCGTTCGACCGCCGCCGCAAGGTCATCATCGCCGAACTCAACAAGGTCGACGGCTTCAACTGCCCGAACCCCGAAGGCGCCTTCTACGCCTACGCCGACGTCACCGAGGCCCTGGGCCGCGAGATCGCCGGCGTCACCCCGCAGAACTCGCTCGAACTCGCCGACCTCATCCTCGACAAAGCCGAGGTCGCAGCCGTTCCCGGCGAGGCCTTCGGCCGCTCAGGCTACCTGCGCTTCAGCTACGCCCTCGGCGATGACGCCCTCCTCGAAGGCATCCAGCGCATCCAGAACTTGCTCGCCAAGTAAGGCGCGCACCACTTCGTTCAACGCGAGCGGGGTGCGGATCGGGGCCCACTGCGGGCTGTGCGATCCGCGCCCCGCTTTTGCGTTTGTTGGGGTGGGGTGCGGTGGTGGCGCTGCTGGGCTGGGCTGGGTGCTTTGCGCGCTGGTGCCGCGGCTGCGTTCGCCGTTTCCGCTGGCGCTTGACCTCCCTGCTGGCGCCTGCTCCACCTCGGACGCGTTCGCCGTTCACAGCGTGCTTTTGAGCTGATTCCCGCAGTAAACCGTGGATAACCTTTTTGCGCCGCACCGGGCTGGCAACCTGTGTATATGGCGCTCTACGACGACGGCGACACCACCAAAGTCGCCCACCTGGCAAGGGCCAGGCAGCTCGAAGAGCAGTTGGGCCCCGGGCAGTTTTTCTCGCACGAAACTGCGGCGGCGTTCTGGGGGTTGCCGATCCATATTGCTGCCGAGACCCCGCTCTCGGTGGGCTCACTTCGCGGGTATACGAGAATGCGGCGCGCAGGAGTCCAGGCGATGTCATTCACGCCAGACCTTGCTGATGTCACCCGCCGCGGCATATCCCTGATCATGTCGCCGCGAGCGGTCTGGGCAGAAACCGCTCCGCGGTTGCCCCTGGCCGACGCGATCGCTCTCGGCGACGCGATCCTGCACCGTCCGCGCATCGGAGGATCCGCCAAACTCTCCCGGCCTCCCTTCTGCACGCCCGACGAGCTGTACGAAGCCATCAGCCTGCCCTACCGCCGCCACAAGCCCCTCCTGCTCGAGCGTTTCGCTCTGCTCACCCCGCACAGCGCGTCGGCACCCGAAACGCACCTGCGGCTCGCACTGACGCAGTGGGGCTTCGCGCCCGAGGCTCTCGACTTTGACGTGCGCGCGCAGAACGGCACCTTTCTCGGATGCAGCGAAATCGCCTACCCCTCCCGCAGGCTCGCGCTCGAGTACGAGGGCGACCACCACCGGGTCAGCAGGCGGCAGTGGCACCGGGACCTGCGCAAGTATGCCGATTACACCGCTGCTGGCTGGCGCGTGCTCCGGGTCACCGCGCACATGCTCTATCGCGAGCCGCGGGTGCTCCGCGCGCACGTCACTGACCTCCTGCGCTGACCTGTGTGCGTACACACCCGCCTGCCCGCGTACCCGCGTGCCCCTCTGCCCACCTGCCCCGCCACCACCAAATTGTTTGCACTTTTCAGTGAAAAACCCCGCTTTTCGGCCCAAAAGTGCAAACAATTTCGCGAGTCAACCCACTTTGTGGCGGATCGCGCGAGACATCGTGCCATCGCGCGCAGTCTCGGCCCGCAAGTGCCACCGCGCGCAAGCTCCCGTGGCGGATCGCGCTGCCGGACCCCCGTAGCGGCCAGACCCCGCAACAGCCGGACCCCGTGGCGGATCGCGCCGCGAGACCCCGTGGCAGCCGGACCCTGTGGCGGATCGCGCGGCCAGACCCCGCGGAAACCGGACCCCGCGGAAGCCAGCCCACTCCACAACCACCCCGCCCCACCCGCCGCACCCACCAAACCCGGCACCCCGGGAATAAACCCAGCGCACAGGCGTTATTACATGCATACGCATATAATTCAGATGCATCGAACACACCCCAAGGAGCAACCCGTGGAATTTGGACTCTTCAGCGTCAGCGACATCACCCGCAACCCCGTGACGGGCTACACCCCGAGCGAGGCCGAGCGCATCAAGCAGACCGCGCAAATCGCCAAGAAGGCCGAAGAGGTAGGCCTCGATGTCTTCGCGATCGGCGAGCACCACAACCCGCCATTCTTCTCGTCAAGCCCCACAACGTTTCTCGCGTATGTGGCAGCGCAGACCGAGCGAATCAAGCTGACCACCTCGACGACGCTCATCACGACGAACGATCCCGTGCGCCTCGCCGAAGAGTACGCGATGCTGCAGCACCTCGCTGACGGCCACATGGACCTCATGCTGGGCCGCGGCAACACCGCGCCCGTGTACCCCTGGTTCGGCAAGGACATTCGCACGGCGCTGCCACTCGCCCTCGAGAACTACAACCTGCTGCACAAGCTCTGGGCCGAAGATGTCGTTGACTACGAGGGCAACTTCCGCACGCCGCTGCGTGGCTTCACCTCGACGCCGCGCCCCCTCGATGACGTGGCGCCATTTGTGTGGCATGGGTCGATCCGCACCCCTGAGATTGCCGAGCAGGCGGCCTACTACGGCGACGGCTTCTTCGCGAACCACATTTTCGCTCCGACTGAGCACTCGATGCGGCTCGTCGAGTTTTATCGCGAGCGCTACGAGCACTACGGTCACGGCACAAAGAAGCAGGCGATCGTCGGGCTCGGCGGCCAGGCGTTCATCGCAAAGAAGTCGCAGGATGCCTACGAGGGTTTCAGGCCCTACTTCAACGAGGCGCCCGTGTACGGCCACGGCCCGACGCTCGAGCAGTTCAGCGAGATGACGCCGCTCTCGGTCGGCAGCCCGCAGGAGGTCATCGACAAGACGCTCACGTTCCACGACTCGTTTGGCGACTACATGCGCCAGCTTTTCCTGGTGGATCACGCCGGGCTTCCCATCGAGATCGTGCTCGAGCAGATCGAGCTTCTCGGCTCAGAGGTCGTGCCCGTGTTGCGCAAGGAGCTCGCGTCACGCCGTGACCCTGAGGTTCCGAACACTCCGTCGCACGCTGATCGCGTCAAGGCGAAGTACGGCGACGCCGAGCCACGCCAGCCACGCCCGAACGCCAACCGCGGCGACAACGTGACCGGCGGATCGCCCTACCAGGACAGCACTTCGGCAGGCGGCAGCGCGTTCGGTCTCTAGACCGCGTGGGCCCAGACTGGGCCCGATCCGCACGAAAACACGCAACGACAACACCCTAGGAGCCCCGATGAACACGAACGTGAAACTCGCGAATGCCTCGTGGGAGGCGCTTTTTACCGCCCACACCGCGCTCATGCGGGGCTTCAAGGAGGCCGACAGCTGGAGCGAGGTGAGCATGAGCGAGTACGACGTGCTCTACACGCTCTCGAAGCAGCGGGAGGCGATTCGCCTCGCTGACCTGCGCGAGGGGGTGCTGCTCAGCCAGCCGGCACTGTCGCGGCTCGTCGACCGGCTCGTGTGCCGCGGGCTCATCTCGCGCGTGACCGACGACAGCGACCGGCGGGCCGTGCGCCTCGCGCTCACCGACGAGGGACGCGAAGTGCAGCGGATCGCCGGCATGGCCCACGCCGCCGACGTCGCGCGGGGCATGCGCGCGCTCGATGACGACGAGATGCGGCAGCTGCAGCGAATCTGCGAGAAGCTCGCACAGTCGACCCGCCCAGAGTAACGTAACCCGACCACCCCGCGGCACGGCCGCCAACACCCAAAGGTTTATTCCATGCAACAGCACACCAAGCAGCTCGTGATCGTTGACGCGGGCACGAGCGATCCCTCGACCACCCGCATGCTCTCAGACAAGACCGCGGCGCGCGTCATGGAGGTCGCGAAGCAGCGCGGCGTCACCGCAACCGCCAAGGTGGTGAGCCTCAAGCCGCTCGCAAACGACATCGCGACGGCCCTCACGACGGGGCTGCTCACGCCCGAGCTCGAGCGCGCGAGCGAGACGCTGCGCACCGCCGACGGGATCATCGCGAGCACTCCGATTTACAAGGCGGGGCCGAGTGCCCTCTTTACCGGCTTCTTCCAGGTGCTCGACAACGATCTGCTCATCGGCAAGCCCGTGATTCTCGCGGCGACCGCGGGCACCGCGCGCCACGCGCTCGTGGTCGACGACCAGGTGCGGCCGCTCTTTGCGTACCTGCGCACGCTGACGGTTCCGACGGCGCTGTTCGCGACCGCCGAAGACTGGAGCTCGCCCGACATGACCACCCGCATCGACCGCGCCGCGACCGAGCTCGCGCTGCTCATCGAGGCCGGCTTCGCCGAGGGCGTGCGCGACACCTCGTGGCAGAGCTACCAGCACTCCTACGGATCGGCCGGCGGCACCGAGCTCGGCATCGACCTGAGCTCTGATCTCATGAAGCTTGCGACCGGCGGCGGATCGGCCCAGTAATACCCGCGCTGGTTGCGCCAGGTGCCGCCCGCGCTGATCCCGGGCCGGTACCTGGCGCTGAACACCAAGAACACTCCGAGTTTGCTCGGATACACTCAATGGGCCGCTTTGAGGCCCATACAACACCAGGAGAACCATGTCGCATAAGCACGCCGTCACCTCTGTTCCAGTCTTGGACATGATCAAAGAACGCTGGAGCCCCAGGGCCTTTGATTCGGGTGTCGAGCTGAGCGACGACATCGTGGTTGCGGCCCTCGAGGCTGCGCGCTGGGCACCCTCGGCGAACAACAGCCAGCCCGCACGCTTCGTGGTGGCGAAGCGCGGCACCCGCGAGTTCGACATCATTCTTCAGCACCTCGTGCCTGTGAACGCCGAATGGGCGCAGCACGCGAGCGCGCTCGTCGCCAACATCGCGGCGGTGCGCGACACCGAGGGCAACGACCGCCCCTGGGCCGTGTACGACCTCGGCCAGGCGGTCGCATACTTCACACTGCAGGTTCAGTCGCAGGGCTTTCACCTGCACCAGGTCGGCGGCTTCGACGCCGAGGGCATGCACGACGCCCTCGACCTCACCGACGCGCACCGCATCGTGTCGTGCACCGCGATCGGTAAGACGACCGACCCTCACGAGGCCGGGCTCAACCCGAAGCAGCTCGAGCAGGAGCTCAGCCCACGCGAGCGCCACGAGCTCGAGCAGCTGACGGCGCTGCTCTAAGCGCCGCGCGGCGGATCGGCTTTCGGGGCGCGAAAAGCGGTTGCGGCCGGGCCCCGATCCGCACCCATTTCCTGTCTGGGGTTCCAGATTTCAGGCCGGTTTCGCCATACCGAACGTCACACGTGATTACGGTGAGGGTTGCGCTTACGCGCATATCCCCCATTCACTGACGAACGAGGATGATCATGAACCTTCAGACTCAGACCAGCCCACCGGCCACGCTGAAACGTGGCCTCACCGCGCGACACATTCGCTGGATGGCCCTCGGGTCGGCCATCGGCACCGGCCTCTTCATGGGCTCGGCCGGCGCCATTCAGAGCGCGGGCCCCGCGGTGCTCATCGCATACATCGTGGGCGGCGCCGCCGTATTCATGGTGATGCGCGCGCTCGGAGAGATGGCCGTGCGCCACCCCGTCTCAGGCTCCTTTGCCCAGTACGCTTCGCGCTACGTCGGCCCCTTCGCCGGCTTCGTTGCGGGGTGGACATACACGTTCGAAATGTTCGTCGTCGCTCTCGCCGACGTCACCGCGTTCGGCCTCTACATGGGCTTCTGGTTTCCAGACGTCGAACGCTGGGTCTGGGTGCTCGCGATCGTCTTCTTCATCGCGGCGCTCAACCTCATTAGCGTCAAGGTGTTCGGCGAGCTTGAGTTCTGGTTCTCGCTCATCAAAATCACGGCCATCGTGCTCATGATCGTCGGGGGAATCGCGATCATCATCTTCGGCCTCGGCAACCAGAGCGAAAACGCGGCGGGCATTCAGAACCTCGTGTCACACGGCGGCTTCATGCCAAACGGGCTGTGGGGGCTGCTCGCGTCGTTCACGATCGTCATGTTTGCGTTCGGCGGCATCGAGGTCATCGGCATCACCGCAGGCGAGGCACAGGAGCCACGCAAGGTGATCCCGAAGGCGATCAACTCGGTGCCCGTGCGCATCCTGCTCTTCTACGTACTCACCCTCGGCGTCATCATGTCGCTGCAGCCGTGGGACACCATCACGGGCGAAAAGAGCCCCTTCGTGTCGATCTTCGAATCGCTCGGCATCTCAGGCGCGGCCCACGTACTCAACGTCGTCGTCATCACCGCCGCCGTCTCGGCCATCAACGCCGACATCTTCGGTGCCGGCCGCATGCTGCACGGCCTCGCCGAACAGGGCCAAGCTCCCAAGGCCTTCATGAAGCTCACCCGCAACGGTGTGCCCTGGCTCACCGTCGTCACGATGGTCTCGGCACTGCTCGTCGGCGTCGTGCTCAACGCCCTCTTCCCCGACCAAATCTTCTTCCTCATCGCCGCCCTCGCGACCTTCGCGACCGTGCTCGTGTGGCTCATGATCCTCATCTCACACGTGCGTATGAAGCGCGAGATCGCACGCGAAGGCCTCCTGCCGAGCGAGTTCCCCGTGCCGCTGTGGCCCCTCGCCTCGTACCTCACGATCGGGTTCATCGGCTTCGTCATCATCATGATCGGCCTCGTCGAATCGACCCGGCCCGCGCTCATCGTGGGCGTCGTGTGGGTGCTCATTCTCTTCGCGAGCTACCAGCTGTTCTGCAAGGGCAAGGGGCGCGAGCGCCATTTCCTCGTCGACGAGACCGGGCCGATCAGCATCGACGAGCGGTAGGGGACGGCGGGGCGCCGGGCTCGGGGCTGCGGGCTCGGGCTGGCGACCCTCGGCTGGTGGCTGGTGGCTGGTGGCTGGCGGCCGGCGGCCGGCGGCTACGGGCTGGCGGTCGGTGTTCGGGCCGGCGCCGATCCACTTGACGAAAAGTAGGGTGTTTGCCGCAAAACACCCTACTTTTCGTCATACAGACCAAAATTCGGCAGGCAGCAGCGCGGGCTGTCGCAGCCCGGCACGAACCGAGGGCGTGGGCCCGAGGTTTCCGTCAACCGACCGGGGCTCAGGCACCGCGGCCAATCTACTTGTCACAAAGCAGGGTGTTTGCCGCGCAACACCCTGCTTTTCGTCAAGTAGACGCGAAAACGACGAGAAATCACGCCGCAAGAACGCAAAACGCGCGGGGCGCAAGCCCACAAGAGCTTGTTCCCCGCGCGTTCGCGGAAGCGGCAGCAACGGCCGCAGCGGAAGCGGCAGCCGCCGCAACGCCTCTAAACGGTGTAGCCGTCAGCGACCGTGAGCGCCTCGTCGATGATGTCGAGGCCCTTCACGAGGTCTTCTTCGCTGATGACGAGTGGCGGCGCGACCTGCAGGCGGTTGCCCGCGGCGAACGGCCAGAGGCCCGCCTTCTTGCACGCCGCGACGACGGCGTTGAAGGGGGCAGCGTCGTCGCCGGCCGCGTTGAACGGCACGAGCGCCTCGCGGGTCTCCTTGTTCTTCACGAGCTCGATCGCCCAGAAGAGGCCCTTGCCGCGCACCTCGCCAACCGAGGGATGCTTCTCGAGCATCTCGGCGAGCCGGGGAGCGACGACGCGCTCGCCGAGGTCTCGCGTGCGCTCGATGATCCGCTCATCTTCGAAGATGTCGAAGGTCGCAAGCCCCGCGGCGCAGGCGAGCGGGTGGCCCGAGTAGGTGAGGCCGCCAGGGAAGGGGCGATCGACGAAGCTGTTGTGCACGGCCTCTGAGATGACGACGCCGCCGAGCGGCACGTATCCCGAGTTCACGCCCTTCGCGAAGGTGACGAGGTCGGGCTTCACGTCGAAGCCCTGGTAGGCGAACCACTCGCCGGTGCGGCCGAAACCGACCATGACCTCGTCGCAGATCATCACGATGCCGTACTTGTCGCACAGCGCTCGAACACCCTCGAGGTAGCCCGGAGGCGGCACGAACACGCCGTTGGTGCCGGTGACGGTCTCGAGCACGATCGCGGCGATGGTTCCGGGGCCCTCGACCTCGATCTGCTGTTCGAGGTGTGCGAGTGCGCGCTCCGACTCCTGCTCCGGGGTCTCGGCGAAGAATGCCGAGCGGTAGGCGTAGGGACCGAAGAAGTGCACGACCGAGCCGTCGATGATGCCGTTGGCCCAGCGGCGGGGCTCACCCGTCATCATGATCGCGGTGCCGGTCGAGCCGTGGTACGAGCGGTAGCGCGTCATGACCTTCTGGCGGCCGGTGTGGTGGCGCGCGAGGCGCACGGCGTATTCGATGGCTTCGGCTCCGCCGTTCGTGAAGAACACCGAGCGGGCGCCGTCAAACGACTTCTCGACGATCTTCTTCGCGAGCTCGCCGCGCACGTCGTTGGCGAAGGCGGGCTGAATGGTCGCGAGGCGTGCAGCCTGGTCCTGAATCGCCTTGATCATCTTCGGGTGCCCGTGCCCAATGTTGAGGTTCACGAGTTGTGACGAGAAGTCGAGGTATTCGTTGCCGTCGTAATCCCAGAAGCGCGCGCCCTCACCCTTTGCGATGGGCAGCGGATCGATCTTGCCCTGTGCCGACCACGAGTGGAACACGTAGTTGCGGTCGTTCTCGCGCACTTCGCGCTGGGCAGCGTTGTCGCCGAAGCTCTGCTCGGCGCCGTTGAGATCTGTGTAATCAGCCATTGATGTCTCTCACTTTCTGCGTGTGACTAGTCGTTGCTCGGGAAGCCGAGGTCGATCTGCGACTCTGACGGATCTGGCCAGCGGGTCGTGATCGCCTTGCTGCGAGTGTAGAAGTGAATTGATTCGGGGCCGTAAATGTGGGTGTCGCCAAACAGCGAATCTTTCCACCCGCCGAATGAGAACGAACCGACCGGCACGGGAATCGGCACGTTGATGCCCACCATACCCGCTTCAACATCAAACTCGAACTGGCGTGCGGTGCGGCCGTCGCGCGTGAAGAGCGCGGTGCCGTTACCGTACTGGTGCTCGTTGATGATCTCGATGCCCTCTTCGTAGCTCTCGGCGCGAACGACCGCGAGCACGGGGCCGAAGATCTCGTCGCTGTGCACCTTGCTGCCGACCTTCACGTGGTCAATGAGCGAGACGCCCGTGAAGAACCCTGGCAGGTCGAACTGCTTCTCGCGGCCGTCAACGACGACCGTCGCACCCTCGGCCGCTGCACCTGCGACGTACGACTCGACGCGCTCGCGCGCTTCCTTCGTAATGAGCGGGCCCATTTCTGATGATGGATCGGTGCCGTCGCCAATCACGAGGCCGCCAATGCGCTCTTCGATCGCCTTGACGAGCTTGTCGCCTGAGTCGCCCACCGCGACGAGAACCGAGACCGCCATGCAGCGTTCACCGGCCGAGCCGTATGCGGCCGAAACTGCGGCGTCGGCTGCCGACTCGATGTCGGCGTCGGGCATGACGAGCATGTGGTTCTTTGCCCCGCCGAGTGCCTGCACGCGCTTGCCGTTGGCGGCGGCACGCTCGTAGATCGACTTCGCGATGGGGGTCGAGCCGACGAATGAGACGGCCTTGACGTCGGGGCTGTCGAGAATGACGTCGACCGAACCCTTGTCACCGTGAACGACGTTGAGCACGCCGTCGGGCAGGCCAGCCTCGCGGAAGAGGTCGGCGATGTACACCGATGCCGATGGGTCTCGCTCTGAGGGCTTCAGTACAACGGTGTTGCCGCAGGCGATTGCCGAGGCGACCATCCACAGGGGCACCATGACCGGGAAGTTGAAGGGGGTGATGCAGCCGACAACGCCGACGGGTTGCTTGACGCTGTGCACGTCGACGCCGGTCGAAACCTGCTCTGAGTACTCACCCTTGAGGTGGTGCAGCAGGCCAGCCGCGAACTCGACGTTTTCGAGGCCGCGTGAGATCTCGCCCGCAGCGTCTGAGAGTACCTTGCCGTGCTCGCTCGTGATGATGGCAGCGAGCTCGGGGGTGCGCTGCTTGAGCAGCTGGCGCAGGTTGAAGAACACGTCGGCACGCTTCGTGAGGCTCGTTGCACGCCAGCCAGGCAGCGCTGCCTTGGCCGCAGCGATCGCAGCCTCGGTCTGCTCGGTGCTCGCGAGGGGAACCTCGTGCTGCTGTTCGCCCGTTGCGGGGTTGAACACGGGGGCGTAGCGCTCGGCGGTATCGATCTTCTCGCCAGCGATCACGTGTGGAATGCGCGCCATGTGGCTCTCACTTTCTCTCTGCTCGACCGTTTCGGTCAGTGTGTTTGGGCATGATTCGCCCGTCACGAACAGTCTGCCAGCGTAAACCACGGCTCGCACCCGACACATCATCGCAGAGTCGGGCATGTTTCATACACTCTGTATGATTGATGCTGCGAGACCCCAAGATCCGGCCGAGTTGCGAAGGAGACCCGTGTCAGAAACCATCGACGGCGTGACCCTGCCCCGGGTGCACGAACTCTTGCAGCTCGCCGAGCTCGAACGCGGTAAGCCGGAGGTGTGGGCGAGCCCGTCGGCGAGCGAACGACCGGTACGTTGGGCGCACGTCGTCGCGGGCCGCGTCTCGGCCGACCTGCTTGACGGTCAGGAGTTTCTCCTCACGACCGGCGCCGACTGGCCCACGGGAGGCCCTGCCCTCAAACGCCTCGTGACCGAGCTGTGCGATGCCGGCGTGAGCGCCCTCGTGCTCGAACTCGGCACACGCTTTCACACCCCTCCCCCAGAGCTCCGCGAGGTACTCGAGGCCCGCGACATCGCCTTCATCGCGCTGCATCGGCAGGTCAAGTTCGTGCAGCTCACTCAGGCCATTCACCGCCGCATCTTGAGCGCCCAGCACGAGGCACTCGAGGCCAAAGAGCACGTGCACCACCTCTTCACCGAATTGGGCCTCAACCGCAGCCCGGTCGACTACATGATCGAGCACATCGCCGCCACCATGCAGGCCCCGGTCGTGCTCGAAAACACCTCGGGCCAGGTCATCGCCTGGTCGTCGCCCCGCACTGTGGCCTCGGCCGAGCACGTGCTCGCGCCATGGGCGGGCGGGCGCTACGAGGCCACCAGCGACGCAAGCGCCCTGCGTGTTCCCGTCGAGGCACAGGGGGTGCGCTGGGGCATGCTCACCGCGCTTGAGGGGCCACCGCACCCGGCAGGCCGCCACACGGTGCTCGAGCTCGGCGCGACCGCTGTCGCGCTCAGGCGCCTCGCCGACGGCACCGATGAGTGGCTGCAGCTGAGCGCGAAGCACCTCTTCGACACCCTGCTCGGCGGTCGGTACCGCAACGACACCGAGCTCATGACCCAGCTCACCGCCGCGGGGCTGCCGTTCGAGCGGCGAAGCCTCTTCGGGCTCTCACTCACCGGCTCGGGCGACTTCGGGTCGCACGTCTCGCTCGAGCGCGCCATCGCCGAGACCGCGCTGCGCAGGGCCATCGCACCAGAGGGTTTCGCCATGATCGCCGACGATCCAGATGCGCAGGGGGCGGTGAGCTTGCTCGCCCTCGTCTCGCTGCCCGACAGCGACGAGCGCGCGCACCTTGTCGCCGAGCGCGGCGTCCCGCCCCTCATCGCCGAGCGGCTCGACCGCGAGCTCGACATGCTCGTTCCCGGATCGACGCCGGCCGAGTGGCGGGCGCACCTCTCGCTCGGCACGCGAAGCGGCGACCAACGGAGCGCCGCAACGCTTCGCGGCCTCCTCACCTCGATCGAAGGGGTGCGTGCCGCGGGAACGCTCCCAGCCACCGCCACGGCAGGCCGCGTCACCGTGCAGGAGGCAACGGGCCAACCCCTCGCGTACCTGCTGCGCGACCTCGAGGGCTCGCAGGCGCTGCAACACTTCGTCGACAGCGTCTTAGGCCCCGTGTTCGACCACGATCGCGGCCGCGGCCCGGGCCACACCGGCGACCTGACCGAGGTACTCGCCGCCTACCTCGCAACCCCGACGAACCGCTCCCTCGCGGCAACCAGGGCCCGGCTCTCGCGCTCGGTCTTCTACCAGCGGCTCGCCCTCATCGAAGAGCTGCTGGGCGTCGATCTCAGCGATGGCGGCACCATCACAACGCTCACGGTTGCGCTCACCGCGCATGGCCTACACTCCTAAGCATGCCACCACGCTCGCCCCTGCCCCAGCGCAACGGCCTCGACGCTGCTTGGGTACGAACGCCAGACCGCGATCCGCATCACCCGGCCCCTTGGGTGACCATGCGAGACTGGCTCGATGCCAAGCTCGGCGAGCACATCGACGTCGCCGAATTCATTCGCGACGAGCGCTTCGTAGGGCACGACGGCACGCCGCTCGGGCACGACGACGCGTACGAAGCCAACACCTTCTTCTGGTTTCACCGCGACCTGCGCGACGAGACCGAGGTGCCCGGCGAAATCGGCATCGTGCACCGCGACGAACGCATCATCGTGATCGATAAGCCGCCGTTTCTCTCGACGATTCCGCGCGGGCGTCACGTCATGCAGAGCGTCGTCGTCAAGCTTCGCGCCGAGCTCGGCCTGCCCGAGCTCACGCCGGCGCACCGGCTCGACCGGCTCACGAGCGGGCTGCTGCTGCTCACGACCGAGCGGCGGTGGCGCGCGCCCTACCAAGAACTCTTCCAGTCGCGCACCGTGCACAAGACGTACCTTGCCGTCGCCGACCGGCTGCCGGCCGATCGCTTGCCCGCGACCGTCGAGAACCACCTGCGCAAACAACACGGAAGCCGGCGGGTGCAGCACCTCGCCGACCAACCGGCCAACTCACGCTCGCTCGTCGAGCACTCGCACGACACCGTGCACGAGGGCCACGAGCGCGCGGTGTACCGGCTCACGCCACACACCGGCAAGACGCACCAGCTGCGCCAGCACATGCTCACCCTCGGGGTTCCGATCACGGGCGACCCGCTCTACCCCGAGATTCTGCCGGTCTCAATCGACGACTTCACCGTGCCCCTGCAGTTGCTCGCGCACTCGCTGCGGTTCGACGACCCGGTCGACGGTACCCCGCGCGCCTTCGAGGCGACGCGGGCTTTCCCGATCGTGGCGCCCGCCCCAGCCCAGGATCCGCTCCCAGCCCAGGACACGATCGATTAACGATTGCCTGATGTAATGCCCTTTTCGGGGCTTTCAGAGTAAAACCGCGCAAAAATCAGGCAAAGGTTTATGAGCCGAGGCCAATCATGCGCAGATCGAGCCCAAGCCTCGCTAGCCGAGCAGCGCTCGGTCGTCGAACTGCGCGCCCTTGATCTTCGAGAACTCGTCGAGCAACCCCTGAACCGTGAGGTTCTTTTTCTCTTCGGGGCCGGCCTCGAAGACGATGCGGCCCTCGTGCATCATGATGAGGCGGTTGCCGAGGGCGAGCGCCTGCTCCATGTTGTGGGTGACCATGAGCGTCGTGAGGTTGCCCTGCGAGACGATGCGCTCGGTGAGCGAGGTCACGAGCGCCGCACGCTGCGGATCGAGCGCCGCGGTGTGCTCGTCGAGCAGCAGGATAGAGGGGTGGGTAAAGCCCGCCATGAGCAGCGAGAGCGCCTGGCGCTGGCCACCTGAGAGCAGCCCCACGTTGGCGGTGAGCCGGTTCTCGAGCCCCAGCTCGAGCGAGGTGAGCTGCTCGCGAAAGTACTCCCGCTTGGTCTTGTTGAGGGCGCGGCCGAGGCCTCGACGCTGACCGCGCTTTGCGGCGAGAGCGAGGTTTTGCTCGATCGTTAGGTTCGGCGCGGTTCCCGCCATGGGGTCTTGAAAGACGCGACCAATGTGGCGTGCGCGCTTGAACTCTTTGAGCCCGTTCACCCGGCGGCCGTCGATCTCGATGTCGCCCGAGTCGACGGTGTAGCGGCCAGAGATGGCGTTCAAGAGCGTCGACTTGCCGGCGCCGTTTGAACCGATGACCGTAACGAAGTCGCCCTCGGCGAGCGTGAGGCTCAGGCTGTTGAGCGCGCGGCGCTCGTTGATGGTGTCGGCGAAGAAGGTTTTCGAGATTGCGTTAATCGAGAGCATCGTGACCTACTTTGTTGAGCCAGCGGCCCGGTCGGTGGCGCCAGCAGCGGCCGGTTCTGGAGCGGCCGTTTTGGGCTTCGGCCGTGAGCTCTTGAGATCCCATGAGGGAAGCCGCTTTAAGAACTTCCACCGCGGCAAGAGCAGTGCGGCAATCACGAGCACGGCGGTCACGAGGCGCATGTCTTGCGGCTCGAGGCCTACCGCCAGGGCACCGTAAATGATGACGCGGTACAGCACGGCGCCGAGCACAACCGCGAGTGTCGCGATCCAGATGCGGCTCTGGCCGAATACCGCCTGGCCGAGAATGACCGACGCGAGGCCGGTGAGAATGAGGCCGACGCCCATCGAGATCTCGGCGAAGCCGTTGTACTGGGCGACGAGCGCGCCGCACAGCCCCACGAAGCCGTTCGAGATGGCGAGCGTCAAAATCGCGGTCTTGTCGGTTGAGACACCGAATGAGCGGATCATCGGGCCGTTATCGCCGGTCGCCTGAATCGCGAGACCAAGGTCGGTCGAGAGGAACCAGTCGACAATGAATTTCAAGACGAGCACGCCGGCAAAAATGCTGATGATGCTGGTCCAGGTGCCGAGCAGGTTGTTATCGCCGAGCGGCGAAAAGACGGTGTTCGTGCGCAGCAGGCCCAGGTTTGAGGTTCCCATGATGCGCAGGTTGATCGACCACAGGGCGATCATCGTGAGAATACCCGCGAGCAGGCCATCAATATGGCCCTTCGTGTAGAGCAGCCCGGTGATAATGCCAGCCACGAAGCCCGCCCCGGCGCCAGCAGCCGTCGCGATCACGGGGTTGACCCCGTTGGTGATCAGCATCGCGGCGAGCGCCGCACCGGTCGTGAAACTGCCGTCGACGGTGAGGTCAGGAAAGTTGAGCACGCGAAACGTGAGATACACGCCAAGGGCCATGACACCGTAAATAAGCCCGAGCTCGAGTGCACCAAACATGGGTATTCCTTATAGATAGGGGTGTGCGGGGGCCGTACCGACCCCCGCACAATGATTATTCGACGATATCAGCCTGGTCGAGAATGCTCTTCGGCAGCTCTACGCCCATGCGCTCGGCGGCTCCGGGGTTCACGACGTACGCGTGCTCCTTCGCCACCTCGACCGACATGTCGGCCGGGTCGTCGCCGTCTTTGAGAATGCGAATCGCCATCTCGCCGGTTTGGTAGCCGAGCTTGAAGTAGTCGATACCAACCGTCGCGACGGCGCCACCGTCAACGGTGCCGCTCTCGGCGCCAATGACTGGAATCTGCTTCGCCTCTGCGACCTGCACGAGCGCAGCGATGCCCGCAACGACCATGTTGTCGGTGGGCACGTAAATCGCGTCAACGTCGCCGAGTGACTCGGTGGCCTGCTGAATGTCGTTGGGGGTCGTGACCGTCTTCGAGACGATTTCAATGCCGAGAGGCTTCGCGGCATCGATTGCCGCGTCAACCTGCACCTGCGAGTTGACCTCGCCCGAGGCGTAGACAATGCCGACGCTCTTGGCGTCGGGAACGATCTGCTGAATGAGCTCGAGCTGCTTATCGATCGGCGCGAGGTCGCTCGTGCCGGTCACGTTGCCGCCTGGCTTCGCGTTCGTTTCGACGAGCTTCGCCTCTTCAGCGTCGGTGACCGCGGTGAAGAGCACGGGAACGTCGGCGAGCGCCTGCGCAGTGGCCTGCGCTGAAGGCGTTGCGACGGCGAGCACGAGGTCTGGCTTCTTCGAGGCGAAACCCTGAGCGATGGTCACGGCCGTGGCCTGCTCACCGTTCGCGTTTTTCTCTTCGAAGGTGACATCGATGTCAGCGTCTTCGAAGGCCTTCTTAAAGCCGGCGGTCGCCGCGTCAAGTGCTCCGTGCTGCACAAACTGGTTAATTCCGATTGTAAACTTGGCGTCGTCGCCTGAGTTTGCCGGTTTTTCGGCTGATGAGCAGCCGACAAGCGCGAGAGCGCCCGCAGCCGCGAGGGCAATGCCCGCGAGTACTTGACGTTTCATGCTGTACGTCCTTCCGCAATGAAGCTTACGTGTGTAAGGCGCCGCCCCATTGGTAGCGCCAAATTCATTCTGCCAGAATCGCACCTCTGCCGCGGCATGAGTGGGCAGTCGGCACCTCACAAATTGATCACGTAACGTGTCGGCCGGTCAGCCGAACCAGCGATGTTCGCCACGTGTCGCGCTCATAACGGCCCGGTATCGATCATGATCCGCTTCGCGCGAGCGCAGACGCAACCATTGAAATCGGCGAGAAAACACGTAGTGTCGAAGGTGGGGTTCGTGGTCATCATCGGCGTGCCCCGCCCGAACAGCTCTGCGAGCAACAAGGAGGTTCGTACGCATGAGCACTACCATTTCTCGCCCACCCGCAGCGGTAGACGCCGCTGTTGCCGAGGCTGAGTCGAGGCGCTGGACGCCCTTCAAAATTATTCTGTGGATCATCATTGCGCTCGTTGGCGGTGTCGCCTGGTCGATGCTCGCCTTTCACCGCGGTGAAACCATCAACGCGATCTGGTTCGTGTTTGCCGCGCTGGCAACCTACTTCATCGCCTACCGCTTCTATTCGAAGTACATTGAACGGCGCATCGCAAAGCCAGACGACACACGCGCGACGCCCGCCGAGTACAACAACAACGGGCGCGACTTCGTGCCCACCGAGCGGCGCGTGCTCTTCGGCCACCACTTCGCGGCGATTGCCGGAGCCGGCCCCCTCGTTGGCCCCGTGCTCGCCGCCCAGATGGGCTACCTGCCCGGCACGATCTGGATCATCGTCGGCGTCGTGCTCGCCGGCGCGGTGCAAGACTACCTCGTGATGTTCTTCTCGATGCGCCGCGGTGGCAGGTCGCTCGGCCAGATGGCTCGTGAAGAGCTCGGCGTGATCGGCGGCACCGCTGCCCTCATCGCGACGCTCACGATCATGATCATCATCGTCGCAATTCTCGCGCTCGTCGTGGTCAACGCCCTCGGCGAGTCAGCGTGGGGCGTGTACTCAGTCGCGCTCACGATCCCGATAGCTCTCTTCATGGGCATCTACCTGCGCTTCATTCGCCCCGGCAAGGTGCTCGAGATCTCGATCATCGGCTTCGCGCTGCTCATGTTTGCGATCATCTCGGGTCGCTGGGTGGCAGAGTCGGGCTTCGGCGAGATGCTGCACCTCGACCGCTCGACCATCGCCTGGAGCATCATCGTCTACGGCTTCATCGCCGCGGTGCTGCCCGTGTGGCTCTTGCTCGCGCCGCGTGACTACCTCTCAACGTTCATGAAGATCGGTGTGATCGTCTTGCTCGCCGTCGCGATCGTTTTCGTGCAACCCCACATCACGACGCCGGCCTTCAGCGAGTTCGCGACCCGATCTGACGGCCCGGTTGTGTCGGGCTCACTCTTCCCATTCTTGTTCGTCACGATCGCTTGTGGCGCCCTATCGGGCTTTCACGCGCTCATCTCGTCTGGCACGACCCCGAAGCTCGTCGAGAAAGAAAAGCAGACGCGCTTTCTCGGCTACGGCGGCATGCTCATGGAGTCGTTCGTCGCGATCATGGCACTCGTTGCCGCGGTCTCGATTGACCAGGGTATCTACTTCGCCATGAACGTTCCAGCGGCCGCCACGGGCGGAACCGTCGAGGGGGCCGTCGCCTTCGTGAACTCGCTCGGGCTCTCTGGCGTGAACGTTGACGCCTCAACGCTCACCGAACTCGCGAACAACATTGGCGAAGAGTCGATCGTGTCGCGAACGGGCGGCGCCCCCACGCTCGCCGTCGGTATCGCCCACATCATGCACCAGTGGTTTGGCGGCACCGCGATGATGGGCTTCTGGTACCACTTCGCGATCATGTTTGAGGCGCTGTTCATCCTCACGGCGGTCGATGCCGGCACGCGCGTTGCGCGCTTCATGCTGCAAGACGCGATCGGCAACTTCGTGCCTAAGTTTAAAGACACGTCGTGGACCTTTGGGGCTTGGCTCTGCACCGCGCTCATGGTCGCGGGCTGGGGCTACATTCTCATTCTCGGGGTAACTGATCCGCTCGGCGGCATCAACACGTTCTTCCCGCTCTTTGGCATCTCGAACCAGCTGCTCGCCGCCATCGCGCTCGCGATCGTCATGACGATCGTCGCAAAGCGAGGCAACTTTAAGCATCTGTGGGTGGTCATTGTGCCGCTCGCCTTCGCCGTCGTCGTGACCTTCGTCGCGAGTTGGCAGAAGATCTTCTCGAGCGACCCGAAGGTGGGCTACTTCGCAAACCACAATGCGTTCAAGGCGGCCCTCGCCGACGGTCAGACGAGCTTCGGCGCGGCTGGCGACGTCGAGGCAATGCAGGCGGTCGTACGCAACACCGGCGTGCAGGGCTGGCTCTCGGTCATCTTCCTCGTGCTCTCGATCATCGTCATCGTTGCGGCAGTGGTGGCCTGCCTCAAGGCCTACCGCAATGGCGGCGGCGAGAACACCGAAGACCCCCGGGTCGAGTCGAAGATCTTCGCCCCGGCAGGGTTCCTCGCGACCCCGGCCGAAAAGGAGCTTGAGGCCAAGTGGAAGGCTTACACCGAGGCGACCGAGCACGCTGGCGCGCAGCCCGGCCCCATGCGCGGCGAAGGGAGCACCCCGTGACGAAGCTTCGCACGTTGGCCATGAGCCTTGGCCTCTACCTCAACGGCGTGCTGGGCGGCGACAAGTACACGACGTACCTGCGCCATCACGAGAACACCCACCCAGAAACAGCACCCATGAGCGAGCGCGAGTTCTGGCGCGACTACCGCGACTGGCAAGAACGCAACCCGCAGGGGCGCTGCTGCTAGGCGCGCAGGGCGGGCCGAGCGGGGTTACTCGTCCGGCCCGCCCTGTGCGTTCCACAGTTCGGGGTATGCGGCGCCGAGGCTCGTCACCATGCGGCGAAGGGCGGGAAGCGACAGCCCGATCACGCACGACGGCGCGCCCTCGATGCGCTCGATGAACGCGCCCGCGAGCCCGTCTATCGCGAAGCCACCGGCCAGTTCGAGCGGCTCTCCCGTGGCGACGTAGGCCGCGAGCTCTTCGTCGCTCACATCGGCGGCGAGCGTCACCGTCGCGGTATCGACCTCGCCGACGGCGGCGTGAGGCTTGCCTCCGCGGTGATCGATGAGCCAGTGCCCCGAGTGCAGCACGCCGGTGCGGCCACGGTGCGCTTTCGAACGTTCAAGCGCAACCTCGGGAAGGTGCGGCTTGCCGAGGGTCTCACCGTCGAGCAAGAATGCAGAGTCGCCGCCAAGAATGAGGCCATCAAGGTCGGGGCCGTGCCTTCTCGCCACGTCTTCAGCCTTCAACATGCCGAGGTACTCGACCATCTCGGCAGCCGTCATGGCACGACCCAGCGTCTCTTCGCGGACAGCCACCTCGGCCTCCTCGTCTACCTCTGGTGAGTAACACACCGGTTCGATGCCGGCGGCGCGCAACACCGAGAGCCTGGCGGGTGACGTCGAAGCAAGAATAAGTCTCATGTAGCCATCGTACGCACTGAGCGGGGCTCGCGGGGCGGTGTGCACGGGCCAGCGCGCAGAGTTTTACACAACGTTCAGCGAGGTGCGCCGCGATTCCTGGGAGAATGGAAGTATGACAGAGCACGAGAGCACCCTTTCCGTTGGTGACGAAATAGAACTTGAGGTCACCGGCATCGCACACGGCGGCATTAGCGTGGCGAGGCACGAGGGGCGCGTCGTCTTCGTATCTGACGCGATTCCAGGCGAGACCGTTACCGCACGCGTGACCGAGGCGCGCAAGAAGAAGTTTGCACGGGCGAGCGTTACGAACGTCGTCGAGGCGTCTGCCGACCGCGTTGCGCACATCTGGGAAGAGGCCGGGGTCGACCGCGATCCCGACGAGCGCGTAGGCGGAGCCGAGTTTGGCCACATCGCCCTACCGCGCCAGCGTGCTCTCAAAGAAGACGTTCTCACCGACGCCATGCTTCGGTTCGGCAAGATCGAAGCGCGCGCAACGGTCGAGGCGGCCGAGGGCGACGACGAGACGGGCGGCCTCGGCTGGCGGTCACGCGTGCGCCTGCACGTCGATGAAGAGACCGGCATCGTCGGCCCCTACGCCGCTCGCAGCCGCCGAGTGGTGAACGTCGAAGGGCTGCCACTCGCGAACGCCGAGATCAACATGATCGCGCCGCTCGGCGAGTACATTCCCGACGCGTCTGCCGTTGATGTCGTGGCCCCGAGCAGCGATGACCCTCGCGCGCTCATCGTCGACGTTGAGTCGGGCGAGCGCATCGGCGAAAACGACCGCGTCTTCGAGTCGGTTGGCGGCCGCGGCTTCGTGGTGCGCGCCGGCGGCTTCTGGCAGGTGCACCGCGAGGCGCCCCTCACCCTCTTCGAAGCCGTGCGCGACGAGATCACCGCTCTTGGCGATCGCTTCGATCCTCTCGCAACGAACCTCGACCTCTATGGCGGCGTCGGCCTGCTCGGCGCGGCCATGATCGAGGCCGGCGGCCCTCGCGTGAAGGTCACGAGCGTTGAGTCAGACGCAGGCGCAACCGACGATGCGGCCGAGAACCTCTCAGACTTCGTTGGCGCGATGGCCGTCACCGGCAAGGTCGACGCCTACCTGCGCGACGTCATCAAAAACGGCAACGCATCGTCACGAGAGCGTATGCGGCAGGCGACCGTCGTGCTCGATCCACCGCGTTCTGGCGCAGGCAGCCTCGTCACAAAGGCGCTCACCACGCTTGAGCCGCGCAACATCGTGTACGTCGCCTGCGACCCCGTCGCGCTCGCCCGCGACACCCAAGCGCTCACCGAGGCAGGCTACGCGCTCACGACGCTGCGCGCCTTCGACCTCTTCCCGCACACCCACCACTTCGAGACCGTGGCAGTGTTCGAACGCTAACGAGACCGCAGCACCAACGACAGAGGGCCGGCACCGCATGACGCGGTGCCGGCCCTCTTCGCTCTGCAGAGTGACCGCTAGTGGTCAACCTCGACGACGAGCACGAGATCGCCAGCCTCAACCGAGCGAGTACCCGTGAACGCGAGACGGGTGACGGTGCCGGTCACGTTCGCGGTGATCGCGGCCTCCATCTTCATGGCCTCGATTGTCGCGACGGGCTGACCCGCAGCAACCTGATCGCCGACGGCAACGCGCTGCGTGACCGAGCCCGCGAAGGGGGCCGCCACGTGCTGCGGGTCGGTGCGATCGGCCTTCTCTGCCAGGGCAACCTCGACCTTGATCGACTCGTCCTTCACGTACACCGGACGAACCTGGCCGTTGACGCGCACCATGACCGAGCGCACGCCCTTCTCGTCGGCCTCGCCGATCGCTTCAAGGCCCACGAACAGTCGCACGCCACGCTCGAGGTCGATCACGTGCTCTTCGCCCGGGATGAGCCCGTAGAGGTAATCGTTGGTCTCAAGAATCGAGAGATCACCGTACTGGTCGCGGGCGTCGAGGTACTGCTTCGTCGGCGCCGGGAAGAGCAGTCGGTTGAGCGCGCGGCGGCGCGTGGTGCCCGACTCTGCGAGGGCCTGCTCGTCTTCGGCCGACACCTCGGCCTCTGAGAGCTTCACCGAGCGCCCCTCAAGTACCTTCGAGCGGAATGGCTCAGGCCACCCGCCAGGCAGGTCGCCGAGTTCGCCGGCCATGAAGCCAACGACCGAATCGGGAATGTCGTAGCTGCCGGGGTTCTGCTCGAAGTCGGCAGGATCGGCGTCGACCGCAACGAGATGCAGGGCGAGGTCGCCCACGACCTTCGACGACGGTGTCACCTTGGGCACGCGGCCCAGGATGCGGTTCGCCGCCGCGTACATGTCTTCGATCTTCTCGAAGTGGTCGGCGAGGCCCAGTGCGATCGCCTGCTGGCGCAGGTTCGAGAGCTGACCACCGGGAATCTCGTGCGTGTAGACCCGACCCGTGGGCCCGGGCAGACCCGACTCGAAGGGTGCGTACATGTTGCGCACCGCATCCCAGTACGGCTCGAGGGCGAGCACGTTGTCGGCGTTCAGGCCCGTGTCACGCTCGGTGTTGGCGAGCGCCGCGACGAGGGCCGAGAGCGAAGGCTGGCTCGTGCCGCCCGAAAGCGGTGCGCTCGCAACGTCAACCGCGTCAACGCCAGCGGCCGAGGCCGCGAGCAGGGTCGCGAGCTGGCCACCGGGGGTATCGTGCGTGTGCAGGTGCACAGGCAGGTCGAAACGCTCGCGCAACGCGGTGACGAGCTTCGCGGCAGCGGCTGGACGCAAGAGGCCCGCCATGTCTTTGATCGCGAGTACGTGTGCGCCAGCGTCAACGATCTGCTCGGCAAGCTTCAGGTAGTAATCGAGCGTGTACAGATCTTCAGCCGGGTCGAGCAGGTTGCCGGTGTAGCACAGCGCCACCTCGGCGACCGTGTTGCCGGTCTCGCGCACCGCGTCGATCGCGACGCGCATCTGCTCGACGTCGTTGAGCGCGTCAAAGATGCGGAAGATATCAACGCCGGTCTCTGCCGCCTCCTGCACGAAGGCGCGGGCTACCTTGGCCGGGTATGGCGTGTAGCCGACGGTGTTCTGGCCGCGCAACAGCATCTGGATCGCGATATTTGGCATTTCTTCGCGGATCTTCGCGAGTCGCTCCCAGGGATCCTCTCCCAAGAATCGGAGGGCCACGTCGTACGTCGCGCCGCCCCAGGCCTCGACCGAGAGCAGCTCAGGGGTGAGCATCGCGATGTGCGGGGCCACCGCCGTCAGGTCGCGGGTGCGCACGCGGGTCGCGAGAATCGACTGGTGTGCGTCGCGGAAGGTCGTTTCGGTGACCGCGAGTTCCTTCTGCTCACGAAGCGCCTTCGCGAATCCCTCGGGACCGAGCTTTTCGAGACGCTGGCGCGAGCCAGGCTGAATGTCGGCGTTCGTGTCGATGATGGGCAGCTTGTCGGCAACCTGCAGGCGCGTCGGGCGCTCACCGTTCGGCTTGTTGACCGTCGTGTTGGCGACGTACTGCAGAATCTTCGAAGCGCGGTCTTGCGGGCGGTTGAGGCTCAGCAGCTCGGGGCGCTCTTCAATGAAGGCGGTCGAGACGTCGCCGGCGCGAAACTCTTCGTCGTCGAGCACGGCCATGAGGAACGGGATGTTCGTCGCGACGCCGCGAATGCGGAACTCGGCGAGGGCGCGGCGCTGACGGGTAACCGCCTGCTGGTAGTCGCGGCCGCGGCTCGTGAGCTTGGCGAGCATCGAGTCGAAGTGGGGGCTGATTTGCGAGCCGGGGTTGATCGTGCCGCCGTCGAGACGCACGCCGCCGCCGCCCGGTGAGCGGTAGGCAGTGATGCGGCCGAGGTCGGGGCGGAACCCGTCGGCGGGATCTTCGGTCGTGATGCGGCACTGCAGTGCGGCGCCGTGCATCTTGATCTTGTCTTGCGTGAGCCCGAGCTCTTCGAGCGATGAGCCAGACGCGATGAGCATCTGCGCCTGCACGAGGTCGATGTCGGTGATCTCTTCGGTCACGGTGTGCTCAACCTGAATGCGCGGGTTCATCTCGATGAACACGTGCTCGCCCTTACGATCGCCCTCGGTGTCGAGCAAGAACTCGACGGTGCCGGCGTTCTCGTAGCCGATCGAGCGTGCGAACGCGACGGCGTCGCGAGTGAGTTCGTCGCGCTTCTCCTGCGAGATGTTGGGAGCGGGTGCGATCTCGACAACCTTCTGGTGGCGACGCTGCACCGAGCAGTCACGCTCGAAGAGGTGCACCGTCTCGCCCGAGCGATCGGCGAGTACCTGCACCTCGATGTGACGTGGGCGAAGCACCGCCTGCTCGATGAACATGGTGGGGTCGCCAAAGGCGCTGTCGGCCTCACGCATTGCGCTCTCGAGCGCCTCGCGCAAGAGTTCTGGCTTCTCGACGCGACGCATGCCGCGGCCGCCGCCGCCCGCTACCGCCTTCGCGAAGAGCGGGTACCCGATCTCTTCGGCGCCCTTCATGAGCGCCTCAATGTCGGTCGTCGGTGGGGTCGATTTCAAGACCGGAACGCCGGCATCAATCGCGTGGTTCTTCGCCGCAACCTTGTTGCCGGCCATCTCGAGTGCCTCTTTGCTCGGCCCGATGAACGTGATGCCAGCGTCGCGCGCAGCCTCTGCGAGGTGCGGGTTTTCTGAGAGAAAACCGTAGCCGGGGTAAATGGCGTCAGCGCCAGATTCCTTCGCCACGCGAATGATCTCGTCAACGTCGAGGTATGCCCGAACCGGGTGCCCAACCGTACCGATCTGGTACGCCTCGTCAGCCTTTAAGCGGTGAAGCGAGTTCCTGTCTTCATAGGGAAAGACGGCAACCGTGCGCGCCCCCAACTCGTATGCCGCGCGAAATGCCCGAATGGCGATCTCGCCACGGTTCGCTACCAGTACCTTTTTGAACATGTTGTGCCTCTCTGCAACACCAGGTCTTGTGGACCGCTAATGGTTGACCACTGCCTATAGTATGCGAAAACCGTATAGCGCAAACACCCGAAGAACCACATTGTTGAAACCGTCAATGTTTGTTGTACGGTGTGCCCCACAATCAACAAAAGGGCCCGGAGGCCCAAAAACCGGGCTTCACCGGGCCCACAGAAGTCGCTCTTCGGAGACTCATTGGCGGCGGATCTCGCGGCCCGATCCGCACGCAATTTCAAGCGCGCGAACCGAGCCGCGGCACTCACGCGGCGGGCTCTGCGAGCCAGCGCATCATGCGGTACATGAGCTGCGTTGCGCCAGGCATGAAGCCCGAACCGTGGTGGTACGAGGCGTCCATCGTGCTCACGATGAGCTCGCTCGCAAACGTCGCATCGTCGTAGTAGAGCACCGTGTTCGGGTGCCCCGGCAGGGCACGGTAGCCGAGGCCCCACGGGTCGACCTCCTGCGGAGGGTTCGCGACCGGCTCGAGCGAGACGAGGGGCACCGCAGCCTCGGGGTGATCGAGCACGCCGTGGTAGTGCCAGTGCACCGAGCGCTCGCTGAGGTAGCGCCACACCGGGTGATCCTGGTTGCGTGAGCGCCTGCCCACGTCTTCGCCCACGCGCCATGCCCAGAAGTTCGTTCCGCGAACGGTCTCGGTGGTGCCGGGAAGCCACTCGCCCACCCGATTCACGCCGTCGATGTACACGCGGGTGCCGGGGCGGTCGAGAAATTCGAGCACGTGCGGGGTGACCCGTTCAAGCACGCTCTCGTGCAGCCGGGATGACACGTAGAGGGCGTCGACCTCGTCAAGCTGGCCCGCCGTGAGGCCGGGCCCGTAGAGATCAACGAGATCGTTCGCGATCACCGCGGGGTCTTGCAGCGTCGCCTCGTGAAAGAAGGTTGCTCCGTGAAGAAAACCGGTGCGCCTCATCGTTCATCTCCTGTCGTCTGGGGCTCGGGTGCCTCGGCAAGGTACACCCTCGACTGCTCGCCGAGCCTGGTTTCGACCGAGTCGGTCATCGAAAACGCCGTCAGGTCGTTGCCCGCGTGCACGATGACCTCGCCCAGGCCCAGCGGGTAGCTGATGTCGACGGGCAGACGGCCAGGGCCAATGCCAGTGATGATCGTGCTGTGCTCCGGCAGACCGGCGAGATAGCCGCGAGCGTAAAAGCCCGCGACCCCGATGCGCGCGAGGGTCTCAAACGTGTGATCGCCCGGAACTCCGGTTTGGAAGAGCAGCTCGGTGCGGTCGATGTCTCGCCAGATCGGGTGCTCATCACACGCGGTGAGCCAGAGGTCTCGCGGGGTGTGAAACTCCATCTTGCGAAACTCAGGCTCGCCGTCGACGATGCGCAGCACCGGGTGACCGTTCACGAGCATGCGCCCGCCCCCGCGCACCCAATCGCTCAGGAGCGGTCGGTGCGAGGCGAGAAAGCGGCGGTCGCAGCCGCTACTCACGACGAGACCACGCGTCTCATCGAGATCGAGGTCGGGCAGGTCGTACACGTCGCGAAACGAGTGCTCGCTGGTCGTGCCGGGCCGATTCGGCGCAGGCACATGCCCCGTGAGGGTTACCACTCGGGTCATGATTCGTGGCTTCCTTTCGTCAGCAGATCGGGCGCCACGACGGTGCGCGGCCCCGTTTCAAACAACACCTCGGCCGTCTTGACCGGGGTCTGGTAGAGCTCGCTCAGACGTTCGGCCGTGAGCAGCCCCTGGGTCTCGTCAAACCTCACGTCGCGATCCATGAGCAGGGTGCGCTGCGAGACGTGCAGCGCGTGCGTCGGATCGTGCGTCGTGAACAGCACACTCATGCCCTCACTCGCGAGGTCACGCATCACGGTGAGCACGCGGCGCTGGTTGCGCAGATCGAGCGCGCTCGTCGGCTCGTCGAGAATGAGTAGGCCAGGCTCGCACACGAGCGCCCTGGCCATGAGCACGAGCTGGCGCTGGCCACCAGAGAGCGCCCGAAAGGGGCGGTCGCCATACTCGGCGAGGCCCACCCGTTCGAGCGCCGCCCAGGCCGCATCGCGGTCGCTCGCCGAGGGGCTCGACCACGCACGCACCTTGCGCGCACGCCCCATCACGACCATCTCGTGGGCGCTAAACGGGTGCTCGGCAGAGTGCGTTTGCGGCACGTAGCCGATCTCGGTTTGCCGCGAGAGGTTGCCCTCGCGGGGCTCCCGAACGCCCGCGAGGCAGGTGAGCAGGGTCGTCTTGCCGCGGGCGTTGGGGCCCAGCACGGCGACGATCTCGCCGGGATCCACAGCAAATGTCAGGTCGCGAAAAAGCCAGTCGCTGCCCGGATAATGAAAGCCGATGCCGCGCGCCGCGAGTCTCGCTGGTGCGGCCTCCTGCGTCAGATTATGCAAGGGTGCGACCCCCTCGCGTGCGCTGAATGAGTACCGTCACGAACACCGGCGCACCGATGACCGCGGTGAGAATACCGACGGGCACCTCGACCTCTGAGAGGGTGCGCGCGAGGGTGTCCATGCCGAGCACGTACACGCCGCCCAAGAGCGCCGACGCAGGGATGAGAACGCGGTGGTCGGGCCCAATAATGAGCCTCACGAGATGCGGAATCACGAGACCGACCCAGCCGATCACGCCAGCGACCGCGACCGTCGCAGCGGTGAGCAGGGCAACGGCCACGATGAGCAGCCCGCGCAGCCGCCCGGGATTGAGCCCCAAAGCCTGCGCTTCTTCGTCGCCGAGCGAGAGCACGTTGATGCGCCACCTCAGCGCCATGACCAACACGAGCCCCACGAACACGGGCACCGTGAGCAGCAGCAGCTTGCCCCAGCTCGCCGACGCGAACGAGCCCATGAGCCAGAACGTGATCGACGGAAGCGTCGTGTACGGATCGGCGAGGTACGTCACGAGCGACACGAGGGCGTTGAAGAACGCGGCCACGACGATGCCGCCCAGCACGATCGTGAGCACGGGAGAACCGGTGCGGATCTTGCCGAGCGCCATCACGAGCACGGCGGCCAACAGCCCAAACACGAAAGCGCCGCCCATGAGCATCAGGCCTCCGCCACCAATGAGAATGGCGAGCACCCCGCCGAACGAGGCCGCCGACGAGACGCCAATCACGTCAGGCGAGACGAGCGGGTTGCGGAAAAGTGCCTGCAGCACCGCGCCAGAGACTGAGAGCGCCGCACCCACGAGCACCGCGGTGAGCACGCGCGGGGCGCGAATGAGGGTGACGGCGGTGTGCGCCTTGTCATCCCACGTCACCGGAATGCCCGTGAAGCCGAGTTCGTGCAGCGAGATGCCGATCACGTCTGCAGGCGCGACATACAGGCGACCGAGCCCGAGCGAAACCACGACGAGCACGAGCAAAGCAAGCGCGAGCGCGGCGGTGAACCAGCGGTCACGGCGACCGCCGCGCTCGACGGCCCGGGCAGCGTTCACGCCCGAAGCCGTCGAACCTGGTGTGCCGGTGTTAGTTGCTGACGACAGCATAGTGCGCACTCTGCTCATTGATGTCGGTGCGCAGCACCAAATCAATGTCTTCCTGAGTGAGCTCATAGTTGTAGAGGAACGAGATCTGCTGCTTCATTTCAGCGGTCAGGTCGACCTCGAACTCACCCGGGTAGGCGAGCGCCGCAACCCAGTTCCAGAACAGTGGCGACTCCGCGCTCGGCACCTGCCAGCGGTACACGCCAAGCGGTGCACGGTAGACGCGCTTGTTCTTCACCGCCGAAACGTTCGCGAAACGATCATCGGCGTAGACATCTTCGGGCGTCGCCTCATCGAAGGCCGAGAGGAAAATGATCTCGGGGTCCCAGTCGAGAATCTGCTCGGCGCTCGCGACGCCCTCAGAAACCTGTGCGTTCTCGGCGACGTTCGTGAGGCCCGTGAGGTCAAAGACGTACTGCGCGTAGTCTGACCCCGTCGAGACGCCGAGCCCGGTGTCGTTGTACGAGAGGCTCAGCGCGCGCGGCGACTTCGCGCCCAACGACTCAACCTGCTTCGTCACGTCAGCTGCCTCGGTGTGCATCCAATCGATCATCTCGGTAGCACGATCGCTCTTGCCAATGAGATCGCCGAACAACGTGATCCACGTCTCAAGGTCTTCCTGCGTGCCGTACTCGAGGCCGACGAGCGACATGCCAGCATCTTCGATCGGGGCGGTGAAGTCGTCGCCCAAGTAGCCCCACTGCACGACGAGGTCGGGGTCGAGCGTCAGAATCTCTTCCATGTTGGGCACGAAGTCGCGCCCCGAGATGACCGGAGTCGTTACCGACTCAGGGAAAATCTTGCTGATGATGCCGAGCTTGTTGGCGTCGAGCAGCGACTGGTTAATGCCAACGATGCGATCCCACGAGCCATCAACGGCCGCGATAATCGCGGGGGCGGGAATGACAGCCGAGGCGATCGTCTCAGCGGGCGCGTCAAGCGTCACCTCTTTGCCGCGCTGATCGGTCACGGTAATGCTCGTGCCCGATGATGTGTCGCCCTTCTGAGCAGCACCCCCGTCTGTGCTCTGCGCGCAGCCGAGCAGCAAGCTGCCGGCAGCAACGGTGGCCGCCGCGGTCGCGACGGTACGAGCGAGTAACCCACTTCGCATGGTTTGAACTCCTGTTATTCGTTCCACGGCGAGAACCCCTCTCGCCAACGAATTAGGCTAGCCTAACCTTAATTAGATCTGCTTAATTAATGCTGAGGGGTGTGCTCTGAACGAGGAGTACCGGGGGCAGGGCGGGACTCGGGGCCCGCCCTGAAGCGTGCTCTGGCGCTTACTCCTGAACCTCGAAGTTCAGCGAGAGCGAGTTCATGCAGTAGCGGTCGCCAGTGGGCGTTCCGAAGCCATCGGGAAAGACGTGACCCAGGTGGCCGCCACAGCGGGCGCACCGCACCTCGGTGCGCACCATGCCGTGCGAGGTGTCTTCGATGAGCTCGACCGCCTCGGGCCGAACCGACTCATAAAAGCTCGGCCACCCGCAGTTCGAATCGAACTTCGTGCCGCTCACGAACAACTCGTTACCGCACGCCGCACAGGTGTACACACCGGCACGTTCTTCGTCGAGTAGCTCGCCCGTCCAGGCACGCTCGGTTCCCTGCTCTCGCAGCACGGCATACCGCTCTTCACCGAGCTCTTCGCGCCACTCTTCTTCTGACTTTGAAACTTCGTACGACATGCCTCTCAGAGTAGCGGCGAAGCCTGATCACGCTCTCATTTATGACGCCGTGTGACGGGCCGCGAGCCGCCCGCCGCGGGCCCCACCTACACTGGTGCGCATGACCTCTCACCACGCACAAACGACCTATCAGGTACGCCTCGGCTGGGGCCAGCAGGGCCTCGATCAGCTCGCAAGTTCAGGCATCGTCGTCATCGTCGACGCGATCGGCGACCCGGCCCAGCTTGCGGCGAGCGCCAAAGCCCTGGCGCACGAGCCCACGGTGTTCCTTGCCACGCTGCGCAACCCGACCGCGACGGCACGCGCCATCTACGACGAACAGCTTGCCCGCGGCGGCCGCACCTCGATCAACCTCGTGCTCGCGGGCGACGACGGGGCCTTCGCCGTCGATGACTACCTCGCCGCGGGAGCGCTCGCCGATGCGCTCACGGCGCTCGGCATCGACCACTCGGCTCCCGACGTCGCCGTCGCAGCCGAAGGCTTCAGGCCCCTCACCCGCGCGGTAAAGCACCTCGTCTCGGCGAGTGCTTCGGGGCTCGCGCTTGCAGAGGCCGCGGGCACAGCAGCCGTGCGCGAGGCCGCGGCGCTCGATGCCGAGACAGCCGCGACTCGCGCCGTGTGAGTCACGGTTCGCCGTTTGCCGAGTGAGCACGGGTTCACCGAGTGAGCATGGAATCGACGCATTTCGCGTGCTCACTCGGTGAACCCGTGCTCACTCAGTAAAGAATTCGCCATCCTGAGGCGGATCGGCGCAACAGGCACCGGCCCCAGAGACAGCCCTAGCGCGAGATGACCTGCCGCTTCGCCGAGACAACGCCCGTGTTGAAGCCGGCGAGGTGCAAGCCGCCGTGAAAGCGGGCGTGCTCAATCTTGATGCAGCGATCCATCACGACGTTGAGGCCCGCCTGCGAGGCGATCTCAGCGGCCTCGGCATTGCTCGAACCGAGCTGCAACCAGAGCGTTTGCGCCCCCGCTTCGACGGCCTCTCGGGCGACGCCCGGCAGGTCGGCGTCTTTGCGAAACACGTCGACGATGTCGGGCGCCACGGGCAGGTCGGCGAGCGAGGCGTAGGCTTTGCGGCCCATGATCTCGTCGGCCATCGGGTTCACGAAGAACACCTCGTACGGCGAGCTCGAGAGCAGGTAGGTCGCGACGAAGTAGCTCGCCCTCGCGGGGTTATTTGACGCGCCAACGATGGCCACGGTTTTGGCTCGGCGCAAGATCGCGAGGCGTTCACCGGCGCTCGGCTGCGTGTATTCCTTGGCGTCGCTCATCGGGTTGCTCCTGTCGCTCGGGTGAGGGCCTGGTCGAGATCCCACACAATGTCTTCAACGTCTTCGATGCCCACCGAGATGCGAATGAGGTCGGCGGGAACCCCCGCGGCCTCGAGCTGCTCTGGCGTGAGCTGCTGGTGGGTGGTCGAGCCCGGGTGAATCACGAGCGTTCGCGCATCACCGATGTTGGCGAGGTGGCTCGCGAGCTGCAGCGATTCGATGAAGGTTTCGCCCGTCTCGCGTGCGGCCTGGGCACGCTCGCCCTCGGTGACGAACTCGCCCGCCGGTCGCACCCCGAAGGCGAAGACCGAGCCGGGGCCGAGCGGAAAGTACTTCTGTGCCCGCTCGCGGTGCGGGTGCCCCTCGAGCCCCGCCCAGGTTACGAACGAGACCCTGGGGTCGCTCGCGAGCCACTCGGCGACAACCCGCGCGTTCGCGACGTGCGCGTCGATGCGTTGCGGCAGCGTCTCGACGCCCTGCAGCAGGGTGAAGGCCGACTGCGCGCTGAGCGTCGGGCCAATGTCGCGCAACTGCTCGCTGCGCAGCTTCGTGAGAAACCCGTACTCGCCAAAGTTGCCCCACCAGCTGATGCCGCCGTAGGAGTCAACGGGCTCGGTCATCGCCGGGAAGTTGCCGTTGCCCCAGTCGAAGGTGCCCGCCTCAACCACAACCCCACCGAGGGTCGTGCCGTGGCCGCCAATAAACTTCGTGGCCGAGTGAATGACAATGTCGGCGCCGTGCTCGATGGGCCGCACGAGGTAGGGCGTCGCGAGCGTCGCATCGACGACGAGCGGAATGCCCGCGTCGTGCGCCACCCGAGCGAGCCCCTCAAGGTCGGCAACCTCGCCGCCGGGGTTGCCGATGACCTCGACGTACAGCACCTTGGTATTCGCGCGGATCGCGCCCCGAAATGCCTCGGGATCAGAACTCGCGACGAACGTTGTATCGACGCCGAAGCGGCGCAGCGTCACGTCAAGCTGGGTGACCGTGCCGCCGTACAGCTGCGCAGAGGCGACCACGTGATCGCCCTGCCCGACGAGGGCCGCGAAGGTGATGAACTCTGCCGACATGCCGCTCGCGGTCGCCACCGCGCCGATGCCGCCCTCGAGCGAGGCAATGCGCTCTTCGAAGGCCGCGACCGTGGGGTTGCCGATGCGCGAGTAGATGTTCCCGTACTTTTGCAGCGCGAACAGGTTCGCGGCGTCTTTGGCGTCGTCAAAGACGAACGAGGTGGTCTGGTAAATCGGAACCGCGCGGGCGCCCGTGGTCGCGTCGGGCGTTCCGCCCGCGTGCAGGGCCCGGGTGCGAAACCCGAACTGGTGCTCACTCATATGTTCTCCTTCGTGCGGGCCACGCGCACAGCTTCGCGCACGCTTTCGACGGCCCATGGGTTTTGTAGGCTCGTGGTGTCACCGAGATCGTCGCCCTGCCAAATCTGGGCGAGCAACCGGCGCAAGATCTTGCCAGAGCGTGTTTTCGGAAGCTCGGCCACCCGCACAATGTGCTTGGGTTTGGCGATGGGGCCGATGTCTCTGCGTACCAGCTCGCGAAGCTCGTCGTGCGAGGCCTCGCCCGCGGCACCGTCGACCACGAATGCCGCAATCGCCTGCCCCGTGATCTCGTCGAAGACTCCGGTAACGCCGGCCTCTCCGACGGCGGGGTGCGTCACGAGCGACGATTCAATCTCGATGGTCGAGAGGCGGTGACCCGAAACGTTCACGACGTCGTCGAGGCGCCCAAGAATCCACACGTAGCCGTCGGCGTCGACGGTCGCCCCGTCGCCGGCGACGTAGAAGCCGCCGTGCTCGCCGTGACCCGCGTAGGCCGCCCAGTACGAGTCGCGATAGCGCTCGGGGTTGCCCCACACCGTGCGGGCCATGCCGGGCCAAGGCCTCCGTGCGACGAGGGTTCCCGAGCGGCCCGGCGCCACCGGTTCGCCGTGCTCATCGACGACGGCCATGTCGATTCCCGGCAGCGACACTGTCGCTGATCCGGGTTTCAACGCGGTGACCCCGGGCAACGGAACGAGCATCGCGGCTCCGGTCTCTGACTGCCACCAGGTGTCGACGACCGGAACCTCGTCGCGGCCAAAATGACGCCTGAACCACACCCAGGCCTCGGGGTTAATCGCCTCGCCGACCGTGCCTAGCAGCCTGAGCGTCGACAGGTCGTGGCCACCGGGCAGCTCGTCACCAAACCAGGTCATGAACGAGCGAATGAGCGTGGGCGCCGTGTAGTAGACCGTGACGCCGTAGCGCTCGATGATCTCGAGGTGCCGCTCGCGGTTCGGGCTATCGGGCGTTCCCTCGTAGATGACCTGCGTGAGGCCGTTCGAGAGCGGCCCGTAGATCTCGTAGGTGTGCGCTGTGACCCACGCGAGGTCTGCGGTGCACCAGTGCACGTCGTCGGGCTTCGCGTCAAAGTGAGCCCAGTGCGCCCAGCTCGCGTGCGTGAGGTAACCACCCGAGGTGTGCACGAGCCCCTTGGGCTTGCCCGTCGTTCCCGAGGTGTAGATGATGAAGAGCGGGTGCTCGGCGTCGAACGCCTGCGCCTCGTGGGTTTCGGGCTGACCGTCAATGACGTCGTGCCACCAGACGTCACGCCCCGGAGTCATCTCGACGTCCTGCCCCGTGCGCCGCACGACGAGCACGTGTTCGACGTGATCGAGGCCTCTGACCGCCTCATCGGCAGCGCTCTTGATCTCGACGACCGCTCCACGACGGTTTTGCCCGTCGGTCGTGACGAGCAGCTTCGCCCCCGTGTCTTCAAGCCTGAAGCGCACGGCCTCGGCCGAGAAGCCACCGAACACGAGCGAGTGCACCGCCCCGATGCGCGCGCAGGCGAGCGCGATCACGATCGTCTCGACGAGTACCGGCAGGTAGACCACGACTCGGTCACCCGCCTCGATGCCGAGCGCGGTGAGTCCGTTCGCGGCCTGGCTCACGCGCCGCTGCAGCTCGGCGTAGGTGACCGCCTCACGGTCGCCGGGCTCCCCCTCGAACAAGAGCGCGACCTTCTCGCCGCGCCCCGCGTCAACGTGGCGGTCAACGCAGTTCACCGCGACGTTCAACGTGCCGCCCTCAAACCACGTCGCTTTCGGAACGCTCAACCCCTCGGGGCCGAGCGCCGGCGGGTTCCAGGTGTGGGCAGTGTGCCACGGAGTGATCCACGTCAATCGCCTCGCCGCCGCCTCCCAGAACGCGACCGGGTCGGCATTGGCTTCGGCATAGATCGACGCGTCGACGTTCGCCTGCGCGGCGAAGGCCGGCGCGGGCGGGTACACCCGCTCTTCGCTGAGCCTCAGCTCATCGGTCACAGCCATCGTTTAAGCACCGCCTTTTCAAAGAACACGAGTATTGCGTTGGTGAGGGTTCCGAGCAACGCGAGCAGCACGATCGCGAGCAGAATGCGATCGACGCGGCCGGTTTGCTGCGAATCATCGAGCATCCACCCGAGGCCCATCGAGGCGCCGAGCAGCTCGGCAGCGACGAGAAACAGCCAGGCCTGCGCGAGCGCGAGTCGCAAGCCCGACACGACCGCGGGCACGACGGCAGGCAGTTGTACCGTGCGAAAGAGCGACCAGCCCCTCAGGCCGAACGTGCGGCCAACCTCAACGAGCTGCGGGTTCACCTGTTGCAGGGCGTCGGCGACCGTCGTGAAGACCGGAAAAAACGCGCCGATCGCGATGAGGGTGATTTTCGACTGCTCGCCAATGCCGAGCCACAGAATGAGCAGCGGAACCCACGCAAGCGACGGCACCGCGCGGATCGCCACGAGAATCGGTGCGAGAAGCGCACTGCCGGCCCGCGAGAGCCCCACGACCGCCGCCGCGACGAGCGCGATCAGCGCGCCGATCGCAAAGCCGATGAAGACACGCTGCACCGAGATCGCGACGTGCAGCCATAGTTCGCCCTTCTCGGCGAGCTCAACCCCCGCCTCAACGACCGCCCACGGGCCAGGCAGACGGTAATCGGGCACCAGACCCGACGCCGTCACCCACTGCCACACCGCGAGCAGCGCGAGCGGCACCACGAAGCCCGCGGCCACCCGCACCGAGGCGCGTGACCAGAGGGGCTCGCGTGGTTTTACCGCTGGCGCCGCTTCGAGCTGCCCGACCGCTTGCGCGTTGCTCACTTGCTCGCCTTGAGCGCGAAGGCGTCGTGCACGATCGTCGAGATGGCCTTGGCCAGTGCTTCTTCGCCGCCCTTCACGTCACCGGAGTCGGCAATGATCGGCGCAATTGCCTCAAGCACCGCAACCTGCGCTTCGCCCGGAACGCCAGAGACGTCGAGGTTCGAGCGCTCATTCACGACGGTTTTCGCGACCTCAAGGTCGATCGACGCCGCATCGGCCAAGAGCTCGGCCACCGCATCGGGGTTCTCGAGCGCCCACGCGCGTGCCTCTTCGTAGGCGTCAACGACCACCTGCGCCACATCGCCGTGATCGGTGATGAACTGCTCGGTCGCGTTCAAGAAACCATACGTGTTGAAGTCGACGTTGCGGTACAGCAGGGTGTCGCCCGACTCGACCTCGGCGGCCGCCATGATCGGGTCGAGGCCGCTCCAGGCCGCGACTGATCCGCTATCGAGCAACGCCCGGCCATCGGCGTGCTGCACGTTCTGCACCTCGACGTCGTCAAGGCTCAGCCCCGCCTCGCCGAGCGCCTGCAGCAGGAAGAAGTACGGGTCGGTGGCCTTCGTCGCGGCGACCTGCTTGCCCTTGAGGTCTTTCACCTCGGTAATGTCGCTGTCGCCGGCGACCACGAGCGCCGACCACTCGGGCTGCGAGAAGATGTCGATCACCTGAATCGGGCTGCCGTTCGCGCGAGCGAGCAGCGCGGCCGAGCCAGCGGTCGATCCCACGTCAATCGCGCCAGAACGCAGCAGCTCGTTCGCCTTGTTGCTGCCCGCCGACTGCACCCACTCGACCGCGACGTCATCGCCGAGCGCCTCTTCGATGAGCCCCTGGTCTTTCACCACGAGGCTCAGCGGATTGTAGGTGGCCCAGTCGATCGACAGCGTGCTCGTCGACCAGTCGCTGCCCTCGGCGGGAGCCTTGTCAGCGGTGTTCTCGCCCTGCACACAGCCCGAGAGCGCGAGTGCGGTGAGGCCTGCGGCGAGCGCCGCGCCGGCCTTCGCGAGGGCCGAGGTTTTGGTTCGAATGGTCGAGCTGGTCATGATTCTCCTGGTGATGTTCGAGTGGTGTGTTGCGGCGTGATGGTGGGGCCGCTTTAGCCCGCGTGCACGCCAAGTCCGTTGAGAAGCCCTGCGCGCAGGTCAGTGAAGCTGCGAGCGCCGCGGTCTCTCGGCCGTTCGCCGGCGACCGTCACGTAGCGCGCAATCGACGCGCTCGTGCGTTCGGGGCCGCCCTCAGCGCCACCGATGAACTCGGCCGCCCGCGCGGGGCCAAGCGCCCCGATGCCCGAGCTCGAACCGAGCGCGACAACCCGCGGCTGCGGGGCCTTCGCTTGTTCCCGCGAACGCTCGTCGAGCAGGTTGCGCAAGAGCAGCACGTGGTCGGCGAGGTAAATTGCTTCTTCGACGTCGTGCGTCACGAGCACAATGGTCGTTGGCTGCGCACGGTGAATGTCGAGCAGTAGGTCGTGCATCTTGAGCCGCGTGAGTGCGTCGAGCGCGCCAAACGGTTCGTCGAGCAGCAGCACCCGCGGGTTTCGGGCGAGCGCCCTCGCAAGCGAAACGCGCTGCGCCATGCCGCCCGAGATCTCGCTCGGCCGCTGCTTGGCGGCGTGCGCCAAGCCAACGAGGTCGAGCAGTTCTGCGACGCGCTTCGTCGCCTCGCGGCCGCGCACTCCCCGCGGAAGCCCCAGCGCAACATTGTGCTCAATCGTGCGCCATGGCAGCAGTCGCGGTTCCTGAAACGCGATCGCGGTCGTCTCGTCGTGTGCCCTGATCGCTTCGCCATCGATGCGGATCGCTCCCGCCGTCGGCACATCAAGTCCGCCGATGAGCCGCAAGAGCGTCGATTTGCCGCATCCCGAGGGCCCGACGATCGCGATGATCTCGCCCGCCTCAACGTCGAGCGTCACGTCGCTCAGCACCGTGCGGGCGCCGTGCTTGCCTACGAAGGTACGCTCAACGTCGGTGATCTGCACGCGCCCGGCGGCGCTTACTGGCGCCCCGTTCGGGCTCGCTGTGGTGGGGGCTTCTTGCAACATACGTATTAAGATGCCCGACCCTGGGCGGGCCGTCGAATGCAGGTGTCACACGGTGTCACCTGACGTAACACGGCGAAACATTTCGCGGTGTGACGCGAGTGGCGCGCGAGTTTAGCGGGGTTCGCGTTCGGGGCTACGCTGCTACACCCGGCCTCGCGCACACTGGGCCGATGGCAGCCTGCGTCTGGGCTTCTCCTGCGCCCCGAGGCTCGCCGAGTGAGTATGCGTTCGCCGACAGAGCATCGAATACACGCGTTTTTCATGCTTAGTCGGCAAAACGATACTCAGTCGGCGAAACGGTTTTCATTTAGCACCGTATTGTGGGTCCCAGAAGCCCTTACAACCTCGTCATAACACTGCTTTAAGAGCTGAGATGTGAGAGGAACTGTTTCAGATGTGGCGACTGCGGTTCTGCGATCATTCTCGTTGCTTCTCCGAGTTCTTCGATCACCCCGTCACGCATGAAAGCGATTCGATCTGCAACGTGTTGCGCAAAGTGCATCTCGTGCGTCACCACAATCATTGTCATGCCCTCCTCAGCAATCTCACGCATAACATGCAGTACTTCACCGACAAGCTCAGGGTCAAGAGCAGAGGTTGGTTCATCGAACAGCATGAGTTTTGGCTCCATAGCAAGGGCACGCGCAATGGCCACCCTTTGCTGCTGACCACCTGAGAGCTGCGAAGGATAGTGATTTGCCCGGTTTGAAAGACCCACCCGTTCGAGATACTGCAGCGCTTTTTTCTTGGCGTCAGAGCCCGAAATGCGCAGTACTTTCTTCAGGCCAATCGTGACGTTTTCAACGACTTTGAGGTGCGGGAACAGGTTGAAGTGTTGAAACACCATTCCAATGTGCCGCCTAGACGCTGCAAGCTCTTTGTCAGTCGCTTCGTACAAGCGCCCTCTGTCCTCGGTCGCGCCTACCAAACGCCCGTCGACAGAGACATATCCTTTATCGAGTGGCTGCAAGGCGTTAATCGTGCGCAGCAACGTCGACTTGCCAGAGCCTGAGGCGCCAATAAGGCACAGCACCTCGCCCTCGTGAACATCGAGGTTCACGCCGCGAAGAACGTGGTTTTCACCAAAACTGACATGAATGTTGTTCATCTCAACAAGTGGGGTTTGCCAATCGATAGTCATACCGTTCACTCCTCAGAAACTGACAGTTGTGCCGCGCCAGCGACGCTTCGGGACATACGTTTTTCAAGGATTCTCTGGCCAAGAGAGGCAACAAACACCAGAATCAAGTACCAGGCAGAGACAACCAAAAGCAGCGGCACCACTTGAAAGTTCTGGCCGTAAATGCGTTGAGCCATAGTGAGCAGATCGCCGCCGCCGATCACCGCGACAAGGGAGCTTGCTTTCAAGAGCAAGATGAAGAGGTTACCGGTGGCAGGGATGATCACTCGAATTGCCTGCGGCATCACAATGTGGATCATCGCCTGCTGCCTTCTCATTCCAAGCGCTTGCGCCGCCTCAGCCTGGCCGGGAGAGACCGCGAGTAAACCGCCTCGAATAATCTCGGCCATAAATGCTGATTCGTGAAGGCCAAGACCAATGATTGAGGCGGTAAAACCGGTGATGAAAGTATTGGTGTCAATTGAGAGTCCGAACACCGGGGGAAACCCGAGAACAATATTCGGCGCAAAAAGCGCCAGGTTGTAGGTGAAGAGTAACAGCACGAGGAGCGGCAGGCCGCGAAAGAACCCGACGTAGCCCTTCGCGAAGAGCTGCAGTACAGGGTTCTCTGATCGCATCATCATGGCGACCATAAACCCGATAATGATAGCGACCGTCACACCGATCAGCGAGAGCTGGATCGTCTTCCAGAGCCCCTGCATAATCATCGGAGAGAAAAAGAACTCCCCGAAAACATCCCACTGGACCCTCGGGTTTGATGCAAATGCCCAGGCAGCCCAACCGACCAGACCCACAATTGCGGCGCCCACAATCCAGTGATCCGGCCGTTGGCGTTTGGTCGGTGCTTGCGCAGCATCGATGCCTGCCCAGTTAATCTGCCGAGTCACAGGGGTACGACGAGTTTCTACAGACTTTCCGTTGTCCATTGTCTTCCCTTTCTCAAAGTTGCGAGGGAGGGGCCGTCTGCTGCGACCCCTCCCATGCCGTTATTCGAGCCCGCAGGCTCCACAGAGCTCTGGATCTTCAAGCGGTCGAGTCTCACCAAGATTGATTCCCGGTTCGAGCAGGGCAAGCTCTTCAAGGTTCCATTTCTTCAGCGCCTCCTGGTATGTCCCATCGGCGATAGCAGCTTCAAGGGCGCCTGTGAGGGCTTTGGCAAGGTCGGTTTCGTCTTTGCCTACGACAATCCCGTGATAGTCAGACGGAATGAGCGGGCTCGCGAAGCTTTCCACTTCTCTTCCCTGCGACTCCTGCCACCGTGCAGTCGCCAGGCTGGTAAAGGTTGCATTAATCTGGCCTGCTTCAAGAGCCGTTGACACATCTGCTGCAGAAGGAAACTCGGTCACGGCAAGCGGGGGCAAACCATTTGCTTCGCAGTTTTGTGAGAATACCTCTGCGTTCTGCACAAAGTTCGTGGCAGTCTGCACCCCTGCTTTCACACCGCACATACTTAGCGGGTTCTCAGTAACTCCCGCCGGGTTAGCTTTCATGACCATCAGGCCGTTTGCCCCGTAAGCGTTATCGACGAAGGTCACAACCTTTCGCCGTTCTTCGTTGTCAGAAATACACTCCATGGCACCTTGAAACCTGCCGCTTTGCACGCCAGGAATCAAACCGTCAAATTGCAGGGCCTCCTGCCGAATTTCGACCCCAAGGTGCGGCTCCATGACCTTGAGAATGTCATGATTGTAGCCAGCAATATCACCCGTCGAGTTATCGACGAAGTCACACGGCGGGTAGCCAGGATCAGTTCCTATGATGAGGACCCCCGACTTCTGCACCTCTTCCGGGAGAAGCTGAAATAGCTCGTTATCGCCCTGGTCGGTCTTCGGAGATTGCGCACCGTTGCCTCCCGTCGATCCGCATCCGGTCACAGCGAGCGCTACGGCGGCCGCGGCACCGACGATACTGAGCCAGCTCCGTGCTTTACGTGATGATCTTTCAAACATGATGGTTCCTTTTCTTGTCGCGTTCCTCGTCATTGAGGTGAGCGACTAGATGAGTTGTTTACTGAGTTCTACGACGTGCTTACGAATGAACACGCCATAGGTTTGTAGGTCTTGTTCAGAAAGCCGAAACGATGGGCCGATCACGCTAATCGCGGCCACAATTTCTCCAGACGAATTCATGATGGGGGCTGCAACAGCCGCGGCATCGGGCTCGACTCTGGTCGCTCGAGAACACGCAAAGCCCCGCGGCCCCACGTCGTTCTCGAGCGCGGCACCGATCGCGGTGCCCGTAGTATCGATCGTTTTACCAGCCCAGCTCGCGTGCCGAATAGCGCGCGAGCTTTCAACCTGCCGCAAGTAAACGGCTTCCCGCTTACCCGAAATAACCGCCAGGTAGGCTGTCTCGCCGGTGTACTCAGAAATTGCTTTCAGATGCTTCTCGGCCAACTCATACAGCGAGTACCGGCTCAGCGTTTGAGCCCCGAGTTGCACGAGTACGCGGCCGGGCCGGTAGGTTGCAGAGTCACCACGAAAAAGAAATTCAGCGCGTTCAAGCGTTTTCAGATGCCGCGCAACCGTCGTAACCGGAAGCATGCTGCTGCGCGCTACATCACTGAGAGTGAGCCCCTCATCAGATTCCGCGACTATGCGCAAAATATCGAGCGCCTTATCAACACTGTTTCTCGTTTTCTGTTCGTCGTCGAGCGTGGTCATGCCCGACAGCGAATCCTTGATCTGCTCCATTGCAACCCCAATACACCGTTGTATGTTTGTCGTTGTTCGTGTGAAAGTGTTCTACTCCATAAAGTCTTCCCTGAACCCTTTCCGTTCAATGATCTTCGCAGTGTCTTCGGGGGAAAGGTACGCTTCAAACTGAAGATTTTCGAACCCAGGATGGGGCAGGTCAGCCTGCTCAGGAAACCCAGCGAGTGGTCTCGTGGCATCGATCCCTACCTTTGCAGTGAGCGTGTCTGAGCCGATGGGCGTGAAGAACTGTTTTGCGCTCGGGTCCATGCGGATGCCCTTCATGCTTTCTAACCTGACGGTGTCAACGTCGGCTTGTACCCGAACATCAGCAGCCCAGAGCACCCTTCCTGTATCGAGCACATCAATATCGTCATCGACAACGATCACGTTTTTTAAGAAGTGATCGGTTGCGAAGGCGGCAAGAATAGCTTGTTTTCCGTCGCCTTCTTTGCGTTTTTTCACCGAAATATAGGCGCTAAACGAACCACCATGAAACGGGATTCGAGCAGCAACAGCGCCAGGAACCGATCGGCGCACTCCCTCGAGCAGACGCGCCTCACGGCCAGGGTAGAGCCAAAGACACAGGTGCTCAGCGTGAGTAGGGTGAAGGTCAAGAAAGATCGGGTTGCGGCGGTGCGTTACCGCGGTAATCGTACATACCGGAGCTTTTGCTTCACCGTAGTGATACGAGAACTCTCCGAATGGCCCCTCACTCAACATGTCGTGCGGGTCGACGACACCTTCGAGTATCATCTCTGCTTCAGCCGGCACCGGTAGATCTACCGAAACTGCCGGTGTCACCCGTAACGATTCGTTCAGTAGCCCTCCAACGATCTCGTGACTATCGACGGCGACAGTATTTTTCACCTGTGAACCCACCAGGTATGCCGGGTGATGCCCGATGATAACCGCAATGGGAACCTTCTCTTGGCGTTCTCGTGCCGCCGCAAAAATTCGGCCGAGGTCATGGTCAGGAGCAGCGTTTACCGTGATCGTATGAGAGCCCGTCACCATCATGCGGTACATGCCGGTATTGAGTTTTCCGGTTCTCGGATCACGAGCGAGCACTACCCCAGCCGTAATGTACTCACCAGCGTCTGACTTAGAATGCTGCGCAAAGGGCATAGCTTTGAGGTCAATTTCGGCCTCTTGCAACACCACTTCTTGGCTTGCAGCATTCGATACGGTTATGGGCTCAGGGAGTTGCTCGAATGGCAGCTGGATAGCCCTTTCGACAAGCTCGCCTTTGTCAATACCGAGCGAGCGGGCGAGCCGCGCGCGGGTACCAAACGTTCCCATCACCACAGGCCACGGGCTGCCAGCAACCGATTCGAACTGCACCGCTGGCGCCCCATAAGGTTCGAGGGCCTTAACAACAGACAGGATCTCCGGCCCCTTGGTTACTGGCCGACGCACCCTCAAGAGTTCGCCGCTCTCTTCGAGCGCCGAAAGGTATTCCTGAAGATTCGGGTTCATGATGCATTGCCTACGAGTGGTACCGCTCCATGAGGAAGGTACGATCCGCTCAAAATATCGGCCGCCACAGCCTCCATATCGTTCGCAAGGGCCCGATCTTGATCGAGGTACTGTGAACGGGCACGAACAAGCTCAAACACCGGCTTTAACGCTGGGGCGCTCGGGCCACCATCACGCATTTCTGACCCCTGGGCTGCTGCCAAAAGCTCGATTGCTACAACGTAGGCCGCGTTTTGGGCCATCGGCTGCAGTCGAACACCGCCGTGCGTCGCCATACTGACGTGATCTTCTTGCCCAGCTGAGGTCGGAATGCTGTCAACGCTGGTGGGAAAGGCCTTGGTCTTATTTTCAGCGACGAGCGCTGCTGAGGTGACCTGCGCCATCAGAAACCCTGAGTTCAGTCCGGCGCCTTCAACCAAGAACGGCGGTAGCCCAGACATCGAGGTATCAACGATCATTGCCGTGCGCCGCTCAGTGATCGAACCGATTTCGCACAGCGCCATCGCGATCATATCTGAGGCAAAGGCAACCGGCTCACCGTGAAAGTTGCCTCCAGAAAGCACGACTTCGTCGTCTGGAAAGACGAGAGGATTATCTGAAACTGCGTTGGCCTCACGCTCCAAAACTCGCGCTGCTTGTTCTAGCAGGTCGAGCGAAGCGCCAAAAACCTGGGGCATGCAACGCAAGCTGTACGGATCTTGTAGCCTGCGGCCTTCGAATTCGTGAGCAAGAATCTCGCTTTCAGCGACGAGGTTTCGAAGCGAAGCTGCAACGGTTATCTGGCCAATCTGACCACGAATCGCTTGGATGCGAGCGTCAAGTGCTTCCTGCCGCCCCGCTGTTGCTTCGAGGGTCAGCGCCCCCGCTGTAATCGCGGCGTTCAACACCTTTTCTGCGGCAAAAAGCCCTTGAAGCGCAAGCGCTGTCGAAGCTTGAACACCGTTGATGAGGGCAACACCCTCTTTCGGGCCCAGCTCAGCCGGATCAAGGCCAACACTGCGCAGACCCTCAACGGCGTTATAGATTTTGCGCCCAATACGCACCTGCCCGTGCCCTGTCATGACGCCTGCCATGTGCGAGAGAGGTGCCAGGTCGCCAGAGGCCCCGACAGAACCCTGACTTGGAATCACCGGAAGCACATCGTGGTTGATCATGTCGAGCAGCAGTTGGACAACTTCAAGTCTTAGACCCGAATGTCCCTGGCACAATGACAGCAGCTTTACCACCATCATTCCCCGCACCGTTGCCTCGCCAAACGATGGGCCGACACCTACCATATGAGACTCGACAACTCTGCGCTGGAGTTCGAGTAGCTCGTCTTTGCTAATACGCCGATCAGCGAGTTTGCCAAACCCTGTGTTGACACCGTAGATCACGTCGCCGCGAGCAACCAGATCGGTGATGACCTTGTGAGCTCGTTCAATACGTTCTCTGGTTTCGTTCGAGAGTTCAACCGTGACCGGGCCTTCAAAAGGCAAGCGCAAGTCATCGAGTGTTGCTTTTGCCGTGCTAATAAGAATGTGTTGAAACATCATTGTCCTTTCTGAAGTGTGAAGATCATTTATTCGGTCCACCGTGTCACCAGGGTTGTCTCGATACCGAACTGGTCGAGCATTCTGCCCACCCCTTCGTCGATGACCTCGTCGATGCTGGTCGGCCTGTTATAGAACGCTGGCACCGGGAGGCACACCGTTGCGCCTGCGAGTGTCACGGTCTCCATATTTCTGATGTGAATCAGGTTGAGCGGTGACTCGCGCAGCAGGAGCACAAGCGGCCTCCGTTCTTTCAACGTCACATCGGCGGCCCTCGCGAGGAGTGTTGTTCCCCCACCGTTCGCGATGTCTGCGATTGATCGCGCCGAGCACGGGGCCACGACCATTCCCCGGGTCTGAAACGACCCTGATGCGATACTCGCAGCCATGTCTCTCGGGGAGTGGACGTAACTCGCGAGGTTTTTCACCTCTTTCGCGGTCATATCAAGCTCATATGAAAGCGTCAGCTCGGCCATTTTGGAAATCACGAGGTGCGACTCAATCTCAAGCTCACGAAGGACCTCAAGCAGCCTCACCCCGTACTGAACGCCGCTCGCACCACTGATACCAACAACAATGCGGTTCGTCATGACGCACGCACCTTGATATTCACCGATTTCAGTTCAACGAAGCTCGCGAGTTCGTCAGCCGACTCTTCTCGGCCGACACCGCTCTTGCCCATACCGCCGAACGGTGAGCCAGGATAGTGCCGATTAGCATCGTTCACCCAGATATATCCGGCCTGTATCGATTCAGAGACTCGCAGCGCCCGATCAAGATCATGGGTCCATACAGCCGCTGAAAGACCATACTCCGTCTCGTTGGCAAGCCGCACAGCCTCGGCCTCATCTGCAAACGGCATCACAATGGCAACGGGTCCAAACACCTCTTGAGAGAACAAACTCATCTGCTCGGTCACACCGGTTAGCAAAGTGGGTTTGAGGTAGTAGCCCCCGGCATGTTGTTCTTGCGAGCCCTCTCCCGTCGCTTTATCTTCGGAACCTGACCCACCGGCCACCAGCGTTGCACCCTCGTGAACGGCCTGGTCAATCATGCCGCGCACCGTTCGAAGGTGCTCGAGTGAGACGACTGGCCCCATTTCAGTGTTCTCTTCATACGCCGGCCCGACACGAAGCCCCTCCATTTTGCGGCTTAGCGCAGTGACGACCTCAGCGAAGATCGTTTGTTGAACGAGAATTTTGGCGGTCGACTGGCAGCTTTGGCCTGCGCTCACCGTGAAGCTCAGCCCGGCAAAGGCTGCCTCAGTTGCCTCAGCGACATCGCAATCATCAAACATCACAAACGGGTTCTTGCCACCGAGTTCCGCGCTAAAGTGCTTCACAGTGCCGCTCGTCGAAAGCCGTTCTTGAATCGCAAGCGCGGTTCTATCACTGCCGGTAAAAGCGATACGCTTCACTTCAGGATGGGTCACCAATGCATCTCCTGCTTCAGCGCCTCCACCAAGAATATTGACCAGCCCATCAGGCAGCGTTCCTTTCAACACTGCACCGAGCGCGAGTGTCGAAAGCGGCGTCTGTGCAGAGGTTTTAATCACGAGCCCATTACCCGCCATGAGCGGAAAAATGGCCCCTGCAAGAGCGAAAAGCAACGGGTGATTGTACGCAATAATTTTTCCCACAACACCATATGGCTCTGCTGAGATGAGCGAAAAACCGTCACGGTGAGGCTTCGTAAAACGTCCGTGTTGTGCAGCAGCAGTGCCTGGCCACTCAGCGAGGTATTTCAAGGCGAGCCCGACATCCCGACGAGTTGAAGCAAGCGGGTTACCGCTATCAACAGATTCAAGAAAAGCAAAATCTTCAGCTAGCGCCGAGAATTTCTCGCGTACTTGCGAAAACACGAGTGCTCGTTCCGAAGGAGTACGGGCCCGCCACTCGCGCTGAGCAACCAGAGCCGCATCAACCGCAACGCCGATCTCTTCTCGGTTGCTCTCAGGAGCCGAGGTGAATTCAAGACCCGTCGAAGGATTAAACACCGGTTTATTCTCAACGGGTTCAACCCAGCCGCCGTTCACGAAGTTCTTTGGCACCCCGTCAGCCCAAAAAGTACGCAGCACCAGATCAATATCTGTCTGCCTCTGTTGTTCGCTCATCCGCGCATACCTCCATCGTTCACCGTGCGTAAGCGTGAGAAAACTGAAGTCTGAATACTCTGGCCAGCTTCTTTAAGATGCACCTCGAGTGGGTGCTCGTCGGTGTTCACCCCGTTCATCTGAGCAACGACCAGGTCAACCAGAAAATCACCAGCGACCGGAGCCGTTTTAAATTGGTTTCCGCTCGTACCGATCGCTATGAAGACACCTGGCTGATCAGTCTTATCAAAAATCGGTAGCCAGTCATCAGTGACGTCATAGAGACCGGCAACGCCCTTAGGAATCGCTGTAAGCGCAAGCGAAGGAATGCGTCTTGCAGCTCGCCCGGCCTGGCGATACCAACCATCGCGAGTTGCATCGCTCCGATATTTATTTGAGTCAGAAATGAGCTCTTCACCGTCAACCGGGTCTCCCGATGAACCGACCATGAACCCATCTTTGCCCTCTGGCCGAAAGTTAATACCAAGGTCACCGTCAACAATATGGGCCGGGTTTTTGATTTCTTCAGAGGCCGTTACATGGTGTAGCTCTTGGCGAATAATGCGCTGCCCAACAGTAAAGTCATTACCCACGCCCAGAAGCCGGTTAACTTCTATCGAGGCGGGTCCAGCCGCATTAACGACGTTCGCCGACTCGAGCACATTGCCATCCTGTAAGGTCAACTGCCAGTTTCCACCTGCACCGCGAGAAGCGCCCACAACGCGTTGCCCCATAACAAAGTGTGCGCCAAGCCTGCGAGCTTTTTGCGCAAGATTCTGTGCTGCGAGAGCGGGGTCAGCAACGTACCCTGAGCTCGCGGTATGCAACGCCCGTTCGATCAGGCCGTCGGGTTCTTTCCAAAACTCTTCGGAGTCGGGGTGAGCCGGCGGCCCGAACTTCTCAAGGTCTGCCCATGGCAGTTCTTCTTGCAACGTATCGTGGCCAAGGAACGAAAAGCCAATGCCATTTGCTTCGAGCACCGCAGCATACTTATCGAGGGTCTCGTTGTGGTCTTCAAGAATGAACGTGCCACATTGGACAAACTCAGCAGCAGCTTCACTCGCAGGAACCCCAACAAAATCGCGCCAGTTCTTCCACGCAAATACTGACTCATGCGACATAAGACTGCTTGCAAAGTCACCGGCATGAACACGAACGATTCCAGCCGAAGCGCTCGTCGACCCAAACCCCGGCGTGGGGTTCGCGTCGATGACGGCAACGCTCAAGCCACGTTGAGCCGCGGCCACCGCGATTGACGTGCCGACGATTCCGGCCCCGATAATCGCGAGGTCAACACTATGACCTCTGAGATGAGCAGTTTGCATTTCCCCTCCATCGCCTTTGACTGAATACAGGAAAATTAACAAACTCTTCCCACCATTTGGCAATAGTTTCCGCCTAGCGGGAAACAAAATTATTTCCTGGGTAGCTACCAAAGCTAGGAAGGCCCGGCGGCTCCTCAAGAACTAGGGTTCGCTCAGTGAGTATGCGTTCGCCGGCTGAACATGAAAACGCGTCGATTCGATACTCAGTCGGCGAAACAATGCTCAGTCGGCGCACCCACGCCCGCTCGGCGGCGGAGGATGGTCGGCGAGCTACGCCTCCGCCGCGCGCCAGTGCCGCTGGAGCGCACGCCCGCCGGCGAGGCACGAGAAGTAGCAGAGCGTGGCTGCCGCGCAGAAGATGAGCAGCGGCACAATGCGCGGGGCGTCACGCAAGATGGTTACGCCCCACAGGGAGAAGCTCACGAGCGTGATGAGGGCGGCGGCGACGGGCGGCCAATCGCTGAGGGGCAGCATCGTCGGGTAAGTGACTTTTGAGACGAAGCGCAGGTGGAAGCTGCTGGCGATCCACCCAGCAATGTTCGCGAGGGCAATGGTCGCGGCAATTGCCGGAACCACGAGGTGCGAGGGCAGGGCGAGCGAGGCGATGAGCGTTCCGGTGACGGTGACCGAGGCGACCGTGAGTTGGGCGTAGAACGGCGCCTTTGCGTTGTTGCGGGCGAGGCTCACGCGGTTGAGCAGGTAGGTCTGGCTGATGGCGAGCACCCCGACGGCGAGTATCTGGGCGACGGTGCCGACGTGCGGGGTGCCCCAGGCGATGAGCGAGAGGGTTGGCGCCGTCAGCACGATCACGACGACGGCGAAGAGCATGAGGCTGTTGATCTTGCGGCTCACCGAGGCCGCCCCGTCGATGAATCGTGGATCGTTCGGCGTCGAAGCGTTCAGGGCGATGTCGGGAAACGCGCTGGTCACGAGCGCGACCGTGAACACCCCGTGCGGCACGAGCACGATGAGCGTTGCCGTCGCGAGCGTGTTGAAGCTCGCACCGTCGGCGCCCGCGAGGTTGATGGCCTCGCCCGCGGCGTTTGCCACGTTAGCGATCGTGATGGTCGCGACCTGGCCGAAGATCGCCCCGGCGAAGGTCCACCCCGCGAGCTCTGAGACGAGCCGCATGCCTGAGACCGAGAAACGCAATCGCAAGCGAATGCCCGAGCGCGCGGTCGCGATGATGAGTATCGCGGTTTGCACGGCGGTCGCGAGCGTCGCTGACCCGCACAGCACGGCGACCATCGTGGGGCTCCAGCTCTCGACTGGCCCGAGGCCTGAGGGCAGCAGCCAGGCAAAGACCAGCAGCCCAGCGATGCCGACGAGGTTCGAGCAGGCGGGCGCCCACGCCGCAGCCTGAAAGCGTTTGTTGGCATTGAGCACCTGCGAGAGCACCGCAAACACGATGAGAAAGAACAGCTGTGGAATGCACCAGTACATCATCTGTACCGTGAGCCCCTTCCACGCGGGGCTCCACTGGTAGGCGTAGAGGTTCACGAGCAGCGGCGCACCGATCATGAGCAGCGCCGTAACCGCGAGGCCGCCCCACAGCGCGATCGTGAAGAGCTGGTTGACGAACCGCTGCCCCTGCTCGCCCTGCTGCATCGCCCTCACGAGGCTCGGCAAGAGCACCGCGCCGAGCACCCCGCTCGAGATGAGCGTGAACACGTACTGCGGCACCGAGCTCGCGACCTCGAACGCTTGGCCGCCAACGTGCGCCGCCGTGCCGCCAATGACCGCGACGAGCACGACGACCTTCACGAAGCCGAGCAGCCGCGAGACCAGCACCGCGAGCGCGATGCCGAAGGCGGGACCCCGCAATCGGGGCGCAAACTGCGTGAGCAAACGTGACCTTATTCTCTCGGCTGATTGCTTTGAGTGTAGCCCTCACCACTGACACATTCGCGGCGGATCACCCCGCGCACGCCCCTGCCAACGCACCCATGTCGCCGAGTGAGCATCGCTTCGCCGAAAGCACATGGAATCGACGCGATTTGGATGCTCACTCGACGAAACGATGCTCACTCGGCGTCGCGCAAGACCGCGGAGCCGATCCGCACCCTGTTAATCGAACTCGGGGGTCTCGACGCTGCACTCGACCTCTTCGCCCGGGAGGCCGTAAGCCGAGGCAATCTCATTTTCGCCGTCGAGCAAAATGCGGCAGTGGGCCACGAGCCCCGCTTCGGGCACGGCGCGCACGGTCGCCGTCTTGGTCGTGTCGATGATCGCATCGGTACTCCAGCCGGGCGCCACGGGCTGCACTCGCACGCTCTCGGCCTTTCCCATCTTGGGTGCCTTGCCGCGCTTCTCCTGGTTTGCGTACGAGACCTCGGCCGAGCTCGGCTCGTTCTGCCCCTCGACGCTGATTTCGTAGGTGACGCTCCAGGCGTCTTGCTTGAGCGGCGACAGGGCCGCCTCGGCGAGCGAGCAGCTTGCGAGAACGGTAACGCCGATGGCCGCACCAACGATTGCGAGCGCGACAGAACCGGTTTTGTGTGACGTTGCTTTCATACTTCTACTCTGGCCAGAGAGGCCGCCACCCACATCGGGCCAGGGTATGAAGGTCACGCGCAGGCGTTGCACCTGGGTGCCATATGGCGTCGCGCCGTGGGCCGCGCAGGTCCAGGCGTCACACCGTGAGCCACACCGGGTCACGCGCCGAGCGGGCAGGCTGGCAGCTTGGCGATGCAGCCCAGCACAGTGGAAGGGTTGGAACCCTGGTCAACGCGCGCAGTTCTCGCTACGGTGGCCCCATGGCCATCGTCACGATCGTCTTAAGCCTCATCGCGCTCGCATCGGTGCAGCTGCCAGCGGCGGGCCTTGTTGGCCCAAACCGACTGCTCGGCATCAGGGTGAGTAGATCGCTCGCGAGCCCCGAGGCCTGGCGACGCGTGCACCGGCGCGCGCTTCCATTTTCGTGGGCTGGCACGATCGCCTGCTGGGTGCTCGTGACGCTCTCGTACACGAGCGCCCTTCCGGCAGCACTCACGCTTGCCCTCGCAGCGGCGGTTCTTGGGCTGGTGCTCGGCGCGTGGGCTGGCGTCGCCCGTGAGCGGCGCCTCGAGGCTGGCCGGCTCAGAGCGTAGCTACGCCTTCAGCCCCTCGACGAGCGGCACCAGGGCGTCAACGAGCGCGCGAGCGGTCTCGCCCTTCGAGCCCTCGGCCTGACCCACGAGTGAGCCTCCCGCTTCGAGCAACCACAGGTGGTTGTGCTCCTTCTCAAAGCCCTGGCTCCACCCGACCGCGTTCACCGCGAGCAGATCGCAGCCCTTGCGCGCAAGCTTCGCACGGCCCCGCTCGAGCAGTTCTTCATCATTCGCGACCGTCTCAGCCGCAAAGCCAACGAGCACGGGCTTCGCCAGATTCGATGAGCCCCTGGCGTCGACGAGGCCCCGCAGAATATCGGGATTTTCGACGAGATTCAGGTGCAGAGACTCGCCCTGATCCGCCTTGCGAAGCTTGCCATCGGCAACCTCGGCCACGCGGTAATCTGACACGGCCGCGGCCATAACGATCGCGTCGGCGCTCGCGGCGAGCAGGTGCACCGCGGCCTCAAGCTCGGCGGTCGAGCCCACGCGCGAAACCTCGATCGACGAAGCCAACCCCTCAAGCAGCCGCTGCTCGATGTTCGCCGCGATGAGCGTCACCGCAGCACCGCGCCGCGCCGCCTCAGCCGCGACCTCGATGCCCTGCCTGCCGCTCGACCGATTGCCGATAAAGCGCACCGGATCGATCGGCTCGCGGGTACCGCCCGCGGTCACGAGCACGCGACAGCCGGTGAGGTCTTGCGCGACCGAGCTGAGCGCCATCGCCCGCTCAAAAATCTGCTCGGGTTCGGTCATACGGCCGAGCCCGCTGTCGGTCCCGGTGAGTTCGCCCGCCTCAGGCCCCACGAAGTGCACGCCACGCTCGCGCAGCGTGTGCACATTCGCCTGGGTCGATGCGTGCTGCCACATCTCAGTGTGCATCGCGGGGGCCACGAGCACGGGAGCCTTCGAAGCGATGAGCGTGGTGCCGAGCAGGTCATCGGCAATGCCCGCCGCCATCTTTGCGAGCGTGTTCGCCGTGGCGGGAGCAACCACGATGAGGTCGGCCTCCTGCCCCAGCCGCACGTGCCGCACCTCGGGCACGTCTTCATGCACGCTCGTCGTGACGGGATTGCGGCTCAGCGCCTCCCACGTCGGCTTGCCAACAAACTCGAGCGCGTTCTCGGTCGGCACCACCGTGACCGTGTGCCCCGCCTTGACCATAAGCCGCACGAGATGCACCGTTTTGTAGGCCGCGATGCCGCCTGTGACTCCCACCACGATTTTCATACTCTCATCATTGCACCCGAAGCTGCCCGGCGGGTGATCACCCATCGAGAAGCGGTTACGATCGAGGGTATGTGCACCGTCATCGTTCAGGTTCCAGAGACCACGTCAGGCCCGGTTCGGCTGCTCGCGATTCGCGACGAAGACCCGGCCCGCGCCTGGGACGCTCCAGGCGAGTGGTGGCCAGAACTTCCAGGCCTCACCGGGGTACGCGATCGCCGAGCAGGCGGAGCGTGGCTCGCAACACAAGACGACAAGCTCTCGGTCATTCTCAACCGCGCCGAGCCCGGGGAGCACCCAGGATTTCCCACCCGCGCTTGGCCACGCTCGCGCGGAGGGATCGTGCTCAATGCCGCGCAGGGGTCTGAGCCCGGCGCCAACCCCGAGACGGCTCCCTTCAACCTCGTCACGGTCGAGGGGTCCACCGTCACGGTCATCCGCTGGGACGGCTCAGCCCTCGCCCGCGAAACCCTCGCCCCCGGCGTGCACATGCTCGCCCACGACGACGTCGACGACCCCGACACCGCCCGCATTGCTGCGTGGCTGCCCCGCTTTCGCGAGCTCACTCACGCCGCCCCCGAACACTGGCGCGACGAGTGGATCGCCCTGCTCGCCACCTCTGCGCAGCTCCCGATCGACGACGACCGGGCCATCATTCGCGACAACACCGCGCACGGCTTCCCGACCGCGTCGCTGCTCGTGTGCGTGGCAGATATTACGGCGGATCCCGCTGGTCCCGCCGTCTCACTCGAAAGCGCGACGCTGGGCCGCCCGGCCCAGTGGGACAACCCCGAATTCGTGAGCGCGCCCCTGGCGTGAGACCTACTACGCTGCTTGCTCTGGCAGCCTGCCCACCACGATGGAGCCCGCAATAAGGCTCGCCGCGAGCGGCAACCCGAAGAAACCCAACAGCTTCACGAACCATTGCACGAGGGCAAACAGCAGCTGATTCTGGGGCGCGAACGAAAAGAGCACCTCGTTCATGAGCAAGAGCGCGATGACCCCGCCAACGAGCAGGCCAATCGCCCAGTTGCGCATCTTCTTCGCGAGCTCTCGGTTGGTCGTAATTTCACTGGACATTGCTCTCCCGGCCTCTCATTACGCCGCGGGAAACCCCCGCGCTTCCTGAGGCCACGAGCCCTGACAAGCCGTATCACGACCGCGTGACGCTCTCACCACAGGCTCGCACAGACCCGCGTCTGGCGCAAGGACAACGGGGATGGGGTGGTGCTGGCGTGATCCGCAGCGTGGGTTCGGTGGCGACCTTCATGCCCAGCTCGAAGCACCTACGCAAAAGCCCCTCCCACCGATCAGAGTGGAAGGGGCTTTTGTTCTCTGAGCCGCCTGCGAGAATCGAACTCGCGACCTTTTCATTACGAGTGAAACGCTCTACCGACTGAGCTAAGGCGGCCTGTGCACAAACTTCTGCGCACAAAAGAATACGTTAGCACGATTTGCTCGTGAGAAAGAAATCGGTACGCTTCACATATGAACTCCGTGTCGGCTCGCGTAGATAGCTGGGTTTGGGCCGTGCGGCTCGCAAAAACTCGAAGCCAGGCAACCGCTGCCTGCAAGGGCGGTCACGTGCGCGTGAACGACGCCCCGGCGAAGCCCGCGCAGCCCGTTCGAGTGGGTGACGTCGTGCGAGTCAGACTCCACAATTCAGAGCGCATCTACCGGGTCACGGGGCTCGCGACGAAACGCGGCAGCGCCACCGAGGCGGCGAAGTACTACGAAGACCTCACTCCCCCGCCACCGCCGAAGGTCGAGCGGCCACTCGCGGTGATCCGCGACCCCGGCACCGGCCGCCCCTCGAAGCGGGAGCGACGCCAGCTCGACGAGCTGCGTGGGTGGGACTCGCATACGCAGTAGCTGGCGGGGCCGTGGCGGGTGTCGGTGTGCGGCGGCGTGCGCCGGTTTGGCCTCGGTTGGCTGGTGCGCGCTGATTTCTCGTCTACTTGACGAAAAGCAGGGTGTTTTCGCTTCAGCACCCTGCTTTTCGTCAAGTGGATTGCGCGGGGGCGTGCGCCGTTCGCCTGCTTGACAGAAAGCAGGGTTATCGAGCCCAAACACCCTGCTTTTCGTCAAGTAAACGTGCCCGGCCGACGCACCCGGCCGACGCACCCGGCCAAGGCGCCCGGCCAACGCACTCGCTCAACGCCCCAAGGCCATCCACCCAACAGAAGAAGGCCGCGGCGCAAGCGCCGCCTCCTCGCCCGCGAGCCGCAAGCGGCGTGAAGCAGCGCAGCAGTGAGCCCCGCGCAGAGGCGCAGTGCAGCTCAGCGTGGGCAGCGGCGGGAGGCAACACGGCAACGCCGCTGCCCCGCGCCGTGCCGCGGCGCGCGCTAGTCGCAGTCGACCGGGCCCGAGGGCACCGTGCCGTTCACGAAGTAGTCGTCGACCGTGTCGTTCACGCAGCTGCTCGCACCGTTGTAGGCCGTGTGGCCCTCGCCGTTGTAGGTGAGCAGGCGGGCGTCGTCGAGCTGGTCGGCGAGGCGCTTCGACCAGGCGTACGGGGTCGCGGGGTCGCCCGTGGTGCCGACCACCATGATCGGGTCAGAGCCCTTGGCGTTCATGGGGCCGCGATCGTCGAAGCCCGGGAAGGGCCACTCTTCGCAGCTGATGTCGCCGTAGCCCGCATACTTGCCGAAGATGGGGGCGGCCTCGGCGATCTCGGCCGCCTGCTTGCGCATTTCTTCAACCGAGACGCCGCGCGGGTAGTCGAGGCAGTTGATCGCCGAGAAGGCGACGGTCGAGTTGTCGGTGTATTCGCCGTACTCGCGACTGTAGTAGAGGTCGGCGATGAGCTGAGCGGTGTCGGTCTCGCCGGCGCTCACCTCTTCGAAGAGCACCTGCAGGTACGGCCATGAGCTCTCGCTGTAGAGCACCGTGATCATCGCCGTCATGAAGGTGTCGACCGAGACCCAGCGGCCGTCGGGGGCCTGCATGGGGTTGCGGTCGACCTCGTCGAGCATGGCGCCGATTTCGAGCATCGCGTCGTCGACGGTGCCGGTGAAGAAGCAGTCATCGCCCGCGAGGCAGTGCTCGAGGTAGGCGCGCATTGCCTGTTCGAAGCCCTGCTGCTGCATGAGCACGACCTCGTGCATGGTGACGTCTGGGGCGATCGCACCGTCGAGCACGAGCTTGCCGGCGCGCTCCGGGAACATATCGGCGTAGACCGTGCCGATAAAGGTGCCGTACGAGTAGCCGAGGTAGTTGAGCTTCTCGTCGCCGGCGAGGTGGCGCAGCAAGTCAAGGTCTTGAGCGGTCGAGTGGGTGTCGACGTGGGCAAGCAGTGGGCCCGTGCCCTCGAGGCAGTCGTCGGCGAAATCGCGTGCCTCTTCGCGGGCTTCGTCGATCCACTCGTCGCTGCCGGGTTCACGCCCTGAGTCTTCGCGGGGGTCGCCAAAGAGCATCTCGTCGAGCTCTTCGTCGCTGTAGCAATAGACCGCGCTCGAGTTGCCAACGCCGCGCGGGTCCCAGCCGACGATGTCGAATGACTCCTGCAGGCGCTTCGAAACGGCACCGTCGACGCCGTCTCGCACGTACTGGCCGCCACCTGAGCCGGGGCCGCCGGGGTTCACGAAGAGCGTGCCGAGCTTCGTGCCGGTCGCGGGCTTCTTCACGAGCGCGAGGCTAATGGTTTCGCTCTCGGGGTCGTTCCAGTCGAGGGGTGCGCCGACGCGGGTGCACTCGAAGCCGTCGCCGCAGTCTTTCCACTCGGGCTCTTGCTCGGTGAAGCGGTCGAGGCCTTCAAGCGACTCGTCAACCTGCACTTCTGGTGGCTGCCAGCCGCTGTTCGAGGGCAGGGTGAGCCCCGAGCAGGCTGAGAGCAGCAGGGTGAGGGTTGCCGTCGTGGCGAGGGCTGCGGTGAGTCGTTTCACGCACGGTCCTTTCTGTGGTGAGGGGCCTCGAGAAGAAAAGAGGCCATGAGCGACTCGAGTACCAGCGCAGCCGAGACGTTTCTGAGCAGCTGTTCGCGGGCCGCGGCCACGCGATCAAGCCTATAGAGTACTCCCTCGGCGCCGATGCTGGCGGCGAGGGCTTCGATTTGGGTGCGAAACTCTTCATTGATGAGGGGTTGCTGCGCGTCAAGGGCCACGAGGGCGGTGTCGCGCAGCACCGAACCGATGTCGGTGAGAATGCGGTCGATGCCGTCGGTCACGCTGCGCTTCGCGCGGCGCTTCTGATCGTCTTCGAGCTCGCGAAACTGGGCGCGCAGTTTCATGGGAATCGCGGCGCCGGGAGCCAGGCCAAGGTTGCGCAGTAGCTCTTCGCGCTCTTTCTCGTCACGACTCTCGGTGAGCGCCTGGGCGTCGGCCTCGGCGAGCTTCGCGAGACGACCCGCGGCCCGCATCGCGTCGCTCAGGCTGCCGATCGCGAGCACGGTGCGCAGGGTGTCTTCGCGTCGTTCGCGCGCCTCGGCGTCGGTCGCGAGCTTCTTGGCCATGCCGATGTGGCTCTGCGCAAGGCGCGCCGCCCTAGCCGCCTCGTCAGGCGCGATGTTGTCGCGCTCTTCGAGCAGCTGGGCGACCGCCTCCTGCGTCGGGGTCACGAGCCGAAGCGAGCGCGCCCGCGAGCTGATCGTGGGCAGCAGGTCGGCCTCGCTCGGCGCGCACAGTACCCACACCGTCGTCGCTGGCGGCTCTTCGAGCTCCTTGAGAATGGTGTTCGAGGTGCGCTCGGGCAGACGATCGGCGTCTTCAGCGAGAATCACGCGAAACCGGCCGTTCGTCGGGGCGTAGTTCGAGCGTGAGGCGACGTGCCTCGCGTCGTCGATCTTAATGATCGAGCCCTCGGTCGTGAGCACCTCGAGGTCGGGGTGCGTGTGCGCCCTGACCTGTCGGTAGACCTCTTCACGCTCGTCGGGGGTGCGGGCAATGAGCGCCGCCGCAAAACGGTATGCAAGATTCGAGCGCCCCGAACCGGGAGGGCCCGTGATGAGCCACGCATGGGCAAGGTCACTCGCGCCCTCGGGCGAGGTGACGTGCTCAAGCGTTTCGATAGCGGCCTCTTGCCCTACCGCCTCGCTCCAAAATCGATCAACCGTGTGCATGCGTCAAGCCTAGCCGCAGCGTCTGACGTTACGCCCGTTAGGCGACGTCACCGCGCCAGCGCAGCGCCCAACCGGCGAGCACCGAAACGACCGCGTATGCCACGAGCACAAAGAACGCGGGAGCGACCTCGAGCACCGACGATGGTGCGCCCGACATCGACGAGTCGAACACCCCCATGCCGCCAAGAATCGAGGCGCCAACGAAGCCGTCAGACGCGCTACCCGGCAAGAACTTCACGACGCTCGCCATCCACTCCCACATCATCGACGTGGCGCGGACGGTCGGCTCAATGAACTGCGTGAATACGAGCATGAGCACGATCGTCACCGCCTGATTGCGCACGAGCAGGCCGACGCCAAAGCCGATCACGGCCCAGAGCCCGATCGCGACGAGCGTGCGCAGCCCGAGCAGGGCGGTCGCCGTCGTGAGCCACCCGGCTGGCAGGAGGATCGCGGCCATCACGCCGGCACCGATGAGCCCCGCGGCGCCGAGCAGCGCACCGATCACGAGCAGCACGATGACCTTGCCCGTAAGCACGATGCCCCGTTTAGGCTCGGCAATGAACGAGAGGCCGAGAATCTTGTGGCGCAGCTCACCCGTCGCCATGATGGCACCGAGCAGCAGCGGAATCACGTAGCAGAACCCCGAAACCGACGAGAGCACGAGCTTGCCCATCTGCTCGGGTGACATGCCGAGCCCTGCGCCTCCCGTATCGAGGTTGTCGGCGAACGCGAACATACCGGCGAACACGCCGCCCATGATGCCCGCGTAGATGAGCATGACGAGGGCGAGAATCCACCACAGTTTCGTCGCGGTAACCTTGCGCCATTCGGCCGAGAGGCTTCGAGTCAGGCGGTTCATGCGTCGCTCCCCTGTCCGGTAAGTTCCAAGAAGCTCGCTTCGAGCTCGGGTCGTGGTGTGCTGAGGTGTGTGAGGGCAACGCCCGCCGCAAACGCGACCTGGCCGGCCTGTCCCGCCTCCAGCCCCGTGACGACGAGCGCCTCGGTGCCCCTCATGCCGGCGACGTGAGCCCCGGCTGCTTCGAGAGCGGCGGCGAGAGCCTGGCGATCCGCCGCGTCAATGAGCGCGGTCGGCTGCGTTTGTTCGCCCTGAATGCCAGAGAGGGGGCCTGCGTATGCGAGCGATCCCTTGCGAATCACGACGACATCGTCGACCGTTTGCGCGACCTCGCTCAGCAGGTGAGACGAGAGCAGCACGGTTTTGCCCTCAGAGGCGAGGTGGCGCAGGAACATGCGGATCCACCTGATGCCCTCAGGGTCGAGGCCGTTGATGGGCTCGTCGAGCACGATGACCTTCGGATCGCCGAGCAGCGCCGCGGCGAGCGCGAGTCGCTGGCGCATCCCGAGCGAGTACCCGCCAACCTTGCGCCCGGCTGCGTCGCTGATGCCGGTGAGCGCGAGCATCTCGTCGATGCGCGAGACCGGTGCGCCGATCGCGCGGCGCTGAATGTCGAGGTGGGCGCGGCCGGTGTGCGCCGGGTGAAACTCTGCCGAGATTGACGAACCGATCAGGAGGGCCGGGTCGTCGATATCCTGGTATCGCTTGCCGCCGATCGTCGCGGTTCCGGCGTCGGGCTTCGCGAGGCCGAGCAGCATCGAGAGCGTGGTCGTCTTGCCCGAGCCGTTGGGGCCGAGAAAGCCGGTCACGCGGCCGGGCTCTGCGACAAACGAAAGGTCGTTCACGGCGAGCACGGGGCCGAAGCGCTTCGAGAGCCCCTTGATTTCTATTCTGTGCGGTTCTGTCATAATGTCCTCTTCGTTGGGTTACAGGCCGAGGCTTTTGGCGTAGATCACGGCGTGCACGCGGTCGCGCACGGCGAGCTTTTGAAACACGCGGCCAACGTGCGTTTTCACGGTCGATTCGGTCAAAAACATGCGCTGCGAGATCTCGGCGTTATTGAGCCCCTCGGCGATGCACTGCAGCACCTCGAACTCGCGCTCGGTGAGCTGTGCAAGCTCGGCAACGGTCTCGGGTGAGGGCTTCACCGCCGATGTTTCACGTGGAGCATTGTCGCCCGACATGAGCACCCGCTCGACCATGCGCTTCGTCATGCTCGGCGCCATGACCGAGTCGCCCTGATGCACCCGGTGGATCGCATCGACCAGCTCTGTTGGCCGAGCGTCTTTGAGTAGGAAGCCCGCGGCCCCCGCCTGCACCGCGAGCATCGCGTACTCGTCAAGGTCGAAGGTCGTGAGCACGAGCACCTTCACCCGGGGGTAGCGCTCGGTGATCTCGGTGGTGGTCTCGATGCCGTTTTTGCCGGGCATGCGCACGTCCATGAGAATGACGTCAACCGCGGCATCGTGCTCGGCAAGCCAGGCGAGCGCCTCGTTGCCGTTCGCGGCCTCAGCGACAACCTCGATGTCGTCTTCGCTCGCGAGCACGAGAGAAAACCCCGTACGAATGAGGTCCTGGTCGTCTACCAGCATTACTCGCATCATGTCACTCCACTCATTGGCAGGGTCGCGATCACGATCCACCCGCCCTCTGGGTGGGCACCTGCGCGCACCTCACCACCGAACGTTCGGGCCCGCTCGGCGAGACCGACCAAACCATTGCCACTCCCAAGATTGTCCATCGAGCGGGAGCCGCTCGCAACCCTTCCGTAGTCACGAACCGTGATCGTTGTGAGATTGGGAGCATAATTGATCACGACGTCAACCTTCGCGCCAATGCCCGCGTAGCGCAGCGCGTTCGTGAGTGCCTCTTGCACGATGCGGTATACGGCGAGCCCGAAGCCCGAATCGCCGGGGGGCTGGCCGGTCGTTTGCGTCTTGAGTTCGAGGCCCGCCTGGCGAAAGTTCTCGATGAGGTTGGGTAGGTGACCGACACCCGGCTGCGGAGCAAAGTCGACCTGCGCCTCTGCGCTCTGGCCTTTGAGTACGCCGAGCAGACGGCGCATCTCGCTGAGCGCGGTGCGGCCCGTCTCGGCAGAGCGCTGCATGGCGTCGCTCGCCTTGGCCGGGGCGCGCTCGACGCTGCGCGAGGCCCCCTCTGACAGCGCGATCATGACCGAGAGGGAGTGCGCGACGATGTCGTGCATCTCACGGGCAATGCGCTCGCGCTCCTCGGCGACCGCGATGCGCGCAAGCTGGTCGCGGTCGCGCTCGAGCATGTCGGCGCGGTCAACGAGCGCTTCAACGTAACGCCGTCGGTTACCGATGTTGATGCCGATGAGCACGATGATAAGCATGAACACGATGCTGCTGCCCGTGCTCGCCACCTCAAGAGCAACGCTGTCTTCGATAAATCGCCACAGGTAACTATTGACAGTGTTGAGCACCGCGCCCACCGCGAATGCGATCCACCCCAGCCGCACCGAACCGTACACCGGCACCGCGTAGAGCAGAAAGAACATCGCCGTCGAATCGGCCACGATCTGCGCCGAGTTGCCCGGCTGCAAGAAACAGATCGCGGCGACAACGACGAAGCCCACGAAGTGCATCTTGCGACGATTCACCAGGAAGTAGCTGATGACCGCCGTGCTCAGAACGTGAAAGATCACGACGAGCGGAAACGGAACCCGCATGCCGGTGCGCACATCGACCGTCGCCCCGACAACGAGCATGAGTGCCGACCCCAACAGGTAGCAAATCGTGATCGTCCAGTCGATGACGCCGGGGTGGGCAGCAAACCACCGACGCACCACGCCGGGAGGGCGCGGTGCGTCAGGTGGAGCAGTTCGCGTTACGTGTTGCATAGGCCTCTAGGGCAGAGCTTACTTTGCGTCGCGCTTCAAGAAGAGCAAACATGCGGGAATGAGCGCGATGAGGGCCCACGCCACGATCGAGACCGCCGCCTCACCCCAGGTCACGCCCGTGCCACCCATGTCTACCGGGACCTCGACGTTGCCCATCGAGAGCACGTTGCCGAGCATGAGCTGCAAGTGGTTCATAATCCAGTCGACCCACGCTTTACCGGCCATCGAGGCGAAGCTCAGCGCAATCGGCGCGACGAAGGTGAGGCCCGCGACAACCGCGATACCACCGGCTGTGCTGCGCAGAATGCCCGCAACGCCAAAGGCGAAGAGTGTCATCGCGACGAGAAACAGGACCGAGCCAGCCCACGCGGTGAGGTACTGCTCGTTGCCGATGCCCTTGACCGCCTCAGGGGCGAGCATGATCGCGACGAGCTGCCCGACACCAAGCGTCAGAACCGCCGCGATGAGCGAGATGAGGGTCACGACAAAGAGCTTCGCCGAGAATACCCGGCCGCGCTTCGGCGTTGCCGCGAGCGTCGAGAGGATCATGCCGCTCGAGTACTCGCTCGAAATCGCGAACACTCCAATCACGCCAAAGAGCAGCCCGAGAAACATGATCGGAGGCTGCATCACCTGCAGGAGGTACGTGGCGCCATTTTCAAGCGAGGTGATGTCAGCTGAATACTGCACCATCACGATCGCACCGAGCGTCGAGATGCCTACGCCGGCGAGAAAGGTGAGCAGCAGCGTGATGCGCATGCTGCGCAGTGACATGAGCTTGATCCACTCACTGCGAATCACGCCGCCGAGCGTATTGCGCCCCGCCTGCGGCACGCGAATGGTCTGTTCAACTTGCTGCGTCATGATGCGGCTCCTGTCTGGTACTCGACGTGGTCACGGGTGAGTTCGATGTATGCGTCTTCGAGGCTCGTCTTGAGCGGGGTGAGTTCGTGCAGCACGAGGCCGTGCTTCGCCGCGATCTCGCCGATCGAGGGGGCGTCAAGGCCCGTCACCGTCAGCGCACCAGCCGCGGCCGACTGCACCGTCACCTCGGGCGACGACAGCAGCCTCGCGAGCTCTTCGGCCTGCGGCGTCACGATGCTCGTGCGCGTCGCGCCATTGTTCAAGAACTCATCGATACTCGCGTTTGCGACGATGCGCCCCTTGCCAAACACCACCACGTGGTCGGCAACCTGGGCCATCTCGCTCATGAGGTGGCTCGAGAGCACAACCGTGCGGCCCTCAGAGGCGAGATGACGCAGCAGGCTTCGCACCCACATGACGCCGTCGGGGTCGAGGCCGTTCACCGGCTCGTCAAGAATGAGGGTCTGCGGATCGCCGAGCAGCGCCGCCGCAATACCGAGCCGCTGCCCCATGCCGAGCGAGAAGCCGCCAACGCGCTTCTTCGCAACCTCACTGAGGCCCGTGAGCTCGAGCACCTCGGTCACGCGCTTGTTGCCGATGCCGTGCGTTGCGGCGAGCGCCTGCAGGTGGCTCGTGGCCGTGCGGCCCGGGTGCACACCCTTCGCGTCAAGCAGGGCTCCAGCGACGTGCAGCGGCGCATCGTGGTCACGAAGAGGCTTGCCGCTGATCGTCGCGCTGCCCGAAGTTGGCGCGTCGAGCCCCATGATGAGCCTCATCGTGGTCGATTTTCCCGCTCCGTTCGGCCCGAGAATACCGGTCACCTCCCCGGGCTTCGCCGTGAAATTCACGTGATCGACGGCAAGCTTCGGCCCGTACGATTTCGTGAGGGCGTTCGTCTCAATCATGTCGCTTCCTCTCTGCTGAGCATGGTCGTTGTCTGAACGCTCCCTACGCTACGAGACCCCACACCCGCAGCGGATCAGCCGCGAGTACCCTCTTACCCCCGTTTTCGCCGCGAAAAACGGTACCAGGGTATGACGGCGGGCCCGGGGCGGGCGCTGCTCGGGCGGTTCCTGGCGGATCCGCGCCGGTTGCGGCTGGGCTGGTTCCGCGCTGCCCGTGCTCCCGGCCCCGCCAGCCCGCGCTCCCGGCTCCGCCAGCCCGCCATCCCGCGAAATTGTTGGCAATTTTGGCCCAAAACAGCCCCGAAATCGGGCAAAAGTGCAAACAATTTGCCGGGTCAAGCGGGTTGCGCGAGCCCGGAGCCTCAGGGGAGGTCAAGGTAGTCGGCAGCGCCGACCGTCACGCGGGCCTGGCCCCCGCTCAGCTCGGCAGCCATCTCGCACAGCGCCGTGACGAGCTCAGGGGCGACCCCGAGGTGCAGCGTCACGTCGGCCCCGTACTCCGCGCCGAGCACCGTCAGCTCCTGACGCCTGGCCCACGCCTCGATCTGTGGGGCAGCGTCGTAGGCCGCGACCACCTGGGCCTCGTGCCGCAGCGCACGGGTGAGGCGGGTGGCGCTCGCCGTCGCCTCGGCCACGGCGGCCCGGTAGGCGCGGGTGAGGCCACCGGCCCCCAGGAGGATTCCCCCGAAGTAGCGCGTCACGACCGCGACGACGTCGCTCAGCTCGGCCTGGTTGAGGGCCTCGAGCATGGGGGCGCCGGCGGTTCCGGCGGGCTCGCCGTCGTCGTTCGAGCGTTGCACGTCACTGCGCGCGCCGATCACGAAGGCGGTGCAGTGGTGCCGGGCCTTCGGGTGCTCGTGTTGCACGCTCGCGATCTCGGCCCTGGCCTCTTGCTCGCTCTCGACCCGCACGAGCCGCGTGAGAAAGCGCGAACGCTGAATCTCGAGCTCAGTGTTCACGGGGCTCACGATGGTCTGGTATTCACCGCGCATGCGACCAGCCTACCGCCTGGGCTCAGCCTCGCCAGGGCAAGATAGCGGGCGCAACCAGCTCAAAGCGCGGCCCGGTACCATGTGTGGGTGCCCCACGCCCCTCTCGCCCCTCTCGCCCCGCAGCCCGTAGCGCCCACCGTGCTCACGGCCGAGGCCTGGCGTGCCCGCGAGGCGGCGCACATTGAGCGGGCCAACCATCTCACCGCCGGGCACCGCGCTCGCCGCCAGACGGGCGAGAAGCACCCCATCGAAGACTTCCTCTTCACCTACTACAACCTGAAACCCGCGCAACTGAGGCGCTGGCATCCGGGTGCGGGCGTCGTGCTCGAAGGTGTTCAGGGTGATGAGGCGCGGAGCGAGTGGCGCGATTACGTCGTTGCGCCTGAACCCGCAGCGGATCCTCGCGAACCCTCCCCCGTGGCACCCCACGCCCGCGCGGCAAGCCCGCGGGCCGAGGCGGCCAGCCTCACCGTCGACGCTGCCGCGTTTCTTGCGCGGCGCGGGGCGACCGTCGACTACGTCGACGACCTCATGCGGCGCACGATGGAGCGACCGCCCTCGTTCGGGTGCTTCGGCCTGCACGAGTGGGCGATGGTGTATCGGTTGAGCCCCGAAGAGATCCGCCATCGTGGTTTGCCGCTCAGGCTCGACCCCGCGGCGACCGATCTCGTCGTCGAGACGAACCCGATCGCGTGCACGCACTATGACGCTTACCGATTTTTCACGCCGCCAGCGGCTCCGCTCAATACGATCAAGCCCACGCGCGAGACGCAGCCAGAGCTTGAGCAGGCCGGCTGCCTGCACGCGGGCATGGACGTGTACAAGTGGGCCATGAAGCTCGGCCCACTCGTGCCGGGTGAGCTACTGCTCGACGCGTTCGAGCTCGCCATGCAGATTCGAGTCGTCGACATGCAGGCCTCACCCTACGATGTGTCGAGCTTCGGGCTGCCAGCAGTTGCGATCGAGACGCCAGAGGGCAAGAGCGAGTACGCGAGGCTGCAGCGCGGGTTCATGCAGCGAGGCAATGCGCTTCGGGAGCGGGTACTTGCGGCGATCCACCGGGCAAGGGTGTTTGCTGAGCGCTGACGGTGGCCAAGCAAAAGGGGCCAGGTGCAGCCGCGCAGGCAACCACATAACGACTGTGCGACACATTCCGGAGAGTAGGCTGCATTTCGCTACGCTAAGCCCATGAACAGCACACGCCCCAAGCGCGACCTCCTCTGGAAGCTCTGGCCATGGATGAGCTGGGGCATCGCCCTCTTCTTTACCTTTCATGGGTTCCTGCTCGAGGGCGGGTGGGAGACGCTCTTTCTGCTGATGTTCTCGCCGCTCATCGTGCCAGCGCTCGGGCTGCTCGAGATGTTGCCCCGCTTCATCCTGCGCAAGCGCGGGCACACGGTGATTCCGGTGGCCATGGCGTGTATCGCCCCGCTGCACTGGGCGCTGTTGGTCGTTGCGGTGTTGAGCGCGCGGGGTTCGACCGACTCGGCACCAACCAGGTCGGGCCTCAGTATTCTTTCGGGCGAAGCGCTGCTGCCCGGCGTCGAGAACACGATCGGGGCGGGTGCCGCACTGCTCACGGTTGCAACCGGCATCGCCCTGCTCGTGCTCGCAATCGTGCTCAAGCCGATAGTCGCCGTTGGGGTGCCAAAGCTTCGCACCGCTCCAGCTGTCTCGGCGGCGCTCGCGGTGGCGCTTGTCATTGCCACGCCCCAAGCCGCGGTGTGGGCCACGAGCCTCAAGCGCGACGCAGCTGGCAACCGGTTTGGCCACGTCATGCAGATGCCCATCGAAGAGCAGGTCGACCTGCTCGAGAGCCGCTATCTCGAAGCGCAAGAAGAGCTGAGCGATGCCAGAGCGCTCGCGGGCGACGCTCGCTGGATCAACCCCCTGTGGCGGCTCGAAGGGCCATTATGGGGCGGCATTGAGTGGTACAGCATCGAGCTCATCTTCACGCTTCCGGGCGAGAGGTCACTCGACATCGAAGCCTTCGCCCACGATCTCGCCGCGCTCGGGTATGAGCGCGCCGGTACGCGTCACCAGTGGAGCACTCCGAAGGGCAACACCCTCGACGTCGAAGAACACACCAATGGCACCGAGCTGCGGCTCACGACCCGCGCCTGGTGGGGTGACCGCCACAAGGTGAACGAGGAGGCCCAGGCACAGGTCGACGAGATAGACGCAACTTCGTACGCACCCGACGAGTTCCCCGGGTTCCGTTCGGTCTCGGCCTCGTGGCTCGTCAGAGATTGGGACGAGATCTTGTGGACCCGTTACCTGCCGTACAACGCCGCAGAGCTCGATGAAGATGGCGGCCTCGACGCCGCGGGATTGACGCGGGCCGAGGGACTCGCGGCCGATGATCCTGAGACCCAGCAAGAGCGAGCCGAAAGCCTTCAGGGGTTCTTCGCCGATCTCACCGAGAACGTTGGCGCCGAGACCATCGCGACGCCAGAAAATGGGGGCGATCCGCTCGATTTCGATACCCCTGCCGTAAGGAGCACGTACGCCGATGGGTCGACAACCTCTGATCACTACGGCTTCATGGTCGGGCACTGCTTCGAGCAGCCCGCCGAGCCAGTCGACTGGAAGGCACTCGCGGGTTCGCTCACTGCCGAGGGGTGGCACGAGGTGCGATACGCCGAGGGCGCCCTCGCCGCAGTGCACCCGAACAAGAACATCGGGGTGGTCTACGATCACGAGGGCGCCCTGTGTGTCGCCGCGCGCACGCCCTACTGGTGGGGCGAGCTGTACTAAGCGTTACTTGCCGGTGAGCGCATCACCGAGCACGCCGAGGTTGTACTCGAGGTACCGCAGGTAGGTGTTTGCCTCGGGTGCGTCGTCGCCGCCAATCTCGTCAGAGTAGATGGGGCGGTCGAAGATGGGCACTCCAGTCTCGGCCGAGACCATCTCCATGGGGCGGCGGTCAACGTTCGATTCAACGATGAGGTTTGCCACCTTCACGCCCTTGAGCTGGTCGATGAGGGTCACGAGCTGCTGGCCCGAGCCGTTCTCATCAGTGTCGATCTCCCAGATGTAGTACTCGGTGATGTCGTACTGATCGGCAAGGTACTGGAAGGCCCGCTCGCTCGTGACGAGCACGCGCTCCTCCTCGGGAATCGCGTCGAAGGTCTCGTCGTACTCGGCCTCGATCGCGGTGAGCTTCTCGAGGTACTCGTCGGCCTGCTGTTGGTATTCGTCGGTGTGGTCGGGGTCAGCCTCGATGAGCCCGTCACGAATCGTCTCGGCCATGACGAAGCCGACGTTCGGGTCGATGAAAGCGTGCGGGTTGACCTGCGAGTCGGCTTCGCCCTCGCCGAGGTGCATCGGTTCGACGTCGCGTGATACCTCGACAACGGTGCTCTTCTCGGGTGCCGCCGAGGCCTCCATGCGTGAGAACCAGCCGGTGTCGCCACCCTCGAGGTTCAGTCCGTTATAAAAGAGCACGTCGGCCTGCGAGACCGCCTTCAGATCGTCTGGCAGCGGTTCATACTCGTGCGGATCAGTGCCCGTGGGCACGAGGTTGTGTACCTCGACGTAGTCGCCTCCGATCGACTGCACCATGTCTTCAAGAATGGTGAATGAGGTGATGACCTTGAGCTTTTCGGCCGGTTCGTCACTCTGCTCGGCATTCGCGCTGCAGCCCATGACAAAGAGCATGGGCACCGCGATGAGCGCCCCCAAGAGGCGTTTCATTGCGCCACTCCTTTTCGTTCGGTTGTTCGAATATTTCTGGTGATGATGCCCTGGCTCGGCGAGAAGAGCAACGCGAGCAGGAAGAAGAGGGTGGCCACGAGCGCGATGACGGGGCCCGAGGGCAGGTTCAGTTCGAAGCTCACGATGATGCCGACGAACGAGCTCACGGCGCCGAGGCTCGCGGCGATCACGAGCATCGCGGGCAGCCGCTTGACGAGCAGCAGGGCGGTGGCGGCCGGGGTCACGAGCAACGAGATGACGAGCACAACGCCCACGGTCTGCATTGAGGTGACGGTCACGAGCGTGAGCATGACGAGCACGAGGTACTGCAGTCGCTTCGTCTTGAAACCGTACACCTCGGCGCTCGCAGGGTCGAAGCTCGAGACGACGAGCTCTTTGTAGAGCAAGAGCACGGTAACGAGCACCACGGTACCCACGATGATCGAGACGATCATGTCTTCGGTGCGCACGGCAAGCACGTTGCCGAAGAGAATCGAGTTGAGGTCGATCGCGCTCTTGGCGTGGGCGATGAGCACGATGCCGAGCGCAAACATTGACGAGAGCATGATGCCCATGGCCGCGTCTTGCTTCACGCGGGTGCGGTTTTGAATGAACCCCACGCCGAGCGCCGCGCAGAGGCCCGCGACCATCGCGCCCCAGAAGAAGTTGATGCCCAAGAGGTACGAGACCGCGACGCCGGGCACGACCGCGTGAGAAATCGCGTCACCCATAAGGGCGAGGCCACGCAGCATGACGAGGCTGCCGATGACACCGCTAATGACGCCGGTGATGATCGAGACGACGAGGGCTTTTTGCAAGAACTCGTAGGCAAAGATATCGATGAGAAACTGCATTATGCGGCCGCACCTCCCGCCGGCGCGTGGCCTGCGCCGAGATGTGGAATGCCAAAGACTCGCTCGAGGTTGCCCGCGGTGAACGTGCTCTCGGCGGGCCCGATGGCCTGAATGCCCCGGTTGACGAGCGCGACCCAGTCGCAGTAGTCGAGCACGGTCATGAGGTCGTGGTGCACCATGACGACGGTTACGCCGCGGGCCTTGAGCCCCTTCAGCACGCTCACGATGTTGCGCTCGCTCGCGGCGTCGACGCCCTGAAATGGCTCGTCCATGATGAGCAGCTCTGGCTCTTGCACGAGCGCCCTCGCGAGCAGCACACGCTGGCGCTGGCCGCCCGAGAGCTGGCCGATGGGGCGGCCAGCGAGATCGCCCAGCTCGACGAGTTCGAGCGCCTCGCGCGCCTGCTGCTTGTGCGCCTTGCGCGGGCGCTTGACCCAACCGAGGCCCGGGTAGGTGCCCATGAGCACGACGTCGAGCACGGTGACGGGAAAGGTGGGGTCGAGCGTGAGCGACTGTGGCATGTAGGCCACCTTTGAGCGCACCGCGTCGAGGGGGCTCCCGAGAAACTCGACGTGCCCCGACGACTCTGGCAGCAGGCCAAGCGCCGCTTTGAGCAGCGTTGATTTGCCAGCACCGTTGGGCCCGACAACGCCCAACACGACGCCCCGTGGCACGTCGAATGAGACGCCGTCGAGCACGGTGTCGTGGCGGTAGGCCGCAGTGAGGTCACGAACGTGAACCGCGGGTTGCAAGATGTTTTGAGTCATGGCGAAACTTAAAGTTAGGTGCACCGAACTTTTCGGATTAGCTCCCACTGTAAATGCACTTCGCCCCATCGTCAAATTGCCCTGCGACTCTCGACAAACAACCCGATATCATGGCGATATCAGCTGTACCAAAGGAGTGCCGTGAATCGTGCCACCGTAACCGTGGGTGCCTCGCCGCTCACGGGTTTTCTTTTGGCGCTTGCTTCGGCAGGCAGCTTCGCCTTCTCGGGCATCTTCGCGAGCGCGCTCATCAGCGCCGGCTGGTCGCCAGGCGCCGCCGTCATCGCGCGCATTACCCTCGCGGCCCTCATCCTGCTTGTCCCGACCCTCATCATGATGCGCGGTAAGTGGCACCTCGTCGTGGCTGCATGGAAGCAGGTGCTGCTCTTCGGCATTCTCGCGGTCGCGGGCTGCCAGCTCGCCTTCTTTCTCGCGGTTGAGCACATCGCGCCGAGCCTCGCGCTGCTCATCGAGTTCATGGGCCCCGTGCTGCTCATGCTCTTCTTCTGGGCCCGCACCCGCATTGCCCCGCACCAGCTCACGTTGCTCGGCGCCGTCATCGCGATCGCCGGCCTCGTCACCATCTCGGGCCTCGCCGTGGGCAGCAGCCTGCACCCCCTCGGCATCTTCTTCGCGCTCATCGCGGCCGTCGGCAACGCAACCTACTTCGCAACGGGGGCCACGACCGAGCACGGCATCCCTCCTCTGCCCTTCGTCGGCATCGGGCTCGGCGTCGCGAGCGTATTTCTCATCGCAGCGAGCGCCGTGGGCGTGCTGCCCTTCACCACGTCGACCGCGCCGGTCATTCTCGCTGGCGCCGAGGTGCCGCTCTGGGTTCCCATCGCCGGCATGGCGCTCATCTCGACGGTCATCTCGTACGTGCTCGGGGTCGCAGCTTCTCGCCGGCTCGGCGCGACGGTCGCGAGTTTTACCGGCTACTCTGAGCCGCTCTTCGCCATCGCGTGGAGCATCATGCTGCTCGGCATCGCCCCAACGACAACCGAGTGGATCGGCGCCGCCCTCATCATCGGTGGCGTCGCCGCGGTGAAGGCGGGCGAGGTCGTGCGCACGCGAAGCCTGCCGAAGCTGTAGCCCGCGCTTCAGCCGCCCGTTGGCTCAGATGCTGAACCCTCCCGCCCGGTTTTAACAGCTTGCTCTGCAAAAATACGACGGGTATGCGAGGAGCACGATGAATAACACGGCACGAGAAACGCAGGGCGTTCGCTTGACCCAGAGCAGCAGTGCGCGCTCAGGGCAGGTTGCCTTGAGGGCGCTCTATGTGGTGCTGTGCCTCGCCTGCCTCGCGGCGGTTTTTGCCCTGCAGCACTTCGCCATTCACACGGCTCGAGGGCAGAGCTTCGACCAGAACATCATGACCGCGCTCAGCGAGCAGACGGGAACCGTCGCCTCGTACTTGAGGCGCGGGCTCAACACCACCGTGCCGGTCGCGGTGGGCGTGCTCGTCATCGTTGCCCTCATCGCGCTCTTCCAACGCAAGATGCGCACGCTCACCCAGGTGATCGTGGTGTTCGCGGGGGCGAACCTCACGGCTCAACTGCTCAAGCACGTGCTCATCGACCGGCCAACGCTCGTCGAGCACCTCGGGGTCTACGGCAACTCGTTTCCGTCGGGCCACGTCACGATCGCTGCGGCGGCTGCCGGAGTGCTCTTCTTCTCGACCTCGCACCGAAACGTCGCGGGAGTACTCACGGCACTCGCCGGCATCTGGGCCGTGCTCATCGGCATCGCCACGGTCGTGAGCGCGTGGCATCGCCCGAGCGACGTGCTCGGCGGCTTTCTCATCGTCGCCGCATGGGTCTTCGCCGCGCAGGCGCTGTGGGGGCCGGCTAAGTCGGCCTGATCCGCACCGCTACGCTTCGGGAACGCCCTGCTCGGCGATGCGCGTGTGGTGGTGAATCACCTCGGCGACCACGAAGTTAAACCACTTCTCAGCGAACACCGGGTCGAGGTGCGCGTCGGCCGCGAGCTCCTTCAGACGCGCCGTCTGCCGCGCCTCGCGAGCAAGGTCGGCGGGCGGCATCTGGTGCTTGGCCTTCAGCTCGCCGACCTGCTGCGTGCACCGAAACCGCTCCGCGAGCATATACATGAGCGAGGCGTCGATGTTATCGATGCTTGAGCGCAACCGCTCAAGCTCTGCCTGCGGATCGATTTCGGGCATCAGTACTCCTTATCGAGGCCAGCTACGTGACCGCTCTAGCCGAGCAGATCGTGCAGCTCAACCACCTGTTCACGCTCGGGGCCAACGCCCACTGCCGAGATGCGGGCGCCACTCATCGCTTCGAGCGCGCGAATGTACGCCTGCGCGTTCTCGGGCAGATCGGCGAACTCGCGGCAGTCAGAAATGTCTTCGTCCCAGCCGTCGAACTCTTCGTAGATCGGCTTCGCGTGGTGAAAGTCGGTCTGGTTGACGGGCATCTCGTCGTGGCGCACGCCGTTCACGTCGTAGGCGACGCACACGGGAATCTTCTTGAGACCAGAGAGCACGTCGAGCTTCGTGAGCACGAAGTCGGTCACGCCGTTGATGCGGGCCGAGTAGCGCGCGATCGGGGCGTCGTACCAGCCGCAACGACGCGGGCGGCCGGTCGTGGTGCCGAACTCGAAGCCCTGGTTGCGCAGGTAATCACCCGATTCGTCGAAGAGCTCGGTCGGGAACGGGCCCGAACCCACGCGCGTCGCGTAGGCCTTGACGACCGAGATGATGCGAGTGATCGCGTGCGGGGGCAGCCCCGAACCCGTCGATGCGCCGCCAGCGGTCGCGTTTGAAGAGGTGACGAACGGGTAGGTACCGTGGTCGATGTCGAGCATCGTTGCCTGGCCAGCCTCAAAGAGAATCGTCTTGTCGTCTTCGAGCGCGTTGTGCAGCAGCAGCCCGGTGTCGCAAACCATGGGCTCGAGCAGTTCGCGGTACGAGAGCAGCTCTTCAACAACCTCGTCGGCTTCGATGGCGCGACGGTTGTACATTTTCACGAGCATCTGGTTCTTCTGCGCGAGGGCCGCTTCGACCTTCTGGCGCAAAATACCCTCGTCGAAGATGTCCTGAATGCGAATGCCCACGCGGTTGATCTTGTCGGCGTAAGCCGGCCCGATGCCGCGACCGGTCGTGCCGATCTGGCGCTTGCCAAGGAAGCGCTCGGTGACCTTGTCGAGCGTGCGGTGGTACTGGGTGATGACGTGCGCGTTGGCGCTCACCTTGAGGCGCGAAACGTCGACACCTCGGCTGCTGAGCGCATCGAGCTCGCCCTTCAGCACCTCAATGTCGACGACAACGCCGTTGGCGATCACGGGAACAACGCCGGGCGTCAGGATGCCCGAGGGCAGCAGGTGCAGTGCATACTTCTCGTCGCCCACGACGACGGTGTGCCCTGCGTTGTTGCCGCCGTTAAACTTCACGACGTAATCAACGCGGCTACCGAGCAGGTCGGTTGCCCGGCCCTTGCCTTCGTCGCCCCACTGGGCACCGGTAATGAGAACTGCGGGCATTTCAGCCCCTTCCTTCAATGTGGGCGACCGCTTCAGGGTCAGCCCCGGTTAAAAATTCGGTGAGGCGTTCGACCTCGGTGGTCTCGCCAATGTGTGCGGCGGATCGGCGCAGTGCGTACAGCGCGCGCAGCACGCCGCGGTTCGGCTCGTGGCTCCAGGGAACGGACCCGTGGCCCTTCCACCCCGCGCGACGCAGCGCATCGAGGCCGCGGTGATAGCCCACGCGAGCAAACGCGTAGCTCTCGACCTCGCGGCCCTCGGCGTCAGCCTGGTCGGCGAGCAGCGCCCACGCGAGTGGTGACTCTGGGTGTGCTCGAACCACGCTCTCGAGAGTTTCTTCGTTCTCGAGAGCCCGTACTACGTCTACCTCGGCAGGGAGCCTCGTGGGCTCTGGGCCGAGCAAATTCTCGCCGATCACGGGCTTCAGTCTACCCGAGTACCGCGCGGCCACTCAAAAAGTTACGGCACATTGCGCGGCACCCGGGCGTTGCTCGCCGGCTCAGGCGGCGTACTACCTGAAGTTTACAAACTGAAGCGCGACGTCAATGTCGGCTTCTTTGAGCAGGGCGATGGTCGCCTGGAGGTCGTCACGGCTCTTCGAGCTGACGCGCAACTCATCACCCTGAATCTGGCTCTTGACGCCCTTCGGGCCCTCGTCGCGAATGAGCTTGTTGAGCTTCTTCGCCGATGCCTGGTCGATGCCCTCTTTAAGCTTCGACTCGATGCGGTACTCCTTGCCGCTCGCGAAGGGTTCGCCCGAGTCGAGGGTTTTCAGCGACATGCCACGGCGAATGAACTTCGACTGCAGCACGTCGAGGGCCGCGAGCGCGCGCTCCTCTGAGTTCGCCTTAATGAGAATCGTCTCGCCCGAGAGCGTGACCTCGGCGCCGACGCCCTTGAAGTCGTAGCGCTGCTCGATCTCCTTGCGCGCCTGGTTGGTCGCGTTCTCGACCTCCATGTGGTCGATCTTGCTTACTACGTCAAACGATGAATCTGCCATGCCATAACCATACGACAGATCGCAGACCCGCACAGAGCGGGTTGTCTCTACTAGCTGAGCTGCAACGTCGTGATGCAGGTCGGGTCGTCATCATCGGTTTCAACAATGATCTTGCCCGCGCCCTTCTCGCTCGTCATCGAGACCTCGTAGCTCGAGCCTCGCGACAGCCACAACCCCAGAAATCCGTTGTCGAACGTCGTCAGCCTCGTCTGCTCGACGACTTTGCCCGTCTCACGGTCGGTCACCGTCACATCGACGTCGAGGTTGCCGAACTCACCGAGGCACGTCGTGAGTGAATGGTAAAAGCACTCGTGCGTCTGGGTCGCAAAGGGCGCGATGGAGACGTAGAACGCGTCGTCGGGCATGGGCAGTACCACGACTTCTTCGCCAGGTTCGCCCGCGGCGACCGTTAGCTGCAACTCGGCTGGCGTGATCGAAGCGAAGAGGTTCTCTGGGCGATCGGCAACGGTCATCGCGTCGAGGCGCGTGATCGTCTCACGCGCATCAAGCCTCTCAAGCCCGAACGTCTCGAGCTCGGCCACAGCCTGCGGGCTCGGCCCCTCGCCAGCCTCGCCACCTGCCGCGCAACCGCTCAGGGCGAGCGCGAGGGCAGCGATAACCGCTGCGGTACGCAGCTTGATCCGCCCCGCGCTCGTCACTGTCATGCCGATTACTCTACCGTGACCGACTTCGCCAGGTTGCGAGGCTGGTCAACGTCGAGTCCCTTCGCCGCGGCGATCTCGAGAGCAAGCCACTGCAGCGGCACAATCTTCGTGAGTGACTCGGCGAGATCGGCACCCGAGGCGACGAGCTGTGGCTCCGCCGCCGAGTCGTCACCCGCGGCCCCGGCGACGCCAGCGGTCGCGGCGAGCCGCGCCACGTCTGCCTCCTGCACCGCGATGACCGCGTCGCAGGCATCGGCCGCGAGCGCGTCACCGTGACCCGCGATAGCGATCACGCGGGCGCCTCGCGCACGCACCTCTTGCACGTTCGAGAGCACCTTGGCGTGCATCAGCGGCGCGGCATCCTTCGAGGGAACAATGACCACGACGATCTGCCCCTCTTCGATAAGCGCGATAGGGCCGTGCTTGAGCTCGCCCGCCGCAAAGCCCTCTGCATGAATGTACGCGAGCTCTTTCACCTTGAGCGCCGCCTCAAGCGCTGCCGGGTAGCCGACGTTGCGGCCAAGAAAAATGATCGACGTCGTGTCGCGCAACTCGTGAGCAACCGAGCGAACCGACTCGTGCGTCTCGACCGCGAGCTTCACGAGCTCTGGCAGCGTGGCCAGCGTCGCAACCACGAGCGGGTGCGATTCGCCGCGAACCCTTGCGAGATGCAGGCCGATCAGTGCGAGCGCCGTCACCTGCGCCGTGTACGCCTTGGTCGATGCGACAGCCACCTCAGGGCCGGCATGGGTGTAGACCGTCGCGTCTGAGTCACGCGGAATCGACGCGCTCTGCGTGTTACACACCGAGATCGTTCGCGCACCGAGCGCGACCGCGTGCTTGACCGCCATGAGCGTGTCCATCGTTTCGCCCGACTGGCTCACCGAAATCACGAGCGTCTCGGGAGTAATGATCTGCTCTGAGTAGCGAAACTCGTGGCTCAGCTGCACCTCGACGGGCACCCTCGCCCAGCTCTCGATGAGGTACTTGGCAACGTGCCCCGCGTATGAGGCGGTACCACAGGCGATGACGATGATGCGCGTCACCGACCGCAGCACGTCGTCACCGAGCTCGGTCAGCTCGGGAACCTCAACGTAGGCAGCACCGTCAGCGCCTTCGTGCACGCGCCCCACGAGTGTCTGCTCGACCGCCTGAGGCTGCTCGCTGATCTCTTTGGCCATGAACGACGGCCACCCACCGCGTGTTGCCGTCGAAGCGTCCCACGACACCTCGAAGCGCTCGGGCTCTACCTCAGTGCCCGCGTAGTCGGTCACCCGAATGCCAGCGTCGGTCACCACAACGATGCGGTCGTCATCAATCACAGCGGCCCGGGTCGTCTCGCTCACAAACGCGGCGACGTCAGAACCGAGAAAGAACTCCCCCTCGCCAAAGCCAACGACGAGCGGAGAGTGGTGCTTTGCGGCAACGATCGTTCCCGGCTCGCCCCGGTGAATCGCGAGCAGCGTGTACGTGCCGCGAAGCCTCGGCACGACGAGCCGAAAGGCGCTCTCAAGCGAACCGGTCTCAGCGACGGCCCTGCCGACGAGCTGAGCGACCACCTCGGTGTCGGTCTCGCTCACGAGACGCACCCCGGCGGTCACGAGCTCTTCGCGCAGCTCGGCATAGTTCTCGACGATGCCATTGTGAATGAGGGCGACCCTGCCGCTCTTATCGAGATGGGGGTGCGCATTTTCATCGGTGGGCCCGCCGTGGGTCGCCCACCGGGTGTGCCCAATACCTGCGCTTGCAGCGGGCAGCGGGTAGGCCTCGAGTGCTTCCTTGAGCACGCGCAGTTTGCCCGCACGCTTCTCAAGCGCGATTGGTTCGCCGGGATCCTCGGGCACAACGGCGATGCCGGCCGAGTCGTAGCCGCGGTACTCCAGTCGTTCGAGACCGGGCAGCAGCCGTTCAACCGTGTTTTTCGGACCTACGTAACCTACGATTCCACACATGAAAAAAGCGTATTGCGTGAACCCACTTCCCCGCCGAAAATTCGGGGCCAGGGGCAAAAGTTCACAGTAAATGCGAAGTTTTCTTGGCCCCCGGCCCCAGTTCGTGCGGTGATGAGGCCCCGACGGCCCTCAGCGCTACTTGAACTCTTGTTCTTCTTCCGGCTGCTTTCTCGCCCAGTTCGCGGGCTTGTCGCTGCCATCCCAGACCTGAATCACGCCCCACGCGACGGCCGTGATGGGCACCGAAAGCACCGCGCCGAGCACGCCGCCGAGCAGCGTACCAATGGTCAACGCGACCAAGATCACGAGCGGGTGCAGCTTCAGCGTGCGGCCCATGAGCACCGGCTGCAAGAAGTTGCCCTCGAGCTGGTTCACACCGATCACAATGGCGACGACGATGAGCGCGTCAACGAGGCCGTTCGACACGAGCGCGACGAGCGCCGCGAGAATGCCTGCGAGCGTCGCGCCAACGAGCGGAATGAATGAGAGGAAGAATACGAGCACGCCAAGCGGCAGCGCCAGGGGAACCCCCACGATGGCGAGGCCGATACCGATACCGACGGCGTCAACCGCGGCAACGGTCGCCGTGCCTCGCACGTACGAGCCGAGCGTGCTCACGGCCTTGTCGCCCACGCGGTGCGCACGCTCACGCTGCGAGCCGCGGAACGGGCGGATCAGGAACAGCCAGATCTGCGGGCCGTCTTTCAGGAAGAAAAAGAGAATGACGACCATGAGCACGAGGCTCGTGATGAATGAGGTCACGGCGCCGACGCCAGCGAGCGCTCCCGAACCGAACGAGGCACTCGTCACAAAGTCCATGACCGTGTCTTGGAAGTCTTTAATCTGCTGGTCGGTCGGGGCAAACGGCAGGTCCTGAACCCAGGCCATGACCTGCTCCCAGCCCTCGGTCGCCTGGTCGACGAGCTGGTCTGACTCCTCTTTCACAGCCCAGACCATGAGCCAGCCGACCATGCCGAACACACACACGACGACGGCCAGCACGATCAGGGTCGCGAGCAGGCTCGGCACGCCCTTGCCGCGCATCCAGCGCATGACCGGGGCGAAGGCACTCGCGAAGATGAGCGCGAGCAGCACGGGAATCACGACCATCGTGAGCGCGTGCAGCCCAAAGATGAGGCCGAAGAGCAAGGTCACGATCACGATGGTTTGCACCGCGCGGGTCGCGAACACCCCAAAGCTGTCGGCCCACAGCGCCCCCACGCTCGGTTTCTTCTCGGTCACCTCTTGTGCCTCATTCGCGACATCTTTCACGGCCTGCTGCACCGCTGCGCGTTCGTGCCTCCGGCGCGACGCGCCCTTGCTCAACCACATCCTGTGCTCCTCCCCTGCCCGAAACCTGGCCAGTATTTTGCCCATTATCGCGCATGTACGTGCGCGTTCGCAGGGCACCGAAGCAATGGTTACCGTTTCTTCACTCGCTTCCTTTTCTCAGAATGCGCTCACAACGGTTAGACTTTCCTACGTTTGTTTCACGCAACCGGACTCAAACGAGCAACGTGGCCCATCCTGAGCCGCGTAAGACAGTATTTCTGGAGTAACTCACGTGTCTGCACCGACAGAACCAGCATCAGAGCAGCAGCTACAACGCGGCCTGCATAATCGCCACCTGCAACTCATCGCGATCGGCGGAGCCATTGGAACGGGGCTGTTCCTCGGCTCGGGCAAGGTCATCAGCCTGACCGGCCCGTCGATCCTCTTTATCTACGCCGTCATCGGCTGCATGATGTTCTTCATCATGCGAGCACTCGGCGAGATCCTGCTCTCGAACCTCAACTACAAGACCTTCGGCGACATCGCCAAAGACCTCATCGGCCCAGGCGCGGGCTTTATCGTGTCGTGGACGTACTGGCTCACCTGGGTCGTCATCTGCGTCGCCGATATCGTCGCGATCACCGGCTACGTCACGTACATTAACGCGTCGATTCCCACGTGGATCCCCGCCCTCGTCGCCGCTTTCGCCCTTCTCCTGCTCAATTTGCAGCCGGTCAAGTTCTTCGGCGAGTTCGAGTTCTGGTTCTCACTCATCAAGATCATCGCAATTCTCGCGCTCATCGTCACCGGTATCGTGCTGCTCGTCACGGGCTTCCATAACCCCGACACCGGCACCGCAGCCTCGCTGACGAACCTCTGGTCAGACGGCGGGCTCTTCCCGTTCGGTGCCTCAGGGTTCCTGCTCGGGTTCCAGCTCGGCATCTTCTCGTTCATTGGCGTCGAGCTCATCGGTACCGCTGCGGCCGAGACCGCCGATCCGCATAAAAACCTGCCGAAGGCAATCAACTCGATCGTGCTTCGCGTACTCATCTTCTACATCGGCGCGCTCACCGTCATCATGGCAATCACGCCGTGGCGAGAACTCGACCCCGAGGCGAGCCCATTCGTCACGACCTTCGCCTACGCGGGCTTCGGCGTCGCGGCGATGGCGATCAACATCGTCGTGCTCACCTCGGCGGCCTCGAGCGCGAACTCGGGCTTCTACTCGGGCACCCGCATGATGTTCGCCCTCGCAAAAGACGGCCACTCGCCCAAGCGCTTCGGCATCGTCGACGAGCGTGGCGTGCCCCGCCAGGCCGTCTTCTTCTCGGCGGTGTTCCTCTTTACTGCGATCCCGCTGCTGCTCGCCGGCGACACCGTCATGGAGGCCTTCACCTTCGTCACCTCGGTCGCCTCGGCCTTCATCATCTTCATCTGGAGCATGATCGTCGTGAGCTACATTCGTTACTCGCGCATGCACCCCGAGCGCCACGAGGCCTCAAAGTTCAAGATGCCGCTGCACAAGATCATGCCGTGGGTCATTCTCGCGTTCTTCGCGTTCATCGCGTTCACGCTCCTGCTCGCCGAAGACACCCGCATGCCGCTGCTCTGCACCCCCGTCTGGTTCGCCATCATCATCACGATGTGGCAGTTGCGCAAGCGCAAGCTCACCCGCGAGGGCAGGCCACTCACGCAGGCCGTGACGCTGCCCGGCTACGGCGAGGACGAAGAGGGCAAGCACTAGTTGCTGCTGCGGCTGCGGCGCGCTCCTTGACGCGCGCTGCACACGATGCGGGGCCCCGGCGACTGGTTCGCTGGGGCCCGTTGCCGTGTGCGGGAGTGTCTTCGGGCGTTACCTGACGGGGCTTGGCTGCGGGGCTTGGCGGCCGAGCGCTAGCCGTGAGGCTTGGCTTGCGGGGCTTGGCTGCGCGCACGCTCGCGCTTCTCGGCCGGGATCAAGCGCGAACCGGGTCGCGACGCATCGGCACGTGGGCAATCCCGTCTTCGAGAAACGTTTCGCCGTCGCGCACGAAACCGTAGCGGCCGTACCAGCCCTCGAGCGGTTCCTGTGCGTCGAGCACGATGGGCAGCGCGGTTTCCTGCGAGGGCGCTTCGGGGGTCGCCGTCTCAAGGGTCGTCGCTTCGAGGGAGAACTCGAGCATGCGGCCGGCAACGCCCAGGCCCCGAACGCTCGGGTGTGCTGCGACTCGGCCGATCCGCAGGGCTTCAGGGTCGCGCAGAATGCGCAGCGTCGCGACGAGCGTTCCGCACTCGGTCACCCACACCTGTTTACTCTCGGGCTCGAGGTCGCGCCCATCGAGCTCCGGGTAGGCGCATGCTTGTTCAACGACAAAAATGTCGGTGCGCAGCCGCAGGACCTCGTACAGGGTCTCGGGAGTCATACTGCTCAGGTGACCGATGTGCATCTCGTAAGTCATATCTCTGTTGTAGCAGTGCGCGGGGTCGGGAGCGAGTAGCCGCCCTGTCGGGGCACGGTTTCTCGGAGTTTCCCGGACTTTCTCGACTTTCTCCCGGTTACTCGCTACGTTTCTCGCGCGCCGGCCCTCGCCCAGGCTTCAAGCCCGCCGCGTGGTCAAAAAGTGTCGATTCTGCTCCGCGGGTTCTAACGGTGGTTGCAACACCCGAGACAATACAAGGGTGGACACTGACATGAAGTTCTCAAGGAACATGCTTGCTGAGCATGTGAACACGATCTGGGATATGCGAGCTGCTGGCTTCACCGCACGAGAGATTGGTGAACGGGTAGACAAGAGCGAAGCCGCGATCTTGTCACATATTCATTCGCAGGGCGGGGTGAGACCCCGAAGAGTAGCCCGGGTGTCGTCGTTATCGTTCGAGGAGCGTATCGAGATTCAGGCGTTATGGACGGCAAAGGCTGGGATTCGTGAGATCGCGAGGAAGTTGGGGCGTGCCCCGTCAACAGTGAGTCGTGAGATTCGGCGGAACGCGTTCTTTTCTTCTGAACGGGCTCGTAGGCCGAGGTATCGGGCAACACAGGCACAATCGCAAACGTTTCAGCGCGCCCGCAGACCGAAACCGTCGAAGCTGGTAACGAATCCGCGGTTACGGCGTTTTGTGGAGGCTGAACTATCGTTGAAGCGGTCACCGGAACAGGTTGTGGGCAGGCTACAGCGCGAGTTTCCGGATCAGCCGGAGATGCGAGTGTCACACGAAACGATCTATCAAGCGATCTATCTCCTTGCCAGGGGTGGGCTCAAACGCGAGCTTGAGGTTCGGGTTCGTACGGGGAGGAAGATCCGACACAGTCACCGTTCTGGCCAGTCTAGGCAGGGCCGAATTGCTGGGATGGTGAACATTGTTGACCGTCCCGCAGAAGCACTTGATCGGGCTGTTCCTGGGCATTGGGAAGGTGACTTAATTATCGGGAAAGATGGCAAGAGCGCTATCGGGACGGTCGTTGAACGCCACTCGAACTATCTATTCCTTGTTTGGTTAGACCCCTCGTTACCGCGGGTAGAAGCAGTCACTGAGGGGCTTATCGCGAAGATGAAAGAGTTACCTGATGTGCTTCGTCGGACTCTCACCTGGGACCAGGGCAAAGAGATGAGTAAGCATCAAGAAGTCGCTATGGGAGCTGATATTGATGTGTTCTTTTGCGACCCGCACTCGCCCTGGCAGCGGCCGACGAATGAGAACACGAATGGGTTACTGCGGGAGTATTTCCCCAAGGGCACTGATCTGAGTGTGTTCAGTCAGGCAGATCTCGATTATGTTGAGTGGGAGATGAACGACCGGCCCCGGAAACGGTTAGCGTTCGCGAAGCCGGCCGAGGTCATCGAAGAGATACTGTTGCGCTGACCGCTAGAAACCGCCTCGAATTTTCGACACTTTTTGACCACACGAAGGAAGAAAGTGACCACACGGTGCACGGGTAGCCCTGCGAGGGGAGAATCTCGAGGGTGGCGTTCGGATATCGAACCCCTGGTCGAGAAAGCGCACAGTTTGAGCACACGAAGGGACCGCACGCACCCGAGCTCTCCCTCAGGACGGTGACCGGGGCTAGGAGGCAGGGCTCTCGCACACTTGCACCTGCCCCGCACCTAACAGCCACCAGTACACCTGCAGTACATAAGCAAGCACAGAAGTGAAGCACCCACAAAGAGCGAAAAAGCCCCAAATCCCGCGCAACGAGCGCGAGCTTTGGGGCCACCGCGGAGGATGAGGGATTTGAACCCTCGAGGGCGTGAACCCAACACGCGTTCCAGGCGTGCGCCATAGGCCGCTAGGCGAATCCTCCCGAACCGATGCGAGCACCGGTACCTGAGCCATAGTACCCGATCGGCAAGCGCCCTGTCTGGGCCGCGCGTCAAGGGCCGCAAGCAGGCACCGAGCCGGGCACCGAAGCCGGCCGCGAAGCCACCGATGCCAGCGTGGAAACAGCCAAACGAGCACGGGGCCGGCAATTCGGGTAAGATAGTGAGGTCGCAATGCATGCGGCCAAACCCTGTGAGTTTCATCGACAACTTGCTTTATAACGGTACGGTAACGCATACTAGGGAAGGTTCAATTTACTTGGACTTTTCTTGTTGGCAACCGAAGGAACAACTTTTGAAGCAACAGACTGGTAAGACATTCATTGTCTCCCTCGTCTCACTACTGACGGTTTCTCTCGGCGCTACACCAGCTCTCGCTTCTCCCATGGAGCCAGCAACGAGCGCTGAGGTGCTCGCATCAATCGGCCAACAGCTCAACACCGAGGCGTCGCTCACGCAGTCACACGACCTCGAGACCATGCTTGAAGTTGTCGACATCGATTCAGCCCCAAGCCACGGCTACAACGTCGAAGCGACGATCGCAGCGGCAGAGGCAGAGATCGGCACGAGCCGCCCCACCGGCTGGAGCCAGCCAGGCGAATGCATCATTTCAGCGAAGCGCTGGGTGCACGCAGGCGGCGGCCAGTGGACCGGCAGCGGATCACCCGTTTCAAACTATGTTGGCGCAGCTCGCCTCACTCTCGACATGGTCGAGCCCGGCGACATCATCCAGTACGAAAACCTGCAGGCCCCCAACGCGTGGGTCATGGGCGTTCACACCGTGCTCGTTACCGAGGTCAACGATGACGGCACCTTCACGATCATCGAGTCGAACAACCCATACGGTTCAGGTCTTGTGACGAAGAAAGAGAACTGGACTCCGATTCCTCCGGCAGGCTTCCAGGCCGTGCCCTGGCGCTTCTAGGCCGCTTCCGTTTCTCACGCAGGCGGCAGCGCCTAAGCTGTGTAGCGCCTAAGCCGCACAGCGCCTGAGCCGCGCAACACCTGAAACGCGCAGCACTTGAGCCGCGCAGCACTTGAGCCGCGCAGCGCCGCTAAACGCCTTCGCATACCGCCCGGTACAGCTCGAGCATCTCTTCGGTGCGGCTTGACTGGCGCATGCCCTCGGTGAGCAGCTCAGGCACGCGTGTCGCGCCCGGGGCGCCAGCGGCGATCTCTGCCACGGCGGTCGTGAGAACCGCGGCGAGCTCTGGGGCCGATCCGCTGGGTTCGATCCACGCCGGGGCAACGTCGACCGCAGACGCAATGTTGGCGTCGCAGAAAATCGTCGGGGTGCCGAGGAGCGCGGCTTCGTAGGGGGTCATTCCCTGGGTTTCGAAGCCCCGCGAGGTTTGCACGAGCACGTCGGCACGATAGATCTCGGCGAGCGTTTGCGCATGCGAGAGGGCACCTGTGAAGGTCACGAGATCTCCCAGCGAGTGCTCACGCACAAAGCGCACCGCCTGGTCGTACTGCAGGCCCGCGCCCACGACCACGAGGTGCGCACGGCCACCCGCCGCAACAAACATGCTGAAGGCCTCAAGCATTTCAGTGAGACGCTTCTCGGGGCTCATGCGCCCGCACCACAGCACGCGCACGCCCGGGCCGCGCGAGAAGCCCTCGGCCTTGACCTCGTCGATGAGGTCATCGTGCACCCCGGTCGCGATGATCGCGAAGGGGCCGGGAACGCCAGCGCGCTCAAGGTCGCCCGCGAAGTGTCGCGAGGGCGCCACGACCGCGTTTGAGTCGGCGGCGAGCTGCGCGAGGTAGGCCCAGCCTCCGCGGGGTTTCGGGTGACGAGCGGTCGCGGCGTCACGGCCCGGCCAGCGGGGCCTGCCCAGCACGCAGCGTCGCACCGCGCGCAACGCCCAGAACACCGCGGGCGCGAAGGGCGTCACGGCCCGCGTTCCGGCGTCAAGATTATTGTGCATCGTGTTGACCGCGCGCACGTTCAACCGTCTCGCAAGCTGGTAGCCGATGAGCGCACCCCAAAAGTCGCCTTGCACGTGCACGAGGGTGACGGGAGGCAAGGATTCGAGGCGCGCGAGCACCCGTAGCACCGAGGCGCGCCCCGGCCAGCTCGCGCCGTAGCTTTTGTCGCGCGTGATGGGCATTGCTGGGAGTTCAATGACGCCTGGCGTCGTGGTCTTCGCCGTTCCCGGGTTCAGGAGCCTTGGCGCGACAATCGTGACGCGGTGCCCGGCGCGTTCGAGAAAGGTCTGTTGCACCCGAATCGACACCTGAGCGCCCCCGATGGTGTCGGGGTGCTGGTCGGTGACGATCAGAATGTGCACGGGCGTTACTCGCCCCGGTACATGCGTTCGAAGGTGTCGAGGGTTGTCGAAATGTCGTGGGCCTTGACCATCTCGAGCGACGAGCGCTGCATCGCCTCGAATTCGGGCTGGTCGAGACGCAGAATCTCGGTGATGCGCGCTGCGAGTTGCCGGTCATCGCCCGGGGTGAAGAGGTACCCGTTCTTGCCCACCTCGACGAGGTGTGGCAGTGCCATAGCGTCGGCCGCGATGATTGGGAGCCCCGAGGCCATGGCCTCGAGCGTCGCGATCGACTGTAGTTCGGCAATTGACGCGATGGTAAAGATCGACGCGTTCGTGAGCGTGAGCCGCAGTTCGTCGTCGGGCAACAGGCCGTGCCACACGACCCGATCAGCGACGCCGAGCTCGTTTGCCAGCGCCGTGAGGGGCTCGCGCTGGTCGCCGCCGCCAACGATGTCGAAGTGCACGTTGAGGTCTTCGGGAATGTGCGTGAGCGAACGCAGAATCGTGTCGATCTGCTTCTCTTGGTTGAGACGGCCGACAAAGACGATGCGCTGCGAGGTGCGCGGCTCAAAGTTTGCGCGGTACTTCGCCTGGTCAATGCCACAGCTCACGGGCACCACACCGCGACGCGAGGTGTTGCGCTCGAGAAAATCGGCGGCCTTGCGAGTTGGCGTCGTGACCTCTTGGGCGAGTGAGAGCACCCTCCCCTCGTCCCACCACGCCCACTTGAGCAGCGGAACGCTGAAAAACTTGGGAGTGTTCGGGTCGAGAATGTTCTCGGGCATGATGTGGTTTGTCGCGAGCAGGCGAATGCCGCGTGTGTGCGCCTCGCGAGCGAGCCCCCTGCCGATGAGCAGGTGCGACTGAATGTGCACCGCGTCGGGCTGCACAGTATCAATCACGCGCTTGGCCTCACGCTTCGCACGCCACGGAAACACGAAGCGAACCCACTCGTGCCCCCAGAGCTTCTGGCTCTTGATGCGGTGCACGGGAAGTTCGACTCCCTCGATTGTTTCGTAGTGCACGCCGGGCCGCACGCCCTTCGGTGCTGGGGCCATGAGGTGCACCTCGACGCCGCGCTCGTGCAAGCCGGCCGCGAGTCGCTCGGTAAAGCGCGCAGCGCCGTTGACGTCGGGGGTCAGCGTGTCACAACCGATAAGCACCCGCAGCGGGCGGTCGGTGGGTAAAGCGGCCAAAAATTTCTCCTGCACTAGGCTACTGAATCGTTTTCAGTGTAGTTCGGTGGCACTGGTTTCACGTCGAAAAGTGCACCGACCAGCCATTCTTGGTACCTAGGTACTAGCGATCTTCGGGCTGCCTCATACTCGCGGATGACGGCATGGCCGAAAGTGAGACCGAAGCCTCACTCTTCAACGCTTCGTTGCCCGCACAACGGTGAACGAGCGGTCTCTCGCTACCTGCTGTGTTGGGCCTATTTCACGTTCAATAACGGCGCGATGCCCTAAGTGTGAATTATAGACGACCAGTATGGTTGCCCCCTCAGCCAGTGCCCTCACGGCTCCCCTGATGAGGGTTCTGGCGATCTCCTCCGAAACTACCTGGCCGGCGTGAAACGGTGGGTTCACGAGCATGAGCTCTGCCCAGCCGTCGCCGACCGCCTCGGCTCCGTCGGCGCGCGTGACCGTCACTCTGTCGCTGACCCCGGCCCACCTGGCGGTCGCGTTCGTCGCGTTGACCGCGGCCCACGACTGGTCGGTCGCGTGCACCTGTGCAGTCGGCCTAGCGAGGGCTGCAGCGACTGCGAGCGAGCCGTTACCGCAGCCGAGGTCGACGATGCGGGTGGCCTCTGGCGCGATCTCTGGGAGGTGTCTCAGCAGCAACCGGCTCCCGTGGTCGAGTGTTGGCCCACCGAAGGTTGCCCCGTATGCGTGCAGTGCAAACGGCAGGTCGGCATCGACCCCCGTCACCGGAAACGGCGGATCGGCCGGGTCATCGACGGGTCCCGTCGCGATGAGCAGTCGCGACTTTCTCTCGGCGCGTTCGGCCTGCACCGTGGTGAAGAATCGGGAGAGTACCTCGTTTTGTGCGAGGGTCATGTGTTTCACTCGCCCGCCGGCGATGAGCGTGGCCTCGGGGTCGGCGTTCGTCGCAACCCAGTAGGCGATCTCGGCGAGTTCGTCGAGTGATTTGGGGAGCTGCAGGAGCACGGTCTTCGCGCCTTTGACGAGGTCACGGCCAAGCTCCTCACGGGTGAAGGGGAACTCGCCCTCGAGCCCAAGCCTTGCCGCGTTGCACATGAGCGCACGCTCGTTGAGCAGGGTGTCCTGAAACACTCGCACCCCGGTGAGGCCGTGCCCGCCCTGCTCCTGGGGCAGCACGAGGCTGAGGGTTATGGCACCGTGGCGTTCGCCGATGACAACGGTGTCACCGGGCTTCTCGCCAGAAAAGTTGTCCCGCAGTTCAGCTGCTCGCCGGACGAGCAGTTGGTCGGTTGCGTCATACGCAATGAGGTCGTGAGCCTCAAGGTCAGGCTCGCGCCGCAGCGCTTCGTAGTCAATCGTCACGGCTACGCTCACCCGCGGTCGGGTCGCCATACAACGACCTCGGCGCGACGCTGCGTTCGGGTGCCGCGCCTGAGCGTGACGACCTCACCCTCTGAACCGGCGGCAAACACACGCCGTTCTGGGTGTTTCAGCATCTCGCGTGCGAGCGCCTGTTCGAGCTCGCGAACCCGCTCTTCGAGGCCGCGAACCTTATCGTTGAGCTGCAGTACCCGGCGAATACCCTCGAGGCTGAGCCCCTCAGCCGAGTAGCTCGCAACCTGCCGCAGTCGCTCAATATCGTGCAGGCTGTAGCGCCTTGTTCCGCCGCTTGTGCGACCGGGAACAACGAGACCAATACGGTCATACTGGCGCAGTGTCTGGGGGTGCATTTCAGCGAGCTCTGCAGCAGCACCGACGGCAAACACGGGGCTGTATTTATCGACCACGAGTTTTTTACGCTGTGCCATGGTGCACCTCCCTTACGTGTGTGGTGTCGGTGGCCCTTACGGGAGGGCCACCGACAGTGGTTACTTCATTCGTGAAACAAGATCTGCGCGCGGATCTTCTTCGGGTTCAACCGCATGCCAGGCGTCAAGCGCCTTGCGCTGCTCACTCGTGAGGTGAGCCGGAACGGCCACCTGCACCTCTGCGAGCAGGTCACCGGTGACCTTCGATGTTTTCACACCGCGGCCCTTGACGCGCAACACTCGCCCGCTCGGGGTTCCCGGCTGCACGCGTAACTTGACCGAACCGCCGCCAAGCGTCGGCACCTCGATCGTGGCGCCGAGCACAGCCTCGGTGAAGGTGATGGGAACAGTGAGTCGCAGGTTGTTGTCTTCACGCCGGTACACCGGGTGCTTGCGCACGGTGACCGTGAGAATAATGTCGCCTGCGGGCCCGCCGTCGGGGCTTGGCTCTCCCTTGCCCCGCACCTTGATCTTCTGTCCGTCTTTGACGCCGGCGGGAATGCGCACTCGCGTGCTCTCCCCCGTCGAGGTTCGCAGGGTCAGGGTCGAGCCCTGGGCCGCGGTTTCGAGATCGAGCACCGTTGAGGTGGCGATGTCTCGCCCGCGCTGTGGGGCACGAGCACCCCCGCCACCGAACATGCCGCCAAAAATGTCTTCGAAGCCGCCCGGGGCACCCTGGTAAGAGAAGTGCCCGCCACCGCCCCCGAAGGGACCGCCGAACATGTCTTCAAAGCCCTGGCCACCCGAGGTGAACCGTGCGCCACCGGCGCCCATCGCACGGATCTGGTCGTACTCTTCGCGCTGCTCGGGATCGCTCAGCACATCGTAGGCTTCGCTGATCTCTTTGAATCGGGATTCTGCTTTCGCATCGTCTGGATTCGAGTCGGGGTGGTATTTCCTGGCAAGCTTGCGAAAGGCTTTCTTGAGTTCGGCGTCACTCACATCTTTTGAGACACCGAGCATCTTATAGAAGTCTTTTTCAAGCCAATCTTGACTAGCCATCGGCACTCACCGCCACTGCGACCTTCGCGGGGCGAAGTTCGACCAAGCCGATGCGATACCCCCGTTCCACAACATCGAGAACCGTCTCTGACTCTGTACCGGGAACCGGCACCTGCGCGATAGCTTCGTGATGCTGCGGATCAAAGGCTTCGCCTTTCTCACCGAACGATTCGAGCCCTTGCTTTTCGAGCATGGTACGAATCTTTTGCGCGATGGTGAGGAACGCGGTGCCCTCGACGAGATCGCCGTGGGCCTCTGCGCGGTCGAGATCATCGAGCACGGTGAGCAGTGATTCGATGACCTTGGCCTTCGCCCGCTGCTCTTCAAGCTCACGGTTATCTTCCGTGCGCTTACGGTAGTTCGCGTATTCGGCGGTGAGCCTACGGAGGTCTTCGAGATAGGGGCTTTCATCCTCGGCCGCTTCTTCAGCTGCCGCGCCCTCGCCCTTAGCCTCTGCGCTCTGCTCAGCGCCAAGAATGTCTTCGACGGTCAGGTCGCCCTCTTCTGCCGAGTGCGGCTCAGGGTCGGGAGCGCCTGCTCCCGACCCTGGCTGCTGCTCTTCAGCTGAGGGGTTCTCGCCGTTCTCCGGCGTGAGATCCTCGTGCTGTGTCATGGCTACTTCTGCTCCTCGTCATCTTCGACAACCTCTGCGTCGATAACGTCTTCTTCGTCTGCCTGACCCTCAGTGTCGGCCGCTGGGGCCTCCTGCTGTGCGGCCTCGTAGATGGCCTGGCCGAGCTTGCCCTGGCTCTCGTTGAGCTTGTCGAAGGCGGTCTGAACCGCAGCCTCGTCTTCGCCAGCGAGCGCCTGCTTCAGCTCGTCAAGGTCACCCTGAACCTCGGTCTTCACATCTTCAGGAAGCTTGTCGCCGTTCTCTGAGATGAGCTTTTCTACCGAGTAGGCAAGGTTCTCGGCCGCGTTACGCTTCTCGAGCGTCTCGGCGCGCTGCTTGTCTTCCTCAGCGTGCTCCTCGGCCTCGCGCACCATGCGATCGATGTCGTCTTGCGACAGCGATGATCCACCAGAAATCGTGATGGTCTGCTCGGTGCCAGTGCCCTTGTCCTTGGCCGATACCTGAACGATGCCGTTCGCGTCGATGTCGAAGGTGACCTCGATCTGCGGAACGCCACGAGGTGCCGGGGCAATGCCCGTCAGCTCGAAGGTACCGAGGTTCTTGTTGTCGCGGGTGAACTCGCGCTCGCCCTGGAACACCTGAATCGATACCGAAGGCTGGTTGTCGTCGGCCGTCGTGAAGGTTTCTGAACGCTTCGTCGGAATAGCGGTGTTGCGCTCGATGAGCTTCGTCATGCGGCCGCCCTTGGTCTCGATACCGAGTGAGAGCGGGGTAACGTCAATGAGCAGAACGTCTTTACGCTCGCCCTTCAGCACGCCGGCCTGCAGTGCGGCACCGACGGCAACAACCTCATCAGGGTTAACACCCTTGTTGGGCTCGCGACCGTTCGTGAGCTTGGTCACGAGTTCGGTCACCGAAGGCATACGGGTTGAACCACCAACGAGCACGACGTGCGCGATGTCGCCAACCTTAACGCCGGCTTCCTTGATCACGTCTTCGAAAGGCTTACGGGTGCGCTCGAGCAGATCCTTCGTGAGCTCTTCGAACTTCGCACGAGTGAGGGTCTCTTCGAGGTTTGCAGGACCGTTCTCGGTGAGCGAGAGGTACGGGAGCTGGATCTGCGTGCTCATTGAGCTCGAGAGTTCCTTCTTCGCCTGCTCAGCGGCTTCCTTGAGGCGCTGCAGCGCAATCTTGTCGCCCGAAACGTCAACACCGGTTGAGCTCTTGAACTGGCCGATGAGCCAGTCGACAACGCGCTGATCCCAGTCGTCGCCACCGAGGCGGTTGTCGCCCGAAGTTGCGCGAACCTGAATGGTCGAGAAGTCGTCGTCTTTACCCACCTCAAGCAGCGAGACGTCGAAGGTACCGCCACCGAGGTCGAACACGAGAATGAGCTCGTCTTCTTTACCGCGGTCGAGGCCGTAAGCGAGTGCCGCAGCGGTTGGCTCGTTAATAATACGCAGCACGTTGAGGCCGGCGATCTCGCCAGCTTCCTTCGTCGCCTGACGCTCAGCATCGTTAAAGTATGCGGGAACGGTGATGACCGCGTCGGTCACCTTGTCTCCCAGGTACGACTCTGCATCGCGCTTGAGCTTCATGAGAATACGAGCGCTGAGCTCCTGGGGGGTGTACTTCTTGTCGTCGATCTGCTGGGCCCAGTCGGTACCCATGTGACGCTTCACCGAAGCGATCGTGCGGTCAACGTTCGTAACGGCCTGGCGCTTCGCGGTTTCACCGACGAGCACCTCACCATCTTTGGTGAACGCAACAACCGAGGGGGTGGTGCGCAAACCTTCTGCGTTGGCAATAACGGTGGGCTCGCCACCCTCGAGAACGCTCACGACCGAGTTCGTGGTACCGAGGTCAATACCTACTGCACGTGACATATGTGCTTCTCCTTCATGCTAGAAAATCTAAAGTTGAGCCTGATGAACTCAAGTTTACAGATCGCCGGGGCCATGTCAAGTCCGTCACGCTAAACTTGAGTCACTCACACTCAACATTCAGGATTTACCGAACGGTCAACTTCGATCTGCCTAAACTCGGGAGAAACACGAAAAGAGGCCGCCTGCTTCGGGAATTGGGATGGGGATGAAGCAGACGGCCTCGGTTTAAGGACTGTAGAACGACCGTTACTACAGCACAGTTTTTCGGCGGCCGGCCCTCAGGGCGCTGCTACCGCGCCTCATCGCAAGGGACGCCTGCTTATAGGCGCTTTGCACATCAGCGAAAACCTTCCTCCGTTCGATCCACGCGAAAGCAGCTACCCAGGATGAATCGCGCACGAACAACATGTCTAGGGCGATCATCGCCAGCGAGAATGGCCAGAGACCAAGCAAAATGGCAATGCCCAGGTGCATGAAGATGAGACTCGCCAAGGCAAAAATCCTTGCCGGTCGCCAGAGGATCATCACCGGGAAAAGGGTTTGCACCCACAAGGCAATAAAGGTTGCAACATAAATCACGAGCGAAGACTGCCAAATGAACTCGTTAACCATCGGATAGGCCATGAACACATCAAGCCTCAACGCATAGAAGAGCGCGGTGCCATCGAGCCATTCATCACCCAACAGCTTCCATACCCCGGAGGTAACGTAAACCACGATGATCTGAAAACAGCCAAGAACCAAGGCAGCGTTATGCGCTGCCTTCGTGACGTGTGCTGGCAGCCAGGAACGTCCATTCTTCCCTGCACGTCGAGCTCTCGAACGACGTTTCGCATCAAGCGAGTAGAACTCACCAAGGTTCGCAAAGAGCATGAAGAAGAGCGTGATGCGCATGAGCGTGTCACCGCCATTCAACACGTATGGATTATTTGCCTGAAGCGACAACAGCATCACAAGCAAGATGAGTGTCATCAGGCGGGTCCGCCACCCGAACAGAAAGAGGAGAACCACGACGATAAGCCCAAAAAAGGCAATGTCAAAGAGCGCCGGCGACGATTTCGTGAAGAGAAGGTCGAACGTGTGAAAGCCTCGTCGTTTCGCTTCAGGATCTGCCCAGAACGAGGCATGACCCCAGAGCAACGCGCGCTCTGGAATACTCGGCACGAGCAAGAACAGGAGACCAATGCCGTACAAGATGCGAAGCATTGAAAAGCTCCGCAAGTTGTGCTGCTGGCTAGTGAACCATTCGACGGCCCGTTCAAAGAGTGAGCTATTGGCCATTGACAGCAGCCTCCTTAAACGTTTTCTGTGCTCCCATGCGTTCGATCACTGCATGGTATTCATCGACGACTACCTTCGGCGCTCGCACATTTGATTGACGCCAGCCGAACGTTGTGATTATGGGCTTGAACTGTGAGCCTTCGTCGAAGCGGTGTGTGAAGTCATTCGGTCGGTCAAGCACAATGCGCCATTGAATGCGCTCTATTTTTTCGCCGAAGCCAGCGGTCGCATAGAGCGAGAGGTATCGCATCAGCATGTAATCCATGCGCAAGAATCGCACCACATCACCATCGTTTTCGCCCAGCTCTGCGACGAGTTCTTCATTCGGAATCGCCACAAAGCCACCTTCCCCGCGCTCAATAAAGGTGTCTTTGACGCGGGCTTTCTGCTCATCATTGAGTGCGTTAAAACGCTTGCGAAATGTTTGTGTCAAGTTCCAACTGCTCTTTTGTATGCGTGATGGCACGACGTTGCCGTGCACACCTTTCGTTTCGAGATCGGTGATCGACACCCAGTCAGATTTGACGAGCTTCTCGTCGTCGAACCACTGCGCCCTCATCTCAAGCGAAAAGTTCGCTTTCATGATGTTCGGTGCGAACACCCGCCAGTTTTGAGAAAAGTACGGCGACGCGATCGACTGCAATTCCCTCTTCAAAGGTGTGCCAGCTGGCGAAACCATGAGCACGGTACCAACCATGAGCAAAAGGCTCAGTGCCATCGCAATGATTGCCGAAAAATGGGCCGATCGAGATGGCGTGCTTCTCGTCGCTCTGCGCCTGCTCGTCTCGGCGCCCTGTGTGATTGTTTCTTTCATCCCGTTTCCTCATCGCGCGCATGCGCGACTTCCCCTGTACGTATCTGGCAGCTACTTACCGCAGTGAAGCGGAGTCGGGCTGGGACCCCATGGAGCCCCAGCCCGATCCACTGTAAGGAGCTAGCTCAGCTCTTCTTCCTGCTTGTTACGGCGCGCAATAAGCACGACCGCTCCTGCAAGGAGAACAAGAAGCGCTGCTCCCATGACCGGCAAGGTGAGTGCCGAACCGGTATTGGGCAGCTGGCCCTTCCCACCGTCGGTAGGTTTGCCACCATCGGTCGAACCACCGTCAGTCGAACCACCGTCAGTCACTGCATCAGCATCAGCATCAGCATCAGCATCAGTCTCAGTCGCTGCGTCTGCGTCAACATCAGCGTCAGTCTCGGTCGCTGCGTCAGCATCTACGTCAGCGTCAGCGTCGGTTTCGGTAGCCGCATCAGCGTCAACATCAGCGTCAGTCTCAGTAGCTGCATCAGCGTCAACGTCTGCATCAGTCTCAGTAGCTGCATCAGCATCTACATCAGCGTCAGCGTCAGTTTCGGTCGCTGCGTCTGCGTCAACATCAGCGTCAGTCTCAGTAGCCGCATCAGCGTCAACATCTGCATCAGTCTCGGTCGCTGCGTCTGCGTCAACATCAGCGTCAGTCTCAGTAGCCGCATCAGCGTCAACGTCTGCATCAGTCTCAGTAGCTGCATCAGCATCTACATCAGCGTCAGCGTCAGTTTCGGTCGCTGCGTCTGCGTCAACATCAGCGTCAGTCTCAGTAGCCGCATCAGCGTCAACATCTGCATCAGTCTCAGTCGCTGCGTCTGCGTCAACATCAGCGCCAGTTTCGGTAGCTGCGTCAGCATCTACGTCAGCGTCAGCGTCGGTTTCGGTAGCCGCATCAGCGTCAACATCAGCGTCAGTCTCAGTCGCTGCGTCTGCGTCAACATCAGCGTCAGTTTCGGTAGCTGCGTCAGCATCTACGTCAGCGTCAGCGTCGGTTTCGGTAGCCGCATCAGCGTCAACATCAGCGTCAGTCTCAGTAGCTGCATCAGCATCTACATCAGCATCAGCATCAGCATCAGCATCAGCATCAGCATCAGTTTCGGTAGCTACGTCAGCATCTGCATCAGCATCTGCATCTGCATCAGTTTCGGTAGCTACGTCTGCATCTGCATCAGCATCAGTTTCGGTAGCCGCATCAGCATCTACGTCAGCGTCAGTCTCGGTCGCTGCGTCTGCGTCTGCGTCTGCGTCAACATCAGCGTCAGCTTCGGTAGCCGCGTCAGCATCTACGTCAGCATCTGCGTCGGTTTCAGTAGCCACATCAGCGTCAACATCAGCATCAGTTTCAGTAGCTGCGTCAGCATCTACATCAGCGTCAGCGTCAGTCTCAGTAGCTGCGTCTGCATCAGCATCAGCATCAGCATCGGTTTCGGTAGCTGCATCAGCATCTACATCAGCGTCAGCGTCAGCATCAGTTTCAGTAGCTGCATCAGCGTCAGCATCAGCGTCAGCGTCGGTTTCGGTAGCCGCATCAGCGTCTGCATCAGCATCAACCGCTACGTCAGTGTCCGTTTCTTCGTTCTCAACGACCTTGACCGTCACCTCGTCTTCCGAGAGCTGACCCTCGAAATCCTGTTCGGCACGGATCGTGTAATCGCCTGGTTCGACGTCATCAAACGTGACGCTCCAGGTGCCGTCTTCGCCAACGACGGTCGTCTCAGTTGCAACGACGTTACCGTCGGCGTCTTTGAGCTCAACCGTAATGTCAGCACCGGGCTCTCCGGTTCCCTTGACGGGAAGCTCGCCTGCGCCAACCTCATCAGCGTCACCAGGAGAGGTAATCAGCACGTCATCAGCGGCTTCATCAGCGCTCTTAGCGGTCGAAGATGCCAGTGCAAGCTTCGCGACTCCACTCGCTGCGTGCCCGCTGTTGTTGCCAGGCAGAAGCGTCAATGAGAGAGCGCGAACCGTGAACGAGCCGTCACCCAGGTCGCCACCCGAACGGTTCAGCGGTGCAGCGGTTGGCTGCTCGTTGATCCGCAATGAGACGACCTTATCGGCGATTGCCTCCAGCACGGGGTTAAGCGGTTTAAAGACCGTCTCGGTGATCTTGTTCACCGCGGGGGTAAGCCCTGAGGTGACAAGGTCGAGCGCGTTCAGAACGATCGGCCCAAGTGCGCTCGTGAGCACACCCGAGACTGCATCGGTCGCCGTGTTGACTACGCCAGCAAGTATGTCTGCAATGATCTGGAACGGTCCAGGCAGGGCGAAGTCGAACTTAATCGTTGGCTTTGATCCGCTCAGGCCAGCAAAGTCAGCGATGCTGCCCTTGATCGTCAGTCCGCCGCCAACAACGTTCTGCCAGCTCGGTGATCCGACGACAGGAATGTATGGAAGGTGGCCCTGAATGTTAATGTCTCCAGCGATCGTGAGCGACAGCTTGTTCAGTGACCCCATGACCATATCGCTGATCTTGGTCGTAACGCCAGCAACCGTGTCGGCGATACCGGTGGTTACCGCCTGCACGAACTGCTCTGAGAACACCTCGGTGTTCGGGTCGAGACCGTTGAGCCCGTTAGGCCCGCCGACGAGCTTGGCGAGGTCAACCTGCACCATGCCGGTGTTCGGCTCGATCACGATCGACCCCGAGTCATTCGTCCAAGGGTCTTGCAGAAGCGTCTGTGTAATGTGCGAAACAACCTGATCGAGGCCATCGATCGAAACCTGAAGGTCATTCGACTTGATACGTGCGCCGCCTGCAACGCTCGAAACCTGAACAGCGTTTACCGTGTTCTTGATCTGGCCGAGCACTGCGTTCAGTGGGCCATTCTGGTTGACGAGCGCATCGATAGGCTTGATGGCCTCGTTGAGCACTGACGTGATGACGTTATCGACGGTTCCCACGAGCGGGCTGCGCAGTCGCAAGTCGGCACCGGCGACAACATACTCCGAGGTGCAGTCTCCGCTCGTGCAGTCAACTGACGATGCGAGAGCACCGATTTGCAGGCGTGCCTGGTCGAGCAGGTTGTCGGTCAGAACATCAACACCAACCTGACCAAAGAGGTCAATGAGGTCAACGTATGCGGGGTTGGTGCCAACACCCTGGTTCGGGCTGACAGCAATAGCACCGCCTTCGCCGATACCGCCGGCTGAAGCCTTCGACTCAGTGTGTGAGGGCGACGAAGCGTAGCTCGACCATGCACCAACCTCACCGAGATTGATCAGGCCGCGTCCGTCGGCATTCTTAAAGAGGGGAAGCTGAAGACCGGGACCAAGATCAATCAGCGTGTTGCCCAAAAGCCCCACGTCAAGCTGATTCCGGTCGGGCCCAACGGCTCCGGGGTAGCTCGATCGCGTCAGTCCTGAGTCTACGACCTCAAGACCGAGCGCGTCGGCAAATATGATTTCGCCCTGAGCGGCTGATGCCGCGTCAGAGTCGTACGAGAAGGCTGCGTGAGCGGGAGTCACAACTGCCGTTGCCATCGCTGGTGCGATGACGACCGACGCGGCAGCAGTAAGCGCTACTCCCCTCAGCCCTCTTCGACGGGTAAAACCCGCCTTCGGTATTACTGCTTTCAAGGTAACTCCTTAACCCTAGATTGTTATCTCTTGCAGTCGAACAGAGACGTGGAAAACAGGGCTCAACGCCCGTTTGGCACATTGGTGCCCTTGCCCACGGGGCTAAGACTATGAAGCAAGACCCCCGACGACCTACGTCGTTCAGCATTACGACATTCCCGCGTCAGAATTACGATGCGTGGCGTGAATGTTTACTCTTCAAACTCAGAAAACCTCAGATTTTTTGGTTCAAAATACCGGTAAAAACGGCATATTACGAGGAATTTCCCCTTTGCCCCACGTTTGGGGTATAACTATCCTCAAAGCTGGGGGAAACTACTTATTCAAAAGGAGGCAGCTGATGTATTTCGGGGTTCGGCCCTCGCTCCTGGCTTAGCCAATAGCCAGAAGGAGTGAGATGAAGACGCATTTTTCACACGACGTATCCATTGATACCGTTGAGAAAGTGAAGCAGTACCGGGTTCAATCACAGGGCATTTGGCTTATCAACACAGCGTTCTCGTCACCGCGCCACTCGGTAGCGCGACCGCCGACCTCGTGCGTGAAGCGATCGCTGAACTCAGCCAGACCTATACGGTCGTTCGAACACCATCGCCGCTGCCATCGCCAGACCAGCTTCGTGACCGGACCGCTCCCGTGCTCTTCGTTGCAGAAAAGGCTGAGGCCATCACGAAAGCCGACCTTGAGCGGCTCACCCCGTTCGCCGATGGAGGAGGCCTCTTCCTTATCGCGAGTGAGCATGACTCGACCAGTCGAGCTCTTCTCTCATCGCTCAAGTCTCTGAGCACTTCCAATGCGCAGTCTGACGATACGCCAGGGTTTGTCCATATTCGCATCGACCCGCTTCCGTTCGCCGAGATTCAGTTGCTCGTGAATCAATGCACAGGTGAGCACCTGCCCGACATACTCAGCCGTGAAGCCATAGCTGAGCTTTCCTACGGTAGGTACGGGTGGATCCGCGATCTCACGACGCTGTGGAGCCTCGGTCATCTTACGGCCAGGCCGTTCGCCGCGATTCCCGCGTCACCGTTGCCTCCTGCGCGGCTTCCAGAAATCGCAAGAGTCGTTGAGATGCTCCGCGATTTAGACTCGCAGGCCATGTGCACGGCGATCATTCTCTCTGAAATAGAGCCCCTGAGTTTGACGAGTGCTGCGAACGTCTTTGACCGTCAACACGTGCGCGAACTCGTTGCAAAGTCAATCCTTACGAGCCACGGATCGAATGATCGGTACACGGTTGCGCCGTTCATTGGTGCCGCGCTTCGTGAGCTATGCCCGAGTGACGAGCTCAGTACCGCGAGCATGCATGCTGCTGAACGCTTGCTACTCTTTGAGCACATTGGCATCCAGCTCAGGGGGCGCGATGCGACATTTTGTGCACGAAACACCGACGTTGCACGGCTGCTCACTACCGCTGAGAAGAGCCATCTGGTCACCCCTTATAAAGAGCTCCTTGAGCGAACATTTGCCGAAAAGGTGCAATTCGCGGCACCAGAAAACTATCGCTCGGTAATGTTACAAATTGCCCAGATCGAGCATCAGATTTCGCCACTCGACCAGACTCGCATGCACATCCGTCAGGGGCACTCGAGTGAACTCGATGAATCACTCGCCATGCTCCATGCGAGTTCGTGCCCCAACACGGCGATAGGTGCCCGCTTCATGCATGCCCATGCGCACGCACGCTACGGTAATGACCTGGCTTCCCCGCCTGCTGCACACGAAGACCAGCCGTCTCACGAGCATCACGAGTTTCGTCTCTGGAAGTCTTGGAACAATCCAGATATCGAAAACCCCGTGCCAGACCTGCACGACTCACTCGCCGAGCATCCAGAGCGCATTGTTCGTGACGCACACCAGGCGCTCATCGACCTTGACCTCGTGTGGCATGGCCAAAACCCACCTTCCGGGTCTTGGCTTCGCAATACTTCCCGGCAACCCCTCTTCGCACGCACCCTGCATTCCGGCATCGCCGAGATAGCAGCGACCGTGCTCATCGCTCAAGCACTCATTGCTTACCTCGCGGGCGAGTTCAGTCTCAGGGTCAAAGAACTGCGCATCGCAGCGGGTTTTTTCCCTGCGTCTGCGTACCACCAGTCGTGGATCACGTTGCTCGAGCACGCCGATCACGCCGCAAAGCGCTCAGACCTTGTCGCTTGCGCACGAGAACTCCACGGTCTGACCCTTGCTATACCCGAACTCGTTGGGTTACGTCTCAAAAAGTACCTGGAGGTGCTGAGCCGGGCAGTAAGTGCAGTTGCCGCTGATTCGTCTGACCATCTGTACAACCATCTCGCAACAACATTGCCGGTCGGTCGACAACACCTGTATTACGCAGGCCGTTTCGACGTGCTCTTGCGCACGCGCTCAATGCACGCCGAAACCGATAATGTTCTTCCCATCATCAGACTCGCGAGAAAGCATCTCGAAGCAAAGGCCGAGATGAACCCGCACGCACTGTCGCGTGTGGCTGATACGTTTCACCAGTATGGGCATGTCTCGCTCGCGTTCAATGCCCTCCACGATGCCCGCCAGGTTTATACCTCGAGAAGAGCCTCAAGCAAAGTGGCTGAGTGCAATACCAAGCTCGAGGCAATCAAAGAAACCGCCAGACGTATCGCCCCTTGGCACACCAATATCTCGTTGCGCCTGCCTGAAGTGTTGAAACTCTCGCATCGCGAGCTCGCCGCAGCAAAGCTCGCTGCACAAGGGCTTTCAAATAAGGCGATCGCTGAGGCGCTCGGCATCAAGATTCGAACGATCGAGTCGCACATAGCCCAGGCCAGGGCAAAGCTTGGAGCAAAGAGCAGAAAGGACCTTTCGCAACTCCTACCCCACGAGCATTAGCTGGCTAAGGTCACTCACTTCGTTCACCCACCCGTCGCACGCATCGGCTATTGTGTGACCCATGACGACTCTGCCCGTGAGCACTCCTGAAGACGACATTCCCGTAAAGAAGCGGGTCGTGTTCGCATGGTCGTTATGGGACTGGGGCTCGGCAGCGTTCAACGCTGTTGTCACGACCTTCGTGTTTGCCACCTACCTCGTGAGCGGTGCCTTCGGCGACGAGTCAGAGGTTTCGCCAAAGCTGGGCTTTGCGCTCACCATCGCGGGCATCGTGATCGCGCTCGTGGCGCCCATCGCGGGGCGCATCTCTGACTCGGGCGGTCACCGCAAGCGCTGGCTCGGTGTCAACAGCGCTATCGTGGCCGCGTGTATCGCGCTGCTCGTGTTCGTGGCACCCGAAGAGCGATACCTCACCTTCGCGCTCATCGTGCTCGCCGTTGGTAATGTCGCCTTCGAGTTCGCGAGTGTGAGTTACAACTCGATGCTTACGCAGGTATCGACGAATGCCAACGTGGGCAAGGTCTCTGGCTTCGGCTGGGGCATGGGTTATATCGGCGGCATCGTGCTGCTCGGTATTCTGCTCGTTGGCTTCATCTTTCCAGACGAGGGCTGGTTCGGCGTCACCGCTGACAACGCGTGGAACATTCGCATCGCAATGCTCTTCTCGGCAGTATGGTTCGGCGTCTTCGCCCTTCCCGTACTCTTCGCCGTGCCCGAGATTAACGCAACACCAAACCGTGAGCGTGCCACCGTCGTCTCTGCCTATCGCGACCTCTTTCGCACGATTTCAAACCTGTGGAAGACCGCTCGGCAAACCCTCTTCTACCTCTTTGCGAGCGCCGTCTTTCGTGACGGCCTCGCCGGCGTCTTCGCGTTCGGCGGCGTCATCGCGGCGGCTTCGTTCGGCTTCTCTGCTGACACCGTCATCATCTTTGCCATCGCCGCAAACGTCGTCGCCGGCCTCGCCACGATCTTGTGTGGCGCGCTCGAGGATCGCCTCGGCGCAAAGAACATCATGGTCGGCTCCCTCATCTCGATGGTGCTCTTCGGCCTGCTCGTCTTCATGCTCGCCGACTTCGGCGCATGGGTGTTCTGGGTGTTTGGCCTGCTACTGTGCGTGTTCGTTGGGCCCGTGCAGTCTTCGAGTCGCACCTACCTCGCCAAGCTCATTCCCAAGGGCCGCGAGGGCGAAATCTTCGGGCTCTACGCGACGACCGGCCGGGCCGTCTCGTTCCTCTCACCGGCGGCCTTCTCGGTCGCGGTGGTCATCGGCGGCAGCACGATCTACGGCATTCTCGGCATCGTGTTTGTCGTGCTCGTCGGCCTGCTGCTCCTGCTGCCCGTGCAGGCAACGGCGATCGAAGCACGCGACGAGTAGTACCGCCTGCAGCGTGCTCAGCGCCGCCTGAGACGCACATTCACCCCACGGGGCGGGGCTGACCTAGGAGTCGAAGCCTGCCTCGATGAGGGTGCTCGCGCGCTCGGTCTGCTGCTGAATATCAAGCATGTCTTCTTCGACCCTCAAGCCGAGATCGCGGTCGACGTGCAGCGCCATCGAGTGGGCCGCATTGCGCACGTCGCGCTGTTCAATCGCCTGAAGCACCGCGGCATGGTCACGGTGCTGCGTTGCGTCGTCGAGGCCGTGAAACACGCGCCCCTCTGAAATCGCTTTCTTGAGCACGCTCATGACGCCAAGATAGAGGTCTTGGAGCAGCTTCGATCCGCTCGCCTCAACGATCAAGTGGTGAAAAGAGCTCAGTGAGCCGAGTGAGCCGGTCTCGGCGCCGGGAACGAGCAGTCGTTCGTACGCCTCGCGGATCTGCTCAAGCTGTTCATCGGTGCGGTGGATCGCCGCGTGCTGCGCCGCCTCGATCTCGAGCGACCTGCGGTACACGAGCACTTCTTCGATGTCGTGGTCCATGAGGAACTGTGAAAGAACCGACGAAACCGGTGTGCGGGCACGAACGAACGTGCCCACACCCGGAATCGTCTCAAGCATACCGAGGTTTGCGAGTGAGCGAACCGCCTCTCGCACGGTCGATTTACCGACGCCGATGAGTTCCATCAGCTCGGGCTCTTTGGGAATACGCTCGCCCACGGCCCAATCGCCCTGAGAAATACGCGCCCGAAGAAACGCAAGTGTGTCTTGCGACTTCTGCGAACCTCTCGTGATCGCGCTCATGAACGTTCCCTTTCTCGAACCAACCTCCTTGTACTATATCTTCAATATGCCTAGCGTAAGCTCTCAACCCAGGAAGCGAGAGTGTCGAGACCGTGAATAGTCGTGGTGAGGCCGAGCGCCTGCACATCGCTTCCCTCAACGCGCAGCACGCGGTCTTGCGCGATCGCGTCGAGGCCGTTCACAGCGTCGTTACCGAGCAGCTCTGAGAAGAGACGATCGCCAGAGCCGTTCATGTCGATGAGCACGATGCCATCAGGGTTTGCCTCGACGACCTGCTCTGCCTGAATGGGCCCGGTCGTCTCGATGCCGAGTTCGGCGCTCACGTTGGTTGCGCCGGCAAGACCCAAGAGGTGTGATGGGAAGGCGTTTGCCGCGGTAATGAAGGGGCGACCGGCCTGGTTACTGAGCAGCAGCACGCGCGGTGCGTCGCCGTCGGCCTTAGCGCGCTCGGTGAGTCCCTCGCGTAGGGTACTGCTCAGCTCTGCCGCCTTGTCGCTGGCACCGACCTCTGCCCCGATGAGCTCGACGTTTTCAATCAGGTCTTCTGGCGTCGACCAGGTATTCGGAGTGAGCAAGGTCTCGATACCCGCGTGCTCAAGCACGGTGCCAATCGTGTCTTCGGCGCCGTGGCGCGGCGTCATGATCACGAGGTCGGGCGAGAGGTCGATCACGGTCTCGGCGTCGAGTTCTTTTTCGACGGCATAGGTGCTCTCGACGTTTGCGAGTTGCTCGATGTGGCCGCCGAGCACCGGGTTGCGAACCGCTTCGGGCATCATCACGATGTGGTCTTCGAGGCCGAGCTCGGCGAGCACCTCGGTCGCCTCATAGCTGAGGGCCGCAATGCGCTCGGGGGTCGCCTTCTCGGCGGTCTCGGTCGTCGCCTCCGGCTGCTCCTTGGGAGCCTCGGTTGAGGTCGAGCACGCTGCGAGCGTGAGCATGAGCGCGCTGGCCGCAGCGGCGGCCACGAGCTTGGCAGCCCGGTTCATCGTTGTCATGGGTGTTCCTTTAGTGTTCATGGTTTTAGAGGCCGTTCACCGACTCGGTCGGCGAAAGAATGTGCCGCCCACCGGGGGCGGTAAGAATTTCGGTGTGCACCCCGTAGGCCTGGTGCACGAGGTCGGCGGCGAGCACGTCGCGCGGCTCGCCGATGTGCGTGCCGCCCGTGCGGTCGAGCAGCAGCACGCGCGTGCAGCTGTTGAGCGCGAGGCTCAGGTCGTGCACCGCGGCGATGACGATCTTGCCGTCGTTGCCGAGCCTGCGCATCGTCTGTTCGACGGCCCGCTGGTGCAAGAGGTCGAGCGCAGCGGTGGGTTCGTCGAGCACGACAACCGGAGTGTCTTGCGCAAGGACGCGCGCGAGCTGCACGAGCTGCTGCTGCCCGCCAGAGAGGGTTCCGAACCGGCGCTGTGCGAGGTGCCCGATGCCCGTCTCTTCGAGCGCCCGGTAACTCGCTTCGGTGAGGTCTGAACGGCCGCCAGCGAGCGATCCTACGCTCACGAGCTCGTGTACGAGCAACTCATCGGGCGCTCCCGTGTCTTGCGCGAGCAGCGAGATGACCCGCGCGCGCTCCTTCGCGCGCATGCGCTGTAGCGAGGCATCGTCGTAGAGCGCCTCACCGTAGTGAGCAACACCCGCCCCCGCGATGGCCTGCAGGAGCGACGATTTGCCGACGCCGTTCGGGCCGACGACCCCGAGCACGGTTCCGGGCTCGAGTCGAATGCTGAGCGCCGCAGCGAGCGCTTTGCCGCCGCGCATTGCCCCGAACGATTGCAGGGTGAGGGCCGGGTTCATGCGCGCTTCCTTCTGAGCAGGAGAAAGAGGAAGATCGGCGCGCCCACGAGCGCAGCGACAACCCCCGTCTGAATCACGACGGGGCCGAAGGCCGAGCGGGCAATCGTGTCGGCGACGACCATGAAGAGCGCTCCACCGAGCGCCGAGAGCGGCAGGAGCCTCGCGTGCTGAGCGCCGGCAACGAGGCGAATCGCGTGGGGAACCACGAGCCCCACAAACGAAATAATGCCGGCGACTGCGACGGCAGCTCCGGTGATGAGCGACGCGACGAGCAGCAGCACGATCCGCTCACGAGCGACGTTCACACCGCTCGTCGCGGCGATCTGTTCGCCGAGCGAGAGGGCGTCAAGTTTGCGCCGCCGCATGAAGAGAATGACGAGCCCGATACTAATCGGCACCGCCGCGATGGTGACGTGCTGCCAGGTGCGCAAATCGAGGTCGCCAGCGAGCCAGAACATGGCGCTGCGCACCAGGGCGTCATCGGGCGCGTTAGCCACCAGCACGTTGATGAGCGCGCCCGCGAGCGCGTTGATCGAGACGCCCACGAGAATGATTGTGGCGGGGCCGAGGTCTTTGCGGGTTTGCAGCACAAACAGGAGCAAGAAGGCAACGACGGCGGCGCCAGCAAAGGCCGCGACGGGAATGCCCCACGCGGCGTTGCTCACACCGCCCAGGGTGATGCTCGCGACGGCGCCGACCGCGGCGCCCGCCGAGACGCCGGTGACGCCCGGTTCTGCGAGCGGGTTGCGCAAGATTGCCTGCATGACCGCGCCGACGGTCGCGAGGGTCGCGCCGACAAGCATTGCCACGAGAATGCGAGGCAGGCGGATCGACCAAATCACCGCTTCGGTACGAGTTTCAACGGTGTCTCTCGCGAACAGTGCCTGCAGTGATTCCTGCCAGCCGAGACCCACGACCCCGACTGAGAGCGAGATCACCGCAGCGACGGCAATGAGGAGCAGCCCCAGCACCACAACGCCGAGCCCTTTGAGGGAGGCGACGCCCGCGTTCGCCGGCTTGGCGGCACGAGTTTCGGTAGCGGGCACGCATTGCTCCTTATGCATAACTGGGGCTAGAGTGGTCACGTCAGACGTATGGTTTCCACATCTGATGTTATACATCAGACGTACAGCTTTCCTGAGATACAGTCTCAGCATGAGCAACACCGTTATTCCATACGATGCACTTCTCCTCTGTTCTTTCGGTGGCCCGAACACCCCCGACGACGTCATTCCTTTTCTGAAAAACGTCACTGTCGGCAAGGGAATCCCCGAAGAACGTCTCGCCGAGGTCGGCGAGCACTACTACCACTTCGGCGGTCGTAGCCCCATTAACGAGCAGAACCTCGCACTGCGCCAGGCGCTCGAAGACGAGCTTCACTCACGCGGCATCACCCTGCCGGTTATCTGGGGCAACCGCAACTGGCACCCTTACACGGTCGACGCACTGCGCGACGCGAGCGCCTTTGGCACCAAGCGCGTGCTGACCCTCGTGACGAGCGCGTACGCATCGTACTCAGGAAGCCGCCAGTACCGCGAGCACCTCGCGGCAGCGGTCGCCGAGCTCGGCGAGTCAGCACCCGAGATTGACATTCTTCGCCCCTTCTTTAACGCTCCAGGGTTTGTTCAGAGCAACTTCGACGCGATCGTCGCTGCGGGCGAAACGCTCACCGGCGGCATCAAGGGCGCCCACATCGTCTACGTGACCCACTCGATTCCCGACACCATGCAAGACGCCTCGGCCGTGACCGGCCCGGGCTACCGCGAGCAGCACGAAGACGTTCGCCAGGCAATCGACGCGATGCTCGAAGAGCGCTACGGCGAGGCACTGCCCTCGTCGCTCTCGTACTGCTCACGCTCGGGCGATCCGCGCACTCCATGGCTCGAGCCCGATGTCAACGACCACATCGAAGCACTCGCAGCCCAGGGCGTCACCAAGATCGTCATCGCCCCCATCGGCTTCATCTCTGACCACATGGAGGTCGCCTTTGACCTCGACATCGAGGCGACCGAGACCGCTGACGAGATGAAGATCGAGTCGGCACGCGCCGCAACCGTCGGCACCGCGGCCCCCTTCGTGAAGAGCATCGTCGACATGATCGTCGAGCGTGCAGCACGCGAGCGCGGCGAGAACGTTGAGGCAGTGGCCGTCGGCTCACTCGGCGCTTTTCCCGACGTCGCGCCGGCCGATAGCTGCCGTATGCGCCACGGCGAGGTCACGAACATTCCCGTGCTCGCAGGCCCCGAAGACTAACCAGTCGTTTTCACCCACACCTCATCGAACTGAAAGGCCTTCACATGAATGCGCGCCCGGTCGTAGACCACACTCACGTTGCTGAAGAGATCAACGCCCAGACTAACTACGCCATGTACTCAGTGTTTCGCGAGAACCTTGACGCTCCGGCTCCACGCGACTCAGTTTCGAAGCTCCTGAAATCACTCAAGAAGGTGTCGGGCCTCACCATTCGTGGCTGGTACGACATCACCGGTTTCAGGGCCGACGCCGACCTGCTCGTGTGGATGCACGCGACCGATACCGAGACCCTGCAGCTCGCCTACAGCATGATTCGTGACTGGTCATGCGGCAGGCTCGTGCCCGTATGGTCAAACATCGGTGTGCACCGCCCCGCCGAGTTCAACCGCTCGCACGTTCCCGCGTTCCTCGCGGGCGACGAGCCGAAGGACTTCGTGTGCGTGTACCCCTTCGTGCGTTCACGCGAGTGGTACCTCATCGACGAAGCCGACCGCAGCCGCATGCTGCGCGAGCACGGCATGGCCGCGCGCGACTACGGCGATGTTCTCGCGAACACGCTCGCCTCGTTCGCGCTCGGTGACTACGAGTGGCTGCTCACCTTCGAGTCAGACGAGCTCACCCGCATCGTCGACCTCATGCGTGAACTGCGCGCCGTCGAGGCACGCCTGCACGTCATCGAAGAGACCCCGTTCTTCACGGGCCCACGCCGCAGCGCTGAAGAGCTGCTGTCGCGCGTGACCGTCAGGGGTCGCTAGCCGACACGAGCCGCGGCCTCACGCCGCGACTATTCTTGGGCCGCGTACGCTTCGAGTGTGCGCGGCCCAAATGCGTCTGGCAGCACTTCTTCGATCGTCTTCACACCCGAGACGGTGTTGAGCAGCATTCCGGGCGCGCTCGCCTCAAAGAGCAGCTGACGGCACCGCCCGCACGGCATGAGGGTGTTGCCGCGGCCGTCAACGCAGTCGAAGGCGACGAGCTTGCCGCCGCCCGTCAGCTGCAGTTGCCCGACGAGGGTGCACTCGGCGCACAGCCCCACACCGTAACTCGCGTTCTCGACGTTGCAGCCCGCAATGATGCGGCCGTCATCGACGAGGGCCGCTGCCCCCACCGGAAACTCCGAGTAGGGTGCGTAGGCCCGCTGCATCGCTTCGACCGCGGCGTCACGCAGCGCCGACCAATCAATCTCTTCGGCACTCATTACGACTTCACGTAGGGCTTGTTAATCGCGGCCGGGGCAATCGAGCGGCCAACAAACCCGCCAACCGCGATGAGCGTCACGATGTACGGGATCATGTTGATGAAGTCGGTCGGAATCGCTGCGCCGGCCTGAGCCGCCCACACCCCGAACTGCTTCGAGAACCCGAAGAGGAACGCCGCAGCCGTTGCCGCGAGCGGGTTCCAGCGACCGAGAATCACGCAGGCGAGGGCGATATAGCCCTGCCCCGCGCTCATCTCGCGAATGAAGCCACCGACCGAACCAATCGAGAGCGCGACGCCGCCGAGGCCAGCAATGAGCCCCGAGAGCGTCACGACCCAGAAGCGGGTGCGGTTGACGTTGATGCCCACGGTGTCGGCAGCGAGTGGGTGCTCGCCGACCGCGCGCAGCCTGAGGCCCGTGCGCGTCTTGTAGAGCAGTACCGTCACGAAGATTACGAGCGCAAACATGAGGTAGGTCGTGATGCGCTGGTTGAAGAGCACCGGCCCAATGACCGGAATCTCAGAGAGCAGAGGGATGCGGATCGCAGGCAGGGTGCCCGGATAGTTGTAGGCCTGCTCATCGCGAGTCATCATCGACGAGTGAACAAAGCTCGTAATGCCGGCGACCAGCACGTTCACCACGACACCCACGATGATCTGATCGACGTGGTACTTCACCGAGAAGACCGCGAGCAGCGCACCGATGAGCGAGCCAGAAATCATGCCGGCAAACATCGCGATGATGAGGTTGCCCGTGATCGTGCCGACGAAGGCTGCCGTGAAGGCGCCCATGAGCAGCTGGCCCTCGATCGCGATGTTTGTCACGCCCGCGCGCTCGCCCATGGCTCCTGCGAGCGCTCCGAGCACCACGGGAACCGAGAAGGCAATCGCGCCGGTGAGCAGGTACACGATGGGCACTCGCCCGCCCGCGCCGACCCAGCCGAGCAGGCCGATGAGAAAGAGGAGCGCAAAGCCGACGACGATCCACGCAGAAATCTTGCGCCTCGTGAGCGCAAGCCAGAAGGTCAGGGCGGTGATCGCGAACATCAGGCCGCCAATGACGAAGCCGAGGGCACGAGCGTTCACGGTCAGGTCGGGCAGCACACTCGGCGTGCCCTTCGCAGCCCACGAAAACACCACGTCGGTCGAGGGGCCGTTCACCCCGAAGGCGAAGAATCCAACGAGCGCGAACACGATGAACGAGATGGGCGCGCGCCAGTCGACGGGGCGCACAATAGCCTCGTGGGTTGTGGGCTCATGAGCGGTCGCGGTCATTACTCGCCGCCTTTCTTCGTGCGTGAGAATTTCTGGGCGATCGGCCCGTTCTCAACGCTCTTGGGAAGCCTGAAGATCGCACGCACCAGCGGTGGAGCCGCGATGAAGAGCACGATTACACCCTGAACGACGACGAGCACCTCGGGGCTCACGCCCGCGATCTGCATCGCGGGGCCGCCGGCCTTCATCGCGCCGAAGAGCAAGCCTGCAAAGAAGATCCCGATCGCGTTACCGCCGCCGAGCAGCGCCACGGTGATCGCGTCAAAACCGATGCCTGAGTCAGCCGAGGCCGTGAGACCGACGCTTCCGCCGAGCACCTGGTTGACGCCGGCAAAGCCGACGAACATCGCGCTGAGCGCCATCGTGATGATGTAGAGCGTCGAAACCTTCATGCCAGACGTTGCCGCTGCGCTCGGGTTCTCACCGACGGCGCGCAGCCTGAAGCCGAGCGACGAGCGCTCCATGAGCCACCAGTACAGCACGACGCCCAGCACCGCGACGATGAAGCCTAAGTGCAGACGGTACGAGTCGCCGAGCAGCGCGGGGTACTGCGCCGTTTCGAGCGGCGGCGGAGTCTTGGGGTTCGTGCCCGCGTCGGGTGAGTGCAAGAAGCCCGCCCGCATCGCATACGAGACCGCGTAGAGGGCGATGTAGTTCATCATGATCGTCACGATCACCTCGTGCGCGCCCGTCGCGGCCTTCAGCAGGCCGACGATGCCGCCCCAGACCATCGCTGCGAGAACACCGACCGCCATGGCCACGAGCATGTGCAACGCGGTTGGCATGGGAACCGCGAACGAGACCCACGATGCTCCCGCGATTGCCACGAGCATCTGGCCAAGGCCACCGATGTTAAAGAGACCAACCTTGAACGAGAGCGCGATGCCGAGGCCGGCAAGAATGAGCGGCGCGGCAAACCTCAGGGTCTCGGTGAAGGGGCGAATCGCGGCCCCAAACGTATCAGCACTCGAGTTGAAGATCGACCCGGTAAAGAGCGAGCTGTAGCCGGTGTACACCGCGTTCCAAGCGGCCCCGAGCGCGTCGCTCGGGCGTTGGAAGAAGTAGCCCACAGAGGCAAGAAACTCTTCGTTCGTGATGATGATGAGCACCGCACCAACGACAAAGCCGATAACGATTGCGAGCACGGTGCGCGTGAAACTCGCCCCGAAAATCTCGCGCAGCGCGAGCTGCAGGGTGCCGGTCTCACGTGGTTCAGCCGGCGCTTTGGTTGTCTCGGTCATGCTGACGCTCCCGCCATCATTTCTCCCAGCTTGGTTCGAGGGGTGTCTGCGGGAACGATGCCCACGATCTTGCCCTGGTACATGACCGCGATGCGGTCGGCCAGGTTCAGTACTTCATCGAGCTCGGTCGAGACGATGAGCACCGGCAGGCCCGCGTCGCGCAGGCCGATGATGCGCTCGTGAATGAACTCGATTGAGCCGACGTCGACGCCTCTCGTGGGCTGCGACGCGATGAACAGCTGCGTATCGCTCAGGAGTTCGCGCGCGATGATGACCTTCTGCTGGTTACCGCCAGAGAGGTTGCTCACCTTGGCGTTCGGGCCCTGCGTGCGAATATCGAACTCGGCGATGGCCTCGTTGGCGAAGCGTTCCCGGTAGCCGAGCTGTAGTGAGCCCGCCTTCACGAACGGCTCACCCCAGCTGCGGTTGAGCATCAAGTTTTCGGCGACCGTGAAGTTGCCGATGACGCCGTCGCTCGAGCGGTCTTCAGGCACGTACCCAATGCCCATATCGATGAGCTCTTTCACCGTCTTGCCGAGCATCTCGGTGCCGTCGAGCGTCACCGAACCCTTTGCGCCGTGGCGCAACCCGATGAGCGTCTCGGTGAGCTCGGTTTGGCCGTTGCCTTGAACGCCCGCGACCGCGAGCACCTCGCCCGCGCGAATGTCGAACGACACGTTGTCGAGCAGGGCGACGCCCTGCTGACTCACGAGCGTGAGGTTTGAAACCTGCAGCTTTACCTCGCCAGGGTTTGCCTGCTGCTTTGCGGTCGTCAGCTCGACCGAGCGGCCGACCATGAGCTCAGCAAGCCTCGACGTTGAGTCTTGATTCGAGCCCTCACCCACGACCTTGCCGAGGCGCATCACCGTGATCTTGTCGGCAACGGCCTTGACCTCGCGAAGCTTGTGGGTAATAAAGATGATTGAGGCGCCCGCCTGAGCGAGCTGCTTCATGATGTTCATGAGCTCGTCGGTCTCTTGCGGGGTGAGCACCGCCGTGGGCTCATCGAGCACGAGCACCTGCACGTCGCGCGCAAGCGCCTTGACGATTTCGACGCGCTGCTGCGCACCCACCGGCAGGTCTTCAACCTTGGCGTCGGGGTCGAGGTTGAAGCCGAAGCGAGCCGAGATCTCACGCACCATTGAACGCGCCGCGTCAAGGTCGAGCAGCCCACCACCGCGGGTCGGCTCGTGACCGAGCATCACGTTCTCGGCGACCGTGAAGACGGGAATAAGCATGAAGTGCTGGTGCACCATGCCGATGCCCGCGGCCATTGCGTCGCCGGGGCCGTCGAACGCAACCGGTTCGCCGTCGAGCAGGATCTCTCCCTCGTCGGGCTCAAGAAGCCCGAACAGCACGTTCATGAGCGTTGATTTGCCCGCACCGTTCTCGCCGAGCAACGAGTGAATCTCGCCCGGTTCGACGGTGAGATCGATCTTGTCGTTCGCGGTGAACGACCCAAAGCGTTTCGTCACGCCTCTGAACTCAAGTTTCATGGAGAGTATGCCCCGATCCGCTTCCCTCGTGCGACGCACGCCGCCAGGGGCGAGCGTCGCGAATAGCCTTCATCGTAGCGAAGAGGCAGCGGTCGCGAGAAACCCGCGACCGCTGCCCTCAACGCGGTGTTAGCGGGTTTCTACCTCGCCAGCAATAATCTTCTTTTTGAGCTCGTCGAGCTTCTCAATGATCGAAGCGTCGATCTTGTCTTCAAACTCGTAGAAGGGGCTGAGGCGCGTACCGTCGTTTTCGAGGGTGCCTACGTAGCCATCGCTCGAGAAGCTGCCATCTTTCGCGCTCTCGATGACGTCGTAGATCGAAACGTTGATCTGCTTCTCAACCGAGGTGAGAATCTGGTCAGCGTACTGCGGGCTGTTCTTGGCGATGTCGAGGTCAACACCGATCATGACGATGTCTTTGCCCGACTCCTTGATCGCTTCGCTCGTCGCGCCGAAGAGGCCACCAGCAACCGGCATGATCACGTCAGCGCCAGCTTCGATCTGGCCCTCTGAGATGCTCTTTGCGGCGGTGCCATTCTCAAAGTCACCAACGAAGTCGCCGTCCTGCTTGTCAGCATCCCAGCCGAGCACGGTCACCTTGGTGCCGGTCTCTTCTTCGTAGTACTTCGCGCCGTTGGCAAAGCCAACCATGAAGTCGGTCACAGCGGGAATGTTCATGCCGCCGTAGGTGCCGATAACCTTCGACTCGCTGTAGGCAGCTGAGAGGTAGCCTGCGAGGAACGCCGACTGGGTGGTCTCCCAGGTCATGCCTTTGAGGTTGTCGTGGCCCTCAGCCTCTGAGTCAATGATCACGAAGTTCGAGTCGGGGTTCTCGGTCGCGGCAGCGTTAATCTGCTCAACGATCTTGAAGCCAACCGCAAAGGTGATGTCGCAGCCCTTGGCGACCATGGCCTCGAGGTTCGGAGTGTAGTCTTCTTCAGACTTCGACTCTGCGTCATTGATCTCGATGCCAAGGCCCTTTTCGGCCTCGGTCAGGCCGAGCATCGAAACCTGGTTGAACGACTTGTCGTTCCAGCTTCCCTCATCAGAAACGGCGCAGGCGAGGAAGTCTGAGTTATCTGACCCCTCTTTCGAGCCGTTTTCGCCTGCTTCGGGTGCATTACCGCAGCCGACGAGAACGAGAGCAGCGGCTCCCGTAGCAGCAATCGTGGCAAGTATTCGCTTGCGTGAGGTTGCAATCACTGTGTTTCCTCCAAATTTCTGCCCACCGTAAACGGGTACAAGAAGACGGGTAAAGCAACTATGGGCATCACAGCGAGAATACTCCCCCGAGCGACACGCCCACAACGCGAGAGCCCCAGGGCCCGAAAATCGTTATGGTTTCGCCGGTTTACGAGGCCCCGCCGGCACCCGTCATGACATCATCGTCGACCCAGGCGAGCGAGCGCTCAACCGCCCTGTTCCAGATGCGCATTCTGCGGTCGCGGTCGTCGCCCGACATCGCCGGGGTAAACCGTTTCTCTTCGCGCCAGTTCTCGGCAATTTCGTCGAGCGTGCTCCACACGCCAACGCTGAATCCTGCGGCATAGGCGGCTCCGAGCGCGGTCGTCTCGAGCACCTCGGGGCGCACGACGTCAAAGCCGAGCAGGTCTGCCTGGAACTGCATGAGAAATTCACTCACCGAGGCGCCGCCGTCGACTCGAATCTCGGTGAGTTCGTGGCCCAGGTCGGCCGCGGCAGCCTCGATCACCTCGACCGACTGAAACGCGATCGCCTCGCTCGCGGCCCTCACGAGGTGCGCCTTCGTGACAAAGCGGGTGAGCCCCACGATGACGCCCCTCGCGTCGGGCTGCCACCTCGGCGCGAAAAGCCCCGAGAAAGCCGGCACGATGACGGCCCCGCCGGTGTCAGGAACGCTCGTGACGAGCCCCTCGATCTCTTCAGAGTCGCGAAACAGGCCCAGATTGTCCCGCAGCCAGTGCTGCAGCGAGCCCGCCACTGCCACCGAACCTTCGAGGGCGTACCGCGGCTTCTCGCCAGCAATTTGGTAGGCAACCGTCGTGAGCAGACCGTTGTCTGAGTGCACCACCTCTTCGCCCGTGTTCACGATCAAGAAGCAGCCGGTTCCGTACGTGTTCTTTGCGGCGCCCTCGGCGAAGCCCGCCTGCCCGAAGGTCGCAGCCTGCTGGTCGCCAAGAATGCCCGCAATGGGAAGCCCCTCGAGTTCGTCGACCGCGACGACCTTTCCAAAGTCGCCCACCGAGGGACGAATCTCGGGCAGCATCGACTCGGGAACACCGAAGAGGTCGAGCGCTTTCTCGCTCCACGCCAATTCGCGAATGTCGCACAGCTGGGTGCGACTCGCGTTCGTCACGTCGGTCGCGTGCACGGGTTCGGCGCCCTCGCCCCGCGTGAGGTTCCACACCAGCCACGTATCGATCGTGCCGAAGAGCAGGTGCCCGCGCTCGGCTTTCTCGCGTGCGCCGGGAGCATTGTCGAGGATCCACCTCACCTTCGAGGCAGAGAAGTACGTCGCGAGGGGCAAGCCCGTCACGCTGCGCAAGAAGTCGGCCCCGTGGGCCTCGGTCAGCTCGTCGATGAGGCCTTGCGTTCGGGTGTCTTGCCACACGATCGCCTCGTACACGGGTTGCCCCGTGCGCTTGTCCCACACCACCGTCGTTTCACGCTGGTTCGTGATGCCGAGCGCTGCGATCTCGTGCGCCTTGAGGTGTGAAACGGCGAGCGCCTCGCGCATGAGGTCGCGGGTCATGCGCCAGATCTCGGTGGCGCTGTGGCCCACCCAGCCCGGGTGCTGGAAAATCTGGCGATGCTCCCGCTGTGCGGCGCCCTGTATACGCCCCTCGTGGTCAAAGATAATGACCCGCGTCGAGGTCGTGCCCTGGTCGATCGCCATGACGTGGCGTGCGCTGCCCTGCTCTGTCATGGTTCTAAGGGTAGCGGGAGGCGCTTTCACCCCCAAGACCACAACACATGTCGCACTCGCTGTGTTACTCTCGCTTCTGCACAGCCCTTCCAGTTTTCTCTCTCACAGCACACCAGGAGCGCAATGACGACCACCCCTGAACCGGTGACCGCGAACTACTTGAAGGGGCTTCTCGGTAAACCGGCGCTCACGACGCTCGCCCTTGTCGCCGCCGTAGTGTTCGGTGTTGCGGCCGTCATGGCCCTGCTCATCGTCATCGCACTGATGGCCTCGAGCGCCCTCTCTACCGCCGGGCTCGGCACGCTCCTCTCGCTGTTCGCGTGCGTCACCGCCGGGGTGCTGGGCTATGGCTGGGCCGGAAACGGCAGTTTCGGCGTCTCGGTGTTCAGCCTCGAAGGCTCGTTCTCGTTGAGCATCTTCTCGCTGACGACCCTCGCTGCAATCGCGGTAGGCACGGCGCTCATCGCCAAGCGCCGCCTCGCCCACGATGGGCTCGCACCCACGCTCACGCTCTCGGCACTGCGCGCTGGCATCGAGGGCGCAGTCATCGGGCTCGTGTTCATGCTCGTGTTCGGCTTCATCGGGTTGCAGCCCGGCAGCACGGACGTTGCCGAGGGTGAGCTGCACGGCAAGCCCTTCGCGATCTTTGCCACCCTCTGGTGCATCGTCGCGATAACCCTCTTTGTCACCCGCGAACGCACCCGCGAGGCAAGCCCCATCACCGCTTTCTTCGCACGGCCGCTCATCGCCGAGACCCGCGCCTTCTTCGCCGCGACCTTCACGGTCTTTGCACCGCTGCTGCTCGTCGCCCTCGTGCTCCTGGCCATCAAACAGACCTTCGCGACGAGCCTCGCACTCATTCCCTTCCTCGGGAACCTCCTGCTTGGCCTCATCAGCATGGGCTACCTCGGCGGCTTCACGGCCGAGGTGCCGTTCACCTCTGCAGAGCTGCTCATGCCCTGGAACCTCTCGCCCTGGCTCGCCGTGTGCGTCTACCTGTTCGCCGCGCTCAGCATCATGGCAGCCGCCATCGCTGTTGGCCTGCGCCGCCCCCGTGCCGCGCAGTTCAGGGCTGACCTCCTGTGGCGTCTGCCCGTCGGGGCGACCATCATCTGGCTCGTGGTCGTGCTCGTCGTGCTGCCCATTCGCACGGCGGCGGGCATGGGAAGCTACGGCACCATGACCATCACCATGACCGTGACCTGGTGGGTTCCCTTCAGTGCCGCGGCCGTCGCCCTGCTCGTGAGCGCCCTCGCCGAGTTCGCCCCGCGCTGGGCCTACCTCGCGAACCCGAAACTGCTCTTCTTCTTCGCCTCACAGCACACCGTGAACCGCTGGCTGTCGGGCGAGCCCACGGCCGCTCCCGCTGCAACGGTGCAGCCCGAGCCCACGCTGGCAGCGCCAGCCGCGCCCATCGCAGCGGCACTCGTTGCGAACGATTCCATCGCGGATCACGCCGCACCGGCCGGCCCCGAAACCCCGACTGCCGAGACCGCACCGATCGTCGAAAACGACGCAGCCGATGAGGGCAGCGTGCCCACTGAGGGCGCCGTGGTCGATGAGGGCACCGTGGTCGACGAGAATGCCATAGCCGAACCAGCCAGCATGGCAGAGCTCCTGCAGCCGCAACCACAGGCGCTCCCGCTGCCAGAGCGGGCACCACTCAGCCCACAGAAAAAGCGCGGCATCATCGCTGTGCTCGTGACGGTAGTCGCGGTCGTTGTCGCACTCGTCGCCGGGCTCGTCACCGTCAAGGTGCTCAATGGAAGCCGCGGCCCCGAAGCCGCTGTCGAGCACTATCTCTCGCTCATCGCGAAGGGCAAGCTCGAGGCGGCCACCGACACCGTCGACCCGGGCGTGCGCAACACCGAGCGCGGGCTGCTCACGACCGAGGTCTTTGACGCGGCCGACCACCAGATAGAGGTCGTCAGCGTGGGCAACGTCGATGAGGCGCTCTCGGGGAACGGCACCCACGCCCTCGTCGGGGTCGAGCTCAGCATCGACGGCGAGCGCCAGAGCATCGTTATCGAGGCAGAACGCGGAGCGAACTCGTTCGGCCTCTTGCACAACTGGGAGGTCACGACCCCACTCGTGCAGCGCGTGCGGTTCGAGGCTCCCTTCGAGTTCGACACCATCGAGGTTGGCGATACCAAGGTCGAGGTTGGGCCAAGCACCGTCTCTGAGGGCTGGGATGAGCGCCACGTCGCAGAGGCCTACCTGTACCCGGGCGAGTACACCTTCAGCATTCCGAACGGCGAGTACACCGAGTTCGAAACGGTCACGATGACGGTCATGCCGCAGCAGACGCTCTCGGCCGATCCGCACGATGCTGAGCCGGTCGCGGTCGAGTTTGAGGCGACCGCGAGCGAGAGCCTCAAGAAAGCCGTGCTGGCGCTCGTGAACGACGAGTTCACGAAGTGCGTCACGATTCCGACGAACATGGAGAGCTACTGCCCGTACATCGTGCAGAACACCGATCTTGCGGTGCTCGAACTTGGCACGCTTCCCGGCGGTTTTGAGACCTTCGATTTCTCGTCGTTCGAGACAGAGCCCGGCACGGTCAAGACCCAGCGCAACAGCACCGAGTGGAGCGACTACGACCTCGAAGAAACGAAGGTTTCGATGAGGGGCAGCTACTCGGTCGTTGACGGCAAGGTCATCATCGATGACGTCTCGGCGAGCACCTCGTTCTGGGGCTAATCACCCAGCGGCCTCTGCAACCAACCTCTCGCGGTCTGTGATCTCGCAGAGCTCGATGCGCTCCTGCAGCGGGCCGGGAGCGCTCTCGGTCGCTGGGGCTGGGCTGTAGAGCGCGATGATCCACTGCTCGCTAAAGGAGCAGTATGCCCCAATACAGCGTTCGTTGCTGACCGACCAGCCATCGACCGAGCAACCGTCAAGGTCAAAGGTCATTGGCCGCCACTCACCGGCTTCAATGCTCATCTCTACGAAGTCTTCGACAAGATAGGCGAGCTCGCGCTGAGGCACGGCATCTTCATCTCCTTCCTCAGAGGCCAAGGCCTCTCGCGCCACCACCTTAACGACGCAGACGTCATCGAGCGCTTCGTCAGGCCCGCTGAGGCGCTCACGTTCGATCTGCTCGGGGCTTACGCACCGCACTGCCACAGATTCAAGAGTGCCGTTCGAATCTTGAAAGGAGAAGAGCGAGTACGGGAAACTCTCGCCGGCGAAGGCAAAGAAGCGAAGCGGCGACTCACGAAACTGCCGCGTAATGCGTTCCCTGCGCATCCGCTTGCCACGCTCGGGAAAGAGCTGCCCAATGAGATCTTCACGCAGCGTCCCGCGGCCAGCACGATTGCCCCACCAGATCGTCGAAAAGAAAAAGACCCACGCCAGGGCAAAGAAAGCGAGCGGGGCGATGTACCACGCGAGGCCGAGGGTGAACTGCAGCACGAGCCCTACGACGAGGCCAAGCACCAAGACCATGAGGTAGAGCATCGGCACCGGCTGCATAGTGCGGTGCCCCATCATCATTCGCCACGCACTGAGAAGGCGCTCGAACGCGCGTCGCTCACGAAGCACGTACCCGAAGGAGCTCCCGGGCCGCCTAGCCTGCCCCGTTGTGAGCCACCACCACAGACGTTTGAAGATCGGTTCGCGGGGTTCAGCCCACCCCTCGGGCGAAGTCACGCCAGAACTGGGGAGTGACGAATAGCCTTCGGTCTCATCATGCATGACTCAACGCTACGACAGCGGCGGTCTCGGCACTACCCCCACCTACGGAGCGGGATATACCGTTCCTGCCATGAGCGTGCGCGCCGTACCGGTAACGCCGACCGAAACGACGTGAGCGGCTCCATCGGGACGCTCAGCGTGCTCGGCGACAACACGCACGGTGCCGAGCGGGTGCGCGATGACGGTCACACCGTTCGCGGGAGCATCGCCCACGAGGTCATGCACGATGCTTCCGGCGATGCCCCTTGCGGCGGCGAGCGCCATGGCCGCGGTCATGGGAATGCCGCGGTGCACCTGCTGCATCGATATCGTGAGCGTCTCGAGATCAGCCTCTGCACTCTCTTTGGGCGGGCCAACGAGCACGACGCGCGGCGTGACGGGCGCCTCGGTTCGGGCTGCCTCGAGCGATGAAACCACCCCGAGCGCGACCGCCGCTGCCGCCCGCAACCGCTCGACGACGGCAAGAAATGTCTCGTCGCCCCTCAGCTCTGCGGGCGCGCGATGAGCGCCCGGCACTGCATCTCGCACCACGAAGAGGTACGGGTTCGTGGCGTCAACGAGCGTGCCCCGCACGTGCAGTTCACCCTCTGGGCTCGCGACCGTGAACATCGTTTGCGCCGAGCCGAGCGGCAGCAGGGCGCCGGTCACGGCACCACCCGGTTCGAGATAGCGCATGGTGATGGGAGCCGCGGTTCCCGGGACCCCGGCAATCACGGTGTCCCCGTCTCGCGCGACCCTTGCCCGGTGCACCGCCACCTCGGCATCAATACGCACGCCGGTATTCGTGTTGCGCAGCCGCACGGTCGTTTCGGTCGCGCCATCATCAACGGGACTGAGCCCCGAATCGATCGCGAAGGCCGCAACGGCAAAGCTCAGGTTGCCGCAGTTGCCCCTCCAGTCGACCACCGGTTGCGCAATGCCCAGCTGCCCGAAGGCGTACTCGATCACTCCGTCTTGCCCCGCGGCGCTCACCACCATCACCTTGGAGGTGCTCGAGGCTGCTCCACCCATGCCGTCAACCTGCAGCGGATCGGGCGTGCCCATGAGACGCTTGAGCAGGGCGTCGCGTTCGTCTCCCGCGGGTGGGAGGTCGCGCTCGTGCACGATGAGCCCCTTGCTCGTGCCCCCGCGCATGAACACCGCGGCAACACCGCCGTCACTATCGCTGTTGGCCACTGCTGCTCCCTCGCCTGTACTGCGGTGCGTGGCCGAGCCACGCGTTTGCCTCTAGCGTACCCGTGCACATCGGCACCCCATTGTCGGTGGCACGGCGTACAATAGTCGCATGGCCAATTTTCGTGTTGCTTCTGTGAATGTGAACGGCATTCGTGCCGCCTACCGTAAGGGCATGGGCGAATGGCTCGATGAACGCGGCGTCGACGTGCTCGCGCTGCAAGAGGTTCGGGCGCAAGACGAGCACGTTCAAGAGTTTCTCGGCAACGCAGGTTGGCACTGGCTTCACGAGCCCTGCGACATCAAGGGCCGCGCGGGCGTCGCCATCGCGAGCCGCAACCCTTCCATCGCCCACCGCGTGGGCCTTGGCGCAGCCGACGCACAGGAGTCGATCCAGTCATCGGGTCGCTGGCTCGAGGCCGACTTCGACGTCGACGGCACCCCCGTCACGGTCGTGAGCTGCTACATGCACTCGGGCGAGGTCGACACCCCGAAGCAAGAGGCGAAGTGGGCCATGCTCGACGCCTTCGGCGTACGCCTCGACGAACTCGCTGGCGCTGAGGGGCCGAGCTCAGGGCTCGTCGCCGTTGTTGGCGACCTCAACGTGGGGCACCGCGAGCTCGACATTAAGAACTGGCGAGGCAACCGCAAGAAGAGCGGCTTCCTGCCCCGTGAGCGCGCCTACTTCGACCGCTTCTTCGGCGAGCGTGGCGCAGAGATCACGGGCGTCGACGACTCCGTCGGCCTCGGCCACGGCTGGGTCGATGTCGGCCGCACCTTCGCTGGCGAAGTCGAGGGCCCGTACACCTGGTGGTCAAACCGCGGCCAGGCCTTCGACAATGACACCGGCTGGCGCATCGACTACCACGTCGTGACGCCCGAGCTCGGCGCAAAGGTCGCGCACTACGTCGTTGACCGCGCAGCGAGCTACGACGAGCGATGGTCCGATCACGCTCCCGTGGTTGTCGACTACACCATTTAGTCGGCGCCCCAAGCACCATTTCACCCCATACGCGCGGCTCCAGGGCAACGAACCGCCCAGCCCCGCGCGATGAAACGATTCAGGAACCATGTCAAAACCCATCCTTTTTTCGGGCATGCAGCCCTCAAGCGACTCGCTCCACCTCGGTAACTACATCGGAGCGCTCAGCCAGTGGACCCAGATGCAAGAAGACTTCGATGCCTTCTTCTGCGTCGTCAACCTGCACGCCATCACGGTGCCACAAGACCCCGCTGAACTCGCCCAACGCACCCGCGCGACGGCCGCGCAGTACATCGCCGCGGGAATCGATCCGCAAAAATCGACGCTCTTCGTGCAGTCACACGTGTCGGCCCACGCCGAACTCGCCTGGGTGCTCAACACCCTCACCGGCTTCGGCGAGGCGAGCCGCATGACCCAGTTCAAAGACAAGTCGCAGCGCTACGGTGCCGACAGCTCATCGGTGGGGCTCTTCACCTACCCCATGCTCATGGCCGCCGACATTCTGCTCTACAACGCTGAGGCCGTGCCCGTGGGCGAAGACCAGCGCCAGCACGTCGAGCTCACCCGCGACCTCGCGCAGCGCTTCAACTCATGCTTCGGCGACACCTTCGTTGTGCCACGCGCACAGATTCAGAAAGAAACCGCGAAGATCTTCGACCTGCAAAACCCGACCGCGAAGATGTCGAAGTCGGCCGACACCGAGGGCGGCCTGCTCAAGGTGCTCGACGAGCCGAAGGCCAACCAGAAGAAGGTCATGCGCGCCGTCACCGACGACGACATGACGATTCGCTTCGACCGCGAAGCAAAGCCCGGCGTCTCGAACCTGCTCACCATTTACCAGGTGCTCGGCGACCGCACGATCGAATCGCTCGAGACCGAGTTCGAAGGCCGCGGCTACGGCGACCTCAAGAAAGCCGTCGCCGAGGTCGTTGGCGACACCTTCACCCCCGTGAAACAGCGCACCGAAGAACTGCTCTCAGACCCGGCCGAACTCGACCGACTGCTGCTCGGCGCCGCCGACCGTGCGAACGAGGTTGCCCAGGCGACCCTCGACCGCGTCTACGACGCCATGGGCATTCTGCGCCGCTAACGCGCCTTGAAGCGAGGGCCGGTCGGGCGTTTCAAAAACGCCGGCCGGCCTTCGCTATACCATCGTCCCAGAAGGGCGCGCGAGCGCGGCAACTCCCTTCAACAGCGCCTGCGAAACCACGGCACTCGATGCCGGGTTCTCGGCCAGCGGGTGATTCAAGACCGAAAAGGCATACTCGCCAGAACTGCCAGAGGCGTGAATCTCGTGCTTCGTCAGCTCAGCCGCAGGGTCGCCGACAAGACGCACCCGCACCCCGCCCCACAGGCCCGTCGCCTGCGCGAGGGCAACCGCGACGTTGAGCGATTTCGGAAACCGCTCGATCGCCTCGGCGACACTGCCCTCGAACACCGTCGTGGGTTCGGTCGCCGCCCGCAGGGCATGAGCCTCATCGACCGACATCCACGGCTGCACAATCGACCCGGGCAGCTTGCGTGAGGTGATCGTCGCCTCATCAAGACCACCTCCGACCGCAGCGGCCGCGAGCAGGTCAAGCCCACCAATCGCGCCGGTACTGAAAAAGGTGCGCCCAGGGCCACCCTCGACGAGTTTCAGCCGCAGCGCCTCGTCGGCGACGGCGCCAACCGAGACAACGAGCAGATCCTTCCCCGCAGCGACGACAGCAGGGCCCACCTCACGCACAGCCGGGCCACCGGCGCACTCCACAACGAGGTCGGCACGCTCAAGCGCCTCAGTGAGGCTCAGCTCGGCGAGACCATCTGCAGCGGCCTTGCCCTGCCCCGGGGTGACGTGATCGCGCACGATCACGCCCGCGAGGCGGGCACCCGGCGTCGATCCGCTAGCAATGGCTCTCGCAACGCGAGAACCGATCGCGCCGTACCCGAGCACGGCGACCTGGAGCAAAGCATCGTGTGTCATGCCTCGATTGTGCCAGAGCCGCCCGAAAAGCAGAGGGGCCGGGCCGCCTGAAAGCAACCCGGCCCCTCATGCGCGCGGTTTATGGAACGAGAACGATGCGGCCCTGCACGTTGCCCTCGTGCAGCTCATCGAACGCCTTCACTGCATCATCGAGTGGGAAGCGCGTGACCTCGACGCCAATCTTTCCGGCCTGAGCAAGCGCCACAACCTGGCGCATGTCAGAGCGGGTGCCGCCGTAGGCGCGCTCAATGTTCACGCCCCAGGGCAGGTCGTTCGCGCCAGCAATGTACGAGAACGAGCCGCCGCCGAGGCCGACAAAACGAATCGCGCCACCGCCACGAACCACCGCAATGGCGGTGTCAATGGTGGGCTGCACGCCAACAAAGTCGATGACAACGTCGGCGCCAACGCCTCCCGTCAGCTCGAGAATCTTCTTGGGCGCCTCGGCGTCGCTCTTGATCGCGACGGCACCGTGCTTCTCGGCAAACTGCAGCTTTTGCGGGTCGGTATCGAGAGCGATGACACGCGCGCCGGTCGTAGCGAGCAGAATCTGCAGGCCCATGTGGCCAAGCCCACCGAGCCCCAGCACCACGACGGTTGCGTCGCCCGTCAGGCGGTCACGCACCGTGTTAATCGCGTGCATCGGGGTCAGCGCAGCATCGGCGAGCGGCGCCGCGAGCACGGGGTCAAGATCACCGATCGGGTCAAGGTGGCGTGCCTTCACCGCGATGTAGTCGGCCATGCCGCCTGCGGTACCGATACCGGGTGAGAGCGGAGCGAGGGCACCGCGGGGGCTCACGACCTCGCACTGGTTGTCGCGGCCTGCGAGGCACTCGCGGCACTGGCCACAACCCAGCACGAGCGAGACGATCGCTGCGTCGCCCGCGTTCCAGCCCTGTACATCTTCACCGAGCTTCTCAACGGTTCCGGCGACCTCGTGACCGAGCGTGCTGCCGATGAGCGGGTTATCGTCGCCCATCGCGATGATGCTGATGTCAGAGTGGCACAGTCCAGCTCCTCCGACCTTGAGCAGTACCTCGTCGGGTTGAATCTCGGGAACAGGCTTCTCGAGCAGCTCGACCGTATTGTTTTTCACGTATGTAACAGCGCGCATTGCGTCCTCATTTCTGCTGACTGCACGGCGGCCTGCGGCCACCGTGATTCCTGGCCGGGCGTCATGTGGCGTCCAGTCGATAGTCTACCTGAGTCGCCTGGGCGTTCACGCTAAAGTGCATCTCCCGCGAAAGCACGCGCTCGTTCTGGCGCTTCGACGCGCGGTGACTGATAATACAGGTGTAGGCCAGTTGAGCCTCACGAAAGGAGCCCATCGTGGACATTGACGATCTCAGCAAAAAGGCAAGTGAAGCAGCAGGCAAGGTCAGCGATTTCGCCAAGGCCAACGCCGACAAGATTGAAGACGCTTTGAAGAGCGAGAAGGCCGAAGAAATCAGCGACAAGTTTCTCGATGGGGCCGCTGATCTCGCGAACAAGGTAACGGGCGGCAAGCACGCCGACAAGGTGCAGCAGGTGCGCGACACCATCGATAAGAACATCGGCGACAAGTAACACACGCCAGAACGCCGCGTGGCCGGGACCCTTCACTGGGCCCCGGCCACGCGGTATTGCGTTGTGAACGACTAGCGGTCGTCAGCCCCAGGCGCGATGCCCACGGCTGAACGCCTCCGGGTGAGCACGAGCGCAAGGCCCACCGCGAGCGTCACAGCAGCGGCAGCGATCCAGCCGAGTGGCAGCTCGCCACCGGTGTTCGGCAACGCGTCGCGCCCCGAATCAGCGTGGTTGCCCGCGCCACCGTCAACCGCCACGAACTCTCCGCTGGTGCCGCCGTCAGTACCCCCGTCGGTGCCACCGCCGGTGCCGCCATCGGTCCCACCATCGGTGCCGCCGCCGGTGGTCTCTGCAACGGTCAGCTCGACGGCAAAGGTTGTGCCCGTCTCGCCGACCGTGAAGGCGAGCGTCTCGACTCCCGCGGCATCACTCGGAAGCGCAAAGCTGACCGTCGCCTTGCCCAGCTCGTCGTAGGCATGCTCGGGGTCTTTCTCGTCAGCCGGCCATTCGACCGAGACCGGAGCGGTCGCGAGCGTCTTACCGTCGAGCTCGACGGCGACGTCACCGGGGGCAGGCTCGTTCGTGGTGAATGCGAGCGATGAGAGCTGCACCGTCACGGTTTCTCCCGGCACAAACTGCTCGCTGGCAGGCTCACTCACCTGCACGCCGACAGCGCGCTGCGCGTAGCCTGGGGTCGCGGTCTCAAACTCCTTGAACCAGTCGACCATTGAGGTCATATCGACGACGCCGGTGTCGGCCACGTTCGTGCCCTTGGCAAAGGTCACGAAGTTGTCGCCACCGCTCGCGAGAAACGAGTTAGCCGCGACGGTGTACTCGGCCGCGGGGTCGAGTGGCGCGCCATTGAAGGTGATCGAGGTGATGTGTTCACCCTGAGCCGCCTCGGGGTCGTAGGTGTACGTCAACCCCTTCGAGACACCGAGCTTCAGGAAGGGGCGACTCGCACCCCCGGGCTGCCACTGCTCCTCGAGAATGCTCTTGATCTGCGCGCCCGTCAGGCTGAGCGTGTTCATCGTGTTGGCGAAGGGCTGCACCTCGGCGGCCTCGCGGTAGGTCACGACACCGTCACCCTCACCCATCGGGCTGCCGGCAAAGCGAATATCGGTGCGAATGCCGCCCGGGTTAATGAACGCCATCTCGGCACCGGTGGTCGCCATCTGCACATCGGCCACAAAGTTGCCGATGGTTGATTCGCCGCCACGGTGTTCAGAGGTGCCATCGGCCTTGCGTGCACGGTTGAAGTCGCCCGTCACCTTGCCTACCGGCTGCTTGCCGAGCTCTGCCGACTGCTCGGTGGCCTCATCGACAAGCTCGGCAACGCTCGGCACTGCGGCATACAACGGCCCGCCCTTGCCATCGGTGAGCGGCTTGTTCTCGTATTCGATCGAGACGAGTTCTTTGCTCTCCGGGTCAACCTCGAGCGACATGAGCCCAAAGTTCTCACCGTACTGCCCCGCCGAGACCACGAGACGCCCTTCGACCTCGTGGTTGTACACGAGGTGAGTGTGCGCCGAGACAATCGCGTCAATGTCATCATTCACGCCGTAGGCGATCTCTCCGAGGGGCGAATCGGGGGTGATGCTCGACAGTGCCGTCGTCTCGGCGCCCTCGTGCACGAGCAGCACAATCACGTCGGCCTCGCCGTTGGCGTCATCGCCGTCGGTGAGCTCGGCAGCGGCCGCATTGACCGAGTCAACGATGCTGCGCACCTCGATTCCGTCCATTCCTGCGGGCGGCACGAGTGAATCAAGGTCTTCGGTTACCGCACCGATAAAGCCCACTCGCACGCCGTCAAGCTCCTTGACCCAGTGCGATTCAAGGGCGGTCTCACCGGTGTCGGTAAGAAACACGTTCGACGAGAGGTACTCCCAGTCGGCACGGTTCACGACGCGGTCTCGCAGGTCGGCCCACCCCTGGCCGAACTCGTGATTACCCGCGGCACTCACCTCAAGCCCGGCGGCGTTGAGGGCATCGATCGTGGGGTTGTCCTGCTGAATGAATGAGGTAAAGGTCGTCGCGCCGATGAGGTCGCCCGCGGCGGCAAACACCGTATTGGGGTTGCTATCGCGCACCTCTTGCACGGCACCCGCAAGCACAGCAGCGCCAGCCGAGGCACCGTCAGCTTCGATACGTCCGTGAAAATCGTTAATGGTGACGACGTTAATCGAGACCGTTTCGGCCGGCTCTTCGGCCGCGAACACCGGGCTCACTGCCACTCCCGTGAACGCGAGCGCCGCAATGGCACCCGCCGCCACCACTCCGGTGTGGCGCTTGCGGTCGCGTTCTCGAGTCACCAGGGATCTGGCTCTGACCGCCCCCGCCCCCGTTTCGCTCTGTGTACTCAGCATCGTTGGTCTTCTCCTTCGCGATATGTGGCGTTCGAGTTGTGCGGCACACCTGGCGCGATGGCCCGCAGACGGCCACACCCTTTCGAGCCTAGCCAGCGCCTGACGCCCAGACGACGAAACCTTTGGTGAACACGGGCCGCAAAGCGCATTCCCTGTGCCAGGCGAGTCACGGTATGCCACGCGCTCGACGGCTGTCAGGGTTCGGGAGTATGATGTGAATCGTGCTTCCGGGGTCGGTGAGAATCCGAACCGGCGGTGAGAGTCCGCGAGCTGGGTCATTCGATCTGGCAGATCTGGTGCAATTCCAGAACCGACGGTGATGAGCGTTTTTCGCTCTAGTCCGGATGAGAGGGTGCACGCAGGCGCTAGCTTTGCCGTACGCGGGCGAGCCGTCTGAACCCCGGCCGACCGTACCCAGAGGTTCAGATGCAGCAAGACCCGCAGGCCGCACGCCGCGAGGCGCTCGAAGAGGCAATGCGTCGTGCGCTCACGATCGCGAGGCGTGGCCCGAGCGACACCGTGAACCCGCAGGTTGGGTGCGTCATTCTCTCGCCCGCCCCAGACTTTCGTGTCGTGGCCGAGGGCTGGCACCGCGGCGTCGGCACCATGCACGCCGAGACTGACGCGCTCGCGCACCTCCCGGCAGAGTGGGCCGACCGCGCGAAAGAGCTCACGGCGGTCGTGACCCTCGAGCCCTGCAACCACACGGGCCACACTGGCCCCTGCGCGCTCGCCCTCATCGAGGCCGGTATTGGGCACGTCGTGCACGCACTGCCCGACCCGGGCCAGCAGTCAAGCGGCGGGGCCGAACGGCTGCGCGAGGCTGGCGTCGAGGTGATCTCTGGCGTGTGCGAGGCCGAGGCCCGCGCCCTGCTCGCAGGCTGGCTCGCCAAGCAGCAGCACACGAAGCGTGACGGCGAGCCCGTCGCAAGGCCCCACGTCATCGCGAAGTGGGCCCAAACGCTCGATGGCCGCGCGGCGGCTGCCGACGGATCAAGCCAGTGGATCACCGGGCCCGCAGCCCGCGAACACGTGCACGCCGAACGCGCCTTGGCCGACGCCATTGCTGTCGCGACGGGCACGCTCTACGCTGACGACCCCTCGCTCACGGCGCGCGACGCCTCGGGCGCGCTCCTCGTCGAGGCCGCGCTGCAACCCTTGCCCGTTGTCTTCGGCCACCGGGAGGTTCCGGCCGATGCCGCGATTCGCAGGCATCCCGCGTTGCAGGGTCAGGTGAGCGGGGCACCGATCCACCTCACGGGCGATGATCTCGCGGCCGATCTCGCGATGCTCGGGGCCATGGGCATTCGCACGCTCTACGTCGAGGGCGGGCCGACGCTCGTGAGCTCGCTACTCGCCGCGGGCCTCGTTGACGAGCTGCACGTGTACCTCGCGCCGAAGCTCCTCGGCGGCGAGCGCGTCGCCATTCAAGAACTTGGAATTTCAAGCATCACCGATGCGTTACACCTCACGGTAACGGGGGTTACTCGCTTAGGCGACGACCTGCTCGTGACCGCGATACCCGAAAACAGAGGAAGTGATCTGTAGTGTTTACAGGACTCATCGAAGAGATTGGTGAGATCACCGCTATCGAACCGCAAACCGAGGCGATGCGCATCACGGTGCGCGGGCCGAAGGTGGTTTCTGACGCGAGCCACGGCGATTCAATTCAAGTGTCGGGCGTGTGCCTCACCGTGATTGAACAGACCGATTCGTCGTTCACCGCCGACGTCATGGCGCAGACGCTGAAGATGTCGACGTTAGGCGGCCTCGAGGTCGGCAGTCGCGTCAACCTCGAACGCGCCGCCCGCGTCGACACTCGGCTGGGCGGCCACATCGTGCAGGGGCACGTCGACGGCGTGGCAACGCTCGTCTCGGTGACCCCGGGCGAACACTGGCGCGTGCTCCGTTTTGCGCTAGACCGCGAGCTCGCTGCACTGCTCGTCGACAAGGGCTCGGTCACCGTCTCGGGGGTATCGCTCACCGTCTCAGAGATCTCGGGGCCAGGCGAGGCCGAGCAGTGGTTTGAGGTATCACTCATTCCCGAGACCCTCACGGCCACAACGCTTGGCGCACTCGCCCCCGGCGACGAGGTCAATATCGAAACCGACATTATCGCGCGGCACGTTTCACGCATGCTCGCCTTTACCAACAACTCTGCCGCGGCAGCCGCGAGCACCGATACCACCACCGAAGGGAACCGCTCATGAGCCTGTCAACCATCGAAGAGGCCATCAACGCGATCAAGCTGGGCAAGCCCGTCATTGTCGCCGACAACGAGAACCGCGAGAACGAGGGCGACTTCATTCTCTCTGCCGAGCTCGCAACCCAGGAGTGGGTCGCGTGGTCGGTGAAGTACTCGAGCGGGCTCCTGTGCGCGCCGATGACCAACGAGATTGCCGACCGCATGGATCTGCCCATGATGGTGAAGCGCAACGAAGACGTACGCACGACCGCCTACACCGTCACGGTCGACGCGGCCCACGGCGTCACGACCGGCATCAGCGCCGGCGACCGCGCCACGACGCTGCGCATTCTCGCTGACCCGAATTCGGTTCCCACCGACGTCAACCGCCCCGGCCACATCTTGCCGCTGCGCGCCGTTGACGGCGGCGTGCGCGAGCGCGACGGCCACACCGAGGCAGCGGTTGAGCTTATGAAGCTCGCCGGCCTCTCGCCCGTCGCGATGATTGGCGAGGTCGTTGCCGACGACGGCGAGATGATGCGTCTCCCCGCGCTTAAAGAGCTCTCGGCGAGCGCCGGGGTTCCGGTCATCACGATCGAGCAGCTCATCGCCTACCTCAACGAGCACGACCCTCAAGGGTCAACCGAGTGCGTGAAGAGCCCCCGTCGCGTGAGCCTTCGCGCCGACACGCTCGTGCCCACGACGCACGGCGACCTGCACATGCGCGCCTACCGCGACCGCACCTACGGCATCGACCACGTCGCGCTCGTCTCACCCAAGACCGACTTCAGCGCCGACTCGGTGCTCGTGCGCGTGCACTCGGAGTGCATCACGGGCGAGGCCTTCGGCTCACTCAAGTGCGAGTGCGGCCCCCAGCTCGACGCCGCGCTCGACCTCATCGCTGCCGAGGGTGGCGTGGTGGTGTACCTGCGAGGCCAGGAGGGCCGCGGCATCGGGCTCGCGAATAAGCTTCGCGCCTACCAGCTGCAGGAGCAGGGCATCGACACCCTCGACGCGAACATTCAGCTCGGCCTCCCCGCCGACTCGCGCGACTACACCGCGGCTGCCGACATCTTGACCGACCTCGGCGTCTCGAGCGTGCGCTTGCTCACGAACAACCCCGACAAGGTCGAGCAGCTGAGCGCCCGCGGCATCACCGTGGCCGAGCAGGTGCCGCTCGTGGTCGGCGTGACCGATAGCAACGCCGCCTACTTGAGCGTCAAGCGCGACCGCATGGGCCACACGCTGCCTGCCGACGTCGCGGTTGCCGAGGCATCGGCCGTAGCGGGTGGCGGATCAGCCGCTGGCGCCCCGGTCACGAACTCGGCCGCCGAATAGTACTCTGCCGGGCCCTCCAGTGGGGCCCGGCGCATTCACATCGAAACGACTTTCAGGAGGATCATCATGGCGGGTTCAGGAGCCCCATCACTCGCGATCGAGGCAGAGGGCCTTCGCGTCGCCGTGCTCGCAGGCAGCTGGCACGAAGAAATCATGAACGGGCTTATCGAGGGAGCCTGCAGCACGTTGCAGAGCGCGGGCGCCGAGTTCGAGCTGCACCGCGTCGCCGGCGCCTTCGAGCTTCCGGTCGCCGCTCAGGCGGCCCTCGCCGGTGAGTTCGACGCGGTCGTGTGCCTCGGCGTCATCGTGCGCGGCGGAACCCCGCACTTCGACTACGTCTGCAACGCGGTGACCGACGGGCTCACCCGCGTTGCCCTCGACACGGGCAAGGCCGTTGGCTTTGGGGTGCTCACCGTCGATACCGACGAGCAGGCGTTCCAGCGCTCGGGGCTGCCCGGGTCGCAGGAGTCAAAGGGCCAGGAGGCCGCTGAGGCCGCACTCAACACGGCGCTGCTCGTGTCGCAGCTGCGCGGCTAGCGACGAGTCGCCATGGTCAGGTACTCGTCGCGCAACATGCCCATGAGTACCTGGTCGTGAAATGCCGAGCGGTGGTAGACCGCCGCTCGGCGCACGCCCTCTTCAACGAAGCCGAGCGAGGCGTAGAGCCCGCGGGCGCGAGTATTGAAGTGCCACACCTGCAACTCGACCTTGTTGACGCCCATCTCTTCAAAGGCGATGCGCAGCGCGGCGCGAACCGCGTCACGGCCGTGGCCGTTGCCCTGGTGTTCGGGGCCCACGATCACCGCGAGCGTGGCAATCATCGTGGGCGGGGTCACACCCCAGAGTGAAACGTGACCAACGAACTCTCCCTCGTGATTGATGAGCGAGTAGCCGCACGCCGAAGGTGTGTCGTTCTTGTTCCACATGCGAAACATCTCGGTGAGCGTGGCGTCATCGCCGACGGGCATACGGTCGGTTTGCATGATCGTCACCGACGGGTCACGCCACCACTCGCTGAGCTTCTCGGTGTCGCTCTCTCGAAACTGCCGAAGCCGCACGCTGCCCTCAACAAAGAGGCCGCCGGCCCACGCTTCAAGACCCTCACCGATTTCAGTCATTCGCTCAACCACCCTTCAGGCCGCAGCACACCGCGCAGCCGCCACTCGACACCGTCGTCCACCTGGCGCTGGGCGCCCGTGTTCTCTGTGCACACTAACACAGCATTCTGGCCCTCCGAGAGGCCCGCAATCGCGCATGATTCCCTGGGCCACGGAGCCGCACATCAGATCTATTGCAGGCAGATGGGGTAGCGTAGCGAGAGTGAACGACGCCCCCGATACAAGCAATGCCGCGCTGTCCACCGCTCCCCCAGCCGGGACCAAGAAACGCAGTTCGCGCCCCGGCCGAAAACGCGGTCGCGAAGGCGCCGCGCCCAAGGGCCCGAGAGCGACCCTTGGCGAACTTTTGCCGTATCTCTTTGAGCAGAAAGCGCTGCTCACCGTCATCATTGTGCTGAGCCTGCTCGGGGCGATCACCTCGCTCGCACAGCCGCTCATCGTTGGCCAGGTCATCACGCGGGTGGGCGATGCAGAGCCGCTCGGCTGGCTCATCTGGGGCATCGTCGTGCTCGTCCTCTTCTCGGCACTCTTCAACAGCACGCAGCACTACCTGCTGCAGCGCATGGGCGAGGGCGTTGTGCTCTCGAGCCGCCGAACGCTCATCGCCAAGATTTTGCACCTGCCCATTAGCGAGTTCGATCAGCGCCGCACGGGCGACCTCGTCTCACGCATCGGCTCTGACACGACCCTCCTGCGAGCGGTGCTCACTCAGGGGCTCGTCGAGGTCGTGGGCGGCGCCCTCATGTTTATCGGCGCGCTCATCGCGATGCTCATCATCGACCCGGTGCTCTTCGCGATCACCTTCGGGGTGCTGCTCGTTGCCCTGCTGCTCGTGCTGGCGCTCGGCTCACGCATCGGCCCCGCCGTTGCCCGTTCACAGGAGAAGGTGGGCGACCTCGCAGCGAGTGTGGATCGCGCGATCTCGTCGATCCGCACCATTCGCGCGGCCGGCGCGACCGAGCGCGAGGCAGCGACGATCACCGAGCAGGCCGAGTCGGCCTACGGCTACGGCCTCAAGGTCGCGCGCATCTCGGCGTTCATCGTTCCGGTCTCGTTTATCGCACTGCAGGTCTCGTTTCTCGCCGTGCTCGGCGCCGGTGGCTACCGCGTCGCGACGGGAACGCTCGAGATCTCGAGCCTCGTCGTGTTTCTCATTTTTCTCTTCATGCTCGTGCAGCCGCTCGGCCTCGCCTTCGGCGCGATCAATGCAGCAAACCAGGCGCTCGGCGCGCTCGGCCGCATTCAAGAGATCACGAGGCTCAGCACAGAGACCGAGCACGACGCCGAGATCGCGGCCGCGACGCCCGAGGGGCGCATCGTGCCGCTCGAGGTGCCAACGAGCGGCGACGTACCGGCGATCGCGCTCGACAACGTACACTTCACCTACCGCTCGGCCGCACCGTTCAGGCTCAGCGACGTGCCAGAGGGCTCAGGCCGGCGCGCAATGCGTGACTACGAGGCCGCACCGGCCGAGATCATCGAGACCCGCGTACTCAAGGGCGTGACTTTTGCGGTGCCGCGGGGCGCGCGCGTCGCGCTCGTGGGCCCGTCTGGCGCCGGCAAGTCGACCGTGCTCGGTCTCATCGAGCGCTTCTACGACCCCGACGAGGGCTCGCTGTCGCTGCACGGAACCGACCTTCGCGCGCTCGACCGCCAGGCCCTTCGCGCGCAGATCGGCTACGTCGAGCAAGACACCCCCATTCTCGCCGGAACCCTGCGAGACAACCTGCTCATCGGCGCACCCGACTCGAGCGACGCGGCCTGCACCCGGGTGCTCGAGGCCGTGAACCTCGGCACCGTTCTCACCCGCGACGGTTCGCAGGGGCTCGACACCCAGGTCGGCGAAGACGGCATCATGCTCTCGGGCGGCGAGAAGCAGCGCCTCGCGATCGCGCGCGCGCTGCTCACTGCCCCACCCATTCTGTTGCTCGACGAATCGACCGCATCGCTCGACGGCGTCAACGAGCGCCTCATGCGCGAGGCCCTCGACTCGGTCGCGACCGGGCGCACGCTCGTCGTGATCGCGCACCGGCTCTCGACCGTGGTTGACTCAGACCTCATCGTCGTGCTCGACGGCGGCGAGGTCATCGGCCAGGGCACGCATGCCGAGCTCGTCGAGCAGGTGCCCCTGTACCGTGAGCTCGCGCAGCACCAGCTGCTCGTGCCGGCCGACACCGACGCCTAGTTCGCCGGTTTCGGCGCGCGCCGCTTAGGCCCTCGCGACCGCCAGGGCTGTCTCAAGCATGCGGTTCGAGAAAGCCCACTCGTTGTCGTACCACCCGACCACCTTGACGTGGTTACCGGCCTGGCGCATGAGGCCCCCGTCGATCACGACCGAGTGCGGGTCGCCGACGATGTCAGACGAGACGAGCGGATCATGCGATACCGCCAAGATCCCGTCGAGCCTCCCCCGTTCAGCCTCAGCGTAGGCCGCGAGCAGCGCTTCAACACTCACCTCGCGCGAGACGTGCGCCGTGAGCTCGATGAGCGATCCGCTGGGAACGGGAACGCGGATCGCGTCTCCCGACAGCTTGCCTTCAAGCTCAGGAATCACCGCCCCGATCGCGCGGGCCGCCCCCGTCGAGGTTGGCACGATGTTGAGCCCGGCCGCGCGGGCGCGCCGCAGGTCGCTGTGTGGGCCGTCGACGAGCATCTGGTCGCCGGTGTAGGCGTGCACTGTCGTCATCATGCCCTGCTCGATCGTCGCGAGGTCGTGCAGCACGCGGGCGATCGGAGCGATGGCGTTCGTCGTGCACGAGCCGTTCGACACGATCGTCGCCTGCCCGCCCCGGAGCGTTTCGTCATTCACACCCATCACGATGGTCGCGTCGGCCCCCTTCGAGGGTGCGCTAACGAGCACGCGACGGGCACCAGCGCGCAGGTGGGCCCTCGAAGCCTCGGCCTTCGTGAAGCGACCCGTCGCTTCGAGCACGATATCGACCTCGAGCTCGCGCCACGGCAGGCGGGCAGGGTCGCGCTCGGCGTAGAGCGCAATCTCGTGCCCCTGAACGCTGAGCTTCTCGCCCGCTACGCTCACGGGGTGCCCGAGCTTTCCATAGACGCTGTCGGCGCGCAGCAGCCACGCGAGCGTCTCTGGCGGCATCAGGTCGTTGATCGCAACGATCTGGAGCTCACCCCTCAGGTCTTCGCGCTCGAGCCAGGCGCGCAGCATGCCCCGGCCGATTCTTCCAAACCCATTCATTGCAATGCGTACCATGACACTCCTTCGCAACGGCTTCGGCGCCGTTCACGACCTGCGAGCTGTCGCAAACCGCGCTCCCGCCACGTGCATGTGTTGTTCACCGGTTCTCTTCTGAGGCTACCCCTGACTGGCTCACATTTCACGCTTTTCTGGCACACCCACAGCCGCCCAAGCGGCGCGACCCCTGAGACGCTAAGATTGCAACGTGCTTCTTTCAGATCGTGACATCAAGGCAGAGCTCGCGTCTGGCCGCATCGCGCTCACTCCGAGCGACGTATCAATGGTGCAGCCCGCGAGCATCGACGTGCGCATCGACCGCTACTTCAGGCTGTTCAACAACCACAAGTACGCGGTGATCGACCCCTCGCAAGAGCAGCCCGAACTCACCCAGCTCGTCGAGGTCGACCCCAAGGAGGGGTTCATCCTGCATCCGGGCGAGTTCGTACTCGCCTCGACCTACGAGCAGGTCACCCTGCCCGACGATATTGCCGCGCGACTCGAGGGCAAGAGCTCACTCGGCCGCCTTGGCCTGCTCACCCACTCGACAGCGGGCTTCATCGACCCCGGCTTCGACGGCCACGTCACCCTCGAACTCTCGAACATGGCGACACTGCCCATTCGCCTCTGGCCCGGCATGAAGATCGGCCAGCTGTGCTTCTTCAAGCTCTCGTCAGAGGCCGAGAACCCGTACGGCGCCGGCGCTACCCACTCTCGCTACCTCGGCCAGAAGGGCCCGACCGCCTCGCGCTCGTACCTGAACTTTCACTGGACCGACGTCACCGTCACCGACGCGGGGGCTGACGGGAACTGACGGGCCGCCGCACCTTAGAAAGCGACCGCGCGCACCGGTGCCCCGTCGACGGCACCGAGGCGCAGTGGAAAGATGCCGAGGCGCTCTCGGTCGCCAAGAGCATCGAGCCCGCGCGCGTTCTCGACGATGAGGCCGTCTTGCCCAAGCACGACCGCGTGCACCGGGAAGTCAGCCGACGGGGTCTGATCGGGGCTCAGCGTGTCAACGACGAGCACGCGCATGCCGAGCTGCCAGAGCTTCTCGGCCGCCGCTTTGTCGATGAAGGGGTGCTCGAGGTACGCGGGCGTGCCGAAGTGTCGGTGCCAGCCCGTCGCGATCGCGACGATGCGCGGAACCTCGGTGAGGGCATCGAGCCCCAGCTCGCCCGCGGTCAGCGCGCGGCCGGCGGCGGCAACCCCCTCGGCATGAATGATGAGCGCCTCGCCGACGAGCTCGTCAAGCGAGACCTCGGCGAGGGTGCGCCCTCCCTGTACCGTGTGCGAGGGGGCATCGAGGTGGGTTCCGCTGTGGCTGCCGAGGTGCAGCTCGCTCACGGCCACCCCGTCACGCTCGAGCGTGAGGGCGTCGGCAATCGCCACCTCGGGGTCACCCGGATACACGGGCATCGCGGTACGCAGTTCGTGGCTGAGGTCGATCATGTACTGATCCTTTCATTACATGCTGTGTGGGAGGGCGGGCCGGGGCGAGCGCGGGCCGGCTCCCGCGAGACTCGCTCGGTGGCGTGCGTTCTGGGCCGATCCGCCCTCGAGCGCATCGTTTTGGGCTAATCCACTCTCGAGCGCATCGTTTTTGCCGCTACTTGACGAAAAGCAGGGTATTTTCGAAGAAACACCCTGCTTTTCGTCAAGTGGACGCGAATTCTGCAAACACAGGAGGGCAGAAGCGCGGCAGCCCCGAAACGCGGCAGCCCCGAAGCCCCAACCCACCGCAGCGGATCAGTCCCGGCCACCGGCCCGGAGGCAAGCAGCGCCGGGACAACGGGCCGCCGGAGCAGCGGGCCGCCGGGGCAGCCCGACCCGCCCCGCCCCTACTCGTCGGCGAGCGTCGGAATGCTCACGGTCTCGCCGAGGTGCCCCTTATCGGTACCCGCAAACCGCGCCCTCGTCGAGAGGCTCAGCACGAAGTAGAGCAGGAACGAGACGACGAACGCGGGAATGGTCGCGCCGATGGGGCTTGGCCAGACGTAGGTGAGTAGGTATGACGCGCCGGCTCCGATGATCCACACGCCGACCGCGACCCAGTTGACGCCGCGGGTGTACCAGTAGCGGCCGCCCGAGTCGCGCAGGATGTCGTGCATGTACGAGCGGCGCTTGATGAGGTAGTAGTCGACGATCATGATGGCGAAGACGGGCACGAAGAAGGCGCCGATCATCGTCAGGAAGTCGGTGAAGTGGTCGAGCAGGCCGAGCAGGGTTGAGCCCGCGATCGAGGTTCCGCCGAGCACGAGCGCGGTGGGCAAGAACTTCAGGCGCAGCTGCGGGCGGGCGTTGATGACCGAGGTGACCATGCCGTAGACGACCATCGTGTTCGTGGCCATGACCGAGAAGAAGATCACGAGGGCGAGCGGCGCACCGAAGCTGCCCACGATGACGGTCGGATCAAACTCGGCCGCATCCTTGCCCGAGAGAATGACGTAGCTGAAGGCAACGAGGCCGAGCGTCATGGCGCACACCGTTGACAGCGTGTAGCCGATGCCCGAGCCGATCATGCCGGCCTTCGAGTTGCGCGCGAGGCGGTTGAAGTCGGCCGACAGCACCGTCCACGAGATCGCGGTCGAGATGACGATATCGAGCACCGTGATGCCGCTGAGGCCGAGGCTCTCATCGACGGGGATCGCCTGGTATTCACCGAGCGAGAAGGTCGAGAAGGCCGTGTAAAACACGTAGCCCATGATCGCGAGAATGAGCAACGCCATCCACGGCTCAACCTTCGCGATGCCCTCGTGGCCGAAGATCGCGAGGCAGACGACGAGGCTCTGGCAGAGCACCGAGAAGAGAATGGGGTTCGAGAAGCCGGTGAGCTCGGCGACCAAGAAGTTCACCGTGACGCCGGCGAGCATCGCCTGCACCCAGCTCCAGCCCATGAGAATGATGACGTTCGCGGCGACCGGCAGCAGCGATCCGCGAAGGCCAAAGGCACCGCGGGTTGCGGCCATGGTGGGCAGACCGGTGCGGGTGCCGATGTTGCCGATGAGGGTGAGCACGATCATGCCGACGAGCGTGCCCGTGAGAATCATCGAGAAGGCGGTGCCAAACGAGACGCCGGGCACGAAGAGCGTGCCCGTGAGCAACGTGGTCACGACGAGGTTCGCCGCGAGCCAGATCATGCCAATGCGGCCCATCGAGAGCGTTCCGCGTGCGGGTCCGGCGTCGTCGTTATTGGCCTGCAGGTAGGTTTCGAGGCGGCGGTAGATGTTCACGCGCTTGCCTCCCCGGTGTATGCCGAGAGGTGCTCGTGCACGGCGATGAGGCCATCGCCGTCGACACGAAACACGATGGTCTCTTGCTCGGTGTAGCTCTCTTCGGCCCCGTCAACGAAGACGGTCGTATCGACGACGTGCGAGAAAACCGCGCCACCGGGGTATGCCGTGACAAGGGGCTTGCTCGAGGCGCAGCTCACGACGCGCCAGCCACCCTCGATCCAGCTCGCCCACAACGCCTCGTAGTCGGCGCGGGTGTCGAGCCTCGCGGGCTCGGGGTGAAAGATGAATGAGGTCTCGGGGGCAAACGCGGCAAAGTAGCGCTCGGTGTCGGTCGCCTCGAAAGCGGCAACGATATCGGCCGACGCGCGAAGCACCTCGGCCTCGGTCGGGGTGCGGAAGGGCTGGTCTGTCATGGTGTCTCCGTTGACTGTGGAGGGTGGGCGAAACATGGGTGTGGGCGCGCCATGCTGCGGCGCGCCCACGGGAAGGGATGTTAGGCGTCGCGCTCGGCTGCCGTGCGGCGGGCCATCGCGGTGACGAGCTCGTACACGACGTGGCTCGCGGCGACGGCGGTCACCTGAGCGTGGTCGTATGCGGGGGCTACCTCGACGACGTCGGCGCCAACGATGTTGAGGTCGGCGATGCCGCGCAGGGCACGCAGCAGCTCGCGGCTCGTGAGGCCACCGGCCTCTGGTGTTCCCGTTCCGGGAGCGTGCGAGGGGTCGAGCACGTCGATATCGATCGAGATGTAGAGGGGCTTGTCGCCGATGCGGGCGCGCATGCGGTCGATCGCCGCCTGAATGCCGTTTTCTTCGACGTACTCGCTCGTGATGACGCTGAAGCCGAGCATCGTGTCGTCTTCGAGGTCTTTCTTGCTGTAGAGCGGGCCGCGAATGCCGAAGTGCATGCTCGACTCCATGTCGATGAGGCCCTCTTCTGACGCGCGGCGAAACGGGGTGCCGTGCGTCGTGGGAGCCCCAAAGTAGGTATCCCACGTGTCGAGGTGGGCGTCGAAGTGCAGCACGACGACGGGGCCGTGCTGCTTGTGAGCCGAGCGCAGGAGCGGCAGCGCAATCGTATGGTCGCCACCGATCGTGACGATCTTCTCGACGCTCTCGTGCAGCTCATTCGCCGCCTCTTCGATCTGCATGACGGCCTCATCGAGGTTGAAGGGGTTCGCGACGATGTCACCCGCGTCGGCGACCTGCACGAGTTCGAACGGCGACGCGTCCTGAGCCGGGTTATAGGGGCGGATCAGCCGCGAGATCTCACGCACGTGAGCGGGGCCGAAGCGTGCGCCGGGGCGAAAGCTCACACCGGTGTCGAAGGGCACGCCAACGATCGCGATATCGGTCTTCTCAACCTCGTCAATGCGCGGCAGCTTTGCGTACGTTGCGAAGCCTGCGTAGCGCGGGGTCTTGCTCGCGTCGACGGGGCCGACATGCTGTTCTGGAACCACGGTGTCACCTTTCGTGAGAGTTCTCAATACGAAACTTTTGTTACCTAACAGTAAACACCATCGATGCCACGCTCGCAACGTGAGCCCGGAAGGAAGCCCCGTAGAATAAGGGGAGACCCAGGAGGAAGCATGCGATCGATCCACGCCCACGCGAGCGGCACCGAGCTTCGCATCGGCGCAAAATTGCGCTCGGCACGCAATGCCCAGCACATGACGATCGAGCAGCTCGCGACCGCGACCGGGCTCTCGAAGAGCTTCATCAGCCGCGTCGAAAACGACTCAACCTCACCCTCGATCACAACGCTCGTGCAGCTGTGCCAGGTGCTCTCGGTGCCCGTCGGCGAGCTCTTCACCGAGACCAAGACGACGCTCGTGAAGCTCGACACCGCGCCCCTCATTAACCTCGGTGGGCAAAATGTCGTCGAACGCCTCATCTCGGGCCGCGAGGAAAACCGGGCACAGATGATCCGCTCAACCGCCGAGCCCCACGCCCACGGCGGTGAGCGGCTCTACACGATCTCAAGCGAGCTCGAAATGATGCACGTGGTCACGGGCCGGGTCACCGTCACCTTCGCCTCACACGAGGTCGAGATGCAGGCGGGCGACACCCTCTCGTTCAACGGCCGCGAGCCCCACACCTGGCGGGCACACGAAGAGGGTGCAGAGCTCGTCTGGACCCTCATTCCAGCGGCGTGGAGCGGATCAGCCTAGCGGTTGTCGATACCCACCACACGAATCGAAGTTTGTCGTAGGCCCTTGTTATGATCGGCTCAGCTATAGCCCCGACAGAGAGGTCATCGCATGAGCGCCTACCCACACCTCAGTTCGCCGGTTACGATCGGCAATATCACCCTGCCCAACCGTACGGTCATGGGGTCGATGCACCTGGGTCTTGAAGAACACCCGCAGGGGTTCGAGCGCATGGCGGCGTTCTATGCCGAGCGCGTGCGCGGCGGCACTTCGCTCATCGTTACGGGCGGCATCGGGCCCAACGCCGCGGGTGCGCTGACGCAGGGCGGCGCCACCATGACCTCCGAGCAAGACGTCGAGAAGCACCGGCTCGTGACCGACGCGGTGCACGAGGCCGGCGGCCACATCATCATGCAGCTCTTGCATGGCGGCCGCTATTCGACCCACCCCGACCTCGTTGCCCCCTCGGCACTGCAGGCGCCCATCAACCGCTTCTCGCCACGCGCCATGACGGCCGAAGAGATCGAGAGCACCATCGTCGAGTTCGGCGAGGCGGCGAAGCTTGCACTCGAGGCCGGCTACGACGGTGTCGAGGTCATGGGCTCAGAGGGCTACCTCATCAACGAGTTCTGCTCGCCCGCAACCAACCAGCGAGATGACGAGTGGGGCGGCACCTCTGAGAAGCGGCGCGCCTTCGCTCTCGCCGTCACCGAACAGGTGCGCTCGGCCCTCGGCCCAGACGCGCTGCTCTCGTACCGCATCTCGGTTGCCGACCTCGTGCCGCACGGCATGAGCGTTGGCGAGACGCTCGAACTCGCCCAGCAACTCGAGCCGCTCGGCGTCGACATGTTCGTCACCGGCATCGGCTGGCACGAGGCACGCGTTCCAACGATCGCCACGAGCGTTCCGCGCGCAGCCTTCATTGACTTCACCGAGGCGCTGCACTCGGTCGCCACGATTCCCGTCGTCGCGACGAACCGCATCAACACCCCAGAGGTAGCCGAAGAGATTCTCAGCGCCGGCCGCGCCGATCTCGTCGCGCTCGCGAGGCCCCTGCTCGCCGACCCCGAGTTCGCCGGCAAGGCAACCCGCGGCGAGGGCGACCGCATCAACACCTGCATCGCCTGCAACCAGGCCTGCCTCGACCATATTTTTGCCGGCAAGGTCGCCTCGTGCCTCGTGAACCCCCGAGCGGGTCGCGAAACCGAGCTGGTGCTCTTGCCCACCCGAACGAAGCGCAGCGTCGCCGTCGTTGGCGGCGGTGTCGCGGGCATGGCCGCGGCCACCTCGGCCGCATCACGAGGCTTCGCCGTGACGCTCTTCGAGGCACGCGACTCGGTTGGCGGCCAGTTCGACATGGCCATGCGCATTCCCGGCAAAGAAGAATTCACCGAAACCATTCGCTACTTTCTCGGCGAGCTCGACCGCCACGGCGTTACCGTGAAGCTCGGCGCGCAAGCGACCGCGAGCGACCTTGAGGGCTTCGATGAGGTCATCATCGCGACCGGCGTTTCACCGCGCATTCCCGCGCTGCCTGGCGTCGACCTGCCCCACGTGGCCTCGTACGCCCAGGTGCTGCGCGGCGAGCACACAGCCGGCGAACGCGTCGTCATTCTCGGCGCGGGCGGCATCGGCTTCGACACCGCAGAGTTTCTCACCCAGAAGGGGCCCTCGCACGCCCTCAATGCGGCAGCCTTTCGCGAGAGCTGGGGCATCACCGAAGACCCAACCGTTCCAGGCGCGGTCGGCAAGCCGCAGGCCGTCGAGAGCGCCCGCGCCGTGACGATATTGCAGCGCAAAGCGACCAAGGCGGGGGCCGGCCTCGGCCTCACCACGGGCTGGATTCACCGAGCCGAAGTGCAACGCCGCGGCGTGCGCACCATGGTCGGCGTTCAATACGACGAGATCGTCGCCGAGGGCATTCGCGTCACGATCGAGGGCGAGCAGCAGCTCATCGAGGCCGACACCGTCGTGCTGTGCACCGGCCAAGAGTCGGTCATCACCCTCGCCAACGAACTCGACGCGCTCGGCCGCAGCTACCACCTCATCGGCGGCGCAAAGCTCGCCGGCGAGCTCGACGCCAAGCGAGCCATTCGTGAGGGCACCGAGGTCGCTGCCGCGCTGTAAGAACGCGCGCTACGGGCGCGTGATCTTCTCGTCGCGGGCGGCCTGCTTCTGCAGCATCTCGTTGTAGGCGAGGAGCTCGGCCTCGCCCGAGCGGTCGGCGGCGCGGTCCTTGCGCTTCTGTACGCGGTCATCGTCACGCATCCACAGAATTGCGACGGCAACGGCAAGCGCGAGGGTCGGCAACTCACCGATGCCCCAGGCGATCGATCCGCCCTGTGATTGGTCTTCAAGCGGCGGCAGGCCCCACGTTCGACCCATCGCACCGAACCACTCGGGCAGCATCATCGTGTTCATCGACATGATCGTCACGCCGAAGAAGGCGTGCGAGGCCATCGTCGCAAAGAGAATCACGAGCCGAATCGGGTAGCTCGAGCGATACGGCACGGGGTCGATGCCGACCATCGCGAGCGCGAAGAGGTAACCCGAAATCAAGAAGTGAATGATCATCCACTGGTGGCCGAGGTGCTCGCGCATCGCCCAGCCAAGAATCGGCGAGAAGTAGAACACCCAGAGCGAACCGGCAAAGATGACGGCCGCGACAACGGGGTTCGTGATGAACTTCGACCACGGCGTGTGAATGGCCCACATGACCCACTCGCGCGCACCCCACGAGCCGTCGTGGCGCTTCGGAACCGCACGCAGAAGCAGCGTCACGGGGCCAGCGAGCACGAGCAGCAGCGGAATGAGCATCGTGAGCATCATGTGCCCGAGCATGTGCACGCTAAAGAGGTAACGCTCGTAGAGGTTCAGCGCGCCGTTCGTGGTGTAAAAGAGCACCGCGAGGCCGAGCAGCCACGAGATCGTGCGGCCCACGGGCCACTTGTCGCCGCGCTTGCGCAGCACCCACACGCCCGCGAGGTACAGCACCGCACCGAAGACCGGAACCAGGGTCCAGAGCAGGTCAAACTTCCAGCCGGTGATGTACCCCATCGGCGTGAGCTCGGGAGGCAGCGGATCGCCCGTGAGCCACTCGGCAGGCCCAATCGCGCCGCCCGACTCTGAGGCCGCCTCGATGGGAACCGGCGTCTGCGTGCGCCCGAGCGCCGCGGCGAGACCCGACGCGATGCCCATGACGGCGAGCTCAACGACAACGACCTGACCGAAGGCGCGCCTGCCGCGATCGCTCGCGCCAATCTTGGGAATCATGATGAGACGGTGCACCGCGCCGAAAATACCGAGGGCAACGATGGCGCCCGTCTTCAGCATGACCACCATGCCATAGCCGGTGCCAAACAGGTCTTCCATGGTGCCGATGCGCAACATTGCGCTCACGATGCCCGAGAGGGCCACCGCGACAAAGGCGAAGAGGGCGAGGAACGAGTAGCGCTCGGTGATGACCTGAATGCGCTGCCGGTCGACCACCCGCGAGACGACGATGAGGGCGACCAGGCCGCCGATCCACACCGCGGCTCCGAGCATGTGAATGAAGAGTGTGTTGACCGCCTGCGCGTGACCAGCGGCGCCCTGCGCGTGGCCCTGCTGCGCGAGCGGGAAGAGCGTCAGCACCGAGACAACGAAAGCTGCGAGTACCCAGCGGCGGTCTTGAACGGCAAAGCACATCACCGTCGAAATGGCCCCGAGCAGCATCATGAGCACCCAGAGCTTACCGAGGTCAATCTCAGTCGCGAACTGGGCGAGACTTGCACCAAAGCTCTCGTCGAACGAGAAGTCCTGGCCCGTCATGTCGAGGTACATGAACACGAAGGCCGCGGTCGATGCGGCCGTCAGCGTTGCCGCGGCTCCCGCCGCGAGATCGAGCACGGCGCGCAGTTCGGCGCCCTCGCCCTTGAGCGCCCACACGGCGAGCAGCAGCGAGCCAATGAGCACGCCACCCGAGAGGTTCACGAGCATGCGCGCGAGCGGTACCGCGTACCGAACCACGTCGCCCGGATCGAGCATTGGGCGTGGAGCGCCCGCGCCACCCACCTGCATTCCGACGAAGCAGGCGATGACGCTCACGATGATGAGGGTAGCTGGGGCAAATACCCGAAGACTTCTTGGCACCCTTCCAGACTACTGCCAGGCTGCTTGAAACGCTCTGGGGGCGGCACAGCTCAAGAAGCACGAAAGCCCCCAGAACATTCTGAAATGTTCTCCGGCACGTGCGGCTTCGAGGCCGCGGGCGGAGCCCACTTCAGAATATTCCAGGGGCGCTTCGTGAAAGGAAGCGGTGTTACTTGACCGAAGCCTTGAGCTTCGAGCCAACCGATACCTTGACGCGCTTGCCAGCAGGAATCTGGATGCTCTCGCCGGTACGGGGGTTGTGGCCGGTGCGTGCAGCGGTTGCTACAGCCTCGAATGAGAGCCAGCCGGGGATCGAAACCTTGCCGCCATCAGCGACGGTCTCTGAGATAGCAGCGAAGACGCCGTCGAGCACGCTCGAAACGGTAGCCTGGCTCTGGCCGGTCTCGGCAGCAACCTTAGCGACAAGCTCAGTCTTGTTCAGTGACATTTTCTGTCCTTCCAAGGGCCCGACATTTCTGCCTTCTTGGGCCCTAACGTTTCTTCTTGGTTTCCCTCGCACATGACGAGGCTGATCAAGTGATCGCTACGAATCTACACCAGATTTCGCTGAAACATGCCACATTTCGCCAAAAATCTCGGCCTTTCGCAAAAACTGACGCCCTTCTGCGTCACATGCCTTCACACGCGCACCAGATCACCGAGAATCGCCCGAATTTTGGCCCTTTTCAGGCGATCCATGGCTATACTATGCCGCGGATCCCGGTGGTCACGACGCCCGCTCGGGCACCGGTCGCAGCCCGGCAACCGATTGCCGCGGCCCACCCCTCGTGACCCGCAAAGCACAAGAGGCGGAGCCCCGAAGGGATCCGCCTCTTGATTGAAGTCTCAGACTCGCTGTTACCAGCTCGACTTGGTGATGCCGGGAAGCTCACCACGGTGAGCCATCTCACGGAAGCGAACACGGCTGATGCCGTACTTCGTGAGCACGCCACGGGGGCGGCCGTCGATGACGTCACGTGAGCGAACGCGTACGGGTGACGCGTTGCGGGGGAGCTTCTGGAGCCCGCGACGAGCTGCCTCGCGGCTCTCGTCGGTTCCGTTGGGATCGATGAGCGCTTTCTTGAGCTCGATGCGCTTCTCAGCGTAGCGAGCAACAACTTCCTGGCGCTGCTTGTTCTTAGCGATCATGCTTTTCTTCGCCATGGATTAACGCTCCTCTCGGAATTCAACGTGCTTGCGGATGACCGGATCGTACTTCTTGAGCACGAGGCGGTCGGGGTTGTTGCGACGGTTCTTGCGGGTCACGTACGTGAACCCGGTGCCTGCCGTCGAACGCAGCTTGATGATCGGACGTACGTCTTTATCTTTAGCCATTAGAGCTTCACCCCACGCTTCTGCAGATCTGCAACCACAGCCTCGATACCGCGTGCGTCAACAACCTTGATACCCCGAGTCGACAGGGTAAGGGTTACCTTGCGGCCGAGTGAGGGCACGAAGTAAGACTTCTTCTGAATGTTCGGATCGAACCGACGCTTGGTGCGACGGTGCGAGTGCGAAATGCTGTGACCGAAGCCTGGAGTGGCTCCCGTCACCTGGCACACTGCTGCCATAATGATTCTCCTTGAATACCGTGAGACCGTTGCCGGCCTCACCCAAGATCTCTTGTCGGCGTATGAGGCGGTTGCCCCATACACGGCGTGTGCAGGTGGAAGCTACACAGCCAATCAACAAGACTACGGGAAAACACGCCCGGCCACAAGCGAAAACCTTGGCCTCGCGGCTAGCATGGCTGCATGACACACGAGCAGGGAACCCGCGCGCAAGCATCGGGGCTCGCGCTCGTCATTCTCAGCCAGCTCTCGATGCAGTTTGGGGCGGGCATCGCGACCTTCCTCTTTCCGCACGTGGGCGCCACCGGCACCGTCATGCTGCGCCTCTTCATGTCGACCGCCGTGCTGTTCGTGGTGCTGCGGCCCCGACTGCGCGGGCTCAGCCGCAAAGCGTTGCTCGCGGCGGCAGGCCTCGGCGTCGCCCTCGCTTCAATGAACACGCTCATCTACCTCGCCTTCGACCGCATTCCGCTCGGCGCGGCCGTGACCTTCGAGATGCTCGGCCCGCTCATGCTCGCGGTCGTGCTCTCGCGCAAGCTCTCGAGCTGGCTTCTCGCGCTCGTCGCGGGGGTAGGCGTGTGGCTCGTGAGCGGCGCATTCCCCTTTGGCCAGGGTGCAGAGGGGGCTGCGGGCCTCGATCCGCTCGGTGTCGCCCTCGCGTTGCTCGCGGGCGCAAGCTGGGCCGGGTACATCGTCTTCACCCGCGCCACCGTTTCGCTCTTTCGCGGGGCCGAGGGGCTCGCGGTCGCAATGCTCTTTGCCTCGGTGTGCATCGCCCCGTTCATGGTGACGGTCGACGACCTTTCCGCTTTTCTCAACCCAACCGTGCTGCTGCTCGGCCTCGTCGTCGCGCTCCTCTCTTCTGCCCTGCCCTACGGCATCGAACAGCTCGCGATTCGCCGGCTGCCCACCTCGCTCTTCGCGATGCTCATGAGCCTCTCGCCCGTCATGGCGACGCTCGCGGGGTTCGTCTTGCTCGGCCAGTCAATGAGCCTCGTCGAACTCGCCGGTATCACCTGCGTCGTCACCGCAACCGCAGTCGCACTGCGCGGCCAGGCCCGGTGACGCACCGCTTTCGCCGCGACGGGCGATACAGTAGAGCCTATGAGCGCGTTTGAGCTGCGCCACCCGATTCGGTACGTGGCGATTGGCGACAGTTTTACCGAGGGCATGGGCGACGAACGCCCCGACGGCACGCTACGCGGTTGGGCCGACCTCGTGGCCCAGGGGCTCGCCGACGCAACGGGAGAGACCGTGCTCTACGCCAACCTCGCGGTGCGGGGCCGCTTGCTCGACGCCATCATCGACGAACAGCTCGAACCGGCGCTCTCACTCGAGCCGACGCTGCTGAGCCTTAACGGCGGCGGCAACGACATGCTGCGGCCCGGAACGAACCTCGAGTCGATTCTTCAGCGCACGCGCGACGCCATGTCTCGCGTCGCAGCGGCTGGCGTGCAACCGCTGCTCCTCGCGGGACCGAACCCGACCGGCGGTATTCCGAGCGGCGGCACCGTCAAGGCCAAGGGCGACGCGCTCGTGGCCGCGGTCGGCGACATCACGAACGCTCTCGGAATCGCCTACACCGACAACTGGTCAGACCCCGAGCTGCCAGCACATCAGTACTGGTCACACGACCGACTGCACTTAGGCCCCGTGGGCCACACCCGGGTCGCGCACAACGTGCTCGGCACTCTCTCGCTTCCCGTGCCCGCCGATTGGGTCACGGCCGCCGCCGCAACACCAAAGCCGACCCTGCGCCAAAACCTTCGCTACGGTCGCGAACACGTTTTGCCGTGGATCGGCCGCCGGCTCACCGGCCGCTCAAGCGGCGACGGGCGCACGGGAAAGCACCTCGAGTGGATCGAAGTGCCTCCCCGCACCCGCTAGCCTGCGCGTTTAGCGTCGAGCGTGCGTGCCGTGCGGCGCCCGATCCACGAAACCGTGAGGTTAATCGTGAGGTACATGACGACCGCAACAACCCAGAAGGTAAACATGTAGCGGTTACCGAAGAACGTCTCGAGAAGCTTCGACTGTCTTGCCAGCTCATCGTAGGCGACGATGTACCCGAGCGAGGTGTCTTTCAGCAGGACCACGATCTGCGCGATAATAATCGGCAGCATCTGCTTGAAGGCCTGCGGAAACTCAATGAGAAAACGCGTCGCCGTCGGGGTGAGCCCGACCGAGAGGCCTGCCTCGCGCTGCCCCTTGTTGAGCGAGACAATACCGGCACGAAGCGCCTCGCCGATGATCGCTCCGTTATAAATCGCAAGCGCGACAACGACCGCGATGAACGAGGTCGTCGAGGCAACGAGCAGGATGAAGAGCATCATGAGCAGAACGGGCATGCCCCTGAAGAACTCGAGCACGATCGTGACGGGAATTCTGATCCACTTCGTGTCGGCCATGCGGCCAAAGACAAAGAGCACACCAATGATGAGGGCGCCGATCGTCGCGACAGCTGCCGCTCTGAGCGTATTCAGCGCGCCCTGACCGAGCACCTGCCACACGCGACCGTCGGCGAGCACATCCCACCTCGTGGGGTCAAACATGCCGGGGGTCTCAGCACCGTTGGCCGAGATACGCGGCTGATAGAGCTGCCAACCGACCCACGCGAGCAGGCCAACAATGAGCAGCACGCCAACGATCGAAATGAGGCGTGAGCGCTTCAGCGCTTTCGGTCCAGGAGCGTCGTAGAGAACTGTTGCCTGTGTCATCGCAGCACCTGTACCTTCTTTTCAATCGCCCCGGCGATCAGCCCGAGCGGAACGGTGATGAGCAGGTAGAACACGGCGACGCCCGCAAGAATCGCGAGCACCTCGTTGCCGTGACTGTTGGTGAGCTGCCTCGCAACGCCGAAGAGCTCGACCACGAAGAATCCACCGGCAACCGACGTGTTCTTCGTCAATGCGATGAACACGTTAATGAGCGGCGGAACAACCATGCGAAGCGCCTGCGGCAAAATCACGATCGTGAGGGTCTGCCCGAAGCTGAGACCGATCGACCGTGACGCCTCGGCCTGTCCAACGGGAACACCGTTGATACCGCTACGAAGCGCCTCGGCGACGAACGGCGAGGTGTAGATCGCGAGCGCGATCATCGCGAGCACCTCGTACGGCGGCCGGTTCGGGGCGATGAGCGGCAAGACGAACACGAAGAACATGAACATCAGCGTTAGCGGCACATTGCGAACGAGCTCCGTGTAGCCCGCCGCGAATACCCTCAGCGAGGGCACCGGCGAAATGCGCATCGCCGCAACGAGGAGACCGATGACCATGGCACCGGCACCCCCGACGAGCAGCAGTCGCAGGGTCATCAAGAACCCCGCGAGCACCGCGTCGATATTTTCGAAAAGCACACTCACTGTGTTTTTCCTTCCGTGCATCGGGGCGGAGGCCTAAGCCTCCGCCCCGTATGGTGCTGACCGTCTAGTAGCGCTCAACCGCTGGCGGGGTTGGCGTGCTCAGCACGACACCCGCGGTGTTCTCCCAAGCCTTAGCCCAGCGACCATCGTCGTAGGCCTTCTCAAGCGAGTCGTTGATGAAGTTGCGGAACGCTTCGTCGTCCTTCTTCAGGCCGATGCCATATGGCTCTTCGGTGAAGGGGTTCTCAACAACCTCGAACTCACCGGGGTTCTGATCGGCGAGGCCCGCAAGAATCACGTTGTCGGTCGAAACCGCGGCTGCCTTGCCTGCGCGAAGCGGCTCGAGGCAGTTCGAGTAGGTGTCGGTCGCCATCGTGTCTTTCACACCCTCGGTCTTGAGGTTTTCAAGCGAGGTTGAGCCGGTCACTGAGCAGACCGTCTTGTCGAGAACATCGTCGATGCCCTTGATGTCGTCGGTTCCAGCGAGCACGAGCAGATCCTGACCCGCGATGTAGTACGGCCCCGCGAACGAGATGACCTCTTTACGAGTGTCGTTAATCGTGTAGGTCGCGACCACAATGTCGACCTTGCCATTTTCGATGAACGGTTCGCGGTTTGCCGAGACGGTCTCTACCCACTCGATATCCTTCTCGGGGTCAAGACCGAGCTCTGCAGCGATGATCTTCGCGACCTCGATGTCAAAGCCTTCTGGGCTGTCAAGACCCTTCAACCCAAAGAGGGGCTGGTCAAACTTCGTGCCGACGGTAATCTTGCCAGCATCTTGCAGCTTGGCCATCGTCGTGCCAGCCTCGAACTCAACGGCCTCGGGCTTCGGGCCCGCCTCTTCGTTGCCGCCCTTGTCTGATGAACATCCCGTGAGCAACAGTGCTCCCGCGGCGACAAGCACCGCTGCCTTTTTCATGAACTTCATACCATCGTTCCTTTCTCGAAGCGCACCGGGTTACTGATGCGCAATCACGTTTGGCCTCGTAAGCCCTAGTGGCCAAGGATCTTCGAGAGAAAATCCTTCGCGCGTGAGGTTTGGGGGTTCGTGAAGAAGTCTTCTGGCTTTGCCTCTTCAACGATCTGGCCATCGGCCATAAAAATAATGCGATCGGCTGCACGGCGCGCAAAGCCCATCTCGTGCGTCACGGCGACCATCGTCATGCCCTCGTTGGCGAGCGAGATCATCGTGTCGAGCACCTCGTTAATCATCTCGGGGTCGAGTGCCGAGGTTGGCTCGTCGAGAAGAATGAGCTTGGGGTTCATGGCGAGTGAACGCGCGATCGCAGCGCGCTGCTGCTGACCACCCGAGAGCTGCGACGGTAGCTTGCCAGCCTGGTTCGCGATGCCCACCCGATCGAGCAGCTTCATCGCGAGCTCTTCGGCTTCTTTCTTCTTCATGCCGCGCACCTTGATCGGCCCGAGCGTGACGTTCTCGAGAATCGTCTTGTGCGCGAACAGGTTAAACGATTGAAAGACCATGCCAACGTCTGCGCGAAGCTTTGCAAGCTCCTTGCCCTCAGATGGCAGTGGGATACCGTCAATCGTGATCTCACCATCGTCGATCGTTTCAAGGCGGTTAATCGCACGGCACAGCGTTGATTTACCCGAGCCCGATGGGCCGAGCACAACAACGACCTCGCCACGCCCCACGGTCGTGTTGATGTTGTTGAGAACGTGAAGGTCGCCATAGTGCTTATTGACGTCCTTGATGATTACCAGGGGCTCGTGCTCTGAAACTACGCGCACAGCCGTTGTGTTGCCGTTAGTCATATCTTCATAGTGCGCGCGATGATCACCTCACGCAAACCATGACGCACGCATAACGCCCGAGGGATACACCGACCTTTCCCGCTCACATAGTGAGCTTCAGGCGGCTATAACCAACAAATGGCGGCAACCATCGTGCCCCAATTGTTACCAACCCCGCCAGTGGCATTCCGCATACCGAATGACGGATATAAGCGTCAAGTGTCGCCTATTGGCAATCCTGACACAGCCCGAAAATGTCGATCTCGTGGCTTGGCTCGGTGAAACCGTGTTCACGAGCCACCCGCTGCGACCAGTCTTCAACGATCTGTGCGTTGATCTCTTCGGTGCGGCCACAGTTGCGACAGATGAGGTGGTGGTGGTGCCCCTTCACCTCGCAGGCAAAGAACAGCGTCTCTCCCGTTGGTGAGAGGATCGTGTCGGCCTCGCTCGATTCGACGAGCGAAGAGAGAGCGCGGTATACCGTCGCGAGACCGATAGCCGACCCCTGATCGCGCAAATCAGCGTGTAGCTGTTGCGCTGAGACGAACCCTTCGACGTGTTCAAGTGCGTCGCGAACAGCTGCTTGCTGCCAGGTTCTGCGTCTCGGAGTCTGTGGCTGAGTGGTCATCGTACCCCCAAGGTTTGGCCTTTGGCGTACCACAATGGTACCCGACCGCGCCTCACACTAGGCTTTGAAAACTGAGATCTGGTGCGCGCAGTCCATACTGTGCGCGCAGCGCCTCTTTCGCCGCGTACCAGCCGGAGAGCCCGTGCACCCCCGGCCCCGGCGGGGTCGACGACGAGGCCAGGTACAGGCCCACGACGGGTGAGCGCCACGGTTTCGCCTTCAGCGTCGGCCTCGCGATGAGCTGCGGCAACGAAACCGCGCCCGCGCTGAAGTCGCCGCCGTGGTAATTACGGTTATACCGGCTCAGTTCATCGGCCGTCGTCTGCTTCACCGCGACGATTCGGTCCCTGAAGCCCGGCGCGAAACGCTCGATCTGCCTGATGACTCGCTCACGCATGTCTTCGTTCGACCCCGCGGGAACGTGCGTGTAGCTCCACACGGCGTGCGCCCCAGCAGGGTTGCGGTCAGGGTCAAAGGCCGTTGGCTGCGCGAGCAGCACGTATGGTTGCCCAGGGTGCCGTCCCTTCGCGACCTGCGCCTCAGCGTGCGCACCCTGCGCCCGGGTGCCCCCGAGGTGCACGGTCGGCGCCTCGTGCACGCGCTCATCTCTCCAAGGAATCGGCCCGTCGAGCACAAAGTCAACCTTCGTCGCCCCGTCACCGTATGAGAAGCGCTCGAGCGACCTGCGGTACCGCTCCGGGAGCTTCCTCGCGGCAATGCGCGCAAAGCCACGAGCAGAGGTGTCAAAAAGCACCGTCTCGAAGCCGTCGAGCTGGCCAATATCGTCAATCGCCATGCTCGTTTCGATGCGCCCGCCGTGAGCCAGCAGATCGTCGGCGAGCACGTCGGCAATGCGCTGCGATCCGCCAATGGGCACCGGCCAGCCGCTCGCGTGGCCGAGCGTGCCGAGCACGACGCCAACCGCGGCGGTTGCGAGGTTAGGCATTCTGCCGATGCTGTGGGCCGCGACGCCAGAGATGAGTGCGGGGGCGGCCTCCTCGTGAAACCTGAGGTTCCACAACGGTGTTCCCTGCTCGGCCGTGCGCAGACCCGTCGCGATCGTCGCGAGAAGGTTTGCGGGCAGGCGCAGCATCGATCCGCCAAGGGCAAAATCAACCACGCCGTCGACTCGCTTCAGCAGTGGCTCGTAGAGCCTGCGGTAGGCCTCACCGTCGCGGCCGAGCTCGGCTGCCGTGCGGTTCAGGTCACGGTAGGCGATCGCGGCACGGTCGCCAGCGGCGCCGTCGAGCGGGTTCGCGTACGAGGCCTCGGGCACGGCAAAGCGCATGCGCTTCGTGAGCTCAAACTCGCGAAAGAACCCCGTGGCAAGCGCCATCGGGTGAATCGCAGAGCAGACGTCATGCAACACCCCCGGCTGCACGACCTCCATCGTTCTCGTGCCACCACCGATCGTCTCGGCGGCTTCGTACACGGTCACGTCGAGCCCGGCCCGCGCGAGGGTGACGGCCGCGGCAAGCCCGTTCGGTCCAGAACCAACAACGGCGGCACGGGCGGAGCGTGGGCGGCTAGTCGTCATGTGTTTGAGTGTACAGCCGCTCCGCTCCAGACGAGGAAGCGGCCGTACAGTGCAACCCGTTTAGCGGTTACTGACCTTGCCAAAGGCGCTGGCGATCGGCGCGAGCACGAGCGGCTTGCACGCAAACCATCCCGCGACCGTGATCGCGATCGAGAGCGCGAACAGCCAGAAGCCCGTCCAGTTGACCACGTCGGTGCCGGCAAACATGTGGTTGAGGTTGCGCAGCGCCCCCGTCGCGAAGACGAGAAAGACGTGAATGAGAATGAAGAGCACGAAGAAGAGCATCGTCGGGAAGTGCACGGCGCGAGCAAGCGGCGCCGGGAACATCTTGTTGAGCTTCTCAGCGTCCTTCGGCCACCACTCGCTCATGCGCACGCCGGTGATGATCGCGATGGGCGATGCAACGAACACGACGAGGAAGTACATGATCTGCTGCAGGCTGTTGTAGTTGACCCAGCCGTTTTCGACGGGCCAGTCGAGCGTCATGTACTGCAGCAGCGACGAGGCGGCGTTCGGGAACACTTCCCAGCTCGTCGGCACGATGCGCATCCAGTGGCCCGAGGCGAAGAGCAGCACCACGAAGATGAGCCCGTTCACGATCCACAGAATGTCGAGCGACGTGTGCAGCCACAGGTTAATGCTGATCTTCTTGCCGCCCTTCTTGGGCGTCCAGAAGGCTGGCGGCTGCTGTTGCGTACGAACGAGCAGACCAGAGCGAATGATGAGCACCATCAGGAAGATGTTGAAGAAGTGCCCCCAGCGCGCCCATGCAGGGAAGCCGGGCTCGCTCGATTCGGGCAGTTCGTACTCGCCCGGGTAGCGTTCGAGCCACTCGGGAACCCCTGGAAGCGTTGTCACGCCCCTCGCCGCGAGCACGAGAATCGCAGCGGCGACGATCGCTCCAAGGCCGCCGAGCACGACAACCTTGACCCACCAGGCAAGCTGTTTGCCGCGGATCATGATCGGTTCACGCTTCGGCTTAGCTGGTGCCGCCTTGGCCGCCGGCTGGGTGGCTGGCTTCTGAGCCTGAGCCACCGGTTGGGCCTGCGCGGCGGGCTGCGCCTGCGCCTCTGGCTGGGCAGCGGGCTCGGCCTGTGCCGCTGGTGCTGGCGCTGGTTCTGCGACCGGGGCTGCGGGCTGCGCGGCCGGGGCCTGCGCGGCGGGTGCCGCCGCTGGGGCCGTCGGAGCAACCGGAACCGCCTGCAGCGCGACGCCCTCTGGCGGCCACGGTTCCCCGCAGGCCACTCGCGGTAAGCCGCGACGCAGCGCGACCTCTCTGAGTTCTGCGGGGGCAGCGGTCGCTGCCGCCGCGGGAGCCGCGCTCGGCGTGGCTGCTGCGGGAGCCGCCTCGGCTGCCGGCTCTGTCGCTACCGCTGCTGCTGGGGCTGACGCTGCGTCAGTGCTTGCGGCTGGTGCTGCGGCAGGAGCCGCTGCAGGGGCAGCCGCAGGAGCGGCTCCGGGGAGCGTGCCACCAGCTGGCCAGGGTTCACCGCCTGCGACGCGGGGCAAGCCCTGCCGCAATACCTGAGCCGAGCCTGCCTGCGGGGCCGGGGCCACCGGCTGAGCCGGGGCTTCCTGCTCGGGAGCCTGCTGCGCTACGGGCGCCTGAGCGGTTGCCTCTTGCACCGCTTGCGCTGGGGCGGGCGCCGCGACGGGAGCATCAGCGACCGGGGCCGGGGCGGCCTGAACGGTCGCCTCGGTCGTGGCCAACGCTCCGCCCGCGGGCCACGGTTCTCCGCCAGGGGTGCGCGGCAGTCCTTGCCGCACCTGGCCCGTGTACGTTGCCATGGCTACTTCTTTCGTGATTCAAGCGCGGCGATGAGCTGCGGCACCACCTCGAAGAGATCACCAACAACGCCAAAGTCTGCCACCTCGAAGATGGGGGCGTCAGCGTCTTTGTTAATCGCAACGATGGTTTTCGCGGTCTGCATGCCAGCGCGGTGCTGAATGGCGCCCGAGATACCGAGGGCGATGTACAGCTGCGGCGAAACCGAAACACCGGTCTGCCCCACCTGATAAGTATGGGGCACCCAGCCCGCGTCGACCGCGGCGCGTGATGCGCCCACGGCGGCGCCGAGCTGATCGGCGAGCTGCTCAACGAGCGAGAACTGCTCCTGCGACCCGAGGCCGCGGCCACCCGAAACGACCGTTGCTGCCCCCAGCAGCTCGGGGCGTGACGACACCGCGGTTTCCTCTTCGAACGACTCGATCGTCCCGGCGGGCTTGCCCGAAGCCTCGACCATGAGTGTCTCTTGCACGAGCGCCTGAGCTGCTGCGCGGGCGTCGACCGACCCCTGACGGAGCGTCACGACCGGTGCGCCAAACGTCGCCGTCGAGGTGGTGTTGTAGGCACCGCCGTACACCGAGTGCGAGGCGACAACGCCGAGGTCGTCGCGGGCAATGCCGATCGCATCGACCGAGATCGCGCGCTTCGTGCGCACCGCGAGACGAGCAGCCGCGTCACGACCGTCGACCGACTGTGAGAGCACGATAGCGTCGGGCTGCACGAGGTCGGCAGCCTGAGCGAGCGCGTCAACGAGCGGAACCCCGAGGGCACCCTCGGGAGCCTCGGCAACGAGCACCTGTGCCGCACCGAGCTCGGCGAGCGCCGCAGCGTGCGCCGCGTCGCCCACAATGAGCGCGACCGGCGTGCCTACCTGCGAGGCAGCACCGATGAGTTCTGCCGCGCTCTTAGCGAGCGCACCCGAGGGGGTCGTCTCAGCGAGAACGAGAATTGAATCCTGAGCAAAATCAGCCATTGTAACGCTCCCTATACCAGTCGGTTCTCGGCCAGGAACTCGGCGAGCTTCTCGCCCGCGTCGCCCTCGTCGGTAATCTTGATGCCGGCCTCGCGAGGCGGCTTTTCAGCGACCGTGAGCATGATCGAGCGCGCAACCTCTGGGTTGTCGGCTGCGACCTCGAGGTCGGCCAGGGTCAGGGTTTCCAGTGGCTTCTTCTTAGCCGCCATGATGCCCTTAAAGTTCGGGAAGCGGGGGTCGGGAAGCGTTTCGGTAATCGATACCACAGCGGGAAGCGAGGCGCTCACGCGCTGCACTCCGCCGTCAACCGGGCGCGATCCACTCACCTTGCCATCGGCAATCTCGAGCGAAGAAAGGCCCGAGAGGTACGCCGCGCCAAGGTTCTCGGCGACGGCCGCTGGAACCATACCGCTCGCGCCATCGGTCGAAACGTTGCCCGCGATGACGAGATCAAACCCTGCGCGGCGGATCGCTGCCGAGAGCGCCTCTGCCGTCAACGTCACGTCTGCGCCGAGGAGCGCCTCATCGGCGATGTGGATCGCGCTGCCCGCGCCCATCGCGAGCGCCTTGCGCACGGTCGCGACTGTTCCGTCTGGTGCGAGTGCAAGCGCCACGACCTCGGTACCCTCGTTCGCCTCTGCGTACGTGAGGGCGGCCTCCATGGCACGCTCGGTAATTTCATCGAGCACGGCGTCACTCGCCGCGCGATCTGCTAGACCGGTTTCTAGGTTGAGCTTACGGTCACCGTAGGTGTCTGGCACCTCTTTGACCAAGACGATCAACTTCATCGTTTCTCCATTCAGTCTTTCCCACAATTATCTTAGCCCGTCTCATATGGAGGTATACAAATAGGCATACGGCATCCCAACGTGCAAAGAAAGGAATATATGCTCGCTATGGTTATTGAGTACGAAAACGAACCGAGGAGCGGCTGATGAAGCGAAACCGGCCGATGCGCATCGACCCCATTGCTGAGGCGAAACGTCAGTGGACGAACCACGGCTGGGAAGAAGCGTCACCCGGCATGGCCGCGTATACCTCGATCATGAGGGTGCACCAGCTCATGCTCTCTGACGTCGAGCAGGTACTGAAGCCCCTCAGTCTTTCTTTTGCACGGTACGAGCTACTTCGCCTGCTCGCCTTTTCTCGCGAGGGCCGCATGCCTATGTCGAGCGTTGTCTCGAGGCTGCAGGTACACCCCGCGAGTGTGACGAGCATCGTCGACCGTCTCGTGCTTGATGGATACATGAAACGGGAATCGCACCCCACCGACGGCAGGGCAACGATGCTCGTTATTACCCCCGCCGGCAGCGACATTTGCGACCGGGCTACCGAGGCGCTCAACCGTGAATCGTTTGAGCCCTTCGATATGCCCGAGGAAGACACCAACGCGCTCATCGGCATTCTCGCTCGCTACCGCAAGCGCGCTGGCGACTTCGAAGACCCGACGCCGAAGCCTGAGTCACTCGAAGAGTTCTAGGCCCCGGCACCGCCAGGAGCTATGCTCCCGGTTCTTCGGCACCCTCGCGAATCACGTTGATGATGCCTGAGAAGTCGGTCGTGGCGCCATCGCCCTCGGCATACGCCGCATAGATGCGCTCTGCGTGCAGCCCGAGAGCCGCCTGCATACCCGTTGTCTCAATTGCGTGGCGTGCGAGACCCAGATCTTTGGCCATGAGCGCGCCGCTAAAACCAGGCTGGTAGTCGCGGTTCGCCGGCGAAGTCGGGACAGGCCCCGGCACCGGGCAGTTCGTCGTGAGCGCCCAGCACTGGCCTGAAGCATTCGCCGCCACGTCATACAGTGCCTCGTGGCTCAGACCCAGCTGCTCGCCGAGCACGAAAGCCTCGGCGACGGCAATCTGCGAGATGCCGAGAATCATGTTGTTGCACACCTTCGCGGCCTGGCCGAGCCCCGACGATCCGCAGTGCACAATGCGTTTGCCCATGACCTCCAGGAGGGGAAGCGCCTCGCTAAAGTCGCCCTGTTCGCCGCCCACCATGAAGGCGAGCGTTGCCTGCTCGGCCCCAACGACGCCGCCAGAAACCGGCGCATCGAGGGCACGGTGGCCCGCCTCGCGCACCGCATCGGCGGCCTGGCGCGACTCTTCGACCGAGATTGTCGAGCAGTCAAGAAAGAGCGTGCCGGGCTTTGCCTCTGAAAGAAGCCCCGGGGCCGCTGCGCTGCCGTAGACCGCGAGCACATGCTTGCCTGCCGGCAGCATCGTGATCACGATATCGGCTTCGCGGGTCGCCTGCTCTGCCGAGTCAGCAATTTCGACCCCGCGATCACGAGCAGCGTCGCGCAGTTCGGCAACGAGGTCGAAGCCGAGCACTCGATGCCCGGCACCGGCGAGGTTCGCGGCCATGGGCGCGCCCATGTGCCCCAGCCCTACAAAAGCGATCGTGGTCATGCGCATTGCTCCTTTCGTTTGCCCGCCAGCATGCTCTTGCCAACGATGGTGTTCATGATTTCGTTCGTTCCCTCGAGAATCTGGTGCACCCTGAGGTCGCGCACGACGCGCTCGATGCCGTACTCCTGCAGGTAGCCGTAGCCGCCGTGCAGTTGCAGCGCGCTGTTCGCCACCTCGAAGCAGGCATCAGTCGCGAAGCGCTTCGCCATGGCGCAGGCCACCGCAACCTCCGGATGATCATGATCCATGTAGGCCGCCGCCCGCTGCAGCATCGCACGCGAAGCCTGCAGCTTCGTCTCCATGTCAGCGAGCACAAACACCACCGACTGCAGCTCTGAGAGCGGGGCACCGAAGGCCTCGCGCTCCTGCACGTAGGTCAGCGCACGGTCGACCGCCCACTGTGCACCGCCGAGCGAGCAGGCCGCAATGTTGATGCGGCCGCCATTGAGGCCGCGCATGGCGAAGGTAAAGCCCTCGCCCTCCTGGCCCAGAAGGTTTGCCGCTGGAACCCGAACGTCTTCAAAAATGACCTGCCTGGTCGGCTGCGCGTTCCACCCCATCTTGCGTTCGTTCGGGCCGAACGAGAGGCCCTCGCTCCCTGCCGGAACGATAAACGCGCTCACGCCCTTTGGCCCGGGACCTCCGGTGCGGGCCATGACGAGGTACACCTGCGTCGACCCGGCACCCGAGATGAACTGCTTCGTACCGTTGAGCACGTAGTGATCGCCGTCACGCACCGCCGAGGTCGCCAATGCAGCCGCATCAGAGCCCGCGCCGGGCTCAGTCAGGCAGTAACTGCAGAGGTCGGTCATCTCGACGATGCCGGGTAGCCACTGTGCCCGCTGCTCGGCGTTGCCGAACGTGTCGATCATCCACGCCACCATATTGTGAATCGAGATGTAGGCGGCAACCGCGATGTCGCCCTTCGCGAGCTCCTCAAAAATGGCGATTGCGTCACTGCGAGTGAGGCCTATGCCGTACTCATCAGAAACATAGAGGCCACCGAGGCCAAGCTCACCCGCCTGCCTCAGAGTGTCAACGGGAAAGATTTTTTCGGCGTCTCGCTCGCTCGCGTAGGGCACGAGCTCTGCCTGGGTGAAGTCGCGCACCGCGTCGATGATCGCGTTGCGCTCTTCATTGTCGCCCGGGGTTTGCGTCCAATGCATGGCACGGTCCCCTTAATCCATCGTCGGCATGACGAAACTTGCGCCACCCGAGGCTTGTTCTTTGGCACCCGATGGCCAGCGGCTCGTGACGGTCTTAGTCTTCGTGTAGAAGCGGAAGCCGTCGGTGCCGTGCTGATTCAAGTCGCCAAAGCCAGACTTCTTCCACCCGCCAAAGGTGTAGTAGGCGATCGGCACCGGAATCGGCACGTTCACGCCAACCATGCCCACGTTGACTCGGGCGCTGAAGTCGCGCGCCGTGTCGCCGTCGCGGGTAAAGATCGCCACACCGTTGCCGTACTCGTGGTCGGTCGCGAGCGCGAGCGCCTCTTCGTAGTCACCGGCGCGCACAACCGCGAGCACGGGGCCGAAGATCTCTTCGCGGTAAATCGCCATGTCGCGAGTGACCCCGTCAAACAGCGTAGGCCCAAGGTAGAAGCCGTTCTCGTAGCCCTCGAGCGTGAAGCCGCGCCCGTCGACCACGAGTGACGCGCCCTCATCGATGCCCTGCTGAATGTAGCCCTCGACGCGCTCTTTCGCCTGACTCGTGACGAGCGGGCCGTAGTCGGCGCCCTCGTCAAACGAGTGCCCCACCTTGAGCTCGGCCACACGCTCGGTCAGCTTCGCAACGAGCGCGTTCGCGGTCTCTTCGCCGACCGGAACAGCGACCGAGATCGCCATGCAGCGCTCACCCGCCGATCCGTAGCCAGCGCCGAGCAGCGCATCGACGGCGTCGTCGAGATCGGCATCGGGCATGATAATGAGGTGGTTCTTCGCGCCGCCGAAGCACTGCGCACGCTTGCCGTTTGCCGCCGCGCGCTCGTAAATGTACTGCGCAATGGGGGTCGATCCGACAAAGCCAATCGCCTGCACACGCTCGTCGTCGAGCAAAACGTCAACGGCTTCTTTGTCGCCGTTGACGACGGTGAAGATGCCGTCTGGCAGGCCCGCCTCTTTCCAGAGTTCTGCGAGACGCAGCGGAACCGAGGGGTCACGCTCTGATGGCTTCAGGATAAAGGCGTTGCCCGCCGCAATGGCCGGCCCACACTTCCACAGGGGAATCATCGCGGGAAAGTTAAAGGGAGTAATGCCGGCAACAACACCGAGCGGCTGCCGCATCGAGAACACATCGATGCCGGTGCCCGCGGCCGAGCTGTACTCGCCCTTCAAGAGATGCGGTGCGCCGATCGAAAACTCGATGACCTCGGCTCCACGCTGAATATCACCCATCGAGTCAGCGACCGTCTTACCATGCTCACGCGAGAGGGTTCGAGCGAGCTCGGGGCTCTCAGCATTCAGCAGCTGCAAGAACTTCATGAACACTCGGGCACGCTTCTGCGGGTTGGTCGCTGCCCAACCGGGCTGCGCGGCCTCGGCCGTCGCGATTGCCCGCTCGACCTCCTGCTTACTCGCGAGCGGCACACGGGCCTGCACCTCACCGGTGCTCGGGTTCCAGACGTCGCTGAATCGGCCTGATGAGCCAAACACGTGCGCGCCCTGAATGAAGTGAGTGAGTTCGGGTAGATCAGTCACGGTACTCCTTTTATGTCATCGTCGACAACAACTCGAAAGTAGTTGGGGTTCCAACTATATCGGTTGTGGGCCAATAATGACAGGTATGGAATCTCGCCTACTCATTCACTGGCTGAGAGCCGCCCTCTCTCGATTCAAGAGCCAGCTCCCCCACAAGCATCCGCTTTGCGACTTCGCTCAGCATGTCCAAGCCGGCAAGAAGGTCTTCGTCTCTGGTGTATTCAGCAACGTTGTGCGAAATACCCTCCACACTCGGCACAAAAAGCATCACGGTTGGGGCAATATCTTTCATATTCGTTGAGTCATGCCCGGCAATTGTAAACACACGATCATGCGTAAATCCCAGTTCCTCCACAACACTCTGCGCAAGCGCCACCCCTTCTTCCTGATAAGGATTTTGCGCCCATGAATGTTCTGCGATGATCGACATCTGCGTTCTCGTCGACTCGCAGATCAACTCACTCCCCGTTATGAGCTTTTGCACTGCTTGCTCAAGCACTTGCGTCGAGGGAGAGCGCAAATCAAGCAAGATTGTAGCTTCACTCGCAACAACGACAGGCGAGTTTGGGTAAACCTGAATTTCCCCGACAGCAGTATGGAGTTGCCCAGGCTTGAACAGAGAGGTCACATCATGCGCAGCAACGATCATCTGTGCGGCAGCGAGCAACGCGTCTTTCCGGTCTTCCATGAGCGTTGAACCGCTATGGGCCTGCTGCCCCGAAAACCGGAGTTCAAATTTGTGAGCAGCCCATGTTGCATGAACGAGCCCAATCGTCACGCCTTTTTCGTCCATGTCGCGCCCTTGCTCAACATGAATTTCGGCATAACTTGACACTGGCAATGCCTCGAAACTACCTCTCTCACCAAGAGCGTCTAAGGCTTCACGCACCGTGCATCCTGAGCTGTCACGACTTTTCAGCGCATCTTCGAGCTCCATCTTGCCCGTAAACACCGAGCTCCCCATCAAGGAAGGTTTAAAACGAGAGCCTTCCTCATTAAACCAATTCACAACCGCAATATTCTTCGTCGGCTGCAGTGACAAGGTTTGAGCATCAGCAATTGCGCGTTTCGCGGCAAAGGCAGCAGCTAAAACACCATATGCACCATCAAATCGACCTGCTGTAGGTTGGGAGTCGAGATGCGACCCCATGAGCACGTAAGGCTGCCCCGGATGAAATTCATACAGTGCAAAAAGATTTCCTATTGCGTCTCGTTCAACTCGAAAACCCCAGCTCCTCATCAATGTTTCAAACCATTCACGTTGTTGACCGTCTGCAGCACTCGCGGCTTCCCGATGCACCCCTAAGGTCCCTGAAACGGCCCCGAATTGCGAGAGCTCTTCCCATTTTTCTAGAAAGCTCATCCCTGATGCCTCGTTCATTTTTCTCCTATCGCATTCGAGCAACGGACAGCTTTCACTGTCTCCATGCCTGACTCATAAAGTTGTTCATTCCGAGGTGGATCAGAGTGGGTGCAGTACGTTCAAACGCTAAGGCCACTGCGCTTTGAAGCTCTTCCGGGGTCATCACTGTTTCTGCATGACACCCAAAGCCCTTTGCCAAGGCCCCATAGTCTGGCTGCTTTAAAGACACGGCATATGGTTCGATCCCGGCGCTCAACATGTTCTGTTCAATTTCTGCATAACCGCCGTTATCGAGAACAACAACAGGGAGTCCAAGATGTTGCTCGCTAGCGGTGGCAAGTTCTTGAATACTGAACATGAGTGCACCATCGCCGAGTAAGCTCACGACCCGCGTGGCAGGATTAGCAATCTTTGCTCCGATGGCCGCTGGTAGCCCATACCCCAAAGTCGCGTAGCCATCAGTAGTAATAAACCGTTCTGAGCCTCTCATACACGCCGCAAGTACCGTCCCTTGCCAAGAGACCTGGGAACTATCGCCCGTCAGAATCACTGAACCGCTTCCAGCATCGCTTCGAGCTGCGGTAAGTACTCTTTCATGGAGCACGGCCCAAGTTGCCAAAGCTTCATTCTTCGAATTTGCTGCTTCACCCTGAAGCTGCTTCAGCCACGATTCACGCGGGGCAACGAGCTCGGAGGTGCGTATCTCAAGTAACTGCCGCAAGAAATCACCAGTATCTGCTAACACCGGAACAGTCGCAGGAACATGCTTGTTGAGCTGTTTTCGGTCAAGGTCGCAACGGATCACAACCGCCTCGGCGCTCAGCTCTGAGTTACGCAGCTCTGTCCCGAGAGCAAGGATCACGTCAGCACGCGCAAAGGGCGCAAACCCCTGAGAACCACCGGCTAGTGCCCCAATACTCAGACGGTGCTCCTCGTCGATCGCAGCTTTGCCCTGAACCGTGGTGATAACAGGCACCTCGTACCTCTCAGCAAAGCGCTGAAGGTCCTCCCCAGCAGAGTGTGAACCGCCACCAGCAACAATAAGAGGTCTCTCAGCATTACGAATAAGTGAAAGAGTTTGATGAAGTGCTTTTGACGCTGGGCCCACTTCGGGCTTTCGCCATGGCAAAGGTTCTGTCCCAGAGGTTATTTGCTCGATACGGTCGGTCGGTATTTCAAGATGGTATGCTCGCCGGCGACCAGCCTTAAAGTGCAGAAAAATATTGTTTATTGCAGTTTCAACCGCCTCACGGTTTTCTGCTCGAATACTCTCTTCAGCGAAATTATTAATCCCAGAACGTTGGTCCTTTGTTTCGTGCAAGAAACCAAGCTCAAGCCTTTCCGCACCGGACGGAACTCCTGGAGAGATCACGAGCAGGGGAACGCTGTCAGCGTAGGCATTGGCGATACCAGTGATACAGTTCGTTACTCCTGGTCCGCTGGTCGCGATAACAACTCCAGGTCGCCCAGAACTTTTTGCGTATCCGTCGGCGGCATAAACAGCCCCCTGCTCGTGCCTCGTGAGAACGTGCGAGATGCCACACTGCGCAAGCCCTCGATAAATTTCGATGTTATGAGTGCCAGGTATCCCAAAAACAGTGCGCACACCGTGAGCATATAAACACGCTGCTATGAAAGATCCAAGACTCTCTTCGCGTTCAGCGATTGACATCTCTACGTTCTCCTTAAACTTCCCTAGCTCAGCCGCGAGCTAGTTCCAATCACGAATGAGTTCAGTAGTCGAGCAATGAATATTGCCGCCATTGTTAATGATTTCTTCGTAATCGATGAGCGTCACTTCGAACCCTCGGTTACGCAACATTGCCGCCGTATTCGGGTAAATCGAAGCCATGATGAGGCGCCCAGGTTCCACCATGAGTGAATTACACGAGTTCTGCTCGTCAACATGGGGATGAATAATCTCGAACCCATGCTGCTCAAGCTTCGCGAGGTACTCATACGGCAGGCGATGAGGGTTTGCCATCACTGTTTTCTCGTCCAGCACCATGAACTGTCCGTCAGTGTGAATGGTATATCCGGGAAGTGGGACACGAATAAGCTCAATTCCTAGCGGCATCAACAAGCGTTCCAGCTGATCAGCACCTTCTTCGTTACAGCGAATAGAGGTACCGTAAGCAGCAAGATCCTTTCTCAGCATGTGGAACGACCCGCCCTCGACCAGACCTGAACCCGTAATAGTTCCAAGAATCGGCATGCCGAGCGCTGCTACAGCCTGCGTCATGCTGGCTTCTTCTCCTCTACGCATACGAGGCGCCAAACGAGTGATAATTGCACCGCCTGGAACAGTAATAATAGGGTCTCGCGTATAGACTGACTTCGTAAATGTTGAAGGCAAATCCGGCGCAAATACAACATTGACGCCTTCAGCTTTCAGAGCTTCCACGAGCTGGTTATGCTCGTCATACACTTTCTCCATATCAGGTGGAGTCTGTCGCTTGTAATACCAGTTACGTTCAGGGTCAACGAGCGCTTGAGCTTCTTCGCTCCAGCAGTCCTCACGAATGTCGGCCATTCCAATATTTGGCTTACGCACAATGGCCATCCGCAACTTGCTGGTTTCATCCGCTCGCCCCCACCGATGCCCCCAGTTCGCTTCAAGCTCATCTACTTCACTGAACACCGGCTCAGCCTCTGGGCCGAGCAGCTTGTGAAAGTAGTTTTCTGCAGGACCATAAAAGTCTCCGCTTGTCATGGGTTTTCCTTTCTTTTTGTGCACACTCGAATCAGGCCATCGGCCTATGAGTGAGTTCTTGGCTACAAAACGTGTTGTAAGAATGCGTGAGTCCGGCTGGACGCCGCTTCAGAGAAAAAGTGTTGCGGCGTCGCGTCTTCGTGAACGCGGCCCGCGTCGAAGAGCAACACTCGATTCGCAACGTTACGAGCAAAACCCACTTCATGAGTGACCACGATCATGGTCATGCCTTCAGCAGCCAGATCTTCCATAACGTTTAAAACTTCACGAACGAGTTCAGGGTCAAGCGCCGACGTGGGCTCATCGAATAACATTATTTTTGGCTTAAGAACCAGGGCACGAGCAATTGCAACTCGCTGTTGCTGCCCTCCAGAGAGCTCACCCGGAAACTTGGTTGCAAAGCCGCCAAGGCCAACCCTTTCCAACATGGCTCGTGAGACTTCTCGGTTTTCCGCTTTAGTCCCACGCCGGTGAACCCCTAACGCAAGCTGAATGTTTTGCTCGACTGACATATGTGGGAACAAATTAAAATTTTGAAACACCATGCCCACAGTCGACCGGTCTTCAGCCAGTTGTCGCTCGCTTGCAGGTACCACATTGCCTCGTCGCTCACGCTGCCCGACAAGTTCACCCTCAAAATAGATACGACCGCTGTCGATCGGTTCAAGCAAAGCCAGGCTTCGCAGGAAAGTAGATTTTCCAGACCCTGAGGGGCCCAAGATCGCGGTAACTTCTCCCTCCGTTGTTTCAAAGGAAACATCATCGACAGCCGGCTTTTCATGATAGGTCTTAGTGATATTCTGCGCTGCTAACAGCTTCTGCCCAGCCCTAGACATTTGACACCTCCAAAGATTCGGTTCGAGTAGTCACTTTCTTCAAACGCTTTGGGCTGCTCTTCCATGAATATTTACGCTCTAATCTGCTCTGAGCCACCATGAAGAGAGACACCAAGACGAGGTAGTACAGCGCAGCGGCCGAATAGTATTCGGCAAAGCTAAAGGTTCGCGATACATCTTGCGCAGCCGTATATAGGAGTTCTTGCAAGGAAATAACCGATCCAAGACTCGTCATCTTGACCATATTGATGAACTGATTTCCTGTAGGAGGAATCGCCACCCGGACCATCTGCGGAATTTGGATGTGCCAAATCGTGCTCCAGGGTTTGAGACCAAGCGCTTTTCCAGCCTCGATCTGCCCAGGTGGGATCGCTGAGAGAGCTGAACGTAAAATCTCAGCCATAAGCGCGGTTTCGAGCAGGGTGAGTCCAAAGAAAGCCCCTAGATATGGCGTAAACCAGCCTTGTTTCAGAACGGGGAGGACTTGCGGCAATGCATTCCAGATCAGGATCAGAATGAGTAGTGCTGGAATTGCCCTGAACAGCCACACATACCCTGCACTGAGCAGACGAATTGCACGGTTCTTACTGTCCCTCCCGAGAGCTAGGAAAAAGCCAAGCACTGTCGCGACAGCTTGAACAATGACCGCTAATGAAATCGCAGTCACCGCCCCAATGAGGTAACTCGTCGAGAAGAGCGCTTCAAAGAAGACCTGCGGATCAAAGGTCATGGTTTCGTCACCAATTCTGGGGTAACGATTCGATCAGGTGAAAGACCATACTTCTCGGCAAAGCTTGCGAATGTTCCGTCATCGGTAAGTTTCTTCGCCGCCTCGATCATCGTTGGCGTCAACTCACTATTTTTGGGCAAGAACATACCGAAATTGGTCTCAGCCGGAAAAATCGTATCGGCTACTTCGAACCCTTCACCAAGAGTTTTTGCTGCTTGTACCGCAGCAACGTCTGTTTCAATTGTTGCGTCAACGCGACCATTCTGAAGAGCCGCAACAGTCTCAGGCAATTCTGGATACACAGATAACTCAATTCCTGGTTTGCCAGCAGCTTCAAGCTCCTCGCTGAGCGAACGCAGTATCTGTTCATTTGCCGACGCACCCTGCACCGCGACTCGCACACCTGACAGATCTTCAGCAGAGGTAAGGTTTAGCGGATTTCCATCTTCAACAATGAGCGCCGGCCCCGTAGTTAAGTACGGAACAGCATCAGTCTTCTCGGCTCGCTCTTCATTCAAATAAAGTCCTGACCGCAGCACGTCGCACCTGCCAGAGAGAAGAGCGGGAAGTAGACCGTCAAACGCAGAGACATTCAGTTCGACCTTCAAGTCCAGTTCATCAGCAATCGCCCGAATCGAGTCCAGATCAAAGCCTTGCCAATCGCCCGAGTCATTCCAATACAAAGGTTCGTATGCGTTCTTTGATATGCAGACCGTGAGGTCACCTTTATTGACCACAGGTAGGGCTTCGGCACCATCTGCATCTGCGGAAGGCGATGAGCCACAAGCTGAAAGAGAAATAGCCACCGCTACTCCCAGCATGCCACCGACAATCTTTACACTTTTTGAATTCATGATTCCTCCTCGTCATTGGTTCGGATCTGGAATTCAAAGATAGTGCAGAATAAGTGTGAATAGAATATATTTATCTTATGAATGATACTTTGCCGGTTCTTGACATCATTCGGAAGCACATGCTCCGTTTCGAAGCTGATGCACTCGTCGATGCAGTAATGCTGCTCGCACGAAACGGCAAATTGCCTCCAGGAACTCGACTACCACGCATCAATGACATGACCGAAGCCCTCGGCCTTTCAACTTCGACAATCAGTCGGGCTTGGTCGAGTCTCGTACAAATGGGAATCATAGAAACGAGACGCCGGGGCGGAACTTTTATCGCCGCGCCCGTTGAAGCCACTTCCTACAGGCTCAAAGGAGTTTCACGAACGGCTTTCATTCACCACCTAGCACCTGGGTACCCAGACCCAAACCTTCAGGTTGATCTCAAACCTCTCCTCATTCGCGTAGCTGAAGAGGGCAAGTTTCACGGCTATCCCGGCAAAGATCAAATTTCAGAACCACTCAGGGAAGCAGTCCTCGCCCGCATCGGTTACACGCCTGATCGCATGCTTCTGGACACCGAGATTATCGGCGCATTACCCCGTATATTGCAGGCGCTCGGCCACCGCGGGGCGGCCATCGGCATCGGCAATCCAGAATTTGCGCTCTACAAAAGCATCATCAAGCAAGCCGGAATGACACCCGCCCCAATTACCTTTTCACGCACAGGTTATGATCTCGTGGAAATCGAATCTGCCCTAAAATCGGGGGTTCGTGTACTCCTGTTGCAGACAAGAGTCCAAAACCCCACAGGCTTCCTTGTCCCGACAGAGAATCTTGCTCATATAGCCAACCTTCTCAAGGCTTACGATGCAACAGCAATTGAAGTAGATCACCACGGAAACCTTGCTCCCGAGGCCCCCATACGGCTGGCTTCTTTAGCCCCTGAACATGTCATCCTGATGTCGGCATTTTCAAAAGAGATCCATCCCGATATTCGGGTAAGCGCCATCACCGGCCCCGCGATGATCATGGAACGGATCTCGGTCTGGCGCAGCGGAGGCGAATGGGTGAGCGCAATAAACGCAAAACTACTTGAAATTGCCCTCACCGACGCTCATGTTGCTTCAACTGTTAAACAGGCACGCCACGAGTATGCAGCAAGGAGGAACATCTTTATTCAGCGCTTTGCAACCGCTGGCATAGAAATTCATTCAGCAGCGGGTCTCTGCCTGTGGATTCCCGTCCGCTCAGAAGAAGACACTGTCCTGCGCCTCGCTGCTCAAAGTATTTCCGTCGCCCGGGGCTCAGCGTATCTCGCAGCGAAAAACGAAGGTCAGGAACACGTCTTCCTTTCTTTAGGAGGGCTCCGTGAAAACTCGGAGTACCTGAGCCAACGGATTCTCGAAGCCTCTCTCGTACTCCCACCTGATATGGGCTACTTTGCGTAATAACTCCGCTAAATTCCTGTACCGACCGAAGCGCAAGGAAGTCGAAGCCCACTCCCAGTTATTCGTGAACAGCTCGCGATTACACGCGAACAGCGATGAGCGGCTCTGCCCGCCGTGGCTCAGGCCGAAACTCACCCTTCAACACATCATGGAAAAACCGTTCAACCGCGGGAATAAGGGGAAACCCGTCGTGCCCAATGCCCGGAATCACATCGGCACGACACGAAACACCGTTTTGCCGTAGATTTTCTCGGTACGCACGCATCCGTTCGATCCGCGTCATTCCCTGCCCCTCAAGGCCCGGCTTCCAGTACCGACTACTCCTGTCGTTAATCTCCCAAGTCTCAACATCAGCGCCACCGATGACTAATTGAATAGGCACGTCACGAATGCTCTGCAGGTCGGGCTCGATGCCGAAGCGCTCCGCCATCCCCGCGGTGCCCAACCACCACTCCTGCGAAGGGTCAAGCATCGTGATACGCCCCGGCGCCCCAATCGAGCACCCGAGAAGCTTCTCGGGATGAAGGTAGAGAAAACGGTGGGCAAAGTGGCCGCCGCCAGAAAACCCATGGAGCAGGAACCGCTCACCGTCAACCGGAAAGACCTGCGATACCTCACGAATCATCTCGAGCAAGATGAGGTCAAAGCGAATGCCCTCGTACTCTAAAAATTTGTAGTTATGCAGGTCATCGGGATCGCCAATCGCTGCAGGAAACAGCGGCGCCAGCAAGATACAGCGAGCGTCTTCGCAAAACTGCGCAAAGGCATTGCGATATTCGGCAGCGTCACGGTCGGTGCTGTGCTGGATCACGACGAGAGGGTACCGGTCAGGGTCGCCAGGGAGCCGATCTGGAACGTACAGGCAGTAACTGAAACGCTGATCGATGCGCGATGCGAAAAACGTCGTCGCGCCTTCACGGTAAAGATTTCGGGATTCAATAAAAACGTCCACGGGATCCTTTCTTCGCGATCCCCCTTTGGTCGCGAACCTTACGTGCGACGCTACGTCACACTGAGCGCGCAGGCGGTACGATTACCGAACAATCGATAATCATGAGGAGGCCATTTCCCAATGCCCATCACGATGCATTTCGAAGGGGTCACACCAGACCAACTCATCGTTCGCCCCGATCCGCTCGCGGAGCTCGGGGCACTCCTTCACGCCCTCTCATTTCAAGATCACCACCCGCTTGCAGAGCCGCTCATTGGTCACGCGAAACAAACCGACAACGGCGGCACGCTACGACAGCACTTGAACCGGTTTCTCCCGCTCTATGGCCCCTTGCGCTCGCGCCTACTCTTCCCGCTAGACCAGACCCCCCACGAAGCAACCACGATCACCGATCAACTCACCCTCTTGGCCCAACTTCCCGTCGAGCGGTTTATCATTCTTGCCGCCGACAGCCTCACCGAAGACGCAGGGCGGCCCGTCAGCAGTACCATCAGAGACTCCACACAGGAACAAGCACAGTTCTTCAGACGGGTCGAACGAATCTCAATGAGTCGCCTTGAGCTCGCGCGCGACCTGGTTCTCTCGCCAGAAACGGTGCGGTGGCAGCTCATTGAGTTTCTCCAATCCGCTTGGAAAGCGTGGATGGGGCCCGTCTGGAAAGCCTCGGCACCGAACCTTGCACGCCATGCGGAGCTCCTCTCAAGCAGGCTCAGCTCGGTCGGGCTCCTGGCACTCTCGGAAAGAATACCCGAAATCACCATCCCGTCAGACGAAACGGCCATCGTCGACAAGGTCTACAACGACACCGTACGGGTCGCAGGGCGCCCACTCATCATCGTGCCCTCGGCACTCGTTTCACCACACCTTCACATTCAGTTCGCCCCGGGCCTTCCGATCGTCATCCAGTACGACGTTGATGCCCCCAGTTCGCCTCGAGTCGCTGAGGTGTTTGAGCGTATTCAAACCCTCGCAGACCCCGTTCGCCTCGGCATATGCCGCATGATTTTGAGACGCCCCTCAACAACGCTTGATATTGCCGAAGAGCTGCGCACGACATCACCCCTCATCTCTCGGCATTTGCGGCGCCTTCGGCAAGCAGGCCTCGTGCGAACGCAACGTCAGGGCAAATACGTCTACTACTCACTCAACACCGAAACAGTTGCCGCACTCGGCCCCCACTTTCTCACAACGCTGAGGCGCTGAAGCCAAACTTCTCACGGTGAAAACTTGCAAGTTCATTCATGTAGTGCGCTACTGTATACCTGAACACTACACATTATCTGGCTCATTTAGACGCTTTGCGTCAGAACTAGGTAGCGTTCATTACATACCGCAGTTCACTCAGTTTGAAGGAGTCACCGTTGACCAACTCTCAGCAATTTTCCCTGCCCCTCATTGATATCAGCGGCACGCCCAGGGAACGCGGCCTGCAGTACGGCAAGCAGGCCAAACAACAGATCGCAGCTTCAATTGACTTCTACCAGCGTGCGTTCAAACAGGCTTCGGGCCTTGAGTGGACCGAGATCTGTGCGCGAGCAGAGGCATGGGTAGCGCCCGCTACCGAATACGCGCCTGACCTTGTCGAAGAGGTCAGAGCAATCGCCGAGGGCTCAGGTTTCGACTTCCTCGAGCTGATGGCGATCAACGCGCGTGGAGAGATCATCTACGACAAGCGCTTCGCAGACCTGCAGGGCGGCGAATGCACCACCTACGCACTGTCACCCGAGGCCGCGGGCGACGGACACTCGTACGCTGGGCAAAACTGGGACTACCTCTGTGGCGCCATCGACTCAATCATCATGCTTCGCGTTCGCGGCGAGAATGAACCCGACATCATCATGCAGATCGAGGCAGGCCAGGTAGGCCGTCACGGCGCCAACGGAGCCGGCATCGCGATGCAGGTCAACGGACTCGGCGGGCGATACGGCTACGAAGGGTACGGGGTTCCGCAGCCCTTCGTACGCCGACGGGTGCTCCAGTCAACCTCGCTCAACGAGGCCATGGATCGAGTGTTCAAAGCAGACCAGCAGATCGGCGCAAACTACCTTCTCGCGACCCGCGAGGGCTTCTCGATCAGCCTCGAGACAACTCCGGCCGAACGCACCGCCTGGAAGTACGCGAGCGATGGGGTTCTCGTACACGGAAACCACCACGAGGTGCACATCCCCACCGGTCAGCCCGGCCCGTACATGCCCATGGCGGTCGACTCGCTCTACCGAGTCCCCCTGGTCGAGGGGCGCCTGAAGTCAGCAAAGAACGCAGCTGACACCGACACAACCCGCGCCAGCATTGTGCACGCCCTATCGAATGAAACGTTTGCACCGAACTCGGTGTGTGCCCTACCCGACCTGTCACTCCCTGACACCAAGCAGTGGCAGACCGTGACCGCGTCAATCGTCGATCTCACGACGGGCGAGTACCTGCTCGCTGACGGGCTTCCATCACAGCGCTCGCTCAAGGCGCTGCCGTGGAACCTCTACGAGTCAGCGAGCGCCTAGAGCTCGTAGAGTTCTTGCCTGATCTGGCGGGCGCGATGCAGGTGTGACGAAATAATCGCTACCGCCAGATCTCCCTCACGACGGTCTATCGCGTCAGTAAGGTCTTCGTGCTGCTGAAGCGACTCTTCCCTGCGCCCTGGGGCGGTAAGTGTTGTCCCGTTCCAACGGTCGAGCTGGTCACTCAAAAACCGCACGAGGGAAATAAGCGTTCGGTCACCAGAGGCTTTCCAAGTCGCCGCGTGAAACCTCCGGTTGCCGTCAGCCAGCAACTCAATCACCTGATCGTCACCAGTGAGTTCACGCATCTCCTGGTTAATCCGACGCATCGCCAAGAGATCACCCTCTTTACGGTTGGTGCATGCTTTTCGCACCAGAGCACTGTTGAGCAGAATGTAAGCGTCGTACTGCTCAATCATTTCATCGACGGTTTGCACGGGGACCGTGATGCCCCGATGGTCTCGAACGATCAGCTGAGATTGCTCAAGAAGTCTTACCGCTTCGCGTATCGGGGTGCGGCTCACGCCGAGTCGATCGGCAAGTTCCGCTTCGGTGACACGGACCCCACTCGCAAGTTCTCCCGTAAGAATCTGCCTCCGCAATTCTTCGTGAACATCAGATTGCGCGATTCTTGCGTTGGTAACCGTGGCAGGAGGAACGGAGCGGATCGACCTTCGCTGTTCCGTGACGGGTTTTCCGTTGCTCAAATAGTCACGAATCGCGTGTTTCATATCGCGTAGACCGGCATAGCCGAGCTTATTGGCCGTGCGAATGACGCTCGCGTCGCTCACCCCAGATTCTTGACCAATACGCATCGCAGATTCCATAATTGCCTGGTCTGGGGCAGCCAAAACATAGGCAATCACACGCCCCTCAGCTGATTGCGGCTTGGGGTCAAGCTGCCGCACCCTGTCAAGCAACGAACCAGCGGGCACCATTGCCTCAGCTTTCATCGTCACACCTCCGTCTCAGTAGCGCCTGCGACACAGGCCCCTCGCCTGCACATTACCGCGTCTCCAAGTATTTTATTGAAGCCAGACGGATTTTGAGTAACAAGCACTACAAATATCAGTAATAAACACTACAAGATTGATGAAAAAGCACCAGAGAGGCGCTCAGCGATACCCCTCAAAATATGGCATAAAATATGGCCGTTAACGCAATAATTCAAACTTGATCAAAGAAAATTTGCTCTTGCATACATCAGTGTGATTTGATTACACCACACGACCGGGAATCAGCAAACGTCCGTCAACGATGAGGGTGGCCCAAACTGTTGTTTCCTGTTCGGAAGACCACGACAAAGGAGTACATCCATGCGGAAACCCGCCATAGGGCTCATCTCGATCGGAGCCATAGCCCTCGCACTCACTGCTTGTTCCCCCAGCGCCGGTGAATCTGGAAACGCTGAAGAGCGTGTCATGACGATCGCCATGAACGCTCAACCCCCAAACCTTGACCCGCATGTATCGACGGCAACGGCAACCGCCTCGATTTCCCGCAACATTCTCGAAACACTGCTCACGACTGACGGCGACCGGAACGTCGTGCCGATGCTCGCCGAGTCGTACGAGACCAATGCCGACGGTACCGTCTACACGTTCACGCTTCGCTCAGGCGTCACATTCCATGACGGCAGCGCACTCGATGCCGAAGATGTCGTTGCTTCGATGGAACGCTGGGACCGTCTCTCGGGCCCAGGACAGAGCACCTTCGCTGATGCAGAATGGGCCGCTACCGACGACCTGACGGTAACGCTCACGCTTCCTGCGCCAAGCTTCACGGTGCCGATTGCACTGTCAAGCGGCCGTGAGCAGTTTGCCGGCATCTACCCTTCCGAGGTCGTGGAAGCAGCCGGCGACGACGCCATTGAAGATGTCATCGGTACCGGCCCGTTCATGCTCGACGAGTGGGTTCCCGATCAGAAGCTCGTCTTGAACAAGTTTGACGATTACAGCCCGACCGAAGGCCCCATCGACGGGCTCTCGGGTGACAGGACCGCGCAAACTGCGGGCTTGAAGTACGTGTTTGTGGCTGACGCTTCAACACGAATCCTAGGCCTGCAGACCGGTGAATATGATGCTGTGCCCGAAATTCCTTACGACAACGCTGCCGATGTTCTCGATGACCCGGCTCTGCGAGCAGGTTCGACTCCTGGCACGCTGCTCAACCTGTACTACAACAAGGCAGAGGGCCTCTTCAGTAATGTCAAGGCCCGCCAAGCTGTCGACACGCTCCTCGACCGCGAAAGCATCATGAAAGCCGCAGTGGTCGACGATGAGTTCTTTGCACTCACACCACACATGATGATGGCTGACCAAGAGGGCCAGTGGAAATCATCGGTGGGCGCAGACAGTTACAACCCCAACGACCCAGAAAAAGCAAAGAAGCTTCTCGAAGAGGCCGGCTACCAGGGCGAGACGATTAAGATGATCGTCACCCGCGACTACTCAGAGGCTTACAACGCCGCTGTAGTCATTCAGGAAGAGCTCCAGAGTATCGGCGCAACCGTCTCGCTCGACACCTACGACTGGCCCACGTTCAGCGAGATTCGCAACGACCCATCAGCGTATGACCTCACCGTGATTCCGAACACTCCGAAGAACGATCCGGGTTCGCTCGTCTTCATGCGTAATGATTTCGCAGGCTTCACTGAAAGCCCCGAGCTTGACGCGCTCTTGCAGACTTTCCGCAACTCAGCCACGCTCGAAGAGGCCCAGTCGCACTACGACGAGCTGCAGCAGTGGTTCATCGATTACATTCCTGTGAGCAAGATCGGTGATGCTTACGGCGTGCACGCAACGACCCTCGAAGTAGAGCAACTTCCCGTCGACGACAGCATTATTTGGTGGGCAGCTCGCTTCACTGAGTAGCCCCACGGGGTGGCCGCCGCAAGGCCGGCCACCCCGCTTCTTATTCCTGCAGGAAGGACCTCGACTTGCTCTCATACGTAGGTAAGCGACTGCTGGCACTGTTGCCGGTGCTCTTTGTCGTTTCAATCGTCATTTTTTCTCTCGTACACATCACCCCTGGTGATCCGGCAATGACCATCTTGGGTCCCGAAGCGACTCCCGACCAGCTTGCTGAGCTACGGGAACAGCTCGGCCTCAACCAGCCGCTCCTCAGCCAGTACTTCTCCTGGGTTGGAGGAATTCTCACCGGTGACTTCGGTGATTCCTTGTTCCTCAAAAAGCCAGTGTTAACGGCGATCGCCGATAACATCATGCCCACGATTCAGCTCGCTCTGCTTGCGCAAATCATCACGATCATTGTCGCGGTTCCTCTCGGCACACTCGCCGCTAAACGCCGCGGCAGCCTGCTCGACAACGGCGTGCAAGGTCTGACCCTGATTGGCATGGCCGTGCCCAGCTTCGTCTTGGGCCTCATCCTTGTCTTGGTCTTTTCAGTTGGGCTGAGGCTCCTGCCAGTCGCCGGCTACGTCAATATATTCACAGACCCGTCAGAGGGCTTCCGCTACCTTCTGCTTCCGGCAATCTCACTCGGAACAGTGCAGGCTGCGTTCTTGACCCGCACCACTCGCGCTTCGGTGCTTGATGTGCTCAGCGCCGATTACATTGACGCGGCACGGTCACGGGGCGTCTCTGAGCGTCGTCTCCTGTTTCGCCACTCGTTGCGCAACGCAGGTCTTCCCATCCTGACGGTCATCGGCCTCAGCTTTGGCGGGCTCGTCACCGGAGCGGTGGTCACTGAAACGATCTTCAACATTCCGGGAATCGGCTCGCTGCTCGTCAACTCGATCACGCGCCGCGACTACGCCGTCATTCAGGGCGTCGTACTTTTCACCACCCTCATCTACCTCACGGTCAACCTCATTATTGACCTGTTGTACGGGCTCGTTGACCCCAGAGTTCGATTGACCACTTCGAAAGGAGCTGCCCGATGACACAGCAACCTGTGCCAAGCACCGAGCTTCTGAATATCGCGCCCAAAGCGAAACACGGGATCGGCGCGCGGATCCTCTCTAATCGACCGCTCGTTTTTGGCGGCCTGATCGTCCTGCTGGTCTTCGCGTGCGCCTTCCTGATTCCCCTCATCGTCGGCCTCGACCCGTATGCTGTTGACTCAGCAAAAAGGCTGCAACCTGCTTCTGCCGACCATCTCTTTGGTACCGATACCTTTGGCCGCGATCTCTTCGCGCGAATTCTTGTTGGGGCGTCTACCTCGCTCATCGTCGGCACAAGCGTCGCGGTGCTGAGTTCGATTCTTGGAACCGCCATCGGCGTTCTCGCGAGCTTCTTCCCCCGTCTCGACATGGTTCTTATGCGCATCTGCGATGGCCTCATGTCGATTCCGGCCATGCTGCTTGCCGTCGCGCTCTCGGCCTCGCTTGGACCGAGCGTGCCAAACCTCATCATTGCGCTCACGGTCGTCTTCACCCCCAACGTGGCACGACTCGTGCGCTCAAAAGCAATGTCTGTGAAGTCAGAAGTGTTCGTTGAAGCAAGTCTTGCCCAAGGTGCAACTCCGATCCACATCATGATTCGGCATATTCTGCCGAACACGCTATCGGTACTCGCGGTTCAGTCGACCTTTATTTTCGCTGACTCAATCATCACCGAAGCCGCCCTCAGCTTTCTTGGAGCGGGCGTTCCCACACCAGCACCAAGCTGGGGCAATATCTTGTACGACGGGAAAGCGGTCATTCTGCAGGCACCCCACATGGTGATCCTCGGCAGCGTGACCCTCATTATCACGGTCATCGGCCTGAACCTGCTGGGCGATGGTCTCAGGGACCTCGTCGATCGTCGCAGCGTCGCTGCCAGCCCAGGTGGCGTGATCGCGCGCCTCTTCGGCACGGCGAAGACCACGAACCGAAAGAACGGAGCCTCAGAATGAGCATTCCTCTGCGTATTGACAACCTCAGCGTCGATATCAGCGGTCGCGCTGGTCACGTGCGCCCAGTCGACGGCATCTCGCTCGAGGTGGGTGACCAGGAAATTCTTGCCGTTGTTGGCGAATCTGGATCAGGAAAGACGATCACGGCCCGAGCAATCCTGGGCCTACTCCCTTCGGGGGCGACCACCGGCGGTGCCATCTTTGTGAACGGCAAAGAGGTGCTCACCGCTTCATCGAAAGAGTTGAGAGCGCTCCGCGGAAGTGACGCCGCGATGGTCTTCCAAGAGCCCTCGACCGCACTCAACCCGGTCTACTCCATCGGCTGGCAGATGGAGGAAGGTCTTCGAGCTCACGGCGCCCTCAATCGAGCTGAACGCCGTTCGAAGGCAATCGCAATGCTCCGAGCCGTTGGTATTCCCGAGCCTGAGCGGCGGATCGATGACTATCCACACCAATTTTCTGGCGGACAGAAACAGCGCATCGTCATCGCCATGGCGCTCGCTTTGGAACCGCGCATCATCATCGCAGACGAACCAACGACGGCACTCGACGTCACCGTTCAGGCAGAAATTCTTGATCTGCTCAGACGATGCCGCGATGAGCTCGGCGCGTCAATCGTGCTCATCACGCACAACATGGGAGTTGTGGCCGACCTTGCCGACCGTGTCGCAGTCATGTTTCGCGGTCATATTGTCGAAGATGCTCCGGTACAAGAGCTCTTTGAACGCCCACGTGATCCGTACACCCAGAAGTTGCTCAAGGCGGTTCCAAAGCTCGGTTCGGGGCGCATCGCTACCTCGCAGTCGCAGCCCTCAGAACCAGCCCCCGCGGCCGCTGAGCCTGTGCTCACCACTGAGAACCTCGAGATTTCATATCCGGGGCAGTTTCGCAAGAAAGCGTTCGTTGCCGTAAGCGGTGTCAACATCACCATCAATCCCGGCGAGGTCTACGGCCTCGTGGGCGAATCTGGTTCGGGCAAAAGCACCATTGGGAAAGCTCTCGCTGGCATCACCACTGTCACCGGCGGGTCTCTGCGGCTACTGGGTCAGGACGTAACGCGACTGAAGCCGCGTGAGATGCGCGACCTTCGTAAGCGTGTGGGGTTCGTTTTTCAAGACCCAGCGGCCTCATTTAACTCGTTTTTCTCAGTGTTTCAGTGCATCGCTGAACCAGCAACGATTCACCGAACGTACCCTCAGCGCAACCAATTGCGTGAGCGCGTCTTTGAGCTTCTCGATGCTGTCGAGCTGCCCCGCAGCATGGCAGAGCGGGCTCCCCACGAGCTTTCGGGAGGGCAACGGCAACGTGTCGGTCTTGCCCGAGCACTGATCTTGGGGCCAGAGTTCGTGATTGCCGATGAGCCAACGAGCGCCCTCGATGTCTCGGTGCAGGCAAGGGTGCTGGAGCTCTTTTCGTCGCTCCAGCAAGAACTCGGCTTTGCGTCGCTCTTCATCACCCATGATCTCGCCGTGGTCGAGCAGCTTGCCGACACCGTCGGCGTGCTTCGTGCGGGAACTCTCGTTGAGCAGGGCGATACCGCCCAGGTGCTTCTATCGCCAAAGCACGAGTACACCGCCCGTTTGGTAAACGCCGTGCCTGTCCCTGACCCTGTGGAACAGGCTGCCAGGCGAGCGCTGCGCCTTCAGCAATAGCACCAATGCCAAAGGGTGAGGGGAGGGACAGTTTCTCAGACTGTCCCTCCCCTCACCGTTTGCTGCGTCACGCCTCACATCGGATGCACGAGTGCGGCGACTATTGACGGTTCAATGGCTGTGCACCACTTAGCTTTCAGCGCCGACAAACTCCGTCGGCAACACCACCAGCTTCTCGTTCGCAAACTCACGCACTCCGCAGCGCCCAAGCTCGCGCCCGATGCCCGATCGCTTGACACCGCCGAACGGCAGTGCCGGGTTACTGCCCCGTGGCCCGTTGACCAAAACCATGCCCGTTTCGACCTCAGCGACAAACCGGCGAGCATGCTCGATCGAGTCGGTATAGACCGTCGCGCCAAGCCCGTACGGCGAATCGTTCGCGATCGCGATCGCCTCGTCGACGGTTTCAGCCGGAGTCAGCATCGCGATCGGCCCAAAGAGCTCCGTCGACCAAATTCGGTTGCTCCGATCAGGTTCGACGATCATAAACGGAGCAAGGTCACGGCTTTCACTCTCAATGCCGTCCAAATTTCCGCGAACATCAAGCCCATCAGTAACCTCGCCACGCAGGTGTTCGCGCAGCTCGTTCGCCGCCCTTTCGCTCGACATCGGACCAAGCTTCGTCTCTTCTGAAAACTGAAGAGAGGCATCGATGAGCGCATTGGCATCCCAGCCTCCCAAACGCATTGAGGTGGGGAGTCTCTCGACTCCCCACCTCAATGACCAGCTTGGCGTTGTACTACGCGTCGTACCGGCGAATCAGCGCCGCGAGCGCCTGTCCGCCGCCAATGCACATCGTGACGACCGCGTACTCGAGGTCGCGGCGGTGCAGGTCGAGCGCCGCACGCACGGTGAGAATCGCGCCGGTCGCGCCGACCGGGTGGCCGAGGGCGATCGCGCCGCCGTAGGGGTTCACCTTTTCGGGGTCGAGGCCAGCGTCGCGCACGACGGCAACCGCCTGGGCTGCGAAGGCCTCGTTGACTTCGAACACGTCGACGTCAGCCGGGGTGAGCCCGGTGCGCTTCCAGAGCTTCTCGAGCGCGATCACGGGGGCGTAGCCCATGAGCTCGGGTTCGAGGGCCGCGGTCGCGACCGCCTCGAGGGTCACGAGGCCCTTGAGGCCGCGCTCCCGCACGTCTGACTCGCGCATGAGCACGGTTGCGGCGCCACCGTCGTTGATGCCCGATGAGTTGCCCGCGGTCACTGAACCCTCGGGGTCGAAGGCGGGGCGCAGGCCACCGAGCACCTCAAGCGTTGTGCTTGGCTTCGGGTGCTCATCGGTCGAGACCTCGACCGGCTTGCGTCCGCCCGACGAGACCGCAATGATCTCTTCGGCAAACGCAGCCTTCGCGGCCGCCGAGTCGGCACGACGCTGCGACTCGAGTGCGAACTCGTCTTGCATGTCACGGCTAATGCCGTACTTGTTGGCGACGTTCACCGCGGTGAAGCCCATGTGCTTCTTGCTGAACGGATCTGTCAGAATCGCGAGGGTGCCGTCGAGCAGCTTCCGGTCTCCCAGACGAGCATTGCCACGGGCACCGAACTCGATGAACGGCGTGCGCGACATCGACTCGTTGCCGCCGGCTACGGCGACGTCGAGGCCGCCCTCGCCACCATCCCACAGGAGTTCTTGCGCTGCCGACCAGATGGCCTGCAGACCCGATCCGCACAAGCGGTTCACGTTGAACGCAGGAACCGAGCGGTCAAGACCGGCTTCGAGTGCCACGCGACGCGCGTTGTAGGCGTCGGGGCCCACCTGCGAGATGCAGCCCATGACGACCTCGCCGACCTCGGCAGGCGCGATCCCGGAGCGCTTCAGCGCCTCGACAGTGGCAGCCGCGCCGAGCTCGTACGCATCGACCTCGGCGAGCGATCCGCCGAACGAGCCGATGGGGGTGCGGGCACCGCCAACGATGACGACTTTTTCTTTCGCGGCCATGGCTATGCCCCGGCCTCTGCCTCGCGCTGCTGCGCCTCAAGATCGGCGGCGGTCGCGACGTAGCCATCGATGTGGCGCTCGTCGGGGCCGTTATATGCCGAGAGCGGGCGAATGAGCGCGTTCGACTGGGTCTGCTCCATGATGTGCGCGGTCCAGCCCGTCACGCGTGAGGCGATGAAGAGCGGGGTGAAAGTGAGCACATCGAAGCCGATGAGGTCGTATGCGGGGCCCGAGGGGTAATCGAGGTTCGGGTAGATGCCCTTGCGGCTCACGAACTCGCCCTCGAGCGCGTCGTACATCGCAAGCACGTCGGGGCGCTCGTAGTGATCGACGAGACGATCAAGCGCCTGCTTCATCGTGGGCACGCGCGAGTCGCCGCGCTTGTACACGCGGTGGCCGAAGCCCATGATCTTGCGCTTCTCAGCGAGCGCCTTGTCGAGCCACGGCACGACGTTGTCGGCCGACTCGATCTCGTTAAAGATGTGTAGCACGGCCTCGTTTGCCCCGCCGTGCAGCGGGCCCTTGAGCGCGCCGATCGCGCCGACGACGGCCGAGTAGAGGTCAGAGAGCGTCGAGGTGATGACGCGGGCGGTGAAGGTCGACGCGTTGAACGAGTGCTCTGCGTAGAGAATCATCGACTGGTTGAAGGCTTCGACCACGACGGGGTCGGCTTCTTCACCGAAGGTCATCCAAAGAAAGTTCGCCGCGTAGTCGAGGTCATCGCGGGCGGGCACGATCGCTTCGCCACGACGGCGGCGCTGGCCGTACGAGACAATCGCGGGCAGGGCTGCGAAGAGGCGGATCGAGCGATCGAGATTCTCTTCAGGGCTTCCCGCGGCGTCGAGCACCGATCCCGAGCCAGAGGTATCTGAGGCACCGATGACCGAGACGGCGGTGCGCACCTCGTCCATCGGGTGAGCATCGAGCGGCAAAAGGTCGATCGCGGCCTTGACGTTCGGCGCGAGCTCACGGTGCTGGCGCTCTTTGGCGCGCAGGGCTGCGAGCTGCGTGTCGGTCGGCAGTTCACCGTTCCACAGCAGAAACGCGACGGCCTCGAACGGCTGGGTCGCCGCGAGCTCCTGAACGGGGTAGCCGCGGTAGAGCAGGCTGTTGGTCTCGGGGTTGACCTTCGAGACGGCCGTGTAATCAACGGTGACGCCTGCGAGGCCCTTGTGAATTTCGGCTTCTGCCATGATCGCTCCTTTGCGTAAGGTGTCGTACTACGCGTACTTCGGTGAGGGTTGGCCGATCGTTTCCCTCATGCCACCGTATCGCGGAGTGACCCGGTAAAGCGAGAAAAACGACCGAGCGGTGCCGGGGGCGCAGCGCTCCTCCGCTACGCCCCCGGCACCGCGGGGTCTTCGGTGTTACTTCTTGACCTCGAAGTTGAACACGCTGGTGTCGAAGTGGTTGTATGCCTCGTAATCGATGAGCTCGTAGAGGTCAGCACGGTGCTGCATCTCGTCAAGCTTCGAGGTGAGGTGGCCCTCTTCGTTGAGCGTGTCGAGCGCGCGGCCCGTCGCACCCATCGCGATGCGCAGCATCGAAACCGGCCAGATGACGATATTCACGCCGATTGCGGCGAGCTCTTCGCTCGAGAAGAGGTCGCTCTTACCGAACTCGGTCATGTTCGCGAGAATCGGCACATCGAGTGCGTCGCGCATGGCCTTGAACTCGTCGAGCGAGCGCATGGCCTCGGGGAAGATCGCGTCGGCGCCAGCCTCGACGAGGGCCTTCGCGCGGGCAATCGCCGCGTCCATGCCCTCGGCCGCACGAATGTCGGTGCGGGCCATGATGAGAAAGTTCTCGTCACGGCGCGCGTCGACGGCGGCGCGAATGCGCTTGATGGCGGTGTCTTCGTCAACGACGGCCTTGCCGTCGAGGTGGCCGCAACGCTTCGGGTTGATCTGGTCTTCGATGTGGCAGCCCGCGAGCCCCGCATCTTCGAGCGTCTGAATCGTGCGGGCCACGTTCATGGGCTCGCCGAAGCCGGTGTCAGCGTCAACGATCGCGGGCAGCTCGGTCATGCGCGCGATCTGCTGCGCGCGGCCGGCAACCTCAGTGAGGGTCGTGAGCCCGATGTCGGGCAGACCGAGGTCGGCCGAGAGCACGGCTCCCGAGATGTAGACCCCGTCGAAGCCCTTCTCTTCAATGAGCCTCGCCGAGAGCGGGTTGAAGGCGCCGGGAAAGCGCAACAGCTCGCCCGAGTTCAGCTTTTCCCGAAAGATGCGGCGCTTCTCGGCGGGGGTGGTCTTTGCGTACAGCATTAGAAGAGTCCCTTCGGTGCTGCTGCGAGGTCGAGCAGGCCCGACTTCGCAACGATATTGAGTTCCTGCACCTCTGCGGCGCTGAGCTCGGGCAGGCGCTGAACGAGCTCAAGGAAGCGCTCGATCTCGGCCTGCTCAAGCACCGGCTCGGCGAGCAGGCGGAACTTGGCAATGTAGTTCTCGCGCATGAACGGCTTTGCGCCGAGGGGGTGCGCGTCGGCTACGGCGATCTCGTCGACGATCTTGGTGCCGTCGGTGAGCACGATCTCAACGCGGCCGCCGAAGGCCTTCTCGTTGGGGTCGATTGAGTGGTAGCGGCGGGTCCACTCGGCGTCTTCGGCCGTCGTGATCTTGTTCCACAGCGTTACCGTGTCTTCGCGACCCGCACGCTCAGGCGTGTACGAGTCAACGTGGTGCCAGCCGCCGTCTTGCAGCGCGACCGCGAAGATGTAGGGAATCGAGTGGTCGAGCGTTTCACGTGAAGCGGCAGGGTCGTACTTCTGCGGATCGTTCGCGCCCGAGCCAATCACGTAGTGCGTGTGGTGGCTCGTGTGAATGACGATCGACTCGACAGCCGCGCCGCCCTGCAGTTCAGGGTGCTCGGTGTGCAGCTTGCGTGCGAGGTCGATGAGGGCCTGGGCCTGGTACTCGGCCGAGTGCTCCTTGGTGTAGGTGTCGAGAATCGCGCGCTTCGCCTCGCCCTTAGCGGGAAGCGGCACCTCGTAGGCAGCCTCGGGGCCGTCGAGCAGCCACGCGATGACGCTGTCTTCACCCTCGTAGATGGGGCTTGGCGAGGTCTGCCCGCGCATTGCGCGGTCGACTGCTTCAACGGCCATCTTGCCGGCGAACGCGGGAGCGTGTGCCTTCCAAGTCGAGATCTCGCCCTTACGGCTCTGGCGGGTCGCGGTCGTGGTGTGCAGTGCCTGCGAAACGGCCTGGTAGATGGTCGTTGCGTCGAGCCCGAGCAGGGTGCCAATACCGGCAGCCGCTGAGGGGCCGAGGTGTGCGACGTGGTCGATCTTGTGCTTGTGCAGGCAGATCGCGCGCACGAGATCAACCTGAATCTCGTAGCCGGTCGCGATGCCGCGAACGAGCGCACGGCCGTCAGCACCGACGTGCTGGGCTACCGCGAGAATCGGCGGAATGTTATCGCCCGGGTGCGAGTACTCCGCCGCCAGGAAGGTGTCGTGGTAGTCGAGCTCGCGAACCGCGACGCCGTTTGCCCACGCGGCCCACTCGGGGCTCGTGCGCTCTGCGTTTTCAACGCCGAAGATCGTCGCGCCCTTGCCGCCGGTCGAGGCGGGGTGCGAGAGGGCCTGTGCGCGTGACGCGATGATGGGGCCACGGTTCAGCGAGGCGGCAGCCACCGACGCGTTGTCGATGATGCGGTTGATGATCATGTCAACGACATCGGCCTCGACCTCGACGGGGTCGACGGCGACCTCTGCGATTTTCCAGGCGAGCTGGCCCTCGCGGGGCAGATCCTCTTCACTCTTGTATACGCGTACGTGATGATTCACGGTCATGATGCTGCTCCTTCTGCTAGCGATTGAAGAATTGAAGTCAGTGCGTTGTGCAGGTGCACGTGCGTCGCGTGGGCCGCGAGGTCGGGGTCGCCCGCCGCGATGGCCTCGGCGATGAGTCGATGCTCGGCGACCGAGCTCTCGAGCCGCATGTGGTTGTCGCGGGCAAGCTGCCTGGCTCGCACGAGATGGGTGCGGATCACTCGCAGCGCCGACACGAGATACGAGTTATCGACCGCGACGTCGAGCGCCCGATCGAAGCGCCGAATGAGCTCGTAGTACTCGTCGATGTTCGTTTCGCTCGACACCTGCACGGCGCCGAAGTCGGCAGCGAGACTCGCGAACTCGTCGCGGTCTGCCCGCTGGGCACCGAGCCTCGCCGCGGTCTCTTCGAGTGCGCGACGTGCCTCGAACAACCGGCGAATGTCGGCGGCGTCGAACCCCGTCACGACGGTCGTGCGCGGTGACTGCTGCTTTGCGAGCCCGTCGGCGATGAGCCTGCCGATCGCCTCACGCATGGGCGTGCGGCTGACGCCGAGCCGTGTGGCCTGCTCGACCTCGCCGAGCACGGTGCCGGGGGCGAGCTCGCCACTCTGAATTTCAGACACCAGTGTTGCGTAGGCCCTGTCGCCCGCCCGCATTTCCTTCACTGGCTTCATACCTACAGTGTATACACTAATGCGCAAAAGTACAGCTGTTCACGAAGAATTCACGTTTAGCGCATACACAGGGTGGGCGTTCGCGGCCGAGGGTGCGGCTGGCGGCACGCCGCTATGGGCTGCGACGCTACGGGAGCGGCCGGCGGCGGGTGCGGGCGCGGCCGGCGGCGCGCACCGGCCGCCACGGCCCCTTGCACCCCTTTTTCGCGTTTACTTGACGAAAAGCAGGGTGTTTCAGCCAAAACACCCTGCTTTTCGTCAAGTAGATCGGCGGCGGGCAGGCGCGACCGCCCAAAGCGAACGACACCGACACAGCCCGCGACCGGATACGACGCGGGCTACGCGGGCGACGCGGCCAGCTACGGGACGACCAGCACGACCGGTTCGGCGACGCAGGCGGGGCGATCCGCACCCTCGATCTCGATCGTGACCGCGAAGACGACCTGCACACCACGCTCGCCGGGCTCGACCGCGGCGATGCGGGCGTGGGCCCGCACGCGGGATCCGACAGGGACGGGCGACGGGAAGCGCACGCGGTTGAGCCCATAGTTGAGCAGCATGGTCACGCCCTCGACGCGGTAGATCTCACCCATCATCGACGCGATAAGGCTCAGCGTGAGGTATCCGTGGGCGATCGTCGCGCCGGTCGGGGTTTCGGCCGCGCGTTCGGGATCGACGTGGATCCACTGCCGGTCATTGGTTGTTTCGGCGAACGCGTCGATGCGAGCCTGGTCGATCGTGTGCCACTCGGAGAAGCCGAGGTCGTCGCCCGCGGCAGCCTCGAGTGCGGCGGCTCCGGTGAAGACCCTCATGATGTTGGCCCGCCCGCGACGTAGAGCACCTGACCCGAGGTGTAGCTCGCGCCCTCGCTCACAAAGAAAGCGACGGCGTGGGCAATGTCTTCGGGGCGGCCGGTGCGCGCGACCGGAATCTGCTTGGCAGCCGCGGCGAGGAAGTCGTCGAGCGGCATACCGACGCGCTCGGCGGTCTGGGCAATCATGTCGGTCTCGATGAAACCGGGGGCGATCGCGTTCACGGTGACCCCGAACTTGCCGAGCTCAATCGCGAGGGTCTTCGTGAAGCCCTGCAGCCCGGCCTTCGCCGCCGAGTAGTTCGCCTGGCCGCGGTTGCCGAGCGCCGAGGTGCTCGAGAGGTTGACGATGCGCCCCCAGCCAGCCTCGGTCATGTGGCTTTGTACGGCGCGGCTCATGAGGAAGGATCCGCGCAGGTGCACGGTCATGACCGAATCCCAGTCGTCGGCCGTCATCTTAAACAGCATGTTGTCGCGAATGATGCCAGCGTTGTTGACGAGCACGGTCGGGGCGCCGAGCTCGTCGGCGACGCGGGCCACGGCGTCAGCAACCGACTGCTCGTCGCCAACGTTCGCCCCGACGGCGAGCGCCCTGCCTCCGGCGGCGGTGATCGCGTCGACCGTTTCGGCGCAGGCGGCCTCGTCGAGGTCGAGCACTGCAACGGCGAAGCCCTCTGCGGCGAGCCGTTTCGCGGTGCTCGCTCCGATGCCCCGCGCGGCCCCGGTCACGATCGCGGTCTTGGTGTTCGTGGTCGTCGTGGTGGTCATAGATACTCCTTTGTACGGTACAGATCGTGGTGTGGGGTGCCGGCGCGGCCATGCGACCGCAGGCCGAGGCGCGTCACGAGAGGCGCTCGAGCACCATCGCCATGCCCATTCCGCCGCCAACGCACATCGTCTCGAGGCCGAACTGCTTGTCGTGCCACTGCAGCGAGTTGATGAGGGTGCTCGTGATGCGCGCGCCCGTCATGCCGAAGGGGTGGCCGACGGCGATCGCGCCGCCGTTGACGTTGAGGCGGTCTTCGTCGATGCCGAGCGCCCTAGCCGAACCAATGACCTGCGCGGCGAAGGCCTCGTTAATTTCGACAAGGTCGATGTCGCCCACGCTCAGCCCGGCGAGGCTGAGCGCCCGCTTCGAGGCTTCGACCGGGCCGAGGCCCATGATCTCGGGCGAGAGGCCAGAGACGCCGGTGCTCACGATGCGGGCAAGCGGCGTGAGCCCGAGCTCCTTCGCCTTGGTGTCACTCATGATGACGAGCGCTGCGGCCCCGTCGTTGAGGGGGCAGCAGTTACCCGCGGTCACGGTGCCGTCTGGGCGAAATACCGGCTGAAGCTCACTCACCGCCTCAAGGGTCACGCCAGCGCGCGGGCCGTCGTCGCGGCTCACGACGCTGCCGTCGGGCAACGTGACCGGGGTAATGTCGCGCTCCCAGAAGCCGCTCGCGATCGCCTGCTCGGCGAGGTTCTGGCTGCGCACCCCGAAGCGATCCTGGTCGGCGCGGCTGATGCCCTCTGACTGGGCGACGTTCTCGGCCGTCTGGCCCATCGCAATGTACACGTCGGGCAGTTCGCCAGACTCGCGCGGGTCGATCCACCGCTCACCGCCCGCGGCAAAACGTTCGGTGCGCTTCATCGCGTCTGCGAAGAGCGGGTTTTCGGTGCCGGGGCTCGAATCGGCCGCGCCATTGCCGAAGCGGCTCACGGTCTCAACACCGGCCGAGATGAACACGTCGCCCTCGCCCGCGCGAATCGCGTGCATCGCCATGCGCGTCGTTTGGAGGCTGCTCGAGCAGTAACGGTTCACGGTTGTGCCGGGCACCGAGTCCATGCCCGAGAGTACCGCCACGACGCGCGCCATGTTGAAGCCGCCCTCGCCCGCTGGCGATCCGGTGCCGAGCATGAGGTCGTCAATGTCGTTCGGGTTAAGCCCCGGAACCTTCGCGAGCGCCGCCTGCACCATTTGCACGGTGAGGTCGTCGGGTCGCATGTCGACGAGCGAGCCCTTGAACGCGCGGCCAATCGGCGAACGGGCGGTTGAAACGATAACGGCTTCTGGCATGGTGACTCCTCTAGTCGGTTTCTGTGTCGTCGGGCGCGCTTCGCTGCACGTCCTGTTCATTCAGTCCCATTCCCGAGATCCAAATCTCGGCGATGGTGCGCGTCGCATCGGCGGTTGACACGTCGGTCAGCCCGCTCCCGTTCATCGCGAAGCGCTGAAAGGCATAAAACTCGGTCATGCTGCCAAGCATCTCGGCCGCAATCTGCGGATCAATATCGTCGCGGATCACCCCCAGCCGAACCCCACGTCGCAACGAGCGGGCGATGCGTGCGTAGAAGGCTCGCTTCGTCTCGTCCCAGAACGCGGCGACCTGAGCGTCGGTTTGCGACATCTCGACGAGCACCCCGAGCACAGCCCGGTGCTCGTCGTAAAACTCGAAGTACTTGTGCGTCGATTCGAGCACCGAACGCTTCGGGTCTGATTCGTCGAAGGGGCTGCGAATGAACTCGGCCATCTCGTCGATCATTTCGCGCATGAGTTCGAGCGTGATCTGGTGGCGATCGGTGAAGTAGCGGTAGAACGCGCCGGCCGAGAGTCCCGCGTTCGAGGTGATGTCGGTGATGCGCATGTTGGCGTAGCCCTGGGTGGCGAGGAGTTGCTCGGCAGATCGCAGCAGCCTGAGCCTCGTCTCGCGGCCCTTCTCGGTGAGGGTGCGTTGCTCAGTCATCAAGCCTCCCTTGGCCGATACCCCGGGCCCTCAGACAGTCGTCGCCGGGCCAACCCGTAAAAGTGAAAACACTTTCACGTTTGCACGCTACCGCAGAGCGGCGGCGTTCACAAGGGCCCCGGGAGGCATCGCCGGTGGCCTCTCAGCTACGCTGCAGCGGCCGGGCCCGTGGCAACGTCCAGAGCGCCAGCACCAGCCACAGCGCAAAACCGCCGAACACCCCGAGCATGCCGGGAGCCGCGCCACGCTCGACGACCTGCTCGGTCGTGAGGCCTCGGGCGACGGCCAGCGAGAGCACGAGCCCCGTCATGACGGCCCCGGTGACCCCGACGAGGGTTGCACTGAAGCCTCGCGACAGCCTGGTCCACTGCCAGCCCCAGGCCATTGCTGCGGTGCCAAGCATTGCCGCGAGCGCCGCGAAGCTCGCGCCGAACACCCACGACGAGATGATATCGGCCGGGGCCGAGAAGCTCGTCGCACCCTCACCCTGCCAGTGTGAAGGAATCTCTCCGGGCAGGTCTTGCCACGACAGCGTGAGACGCCACCCGAGCAGCACGATGAGGGCCGGTGCGACCACCCCGGCGAGCACAATACGGGCCTTCTCGAGGGTTGAGAGCCCAGACCCCGCGGCGCCGTTCGTTCCGGGGCCGCCGACCCCTGCCCCGCCGGTCACTCGCCCAGCTCCGAGGTCGCGTTCGGGCCGAGGCCTTTGCCATCGCCCCGCCGTTTGCTGGCGTCAAGGAGCCCTTGCATGACGCTCACCGGCTCTTCGGGGCGTTCCAGCGTGACGGCAAAGAGCTTGCCGTTGGCCTGCGTCACCACGAACCCCGGCCCCTGCTTGAGCACGATCGCCGAGCGGCCTGGAGCGATGCGATAGCCCCAGCCGCCCCACTCGCCCGGGTTGATCTCGGCGACCTCGGCCTTCACGATCTGCGCCGGTGAGAGCCGCTTGATCGGAAACCCGAAGAGGCCAGACGTAACCCTGAGGCCCCGCCAATCGACGCTCACCCGGTACACGCAAAAGGCCGCGACCAAGAGCACGACGAGCACCGCGACAATGACGCTCCAGTGCAGGTGCGAGATGCCCTCGGTCATGATCACCGGAATATAGATGGCCGCCTGCAGTACCGTGAGCAGAATCGTCATGATGACGAACATTTTCGAGACAATGGTGCGGCTCCACGAGGCGACCTCGCCAGGCTCGAGTTCAACCGGCTCGACCTCAGCATCGGCGACGACCTCGATCGCGGGGTTGTCGATCTTGGGGTAGATCACGAGTGGCAGTAGGCCGTACGCCGGGGCGAGCATGAGCAGCGCAAACCATGCACCGAGCTCAACCGTGTACGGATCGGTGACGCCACGGGAGGGAGCGGCCGAGGTGATCCACATCGCAAGCGGGAAAAAGGCGACCGCACCGATGACGCCCGCGGTCGCTCGCTGCACCCATTTGCCCCGCACGGGAGCCACGATCATCACGGTTCCGACGATGGCAGCGGCGAGCGAGATGCCGAGCATCCAACCGAAGAACGGGCCGGCGGCACTCGCCCCGTCGGCCGGGCCACTCGCGCCCCAGTGCGTCGGTAACTCGGCTGGCAGCTCGGCGATCCACAGCGATCTTGTCACGATCAGGGCTACCGCGGGCAGCCACATCGTGAGCACGATGAACAGCTTTCGTGTGGTGCTCATGCGAGCGGTCATGCGGGGTCTCCCATCATTCGGTCAATACTCCGGTGTATCTCGCTCGCCGAGAGGCCGAGCTTCTTGGCCTCGTCGACCAGCTGGGTGGTCAGTTCGTTGATGCGCACGAGCATGGCGTTGGCATCGTTGCACACGAAGGCCCCACGGCCCTGGCGCATCTCGATGATGCCCTCGTCGCGCAGTTGTTGGTAGGCGCGCAGCACGGTGTGCATGTTGATCTTGAGCGAGCGCGCGAGGTCGCGGGCAGGCGGCAGGCGCTCGCCCGCCTCGAGTTCGCCAGAGGCAACCGCGGCGCGCACCTGCACCGCGATCTGCTCGGCAAGCGACACCTCGGCGTCAGGTCGCAGTCGAAAAAGCATGTTTTATACCCTTAATCACGTAACCGTTAGACGGTGAACCAGTCTGAAAAGCGCATGCGGGCATCGGCATCGCTCCACCCGAGCAGAGCGGCAGCCGCGCGGTTGCCGCGCACGCAGGCGCGAAGCGACCAGACGATGCACCAGAGCGATGAGCCGAGGATCACGACAGCCATACCCCACGCGAGCGTGTCTGCCGAGACCGGCCCGAAGACGCCGAGCGAAACGGCTGCGCCTACGAGGCATGCGACTGCGGCCACCCAGAGCCCGTAGCCTGCGCGGCGAGTGAGCGGTGCGCCCTCTCGTTGCGCTACGAACCACGCCTCGTCTGAGACCAGGGCAGCTTTCGTGCGAACACCGACCAGGTAGTTTCGTTCGAGCTCACCGCGAGCGCTTCGCCCAGCGAGCCGAACCATGAACAGGCCAGCGCCGCCGAGCCCAAGCACCCCAACCATCAACCCAATGACGGCGGTCACTGGGCGTCGCCTGCTGTTTGCTCTTCGAGGGGAGCCGCATCGGCACGCGGGGCAAACCTGCCCGACGCGACGATCGCGATGAGGGCGATGCCGGGAATGATCCACCCGCTCCAGCCGGTCACGTTGGCGTGCAGGGGGTTGTAGGTTCCGTTTTCGGCGATGAACACGAACACGAGTGTTGCCGCGGCATTGAGCGAGCTGTGCGCAAGCGCCGCCGGCCACACCGAACCGCCGCGCAGGCGCAGCCAGCCGAAAATGCCGCCCACGATCGTGCTCATCACGACCATGGCGACGAGCGCGAGCCAGCCGGGCGTGCCCGGATAGTTGTAGCCGAGCAGCACCGCCGGGGCGTGCCAGAGGCCCCAGATCACGCCCGAGATCACGATCGCTGGCCACGGGCCAAAGCGCATGAGCTTGGGCAGGAGCCAACCGCGCCAGCCGATCTCTTCGCCGAGAGCCGGGATGAGGTTGATGAAGAGCGCCGCGATGATGAGGTTCACGAACTGCAGGGCCACGAGCGCGCCGACGGGCATGGGCAGTTCGCTCACGCCGACCTGCGCGAGCTGCATCTCGGTGAGCTGCTGGAAACCTGCGAAGGTGACGAAGTCGGCGGGAAAGACACCAAAGAGTGAGCCGAGCCAGAGGCCGCCAATGCAGATGATGATCGGAATGAAAAGCGCACCAACGAGGCTCAGTATGAGCGGCTTCACGGGCTCCAAAGGAACGAGGCCGAGCGCCCGCGCCTTGTGCTTCGGTCGCTCGATGAAAAAGACGACGACGAGCGCGGCGACGGTCGGCACGAACATCGTGATGACGAGTATGAGCCTCGCCGATGGCTCTTCGAGACCGTTGCCCAGCCAGAGCGGCAGCGCGAGCAGCCACGCAAGGCCATAGGCGATGATGAGAAAGACGGTGAGTGAGCGGCGCAGCGACATGTTCTACATGTTATGCGAACAATGTCTCATTTGTCGAGAACATTTCTGCGCCGCCCCTCAGCCCCGCCGCTAGCGAGCAGCGAAAGCCGCGATGCGCTTCTCACCCTCGGGGGTGATCGACGCGACACCGATCGTGCGCGCCTCGTCGGCAACCTGCTCGCGGAACGAGCGGCCAGCAGCGGCACGCACGAGACGCTTCGCCTCACCGTAGGCGTAAGCATTCTGTACCCAATGCTCGGCGATCGCCTCGGCGCGTGCGAGCACAGCGTCGTCGGCGACCTTCTCGGCCGCGAGGCCCCACTCGACGGCCTCATCGGCGCTCAAGAGGTTGTCTTGCAGCACGAGCTGCAGCGCGCGACGCTCGCCGACCGCACGAGCGAGCTGCGCCGAGACCGAGAGGTCTGGGGTCAGGCCGACGCCCGCGTAAATACTGCCCACCTTCGACGACTCGCCAATGACCGCGTAGTCGCTCGAGAGCAGAATGCCGAGCCCGCCACCTGCCGTGACGCCGTGCGCCGCGGCAACCACGGGCTTCGCCGACTCGACGAGGGCGAGAATGCCGTCGTTGATGCGGCCCGCGAGTACCTGCATCGACTCACGCCGGTCTTCCATCTCGGCCATCGCGCGAACATCGCCGCCCGCACAGAAGGCGCGGCCCTCACCAGCCACGAGAATCGCCTTGACCTCGCTCGTCTGCGTCGCGAGCTCGCAGGCCTCGGCCCACCCCTCTGCGACCTCTGGGTCGAACGCGTTGAGGCGTTCTGGCCGGTTCAAGGTGATTCGGGCAATCCCGTTTTCAATGTTTAGCAGCACTGCGTTACTCATGTGCCCGATCCTACGTGATCACCAAGCCAAGCGACATTCATTTGAGCGATTGGCTCTCGGCCAGGGGCCTCGAAGAGCCAATCGCTCAAGGGTTTCACCAATGTGAACGGCAAACGCCGTGTCGGCAGGCTAGACCGTTTCGCGGCGCCCCATCGCCCGATCAACGACGCGGTACACGACGCCCAGCACGACGATCGCGGCGAGCGAGACGATCGCAACGGTCGTGAAGTACTGCGCTTCTGCGCCCTCGCGGTACGACTGCGAGATCCAACCCGAGAAGGTCGATCCGCCCGCCATCGTGAGGAAGTACAGGGCCGTCATCTGCGAGTTCACGGCCTTCGGCGCGAGCTCTGCCGTGAACGACAGTGCCGACGGGGCGAAGAGCGACTCACCGAACGCGAAGAAGATCATGACGAGCAGCGCGATGACGAGCGGCATCGAGGTGCCCTCGCCGAGGCTGAACGGAACAATGAATGCCGCACCAAACGACATCGCGATGACGCCGATCACGAGCTTCGTGACGGGGGTCATGCGCGCCGCACGGCTCTTCGTCCAGAGCACGGCGAGCAGCGCCGTGATGGCGGCAACCGCGAGGCTCTCAAGGGTGACGATGAGCGTCGGAGGCATCGTGAACGAGCCGATCGTGAGGTTGATCTTGGTGTCGGCAAAGACCGCGAACGCGGTGAAGAGCTGAAAGAGCAGCGTCCAGAACACGAGGCTCATGAGGAACACCGGAATGTAGCGCACGACACCGCGGCGCTCTGCCGTGGTCACCTTACGGTTCGTGAAGAGCATCGCGAAGAGGCCGATGGCCGCTACGAGCACGACGAGCGCAACGACGTTGCTGATATTTTCAGCGCGGATCACGCCAAAGACGACGCCGAGCGCAATCGCGGCGACGATCGCGACCGCGATGATGATCCACTTCGTGCGATCTGCCTTCGGCAGCGGGTTCGGCACGGTTGCGGTGCTCGCGGGCAGGCGCCCCATGCCAAACACGTACTGCGTGAGGCCAGCGGCCATGCCGATCGCGGCGGCGAAGAATGCGGCGTGGAAGCCCCACGACTGGTGCAGCCAGCCGGTGATGAGTGGGCCCGCGAAGGCGCCGATCGTGATGCCCATGTAGTAGATCGAGTAGCCCGCATCGCGGCGTGCGCCGCCGTTCGGGTAGAGTTCGCCGACCATCATGGTCGTGTTGACCTTGAGGCCACCGGTGCCGATGACGATGAGTGCGAGGCCGATCACGAGACCCGCGAGCCCGGGAACAATCGCGAGCATAATGTGGCCGGCGAGAATCGAGCTACCGCCAATGAGCACGACATATTTGGGGGCGAGCACGCGGTCAGCGATCCACGCACCAACGATCTGCGCGATGTAGACGAGGCCGCCGTACGAGCCGGCGATGCCGAGAGCGACGGGCTGCGGCAGGCCGAGGCCGCCCTCGCCCATCGAGTAGTACAGGTAGTAGGCGAGCAGCACCTGCAGCCCGTAGAAGCTGAAGCGCTCCCACATTTCGACGCCCGAGAGCGTGATGAGACCGCTCGGTTTTGCGTCTTCAACCACCACGCCAAGGGCGCGGGTCACACCGGTCGACTGCTCAGCGGCAGGCTTCACAAGCCCTTGTGATGGTTGATCGTCGGGCAAAGGTTTCGTCATTGATCCTCCAGGATGCTTCGCGGGTGTAACCGCACATTCCGTTGATGGGTGTATGGCCACGGCTCGTGTGTTTTGCATTCAAGACCGTGAATGTTAGTCTCGTTCGTAAGATGGTCTGACCAACAGCTCGAACGATAAGTGAACTTACCTGGTTCGAGTGGGTTCTGTCAATTGCGTATTTGCCCAGGCTTTGAAAGAGTGTTTCGGGGCTCATCGCACCATCAACCGACCCCACATGCGAAAGGAAGTGACGATGGACTGGAGCCAGCTCAAGAAAGCGACGACGCTTTCGCTGCCCGATCGTCTCTCAGTCGATCTCGAGCGACTCATTCTCGACGGGCAGCTCGCCCCAGGCGACCGGCTCCCACCCGAACGCGAGCTCGCTGAGCAGCTCGGCGTCTCGCGCGTCTCGATTCGTGAGGCGCTGCGCGAGCTCGAAAACCGCGGGCTCATCGACCGCCGCCCAGGCCGCGGCACCATCGTCTTAAGCCCCGGCGAGCAAAGCCCCATGGCCGACCTCATCGCCTCGGCCGTGAGCGGCGTCGACCCCGAGATCACCGACATCATGGAGCTGCGCGCAATCGTCGAGCCCCCCATCGCCCGCATCACCGCTGGCCGCGCGACCGACCGCGACGTCGAGCAGCTGCGCAGCCTCGTCGAGGCGATGGAAAAGGACGTCACGAAAGAGCGCTACGCCGAACTCGACCGCGCCTTTCACCAGTCGATCGCGCAGTACACGCACAACCCGCTGCTCGCGCTCATCAACACGCACATCGCCCAGCAGATCGCGCCAAGCCGCGCGAGCCGCTACCAGACCCGCGAACGCCGCCACGCGTCGAGCGTCGCCCACCGCCGCATTTTCGAGGCCATCGAGGCCCGCGACGGCGCACTCGCCGAAGAAGAGGCCCGTGCCCACGTCGTCGACATTGCCCAGCAAATTCAGCTCGCGGGCACCGAAGGAGAAGAGGAAGCCAAGTGACGAACCCCGCCCCCCTGGGTGCCATCTCGACCTCGCACCACCTCGCGACCGAGGCCGGAGCCGCCGTCATCGGAGCCGGCGGCAACGCGATTGACGCCGCCATCACGGCAGCCGCGACCCTGTGTGTCGTGTACCCGAACAACGTTGCGCTCGGCGGCGACCTCGTCGCGATCGTGCGCAGCCCAGACGGCAAGGTCCGCTTCCTCAACGCAACCGGAACGGCCCCATCGGGCCAGAGCCTCGAGGCACTACGTGAAAAGCACGGCGACGCATTGCCCTTGCGCGGCATCGACACCGTGACCGTTCCCGGCGGTATTCGCGGCTGGCAGGCTCTGCACGAGCTCGGCGCCACCCGCGACTGGGCCGAACACCTCGCCCCCGCCATCGGCTTTGCCTCAGAGGGGTTCCCGAATTCACGCTCGGTCGCCCGCGAACTCATTGCCGCGCAGGCCACCCTCGGCCAGGACGCTGGCGCGCAACCCATTTTTTACCCGGGCGGATCGCCCCTGCCCGAGGGTGCCCCACTCGTGCAGCCGGCCCTCGCCGAGTCGCTGCGTGAGCTCGCGGCCGGCGGCCCCGACGCCTTCTACGAGGGCGCCCTCGCCGAACGCTGGGTCGCGGGCCTCGCCCGCCTCGGCAGCACCATCACCCTCGAAGACACCAAGGCCTACGCCCCGTTCTGGGACGAGCCGATTGAAACGAGCTTCCAGGGCCTACGCGTGCTCACCGGCCCGCCCAACACCTCGGGCTTCATGCTGCTGCGTGCGCTCGACGCGATCAGCGCTGGCATCGACGATCCGCTCGGCGCTGGCGCTGGCGCGCTCGCCCAGGCCTTCTTCGAGAGCAACCTCGTGCGCACCGCCTCGCTCTCAGACCCCACCTTTGGCGGGGCAACCGGCGCCGAACTCGTCGCCGCGACCGCTCCCGCCGAAACCCTGCTTGCCGAGGCGAAGGCCTCGGGCGACACCGTCGGCTTCTCGGCCGTCACCGCCGACGGCTGGGCCGTCTCGTTCATCAACTCGGTGTACTGGGATTTCGGAGCCCACATTCTCGAGCCCGACACCGGCATCATCTTTCAAAACCGCGGAACCTCGTTCTCGCTCGACCCCGCCTCGCCGAACACCTTCGAGCCCGGCAAGCGCCCCCGCCACACCCTCATGCCCGTCATGGTCATGCGCGGCGAAGAGCTCGCATACGTGCCCGCAACCATGGGCGGATCGGCCCAGCCCCAAATCCACGCACAACTCCTGCAGCGCATGGCCGCCGAGGGCGCCGACCCCCACACCGCGACCCACGCGCCACGCTGGATGGTCGAAGAACTCACGACCGACGGCCCGCCGACCGTGCTCGTCGAGAACGACGTGCCCGAAGAAGCCAAGGCCTCGATGACGGCCGCGGGCTTCACCCTGCGCGTCGTGCCCGCCTACGACGAGGAGCTCGGCCACTCAAACGTCGTGCGCCTCGACGGGGCAAGCGACGCCTCGAACGGCGCGACCGGGTATACGGCCGCGAGCGATCCGCGTTCTGACGGCTCGGCGATCGTCGTTCACCGCTCGGGTCATGCTGAGGGCTCGGGCGAAGCCACGAGCGCTGGCGAAGGCTCAGGCACGGTCGGCGACGGGTAGCGCTGGGCCCGCGCCCACGCCGCCCACGCACCGACCACACGACAGGAACGTCACCCTATGAACACCACTGAATTCACCAAACCCAACCCCTCGGCACCACTGCTCATCGTTCTCGGAGCGATCACGGGCCTGCTCTCCGGCCTCTTCGGCATCGGCGGCGGCGTCGTGCTCGTGCCCATGCTCGTGCTCTTTCTCGGCTTTCAGCAGCGCCTCGCGGCAGGCACCTCGGTCGCCGCGATCCTTCCCGCAGCCATCATCGGCGGCATCAGCTACGGCGTGCAAGGCAACGTCGACTGGCTCGCCGCGGTACTGCTCGCCGTCGGCATCGTCATCGGCGCGCAGGTAGGCAGCTACCTGCTCTCACGCGTGCCCACCGGGTTCCTGCGCTGGCTGTTCATGATCTTCCTGCTCGGCGTCGTCGTCAGCCTCTGGTTCGTCGTGCCGCAGCGTGACGCCCAGATCGACATCGACCTGCTCACCGGCGCGCTGCTCGTCGTGCTCGGCCTCGTCACCGGCATTCTCTCGGGCCTGCTCGGCGTCGGCGGCGGCGTTGTCGTCGTGCCCGCCCTCATGTTCTTCTTCGGCGCGAGCGACCTCATCGCCAAGGGCACCTCGCTCATCATGCTCATTCCCGGATCGATCTCAGGCACCCTCGGCAACGTCAAGCGAGGCAACGTCGACCTGCGGTCGGCCCTCTTCCTCGGCGTGACCGCCGGCGTGCTCTCGCCCCTCGGCTCACTCATCGCCGTCTACATTTCGCCCTTCTGGTCGAACGTCGCCTTCTCGATTCTGCTGGCCTACGTGCTCGGGCAGATGGTCTTCAAGGCGCTGCGCGCGAAGAAGTAGCGGGTGGTAGGGCCCCGCGGCTGGCCAGGCTTGCAGCTGGTGCGGCCTGCGGCTTGCCGGGTCTGCGGCTGGCCGGGCCCGGCCGAGCCTGCCGAGCCTGGGCCTATGGCTTTTCTGGCTGCTGGCTGCCCCGATCCGCACCCCTCGGCTCCTGCCGCCCAAATTGTTTGCACTTTTGGGCGGTTTTGGCCTGTTTTGGGGCGAAAAGTGCAAACAATTTCGCGAGTCAGCTCTCAGAGGCCCGAAACCGGGGCCCGGGGCCGCGCCGGGGCGGGCCTGCCCGGGCATGATCCGCTAGCTCGCCGCGGCGATCATCGCGCGCACCGAGCCTGGAACCGAGACCGGGGTGCGCGTCTCACCGTCGACGAAGACCTGCACCCAGCGTCCGAGCGCGCAGATGTCGCCCACCACGCCGTCGGGCGCGTCAAAGAGGCCGAGTTCGAAGGTGATGCTCGAGTGTCCGAGGCGGGCGACGCGCACGCCCACGATGAGGGGCCTCGGGTAGGCCGTCTCGCGGAAGTAGCGGCAGGCAGACTCCGCGACGAACTGCAGCGTTGCGTCGTGCGAGAGCGTCGGCCCGAGTTGCTCGAGAAACCAGTCATTGATCGCGTTATCGAAGTACTCGTAATAGGCGGCATTGTTCAGGTGCCCCCACGCGTCGTTGTCACGCCAGCGAGTCGTGAACTCGCGGGTGAGCATGAAATCTTCGGGGCGAAGTGCCCGCTGATCTTCTTTGGCCAGCTCCCAGTAGTGCATAGGCTCCACTGTACTGTCAGCGCCGCGGGGCGTCGAGCCCGTGAGGCTGGCGGATCGCCCCGCACCCGTGCGGCCAAGCCCGAAGGCTGGCCGCACGAGCGTCGTGGCACGCGGCGCCCGGTGGCTGCTAGTCGAGCAGCAGCGCGGGCTCCTCGAGCACCGAAGCCACGTCGGCGACGAAGTTCGAGATGACGTCGCCGTCGACGACGCGGTGATCGAATGATCCGCCGACGGTCGTGACCATGCGGGGGCGCACCTCGCCGTCAACGACCCAGGGCTTCTCTTTGATTGAGCCCATCGCCATGATCGCGGTCTCGCCGGGGTTCAAGATCGGCAGGCCGAAGTCGACGCCGAAGACGCCGACGTTCGTGATCGTGATCGTGCCCTGCTGCATCTCGGCGGGCTGCGTGAGGCCAGCGCGAGCGCGGTCGGTGAGGGTCTCGATCGCCTGCGCCATCTCACGAAGGCTGAGCAGGTGCGCATCTTTAATATTCGGAACCACGAGGCCGCGCGGGGTCGCCGCCGCGATGCCGAGGTTCACGTAGTTGCGGCGCACAATCTCGGTGTCGGCCCACGCCGAGTTGATCTCGGGGTTGCGCGCGAGCGCCCAGGTCACGGCCTTCGCCATGATGAGCAGCGGCGAAACGCGCACGCCCTCGAACGAGCCCGAGGTTTTGAGACGCTTCACGAACTCCATCGTGCGCGTCGCATCGATGTCGACGTACACGCCGGTGTGCGGAGCCGAGAACTTGCTCTCGACCATGGCCTGCGCGACGACCTTACGAATACCCTTCACGGGCACGCGCTCTTCGCGTTCGCCGTTCGTGGTGAACTGCGGGGCGGCGGGGCGCGGAGCGGTGGACACGCCAGCAAGACCCGCGCCAGCAGCCGCCGCGGGGGCAGCACTCGCGTGGCTGAGCACGTCGTCTCGCAACACCTGACCGTGCGCGCCCGTCGGGGTCACGCTGGCGAGGTTGATGCCGAGATCTTTAGCGAGTTTGCGAACGGGCGGCTTTGCGAGCACCTTGCCCGGCGCCGGGGCGTCGGGGGCGGGGCCGGTCGCGGGTGCCGCAGCTGCGGTCTGGGCAGCGGGCGCCTGCGCGGGAGCAGCGGGTGCGGCCGCCTGGCGCGCACCGCGGCGGCTCTTGACCGCGCCGCCCGTGCCGTAGCCGACGAGCACGGCGCCGGAGTTGTCGTCATCGCCCGAGGCTTCGGCTGCCGCAGGTGCCGCGGCAGGGGCGGCAGCCTGCGCCGCGGGGGCCTCGGCGCCGCCGCCTGAGGCGGGATCCGCGTCCTGGCCCTCGCCCTGCATGCGAAGAATCGGCGTTCCCACGGGAACCGTGGTGCCGATGTCGACGAGCAGCTCGGCGACGACGCCCTCGAAGGGCGACGGCAGTTCGACGAGCGATTTTGCAGTCTCAATTTCGCAGATCACCTGGTTCAGGTGCAGCTCGTCGCCGGGCTTCACTGCCCACGTGACGATCTCTGCCTCGGTCAGTCCCTCGCCCACGTCGGGTAGGGCAAATTCATTATTGCTCACGATTTCCTCGATATTTCTGCGCGGTGGGCGCGCTAGCAATTCATTGCGCGGTCGACGGCTTCAAGCACGCGATCGGCGTCGGGCAGGTACTGCTTTTCGAGGCCCGCGGGCGGGAACGGCAGGTCGTAGCCGCTCACCCTCAGCACAGGCGCTTCGAGCGAGAAGAAGCACTTCTCGCTGAGCGTTGCAGCGATTTCTGAACCGACGCTCGCGTTTTCTGGCGCCTCTTGGGCGATGATCGCGCGGCCGGTCTTTTGCACCGAGGCCACGAGTGGCCCGTAGTCGAGTGGTGAGATCGTGCGCAGGTCAATGACCTCGGCGCTCACGCCCTCGCTCTCGGCGATCTCGGCAGCCTGCATGAGCGTCGTGACCATGGCGCCGAAGCCGATGAGCGTAATGTCGCTGCCCTCTCGGGCGACGAGCGAGCTGTGCATCGGGGCGCCGGGTGCGTCTTTGCGCACCTCGCCCTTTTGCCAGTACTTCGCCTTGGGCTCCATGAAGATCACGGGGTCGTTCGAGCGAATCGCCTCTTGAATCATCCAGTAAGCGTCGTTGGCATTTGCCGGGCTCACAACCCTGAGGCCCGCGGTGTGGGCAAAGTAAGCCTCGGGGCTCTCCTGGTGGTGCTCAACGGCGCCGATGTGGCCGCCGTAGGGCAAGCGGATCACGACGGGCATGTCGATCGTGCCCTCTGAGCGGTTGCGAATCTTCGCGAGCTGCGTCGTGATCTGGTTGAAGGCGGGAAAGACGAAGCCGTCAAACTGAATCTCGACGACGGGCCTGAAGCCGTTCATGGCGAGACCGATGGCCGAGCCGACGATGCCGGCCTCTGCGAGCGGGGTGTCGAGCACGCGTGCGGTGCCGAACTCCTTCTGCAGGCCATCGGTCACGCGAAAGACGCCGCCGAGCGTGCCGATGTCTTCGCCGAGCAGCACGACGTGGTCGTCGTTACGCATCGCGTCGCGCAGGCCAGCGTTGATGGCCCTCGCGATCGCGAGCGATTCGGTTTCGGGCGCAGCAACGGGGGCCGTGCCCGTGGTCGCTGCCCCCGGGGCGGTGAGTGCGGTGGTGTTCTGGCTCATGCTGCGCGGTTTCCCTTCTGGCCTGAGCCACTCGCTACTGGCGCGGGTGATGGCGCCGCCGCCTGGTCGTCGTATGACGCCTCGTACTGCAGCGCCCATTCGCGCTGCTCATCAATGCGGGGGTGCTGCTCGGCATACACGTGGTCGAACATTTCGGTCGTGTCGATCGGGGGCAGCGCGAGAATCTCGTCGCGAATCGTGCGAGCGTGGGTCGTGGCCTCGGCGTCGACCGTCTCAAAGAACTCCTCGGGCACGCCCTTGCTGCGCAGGTAGCCTGCGAGGCGCACGATCGGGTCTTTCTGGCGCCACGAATCGAGCTCTTCGTTCTCGCGGTAGCGCGTGGGGTCGTCGCTCGTGGTGTGGGCGCCGATGCGGTAGGTGAGCGCCTCGATGTACGAGGGCCCGTGGCCCTCACGAGCGTGGCGCATGAACCGCTTGCCCACGGCGTAGGCCGCGAGCGCGTCGTTGCCGTCGATCTGCACGGCGGGAATGCCGAAGCCAACAGCGCGACGGTAAATCGGGGTGCGTGACTGGCGCGCAACGGGCACCGAGATCGCGTACTGGTTGTTTTGCACCACAAAAACGGTGGGCGACTGGTAGCTCTGAGCAAACACGAGTGCCTCGTTGGCATCGCCCTGGCTCGTCGTGCCGTCGCCGTAGAAGCTGATCACGGCCGCGTCGGTAGGGGTGCCTGCCTCGCCCGGGTCGAGGGCGTTATCGCCGGCCTTGAGCTTGGCCTCGAGCACCATGCCGAGCGCGAAGCCCTGCGCGTGCTGTGCCTGCGCGCCGAGCACGAGGGTGTAGAGGTGAAAGTTGCCGTTTTTCGGGTCGTTCACGTCCCAGCCGCCGTGGGTCAGGCCGCGAAACTGCGCCGCGAGGTCGAGCATCGAGACGCCGCGCACGTCGGCCACGAGGTGCTCGCGGTAGGCGGGAAACAGATGGTCTTGGGGTTCGGCAGCGAAGGCGAGACCCGCCTGGCAGCCCTCCTGCCCAAGGCTCGGTGCCCACAGTGCGAGTTGCCCCTGACGTTGCAGGTTGGTGCACTCAGTATCGAAGGCTCGGGCGCGCACCATTGCGCGGTACCACTCTTGCACCTCTTCGGTGTCAAGTGCCTCGATCTCTGCGAGATATTCTTGAGCGCTTTCGTTCGGCGCGAAGGTTCCTTCGGCGTCGAGAAAGCGAATGGGTTCTGGATCATTGATGTCGATCCTCATAGGTGTCACGCTCCCTGTTGGAATGCTGCGGTAATTCGGAGCACTTCGTGGGTGCTCTCTTCTTCGCCGACAGAGATGCGCACACCTTCACCAGCGAAGTTACGTACAAGGGTCCCTTGTTCTGCAAAGGCTAAAGCCAATTCCTGCGAATTGTCTCTTAGCGGTAGCCAGACAAAGTTTGACTGCGATTCGGCGACCTCGTAACCCTGGTCACGAAGCCCCTGAACGAGCCGTTCGCGCCGCTCAACGAGCACCGCAATATTTTCTTTCAGCTGCCGTGTCGACTCGGCTTCGAGCGAGGCAAGCGCCGCCGCCTCAGCCTGTGGCGACACCGAGAGGGGAATGCCGACGACACGGCAGGCCTCCCAGATCATGGGGTGGCCGACGCCGTAACCGGCGCGCAGGCCAGCGAGGCCGTAGGCCTTCGAGAAGGTGCGCAACACGACGAGGTTGTCGTACTTGCCGACCTCTTCGTCGCCGCGCACTGCCTCGGGATCGGTCACGAACTCGGCGTAGGCCTCGTCGAGCACGACGAGCACGTTCGAGGGCACACGCTGCATGAAGTTCGCGAACTGCTGCTTCGTGACGATGGGCCCGGTCGGGTTGTTGGGCGTACACACCATGATGGCGCGGGTGCGCTCATCGATCGCGTCGGCCATGACGTCGAGGTTGTGCGTTCCGTCATCGTTGCCGCGAACGCCACGACCCTCACCGCCGGCCACGAGGGCGAGCATCGGGTAGCCCTCAAAGCTGGGCCAGGGGTAAATGAAGTTGTCGCCCTGGGCGACGGTTGCTTGCACGAGCTGATACAGAATCGACACTGACCCCGCACCGACGTGCACGCGCTGCATGCTCGTGGCCGGGTCGAGCCCGTAGAGCTCGCCGATCTTGGCCTTGAGCTCTGGCAGCGCTGCATTGGCGTAGCGGTTGACCTGTGCTTCAGCGATGGCCCGCTGCACTGCGGGCAAGGGTGGGAATGGGTTTTCGTTACTTGAGAGCTTGTAGCCCTTCTTCTCTGGCGTCGCGCCCTGCTTGTAAGCGGGAACCGCGAGCACTTCTGGTCGGATATGCACGGGAGGGGTATTCGAGGCTTCCATACCCATGAGTGTAGTTCGCGCTACCGACATTGGGCGTTATATTTTGGGGGCCAAACGACCTCGTTCACGGGGCAACATTTCTCGCATCGGCGGCCGATTCGACCTCGCCACGAACGCTCGGGTCGGCGAGATCGGCCTGGCGAGCCGCCGCCTCGGCGAAGGCCTCACCAATGAGCCGGTCCCTGGCGGTGCTGTCACGTCCCGCTTTCCAGTAGGCCGCAGCGAAGAGGTGGTCGCGCGGGTGACCAGCCTCGCGCAGTTGCCGGCGCAGGCGGGCGACGATCTCGGCCTCGGCCGCGATCCACGACTGCAGCGGATCGCCGGGCTCGATCGGCTCGGCACGAACGAGACCGGCAACCCGTTCTTCGTTCCACTCGGCCGCGCAAAGCAGCGTGGCGCGAAGGCCGGGGTGCGCTGGCAGGAGCGCCTGTGAGCCCTCGGCAGCGGGGGTTTCGGCGATGAGCGAGATGCGGTGGTCGCGGGGAATCGCCGCGACGATCGAGGCGGCCGCGGGCAGCGCGCTCGCGTCGGCGACGATGAGGTGCCGGGTGACCCCGTCGCCGAGCGCGTGCTCCCGGCGTACGGCATACACCTCGACGGTGTCACCGGGTTTGGCAGCGGCGATCCACGGCCCCACAATGCCGCCCCCGTGCCGCAGCACCTCGATCTCGATGCTCGTGGGCGATGGCCGTTTCGCAACCGTCATGGCGCGCAGCTCTGGGGCCTGGCCGGCACCGGGCACGGCGATCTTGACCGCGTCGGCGGGCAGGGTCGGGGCGTAGTCGGCGAAGCGTCCGGTCACGGCTGCCGCTCAGACAGGCCACAATTCTAGGGTGATGTCTCGGGCGAAATGGTGCCGCCGATGGGTGGCGAGTGGGCTGAAGTTGGCGGATCCGCCGCTGAAACCGGATACGGCATCTACTTGACGAAAAGCAGGGTGTTTCGGCGATAACACCCTGCTTTTCGTCAAGTAGACCGCAAACGGGCAGGAAACGGCCCGAACGCGCGTCGAACGCAGCCGAGCGCGAGCCGAGCGCGAGCGGGGGCACAGCCCGAAGCACCGCGCCCCCGCTCAGCCACCCAAAAGGTCGAAGAGCTTCAGCGCGAGCGAGATCTCGAGCCCGTTCGTTCGCTTGGCGCCACGTTCCTGTTCGAAGCGGGCGACGCGCTGCCGCACGGTGTTGCGGTGCAGGCCGAGCAGTTCGGCGGTGCGCGACGAGTTCTCACCCGTGGCGTAGAAGGTGGCGAGGGTTTCGCGCAGGGCCGCCGTGGCCTCGCCCTCGGTTGCGACCTGGCCGAGCACCTCCTTGGTCCAGGTGAGAGCGCTCTGGGTGTCGTGCATGATGAGCGAGAGAAAGCCCACGTCGGGGTCGGTGAACGAGACCAGGCGGGCCTCGCGGTAGCGTTGGGCACCGAGGGCGACGTGGCGGGCCTTCGCCGCCTGCTCATGGCTGCGCTTAAACCCCTCGATACCGTTCGCCGAGCCGCCGATCGCAAAGCGAATGTTGCGGGCCTCGTCTGAGTCGGCGAACTCAGCGAGCCGCCGCAAGAGGCTCGGCGTGAGCTCGGGGTCAGGAAGCGCAACCCACGCCCAGGCAGTTGAGCGGTCAGAGGCCGTGATGAGCGGCGGCTTGGTCGAGTGCACGAGCGACGCAATGCGGCGCAGGAGTTGGTCGATGCGCTGCTGGTCTTCGGTGTCGGGGGTCTCGAACTCGAGCCACGCGATGATCGCGAGGTGCTGCTGCTCGAGCGAGTAGCGGGTCTTTGCCTCGAAGCCAGCCGCCGATGCTGGTTCGCCTCGCAGAACCTTGAGCACGGCGGCGGCGTTCGTGACCGCCCTCGCCGTCCACCACTTCTGCTGTTCGACGACGTGCACCTCGACGACATACTGCAAAATCCAGTCGAAATAGTTGTGCACGACGTCGGTCACGAGACGCACAATGTTCATCTGCATCTCTTTGTCTTCAAGCTGCAGCTGGTCGACCGCGTCGATGCCCCGCCTCACGCACATCGACTGGCCGAGGTAGTACGCGCGGGTCAGCGAACCGAGCGGAACGTCACGCTGTGCGAGCCGCACCGCATACTCGACCGCGCCAGTGTTCGGCTGCATCGAGTCGACGCCGATGTCGTTCGTGAGAATGTGGCCGAGGGTCCAAACGTTCCCGTCGATGCTGGCGTGCAGCATCTCGATGAGTTGCGGGTCTTGGTCGAGCCCCGCAACCCGTTCAGAAAGGAGCTCGGTCATCTCGTCGACAATGCGCGGCCCCATCTCTTGCAGGTTGCGGCCTGCCTGCGCGACCAACTCCCGCATGTGCAGATCACCCATCGTCGCCCCCACTACCGGCATGGCTCGTACACCTCGGTGTGCACGGCGCTTCGGTGCTGCAAAAACTGCAGCGCACGCTGAGCTGAATTATACCCGCCCATGCCGTGAATCCCGGGCCCGGGCGGGGTCGCGGCCGAGCACAAATACACCCCTGGGATGCCTGTGTCGTAAGGGTGTGCGCTGAGGCGCGGCCCGAGCAGAAACTGCAGGGGCGACTTCGCGCCGGTGAGAATATCACCGCCGAGAAAGTTCTCGTTCTCGGCCTCACTCTCGGCCGTCGTGCGCGAACTGAGCGCGACGATGCGCTCACGAAACCCCGGCGCAAAGCGCTCGATCTGGGCGATGATCGCCTCGGTCGCGTCGCCCGAATAGCCCGCGGGAACGTGCGCATAGGCATAGATGGGAACGATCGATCCGCTCGCTCGCGTCGGGTCGGCGGCCGCCTGCTGGCCGACGAGCACGAAGGGGCGAGCGGGCATGCGCCCCGCTCCGACGTCGCGTTCGGTCGCGACGATTTCTTCGGCGGATCCGCCGAGGTGCACCGTTCCCGCCTGCGAGACGCGCTCGTCGAGCCAGGGCACGCCGCCGTCGACCGCGAAGTCGACCTTGAACGCGGCGGGGCCCGGTTTGAAGCGGCGAAAGGCGGCACGGGCTCTGGCCGGTTGCTGCTCGGCGAGAATGCCCGCGGCGATTCGGGGGTGCACGTCAAGCATCGTGATGTCACGGGGCGGCAGCTCGTAAAGGCGGTTCACCCGCTGCCCCGTCTCGAAGCGCACGCCCATGCCGCGAAGCATCTCGATGTGGGCGTCGGTGAAGCGGCCGGTGCCGCCCTCGATCACGGGCCAGCCAACCGCGTGGCCGGCGATGATGATGCCCGCTCCGATGCCCGTCACGAGCGGCTGTGTGAGCGGCTGGCAGGCGTGAGCGGCAACGCCCATGAAGAGGGCCCGAGCTCGCTCGTCGCGAAAGAGCTTACCCACGAGCGATGGTGGCGGGCCTGCGACGAGCCCCATGCGGGCGAGCAGGAGCGGGTGCCGTGGCACCCTCAGCATGGGCGACATAATGACGCCAGAGAGCCGGTCAAACGCCCGGGCCGATGGACCGAAGGCCCCCGCCCAGCGGGCGCCGTCACGGCCGAGCCCCGCCGCGGTCTCATCGACCGAGGTGTGCAAGAAGCCCGGCTCGGCGCCGTCGAGCGGGTGAGCCGCATCGATCGGCGCCCGCGCCCAGCGCACCCCCATCGCCTCGAGATCGAGGGTCTTGAAGAAGGGCGAGCCGGGCGCCATGGGGTGCACGGCAGCGCAGTGGTCTTGCACGAGACCCGAGATGGGCGACTCGGTCGAGCGGGCACCGCCGCCGAGCTGCTCGGCAGCCTCGACGACGGTGACCTGAACTCCCGCGCGTGCGAGCACGGTCGCGGCGGCGAGCCCGTTCGGCCCGCTGCCAACAACGACCGCTGTGGTCATCGCTTCACTCCCTCCGTGAGCGCCTCTTCGGCCTCGGCCACGACGTTCACGAGGTCGGTATTCGCGACGTCAATGCCGCCGGTGCCGTCGGTGAGCGGCGGCTCGGCGTCAGGGCCGATGATATCGGTTGCGGTGAAGCGCAACTTGTCGAAGTCTGGCGAACGCCAGGTGACGGTGAGGGGCAACGGGCCGTCGGGAAGCCAGGGCTGCGCCTGCGCGGCATCCTTCACCTGCCAGCGGCCCCGCTCAACAACGCCGAGGGCCGCGTCGATGAGCTTATACTCCTGATAGCCGTGCCAGAGCGGCTCAGACTCAGCCCAGGCGACAATGAACTCGCCGGGCTCGAAGCGGGCCTGCTCCTGAATCGCCGCGATGAGCTCTTCGTCGTGAAAGTGTCCCTCGCCGAAGTTGAAGCCGATCATCGCGTTGCAGGCGAACTCGCCCTCGCGCACCCGGCGGTGGTCGATGTCGGGCACGTTTTGCAGCATGATCGAGAAGAGCCCGCGACCCTGCGTGTGTAGCGCGCGCCATGCGAGCGACACCTCGAGAAAGGTCTCGGCCTGCTTGTAGGGCAGCCCCATCGCCTGGAACTGGTCGATCTGGTCGAGGGTCGGGCGGTATACCCGGTGCAGTTTCTTCTCGGCATCGGGGTGAATCGCCCAGAGCCCCGTCGCCCAGTTGCCGCCGTACTGTCTAAGCGCCGCAAGAAACGATACCTTGTCGGGTCGAATGCTCCCGAAAATCACGAAGAAGACGGGCACGGCGATGACCGAGAACGGCATCCACGGCTGTGACATGTCGAACACGCTGAAACCGGCCGAGTTCGGGTAGCCGATGAAAAAGACCACGGCACAGATGGCAAAGAGGAGGTTCCACTCGAGTGGCACCGCAATCGGGAAGGTCGAGATGATGAAGAGGCAGAACCCGACCATGAGCAGCGTCGCAAGCGTCACGGTGACCTGGCCACCGAATGCCTGACCGACGACAAAGAGCATGGTGAGTGGCGCTGCGATCTCGACGATTGTACCGAGCACGTGTGCAAAGAAGTGCGCGATGGGGCCGGGAAGCAGGTTGTCGTTGTCGTAATCCTGGTAGGCCTTCTTCTTGAGCCAGCGTGGCGGCCAGAAGGGCGTGTTGCTGAGCATCGGTGGAATCACCGGGCTGAAGTGCCGGTTGAGCTTCGAGAAGCCCGCGCCTACCCACACCGTCACGAGGAAGATTTTGAGCGCGATCACCATGTCGGTCACCTCGAACAGGTTGGGGAACACGATGAAGCACACGACGGGCAGCAGGTACTGCTCAGAACGTGCCGCGAGGAAGATAATCTTGTCGCGCATGCCGATGAGGCACAGGAAGATGACGGCGCTGATGAGCGGGGTGGTCTGAATGAGCATGAAGCTCTCGGCATTGTTCGCAAGCCACGACGGTACCCCGTTCGCGGGGTCGGTGAGCAACGCCTGAAAGCGAGCGAGCGCCGGCAGGTCTGCCGCCGTCTGCCCAGGCGAGAGCAGAGCGAGACCCATCGAGAAGAGGAACCCCCAGTACAGAAACACGTCGAAGATCGTGCGCCGGTTGCCGCCGCGCCACGGGATCCACTTATACGGGCTCAGCTTGATCGTACCTGGTCGTGACCAGAACAGAATGCCGCCCGTGTAGGGGCCAAATTTGCCGGCGAGCGGGCCCCAGGACCCCGCCACCCCAATCGCGTCGAGCAGCATCGCCATGACAAGGTACTTCTGGTACACGATCGGGTTGGTCCACCACGAAGCCACATCGAGGGGGTTCAGTCCCGAGGTGAGGGTGATCACGAGGGCGCCGCCAAGCAGCCACCCGCCAAAGAGCTTCACGAGGTACATGACCGAGATCTTGCGCGCCGCACCAAAACCCCACTCACCCCACTCCTTCGACACAAACTTGATGCGCTCTTGAAACGTGCTGCGCAAAAACTCATCGGGCTCGATATTCGGAAGCCTCGGTTGGTGATATCCCATGACAACTCCTTTGGTGACAGGTGTATGAATGCTGAACGAAAATGGGCATGCGGCGGCCAAGGCACCGCAAGTGAGGCCGACACCCCGCGTTCGCTTCGGGGCGGCCTAGAAAAAACCGTGGCGCGCCGCGCTACACGCTGGCTCCGACGCTCGCGGCGGCAGTCTCGCTCACCGCGGCGTCGTTCTGTGGGGCGCCCACGTCGTTCGCCGACCCAATCGGCACCGTTTGCCGCCTGAGTTCTGGCTTATCGACCTTGCCGACGGGGTTTCTCGGCAGGTCGCTCACGACCTCGAGCCTCGCGGGCACCTTGATTTTCATGAGGCCCGCCGAGCAGTGTGCGAGCAGTTCGGCCGCGGTCGCCTCGCTGCCGGGCTGCGTGACGACGTAGGCGACGGGCACCTCACCCAACGTTGGATGTGGCGCGCCGACGACGGCCGACTCGAGCACCGCCTGGTGAGTCGCGAGATGCGCCTCGATTTCTTTCGGGTAAATGTTTTCGCCACCGCGAATGATCATGTCTTTGATGCGGTCGACGATGCTCAGGTAACCGTCTTCGTCGAGCACGCCGACGTCACCCGTGCGCAGCCAGCCGTCAACGACGGTCTCGGCGGTCGCCTCTGGCCTGCCGAGGTAGCCGCGCATGACCGTGGCACCCTTGATGCGCACCTCGCCGCGCTCACCCACCGCAACCTCGGCTCCATGCTCATCGGTGAGCTTGAGTTCCTGGCCCGAGACCACGGGCCCCACGGTCCCGAGCTTCTGCGGCCCGCGCAGGGGGTTACCCGCCGAAACGCAGGTCGCCTCGGTGAGGCCGTAGCCCTCGATGATGAGCAGCCCGAAACGTTCGGCGCACAACTGCAGCAGCTCGCGAGACACTGGAGCCGCCCCGCAAATCACGAAGCGGATCGAACTGAAGTCGGTACTCACGTCGCTCGGCAGCTGCACGAGGCGCGCGAGAATCGCGGGCACGACCGAGAAGTACGTCGGCCGGTGCTTCTCGATCGCCTCAAGGAAGGCGACCGGCGCAAACCGCCTCAAGATGATCGTCGATCCGCCAACCGACATGGGAGCCAGCCAGCTCACGCAAATCGCGTTGACGTGAAAGAATGGCAGCACGACGAGCGCGCGCTCTTCGGCGGTCATCTCGGCGTGAGCGGCCATGCCGCGCGCCATCGCGTCAAGGTTGGCGTGGTCGAGCATGACGCCCTTCGGCTGGCCCGTCGATCCACTCGTGTAAATGAGCAGCGCGATGCTCGCGGGGTCGATCGCTATAGCCCCGGCGTCACTCGATCGCTCGGTGCGCATCGCGGCAACGTCGAGCACCGGCACAGCCGAACCCGGCGCGGTGAGGCCCGGCAGGCGGTCGAGAATGCTGCGCTCGGTGAGCAGCAGCTTCGTCGCCGAATCTTCGAGCTGATAGCTGAGCTCTCGCTCGGTGAACGTCGGGTTGATCGGGGTCGCGGTGACCCCCGCGATCCACGCCCCGAGCATGCCGATGACGAGCTCGATGCTGTTCTCGAGCATGATGCCGAGCACCTCGCCCTCGGCCACCCCGAGCTCAGCGAGCTGCTCGGCAAAGGCGAGCGCCAAGTCTTCGACCTCGGCGTAGCTCAGCGTGCGATCTTCGTCTCCGAGGCAATCGTTTCCCGTGCCCGCGGCGGGCGACTCCCAAAGCAAATGTGTCAGCGTCATTGCCGTCCCTTCTGAGCCGATCGCCAGTGATCAGCTTCCAATGGCATTGCCCCATGGTACGAGCAGTGGGCCGCGCGGTTCAGGGACGTTGTTGGCCCAGTTCGCGTATTGGGGTGTGCAGTTTGCACCCCGCCGCGCTATTCTCAAACTCACCACCCGCCAAAGGAGCCCCTCATGCCGCCAAGCACCGCCGAAATCTGGTCGTTCGTTCACGCCGAGCGCGGCAGGCTCGCAGACGATCTCGCGCACCTCACCGACGAGCAGTGGGCCACACCCTCGCTCTGCGCCGGATGGAGCGTGCACGACGTTCTCGCCCACCTCGTCGACACCGCGCACACGGGCAAGCTCGCCTTCGTGGGCAGCATGATCGCGAGCGCCGGCAACTTTGACCGTGCGAACGAGCGGGGCGTGAAGCGGCACCTGGGCGCGACGGGGGCGCACACGCTCGAGGCCTTTCGCGCGGCCCGCACCCTCACGAAGTCGCCGCCAGCGAGCCCGAGCACCCGGCTCGTCGAGGCCATCGCGCACGGCGAAGACATTCGGCGGCCCCTCGGAATCACCCGCGACTACGAGGCCTGGGCAATACACGACGCCATCGACTACCTCGCGCGCACGCCGGCCTCGTTTGGCGGCTGCCGCGAGCTGGCAGCGCGGGTGCGTCTCGTGACCAATGGCGGCGGATCATCCTGGGGTGAAGGCCCCGAGGTGACAGCGAGCGCCCTCGACCTCTTGCTCACGGCGACGGGTCGCGAGGTCGGCGAGGGCCGGCTCTCAGGCCCGGGCGTCGCGCTCGTTAGCGAGCATCTCGCGCGCTGAGGCGGTTGAAGAGCGTGGCCTCTCGCGCCGCGTCCTGCGTTGCCTCACGCGCCGCCTCGCGAATCTCGTCGAGCGTCGAAGCGGTCATCGCCCCGACAAACCCCATGCGCTCAGCCAGCGCTTCGCCGCCGTCGGCGAGCTGACCCGCGATGACCGTGCAGGCGACCCCGAGCCCCCGGCTCGCGCGCAGCACCCCAGAAACGACCTTGCCGCTTTCAGACTGCCCATCGAAACGGCCCTCGCCGGTGAGCACGAGGTCGGCCCCTCGCGCTGCCTCTTCGAAGCCGACGAGCCCGAGCAGCGAGTCGATGCCGCTCACGAGCTCTGCCCCGCACGCGGCCCAAAGGGCACCCGAGAGTCCCCCGCCGGCGCCGGTGTATGCAACCCCGATCGGGCTCCTCGGAAGCGTCTCGGCATACCCGCGCAACCGCTCCGTCACCCCGTCGATCTGTCCCGGCAGCACGCCCTTCTGCGGCCCGAACACCTCGGCGGCCTGCTCATAGGGAGTCTCGACGTCGGTGAGCACGGCAATGGTGGCGCCGGTCTGCCCCGCCCCATCGCCGCTTGCCGCGCCCGCCAAGCCCGCCTCACTCAGGGCCTCGATCGCTCCGCGCCCGCCGTCGCTCGTCGAGCTGCCGCCAACCGCGACCGTCACCGAGCGACACCCGGCACGCAAAGCATGGACGATCTGCAGGCCCGTCCCGCGGGTCGAGGCGCGCAGGGCGTCGAAACCCTCGAGCTTCGCAAACTGGATGCCGCTCGCGATCGCCATCTCGACGTAGGCGTGGTCACCCACCCGCAAATAGTGCGCGGTCAGCGGGCCACCCATCGGGTCGACGGTGCTCGTCTCGACGTACTCTCCGCCGAGCACCGCGTGGATCGTCGCAATCGTCCCCTCACCCCCGTCAGCAATCGGCAGGCAGATCGCCCTGCCGCCCGCCGCGAGCACCCCGTCGCGCATCGCCTCGGCGACCTCGGCCGCCGTGTGCGTTCCCTTAAACGAGTCGGGTGCGCACACCACGATCGCCGCTTTGCCTGTTTGCTCCGTCACACTGGCCTCCTGCGCCGCTTCGCCCGGGCCGCGCGTCGGCCCCTCACCTATTACAGCAACAAACCGTGCCCGCCGGGCGACTTTTTGGGGGCGGATCGCTCCGCCCGACCCCGCGCGCGCTCACGTTCCCGCGCCCTGTGGCACTCCCGTCACACCCTGTGCCACCCCCGCGCGCCCCGTGACACTGCTGGCACGCCCTGTGGTCACTTTCGCGCGCCGTGTGGTCAAAAAGTGTCGAAAAACGAGCGAAATTCGACACTTTTTGACCACACATTGGGGCGAAAGGGTGGTCGAGCGAGCGAGCGCGCGCAGTGCCACCGCGCGCAGCGTCAGGCCTCGTGCAGTGCCACCGCGCGCAGCGAGTGCAGGAACGACGACTCGTGGCGCTCAATATGCTCGAGAATGAGCCGCTGGGCGTCGAGGGCATTGCGGCCCACGACCGCATCGTGAATCGCTTGATGCTCGTACACTGTCGCGGCAACCTCGGCCGCCTGCGAGGCGTCATGACGCTGAAGCTGCAAGAGCGCGTATGCCGTCTGGTTACCGCTCTGCTCGTAAAACTTATCGATGCCGGGACTGCCAATCAAGGCAATGATGCTCGCGTGAAAACCAACGTCGGCGCGGGCGAGTTCGGGGCTCAAGAGACCACCAGCCGCGGCGTCACGAATGCCCCCCATCGCAACCGTGACCCTCGCGAGTTGCTCTTCTGAAGCGACAGACACGAATCTCGCGCCCTCGAGTTCGAGCACGCGCCGAATTCGGTATAGGTCGTGTACGTCGGCCATGGTGAATACCTTCACGTGCGCGCCCTGGTTGTGCTTGTGAACCACAAGGCCCTCGCTCGCGAGCAGTAGGAGCGCCTCGCGCACAGTGCGTCTTGAGACCTCAAAGAATTGCGCCAGCGCTATCTCACGAAGCGGTGTGCCGCTTGAGAGAGAGCCCTCGAATATTTGCGAACGCAGGTCATCTGCGACCGCCACAGCGGTTCTTCCCAATCAACTGCCTTTCGATAACGATTGCCCGTGGTCAACCTTATGCAAGGGCACCACAAATGTTACACAGTTTCTAGAGAATGATCACCAATTTTATTTGATTTCACTTTATCTATTGATAATTGGTGATCAATCTCATAATGTAATGCCCCAAGGAACACGTCGGGTTCCGAAACCACTCAATGAGGAGAATCACCGTGCGAAACCACAGACTTTTGTTTGGCGGCATTGCCGCCATAGCCGCAACGACCCTTGTCGCACTGACCGGGTGCTCGGCAGACAACGACACCGCTAAAGATCCGGCAGACTCCGCAGAGACCAAGACCGAGGTGGTTGACGAGATTCGGGAGCTTTTGCCGAAGCGTATTCAAGATGCCGGGGTTATCAAGGTTGGCACCGAGGCCTACTACCCTCCATATGACTACTTCGGCGACGATGAAGAAACCATCGTTGGGCTTGATCCTGACCTGTTGCACGCGCTCGGTAGCATTCTCGGGGTCGAGTTTTCCATCGAAAATATGGCGTTTGATGGGCTCCTCCCAGCGCTCGAGGCGGGACGATTCGACATGGTGTCTGGAGCCCTCGGCACGACCGAAGAACGCATCGCTAAGTACGACTTCGTCACATACTTCTCAGCGACGCAGGGCATCACAACCGTGGCCGAGAACCCGAAGGGCATCAAGGGCAAAGACGACCTCTGCGGTTTGAACGTTGCGGTGCTCGACGCTTCCTACCAGCTGAGCCTGCTCGAGTCGTTCAACGACAACGAGTGCGCCTCGAACCCCATGAAGATTCAGGCCTTCCAGTCTGACTCAGACGCGCTCATGCAGTTGCAAAACGGCCGCGCAGACGCGCACATTGCCCAGTACCCGGTCGCGGTCTACAACGCTACGACGTTTGGTGAGGGCAAGAAGTTTGCGGTCGTCAACGATGAGACCTTCGGAGCGCAGCTGCTCGGCAAGATCTTCAGAAAAGATGAGCAGGAGCTTCGTGACGCCGTTCAGGCCGCGATGAACGAGCTCATTCGTTCAGGAGTCTACGGCGACATTCTTGATGAGCATGGCCTCGCGCTCGGCGCGGTCGAGAGCTCAGAGATCAACGTGGTGGCTGAATAATCATGATCGCCGAAACTTCGTCGCCGCGACGCAGCGAACCGTTTGCCAATGCCGGCTCAATAACGGGCCCCATCAACGCGGTGCCCGTTCGCAAGCCAGGCCAGATCATCGCGGGAACCATTATCGCTGTCGTGGTCGGCTGGCTTGTCTTCACCGTCGCAACCAACCCCAACTTCAACTGGGGCATTGTGGCCAAGAACCTCACCGCCCCGAGCATTCTGCGCGGGCTCACGACCACCATCACGCTGACGGTTCTCGCGATGCTCATCGGCATCGTCCTCGGCATGCTACTGGCCGTCGCGAGGCTCTCAAAGAACTCCGTGTTGCGCGGCGTCTCGCTCGCATACATTTGGCTCTTTCGCGGCACACCGCTGCTCGTGCAGTTGCTGCTGTGGTTCAACCTCGCCCTCTTCTTTCCACGCATCGGCTTCGGCGACTTCTCGGTTGACACCAATGCGCTCATCACGGCGTTTGTTGCCGCGCTTCTTGGCCTCGGGCTCAATGAGGGCGCGTACATGGCCGAGATCATGCGCAGTGGCATTCAAGCGGTTGACGCCGGCCAGGCCGAAGCCGCTTCGGCCCTCGGCATGCGACGTTCGCTGGTGATGCGGCGCATCATCTTGCCTCAGGCGATGCGCGTCATCATTCCCCCGACCGGCAACAACCTCATCACCATGCTCAAGATGACATCGCTCGTAACGGTCATCGCGGCCCCCGACCTTCTCAACCGCGCCCAGGCGATCTCGGCCAAAAACTTCTACGTGTTTGAGCTGCTCATCGTCGCGAGCGTCTGGTACATGCTGCTCACGACCATCTTCACACTCGTCCAAATGCAGTTGGAGCGCCGCTTCGCGAAGGGAACCGTCGCAACGGGAGCAAAGATGCGCAAACGCATCGTCAAGAATCTTGCCCCCGGAAGGGTAACCAACACCGAACTCATCGAAGCCATCGGCGAACGGAGAACACCATGACCGAGACCGTACGTGACGCAAGCATCCCAATGGTGAGAGCACGCAATGTGCACAAGTCGTTCGGCGATCATGAGGTCTTGCGCGGCATCGACTTTGAAGTACCAAAGGGCAGTGTCGTCTCGCTCCTAGGGGCGAGCGGGAGCGGCAAGTCGACCTTTCTTCGCTGCATCAACACCCTGGAGCGCCTCAATGAGGGCCGCATCTGGGTCGACGGCGAGCTCGTCGGTTATCGCGTTCGGGGCGACAAACTGCACGACCTGACCGAGGCAGAGGAGGCCATGCAGCGCCGCAAGACGGGCATGGTATTTCAACGGTTCAATCTTTTTGCGCACATGACTGCCCTCGAAAATATCATCGAGGCGCCGATCCGCGTCTTGCAAAAATCTCGCGCAGAGGCGATCGAGCACGCGCACCAACTGCTTGAGCGGGTTGGCCTGAGCGATAAATACGGCCACTACCCGGTGCAGCTCTCTGGCGGCCAGCAACAACGCGTGGCGATCGCGCGAGCGCTCGCGATGCAGCCCGAGCTCATGCTCTTCGACGAACCAACATCGGCCCTCGACCCCGAGCTCGTGGGCGAAGTGCTCGACGTGATGCGCGAACTCGCCGAAAGTGGCATGACGATGATCGTGGTAACACACGAGATCGGCTTCGCGCGCGAAGTGTGCGACAAGGTGGCCTTCTTGCACGCGGGCCGCATCGTCGAAGAGGGCGACCCTCAACAGGTGCTTGTTCACCCAGAGCACGAGCGCACTCAATCATTTCTCTCAAAGGTCTTATAACCCATGTCTACCCCACCACTCGCACTCTTCACCGACCTCACAGACCTCTCGATCGAACCCGCCAAACGCATTCTTGCCGAGCACGGGTTTCAGAGCGAGGTGCTCGAGGTCGACGCGTCGGGCGTCGTTGCTACCCACCAGCGTGAGGCGGTCGCACTCATTGTCGGGTATCGGCAGCTGACCGCCGATCTGCTCGCGCAGTTCGGGAGCCTCGGCATCATTGGAACGACGAGCAACGGTTTCGACATGATCGACCTCGATCACGCCCGCGAACGCGGTATTTGGGTCACGAACGTTGGGCACGCAGCGACCGAAGAAGTCGCGGTTCACACCATGTCGCTGATTCTCGCCGCCGAGCGGCACCTGGGAGCCATGCAGCACATCGCCCGTGAAGGAGGTTGGACCACCGAGGTCACGCTCACCCCTCGCAGGCTCAGTACCCTGACGCTCGGTATCGTCGGTTTTGGCAAAATCGGTCAGGCCGTTGCCGAGCTCGCCAAGCCGTTCTTCGCCTCGGTAATCGTGCACGACCCCTCACAAACGGGTGTGCTCGGCGAGGTCACCGCGCTACCGCTCGGCGAGGTCGTCACAGGCTCAGACGTGCTCTCGCTGCACCTGCCACTTACCGCTGAGACCCACCACATCATTGATGCCAAAGCGCTCGCGAGCATGCGACCCGGCGCGACCCTTGTCAATGTTTCGCGCGGCGAACTCGTTGACGAAACCGCCCTCGTCGAGGCGCTCGATGCCGAAAGGCTCTCGGCAGCGTGCGTTGACGTGCTCGACACCGAACCGCCAAGCGCACAGCACCCCATGCGCACCCACCCCCGGGTCTTACTCACGCCCCACGTGGCTTTTCTTTCGAGCGGATCGCTCACGCAGTACGAAGAGACCGCGGCGCTCAGAATCGCCGAGTGGCACGAGAGTGGCAGCCCCAGCGAGTGGGTTCTGCGAGGCGCCGAGCGCTCACCCATGACCAAGACATTGCACAACGCACACAGTAAGGAACAGTGAACTATGAACGGCACCCCACGCATTGGCGGCGACCTGGCACTCGAAGCCATCACCGCCCTCGGCGCGACAGCGGTCGTCGGCCTTCCCGGCCAACACGCCCTCGGCCTCTTTGACGCGCTGCGCCGCAGCTCTCTCACCTACCTCAGTTCACGGGTCGAGAACAACGCCGGTTTCATGGCTGAGGGCCTCGCCCGATCGACCGGAACCGTCGCCCCGCTCCTGCTCTCAACGGGCCCAGGGGCGCTCACCTCGCTCGCGGCGCTCCAAGAGGCCAAGCTGTCGTCGACGCCGGTGCTCGCGATCGCCGCTCAGGTTCCGGTCGCAGGGCTTGGCGGTGGCCGCCATGGCTTTCTGCACGAGTTGCCTGAGCAGAGCGCGGCCTTCGCCCAGGTGGTCAAACACGTTCGAACGGTGCGCACGATCTCGCAGATCGTTCCCGCGATTCACGAGGCCTGGCAGATCGCAGAGTCGGCCCCTGCTGGCCCCGTTCTCGTCGAGATTCCGCAGGACATTCTGCTCGAATCGGCCGATGCGCTTCCCACTGTCGCCCATCTCACCTCTACTCCTCAGACACCGGCGGTGCCCGCCGAGCTCGTTGCTGCCGCTGCGGCGACCCTGTCGAGCGCCGAGAGGCCCGTCATTTTTGCGGGTGGCGGGGTGAAAACCCCGGCCGCTCGCGAGGCACTGCGTGAACTCGCCGAGCGCCTTGGCGCACCCGTCGCGACCACGTTCGGGGGCAAAAGCGCTTTCGCTTGGGACCACCCGCTGAGCTTACAGAGCTGGATCGAAGACCGTCACACCACCGATGCCCTCGAACAGGCCGACGTCTTACTCGCCGTCGGTACGGGCCTTGGCGAACTCTCAAGCAACTACTTCACGTTGCAACCGGGCGGATCATTCATACACATCGAGGCCGACCTCGGCAAAGTCACCTCAAACCACCCCGGTCTCGGCATTCATGCGGCTGCCGAAGACGCTCTGCCGGCGATCGTTGATCTCGTATCGGTTACTGACAGCGAGGCCAGGCAGGAGCGTGGCGCCCAGTGGGCTGGATCGGTGCGTGAGCGGGTTCAGCAGCGCATCGACTCGCAGCCCCTGGCCAAGGAGCGGCAACTGCTCGAGGGCTTGCGCGATGCCGTTGCGAGCGACGTCGACACGTTCTGGGACATGACGGTTCTTGCGTACTGGGCCTGGTCGGCCTGGGACCCTCGCGGGGGTCTCTTCGCCTCGGCCCAGGGCGCCGGAGGGCTCGGCTACGGGCTTCCCGCCGCGATGGGCGCAGCACTCGGCATTGAAGTATCGGCCGACACACGGCCGGTTCTCGCGGTTTCAGGCGACGGCGGTGCAATGTACAGCATTGCTGAGCTCGCGACGCTGGCTCAGCACCAGCTCGATGTCACCTGGCTCATCATCGACGACGGCGGCTACGGCATCTTGCGTGACTATATGGAGGCAGCGTTTGGCGCCTCCACCGCAACTGAACTGAGCCGCCCTAACTTCGTCGAACTCGTTCAGTCGTTCGGCATCGAGGCCGAAATCGTCGCAGTGGCTGACGCCCCGCAAGCGGTCGCCGAATCGCTCGCCGCAAAGGGCCCCCGGGTAATCGTCGTTGAGACGCACCTCGACCTCTTCGCGCCAACCCACCTCGATGCCTAATTCACCCCTTCACAACACCCACCTCACAGGTTTAGGAGAACACCACATGCCAACGTTCATTGCTTCAGATGAGACCTCGATTTACTACGAAGATTTCGGAGAGGGAACGCCGATCGTCTTTATTTGCTCTGGCAACGCGACCCACTCAATGTGGGAGGAGCAGGTCGCGGGGCTCGCTCCCAAGCACCGCACCATCACCTTCGATTGGCGTGGCACCGGCCTTTCTGGCCGACCTCGCTCGGGATACACCGCAGAACGCGCCGCCGAAGATCTTGCCGAGCTACTTGAGCAGGTGGTTGCCGCTCCCGCCGTACTGGTCGGGCATGGCATGGGCGGGCACCTCGCAATTCTTGTTGCGGCGAAGCACCCCGAGCTCGTGTCTGGCCTCGCCGTTGCAAGTTCAGGCCCCTGGTACGCCGGTGAACGCGACGGTCTCGTCGGCGGAATGTCGATGGAGTTCATCGAGGGCTCGGTCTCGGGAACCGGCCTCACCTACCCAGACGTCATGGCGAAGATGACCGATACGTACCTCTTCAAGCACCCGGTGAGCGACATCGTGCGCACCGCGACAATCTTGCAGCAGCTCGAATGGCCCCTCTACGTGCTCGACGCATACGACATCAACATGCGCGATCTCGACCACCGCGCCTACCTTGGCGACATCACCCAACCAACCGTGATTCTGCACTCAAAGCACGACACGAAGCAGCGTTTCGAGGGTGCGTCGGTGCTCCAGGAGGCGATCCCGAACGCCGAACTCGTGGTCTTTGAAGACAGCGCCCACGCGATTCAGGCCGAAGAGATCGAACTGTTCAACGCCTCGCTCGAGCGCCTCGTCGACCGGGCAAACGCGGCGGCCTAGCCGCCTCCCCTTCATGGGGCCACTTTCGCACGCCGTGTGGTCACTTTCACACACCACGTGGTCAAAAAGTGTCGAATTTCGCTCGCGGGTTCTAACGGTGGTTGCAACACCCGAGACAATACAAGGGTGGACACTGACATGAAGTTCTCAAGGAACATGCTTGCTGAGCATGTGAACACGATCTGGGATATGCGAGCTGCTGGCTTCACCGCACGAGAGATTGGTGAACGGGTAGACAAGAGCGAAGCCGCGATCTTGTCACATATTCATTCGCAGGGCGGGGTGAGACCCCGAAGAGTAGCCCGGGTGTCGTCGTTATCGTTCGAGGAGCGTATCGAGATTCAGGCGTTATGGACGGCAAAGGCTGGGATTCGTGAGATCGCGAGGAAGTTGGGGCGTGCCCCGTCAACAGTGAGTCGTGAGATTCGGCGGAACGCGTTCTTTTCTTCTGAACGGGCTCGTAGGCCGAGGTATCGGGCAACACAGGCACAATCGCAAACGTTTCAGCGCGCCCGCAGACCGAAACCGTCGAAGCTGGTAACGAATCCGCGGTTACGGCGTTTTGTGGAGGCTGAACTATCGTTGAAGCGGTCACCGGAACAGGTTGTGGGCAGGCTACAGCGCGAGTTTCCGGATCAGCCGGAGATGCGAGTGTCACACGAAACGATCTATCAAGCGATCTATCTCCTTGCCAGGGGTGGGCTCAAACGCGAGCTTGAGGTTCGGGTTCGTACGGGGAGGAAGATCCGACACAGTCACCGTTCTGGCCAGTCTAGGCAGGGCCGAATTGCTGGGATGGTGAACATTGTTGACCGTCCCGCAGAAGCACTTGATCGGGCTGTTCCTGGGCATTGGGAAGGTGACTTAATTATCGGGAAAGATGGCAAGAGCGCTATCGGGACGGTCGTTGAACGCCACTCGAACTATCTATTCCTTGTTTGGTTAGACCCCTCGTTACCGCGGGTAGAAGCAGTCACTGAGGGGCTTATCGCGAAGATGAAAGAGTTACCTGATGTGCTTCGTCGGACTCTCACCTGGGACCAGGGCAAAGAGATGAGTAAGCATCAAGAAGTCGCTATGGGAGCTGATATTGATGTGTTCTTTTGCGACCCGCACTCGCCCTGGCAGCGGCCGACGAATGAGAACACGAATGGGTTACTGCGGGAGTATTTCCCCAAGGGCACTGATCTGAGTGTGTTCAGTCAGGCAGATCTCGATTATGTTGAGTGGGAGATGAACGACCGGCCCCGGAAACGGTTAGCGTTCGCGAAGCCGGCCGAGGTCATCGAAGAGATACTGTTGCGCTGACCGCTAGAAACCGCCCTCGATTTTCGACACTTTTTGACCACACGATGGGGGCGCGGGCGGCGCGGGGCACGCGCCCCCGACCCGTCAGCGCGAAGCGCGCGACGCCGCGCCCGGGCGCTGCAAGAAGCCCGAAGCCATCGCGAGGGCCGAGCCGACCGCGGTGTCGACGAGGCGTTCGGTCGCGGTCGTGAGGTGGTCGGTGCTGCCCATGGCGGCGCCTGCGATGAGCAGCACGAGGGGCGTAATGAACACGAGCGCGACGCCGTAGTTGCGCACCACGACGAGTTCGATGACAAACTGCAGGCCAGCGAGCAGCAGCACGAACGCCCAAGGGTGCGCACCGAGCGGGGCGATCACGAGGTAGAGCAGGGCCCCGACGAGGGTTCCGAAGGTGCGGTGCATGCCGCGCGAGAGGGCGTGCGTCGGAACCGTACTCAGGCCGATCACGGCGATGCCCGCGGCGACGGTCCAGTAGGCGCGGCCGGGGTCGATCCACAGCATGCTCACGACCATGCCGGCGGCCGAGACCACGGCGACGCGGGCGATGAGCCAGCCCTCGCCGTCGCCGAGCCACGGGCCGGGCAACAGTTCGCGCAGGGTGCGGGCGGGGCGGGTGCGCTGGCTCGGAAGCAAGAGCGGCAGCAGCGCGAGCAGGTAGGCGAAGGCGAGGCCAGAGGCGAGGGCCGTGAGGAACACGAGCGGATCGATGCGCCGAGCCCCGTCGTACTCGGCCGTGATCATGCTCGCAAGCCCGTACATGAGCACGAAGAACACGGGGCCGGGCGGGCCGATGCGGAAGCCGAAGGCGAAGGCGCTGCCGGCGATCGCGACGAAGACCATGACCGTTGCGCTGATCCACGGCCAGGGGGCGAGCCAGGTGCCGATCGCGGCGCAGGCGAGCAGGGCCGCGGCCATGACGGGTAGTACTTTGGCGCGCTCCTTGGCCTGGGCCCCCGCGAAGAAGAGGGCGAGAAACGCTCCCGTGCCGGCCTGCAGCCCGAGGTCGGGGCGGCCAGCGAAGGTCATGACGGCGAGAGGAACACCCATCGAGAGGGCTGCGCGCGTTGCGATCCACCGTCTTGGCCCCTTCTGGGGGTTCAGGGTGAACAGGCTGCGCAGGGCGCTCTTGAGTTCGCTTCTCGCGTTGTGCATTGGGGGTTGGGCCGCCTCTCGTCGGGTCGCTCGGGCGGCGAATCGTCAGAGAGCAACGGCAACGTTGGGCCGATTCACACGCCTGGGCGTGGGGTGAGTCGTGAACGGCATTCGCTAAGCATCGTTACTCGCCAGAGCGATGAGCGGGCATGCCTCACGTGCTTAGTGTACTCTCCCGAGTTCGTGTGAGCGCTGTGACCGGGGCAAGCGCCTAGGTGGTGAGGCCCTCGAGCCGGTAGCCCATGCCGGGTTCGGTGATGAGGTGCACCGGGTTTGCCGGGTCGGTCTCGAGCTTGCTGCGTAGCTGCGAGACGTAGAGGCGCAGATAGCCCGTGTCTTCGGCGTGCTCGGTTCCCCAGATGCTCGTGAGAATCGTCTGGCGCGTGACGAGCTTGCCCGCGTTGCGAATGAGGATCTCAATGAACTGCCACTCGGTGGGCGTGAGCCGTATCTGGCGGGTCGCTTCGGGGGTTTCGCGCGTGACGCTGTGGGCGGCGAGGTCGATCGTGACCGGGCCGAGGCGCACCACGGGCAACGCCTCCTCCTGCGGAACCCGCCGGGTCAGGGCCCTGATGCGCGCGAGCAGCTCTTCGACCGCGAAGGGTTTCGTGATGTAGTCGTCGGCACCGGCATCGAGCGCTTCGACCTTGTCGGCGGCTCCGGCCCTGCCCGACACCACGAGAATGGGGGCCTGCGACCAGCCGCGCACGCCGTGAATGACGTCGAGGCCGTCGAGGCCCGGCATTCCGAGGTCGATGAGGTGGAGGTCTGGGCGCTCGTCGATCGCGAGCGAGATGGCCTCAGCCCCGTCGGTCGCGGTCACGACCGAGTAGCCCTTTGCCGTGAGGGTGATACGAAGGGCTCGCAGGATTTGCGCGTCGTCGTCGGCGATGAGAATTTTCATGCGTGCCTTTCGGCCTCGGCTGGCGGTGCGATGGGGAGCGAGACGACCATGGTGAGGCCGCCGCCAGGGGTGTCTTCGGGTTCGAGGGTGCCTTGCATTGCCTCGATGAAGCCGCGCGAAAGCGCGAGCCCGAGGCCAAGGCCGGTCGTGTTGTCGGTGTCACCGAGTCGTTGAAACGGAACGAAGATGTCTTGCTGTCGGCTCTGCTCAATGCCGGGGCCGTGGTCGATCACGCGAATCTCGAGCTTCTCGCCAAAGGTGCTCGTGCTCACATGCACCGGCTGGCCCTCGGGGCTGAAGCGGTGAGCGTTCGCCAAGAGGTTCACGAGCACCCTTTGCAGCAGTGTCGGGTCGCTGTAGGCCGCGGCCTCGCCGTGCTGCAACCCGAGGGTCACGTCGGTGGGGCTCAACTCGAGCTCGTCGAGCGCGGGAGCGATGGTCTCGGCGGGGTCAACGGGCCGGCTCCTCGTTGAGAGCATGCCCGCCTCGAGCCGGCTCACGTCGAGCAGGTCGGTGAGCAGTGCGGCGAGCGCCATGAGGCTCTCGTGCGCGGTATCGAGCAACTCTGCGGTGTCACGCTCGTCGAGCGCCGAACCGGCCATCTTGATGCCTCCAATCGCCGTGGTCGCGGCGGCGAGCGGCCTGCGCAGGTCATGGCTGAGCGCCGAGAGGAGCGCGCCGCGCACCCGATCTGAAGCCGCGAGCGGCTCGATTTGCCGTGCCGTCTGCTCGAGGTGTTGGTGCTCAAGCGCCGCTCGAAGCTGCTCGATGATGACGGCGAGCAGCCGCTGCTCTGAGGCTTCGAGGTCGGGCCCCACGAGTTCGAGCGTCGTCGCCTCGTTCACCCGCATGACCGTGGGTGCCGCAGCACCAGCGCCCACGCCCACGCCCACGCCCGCCTCCGCGACCACGGAGCCGTCGGTGACGAGCCGCACCGACTCGAGGTGAAACGCCTCGCGGGTGTGCTCAACGAGCGCCGTGACGGCGCTTTCGCCGCGCAGCACGGTTCCAGAAACGGTCTGCATGAGCTCTGACTCGGCCGCGGCCCGCCTCGCGGCCCTCGTGTAGCGGGCCGCCCGGTCGACGATGACGCTCACGAGGCTCGCGATGATCACGTAGAGGCACAGCACGACGAGGTGGCTTGGCTGGTGAATGTGCACCGTGTAGAGCGGCGCCATGAAGAAGAAGTCAAGGGTGAAAGCCGAGAGCACCGCGGCAAAGAGCGCGGGCCAGATGCCGCCGACGAGCGCCGCGACCACCACGAGCAGCTGGTAGCTCAGCACCTCGGTCGTGATCGTCGACTCGCCCTGCAGCAGCATCAGGGCGCCCGTGATGAGCGGCCCGCCGATGAGCGCCACGAGGAGCCCGAGCAGGCGGCGCTTGCCCGTGAGCGATCCCTTGAGCGGCGGCAGCCTGAGGCCGCGACCGGCCGAGGCGTGGTTGACCATGTGCACGTCGATGTCGCCCGACTCCCGCACGACCGTCGCGCCGATGCCGGGGCCCGAGAACATCGCGGCGAGCCTGCCGCGTCGGCTCGCTCCGAGCACGAGCTGGGTCGCGTTGACCGAGCGGGCAAACTGCACGAGCGCCGCGGGAATGTCGTCGCCTACCACCTGGTGATAGGTTCCGTTGAGCTTTTCAACGAGGGCACGCTGCTCGGTGAGCCGGGCGGGGTTCGTCGCCCGCAGCCCGTCCTGCGTCGAGACGTGCACCGCGAGCAGCTCGCCGCCCGCCGAACGAGCGGCGATGCGGGCCCCGCGGCGCAAGAGCGTCTCGCCCTCTGCCCCTCCCGTGAGCGCGACGACGACCCGCTCGCGCGCCTCCCACGTGCTGTCGATGCCGTGGTGCTCGCGGTAGCCGTTGAGCGCCTGGTCGACCTCGTCGGCGAGCCAGATGAGCGCGAGCTCGCGCAGCGCGGTGAGGTTACCGAGCCGAAAGTAGTTGGCGAGCGCGGCGTCGATCCGCTCGGCTGGGTACACGAATCCGGCGCCGAGCCGGTCGCGCAATGCCTGCGGCGCGATATCAACGACCTCGATCTGGGCGGCGCCCCGCAAGAAACTGTCGGGAACCGTCTCGCGCTGCGCCACCCCGGTGATCTGCTCGACGACATCGTTGAGTGACTCGATGTGCTGAATGTTGAGGGTCGACACGACGTCGATGCCAGCGCCAAGCAGCTCGTCAACGTCTTGCCAGCGCTTCTCGTTGCGCGAGCCCGGCGCGTTCGTGTGCGCGAGCTCGTCGACGAGCACGATCGCCGGGCGGCGTTCAAGCACCGCTTCGAGGTGCATCTCGTGCAGTTGCATGCCGCGATGCTCGCTCACGAGGCTCGGAACCGCGGGCAGGCCCTCGACGAGCGCTGCAGTCGCGGCCCTGCCGTGCGTCTCGACGACGCCGATCACGACGTCGGTTCCCTCTGCCACGAGGCGATGCCCGAGCTCTAACATCGCGAAGGTTTTGCCCACGCCAGGAGCCGCCCCAAGCAACACGCTGAGCCGCCCGCGCCCTGTCATGGCTACTCCCTTCGATCGTCTAACGCAATATTCAGTGTAAGAACATTGACTGTTGGTTCTCCCAAGTATCCGAGAAAGCGGCCGTGAGTGTTCTCAGCGACGAGTTCGCGAACGACGTCAGCGGGCAGATTTCTGGCGGCGGCAACGCGTTCAACCTGCAGTTCGGCATACGCTTCGCTGATATGCGGATCAAGGCCAGACGCCGAGGCCGTCACCGCATCTGCCGGCACCTCGTCAGGGGCGACGCCCTCACGAGCCGCGATGCGTGCCTGCCGATCGGCAATCGCCGCGACGAGCTCATCATTCTCGGGCCCGAGGTTCGAGCCCGACGAGGCGGCGGCATCGTATCCCGAGCCAGCGGCCGAGGGGCGCGGCTGGAAGTACCAGGCGAGCGGATCGCCCGTAGCGTCTGAGAACGATTGACCGATGAGTGCCGAGCCGACGACCTCACCCGAGGCGGTGCTGCGCAGCGATCCGCCAGCTTGCTCGCCGAGGGCGACCTGCCCGACAAGGGTGATGGCTCCCGTATAGCCGATGCCGAGTAGGACGGTAAACAACGCCATAGCTCGAACGGCCGCCCAAACGGTGCGGCCCTGGCCGCGCATGATGGTGTTCATGGGGTTCTTCTTTCGTGTCGATTAAAAGCCTGGAATGAGACGCACGAGCAGGTCGATGAGCCAGATGCCCACGAACGGGGTCACGACCCCGCCAAGCCCGTATACGGCGAGGTTGCGGCCAAGCACGCTCGAGGCGCTCCCCGAGCGGTACTTCACGCCCTTGAGCGCGAGGGGGATGAGAAAGACGATCACGATCGCGTTGAAGATAATCGCCGAGAGCACGGCCGAGGCCGGCGAGTTGAGGCCCATAATGTTCAGGGCACCGAGCTGCGGGAACACCCCCATGAAGATCGCCGGAATGATCGCAAAGTACTTCGCGAGGTCGTTTGCGATCGAGAAGGTCGTGAGCGCCCCACGAGTGATGAGGAGCTGCTTGCCGATGCGCACGATATCGATGAGCTTCGAAGGGTCTGAGTCGAGGTCAACCATGTTGCCCGCCTCTTTCGCCGCCGAGGTGCCCGAGTTCATCGCCACGCCCACGTCAGCCTGGGCGAGTGCCGGGGCGTCGTTCGTGCCGTCGCCCGTCATCGCGACGAGATGGCCGCCGTCTTGCTCCCGGCGAATGTAGTCAAGCTTGTCTTCGGGGGTTGCCTCGGCGAGCACGTCGTCGACCCCGGCCTCTGCGGCGATTGCCCTCGCGGTCAGCGGGTTATCGCCCGTGATCATGACCGTGCGAATGCCCATCTCGCGCAGCTCGGCGAACTTCTCTGGCAAGCCCTCCTTCACGACGTCTTTGAGGTGAACGGCGCCGAGCACACGCCCCCGGCCCTGCGCATCGGTGACCGCCACCACGAGAGGCGTCGCGCCCGACTGCGAGATGCGCTCGACACAGGCCTCAAGCTCGGCGATGGCCTCGGGTGCGACACCCGAGGTTTCACTCGCGAGCCATGCGGTGATTGCCGATCCGGCACCCTTGCGAATCTGCGTGCCGTCGGGCAGGTCAAGACCCGACATGCGCGTCTGCGCGGTGAAGGGCACAATCTCGCCCACGCCACTTCGATCAAGCGCCGCGCCCTGCCGCTCGGCGAGCTCGACAATCGAAACCCCCTCGGGGGTGGGGTCGGCGAGCGACGACTGAGCCGCGAGGTGCATGAGCTCGGTCTCGCGCACACCGTCAAGAGGCACGAAAGCACTCGCGCGGCGATTGCCGTAGGTGATCGTTCCGGTCTTGTCGAGCAGCAGGGTCGTCACGTCGCCCGCGGCCTCAACCGCCCTGCCCGACATGGCGAGCACGTTGCGCTGCACCAGACGGTCCATGCCCGCGATGCCGATCGCGCTGAGCAGCGCCCCAATGGTCGTCGGAATGAGGCAGACGAGCAGCGCGATGAGCACCGTCACGCTCACGGGCGCCGCGGCATACGAGGCGATCGGGTTGAGCGTCAACGCGACGATCACGAACACGATCGAGAGCGAAGCGAGCAAGATATTCAGCGCGATCTCGTTCGGGGTTTTCTGTCGGCTCGCACCCTCGACGAGCGAGATCATGCGGTCAACGAAGGTTTCACCCGGCTTCGACGTGATGCGCACAACGATGCGGTCAGAGAGCACCCTGGTGCCACCCGTCACCGCAGAGCGGTCACCGCCAGACTCACGCACAACCGGGGCCGACTCGCCCGTAATGGCCGACTCGTCAACCGAGGCGATGCCCCACACGATGTCGCCGTCGCCGGGAATGAGCTCGCCCGTCTCGACCACGACCACGTCGCCCACACCGAGCTCGGCCGAAGAGAGGCTCTCGCGCGGCGCCTCAAGTGCCGCCGGATCCTGCGAGAAGTCGTAGCTCGTGACGCGCTCGGCAATCGTGCTCGTGCGGGTATTGCGCAGCGTCTCGGCCTGAGCCTTGCCACGACCCTCAGCGACCGACTCAGCGAGGTTTGCAAAGAGCACGGTGAGCCACAACCACGCAGCAATTGCCCCCGTGAACGCGACGGGCACAACGCTGCCGCCCGAATCAGCGGGCCCGCCCAGAAAGGGTTCGGCCACGGCGAGAAGCGTCGTGAGCACGGCGCCCACCCACACGAGGCACATGACCGGGTTGCCCAGCTGCGCCCGCGGGTGCAGCTTGCGAAGCGCCCCGGGAAGCGCCGCGCGCACGAGCGACCCCAGCCCGGCAGAACCGGGCTTCGCTTCACGCTCGGAGCCGGGCTCGGCCTGCTCGACGAGCGGGTTCGTATCGGCGTGATCCGCCGCGATCTGAGACATGGTTACATCAGCCCTTCTGCCAGGGGACCCAGCGCAAGAACAGGAAAGAACGTGAGTGCGCTCACGAGAACCGTGACCGCGGTGAGCAGCCCAACAAACATGGGCCGGTGGGTTGGGAGCGTGCCAACGCCCGCGGGAACCCGGTCTTGCTCGGCGAGCGAGCCAGCGAGCGCCAGCACCAACACGATGGGCACGAAGCGGCCCAAGAGAATCACAACGCCAAGCGCCACCGTGAACCACGGGGTGTCGGCGCCAAGACCCGCGAAGGCCGAGCCGTTGTTGTTCGCGGCCGAGGTGAAGGCATAGAGCACCTCTGACATGCCGTGAATGCCCGGGTTCGCGATGGATCCCTCAGTCACCCCGTCGCGCACGCCAGGAATGGCGAAGCTGAGCGCCGTGCCCGTGAGCACGAGCGTGGGCATGACGAGAATGTAGAGGGCGGCGAGCTTCATCTCGCGCGGCCCGATTTTCTTGCCGAGATACTCGGGGGTGCGGCCAATGAGGAGCCCAGAAATAAAGACCGCGATCACCGCCAGCACGAGTATCGCGTACAGCCCCGAGCCGACGCCGCCGGGCGAGACCTCGCCGAGCATCATGTTGAGCATGGGGAGAATTCCGCCAAGCGCCGTGTACGAGTCGTGCATCGCGGCGACCGCGCCGGTCGAGGTGCCCGTGCTCGTGGTCGAGAACAGCGTCGAGCCAATGATGCCGAGCCGCTGCTCTTTGCCCTCGAGCGCGGCCCCGGCGAGCTCAGGTGCCTGACCCATGCCGGCGTGCTCGAGCGCGGTGAGCGCCGCCCACGAGGCAAGGTACAGGAGCGCCATAACCGAGACGATCGCGGCCCCCTGGCGAGTGTCGCCCACCATGCGCCCGAACGTTCGGGGCAGCGAAAACGGAATGATCAGCATGAGCAGCACCTGCAACAGGTTCGTGAACGCGCTCGGGTTCTCGAAAGAGTGAGCAGAGTTCGCGTTGAAGAAGCCACCGCCGTTCGTGCCGAGCAACTTGATCGCCTCCTGCGAGGCGACAGGACCACCCGGAATCTCCTGCGTTGCCCCCGTGAGCGTCGTCACCTGCGTGAAACCAGCGAAGTTTTGCACCACCCCACCGATCATGAGCGCAATCGCAGCGAGCGTGGCAAGCGGCAGCAGAATGCGCACGACGCCACGGGTCAGGTCGACCCAAAAGTTGCCGATGGTGCCCGAACGCTTCAGCGCGAAGCCACGTACGAGCGCAATCGCGACCGCCATGCCGACGGCCGCCGAGACGAAGTTCTGCACCGCGAGCCCCGCGAACTGTACGGTGTAGCCGAGCGTGCTCTCTGGTGCATACGACTGCCAGTTCGTGTTGCCCACGAACGACGCCGCGGTGTTGAAGGCGAGTTGCTCAGAGGGCGCGTCGAGACCCAGGGCGTACGGGAGGAGCGGCTGCATGCGCTGTAACGCATACACGAGCAGCAGCCCCACGGCCGAGAAGCTCAGCACGCCGCGCAGGTAAGCCTGCCAGCTCTGCTGCGACTCAGGCGCAACGCCGATCACCCTGTAGAACGCCCGCTCAACCTTCCAGTCGCGCTTCGACGTGTATGCCCACGCCATGTAATCGCCAAACGGCCTAAACGCCAGCACCAGCACGAGCGCGACGGTTGCGAGCGAAAGCAACGCATAAACCCAAAACATTAGAAACGCTCCGGATTCACGAGCGCGATCACGAGGTACACGAGCGCCGCGACGCCGAGCGCTGCGGCAATGATTTCAGCGACGATCATAACTTCGAGACCGCCCTTCCGAGTAGCCCGAGCACGCCAAAGAGGGCGACCACCCCGAGCACAAAGACCACGTCAAGCACGACCGTCTCCATTCGAACACCTGCGGCAGCGAAACCCGCATGCCGCGCGCCCCAACCGGCGCACCCCTAATGAAGCACCCGGCAGCCTCCGCCGCCAGGCCTCCTAACGGAACCCATACGGCTTTGACGCGACGTGCCGGGAAACGCTAACGGGTTCGTGACGGGGGTGTGCTCTCGGCGGGTGTCGCGGCAGGGGCTCTGTGTTTCGGCGGGGGGTCGCTGTTTCGGGCCGGTGCGCGCTGTTTTCCGGTTCACTTGACGAAAAGCAGGGTGTTTTCGCCTCAACACCCTGCTTTTCGTCAAGTAGACCGCGAAAGGGCCGACAAGCAGCCGAACGCTGGGCCCCGAACGCCCCGCACCCGCAGCCCCGAACGCCCCGCACCCCGCCCTACACGTTCAGCCGCTTCTTCAGCTCGTGCCGCACCTCGGCGCCTCGCGTAGTTTGCAGGAGGGCGAGGGTGATGACGCTCAGCGATCCGCAGATGAGCGATGGAATCGACGTGCTGACCCAGCCGAGCACCAAGAAGACGATGGGCGCGAGGCCGAGCAACACCGTGACGACGGTGTAGAGAATGTGGTCACCCACCTCGATGCGGGTGAGTTGCACCGTGATCATGAGCGCGAGAATCGACGATCCGCACACGATCGGGATCGTGAAACTGAGCGACCATCCGTGCCAGCCTGTCAGGTAGTCCCAGTAGACGCTCATGGCGCTGACGATCACGACGAGGTACAGGGTGCCCTTCGCGAGGTTGTGGCGTTTGCGCACCGCCATGATGGTGACGAGCCACAGGGTCACGATGGCGAGCCACACGATGCGCAGCGCGCCCGGCGCTCCCTGCTGCCCACTGAAGAGCAGTTGCGCGGCGAGCGAGAGCACGATCATCGCGAGCGACGTGAGGAAGAGGGCGCGAAACAGGCGCCGGCGCGAGAAGGCGAGTGGAATCGAGGGCAGCGGATCGGGCCTCGCCACAGCCACGCCAGAGGCCCCGGCCCCACCCGCAGCGGCGTCAGCCCCGCACAGCGGGCACCTCGCCCACGCGCCCTCGAGCTGCACAGCGCACTCGTCGCATCCCGTCACGGGGCCACCACCGCCCGCTGCTGCTCGTCGAGCTCCTGCTCGGTGACGCGGGTCGCCGCGACCGTGACGTGCACGCCCGCCTCGGTGAGGCGCCTGGCGAACTCGCGCACGTGGTCGGTCTCGACGAAGGGCGAGGTGAAGCTGATGGTGAGCTCGCCCGCGTGCGACATGGCGCAGAACTGGGGGCGCACCGAGGCGACGTGAAAGAGCATGCGGCCAACGTGGGCCTCGGCTTGGCCAGGCAGGCGCACGTTGCCGAGGTTCGACAGGGCGACGGTGAGGCCGCGGTTATTGGCGCGGTTAATCTGTCGCAGGATCACGTTCTTGAGCGCCCGCGGAACGATGCGCAACAGCGCCATGCGCTCGAACGCGATGAGCTTTTGCACCTTCGCCTCGAGCGCCTCGCGGGTGGCCTGCGGCCTGAACTGCTCGTCGAGGTCGCGGCAGATCGAGCCAATGTCGTCTAGTCCCTCGCCGAAGCGGTGCTCGACGCGCACGGTGGCGAAGAAGTTGCGGGCCGAGGTCGACGGGAAGTGCTGGCGCAGGTTCACGGGAATCGAGACCCCCATCGTGCGGGCCTTGCCGAGCCCGCCAGAGGCCCGGTTGACCGAGTCGAGCAGCAGCGCCGTGAGGTACATCGTGAGCGAGACGCCCTCGGCCTTGGCGAGCGCGATCACCTCGCCGGCGGGAGCCGTGAGCTCGACGAGTCTCGTGCGGTTGTCGGGCGTGCGCGTTCCCCGCACTCGGTATACGCGGCCGCCCTTCGGCCGAAGCGCGCCCTTCGCCTCGCGCAGGGCGTAGCGTGCGGCCCCGTCGCCGCTCTGCGGCTTGGGCTCGTCGCCGGCGGCCCGCTTGCCGGCAAAGTGTTCTGAGAAGCTGTCGGCCACGAGCTCGTGCATGGGTTCGGGGGCGGGAATGCCCCGCGCCACTGGCGATCCCCAGCCCTGGTCGATCTCGAGCTTCGGGCCGCCTGGCGTGCCCGCGGCCTCCGGCGAGCGCAGCCACACGTACTCTTCGACGAGGTCGCTCAAGAACCAGAGCGCCCCCGTGCCGTCAGAGAGCGCGTGAAAAATCTCGAGCATGATGCGCTTGCGGTGGTAGATGACGCGAAAGAGCAGCGCCCGCTTGTCATCGAAGTAAATGGGGGCGCAGGTGTGCTGGCTCTCCGGCCGCACTCTGGGCCGCAGATCGCTGTCTTGCAGGTAGTACCAGAAGATGCCGCTGCGCAGCACCGAGTGATACAGCGGGTAGCGGTCGAACGTCGTGTCGAGGGCGCGCTGCAAGAGCTCAGGATCAACCTCGTGATCGACCTCTGCGCTCACCCGAAACACCTTGGGGTCGACATCGCTTCGAGCCGCGAGAAAAATGTTCGAGGCGTTGTCGAGCCTCACCCACGCCCGGCGGTTCACGCGCCTCCCGCTTCGCCGCCCGGCCCTCTGAGCCCGGCGTCAAGAAACTCGGTGATTACCTCGTAGCCCTCGCGCAGCGAACGCGAGAAGCGCGGCAGAGTGATGAACCCGTGTAGCGCCCCCTCGACCCGGTGCACGCGCACGTCATTGCCCGCGGCGGCGAGCGCCTCGGCGTAAGCCTCACCCTCGTCGCGCAAGAGATCGAGCCCGGCCGAGAGCAGCAGCGTCTTGGGCTGGCTGGAAAAATCGGTCGCGAGCAGCGGGGCCACTCGGGCGCTGCGCTGATCCGCCTCGATGGGCGCGTAGAGGTCAAGATAGTCCTGCACCTCGGTATTCGTGAGCCGGTAGTCGTCGCCGAGGTTGCGCACCGAGGCAAACGGCGAGGTGTGCGGATCGTGATCCCAGTGCGTCACCGGGTACAGCAAGATTTGTCGCGCGGCACCGGGCTCGCCGCTGTCGCGCAGCTGCTGCGAGACCACGGCCGCGAGATTCGCCCCGGCCGAATCGCCCACGAGCACGATCTGCTCGGGGGTCTCGGCGCCCACGAGTTCTGGGTCGGCAAGCACGAGCCTCGTGATGCGCAGGCAGTCTTCAAGGCCCGCCGGAAACGGGTGCTCAGGCGCCAGCCGGTAGTCAACCGAGGCGACGATGCAGCCGGTGAGCTCGGCCATCGTCGCGCACGAGGGGCTGTAGCTCTCGATATCGCCCGTGACCCAGCCGCCGCCATGGAAGAAGAGGAGCACCTCGTCGCGCGTGAGCTCCTTCGGAACGAAGATGCGCAGCGGAATCTCGTGGGTGCCATCGGCCGAAACAAGCTCGCGGTCGAGCGCCTGATACTTGGCCCCGGGCCGCGAGGCGAGGCGGCGCTGGAACCGGCGCACCTTCTCGTAGTCTTCACGCATGTTGAGCCGGGGCGCGGCGAACGGCTTCAGCACGGCGCTCAGCAGCGGCCGCTCGGGGCGGTCTGGCCGTTCGCCTGGCTCGGTGCCACTCTCGGGCTCGTCGGTATGCGTCATGGCTTAAGCATAGGGGGCGAAGGTTGGTGGCAGCCCGCCACCGGCTCTACTTGACGAAAAGCAGGGTGTGAGAGCGAAAACACCCTGCTTTTCGTCAAGTGGGCGCGAAAAACGCAGGCAAGCAGCGCCTCACCGACGCGTCGCAGGCCGCCGGGCAGCGAGAGCCCGCTCGCGCAGCAATCCATTGACATTGGCGCCCTTTTCGGTGATGATGGCGGCAGGGTTCACTGCACAAAGGGGTTACCAGTGTCTGCTCGTTTCAGAATGCCCGGTTCGCGACGATTCTCGGGGCAAACCAACTTCACGTCGACAGTCGCTCACGCTCGAAACCGGCTTGCCGTAGCCGCCGCGATGGTGCTCGCCCTCGCCCTGTGGTGCATCGGCCTCGGGGCCGCGTTACCTGCCCATGCAGCGGTCACGGGTGAGGTGACCGACGTCACCATGTCGACCAGCACGCTCAGCAACGGACAGGGCGGCGAGGTCTGTTTCAGCTTCACCTTCCCGGCGGGCAGCGACGCCGACGATACCGTCACGCTGCAGGCACCGGAAGATTTCACCCTGTCAGCTCCCAGCGCATTCCCCTCGGGGCAACCGATTTACGGCCCGGGCGACGTGGTTCTCGCACACGTCACAGTGACCGCGACAACCGTCACGATCACTCGAGTGCCGAACGCTGCTTCGTGGGGAGCCATCGAGACAACGGCCAAACCCTGCGCGCGTTTTACCTACACTGGAGACATTCAAGCAGGCCAAACCAGGCCGGTGGAGTGGGTCGCAGACAATCAGACTTTCCCGAAGGAAATCGAGGGCGCGCCGATCGTTCCCGCGACCTACGCTCCCAGAAAAAGTGGGGTGTTCTTCTTCACGAGCGAGGGCGAGCCGCGCATTCGCTGGACATACATGTCGCCGATCGGGCCCGAACCGGCGGGCGCGGTCACCCTGCACGACGACATCGGAGCCGGGCAAGCACTCGACTGCTCGACGATCTCGGGCTCGATCCGCTGGTGGGATCAGTCGTACCCAGAGGGCAAAGATGGGTTCACCGGAGATTATGTCTCATGGGTCAGCGACACCTACAGCTGTAACCCGGGCTCCGGCTTCGAGGGCGTTCTTGCCCCACAGATTCCCGCCCCCGAGCCGGGCGGCAACCCGAGCAGCGAGGGAGGAGCCGGAACCGAGCGCATCGCGTACATCAACCTTTCGTACGAAACCGTGGTGACTGACTTCTCGCTCGCGAGCGGTGCCGGCTGGTCAAACTCAATGGTGTTCAAGGGGCAACGAACGCCAACAGACCTGAGAAACAAAACGGTGGCCTTTCCGGGCAGCGCTAACGGCAACCGGGCCATTGAGGTGAGCAAAACCGTCACCGGCTACACAAGCGATCTCGACCCGGCCGATACCTACCGCCTGAAGGTGACGTGCCTCGACAGCGGCGGGCAGCCGGTGAGCGTCACTCCGTCTGACGAGGTGTTGGTGACGGCGGGCGAAACCCAAACCGTGTACGCGGCAATCGGTTCAACCTGCAGCGTCACCGAGCCCGACCCTGGCGATGCCGTCGCCGAGTACTCGCAAGAGGTGACCATCACTCACGTGCTCGAAGACACCTTCGCGCTCTCGGTCACGAACGACTTCCCGACGCCGATGCGCGACCTCACCGTCACCAAACACGTCACCGGACACCTCGAGAGCGCCGAGGGCAAAACCTTCATCCTCACCGTCGACTGCCGAGCCGAAGAGGTCTCAGCCGACACGTTCCCGCAAGACATCGAGCTGGCCGCAGAGCAAAGCACCACCATCGAAGCACCCGCGGGAACCCACTGCGACGTCACCGAGTCAGACGCCCAGGGGGCAACCGGCACCGCCTCAGAGGGCGTCTCGATCACCACGAACCCCGACAGCACCTTCGCGCTCTCGGTCACAAACGACTTCGCGACGCCCGACCCGGAACCCGAGCCGAAGCCAGACCCTGATCCAGATCCAGATCCAGATCCAGATCCAGATCCAGAGCCGAAGCCAAAGCCCGACGATCAGACACCAGGCAAAGATGGCCCGGGCACCACGAAGCCGGCCCCGAACGACCAGACAACGCCCGTCGCCAAGCCTGCCCCGAAGGGTCCCGCCAAGGGGCAACTCGCCGCGACCGGCACGGGCGAGAACGCCCTCGCGCTCATCGCCGCGAGCGGATTCATCGCGCTTCTCGCCGCGACGGCGCTCTTCGCGGCCGGCTCGATCTCCCGCCGCAGGCAGCACGCCGAACACTAGCGGGCAGTTCGAAGGCGAGTGGGCAGCGTCGGGACGGCACCATACGCATGAGGCGGATCGCGCGAGCAACCGGTGAACCCGGTGACTCGCGGCGATCCGCCTCTCTCAATTGCGTGCGCTAGATGAGCGTGGCCTCGGCCTTCGGCTGCTGCTCGGTGAGCGGGCGAACGGTGCCGTCGGCGCCGCGCGAGAGGAAGCCCGCGCCCGTGAAGTGACCGTTGCGCGCCCTGAAGTCGTAGGCGTAGTCGGGCCAGATGAGCGTGAGGTTGCCCGAACGCGGATCGACGTACCACGAGTTGCAGCCGCCATCCATGAGCCAGACCGAGGTTGCGGCCCGCTCCTGAATCTTGGCGACGTACTCTTCTTCGGCTGGGCGAGCCGGAACGAGCGTGCGCAGCCCCTCGGCATCAGCCCGGTCGAGGGCCTCGAGAATGTACTGCACCTGCGACTCGATGATGTAGACGATCGAGTTGTGGCCGAGCGAGGTGTTGGGGCCGTTGATCGCGAAGAGGTTCGGGAAGCCCGAAACCGCCGTCGAATCGAACGCCGACATGCCGGTCGACCAGTGGTTGGCGAGCGAGACTCCCTCGCCGTCGAAGATCGCCTCGGCGAACGGGGGCTGCGCCGCTTCGAAGCCCGTGCACAGCACGATCGCGTCGACCTCGTAGCCCACGCCGTCGGCCCCGTAGGCCGTGGTGCCCTCGACCCGCGTGAGCGCGCTTGCCTCGAGCGTCACGTTCTCGCGGTTAAAGGTCGGGTAGTAGGCGTTCGACGAGAGCACGCGCTTGCAACCGGGCATGTAGCTCGGCGTGAGCTTCGCGCGAAGCTCGGGGTCTGGCACCGCGCGCTCAAGGTTGCCGAGCGCGTTGGCCGTCACCTCGGCGAGCGCCGCAGGAACCGCACGGCGCTGCGCGTAGGCCGACTCGGCGAACCAGAAGATGTCGTCACGCTCGCGCTGCATCGACTCGGCGTCGCGCGCGAACTTGCGGCGGGTGGCGGCCGAGTATGGCTTCACGATTCGCGGGATCACCCAGGCTGGCGTGCGCTGAAAGACCGTGAGCTCGCTCGCGATCTCGGCCATCTCTGGCACCACCTGAATGGCCGAGGCGCCCGTGCCGACAACGGCGACGCGCTTGCCGGTGAGGTCGACATCGTGGTTCCACCGCGCTGAGTGAAAGATGTCGCCCTCGAAATCGGCGAGGCCCGGGATATCGGGCAGGCTCGGGTCAGCAAGGTGCCCCGTGCCGGTGATGAGGTACCGGCCGGTGTAGGTTCCCCGAGAGGTGCGCACGATCCACCGCTCCGCCTGCTCGTCCCACTTCGCCTCGTCCATGTTCGCGTTCAAGCGCAGGTGCGGGCGAAGGCCCTCCTGCTCGGTGACGTTCAACAGGTAGTTCTGAATCTCGGGACCGGGCGTGTAGAAGCCCGACCAGTCGGGGTTCATCGCGAACGAGAACGAGTAGAGGTGGCTCGGCACGTCGCACGCCGCCCCGGGGTAAGTGTTGTCGCGCCAGGTGCCGCCAACCTCGCCGGCACGCTCGATGATGAGAAAGTCTTCGCGGCCGGCACGACGCAGCTGTGCGCCCATGCCGAGACCAGCGAAGCCCGCGCCAATGATGAGAATCTCGGCCGTTTCGTCGAGCTGCTGTGCCCCGGCCTGTTCGGTGGTGTGTGTTTCAGTTGTCATGATGTTCGTGTTCTTTCAGAAGTGTTCAGTCAAGACCGGGTCTCGGGAATGATCGACCCTGCAGCGAAGCGGTCGGGCTCGCGCAGGAAGAGATCGGTGATCTGCATGAGCTCAGACTGGCGCTCAAAGAAGATCGCGTGGCCGCTCGAAACGGTCGTCAGGCGCGCATCTTCAATCGCGCCGAGCAGCTGTCGCTGGTGGTGGCCCGGAACCATGATGTCGTCACTGCACGAGACGATGAGCGTGCGTGCGGTGATGCGCTCGATCTCGTCGCTCAGGTCGATCTCGGCGTTCAGCGCCATCTGCTGGCGCAAGAACTCGTCCGCGGTGAGCGTCGTGAGCGCACCCTCGAGCATCTCGGGGGTGAACTGCTGCAAGAACTGGCCCGAGAAACCGCAGAACGCGGTGTAGCGACTCAGCGCATCGCGATCGTTTTCGTACAGGCTGTGCCACACCTGGTTGCGCAGGCCCTGCTGAAGGTCGGTGGTGATCCACCCCGCAACGAGAATGAGGTGCTGCACGCGTGAGCCGAGCCTCGCGGCCAGCGCCTCGGCCACGACCGAGCCGAGCGAGTAGCCCAGCAGGTCGAAGGGGGTGTCGGGGCCGAGTACCGTGTCGACCGCCTCGCGCACCTGTGCGACGAGTAGGTCGAGGGTGAGTTCGGTGCCCTCTGCCGGTGGCGCCCAGTCGACGCCGATCACTCGGGTTCTGGTCGCCATCATCGGGAAGAGGTGGCCGAAGTGGCTCGCCGTGGTGCCACCGGTGCCGTGCACGAGCACGAGCGGGCGGCCGCCGTCGATGGTTGTCGTCGAATCGTGCACGGTCACCATGCTGCCGTGCACGTCGAGCTGCGAGGTTTGCGTCGTTTCAGTGAGAGACATAACGCTCCTTTGCCGTTCTGATTCTCATTTATTGGACATTACATGAGAATTCTGCCTACTTTTCTTGTAGCGTAACGCACTTATGTCCGTTAATCGAATTTTCGCCGATGCGAGAGAATGGAACCATGCCCCTCTCGCACGAACCACACGCCCCCGTCGGCGTTTTGCCGCGCGCCGCGGTGTTGCTGCGCCTGCTCTCAGAAGCCGACGAACCGGGGCTGCGCTTGCAAGACCTCGTGCCACTCTCGGGCCTCGCCCGCCCCACCGTGCACCGCCTGCTCGCCGACCTCGCCGACCTCGGCGTCGTCGAGCGCACCGCCACCCGCCACTACCGCCTCGGCCGCGCCCTCGAAGAACTCGCGCTCGCCCTGCCCACGCCGGGCCCCCTGCGCCACCTCGACGAAACTCGCGCACTACTGCAAGAGCTCGCGACCGACATCGGCGACACCGTCTACCTCGCCCAGCGCAACTACCGCTCGGCCACCTACCTCATGCGCTGCGACGGCGACTCACCCATTCGCGTCTTCTCGGTGCACGTCGGCGAAGTGAAACCCCTCGCGACAAGCTACGCGGGCGTCGCCCTGCTCGCGGGCCTCGACGAGCCCCAACGCGAGCGGGCCATCGCCGAAGCCGCCGCCAACCCGCCCTCACGCTGGCTGCCCCGCGACGCCGAAGCCCTCGCCGAGCGGCTTCGCACCCTCGTCGCCCAGGTGCACGAGCGCGGCTGGTGCGGCGGCCTGCCCGTCGTGCCCGACGTTGCCGGCATCGCCTGCCCAGTACCCCACCCCAGCGGATCATCGCCCGTACTCTCCATCACCATCTCGGCCGCCGAGGCCCGCATGCCGGCCGCTCGCGTCGACGAACTCGCTGGGCGCCTCGTCGAGGTGGCGGCGCGTGTGGGGGAGCTGGGGGCTGCGGCTCGGTGAGTGGCGCTGGTGGCTCGGTGAGTGGCGATGGTGGCTCGGGGCTAGCGCGGTTGCCGGTTCGGGGCTGGCGCGCTCGGTCAGCGTTAGTGCTGGCTTGCGGGCGCGATCCGCGTTGAGTTGGCTTGCTTGCGCGATCCGCGTCTATTTGACGAAAAGCAGGGTGTTTTCCGACAAACACCCTGCTTTCTGTCAAGTGAACGAAAATGGGGCGTGCAAGCGTCGGCCCAGGCCCCGGTATGGGGCGGAGAAGGCGGTCGGCGACGGTTAGCGCGCGGCAGCTGAGCGGCGCTCGGGTCGCGCAACCTTCAAAACGCGTCTACTTGACGGAAAGCAGGGTGCAACGCGGAAAACACCCTGCTTTCCGTCAAGTAGATCGCGCGGGAGCGAGCACAGCCGGGGCGATCCGCGCGAAATGAGCTGTCTGTGCATGTGTTCGTACCCGCCGCCGCTGTTCCTTATCTGATCTAGTTAAGGGTAACCTAACACCATGCCTCTTTCGTCACTGGCCGAAGCCGCGCCGCCCGAGGTGCACGACGTCACCGATCCCGAGACGCTTATCGACGAGCCGTTTCTGCTCACCACCCTCGTGCGCGAGCAGCCCTCGAGCGCGCACTGGATCGAGCACAGCCATGCCGTCGCCGAGCTCATCTGGGTCGCCTCGGGCGTCGTCAACGTGAGCGCGGCCGGGGCGATTTACGTGCTGCGCGCCGGGCAAGGCCTTGTCGTACCGCCCCACATGACGCACGGCTCGCAGGTCATGCGCTCGGCCCGCATCGGCGCGACCTATTTGCGCACGGTGCCGGGCGCCCTGCCGCAGGACCAGCCGGTCTCGGTGAGCATGAGCCGCGCGCTCATGGAGATGTTGCAGCACCTCAACGAGACGGCAATGCCGCAGGATGAGCGGCTTCGCGCACAGCAGGTGTGCCTCGACATGATCGGAGCGTCTCGAGCGCTCGGCCCCGGAATTCCCGTTCCAGACGACGCACGCATTCGCCGCATCACGCGCGCCATTCTTGCCGACCCGGCCGACGACCGCTCGCTCGAGCAGTGGTCGGTCATCACGGGAACGAGCGTGAGCACGATCGCGCGCACCTTCACCGAGACCGCCGACATGAGCTTCGTGCGCTGGCGCCGCCAGGTGCGGGTGAAGGCCGCGATGTCGCTGCTCGCCGAGGGGCTGCCGGTGACCGCGGTGGGCCGGCGCGTGGGCTACAGCTCGCCGAGTGCCTTCGTGACCGCGTTTCGGCAGGAGGTCGGGCAGACGCCCGGCGCGTACCTGCGTGGGCCCACCGCCGAGGCGCACGAGAATGCCGCCGCGTGCGCCGATTCAGGCACGTTGTGCCCGATGCGCGACATCGAGAGTTCTTAGGCTCGGTATGCCCGCCACCGCGGGCCCGAAAACGCTAGGAGAACCATGACCCGTCTTGCCGCGACCCGCACCGGCGCATCTGCCCGTGCCACCGCCGCTCTGCTCGCCACCCTCGCCCTTGCCCTCACCGGCTGTGGCGCTCAGGGCACGAGCCCCGAGAAGAGTGATGCCGAGGCATCGTCGCGCATCGTGATCGAGCCAGAGGCGGGCGCTTTTCCGGTTGCCGTCGATCACGCCTTCGGCACCTTCGAACTCGACGAGGCACCTGAGCGGGTCGTGACGATCGGCTGGGCGAGCGAAGATATTTCGGCGGCGCTCGGCGTCGTGCCCATCGCGGTTCCCGAGAGCTGGGCTGGCGACGACGACGGGCTCGTGCCGTGGTTTCGCGACACCGTCGAGACCGCTGGCGCTCCCCTGCCCGAAACTCTCAACGATATTGGCATCGGCGAGATCGACTTCGAGCAGATTCTCGCGCTGAAGCCCGACGCGATCATCGCCCCGTTCTCGGGCATCACCGACACCCAGTACGAGCGCCTCGAAGAGATCGCTCCCACCCTCGCGTACCCCGAGAAGCCCTGGTCGCTCGACTGGCAAGATCATGCCGAGCTCATGGGCGAGGCCCTCGGCCGCCCCGCCCTCGCGAAGCATCTCGTTGCCGACACGCGAGCGGCCGTTGAGGCGCAGGGTGCCGAGCATCCCGAGTTCAAAGACGCCACGTTCGTCTACTCGACCGCGGTGAGTGAGGGCTCAACCGACGTCGGATTCCACGCCCCGAGCACCTCACTCATCGGCATCATCGAAGATCTCGGCCTCGCCCTCTCGCCGCAGGTGGTGGATCGCGCCAAGCAGTTCGCCGACGAGATTTACTTCGGCGTGAGCCTTGAAAAGGTCGACGAGATCGAGGCCGACGTCTTTCTCGGCGTCGTGAACAACCAGGACGAGGTCGACTACGCGCTCGCCCAGCCGCACTTCGCGAGCTGGCAGCCGATCGCAAACGATCACGCCGTGTGGCTCACCGACCGCCAGGTCTCGCAGGCTGTCGCTGCCCCCTCGGTGCTCTCGGTTCCGTGGGTGCTCGACGAGTTCGTGCCCGAGCTCGCCGAAGCACTGGCCCGCTAGCCCGATGACCCAGACTCCCACCCCTCCCGGCCCGCCCCGCGTGCACCGCGCGATCGTGCTCGAGACCGAGGCGCTCAGCCCCGGCATGATGCGCGTGACCCTCGGTGGCCCCGACCTCGACGACTACCCGACCACGGGCTCGCCCGACGAGTACGTGCGGCTTTTCTTCGCCGATGAGCCCACCGCCGAGCCCCGCTTGCCCCGCGTCGTGGGCCGCGGGTGGGAGTACCCCGAAGGTGTCGCACCCGCCGAGATGCGCACCTACACGATCCGCTCCCATGCTCCCGGCCGCGTGACGATCGACTTCGTGCGGCACTCGGGAGGCCTCGCCGCCGACTGGGCCGAACGGGTGCGCCCGGGCGGCGCCGTTGGCCTAAGCCGCCCCTTCGCCCAGTTCGCGTGGGGCGAGCTGCCACCGCACCGTCTCACGCTCGTCGCCGACGCGACCGCGCTGCCTGCCGTCGAGCGCATCGTCGAAGAGACATCGCCCGAGACCGAGCTGCGCATCTTCTGCGAGGTCACCGACGAACGCGACGCCCGCCTGCCCGAGGCAGCCGCATCGCGCAACGTCGACACCGTGTGGATCTACCGCGCCGGCAACGGCTCGCACGCCAGCCGCGTCGCCGACGCCTTCATGCGCGCCCCCTCGCGACCGACGGATCAGAAACCGCGTGGATCGCCGGCGAGTCTGCCATGACCCGTCGCGTGCGCACCCATCTGCGAAAGACCCTCGCTTTCCCCGCAGCCAACACGCACCTCGTGGGCTACTGGACCGACAACGAAGAGGCCTGGCGCGACCGCTTCGACGCCCTCGACGCGGCCACGCACGCACGGCTCGACACCCTCTACGCCGCGTACGCCGCCCAGCCCGGCGCAGCCCGCGAGGCCGTGCTCGATGAGATCTATGCGGTGTACGAGGGGGCGGGGTTGTAGCGAGGCGACGGGCTCTGGCCACCTCGCCCGGGCTTAGCGCCCTACCTCTTGGCGAGCAGCAGCTCGCGCACCTCGCGGCGCAGCACCTTGCCCACGAGCGAGCGCGGCAGTTCATCAACGAAGGTGACGCGCCGCGGAACCTTGTAGGCCGTCAGCCTCGTACGGCAGAATTGGCGCACGGCCTCGGGCTCGACGGCCGCTCCGTCGCGCAGCACGACCGCGGCCGCGACCATCTCGGCCCCGTCACCGCGCGGCAGCGAGACGACCGCCGCGTCTTCAATATCGGGGTGCGACATGAGCACCTCTTCGACCTCAGAGGGTGAGACGTTGAAGCCGCCCGTGATGATGAGCTCTTTACGGCGGTCAACGACCGTGACGAAGCCATCGGCCGAGAGCGTCACGATGTCGCCCGTGCGCAGCCAGCCGTCAGGCAGCAGCGTCTCGGCGGTGTCTTCGGGGCGCTTCCAATACCCACCAAAGACCTGCGGCCCGCGAATCAAGAGCTCTCCCGGCTCGCCGATGGCCACCTCCTGCGAGGGATTGTCGGGGTCGATCACCCGAATCTCGGTGCTGGGAAAGGGCACGCCAACCGAACCAGGTCTGCGCGAGGGCCCCGCAGGGTTGCCGAGCGCGACCGGCGAGGCCTCGGTCATTCCATAGCCCTCGACGAGCAGGCCACCGGTCACCTCTTCCCAACGCTGCACGGTCGAAACCGGCAGCGGCATCGCGCCCGAGAGGGCGAACCGCACCGTCGAAAGGTCGATCTCGCCGTGCAGGGCGGCGCGGGCGAGCTGGTCATAGATCGGGGGCACCCCGGGCAGGAACGTCGGGGGCGTGTGCTTCGCGGCCTTCTTCACGAGATCAACGTCGAAGGTCGGGAACAGCACGAGACGCGCACCAATGCTCATCGCAAACGTCAGGCACAGTGTCAGCCCGTACGCGTGAAAAAGCGGCAGCACGCCGTAAAACACCTCGTCGCCCTCGTGCAGGCCCGGCAGCCACTCGCGCCCCTGCATCGCGTTCGCGCGCAGGTTGCCGTGGGTCAGCATCGCACCCTTCGGCTTTCCGGTGGTGCCGCTCGTGTACTGCAGCACGGCAATGTCGTTGACCTCTGGGCCAGCCACACGCTTCGGCAGACGGCCGCCAAAGAGCGATTCCCACGAGCGCATGTGCCTCGACGCGGGCTTCGCGGTGAGCTTCTTGCGCGCTTCGCGAGCCTTCGCAACCGGGAGCTTGAGTGCAAGCTGCTGGGCCTTTGGCATCGCTTTGGTCATGTTCACGGAGACGATCCGCCCGGGTTTCACGCTCGCCGGCAGGCGGTCGATCTTCTCGCTCACGACGTCCCAGACGATCGCCACGCCAGCCTCGTGATCGGCGAACTGGTGCAGCAACTCGCGCTCGGTGTAGAGCGGGTTGTGCTCAACGACGACGGCGCCGAGGCGCAGCACGGCGTAGAAGGCGACGACGTGCTGCGGGCAGCTCGGCAGCACGAGGGCGACCCGGTCTCCAGCCCTCACGCCCAAGTTGCGTAGGCCGGCGGCGGCGCGCTCAACCTCTTCGTAGAGCTGTTTGTAGGTAGTGGTGCGGCCGAAGAACTCCAGAGCGACGTGGCCCCCGAACCGCTTGGCGCTCACTTTCAGCGCCTCCGGCAACGTCAGATCGACCGGATCAATCTGGGGGCGAACCCCCTCGGCGTACGAGGCCAGCCAGGGCCGCGTCGTACTGGGCTGAACCGGGTCACACACTGCAGACACGATACTGACCTTCTTCCCTCGCGTATGGCTTCAGCCTAGGGAGTGGTCTATTCGCCGGGCCGTATGGACCTACGAATGAAACGAGCTAATAGGGCGCTAAATCAGCCGCATTATTCAGCACTCATCGCGGCCGCAGTCTGGCCCCATATCCCTGAAAGCAGTGACGCGCTTTTCTCATCGCCACGTAAAGGGTCTGCATGTATGGGTTGGTGACAGTTGGTCTGTCAGGCCGCAAGCGCGACTGACGTATTTATGGTTGCTTCGAACTCGACCGGCGTCAACCGACCCAACCGGGCCTGCCGACGCCTGCGACGATAAGTCCGCTCGATCCAAGTCACGATCGCGATACGCCACTCCTCCCGAGTTGCCCAGAAGCCCCGGTTCAGCACACTCTTCTGCAACAGGGAGAAAAACGATTTCATCGCCGCGTTATCCCCGGCAGCACCCACACGCCCCATCGAGCCGACGAGCTTCTATCGGGTGAGTTCTCGCCGGAACCTCCCACTACGAAATTGCGACCCACGGTCACTGTTGTATCACGCACCCACTAACACCTCCACGCCTGGCAACCGCGTTCTGAAGCGCTGTGGCCGCAAGAGATGACTTCATGCGGTCACTGATTGAGTACCCCACAATCCGGTTCGAGCACACATCTTTCACTGCGCACAAGTAGAGTTTGCCCTCACCGGTTCGGTGCTCCGAAATATCGGTGAACCAGAGCGTGTCCACCGTCTCCGCAGCGAACTCACGCTGCATGAGATTCATCATGCACGGTAGGCCTGGCAGCTTTGCTTTCCTTCGTGCTTTCTCCTTCCCGAACACGCTCCACCAGCCCTGTTCAGAACAAATCCGCCACGCAGTCCGATCTGCCATCGGTTCACCCGGATCGTCCTGATGCGCGTCGTAGAGTGCGTTCGCACGATACGCCTCGACAAGTTCCCGCTCATCAATGGGCTGCGTCAGCCACCGATAGTAGGACTGGCGGGCGAGCTTCAAAATCCCGCACGACACTACGACGGGATTCCCACCCGCGGCGAGCTATTTCACGAGCGGGTACATCATTTTCCCGGCAAATGCGCCTGGGACAGATACGCTGCTGCGCGCCGCAACACCTCAACTTCCTGTTCGAAGAGCCTGTTGTGCCTGCGCAGCTCACGTAATTCCTCGTTCTCACTAGTCGTGATGCCAGGACTCTCGCCAGAATCAACGCGTTCTCGATACAACCATTTCTCGAGGATTACTTAATGAATGCCAAGGTCTTTGGCCACTTGCGCGATCGCAACCCCGGGCCCACGATTCCCCGCGCCCTAACCACGTCCTCACGAAACTCCTTCGGAAACATTTTCGGCATAATGACATCTTTCCAAACTAGCCAGTATCCAGCCACATTGAGTGTCACCAACCCATATAGCAGACCCGACCAGAGTCGGTCTTCATTCTTGGTCGCATTTGTGCTAACTTTGTAGGTAACAAGACCGGTTCCGCTGCCCGCTTCGGTGGGAGTCCAGGGCCGGTCCTCGTTTTTCTCTCCGGGCGGTGACGATGGCGGGCGCCAAGCAGTTCAAGACGTATGCGCAACAGCTTGCGCTTCTTGAACAGCGGGGCATGACCATCGAAAACCCAGCCTCAGCTGAAGCACTGCTGCGTCAGCTGAACTACTATCGACTCTCCGGCTACTGGCACCCCATGCAGGGATTTGATCCCACCTCGGGACAGAGCCTGGACGAGTTTCGCCCGGGTGCATCCTTCAACCTTGTTCACCAGCTGTACTTTTTCGACGAGCAGCTCCGACATATTGCGTCAGGTGAACTAGCGCGAATCAAGCTGGCCGCAACCGAACCGCAGCTACGGGCGCTTCGAAACCGCACCGATAACACGTTGAGTATTGATGATCAAGACCGCTCAAGCGAAGTTGCCAACCTCAAGGCTCAGTTACAAGAGCCCAGAATCCGAAGAGGCCAGTACCAACCCCAAGCAAACATCGCAGAACAAGCACTCACCGGCACACAACCCATCGGGCAAGAAGACCTCGACGCCTTGACGTCGTACTTCCCGCAGGTCAACGTTGCTCGTTTGCATGGGGTCGAAGGTTTCCATCGCGAATTGACCGACGCGCTACGCGACGAGCACCAGCGCCAGTTCGACGTATACACGAACGCGGCACGTGAGACAGACGGTCAGATTGCTTACGTGGAAGATCGCATCCGGGCGCTGGGCAAACCGGTCGACATCCTTGACGAGACTTGGGACGAATACGGCAAGCTTTCAGCCAATCGCAAGGCGCTCAAAATCCAACTCGGAATCTGGGATGGAAAGGAAGCGAGTCTTGCAGAACGAAATCGTCTGCGAGAGGAACTCAAGTCACTCCGACAGTCCGCGCTGATTGTTGCACGAAGAGCCACGAACGGCAAGCTTGTCGAACTGAATGGCCTCGCGGCAGCCGACCAGCAACCGCCCGTATTGAACTTCAACGAGAACGGCACCAACTACAAGTTTGAGTCACCCGATGACGAAGGCTTCGGCGTAGCTGACAAAGGCCTGTCCCCGTTCGACCTTGCAGTGTTCAGCCTGACCCCGATTCCTGTGATCATGCAGGAATCCGTGCTGTTCAACAACATCGAGAAGGACATCGTAGGCAAGCTCCTTGAGTTGCACGAGCAGTCAAACAAGCAAGTCTTGATTGCCTTCGCCCGAGAGCAAGACTACGAAGGCACCTCTGTAGAAGAGATCGTGAACAAGACCAGCTTCATCACACTCGGGCCTGACGGCAAAGCCCTTTACGGTTGGCAATGGAATAAGAAAACAGACGAGCAAAAAGCGGAGGAGCAATGAGAAGAATCAGCTACAACCCGTTGTGGAAGAAGCTCGTCGATAAAGGCTGGTTGAAGCGCGACCTCCAGCAGAAGGCCGGTATCAGTACCGGCACCGTCGCGAAGCTCGAACAGAACGAGAACGTCACCACCGCCGTGCTCGTCAAAATCACCGAAGCACTTGACTGCGAACTTATCGACATCGCGGAGATTGTCGAAGCCACGAAGGAGGATAGCGATGCCAAAGCTCACTGAAGAGGACGTCAAGCTTCGGTTCATTACTCCTGCAGTCACGGAGACGGCTGGTTGGCCTAAAGAGCAACTTCGCATGGAGCTTGTCATCGCTCCCGGCCAGGTCATTGTCCAAGGCACCAAGACCAAGCGTGGCAAGATCAGCAAAGCGGATTATGTTCTGCTTGGCTCGAAGTCACGTAAGCCGCTCGCGGTTGTTGAAGCTAAAGATATGGAGCACACTGTCCGTGCAGGGCTCCAGCAGGCACTCGGTTATGCCGCGAAGCTTGACGCGCCGTTCGCCTACTCATCAAACGGTAAGGGTTTCATCGAACACGACTTCTTCACCGGTGTTGAGCGAGAGATCAGCTTGGATGAGTTCCCAACCGAAGAGGAGTTGTGGCAACGCTACCTGGTCGGTAAAGGGCTCGACGCTCAGGGCGCGGCCCTGATCGCTGAGCCATACCACCTTGACGCGTTCAAACCGCAAGAAGCTCGCTATTACCAACAGGTAGCAGTAGACCGCACACTGGAAGCCATCGCCCACGGCGACCGCCGCCTACTCTTGGTCATGGCCACCGGCACCGGCAAGACGTTCACGGCCTTCCAGATCATTTGGCGGCTCCTCAAAGCTGGAACCGTGAAACGGGTACTGTACCTTGCCGACCGCAACGTGCTGATCGATCAGACAATCACCGGTGACTTCGAGCCGCTCTCAGGTCGCATCACCAAGGTCAAAGGCAAACACTTGGATTCTTCTTACGAAGTCTACATGAGCCTGTACCAGCAGCTCGCTGGCGAGGAGGGTGAAGAACCGTTCCGGCAGTTCAAACCTGAGTTCTTTGACCTTGTCATCATTGACGAGTGCCACCGAGGATCCGCACGCGAAGAATCTCTGTGGCGACGGGTGCTGGACTACTTCTCGAGTGCCATCCACATTGGTATGACGGCAACACCTAAGGAAACCAAGGAAGTGTCGAACATCGACTACTTTGGTGAACCCGTCTACACGTACAGCTTGAAACAGGGCATTGAGGATGGCTTCCTCGCTCCGTACAAGGTGATCCGTGTTGGCCTGGACGTTGATCTGGAGAGCTGGCGGCCATTCGAGGGACAAGTGGACGTTGATGGCAATGAGGTTGAGGATCGCGAGTACAACGTCAAGGATTTCGACCGCAATCTCATCATCGATGAGCGCACCCAGATGGTCGCCAAATACGTGACGTCCTGGCTGGAGAAGTACGGCACCGATTCGAAGACCATCGTCTTCTGCGTTGATATTGAGCATGCTGAACGAATGCGCCAAGCCCTCGCGAATGAGAACCTTGAACGGATCATCGAGGACTACCGGTACGTCATGAAGATCACCGGAGATGATAAGGAAGGCAAGGATCAACTCGACAACTTCGCTGATGTTAACGAGCAGTACCCAACGCTGGTGACCACATCGAAACTGCTCACCACAGGCGTCAACGTCAAAACGATCAAGCTCATCGTCTTGGAATCCAACATTGGGTCGATGACTGAGTTCAAACAGATCGTCGGACGCGGCACCCGGCTCGATCCTGAGCACGGCAAAGAATTCTTCACAATCATGGACTTCCGGGGCTCCACGCGGCTCTTCGCCGACCCGGACTTCGACGGCAACCCGGCAGGCAGCATAGACATGCCTCTGCCCGAGCCTGGAGATGACGGCGAGATCCTCGAACCCGTATGGCCAGACGACGAAGAGACAGTCGAAGACACAGACATCGAGGACTTCGGCCCAGAGGATGTGATCATCTGGGATCCGCCTTGGACCGACGACTCTGACCCTGAAAAGAAAGGCAAGGTGCGAGTTCGCGGTGTCGAAGTGAAACTGCTCAACGAGCGTGTGCAGTACGTCGATCCCGTTACCGGCAAACTCGTGACCGAATCGATCCGAGACTTCTCGAAGCGGTCATTTCTAAACACGTACTCCAGCCTCGACTCGTTCCTTACCGCTTGGTCGCAGGCCGAGAGAAAGGACGAACTAATCGGCCAGCTCAGCAGCCGAGGCGTCTTACTTGAGGCCATCCGCGAAGAAGCGGACGGCAGGTTCTTCGACGTTGACAATTTCGACCTGATCCTCCACGTTGCCTTCGATAAACCTCCACTGACCAAACATGAGCGTATCGATCACGTCAAGAAGCGTGGCTACCTGCACAAATACTCAGACACCTGCCGCGAAGTGTTGGAAGCGCTCTTGGATAAGTACGCAGAGATCGGTATATCTGAAATCGAAACAACCAGAATCCTCAGCGTTGACCCATTCATCCAGTACGGATCGCCGCAGAAGATTGCCCGCCTTTTCGGAGGACGCGACGCCTACCTACAGGCGATTCGTGAACTCGAAGACGCCCTCTACGAAGCTGCATAAGGAGCACAAGTAGCCAATGAGCCTGAACTCGTTCATCTCCACCTCCCGCAAGATCATGCGCGGAGACGCCGGGGTCGACGGCGATGCCCAACGCATCGCCCAACTCACCTGGCTATTGTTTCTCAAGGTCTACGACGCGAAAGAATCAGACTGGGAGTTCCACAACCCCGCCTATCAGTCGATCATCCCCGAACAACTCCGCTGGCGTTCCTGGGCGCCCGACCGTAAAGACGGACGATCCAAGACCGGTGAAGAACTGCTGACGTTCATCAACACTGAACTCTTCCCAGCTCTCAAATCGCTGCCGATCACTGTTTCGACGCCGCTCAGTCAGTCGGTGGTTCGGGCAGTCTTCGAGGACTCGAACCAGTACATGAAGGACGGCATCCTGATCCGCCAGCTGGTCAACTTGATCGACGAGATTGACTTTGAGGACTATGCAGACCGGCACGCCTTCGGTGAAATCTACGAGACCCTGCTGAAAGAACTCCAAAGCGCTGGCAGCTCCGGTGAGTACTACACCCCTCGCGCGGTCACCGACTTCATGATCGAAATGATCAACCCGAAACTAGGTGAAACGGTCGCTGACTTTGCTGCCGGAACAGCCGGGTTCCTCACCTCAACACTCAAACACCTCGACGAACAAGTCGAGTCTGTTGAAGACCGCGAGGCATACCGTTCTAGCGTTTACGGCATTGAGAAGAAGCCAATGCCTTACCTACTTGGCGTGACCAACCTGCTGTTACACGACGTCGACCAGCCACAGTTCATCCACGGCAACTCGCTCGAACGCAACGTACGTGACTTCAAAGACAGCGAGAAGTTCGACGTCGTCACCATGAACCCCCCGTTCCCTCCAAAATGTCCGTGTTGGGGTGTAGGGTGCTGCCATGACGAGCAACGACGAGATTGCCGGATGGAGACTACGCAGCGCCCGGCCACGCCGACCAGACACTCCTTCCAGCTGGCTGCCTGAAGATTTCCTGAATCTCGCCCAGCGAGAAGAGGAAGCGGGGCTTCGCAACGACGAGCTCTTCCTCCTCAAGCCCGATGGCTACCCGGACCTAGATGTTAGTGCCTATCTGCACGACCGGTCGTTCCGCCGTCTATCCCGCGCGACACAAGTTTCCTACGCCAAGGATCTGCGCACACACTTCAACTTCCTGTACAGCCAGCACATTGGCTGGCGAGAATGCACAGTCGAACTATTTGAAGATTACGAATACTGGCGTCGCCGCGATGAACGGAATCCCTCCAGGATCTCTGGGGCCAAATTCAGCAGAGAGCTTGCAGCCTGCCGCCGATTCTACGAGTGGCACGCTAGACGCGGCACCATCCGCATCTCTCCCATTCAAACGTTCACTGATGACAGCTCCTCGAACCGGGCCGGTGTATCTGTACCGCTGATGCCCAAGAACGCCCGGAACAACCGGGTCAAGTGGCTCACCCCCGAGGCCTACCGCCAGTGGAAGCATGTTGGTTTGTCCGGCTACAACTTGGAAGGCCGGCAGAGGCACAACTGGCGCGGGAGGAACGAAGACCGCAACATCTGTTTCGCCGACCTGCTCTGGGATTCCGGGCTCCGGCTCCGTGAAGGCGCAACGCTGCTGTGGTGCGAGGTCCCTGCACTCCAAGAACGTACGAACTTCCACCAGGCGCGGCTGGCGACCGCAGTGGCGAAAGGCCGAGGTCGTAACTTCTGGGTGTCGAGGGCAGCCTTGCAAGGCCTCGGGGCCTACAAGTTGACCACTCGCGCAGAAGCTGTTTCACGGGCCCAGAAGGAGGGGCGGTACGACAATCTTTCTGGCAAACTGGTGCTTCAGTCCGTGGACGCAAACCGCCGAGCCAAGCTCATCGATGACAACGGCCGCGTGACCGCTTGCTCGCTGGACGACCTCTACGCCGAAGAACGCGAACGCCTGTTCATCCAAGGCGATGCGGGGCTTGAGCCAGCAATGGTCTGGCTGGCTGAATCGGGTCTGCCGATGAAGTACATGACCTGGGAGATGGTGTTCAGTACAGCTTCACAACGCTGTCGGTCCCAGTCGGTTCCGATAGCCTGCACTCCGCACATGCTGCGTCACTCATTCGCTTTGAGAATGCTGGTGTCGCTCATCCACGCCACCGATACCCGGCTTGGCATCACGCCGGAGGAACGGCGCGAGTACCGGATGCTCTTTGGAGACCCATGGGTTCTGGTACAGACCATGCTCGGTCATGTGAACGTCGAAATAACCAGGCAAGTGTACTTGGAACCGGTCCAGGGATTGCAGGTTGACTTGTTCCTCAACGCCGGCGAAAACGACGAGCACGACTTCTCGGCTGTACTGTCCAGAGAAATCCTGTCCTCACCTCTAGTCAACAAGGGAGTTCGTTAGCATGCCACGACTCAGAGCTGAGTTTCCGTCCGAGGCGTATCGTCGCCCGAAGAGGACGGACAGCAAAGAAACTGTGGTTACTGTTGTTGGTGAGAACGGTGAGTCGCTGGGTTCTTTCGACTTCAGCCGGTACCCATTAGTCGGGACGCTTCGGCAGTCTCTGATCCTTGCGTTCATCAAAGCCACCAGCTCGGGTGGGCGCTGGAGGCGTGCTGGAAGCTGCGCGGCAGGGCAGAGCGTGATTGGTACATTCCTGAAGTTCGTGGAAGCAAATCACCCAGATGTAGAGAGCATTGAGGGCATTACACCGGAGGTCTGGAATTCCTGGCGTGCCGACCTTGAGAGCCGGGTGAAATGGCCAGGACAGATCAATCTGAGCAGATCCTTGCTTGCTGACGTTGAAGGTCTTCCCGAGGCTACCCAACTGGTGCTACGAACCAGGGCACCGAAGCCAAAGTCCCGTGATTACAACGCCTATTCCCGTGAAGAGTTTGCCCGGATCAAGCGTGTGTATACGGGCTACGTGATGGAGGCTGAGAAGCGCATTACGTCCAACGTGAAGACCCTGATCGACTACTGGAACGGAGTAGAAGATCCTGAGGATAAACCGTATAGGGCGAGATGGAAGGATTGGAGCAAAGGCCAGATTCTTGACCATCTGCTGACCACCGGTGAGATACCGAAGGTCATGGAGAAGTTTCCGCACCATTCAGGTTTGAAAGAGCACTTCGGTCTTGAACCTCATCAACGGTCGAGGAATTTGCTGTTTCCAAGTCCTGCGGAAATCTTGGCCCTGGTAGTGCTGTTCATTTGCGAGCGGGGTTACAACTCGTCGGTAGTGTTCGGCATGGAAGTTCCCGAGTTGGCGTCTGGGATCCCCATCAAGTCCAGCGGATCGGTGTATACGGCCCATTTGGACAAACCCCGGCGTGGTCCAGCCAAAAGGTATTTCACCAGCAACTTCGCGGGAAACGAATCCCGTCTCATGGAGCGGGCTATTCGGATGACCCAGCCAGCTCGCTACACACTTGAGCAATTAGGGTTCCCCACAAACCAGTTGCTTATTGCTTTGGGCACACACACGACCAGGCATCCTTCCGGGATTTTCATTACGGACTGGTCAACGAGCGGTTACTTTGTGAAGTCCTTGGAGAAGCTGGCTCCAGTGCTCGGTGACGACGGTACTCCACTTCACCTGAATCTTCGCCGTCTCCGGCTGACCGAGCAGGTACACAGCCAGAGGAGCCGGCAGAACTCCGAGACGGTAAGCGAGGAAATCTACCGGCGGTCCGAGCCAGCGACTGTCAAGCAAGCGGTACCGGTGCTCTTGCAAGGGCAGCAAGAAGCTCTCCAGCACGCACAGAGGTTTGTCGAAATCCGCACCGTCACCACACAAGAGCTGCCGGCGGACGGAGCCCATGTGGAAGCGCTGTCCGCACGGCTGGGTATCGGCCAGGAGGCAGCCCAGTCGCTGCTCAACGGGGCACTGGATACGGCTACTGCCGCCTGCACTGACTTCTTCCACAGCCCCTTCGATACAGACCAGAACGGTGCCTGTGCGGCTTCCTTCATGATGTGCCTCGGCTGTGACAACGCTGTTGCCACTCCACGGCACTTGCCCCAGCTTGTGGTGCTATTTGATGCCTTGCAGTCCATCTCGTCCACGGTCAGCGAAGAGCGGTGGAACCGGGAGTTTGCAATGCACCAGGCAAGGCTGCGGAACCTCTTGTCTCGGCTTGCCACCAAGGCAGAGATCGCTGGAGCACGGTTGCAGAAGACAACGGAAACTGAGGATTTGATTTCTCGACTCATCGGAAGGGAGCTAGACGCATGACTACGCAAAGGCACGCTGAGGTCGCCCAACGTTTGCCTATCCAGGGGCACACGAAAGTCCATCCGGAGCTGTCAGACTCGGTCTTTAGCGACGGCGTGTGGACGCTTGATGTCAGCCGGCAGAAGTCAACGGCCCCATTGATCAACTTTCATTTTGCGAACGTGCCACCTAGGACTAGGGACTTTTGTAAGCATTTCCTCTGGTTGCTTCTGAATGAGGAAACGCCAATTAACCAGATGAACCGCAAGCATTCGATTCGCAGCCGGTTATCGGTGCAGAGCGTGCGGACAACCTACCACGACATATTACCGTTCCTGAGATGGTTTGAGTTTAGTAAAGAACGGAACCTGTCGGATCTGACCCCGGAAGCGCTGGACCAGTACGCGGATCTCATTGCTGACAGCAAGGTCTCCTACAACCCCAAGCGGCGGCAGTTACTGGCGGTGAGCCGCGTCTGGTTGCTTAGTCCATTTCTGCCTGCCCACTACCGACTTGTGTCCCCGCCCTGGGAGCGGCTGGGAAACCTCGAAGACATCGTGGGGGCCTCTGACTGGACTGCGGAAAACAAGACTGAGCCAATTCATCCAGCCACCATGTCGCCACTGTTGATCTGGTGTCAACGACTGGTCAACGATCTGTCCACCGATGTCATCGAAGCCTCCTCGGTGCGAGACAAGATGAAGTCCTCAATCCCCAAGGAACAGCCATCGAACGGGTTGGAAATCATCAATTCATATATCCGAGAACTCCAGCTAACTGGACAGAAGTTACCAGCAACGATCGTAAGGAATCGACGGCAAGGAAGAAGCACAGCTGTAGCAGCTGAATACCTCTCCGCGACACTAGGCGTACCCCAGTTCGCCCTGAAAGGGATTCACCACAAATACGAGGTATCCAACGAAGCCTCTGCTCCACTGCCCTACAAGCCGATGGGAACTATCGACGGCAAACCATGGACTGATTCAATCGACTACTACGAAGCTACCCGCCTGAAGCGGCTGGTGCTTACTGCCTGCTTAGTGGTCGTCTGCTATCTGAGCGGGATGAGAGGTGAAGAAGTCAGAGCGCTCAAACGAGGATGCTGCACGGAAATCACAGACGACGACGGATCGACGAGTTTCCGTATCGAGGGTCAGACTTTCAAATCCGCTACTAATGAGCATGGGAATCTCATTCCTGGAGGCAAGACCCGAGAGGTTCCGTGGACTGTGATCGGACCTGTCGCTCATGCTATTCATATTGCTGAACGACTGCACGGTCAAGAATTGCTCTTCCCGCAGAGCGAATTTAACGTCATATCTAGGCCTTCAGCAACAAGAGGAACCAGCGTCAGTAACCAGAGTGCTAAGGCGAATGTCGGCTGGCTCATCGACTGGTGCAACGAGCAGGCCGAGCGGCTGGAACGCGAACACGAAATCATCCCAGAAGACCCGGCCGGCCTGGTTGTCCTCCGTCGGTTCCGGCGTACCCTGGCCTGGTTCATCTACCGACTGCCAGGTGGCCGGGTCGCGTTGGGTGTCCAGTACGGGCATCTGCACAGCTACACCACTGATGGCTACGGTTCCAGGGTATCGGCAGGGTTACGCGATCTGTTTCCCATGGAGGAAGCCCTGAGCGTGTCAGATGGGCTGGCCCGTGCAGTGGATGCCGCTGACAACGGGAGCCACGTCAGCGGACCTGCTGCCGAACGGTACAAGCGTGCGGTGGAAGAATACCGGGATGTGTACTCTGGCAAGGTCATGAACGCTAAACAAGCCGCATCCTTGATGCGGAATCCGGCATTGCGTATCTACGACAACGGGCCGCAGATTCTCGCCTGCTGTTACGACCCCGCCAAGGCCCTGTGCCACCCAGACCGGAAAGTGAGCACGTCTGTAGGGCAGAGCCCGGACGCGACAGCCTGCGACTCACGGTGTGCCAACATTGCGCGGACCGATGAGCACATCGAACGCATCCAGCAGCTGATTGACGAGTCCAAGCGGGAAGCAGAATCCGAGGCGGTGCCATTGCCATTGCGTGAGCGTTCGAAGCAGCGCGTCAGCTTGCTGGAGGCACTGGTACAGGCCCACGATGAAACAGGGGTGGAGCTATGACTGACGAAACTCAGCGCCAGGCAATCCGTGATGCCATGACCAGGCTGGTCGAGGGGAAGCCACTGCGCTCAGACGGCAAGCTCACCATCAAGTCACTCGCGAACGAAGCCGGGGTCAAACGCTGGCTGCTGACCCACAAGTTCACCGACCTGCAAGACGAGTTCAAGGTCCGCATGGAGCTCACTGGCGGCGAACCTGCCGTGGTGGTCAAGCTACGCGAACAGCTCAAAGAACGCGACGAGACGATCACGCGGCTCAGAGCAGAGATCCGCGAGCTGACCAACGACCGGCAGCAGCTGGAGCGTGTTATCAACGTGCTGTCACTGGAGCAACAGCATGGTAGGACGGACAAGTCCAAGGTGGTTGGCATCCGGCGGCCGAAAGACGGTAGCTGACGGTCTACTGATCGTCGTCGGGTGGCACCTCAGCGAGGGTAAGCTTAAGGCCCAGCACCTCGGAAATCTTGCTCAACGTATCCGTGCTGACAGCGTCACTTGCTTCGACTCGTGCCACCGACGGGCGGGATACACCCGCCTTCGCAGCGAGTAGGCCCTGAGACCACCCGAGGTCTTTGCGCGCAACACAGACCTGCATGGCGATCCCAGACATGGCGGTTGAATCGGTTTCAGCCATGACTGTCGTGCTCAACTCATTGCTTTGACATTGGTTTCGATGAAGTCCATTTCCGAAGCGCTGAGATTATATTTCTTGTACAGCTGCTGGTCAATTTCGGGGATTGACTTCGACCAATCGATATCAGACTCGGACGAAAAGTCCTGTGCCGGGACATGCTCCCAGACACGAGACGGATTATCTTGCGTAATCTTTAACACGCCAAGAAGTGCACGAGCAAACTTCGTTCGGATGTAGTTGAGACAAGCAGAAGCCTCTTCAGACTTCTCAAAGCTTCCAACAGTCAGGAATGTCTGAGTAGTCGCGACTTGCGGCTCGAGTACAACTGGGGTGGAAAGAGCTTCGCCAAAATTCCCAGAACCATTAGCTTTTGCGACGGCCACTTTGAAATGTTCAAAGCTTTTTGGCCCTGTGATGAAATCACGACGAACCCAGCGAATTTCCCTCTTATTGCCCGATAGACCCATAATCCGTACATATTTATCACTCGAATCCGGCTTACCAGCGGTAAATAGGAAAGGGAGCTTTTCGAAAGCGTTAGCAATCACGATGTGCTGGGCAGAATGCGACATAGCTTCCGACGCTTCTGGATGTTCCTCGTGCATTTTGTGCGTGTATTTGTAGGCATCCCGCTTGGTCACGAGACTCGCAAATGAAGTTCCACCGAATGAAGTAACTTTTCGCATGATGCTAGTGAGCTCTTCGTGCTTGGTGAAGACTCCAAGTGGACCCAAATTTTGCTCAGAATCGCGATAAGTGACAGCGACGCCTCCCTTGATGTCCGTTCCTGGGAACAGTGTATTGCTATTTGGTACGTAGACCGGGACACTCAGATGTTTGTCATCGAGCATTTTCTGGTTCCATGTCTTCGTTGTGTAGCCCGCGTTGAACAGGAAACGGGCGGGTGTAATCAGAACTGCTTTCGAGCCGATTTCGTATGCCGCATCCATGAATTGCGGATAGATAGGCGGCGCACTGGTGGCACCGCCCACAGCTTCATCTTGATATGGTGGGTTTCCGATGACTACATCGAACTTCTTGGTCATGATTAGTTCCTTTCGGTAAGCATGTTATCGACAAGCTTCGCGAGTTCTGCTGTGCTCATTTCGGTGACGTTCTGCACCCGGAAATGGCCTGATTCCGTCATCCACTCTTTGCGTTCTTCCAGGCCGCCAGAGACAGCTTCGATGGTGATGTCATGGAGAATCTGGTTATGGCTCATCTCGAAGACTTGCTTCGTCAAGATGTGCTTGAGCCGCTGGTGCTGATCAGGGATCGTAGTAGCAAGCCCCGAATCCAGGCGACGAACCAGTTCCATGATGAACAGACCTGCCGTTGAGAAAGGATCGATAAAGGTCTTTGACGGATCCTCAAAGATTCCTGGGTTTTCCTGTTCAAGCAAGTCAACCATTTGGTTCACCACAGCCTGTGGCGTGAACACCAGTGACGACTTCTGCCGTGGAATGTAGGCAAAGATGTTCTCGGTGAGCGAGTTGTCAAAGTAATCAGCGAGTTCTTTCTTCTTTGCAAGGAACTCCTGGATTGACTGATCGAATACAGCCTCATCGAAGAAACCAGGGATCTGGACTACCTTCCCGTCTTCTTCGACTATTTCCTGGCCGTCCCGGAGGATGCGGAACTCGGATTCGCTGATACCGGTGATTTCCTTGAAGACCTCATCTGGGGTGTGGTCATCGAAGTTTGCCAGACGCATGTCCTCGCGTCCATATGCCATCAGGAACAGAGGGATGGTGCGTGCAAAACCGCGCAGATGGGAGCGAGCATCGTCCATCGTGGTGTTGGCACGTTTCTGCTCCTTCTTGGTCTCTTCACGGGTAACGGTTTCCATTGCCACGTCCTCGGAAGATTTCTTCAGAATGGCCATGAGCTCTGTCTCAAACACAGAATCATTTTCGGCCTTCTTTTTTTCGACAGCTGCCACTTCTTCGTCAGTGGTGGCCTTCTCCCGTTCGTCGTCGAGGTGCTTCTCAGCAATGTTCTTTTCGACGATGGCACGCTCAACAGCAGTCTCCACCTTGGCTTCAGTCTGCTTGATGTCCCGGTTCACCTGGGCGGCAGTCAGGCCGTATTCGTTTTTGAGTCTCTCACGAATGTCTTTAGTCTTCTCAGTGACGAAGCTGGCGAGCTCTTTGGCTAACTTAGTCGGTGGCTTCGCTGGATTGATGGCAGGCGCTTCTTCCTTGCTCCACACAGGAGCGCCAAGTTCAGCAACCTTCGGGTTGATGACCGTGTCAACATCAACCTGGACGTTGCCTTCGCGGTCGGTTGAAGGTACTGGTTCATCAAGGGAGATCGTAGTGCCGCTCTTGAGCTTGCCTTCTTTGGCTTCCGGGAGCTTCTCAAGAATCTTCTTGACGTGCTCCGAGTAGCGGAAGATTCCGGCCACGTTATCGAACAACAGATTCGAGAGGAACCCACGTCGCACCACCTCCTTGGCCTTGAAAACCTGCGGAATGGTGAGCACCTGGGCGGCGTCAAGCTCCACCATCCGGCCTTCTGAGTCTTCACCAATGACCGGGAAGAAGTTCAGTAGGCGGCGGATGTTGTCTTGACGCGCCTCCGGGCTGCCGGATTGGTTGGAGCGCAGATTGTTGGCGAACTCGTCAAAAATCGTGAGGGTTCGCTCGGGTGCAAAGTCGAAGATGTAGGCGTTCTTCTTCTGCAACACATGTTCGCCCCGCATGAAGGTATGGGGATTCTGAGCACGAAAAGCTGCCTGCATGTACAGTGCCGGCGAGGAAAGGTTCGACAGCATCAGCACCGCTGTCCACTCCGGCACGGTGACTCCGGTGGTCAGCTGCCCGACAGAAAGAGTGATCGTCTTGCCGCCGTTCTTCTCGGCTTCAGCGATAGTCTTTCGCACCTTGTCCAGCGACTTCTCGGAAACCGCCGTGTCCATGCTGTCGTGGCTCTTGCCATCGCCAGCAGCGAGAATGATCGTGTAGTCCTTGAACACCTCGTGTTGCTTCAACAGCTTTTCGAGCGCCTTGGCCGAAGCGACACGGTCCAGCAGCCAAAAGGAGTGCCGGATTTCTTCGCGTAGTTCAGGCGTGGAGAACGGGTACTTCTCATTGTGTGTCAGGCAGTCCAAGAACTTGAGGATGTCCTCGCGGTGCTCGAAAACGCCGTTGTCCTTGGTCGTGAAGAACTCGTTGAGGTCGAAGGCATAATCAATGTTGGCCGCGTCTTCGGAGATCGCTACGCCCTGGGCAAGACGATCGGTGATCATGCGCGAAATCTGGTACGTGAACATGTTCAGCGTAGGCAGGGATGCGTAAGGATTGTCCCGCGACTCATCCGACCACTCTTCGCGAGCAGTCTGTTCGTCTTCGTAGGTCCAGTTGAAGATCTGTTCCTGATCGAACTTCCCTGAGGCCAAGGCCTTGAACGGGGTGCCGGACAGGTGCAGCGTCTGCGTGCGAGTGATGTTGTCAAACGCGATGTCGGTTTTCGTGGTGTCGATGCCCTCGTGGGCTTCGTCGATGACCAGCAGGTCCCACTCGAAATCGGCGATGTGCTTCAGCTTCTTGTGGTGGCCGCCGAAGTACTGGGAACCCTTGAGGTCCTGCAGCGAAAGGAACTCCACAACGCGAGGGTCCTCGTCCTGATTCTGGGCAGAGTACTTGCGCCAGTCCTCACGGGTCATTGTCTCGCGGCCAGCCAGCGATGCTGATTCTGAGACGAAAACATAGGAAGTCTGATGCCCGATGAAGCGGGTGAAATCGTCGAACCATGAGTTGGCGATAGCAGGACGGTTGGTCACGATGAGGACCTTGCGAGCCTCAAGGTGGCGCATAAGGTCGTAGGTTGTCAGGGTCTTGCCGAAACGTGGCTTGGCATTCCAGAGCACTTCGTCATGTCCAGCAGCGAACGCTTCCAGCGCCTGTTTGACCGCAGCTTCCTGTTCGGGGCGTAGGCTGTACTCATCAGTGCCCACGCGCTGCATATCGACTTCATCCTGGCTGGCGAACTGAAGGAAGTAATCCTTGGAGGTTCTCGGAGCGTCGGCGAAGTGATGCCACTCGGTGCGCTTTGGCTGGGCATCGGGGTTGTATTCCCGCTCAATGCCCTGCTGCTTCAAGTAGGTATGGAAGTCCTTGTCGGTGAATCGTCCACCGCGTTCAGTCTGGAAAAAAGCCCGCAGCGCCCACAACTTTTCCTTGCGCACGGACAGTTGGGATGCCTGCTGCGCGATGCGTACATCTGGGCCGCCGGCCTGCTCGGTGTATCCGATTTTCTCCCAACCTGCGTACTTGGGAATGTCGGGGGTAGTCCACGAGTATACGTACGGAGTGACTTCGTGGAAAGTGCTGATCTTCGGGTTAGACATTAGCCTTCACTTCTTTGTAGACGTGCTCGACGCGGCAGACTGCGTAGGAGTCGTAGATCGCAAAATCGAACATCCCTATGCCAGTAGATGAGTTTCGCAATGATGAAAGAGAGAATGGTTCTCGCTGGACCATGCCTGGTTCGTTGAGCACGCGATGCCACCACGAGAATTGAATCTCTGCACCAGCGGCATCAAGACCTGTGAGGGTGTTGCCCTGGAGAATGTTGCGCTCGATAAGCTTGGCTGCCGAACGGTAGAGGTTCGTGCGTGGTCCACAGGAGTTTCCGGCGCGTTGGTGGAACTCGACGAAAATGTCTAGAAGCGATTCTTGCGCTGCCCGGTGATTGTCTTCGAGGAGCTCGATAGCGTAGATCGAAGCGAGGGCAAACAAGGATTCGGTCTGCCACACTGTCGGCTGGTAGCGCTTCTCGATGGCGTGCAGCTTCCGGCGAAGTATGGCGATCAGGAAGTTTCCGTCGCCAGCGGCAGGCTCGAAGAACGTCTTGTCTACGAAGTTAGGGCCGGTTTCTAACTCTGGCTTCACGAGGTCAAGCATCCGATTGACCATCGACCTTGGGGTGAATACCTCACCATGCGCTCTCACTCGATGGCGCGACTTGATGAGTTGCTCATCTGGTGTCAGTGCTGTCATTGATCCTCGTGAATTAGGTGCAAGTTAATCTATTCTTCAATGTATCAGATTCTTTACATTCGATTGATGGTTACGCACTCCTTTTGCCGACTACCCAGCTGATGGCGAGGACAACCTGTCTACAGTCTCGTGCTATGTCCATGCGGAGAAAAATCATGGGGGGTGTCTTGCAACTGTTAGCGCCCCGATCGCGGAGACGATTCGATTTTCGTCCGGGCGCTCTGGGGTGCGTAAAGAGGGAAGTACAGACATCCTGACTCTGACGCGCGGATGCTTAGGGACAGATGGTTACTTTTCAAAGTAGCGGTCAGGCCGGTCGAAGAGTCAAGTTACAACACATGCGAACAATGCAGGGAACCGCCCTACGGTGGAACTGAACAAGAATCAGTCAAAGCGAACTTTCCTCAAACGTTCCGTTCCTCTGAAACCGCAGACCTTTTCATCGCGCTCATCACCTACAGGCTCAAACGAAACGGACGAGCCGGGGTCGTATTGCCCGATGGGTTTCTCTTCAGCAACGACGGAGCGAAGCTCGCACTGAAGGAACGGCTCCTCAAGGAGTTCAACCTCCACACCATCGTCCGCCTGCCCGGATCAGTATTCTCGCCTTACACCTCCATTGCCACCAACCTTCTGTTCTTCGACAACACCGGCGAAACCAAAGAGACCTGGTACTACCGAGTAGACCTCCCCGAAGGCTACAAAGCGTTCTCCAAGACCAGGCCAATGCTGAGAGAACACCTGGCAGACGCCGCTGAGTGGTGGGTGGATCGTCGAGAGATCCAGGACGCAGACGGCAATCCTAAAGCGAGGCTGTTCACCGCCGATCAACTCATCGAGGGAGGTTACAACCTTGACCTCTGCGGCTTCCCACGGGCAACCACGGTCGTACTCAGCCCAGAAGAAACCATCGCTGACTATAAGGCCAAACGAGCCGAACTTGATGCGCAAATTGACGCTAAGATCGCCCAGATCGAAGCACTCCTGGCGGTGACAGAATGATCGCCGACCGCCTCCGCGCCGCCGTGCTCCAAGCAGCTATCAGCGGCAAACTCACCGACCAACGCACAGAAGACGGCACCGCAACAGAACTCCTGGAGCAGATCGCTACAGAAAGGGCTGCGCTGGTCAACGCGAAGAAGCTTAAGAAGCAGAAACCGCTGCCACCCGTCACGGAGGAAGATCGGCCATTCCAGATACCCTCCAATTGGGTATGGGCACGTTTCGGGGAGGCCACAAGGTATGCCCAGCGAGGCAAGTCTCCAACGTATGCCGATGTCTCCCCGTATTTGGCGGTCTCTCAGAAGTGTGTACGCTGGACAGGGTTCGATCCTGCTCTGGCACGCCCGTATGCACCCGAGGCGTTCGCGGCGCTTCCACAGGATCGGATTCTGAGTGCGGGTGACATTCTTTGGAACTCGACAGGTACCGGCACAGTAGGGCGGTCAACCGTCCTGCCAGAGTCAGGTGACTTTGGCAAGATGGCTGCAGATTCGCACGTTACCGTCATACGAACCTTCCCAGAGGTTCTTCCCCGGTTCGTCGACGTCTTCATCTCGTCGCCGCACATTCAGCAGAACATGGACGACCTGACAAGCGGAACCACTAAGCAGCAAGAACTCAATTTGGGAACCATCCTTGAGTTACAACTCCCTATTCCGCCTCTAGCGGAGCAGGTTCGAATCATCGCAAAGCTTGATGAGGTTCTGCCGCTCATCGATGAACTTGCTGAACTCGAGAAAGAGAGAGAGCATCTAGACCACGAGTTCGCCAAAGCAATCGAACGCGCGATCCTCCAAGCCGCCATCAGCGGCAAACTCACCAAGCAACACCCCGAAGACGGCACCGCAGAAGAACTCCTCGAAACCATCAAAACCAAACGCCAAAAACTCGAAAGGAGGGCAAAGTCAAAAAACAGAAACCACTACTACCAGCGGATAAAACAGACGAACCCCTCGACCTGCCAAAGACGTGGGCGCACCCCGCTTTGGGCGAGCTTGTCACACTGATTCGTGGTATCATCTTCCCGGCGTCAGCGAAACACAAGGAATCGTTTACTGGAGCTGTCCGGTGTCTGACCACAGGGTCGGTGCAAAGTAGGTATTCAGACAGCGCTGATGTGTTCGTAGACGCCTCGTTCGTTAAGCGCTCCGATCAGTATCTAGCTCGCGGTGATGCCATCTTGTCAACAGCAAACTCAACCGCGTTAGTAGGAAAATCGATCTACTGGGATCAGGCTCAGGAGCGCACATTCGGCGGGTTCTTAACTGTTGCTCGTGCGATTGATAACCGACCCGCTGTCACTCGATATCTTCATACAGTCCTACGAACACTGTTCCTTGGCGGTGCATTCGCCGAAAAGTCGACTCAAACGACAAACATTGCAAACCTCAGTAATACGATCCTCTATGGGATTCCGATCCCTCTACCGCCCGTTGCAGAGCAAGAACACATTGCTGCCAAGCTCGACCGAGCGCTCCCCCTGGCTCGAGACATTGGGGAGCTGGTGTCGTGATTACCAAGGTTCACATTCGAGGCTTTCGTTGTTTCAAAGAGCTTGACTTTGACCCCCGACAAGAAAATGAACATCATCGTGGGCGGCAACGAGGCTGGCAAGCCTACGATTCTTGAAGCTATCTCGATGTCGCTGACTGGCCGCGTAAACGGTGGGCTCTGGGCGGGCGATCTACTCAACCCATATTGGTTCAACAAAGACCTGGTAGCCGCGTTCTTCGACGACCTCGAAGCAGGCAAGAAGCCGAAGCCGCCTGAGTTCCGAATCGACGTCTACCTGGATATGGAACGAGGTGATGCGGAAAAGATGCGCGGCATTCACAACATGCTCAAACAACACGACTCTGTTGGCATCACTCTCCACGCTCGCCCCGATACCGAGTATGCCCAGGAGTTCGAGGAGTATCTCGCCGCAGACGAGTGCCCACGGGTACTGCCTGTTGAGTACTACCAGCTGGAGTGGCACGACTTCGCACTGACAAGTGATGCATCGAAAGCCCAAAGAACTCAATATCGCGGTTATCGATAGTCAGACGATCCGGTCAGAGCGAGCACTCGATTACTACACAAAATAATTGCTTGAAGAGCGCCTAGATAAGCGCGCTCGCACGAGTATCGCTGTCGAGCACCGAAAGATGCGCTCACAGCTCGGCCACGAGATGCTGTCCAACCTAAATAGCACGTTGGCAAAGGAGTCCGAAGGCCTGCAAGGGCCTACGGTGGGCGTTCAGGTCAACCAGTCGCGGGCAGCATCTTGCGAGGCGACTCTCGTACCCGACCTCGACTCGATCCCGTTCAGCCTGTCCGGGCAAGGTGAACAAGCCGTAGCCAAGACGGCGCTTGTCATGAATCGAACGACTTCGAAGAGTAACTATGTGCTCGTCGAGGAGCCAGAGAATCACCTGACGCACACTCGCCTGAGAGTGCTACTCAATCTGATCAATGAACGGGAGGCAGACCGGCAGGTCTTCGTCACGACCCACAGTTCTTACGTTCTCAACCGGTTAGGTGTTGATCAGCTTGCGCTCCTGAACGACGGAGGTATTCACAGGCTCAGCGACATGGATGCCACCACTACGGCATACTTCCGAAAACTTTCGGGCTTCGACATCCTCTGAATCCTGCTCGCCGACCGCATGGTGCTCGTTGAAGGGCCTTCCGACGAGATTCTGTTCAACCGTTTCTTCTCAGACAAGTATGGCAAGGAACCCCTCGACCTGGGTGTCGGTGTCATGTCAATCAGTGGCACATCATTCAGGCGTGGCTTCGAGCTTGCGACACTACTCGACAAACGAATGGTTGCGATCCGTGACAACGACGGCAAGAACCCTGACGATGTTCGCGCAAAGTTGAGCGAGTACCTGAGCGATGACCGACGTGAACTCTTCGTTGGGGAAGAGGAAGGTGGTGAAACCCTCGAACCACAATTGATTCACACAAACAGCGACGAACTTATCCGCCGGATACTCGATGTGGAAAACGGTAAGGATCTCCTCCAGTGGATGACCAACAACAAGACTGACACTGCTTTAGCGCTTGCGGAAGACAATGAGCAGTTAACGCCTCCGAAGTACATCAGTGATGCCATTGCTGCGATCATGGCGGATACGCAAGCAGGCTCATGACTCACCTGTTCGTTCATGCTGCAACCGGATCTGGCAAAACCGAACACATCGTGTGTACCTGCGCAAATCGAGACAAGCCCAAACGCAGGCTGATCATCACCCTGATCCAGTCGGGTCAGGAGGAGCTGATATCGAGGCTCTCCGATGCCTGCAGTGCAGACCAGGTACCTGACGCCATTGGCTGATATGCGTTCCTAATCAATCATTACGTGCGCCCGTACCTGCCGTACCTCTTCGATGGGCTCAGACCCACGGGATTCATTTTTGACCGCGACCTGCATCCGAAGAACCACTTCCGATTGGCAGGTGAAGCACGTTATTTCTCTTCTAACGGCTCGATCTATCGAGAGAGCTTGCCTGAGCTCTCCGTTAAGGTGGCCGAAGCGGCACAAGGAAAGGTCGAGCATCGACTGAGTCGAATCTACGACGAAATCATCATCGATGAAGTGCAAGACATCAGTCGCAAGAGTCTGGACTTACTGGCCCGGCTCCTCGACTGTACGAGCCTACGTTTAGTCATGGTTGGCGGTGTTCGGCAATCCTTGCTTGACAGCGACCTGATGCCAGCCAGGAACAAGAACGCGGATCGGTTGCAGCTATTGAGCTGGTATCGAGACCATGAAAACAGTGGACGTCTCGCTATCGAGGAGATGACCACAACTCTCAAGTCTAACCAGGTCATCGCGAGCTTCTCTGACGTGATCGTCCCCGCAGAACTGGGATTCGCGCCGACAACGTCGGCCAACAAAGAAACCACTGGCCACGATGGTGTCTTCCTGGTAAATGAGGCGCATCTGAATGACTACATTCAACGCTATGGGGCGGTTCCGCTGAGTGGCAGCGCAGCATCAGGAAAACACCTCAATCATCTTGGATTCACGAATATTGGCCAGGTCAAAGATCTGACCTACGACCGAGTGATCATCTATCCCACGCAGCCGATGCTAGCGCTCATCTCTACTGGTAAACCATTGGTGGACAAAAGAGCATGTAGTTTCTATGCGGCCGTTACACGTGCGAGGGCTTCGGTGGCTAGCATCGCCGATTCGAAGACGCTCACTAAACGTTTCCGTGAGAGCCCAACGCTTCCCATCGAATTGTGGGAACCTCCCGAGCATGAAGGGGATGCGTAGAGCAGTGCAGTAGAAAGTTCAGCATGAGTGAACACCCGAACCATTTGGTGCGGTGAACACCTTTAGCGGAACGTCAGCTGACACTGCATCCGTTGGTACAAGCGCACCCTTCCCGATAAGTTGCTCAACGCTGAAGCATTGGAAGCGCGACTGGTTCAGCTTGCACTCAGCAGATTCCACGAGGACTTTTGCCACGAAACCGCGCGGTTCTCGCAGTGCTTCCAAGGTTCAGCCAACTGCTGTTGATGCGCGTTTTGCACCCAATCCGCTCGCTTGTACAACGCCTGCGCCGGCTCAGGCTCGTTCCTCGTCAAATCGATGAGCAGCATGATACGCGAGGCAGGGGTGTAAACACAATGAGGGCCAAGCAATTCAAGGGAGAACAGCTCTGCTGCATCGAGTTTGACCGGGAGATTTACGCCCTCGCATGCGCGAATATGCTCATTCATAAGGACGGGATGACGAACCTTGCCCACATGGACGCCCGAACCGAGAGCGGCAGCCAATGGATGAAGACCACTCGTGCGACGAAGATCTTAATGAACCCTCCATACGAAAGCAAGCTCGGCTGTATGAAAAACGTCGAGAATGTTCTCAACAGCGTGGACCGCGGCACTCTCTGTGGCTTTATTCTGCCCGATAAAAAGTTGGAGAAGACAAGTAAAACACAAATGTCCCGCATACTGCGGCGCCACCGGCTACTACAGGTAGCAAAACTTCCCGAAAATCTGTTCTTTGGTGTCGGGGGTGACCACAAGTATCTTCATATTCGAAGCAAGCAAGCCAGAGGAAGGAAAAGTTCTCCGCAGCCAACATCGCAGAAGACGGCCTCGTGGCCGTCAAAGCAAAAGCCGTCACGACGTACATAGCCGCTGGCCTACTATCGAGAATTACTGGGTCGATGCCATCGAGCGCAGCAGCGATACCACGCGCGGCACCGGCCAGTGGATCGACCCGGCGCCGACTGCCTTTTGCCTTGTTTCACAAGTTCAGCGGCTGGTCCCGTTGGGGTTCAAGAGTCGAACTTGCGATCCGCGGTTCTGCAAAGTATGCATTTCCCGGATTTTTTAACACACATGGCTCTGCATTTTCCTGACCATTAACAAATTAAAGGAGCGTCCCCGGCGAGCCGGAGCTCGCTCAAACTAAATCATGAAGAGTGTTTATGAACATCTAAATGGATAGGCTCTCACCTAGCTCCAGCAAGCCATTCTGGATACTCTCTTGAACAGCGACAAAACTAATAAGCTTAAGAGAAAATTTTCAGTCCCACGCATCGTAATTTTGAGCATTCGAGAGCCCCATTCTGTGTAGTCATTACACCGCGTTCACTTCAATCCCGCCGTGGCTTTTCCACTCGTGCCTGAAATCCAGCGCGGCTGAGAGTCAAATTGCAATTCTGATGCCAGGATGAGAGTGACCAACCATACGAAGGGGTGGCTGGCATACCCAGAGAGGCTAACAAATTGGCTCGACCAAAGGCGACGACGCAAGCTACGACGTTGTATCGTTTACGTCACACTGACAAGCTAGAGCAGGCGGTCAAGGAAAAGTACCGCAATGACTCAGCGATCACCGTGGAGGAATGCAAAATAGGTTCCCAGGATGCAGTCCTGGTCCACGGGTCAATCGGAGCCGGGGGGACGGTCAAGTGGGCGAGCCGCGTGCATCAGCTGACCCAAGTGGCAGTGACTGCTGAAAACATGACCGCCGGCGGTGTCTTGCTGTTGAGGTTAAACGATGACAGCGATGCAGCAACGTGGGCCCTCTCCTGGGGCATGGGATGGCTGCTTCTAGATCAGGCCTTGGTCGAGAGCTCTTTCGGCCAGAAACTGGCGATTAGGTCCGCAGACCCTGACCTTCTAAGCTCACTGACGCGGACGGTACTGGACGAACGTGCCAAAGTTGACAGGTCATCGATTCCTGCGGGTGCAGGACTGACCGGATTTGGGATCGGTGGGTTCGGCGAGCTCGTGACCCGTGTTGTAGGCAAAGCCGAAATCGAAGGCCTCACTGTCGGTAAAGCATTCCGCGTGCGTGGGGCAGACGCAATTTCGGTGCCGCTTGGGCTGAGCCCTGCGGCACTCCTATCTGATCTAAACGTACTTGATAACCTACTTTCTCAAGATCCACGGCCAGAGCTAGAAGTCTTGGAGCAACTAGTACCTGTCAAGAGGAAGAGCCACCTCCATAACACGCTGGATACCCGCCTTAAGGCAGAACTACAAAAAGGTGCGGGAGCGTCAAAAATTGCCGCCACATGGCCGCATGAGCACCTTGATGAAAATTTGCCACCCGAGTCCTTCCGCGTAAAACGCGTAGGAAACTCAGAGCCTCGCCCAGGTTTACCGACCGCAGAGCTGATTCTAGAGCTTATGAAAGATCGAGAGTTTGATTGGTTGGAGCTCATCAAGATCCAATTATTCTCGGACGCTGAAGGCAACGAGCCCATCAGTGCGGAAATACCCCTACGCAAGTGGGTGGCTTACGAGGAAGAAATAAACGGACTACGGTACTTCTTATACAACGGGCAATGGTTCGCGATGGATCTTGATTACGCGAAGCTGCTGGATGATCGTGTCCAGCAGATCTTTGCAATGCAGGCAGGTATCACCATGCCTGCTTGGGCCGCCCCAGATAACGAGGAAGCCTACAACAAGAAAACCGCAAAAGCTCTAGGTGCGGTTCTGATGGATAGAAAGCTTATTCAGACGACTCAAAACAAACGTGGCTTCGAGGCCAGTGACCTGATTACAGAACAGGATGTTTACGTACACGTGAAGTCGGCTACCTCGTCTGCGCCATTGAGCCACCTGTTCTCACAGGGGGGAAACTCCGCCCATTCACTACAATACGACGAAGAGGCTCGCAATAAATTGCGAGAGCGTGTCAAAGAACGTAAAGGTGATCCTGATCTCATAGGTATGAAGCCTCGAAAAGTCATCTTTGCAATCCGGCCAAGACAACAAGGCGGAAAGCTCACGGCGGACCACCTATTTAGTTTCAGCAAGGTTTCACTCGTACGCGTGTTTGATGAGCTAGAGAGCCGTGGAATTAAAGTGCGAGTGGTAAGTATCAACTATGTGTAGAAGGCCGTGAAACATAGTTCAGTGAGGTGGCCAAGCGACTATCCTTTACGTCTTGCAGTAATGACCTAATTACCCCCCCCCCCCCCCGTTAATTCGAGAAACTCGCCGAAGGCCTCGCCGATGGCCATCACGGTTAAGCACCAGTTAGTTCTGGCACTTTCACACTAACGAGCAGACAGGCTTAACCCAGCAAAGCAAGGCCGAGGGGTTCTGCCCACCGTAAGACACCCTCAGTAGAGACTGTGTACAAGTGCGTCCTATTCCCTTCCGCACAGCCATCGCGAAAAGGAATAAGCTAACCACACCTGCGTTACACCCTCCATGACCAACATCGAATTCGGCCTAGACACGTTCGGCGGCGTCACGATCGACGCGCAAGGGAAGCCGGTTGCGCACCCACGGGTGATCCGCGATCTGGTGAGTGATGCGGTGACTGCCGACGAGCTCGGCCTTGACTTCTTTGCGGTAGGCGAGCATCACCGGCCCGACTACGCGGTGTCGAGCCCCGAGATGGTGCTCGCCGCGATCGCGGGGCAGACCGAGCGCATCAGGCTCGGGTCAGCGGTCACGGTACTGAGTTCTGACGATCCAGTGCGCGTGTACGAGCGGTTTGCGACGCTCGACGCCGTGTCGAAGGGGCGGGCCGAGATTGTGGCGGGGCGCGGGTCGTTCATCGAGTCGTTTCCCCTGTTTGGCTACGACCTGCAAGACTACGAGGTGCTCTTCGAAGAGAAGCTCGAGCTACTCGCGGCGCTCTTAAAAGAGGAGCCAGTCACGTGGTCGGGCACCACACGTGCGGGGCTCACCGAGCAGCGCGTGTTCCCGACGACCGAGGGCGGCATCAAGACGTGGGTGGGCGTTGGCGGCAGCCCCGAGTCGGTCGTGCGCACCGCGCGGCACGGGTTCGGCCTGTTTCTCGCGATCATCGGTGGGCCCGCGGCACGCTTCGCCCCCTACATCGACCTCTTTGAGCGCTCGCAAGACGAGCTCGGCACGCCGCGCAAGCCCGTCGCGGTGCACTCGCCGGGCCTCATTGCCGAGACCGACGAGGCCGCGCGCGAGATCGTGCGCCCCGGGTGGATCAAGATGCGCCAGCAAATGGGTCGCGAACGCGGCTGGCCCCCGCCACAGGTTGGCGATTTCGAACGAGAGATCGAGCAAGGTGCGCTGTACGTGGGGTCGCCAGAGACCGTCGCGAAGAAGATCGCTGAAACACTGAAGACGCTGCGCGTTGACCGGTTCGATCTGAAGTATGACCAGCCGGTTCCGCACGAGGCACAGCAGCGCACCGTCGAACTGTACGGCGAGAAAGTTGTGCCGATGGTGAAGGATATGCTGGCAAGTTAAACACGTACGCACCTCACCGCTCACTCTTTCGCGAAAGCCACAGTCCCGCACCCACGAGCAGGGCGGTCACGGCTGCCAGCACCGCGCCAGCCACCGTGACCGCGGTGTCGAACTCGGCATACTGGTCGGGGCTCCACGATGAGGCGGCAAGGGAACCTGCGAAGAGTGCCGTGAGGGTCGTGCCCGCGAGGGCGAGGCCCACAGCGGTGCCCACCTGGCCGGCAGTGTCGGCGAGCGCCGCCCCGACGCTCGTGCGGTTTTCGGGCAGGCCGCGCATCACATTCGTTCCGGCAACGACCGCGACGACGCGCATGCCTAAGGCGACGAGGGTGAGCGCGAGCGCGATCCACAGGTATGAGCGGGTGCCGAGCAGACCGTACACGGCGAGGCCCGCGACGATGAGCGTCGAGGCGTAGCGGGCAGCCTGGGTCATGCCGACGTGGGCGACGAGCGGGGTGACGAGAGCGCCGCCCGCGATGAGCACGACGACCTGGGGCAGCATGCCGAGGGCGGCCTGCGCTGGGCTCCAACCGAGCGAGAGTTGCAGGTGCAGCGTCACGAGATAGCCGAGCGCGCCCACCGCGAGCGAGGCGGCCGCCTTAAAGAGCAGCCCGCTCGCGACGAGGGGGCGCGCGATGAGCTCGAGCTCGATGATCGGGTGCGTGGCACTGCGCTCGCGCACGACGAAGAGTACGGCGGCTATGGCAGACCCCGCGACGGTCACCCATGGCAGCGGCGAGGCAGCGCCCGCCTCGGTGAAGGCGGTGGGCACGAGCATGACGCCCATGATCGCGGCGGTGCCGAGCAGCGAACCGGTGATGTCGATGGGGGCGCGGTGCAGATCGGCTGGGCGATCCGCCGCTATTCCCTTCGCGATCGCGGCGAACGCGAGCAGCGCGATCGGCGCGTTCATCGCGAGCAGGGCTTGCCACGGGGCAATTGCGAGTATCATTCCGCCGGCGACGGGGCCGACGGCCATGCCGACGAGGCCCACCGTCGCGATGATGTTCATGCCGCGCACGCGCAGCTCGTCGGTGGCGAAGAGGCGAAAAGCGAGAGCCATCGAGCCGGGAGCGGTCATTGCGGCCGCAACGCCCGTCACCGCGCGAATCGCGATGAGCTGCCACACCTCGGTGACGAGCAGCACCGAGAGGCTCGCTGTGGCCAAGATGGTGAGGCCAACGAACATCATGCGGCGGCGTCCGAAGCGATCGGCAAGGCCGCCAAGCGCAATCATGAGACCGCCGAACACGACGCTATAGGTGAGGGTGATCCACTGCAGGGCCGCGGTCGAGGCGCCCAGCTCGCGGCCGATCGACGGCAGGGCAACGTTCAAGATGGAGTTGTCGAGCATCTCGACGAGAAACACGGCAGCGAGGCCGGTCATGGGCAGCCATGCTGATCGCAGCGAGGCGTGCGGGCGTGGGGCGTGGTCGGGTGAGGGCACAGTGCTCCTTCAGTCAAGTGAAGGAGTGACGGCGCCGATGCACCGTGTGTACGCGCTGCGCCGATCGTGACGTGGGTCACGCGGCGCAGTCTTTTACCCCGATGTGAAAAGCCTAGGGCGAATGCGAAGCCCCCGTCAACCGCGCACTGCTACTCTGCAAACACCCTTTCAGCCGCAAAGGAGCGCCCTTGCTCGCCACATACCTCGTCGAATACCCGTGGGTCACCCCCACCGTCGTGCTGTGCTTCGCGATCGTGAGCGTGCTCGTCGGGCCGTGGCTGCTGGCGCGCAAGGGGCTCACGCGGGTGCTGCTCGCGCTCGCGGTTCTCGCCGTGGCGGCGCTCGTGTTCACGCCGACCGGGTACGAGATGAGCATGGTGTGCGAGGTTGAGTGGATGCTGCCCCTGCCCAAGTACGTCGAGCCCTTCGCGAACCTCGCCATGTTTGTTCCGCTGGCCTATTTCGCCGCGCTCGTGAGCGGCCGCCCCGTCGTGACCGCGATCGTTGCTTCGGCCGGGTCTGCGCTCATCGAGACCGTGCAGGTGCTCGTGCCCGCCCTTGGCCGCAGCTGCTCGACCGGTGATTGGCTCTCGAACACGCTCGGCGCGATTCTTGGAGCCGCCCTGGGCTGGGCCGCGCTCGCGATTGCCCGCCGCCGGGCACGGGCTCGTGCGCAGGGTGAGTCGGCGATCCGCCACTAACGGGCTATGCGAGCCGGGCGGCGCGGTGTCGGCGCCCGAGCGAACCTTTGCCTGACTTTCGCGCCGAATCGCCCCGAAAACCCGATTTCTACGCCGAAAATCAGGCAATAGTTGGCGGATCGGCCCCGGCGCATCACGGGGCAAGCACCAGCCCGGCGAGAGCCCTGCCGCGCCTCCGAAGCGCCTCGATTGTGCCAGCACGCGCCCGTCGCGCGAGCTTGTTTGTATACAAAAACTGTGAAAATGCCCCGAAGTTTGTATACACTTATGGGCAGTCTCGTTCGCCAGCGAAGGCGAACTCGGAGTCAGGAGAACCATGCAAACAGACGGAACGCGAGCACGTGCGTCCCGCAAACTGATGGGTGTGGCTGGTTTTGCCGTGCTCGCCATCGCTGCGACCGGGTGCGTGCCCATTCAGCACCCACCCGAGGCAAGCCAGCGGGCCGACGTCGTTCAGGCGCCCACCGACGGCATCACCGCGAAAGAGGGCGGCGACCTTGTCATGGCGCTCTCGTCAGAGCCCGACCGACTCGACCCGACGACGTCGACGTCGCTGTACACGCGCTTCGTCATGAGCTCGATGTGCGAGAAGCTCTACGACATCAACGAGAAGGGCGAGATCGTGGGCCAGCTCGCGACCGACCTTCCCGAGGTGAGCGGTGACGGGCTGCGCGTGACGATTCCGGTGCGCGAGGGCGCGGTGTTCTCTGACGGCACGCCCTTCAATGCCGATGCGGTGCGCGAAACCCTCGAACGCAACCTCACGCACGAGGCCTCGGTGCGCAAGACCGAGCTCGGGCCGATCGAGCGTGTGAGCGCCCCCGACGACACCACCGTCGTCATCGAGTACGGCACGCCCTTCGCCCCGCTCACGGCGGCACTGGCCGACCGCGCGGGCATGATCATGTCGCCCACGGCGCTTGCCGAAGAGGGCGAGTTCGCCGAGCACCCGAGCTGCGTTGGGCCCTTCAAGTTCGTGAAGCGCATTCCGCAGACCTCGATCGAGCTCGAGCGCGACCCGAACTACTATGCGGCCGACGAGATTCACCTCGACACGATCAGCTACCGCATCATGTCTGACGCGAACATTCGCGCGGCAAACCTGCGCTCGGGCGACGTGCACGTGGCCGACTCGATCTCACCGCAGGACGCCGACGCGCTGCTGCTCGAGAACGATCTTGAGCTACTGCAGTCGGGCTCGCTCGGCTACCAGGGCCTCACGATCAACATCGGCAACGCCAACGGCTCGGGCCAGCCCGTCGAGCAGCGCGAGGGCCCACTCGCCTCTGACGCGCGCGTGAGGCAGGCGCTCGACCTGTCGATCGACCGGCCGGCGCTCGTGAACTCGGTGTTCAACAACTGGTACGACCCCGCGTGCAGCGCGGTCGCTCCCACGACCCCGTACGCGACCGACGCGTCGACCGGGTGCCCGACCTACGACCCTGAAGCGGCGAAGGCGCTGCTCGAAGAGGCCGGCATCGAGACCCCGCTGCGCGTCGACATGCTCGTCGCCAACTCGCCCGACGCGCTGCGCTACTCGCAGGCACTCCAGGCGAGCGTGCGCGAGGGCGGCTTCGACCTGCGCATTAACCCGGTCGAGTACTCGACGCTGCTCGACATGCAAAAGCAGGGCAAGTTCGACCTCATCCAGTTGGGCTGGTCGGGCCGCATCGATCCGCACGGCAACATGGCCAACTTCTTGATGACGGGCGGCGGCAACAACGACGGTGGCTATTCGAGCCCCGAGATGGACGATCTGCTCGTGCGCGCAGCACAGCTGAACGACATCGACGAGCGCGCCGAGCTCTACGGCAAGGTCGTCGAGCTCGTGCACGAAGACGTTCCGCTCATTTACACGTACCGCCAGCGAAACATCACCGGCCACTCGGTCGATGTGACCGGTGTTCGAACCTACAGTGACGGTGTCGTGCGGCTCGCCCGCGCCGCCTTCGTGGCCGAGAAGGAGTAGCGCGCCATGCCCAAATACCTGCTCAACCGACTGTGGCAGTCGGCCCTCACCCTCGTGCTCGCCTCGATCGTCGTGTTCGTTGGCATTCGCATGATTCCGGGCGACCCGGCGCTCGCGATGGCGGGCGAAGAGGCCGACCCCGAGATGATCGCGGCAACCCGCGAGAAGCTCGGCCTCGATAAGCCGATCATCGTGCAGTACTTCGCGTTCATCGCCAACATGTTTCGTGGCGACTTCGGCAACTCGGTGCGCACCGGCGCACCCGTGAGCGACCTCATCGGGGCGACGCTGCCGGTGACCCTCTGGCTCGCGACCTACGCGATCGTCATCGCCGTGATCGTCGGCGTGCTCGCCGGCGTCATCGCCGAGCGTTTTCGCGGCCGCTGGCCCGAGTGGATCGCGAACATCTTCGCCATCGTTGGCCTGTCAGTGCCGAACTTCTGGCTCGGTATTCTCGCGATCATGTACCTCTCGGTCATGCTCGGCTGGTTCCCCGCGTCGGGCTACGTTCCGGTGCTCAATAACCCGATCACGGGGCTCTATTACCTGACGCTGCCCGCGATCATTCTTGGCATCAGCCTCGCCGCGGTCATCATGCGCCAAACGCGCGCCTCGATGATCGAGTCGATGGGCTCTGACTACGTGCGCACCGCCCGCGCGAAGGGCCTCGGCCGCTTTCGCATTCTGTTCAGGTACGGCCTGCGCAACTCGCTCATCGTCGTCATGACGATCGTGGGCCTGCAGCTTGGCGGCCTCATCTCTGGTGCGGTCGTGACCGAGCGCATCTTCGGCTTGCCGGGCTTCGGCAAGCTCACCCTCGACGCGGTGTTCACCCGCGACTACCCGGTCATTCAGGCCGTCGTGCTCGTCGTGACCCTCGCGTACATTGTGATTAACCTCGCCGTAGACGTGCTCTACTCGGTCTTAAACCCCCGCATTCGCGTGGGAGGGAGGAAGTAATGGCCTCGAAATCTTCACGCACTGGCATGAGCCAGGCCATGCCCCCGAGCACCGCGGCGCTCGCACTCACCGACGATCTCGGTTCAGATCGCGGCCGCATCTGGCGTTCGCTCAAGCGCAGCCCCCTCGGCCTCGCCGGCGGCGTGCTACTCGTCATCGTGCTCATCGTCGCGGTGTTCGCGCCTCTGCTCGCGCCCTATGACCCGGCAGAGGTGCACTTCGACACCCCGTTCCAGGTACCAGGAACCGTCGGCTTCGCGCTTGGAACCGACGACCTCGGCCGCGACATTCTCTCGCGTATTCTCTACGGAACCCAGGCCTCGGTGCAGGTGGGGCTGCTCTCGGTCGCCCTCGCCATCGTCGTCGGCGCACCCCTCGGGCTGCTCGCCGGCTACTGGCGCTGGCTCGACGCGATCGTCTCGCGTCTGACCGACGTCATGCTCGCCTTCCCCTTCCTCATCATCGCCGTCGGCCTCGCCGCCATTAACGGCGCCAGCCTCGGCAATGCAGCGATCGCGCTCGGTATTGCGCAGATACCCACGATGATCCGCGTCGTTCGTGCCGAAACCTTCAGGGTCAAAGAGCTCGACTTCGTCATGAACGCGAAGGCCATGAGCGCGAAGCCGTTCCGCATTCTCGGCGGGCACGTCTTGCCGAACATCACCTCGGCGATCATCGTGCAGGCCACCGTGATCATTCCCGTCGCCGTCATTGGCGAGGCCATTCTCTCGTTCCTGGGCCTCGGCATTCAGCCTCCCGGGTCGAGCCTCGGCATCATGCTCTCTGACGCGCAGCAGTACATCTTCCGCGCACCCAGCGCGGCCGTCTTCCCCGGCCTCGCCATCATGATCATTTGCCTCGCTTTCAACCTTTTTGGCGACGCCCTTCGTGACGCGCTCGATCCGTCGAGCGCGAGAAAGTAACCGACATGAGTTTCACCCCACCCGCTGAATTCACCACCCGCCCGACGCTCAACGGCTCGTTTGGCATGAGCGCCTCAACGCACTGGCTCGCGACCGCATCGGCGCAGGCCGTGCTCGAGCGCGGCGGCAACGCCTTTGACGCTGCCGTCGCAGGTGCCTTCGTGCTGCACGTCGTCGAGCCCCACTTGAACGGCCCCGGCGGCGACATGACCGGCGTCTTCTTCGACGCGAGCGACGAGCAGGGCCCGCGCGTGCTCATGGGCCAGGGCCCCGCACCCGCTGGCGCGACCGCCGAGCACTACCTCGGCGAGGGCCTCGAGCTCGTTCCCGGATCGGGCGCCCTCGCGACCGCGGTGCCCGCCGCTGTCGACGCCTGGCTGCTGCTGCTCGAAGAGCACGGCACCTGGGAGCTCGGCGACGTGCTCGCCTTTGCGATCGGCTACGCCCGCGACGGCCACGCCGCCCTGCCCCGCGTGAGCACCACGATCGAGAGCGTGCGCGAGCTGTTTCTCGAGCACTGGCCGAGCTCGGCAGCGCTGTGGCTCGAAGACGGTGAGGCACCGAAGCCCGGCGCGATCATTCGCAATGAGGCCTACGCCCGCACGCTCGACCGCCTCGTCGCCGCCGGCACCGAGCTCGGTGAGGGCGCGAGCCGTGAAGAGCGTATCGAGGCAGCACGCAGCGCCTGGGGCGAGGGTTTCGTCGCCGAGGCCGCTGCCGAGTTCGTGAAGGCCCCGCACCGCCACTCATCGGGCACCGACCACGCGGGCGTCATCACGCGCGACGACTTCGCGGCCTTCAGGGCCTCGACCGAAGACGCCGTGACGATCGAGTTTCGCGGCTACACGATCGCCAAGACGGGCGCGTGGGGCCAGGGCCCGGCGCTCCTGCAGACCCTGCAGATTCTCGCGGGCTTCGACGACCACGAGATCGACCCCTCGACCGCCGAGGGGGCGCACCGCATCATCGAGGCGCAAAAGCTCGCCTACGCCGACCGCGAGGCTTACTACGGCGATCACGAGGTTCCGCTCGACGTGCTGCTCTCTGAGGAGTACGCGGGCGCACGCCGCAGCCTCATCACCGACGACGCCTCGGCCGAGTACCGCCCCGGCATCGTGCCGGGTCTCACCCCCTTCGCGCCCCCGCTTCGCACCGAGTACCAGCCACCTGCCCTCGCGGCCGGCGAGCGCATCGCTGGCGTCGGCGAGCCGACCGTGCAAAAGACCGGCGTGACGAAGGGCGACACCTGCCACATCGACGTCGTTGACCGCTTCGGCAACATGATCTCGGCGACCCCGTCTGGCGGCTGGCTGCAGTCGTCACCCGTGATTCCCGAGCTCGGCTTCTGCCTCGGCTCACGCCTGCAGATGACCTGGCTTGAGGCGGGCGGCCCCTCGTCGCTCACCCCGGGCAAGCGCCCCCGCACGACGCTCACCCCGACGCTCGTGCTCAAAGACGGCGAGCCCGTCATGGCGCTCGGTTCGCCCGGCGGCGACCAGCAAGACCAGTGGCAGCTGCTTTTCTTGCTGCGCGTGATCGTGGGCGGCTACACGATGCAAGAGGCCATCGACGCCCCCGCCCTGCACACCACCTCGATTCCCGAGTCGTTCTGGCCCCGTACCTGGACCCCGGGCGGCATGGTCGTCGAGGATCGCCTCGGCACCGAGGTCATCGAACGCCTCGAGGCCATGGGCCACAAGGTCACCCGCGCAGGCGACTGGGCCCTCGGGCGCCTGTCAAGCGTGGGCCGTAACCCCGAAACCGGCGAGCTTCAGGCCGCCGCTAACCCCCGAGGAGCGCAGGGCTATGCAGCAGGACGCTAACACGAACGCCACCGACGCACTCGTCTCGGTTGACGGCCTCACGGTCGCCTTCACGACCGACTCGGGCGAGACCCAGGTGCTGCACGGCATCGACCTCGACATCTTTCCCGGCGAGCGCGTCGCGATCGTTGGCGAGTCGGGATCGGGCAAGTCGACGGTCGCAGCGGCGATCATGGGCTTGCTCGCTTCAAACGGCCGAGTAAGCGGCGGATCGATCACCTTGCGTGGCCAAGAGCTCACGGGCGCGAGCGAGCGCGACATGCGCAGCATTCGTGGCGAACAGATCGGCCTCGTTCCGCAGGACCCGATGTCGAACCTGAACCCGACCATGAAGGTCGGCGCGCAGATCGCCGACACGATTCGGGCGCACCCCGCGAGCCACGGCGACCTGTCGCGCACTGGCGTCAAGCAGCGCGTCACCGAGCTCATGTCGCTCGCGGGCATTCCCGGCGCCGAGCGCCGCTCGCGGCAGTACCCGCACGAGTTCTCGGGCGGCATGCGCCAGCGCGTGCTCATCGCGATCGGCCTCGCCTGCAACCCGCAGCTGCTCATCGCCGACGAGCCCACCTCGGCGCTCGACGTCACGGTGCAGCGGCAGATTCTCGACCACCTGCAAACCCTCATCAACGCCGAGGGCATCGCGCTCCTGTTCATCACCCACGATCTCGGCCTCGCGGCTGACCGTGCCGACCGCGTCATCGTGATGCGGCACGGGCGCATTGTTGAGCAGGGAACTCCGGAGCAGATTCTCAAGGATCCGCGCGAAGAGTACACCCGTCGCCTCGTCGACGCGGCTCCCTCGCTCGTCGCGGTGCGCGACGGTTCACGCGACGGCGACGATGACGCGGCGAAGGTGCTGAGCGAGCCGGAAGCGGTCGCGGGTGCCGCGGGCGGTGCTGCCGCCGGGCAAGACGCGCTGCTTCGCGTGCGCAACCTCACCAAGGATTACCGCATTCGTGGCGGTGGCGGGACCCTGCGCGCCGTGAACGACATCTCGTTCGACGTCGCTCCCGGCACCACGACGGCGATCGTGGGCGAGTCGGGCTCTGGCAAGACGACGCTCTCGCGCATGGTGCTCGGGCTCGAATACCCCACGAGCGGAACCGTGCACCTCGGCGACGAAGACATCGCCGCCGCGAAGGGTGCCCGCATGCGGGCCGCGCGCAGGCGCATGCAGCCCGTGTTCCAGGACCCCTTCGGTTCGCTCGACCCGACCTACAGCATCGAACGCCTCATCGACGAACCGCTGCGCATCTTCGGCATCGGCGATCGTGCCTCACGCAGGGCCCGCGTCGCCGAGCTGCTCGACCAGGTATCGCTGCCCCGCGCGGTCGCGCAGCGCAGGCCCGCGCAGCTCTCGGGCGGCCAGCGCCAGCGCGTCGCGATCGCCCGTGCGCTCGCGATTAACCCGCAGCTCGTCGTGTGCGACGAGGCCGTCTCGGCCCTCGACGTGCTCGTGCAAGACCAGATTCTCGATCTGCTCGCCGAACTGCAGGCCGATATCGGGCTCACGTACCTCTTCATCACGCACGATCTCGCCGTGGTGCGTCAGATCGCGCACGAAGTGCTCGTCATGAAGCAGGGAGCCGTCGTCGAGTCGGGGCCTGTTGATACTATTTTCCAAACGCCAGAAACCGAGTACACCGCACAGTTGCTCGACTCGATTCCCGGGGCGGCGTTTTTCGCCTAGGCGCGTGCGGGGTGCCGAGCCACGCCATCAAGGCGAAGCTCGGCACCCCGGCCGGCCTCACGCAATGAACAAGGGAGTGCCCGTGACCGTGAGCAATGTCGAGAGGGTTCGTGGCGCCCTGCGCCAGCGCATCATCACCGGCGAGCTGCAGGCTGGCGAGCACCTCAACGAGCTCGCCCTCAGCCGCGAGTTTGGCGTGAGCCGCGTTCCCGTGCGCGAGGCCATTCGGGCCCTCGAGTCAGAGGGCCTCGTCGACTCGAAGCTTTACTCTGGCTCGCACGTGAGCGAGCTCCCCGCCGAAGACGCGACCGACCTCTTCGAGGTGCGGGAGGCGATCGAAAAGGCGATTGCCCGCAAGGCTGCCAGGCGGGCTCCAGGCGCTGGCGGGGCTGCCGCTGACGGCAGTGCCGACGGCGGCACCGCCGAGGTCGCGCCCGACTGGGCCGAGGCCCGCGCCGAGATCACCGAGATTCTGGCCGAGGGTGACGCGGCCCTCGCCGCAGGCCGCACCGACCTCATGGCCGGCCTCAACATGCGCTTTCACCAGGGCGTCGCCGCCCTAGCCGGAAGCCCCGTGCAGGCCCTCCTCTTGCGCACCATCGCCGGCACGATCGAGCGCCTCTACGTCGCCGACGCCGAGCGCCGCCCCCGCCGCTCCTGGCCCGAGCACCACACGATCATCGAGGCCATCGACGCGGGCGACGCCGAGACCGCGGGCCGCCTCATGGCGCTGCACGTGCGCCGCTCGAAGCGCAGCTACTTTAAGGGGCTCGAGGCGCGGGTTGCGGGCAGTGCGGGCTCGGGCGCCGAGGCCGGCTCGGACGCGTAGCGTTCGCCGCTACGGTTCGCGCGAAATACCCGGTCTTTCGGGTGCGGTGCGGTGCGGTCGCTCTATTGAACCAGACGTCGCGCCGAGACGCACGGGCTCACCCAGGCAACCATTGCCTGATTTTCGAGCACTTTCGAGGGTTTTTCGCTGAAAATGGGCAAGAAATCAGGCAATGGTTTGGTCGGGCGGGTTTGGTGCGGGCGGGTTTGGTCGGGCATGGCCAGGTAGTGTCGCCGGGAACGTCCGAGCCCGGAATACTTCGCACCCCGCACGCGTTACACCCGAGAGATCGTGCATTTCGCCCGAGCCGTGAAGGAGCCGCCACCATGACCGACACCACAGCCGAGACCGGCCAGTTCTCAACGAAGGGCGCCTACGTGACCGGCGCAAACGAGTTCTCGCGCGACACGAACTACATCGAAGACCGCATCGTGCGCGACCCCGAGGCAGTGAAGCGTCTGCCCGCGCCCCCGAAGTCGAACATCGGATCGCTCGGCTACGGGCTGAGCGAGGGCGCCGAAGCCTGGCCCGTTGAGCCGGGCCGCTACCGCCTCATCGCGGCAGCCGCGTGCCCGTGGGCCAACCGCACGATCATCGTGCGCCGCCTGCTCGGGCTCGAAGACGCCATCTCACTCGGCATGCCCGGCCCAACGCACGACGTACGGTCGTGGACATTCGATCTGGACGATGGCGGGCGCGATCCGCTGCTGGGTACTGAACGGTTGCAAGAAAACTACTTCAAGCGGTTTCCTGACTACCCGCGCGGCATTACGGTTCCGGCGATCGTCGAGGGCGCAAGCGGCAAGGTCGTCACGAACGACTACCCGCAAATCACGCTCGACTTCTCGACCGAATGGCGCGAGTTTCACCGCGACGGCGCCCCGAACCTGCTGCCAGAGGGCGAGCTCGAAGACATGTGGCCGGTGATCAAGCGCGTGTTCACCGAGGTGAACAACGGCGTGTATCGCTGCGGCTTCGCGGGCACGCAGGCCGCCTACGACGAGGCATACAACCGACTGTGGATCGCGATGGACTGGCTCGAAGAGCGCCTTGCGACCCGCCGATTTCTCATGGGTGGCACGATCACCGAGGCCGACGTGCGTCTCTTCACGACGCTCGCGCGCTTCGACGCCGTCTACCACGGGCACTTCAAGACGAACCGCAACAAGCTCAGCGAGATGCCGAACCTGTGGGGCTATGCCCGCGACCTCTTCCAGACCCCGGGCTTCGGTGACACGATCGACTTCGAACAGATCAAGAAGCACTACTACATCACGCACGAAGACGTGAACCCGACACAGATCGTTCCGGCGGGGCCCGACCTTTCGAACTGGCTCGATCCGCACGACCGCGAGCGGCTCGGCGGCGAGCCCTTTGGCGACGGGACGCCACCCGAGGCGCGGCCGCTGCTCATCGCGCGGTAGTCAATCGCATCCAACGAAACTTTCCGGTCATTGTCGGTTATAGCCATTGCCTTGAGTCACGAACGGAGATAGCTTGGCCCCAAGACGATCATCTAGGGGGATGAGCCGTGAAACGTTTCAGTACTCTTTTCGTGACACTCCTCGCGGGAGCTGTCCTGCTCTTGGCAGTTGCAGCCCCCGCGAGCGCCGCAACTCCCGTCGACATCAACGTGACCGCCGACGCGTATGCGCTTGACGGCAGCGGGCAGATCACCAGCGATAGCGAGTTTCTCTACGACTCCGCGAAGGGCGACGACCCTGGCAACTCCTACCAGATTGCCTACCGCGGCAATCTCAAGCTCGATAAAATGTGGTCTTCGTACAGACTCTTCAAACTCGCATGGGGATTCGGCAAACCTGACCCCGAAACGGCGTGGAACGGCAAGACCTTCAGCGGCGAATGGGACATATCGTTTCGCGTCGACTCGAGCGTTGTCTCGAGCGACCCGTCTTTCGTTGAGTGCGGGGCCCTGCAAGCCGAGATCGAAGCCCAAAACCCGTCAACACTGCTCGGAACCTTCATTCGCTGCAGCGATGTCGCCTACGACGATGCCACCGGGCTATACACGGCCCACTTTACGCTCGTCAACCCCGACGGTAGCAAGGTGACTGGCAAGCAGCTCGACGAAAACCAGCCCACGTCGCTGCACCTGACCACCCCAGCGCAGGCCTTTTACGTGAAGCAGTCAAGCTTTGAAGTTGGCAAAACATTCATCATGACCAAGCCACATGTCTCTGGCGAAATGAAAATGGATGCGTTCTTTCACAGCATGATGCCCATCACCTTCGACGCCACTGGAAGCGACGTCGCCCTGACAATGACGCAAACCTACGACGCCGAACACACGTTCGTCAGCGGAACCCCGGGCCGCACCCTACCGGCCGCGGTAACCGACCTCCTGCCGTCAACCCAGACGATGCTCACGAACGGAACCACGGCAACCCCCACCGCACCGACCGAGACAAACGTGCGCGACGGGCAAGGCGTGTGGATCTTCGCCGGCTGGCAGCCCGAATCAGCACTCATCGAGGGCGCGAACGTGCGCTTCACCGGAACATGGGTGTATGAGGTCGACCCCGACGCCACATTCACCGTACGGCACACCTTCGTCAGCGCCGATGAGACCGAGCTCCCCGACGAGGTTCTCGACCTCGCTCCCGAGAGCGTCATGGCGACACAGGGCAACACCGTTACGCCCACCCCGCTCACGACCACCTCGGTGAAAATCGCGACCGGGGTGTGGTCATTCACCGGCTGGCAGCCTGAGACCGCCACGATCGATGGAGCCGACGTCACCTTCACCGGCACCTGGAGCTTCAAGAAGGCGGTCACGCCGCCGGTAGATCCGGTCGATCCAGACCCAACTGATCCTGACCCGACTGATCCTGATCCCAAGAAGCCCGACCCTACCAAGCCCGGCCCCGTCACTCCGAAGCCAGGGCACGACCCTGCCCCGAAGGTGCCGCTTGCAACGACCGGCGGAGCGGGCCTCATCGGGTGGGGCATCGCGGGCATCGCGCTCATACTCACCGGCGTCACCGGCATCGTCGTGACCGCTCGAAAACCCTAGGGTTGGTGGGCAGCCGCCTCGCTCGGGCTTTGCGGTCGCGTTCGTCTCAGCCCGAGCACCGCAGGGACAATAAAGAGCAGCGCGAACGCCCAGAGCGTGAGCACGCCGGGGGCAACCGAGAGCCCGTACAGAAACGCGGTCGGCAAATACGCTTCGCCACCCCAGCCTCGATCGATGAGGGTGTGAATGGGTGAGAGGGCGATCATCAGCCCACTCACGAGCAATAACTTCCAGGTCATTCGCCCAGGAGGCTCGGCACGAATGACGGAGGTGAACAGGGTCATTGGGGTGAAAATTATGCCCAACAGCGTTAACGCCCACGCAGTGTGCGAGCTCTGGCCAAACCAGAGCGCTCGAGCGAGTATGCAGATCAAGTACACCGAGGCCACTCCAAAACCCCAGCGCCACACCCGAGCGCCGGGCCCGTTGAACGCAGCTGACCACCGTATCGAATATTCGATGTACTCGGTGACAGTTCGCCTGCGCCGGGGTACGGGCTCACCGCTCGCGCCGGCCAGCGCCGGGCCTGCCTCTCTGGCGCGATGATCCACAATCTCGGCTTTGCGCCGTTTTTTCGCTCTGGGCATTGTGGTCTCCTTTCTGCGCGGAGGGCGGTGGGCGTTCTCGCTGAGTGTAGCGCGTGGGCTGCCTGCCGCGGAGGGCGCCGTGAGCGATTTCGGGGTCCCGGGGCGGGGCCGATCGCCGGGGGACCGGGCCGATCGCGAGCGCGGGGCCCGAACGCGGTCTACTTGACGAAAAGCAGGGTGTTTCTGGCTGAACACCCTGCTTTTCGTCAAGTGAACGCTGAAGCGATGATCCAGAGCCAGAAGGCGGATCATCGCCCCGTTCTTCGATGGCTAGCGACTCCCGCGCAGCTGGCTAACGCCGCCCGCGCGTCAGCCAGCTGCGCCGCGCCACCAGCAATGAAGCGCCAGTTAGGAGCATCACCGCGGCTAGCAGCAACGCTTCGTGGGGAGACCCACCGGTGTGAGCGAGGTGACCTTGGCCGTTGGTATTTTGTGATCCTCCGCCAGCGAGAGGGCTTTTCGAGCCTGGCGCGGGCGTAACCGCCACCTCAATCGGGTCAGCGGCCGAGGCCTCGTAGTTACCGTCGCCGCTGAACACTGCCGTGACCGTGTGGGCTCCGGGCGTGAGGTCTTTCACCGTGAGGGCTGCCGACCCACTGGTCAAAGCAACGGGCTCTGCGAAGTTCTTGCCGTCGACAACGAACTGCACGGCTCCGGTTACGTCAAAGCCTTCGAGCAGCCCGCCAACAGTTGCGGTCAAGACGGTCGTGTCACCCTCGTCGAGCATGACCGGAGCGGCCTCAACCGAAACAGTAGTCTCGGCCAAACGAACCTCAACATCGACCTGAGCTTCTGATGCCTCGTGGTTCTGGTTGCCAAGATATCGCGCAGTCACGACGTGCGCACCGCCAGAGAGACCTGGAAGACCCGCCTCGGCCTGCCCATCAACCAGCGTCACGGTACCCGACGAGACTCCGTCTACGAAGAGCTCAACGTCGCCATCAGCGGGAAGCGTCGCAAGCCTCGGCAATGAACCGAGGCTGCTCCTATTCACCGTTGTAGTGACAGAGAAGGGCTCGCCCAGAGCAAGCTCAGCGGGATCAATCTCGACGAAAACGCTGCTCTGAGCCCGTTTCAGAACAAACGACGTACTGAACGACGCCGCAGCGATGTCGTCGGTGCCCGGGTACTCAACAACGACAGTGTGCTCACCAGCAGGAAGCCCCACGAGCGGCATGGTCGCCGTACCGTCTTCACTAAGATGCGGCTCGAAAATGTCTTCACCGTTCAGCGTCACCGTGATGGCACCGCTCGCCTTTGCCCAGTCAGATTCGGGAGTCGTTGCCGCGATAAGCAATGAGAGGCTCTCTCCATAGGTCAGAGGGCCGTGCAGAGCCAAGGTCACTTCGCTCTGCACAGGCTGCACCGCAAGCACTGCCTCGGCTGAGCTCTCGATAAATTCTGGCTCGGGCACGAAGCGCGCTGAAAGCGTGATATTGGTCACCAGGTCGATGGTGATGTCTGTTTCGAACACGGCCGTTGAACCAGTAACACGGCTCGGGGCGTGCTCGGCAGCCACCTCCTGACCATCGACCTCAAAAATGACCGTGCCTTCTGGCACTACCCCGTCGAGATCTGTCGAGACCTCAGCCCTCATCGTTTCAGACGTTTTCACGGTGAGCGCGGGCCTCTCAGAAGCGAGTGTCAGCTCGGTCGCTCTCGGTTGCACGTCAACCGTCACAGGCTTGGCCACCGAGCCAAGCTGCGGGTGCCCCATGGCCGGAACAAACTTGGCTTCGATCGTGTGAAGGGCAACACCTGGGCGATCGATCACAAGGGTTGCTACGCCGTCGCGCACCTCTACCTCTTCACGAAGATCGTCGTCAGAGGTGAAGAGCACGGTACCCTTCGGCTCAAGCCCGTCTCCATCAACAGCAACCTCAACGCGCAGTGCTTCGCCGTAGGTAAGCGACTCGGGCGCGGTTGCAGCCGCTGTTGTCGGTCGTGCAACAACCGTGAGCACCTGTGCGCTCGACTTTGACCCAACCATTGGCAACTCGGCGCTGGGAGTGAACTCGGCGTGAATCGCCACATCTCCCAGCCGGTCAAAAAGACCTGCCTCGAAGGTCGCCGTTGCTTCACCGTCTTCCAGAGCAGCTGAAGTGATGGCTTCGTCGTCTATATAGAAGGTGACGGTGCCTTCAGGCTGCACGGCCGGGACAGCGTTCGATACCTGTGCCGTGACGCGTGCATCGTCACCGTACACAAGCGTTTCTTCATCAAGCGCAAGCTTCGTCACAGATTCAATCTTGGTGACCTCGTACTCTGCATTCGCGCTCAACACACTTTTATCATCAGAGTGCGTGTACGTTGCAGTGACCGTGTGTTTGCCCAGCGCATCGGTGTTTAGCGGCCATGAGCCTTTCCCGTTGGTCAAGCCCTGACTCTCGACAGGGGCGCCGTCAATCTCAACGAATACCTCACCGTCAGCGAGTTCGAGGCCTGATTGCCACTGCACCAGAACCTCGGCAAACACATCGCTTGCACTCGCTTCTACCGTTTCGGGCACAACCAGATCGATACTATTGCTGGGCTCAACAATCGTGAAGGTGCCGTGTATCGGGTCAGCATCAAACAGTGGGTCTTCTTCCAAAAAACTGAGTGTGTAATCGTAGACATCGACGGGAGTTGGCAGTACCAGGTCATTGGCGCTGAGAAAGCTGACCCCCTCGGAACGGTTAAAGCTTGGTAGCGAAAAACCCTTGTAGTTCTCTCTGTGGCCTGTCTTCTGGCCCACCATATCGAGTGATAACCGTGTCGTGACACGATCGTTTTCGCCCCAATACACCGGGTCGCCAGGGTTCTTGATAGCCCGTGCCTGCATCGAAAACTTAATCATTTTACCAGTCAGAATCGTCTCTGGGTGCGTGAAGCTCAACTCCGTTTTCCACCTGGCCGCAGCCTTTCGGTCGACACTGTCGAGAGAACCCGAAAAGTTTTCGCTGCCGAGATACTCAGCGTAAAAACTGTTTGTTCGGCCCAGTGGTGCAATATCTGCCGAGGCAACCCCGTCAGGCCCAACCGCGACGAGCAGCCGGTTTGAAGGTTCGGGCTCGTTTGCATCGCTTCCAGGGGGAGCGACCCAAAAAGCGACCTGCCCCTCACGAACCGGGGCCCCCGCCGCTGTGTGAACGTGAGCCTGAACGGTTGTTTTTTGGGCTGCTTTCAGCCCATCTTCTGCGACTTCGATCGCGGTCTCAGTTGCCTCACCGCAGCCGATAACGTTCAATTCAGCCGCCAGGTTTTCGCCTCGAAAGTTCCAGTCCCTCGAATCAGGCTTCATCTCGATGCTCGCCTTGTGCTTGCCAATCGGCAGATCACCGAGGCTGTGCGTCTCGACAACAGCACCAAAGTGTCTGCTCAGCACGAGTTTCTTTTCCTTACCCGGCGACTCAAGCCAAAGGTTCAGAAGCAGCAGGGGCTGCGCCGCACCACTATCATTTTTGACAACAATATCGACGGTTTGCTCATTGCCTACGCACAGGTTCGTTTTACTGGTATCGAGACTGACCACTGAAGTGGGCTCTGCGCTAATCCAAACCCAGCCGTTGCCGCTTGTTCCATCGTAATCGTCAAAGCGCAGTGCGTTATCAATCATTTCTGAATCACTCGAGATGAAAGCACTACCCGATCCACCACCACCGCTCGAATCTTGCACGCTGTGCCCGCCGCAGCCGTAGGAATTCCTACTGCCCCCGCCGCCGCCACCGCCACCCGACATACCCTGGTTGCCGGCGAAGGTCGTTCCATGCTTCGTCTCTGAGTCATAGGCGCAGTTTATGTATGCGTTATGTGGGTTAGACCCTGGTTTTCCATTCGACGAAGCTTTGCCAGCAACGGCTCCGTCTCCGCCGTGAAGCGGGACATTGGGGTAGTCGGATGATCCGCCACCGCCGCCACCGCCGCCAGAGAGCTCAAAAAACCAACCCTGTGTGCCATTTGGCTTGAGATAGGTGATGCTCGTTGATCCGCCGCCACCGCCGCCACCGCCTCCCTTGTTAAAGCCATTGCCGCCGTTGCCACCAGCGACGCCTCCCGAACCGCCCTTGCCGCCGCGATCACCCCGAGCGTCCTCCCCCTTCTTGCCAACGCGCACCTGAAGCACCCCACCAGGCTCGACGGGCAACGTTTGCGGGTTCCATGCGTCGAGATAGCCGCGGTAGCCTGCACCGCCCTTACCGCCGCTACCACCATTTTTCACCGCGGCGCCGTCTCCACCTGAGGCAGATTCGGCAAGAACCTTGACCTCTTCAACCCCGCCAGGAATCTTGACATCGGTGTCTTCCACGAATTCGCCGTAGAAACTATCGTAACTCCAGGGCAGTGTGACCACGCGTGGGGCAGCTTGCGCCGGTGCCGGAGCCAGCAAGCCCGGGAGCAACAAGAGGCTCGCGAGCGCGCTAGCCATTGCTACTTGGAGAGCTCTTCGAGCAGTTCTTTTGGTTCGTTGAACCCCTGACGTGCGACCCATGGTTTGTTTCATGTTGATCTGCTCTTCCCCTATAAGCGACAACTATGGCGACGAAGCGGGCGCCGGTCAGCGACGACTGACCCCCGTTAAAACCCCCGTCTATGCTTCGAGTAGCTTAGCTAGCTTTCGGGGTATTAGAAAGGCAGAGTTCGGGGTCTACTTGACGAAAAGCAGGGTGTTTCTGGCTGAACACCCTGCTTTTCGTCAAGTAGGCCGAGAAATCGCAGACAGGGGTGCTGCGAGCGGCAGCCGACAGTCGCCAAGCGAGCACAACCGAGCGGATCAGCCCGGCACCTCGCCCGCCGGCTCACCCGCCGGCCCACCCGGCAACTCACCCGCCGGCCCGCCGATGGCTGGCCGCACGTGCGCCCGCTGCCCCTGCCGCCCCACGAGGCTCAGGTACTCGACCGGGCCGGCGCTCGTGGCGCCGAACCAGTGCGGGGTGCGGGTGTCGAACTCGACCGCCTCGCCGGCTTGCAGCCTGAGGTCTTGGTCGCCGAGCACGAGCCGTAGGGTGCCGTTCAGCACGTAGGCCCAGTCGTGGCCCTCGTGGGTGCGCGGCTCGGGCACTTCGTCGTCGTTGCCGGCGGGCAGAACGAACTTGTAGGCCTGCACGCCTCCGGGGCGGCGGGTCAGCGGAATCACAATCGCACCGCCATCAATCGTCATGGGCCGCAGGTCGATGCGCGGGTTTGCGGTGCGCGGGGCGTCGACGAGTGAGTCGAGGGTGACGCCGTAGTACCGGGCGAGCGGCAGCAGTTGCTCGAGGGTTGGGCGGCGCACCCCGGCTTCGAGGCGCGAGAGGGTGCTGGCCGAGATGCCGGTCGCTTCGGCGAGCGCCACGAGGGTCACGTCGCGGCGCAGGCGCAGGTTCTTGAGCCTCGGACCAACCGTGTCGAGGGTTTCGTCGGCGGTGTTATTCATTCCTCCATATTGCCATTCGGCAAATATGTTTGCCAAATCGCACCGAGACCGCGAGACTCGGTGTCTGACCAGTCACCCGAGACCGACCAAGCAAAGCCATCGATCAACACAAGGAGCCCCCATGCACCACCCACACGAAACCCGCGAGTACGAGGTCGCCATTCTCGGCGGCGGATCGGCCGGGCTCAGCGCCGCCCTCACGCTCGCGAGGGCCCGTCGCAGCGTCATCGTCGTTGATCACGGCCAGCCACGCAATGCACCGGCGGCCGCGGCGCACGGCCTGCTGGGAAATGAGGGGGTCGATCCGCTGCGGTTGCTCGAGAAGGGGCGTGCCGAGGCATCGGCGTACGGGGCGACGATCGCGCACGCCGAGGTTCGGTCGGCCGAGCGCCTCGAAGAGGGCGGGTTCGCCGTCGAGCTTGGCGACGGGGCCCGCGTCGTCGCACAGCAACTCATCATCGCGACCGGAACGCGCGACGAGCTGCCCGAGATCGAGGGGCTCGCGGCCCGGTGGGGGCGCGACGTCGTGCACTGCCCGTACTGCCACGGCTGGGAGATTCGCGATCAACGCATCGTTCTCATCGCGACCGGACCCATGTCGGCCAAGCAGGCCATGCTGTTTCACCAGTGGAGCGCACACGTGACGCTCGTGACGAGCGGGCTCAGCTTCGGCGGCGACGACCTCGAGATGCTCGCTGCCCTCGGCATCGACGTCGTGACCGACACGGTCTCGCGCGTCGAGGTCGCCGATGATCGCATCACCGGGGCCCTGCTGGCAAGCGGTGGGCGGCTGGGGGCTGACGCACTGGCGGTTCCGACGTTTGCGAGGGCTAGGCTCGAGGGGCTTGAGCCGCTCGGCCTCGACGTCACCGAGAACCCCATGGGCGTCGCCGTCACGACCGACGAGGCGGGGCGCACCTCGGTCGCGGGCGTGTGGGCGGCGGGCAACGTCGCGAACCCGACCACGCAGGTGAGCGAATCGGCCGCGCAGGCAGGGCGCGTCGCCATGACGCTGAACACCGAGATGGTGTTCGCCCGCGCCAACGCGGCGGTCGCTGCGGGGGCTGCCTCGTGACCGACTTCGACCGCGACTTTTGGCAGCGGCACTGGGCCGAGCGCGAGAGCCGGGGAGCCCCGACGCCACACCCGTATCTCGCGACCGAGACGGCGCAGCTCACCCCGGGCACCGCCCTCGACGCGGGGTGCGGGGCTGGTGCCGAGGCGCTGTGGCTCGCGAGGCAGGGCTGGCGCGTGACTGCGGCCGATATTTCGGCGAGCGCACTCGACGAGGCGAGACGGCACGAGGCAGTGGCCGGGCCCACGACCCCCATCGAGTGGATCGAAGCCGACCTCTCACGCTGGAACCCCGACCGTACCTGGAGTCTCGTGGTCACGAGCTACGCGCACGCCGAGATCGGCCAGCTCGCGCTGTACCAGCGGCTGGCCTCGTGGGTCGCGCCGGGCGGTACGCTGCTCATCGTCGGGCACGCGGCGAGCGAGCACGCGGGTGAGGCGCAACACGCTCAGCATCCGCACGAAGCTACCGTCACGCGAGAGGCCATCACGGGGCTGTTTGCGGAGGCCGCCTGGACCATCGAGACGAGCACCGAGCACACCCGCACCGCACACCCCGGTGGGGCGAGCGTTGAACTGCGCGACGTCGTCGTTCGGGCACGCAGGCTCAGCGGCGAGTAACCGGGGCGGGGCCTGCCTTTCGAGCGAGGTATTGCGCGCACGGCAGGCCCCCGCCGCGAGTTACACTGTGTGTGCAACGGCCAAAGGAGAACAGCGTGCACACCTACCCCAGCTACATTGCCCCCTCTGGCGAAGCGATTGTTGAGTTTGTGCGCGCCAACCCCTTCGCCATCGTCGCGACCTCGACCGCGGGGGCGCCGGTTGCCACGCACGTTCCGATCGTGTTTCAGCCGGGCTTTGAGCCGCAGGGCACCTTCGTGGGCGAAACCCTGTGGGGGCACATGGGCCGCGATAACCCGCACTGGCAGCTCTTCGCCGAGAACCCCTCGACGCTGCTCGCGTTCAGCACCTCGCACGCCTACGTTTCGCCGAGCAACTACGGCTTCGCCGACGCGGTGCCCACCCTCGACTATGCGACCGTGCACCTTACGGGCAAGGTCACGATCATCGAAGACGATGCGCTGAGCCTCGACGTCGTGAAGCAGACGGTCTCGCACTTCGAGAGCGCCCGCTCGGAGCCGTGGGAGCAGAGCCCCTCGTTCCCGATCTACGAGAAGATTTTGCCGGGGATCGTCGCTTTCACCATCGAGGTCGAAACCGAGAGCGCGATGTTTAAGCTCAGCCAAGACATGCCCGCCGACGTGCACGAGCGCGTCGTCGCAGACCTCACGAGCGGCGAACGCAAACACCCCGACGTCGCCGCCCTCATGCGGCGCATCGGGGTGAGTGCAGAGGCGGGGCAGACAGATCAACCTGGCATCTGATGTTTGCAGACTGACACAGCCTTACTACACGGCGAAAACGGCCCCCTATGGGGTTTGTGGGGGTTGCTGCTGGCCCTGCTGGTTCTGCTGGTTCTGCTGGTTCTGCTGATGCATCTGCTGTTGCTGCTGCAGCAAAAGCTGTGCGTGCTGGGCCTGAAGTGAAGCATTGCTGACGTTCATTGCCTCGTCATGACGAAGGCGGTCGTGGTCAGCAAAAAGGCGGTGATTGATCTCATCGCGAAGGTCTTCCAGCTTCGATTTTTCAAGAATCGATACCTTAATCTCGCTCGTGCTGCCGCCGTTATTCTGAATCTTCAGCGATGCATTCAGAGCGTTCAGGATCATCGAGAGCGCCAGGATAATGAGCACCCAACCGAAAAAGTTGTTGGTGAAGTTTGCTCCGACAATAAGGAAGATGATGCCAAACAGCGCACGGGCGACAGAAAATTTAACCTCAACCCCAACACCCGCGACGTTCTTCAGCGGGTAGGTACTGTCTTTATATCCCAGTGGAATAAGGCCGAACAACGTATTCGGGGCCTTTGAAACCACCCGTGTGTTGGTGACCGCGATCTCAGTCTTGAGCCAAAACATAATGACCGAGGGGCTGAATTTAGACGACTTTACATTCGTCTCGCCCGGTGCGAAAGAAATATTGGACAATGCATCTCCTTAGATTAAACGACATACGTCCAATTAGGGATCATATACACCTGTCGATCTTCTGTCTACGAGTCGAGGCTTCATCTGCGTCACAAACACGCGGCACAGAATCCATTTCCCGCGCAAGAACACACAAACTTAACCCAGGTGCTTGCCCTTCGTTTCAGGAACCGTGAACACCGTAATGAGGGTGATCACGAGCAGCGCCATCGTGTAGAGCGGGAACCAGTTGTAGTCCTGCCCCGAGGCGTAGGTCTGAATGTAGGGGGCGGTGCCGCCGAAGGCCGCGACCGCGAGGGCGTACGGGAAGCCGATGCCTGAGGTGCGCACCTCGGGCGGGAAGAGCTCTGAGAACATGGCTGGCATGATCGCGAGCGCTCCGGCGAGAATCGCCGACATGAGCGAGACGCTGAGCACGAGCACGAGGAAGTCGTTGCGCAACCACGCCTGAATGGGCAGGTAGAGCACGAGCGCAGCGCCAGCGCTGATGATCATGATGGGCTTGCGACCGAAGCGGTCAGACAGCATGCCCCACAGCGGCAGCGACACGATGAGCACAATGTTGCCGATGACGCCCGCCCAGAGGGTCAGGCCGCGATCCATGCCGAGCTGCGTGTTGGCGTACGTCGGGGCGTTGATGGCCCAGGCGTAGTAGGCCACGGTGATGCCGATCGTGAGGCCGATGACCTGCAGGGCACCGAGGCGGTGCTCCCAGATCTGCGAGAAGATGTTGCGCTTCGGGGCGCCCGACTTCTCGATGTTCGTGAACGCCTCGGTCTCTTCCATGTTGCGGCGCAGGTACAGCGTGTAGAGGCCAGCAACGGCGCCAATCGCAAAGGGAATGCGCCAGCCGAACGCGTTGAGCTGCTCGGCCGTGAGGGTCAGGTTCAGTACGGCCGCGAGCAGCACGCCCGCGAGAATGCCGGTGGTGCCCGAAACGTAAATCCAGCTCGACCACAGGCCGCGGTGCTTCGCGGGCGCGACCTCAGAGAGGAACACCTGCGACGACGGCAGCTCGCCACCGTGGGCGAGGCCCTGCAGCAGTCGGGCGAGCAGCAGCATGAGCGACGACCACGCGCCAACCGTCTCGTACGACGGGAGCAGCGCGATCGCGAGGCTGCCGAACGAGGCGAGAACGATCGCGAGGGTCATCGAGTATTTGCGGCCCTTGCGGTCGCCGATCCACCCGAAAACAAACCCGCCAAAGGGCCTGGCGATGAAGCCAACGGCGAAGATCGCGAGGGTCGAGAGCAGAGCCGAGGCCGGGTCGGCATCGTTGAACGCGTGGGCCGCGATGTAGATCGTGAACGAGGCGTAGACATTCCAGTCGTACCACTCGAGCAGGTTGCCCATGCCGATGCCGACGAGGTTTTTGCGCACGGTGCGTCGCTCGGCAGGAGTGTAGTGACCGTGCGTGCCGTCGGTCGTGTCGTGGGTGGTGGTCATCATGTTCCTTACGGTGCTTCGTTGCAGGGATTAAGCAGGTGGGTTGAGGCGGCGAGCGGCGAGCGTGGCGAGCAGGGCCGCGCCCCTCGTGAGCACCGCCTCGTCGAATTGCGCGCCGGCGGCGTGATTGTAGGGGCCCGTCTCGAGGTCAACGCCCTCGGGAGTCGCCCCCAGCGGAATGAAGACACCGGGCACGTGCTCGAGCATCTTCGAGAAGTCTTCTGAGGCGCTGAGCGGCTGCTTCGGCCGTTCGAGACTCTCGTCGCCAAACAGCTCGGCAACGGTTCCCGCGACGAAATCGGCCTCGTCGGCGTCGTTCTTCGTGACGGGGTACAGCATCTCGTAGTCGATGTCGATCGTGACGCTGTGCGCGTCGGCCACGCCCTCGAGCACCTTCACGACCTCGCTGCGCATGAGCTCACGGTTCTTCTCGCTGAAGGTACGAACGGTCGCGAGCATCTCGACGCTCTCGGGAATGACGTTCTCGGTCGATCCGCCGCGAAACATGCCGAACGACAGCACGACCGGGTCAAAGGCGTCGAAGCGGCGCGTGACCATCGTTTGCAGCGCGCTCACCATCGCGGCACTCGCGGTGATGGGGTCGATCGCCTGATGCGGTGCGGATCCGTGCCCTCCGTGACCGCGAACGACCATGCGCACGGTATCTGAGGCACTCATGATCGCGCCCTGACGCACGAGAAAGCGGCCGCTTTCGATGTGCGACGAGAAGACGTGCAGCGCGTAGGCGGCCACGGGCTTCGCGCCCGTGATCTCGAGCAGGCCCTCGTCGAGCATGTGCTGCGCGCCGTCAAAGCCCTCTTCGCCCGGCTGGAAGACGCACACGACGTCGCCCGCGAGCTCGTCACGGTGCTCGGCGAGCAGCTTCAGCGCGCCCACGAGCATGGTCATGTGCAGGTCGTGGCCGCACGCGTGCATGTTCGTCGCGTCGGGGTTCACAAAGTCGAGGCCCGTCTCTTCGACGACGGGCAGCGCGTCCATGTCGCTGCGCAGGAGCACGGCGGGGGCTGGGGTGGGGGTCGCGGTCGCGCCCGCCTTCTCGCCCGCCGTGCCGCGGATCACTGCCGTGATCGAGCTCAGCGATTCGCCGAGCGTCACCTCGATGGGCAGGCCTTCGAGTTCTTGGAGCAGTCGCTGCTGCGTGAGTGGCAGGGAAAGCCCCTGCTCAGGAATCTGATGCAGATCGCGGCGCAGTGCACGCAAAGCGCCATCAAGTTCAAGCGATCTCGCTACGAAATCCACGGTGATCTTCCTAACTGCGGCCCTCGGTTGGCCACGCGACTTTTTGCTCCTTTCATTATTCAACCGGTGCAGAGCGCTGGCTTAGTCATGCGATAAACCTGCGTTTGCTTCTCTTTGAGCGGGCATTCGTGCATTGATTCTTGCAATAACGCGATATTCTTGCACATATGAAACATGCCCCAGACCCGCTCGAGCTCGTCGGAGCGCTGCAGATCGCACCGCGCGCCTCGTGGCGGCAGCTCTCGCAGGTGCTCGGGGCGTCGCCCCTCATGCTCGCGCAGCAGTGGCAGCGGCTCACCGACCGTGGCCTCGCCTGGTGCACGGCCGTACCCTTCGGGCGCAACCGCCCCGGAACCCTCACCTTCGTCGCCGTGCGCTGCCTACCCGAGCACCGCGACCGCCTCACCGAAGAGGCTATCGCGATTCCCGAGATCGTCTCAATCGAGGAGCCGGCGCGGCACTGGGACCTCATCTTCACCGTGCTCACCCCCGACTTCGAGAGCTACCTCGAGAGCCTCAACGAGCGCATCTCAAAACTGCCGGGCATCACCCGCTACGAGACGATCATTTGCACGCGCGTGCACTTCGACGGCCACGAGTGGCGCCTCGGAAGCCTCGACCACACCGCCCGCCAGCAACTCGTGCAGCTCGCCCGCACCGACACCTCGGCCACTCCCCCACCCCTGCGCGACGGCGACCGCGAACTGACCCCCTACCTGCACCGCGACGGCCGCGCCACCGTCGCCGACATCGCCGAATCACTCGGCACCCACCCGAGCACCATCTCTCGCCGCATGCAACGGCTGCTGCTCTCGGGCAAAGTCACCCTGCGCTGCGACCTCGCTCCCGAACTGCTCGGCCAGCCCATCAGCAGCCAGTGGTTCTGCTGGCTCTCACCCGAGCAGCACACCGCCGCAGCCGCCGCGCTGCGCAGCTTCCCAAATCTGCGCTTCTGCGCCTCGACCACCGGCGAAACGAACTTCACCTTCGTACTCTGGGTGCGCACCCCCGAAGAGATCTTCGAGGCCGAGCGCCGCCTCATCGAACACATCCCGGGCTTCTCGATCGCCGAAAGCTCGATCACGGTGCGCTTCATCAAGCGCATGGGCTGGCGCCTCGACGAGCGCGGCCGCCGCACGGGCGAGCCGGTGAGCCCCGTGTTTGTGGGGTGAGGCCGGGTTGGCCGGCTCTGGGTCGGGCTGGCGGCTGGCCGGGCTGGGCTGGCCGGGCTGGGCTGGCCGGGCTGGGCTGGCCGGGCTGTCGCGGTTAGGGGCTGTGGCTGTCGGCGATCCGCCGCTTGAGGGGTTTGCTTGGCGCTGTTTGTCGGCCGTCTTCGCGCTTCGTGGCATGATCGAGGCCGCGCTGGGGCCGTATTGTGGCTCGTTCGCCCGGCAGCCGGTCTACTTGACAGAAAGCAGGGTGTAACGCCAGAAACACCCTACTTTTCGTCAAGTGGATCGCCTGCGGCAGTGCCGGGCCGCGCTGCAATGCCACCGCGCGCGAGGGGAGTGCCGCTCAGCGCATGGGGGCGCCTCTGCGGCCGCTCGAGCCGTCTACTTGACAGAAAGCAGGGTGTTTTCGCGCAAACACCCTTCTTTTCGTCAAGTAAGCGCAAAAACGACGTGCAGCGACAGGGGGAGCAGCGGCGGTAGCAGCGGCAGCGACAGCAACCGCGAAAGCAACCGTCAGCAACCCGCACCTACGGGTGCCGCGTCACCACCGTGTCGAGCGGCGGCTTCTCGGAGGCCGTCACCCGCAGGTCGCCCGCCGGGTGGCCGAACGCGATGAGCGTGATGACGAGCTCGTCCTCGGGAATGCCCGCGACGGCGCGCAGTTCGGTAGATGCCGCGTGAGGCATGGACCAGTTGAGGGAGCAGGTCGCGATTCCGCGCTGCTCGAAACCCCACACGAGGTTCATGGCGAAGATGCCGCCATCGATCCAGGGCTGTACGAACTCGTCGGTTCCGGTAAACATCGGCAGCGAGGTCGTGACGATCGCGACGTGTTCGACCCCGTCGAGGCCACGGTTGCCCTGCTGCAGGGCGAAGAGCTTCGCCACCATCTCGGCGCCGTGGTAAAGGTGCACGCGGCCCGTCGCACGGTTGCACACCGAGGGGCTCGCGAGCGCGGTCTCGATCGCAGCGTTCATATCGGCGTCGCTCACGGGCTTGCCCGCCGCGAAACTGCGGGTCGAGTTGCGGCCCTCGAAGAAGCTCTTGACCGCGTCGCGCGCAGCACCCGTGAAGGGGCCAGCGACCTGGGTCGGGCGGCCGCTCAGATCGTCGAGCTGGCCGCTTTCGTTCCACAGGCGCAGCGACGTCAGCGCCCGCTCGGCCTGCGCGATGGCCGATTCGAGCGATTCCCCGCCGCCAACCGTTTCACGTGCAACACGCAAGAGCTGCACGAGGTCCCGTTCGATCGATTCCCCGAAGGGCCGCCTCGGCTTGGCGAGGCTCAGGCCCTTCTCGACCCGATGCAGCGACTTGCGTAGTTGCGCCTCGATGAGGTCTGGCGAGCCGAGTGCCTCGGCTTCGAACTCGAGTGGCCCACTGTGGCGGTCATAGGTCGCGGCATGGGCAACCGCATCGGCTGTCGCGCCAACCGATGCCGCAGGAGCCGTCGTCGCGCCAGCCAGAGCCGCCGAAGCGCCGCCGCCGAGCCCGTCATCACACCCCGACACGATCACACCCACTCCACGGTCGGCCCGGCGACGATGCAGTCGATGTGCACGCCGGCAGCGATCGTTCCGCCGAAGGTGTTGTTCGAGCCGAACGCAATGTGAATGGTGTCGTAGGCCTTCTCGTCCTCGAGAATGTCGCCGATCACCCCCGCGGCGTGGTTCGTACCGATGCCGAGCTCGGCGACCTGGCGACCAAGCCCATCGCCCAGCATTTCGAGAAGACGCGCGCCCTGCGATCCGCTGGCACTCTCAAGGCGACCCTCGCGTACCTCGAGCACGACCGGCTCGTCGACGAGGCCGATGCCTGCGATGGAGCCGTTGACCTCGAGTGTTCCCGAAACGGCATATTCGACGGGGGCGACGTATGCCTCACCGCTCGGCAGGTTTCCGCCGACGCCCTTGCCGCGAAAAACCCCGGTGCTCGCGATGCCGTCGCGCCCCTCCAGCGGAACCCTCAACCGGTGCGACCCGCCGCCCGAGTGAATGATGGCGGCGCTCGCCCGGGTGATTTTCTCGGCCATCTCGATCGTTTCGCGCTCGACGCGAACGGAGTCGGCGGTCATCGCACCCTCGGTGAGAATGTACTCGGTGATACCGGGCATCGTGACGAAAAGCTTGCCAGCGGCGACCGCCTGCTTGCGCGCCGAGGTGTGCGTGAGCGAGTGCTTCGTGAGGCAGAACGTCGCGTCGAAGGCGAGAATGTGCTCGAGCGCCTCAGGGGTCGGCTCCTCGCCTGACTTCTCGCGGTCGGCCATGATGAAGAGCTGGGCGTGCACGTCGTTCGCGAGCAGCCCGTCGAGAAACTTCGAGGCGACGGGCTCGGTGCTGCGGTCAGAGAGCACGAGCACCCGGTCGCCCGAGTCAATCGTGACGTTGTTCGCAAGAATGTTTCGCACGACGGCGTGGTACTGCTGCATGGTTATTCCTTGTCGGTGAGTCGAGCGTCGGTGCGCTCTGTGTCGCTTAAAGCGGCGGATCCCGCCTGCCGAGCACCCAGCCCGGTCGAGTCGCGCGGAGTGAGCCCGAGGCTCGCCGCGACGGTCTCGGGAACGAGGTCCTGTGGCACGAGCACCTCGATCGTTGCCTGCGGATCGGGCCCGGCTACAAGCGCGCGAAGTGCCCTCGCCGCGTGCGCTCTCGTGTACCCGATGCAGTCGAGCACGATCGTGCGCGCCCCCTCGGCTGCGAGCTTGAGGGCCGCACCCTCGATGTCGGAGTCGAGGTAGGGCGAGGCGCTCGCGAACGCGAGGGGCACACCGAGCGACTGCCACTTCTCGGCCATAACGGCTTCTTGCCCCGGCAGCGGCACGATGAGGCCGAGGGTGGCCGGGGCGCCGCCGGCGTCTGCGTCTGCGGCGGCAGCAGCTGCAGTGGTGGCTGCGCTTCGGTTGCGCTCCCGCACCGCGTCAACGAGCAGGCGGTCGGGAAAATACAGTGGGGTGTCGCTTGCGAGCATCGGGAAATCTCCGGTGCACACAATGACAATGGCGTCACAGGTTGCGGCCAGCTCGTCGACGTGGGCCTGCATGCGGCCGAGAATCGCGGTTTTTGCAATCTCGACGCTCTCGCCCGTGAGCAGCTTCGACACGTAGGTCGCACTGCCCTCGCGGGGAGCGAAGCGGGTGGTAATCTCGGCGGCGGTGAAGCCGTCGAGGGCGCCGCGCTGCACAACCGCGACCCCCGTCCCGTCGAAGTGCGGGGCAAAGGCGCGCGTCATGTCGTCGCGGGGCGCCTGGCCGATCGTGATGACCCCAACCTGTGACACCGTGGTCTCCCTACGCGTTCGGCAGGGTGCTGAGGTGCTTCATCGAGCCGTACATCGAGACGAGGCTCTCGAACTCGGGCTCGTCAACAACCTCGCAGGTGCCCGCGCCAACCTCTTTCGCGACCTCGATCACGAAACGCGTCGCGAGGGCGATATCGACCTCGTGGCTCGCTCCCGTCGCGCTGCCGGGAACCGCCGACTGAGCGGTGATCGCGACACCAACAACGGGCACCTCGGCTGCAACGGCCGGCTGCAGAATGCTGTTGATGTGGTAGACGCCGTTGCCGTACGGCGTGATGTCCTGCGTCGAAATGGGCAGCGCCTGGGCAGGCTGGCCAGAGACGGTCTCGAGAATGCGCAGCAGGTCTTCTGAGTACTTGAGAATGTAGCCCTGCTTCACGGGTGCCGAGATGGCGACGCCGCGGTGGTTGACCACACGGTTGCCCTTCGTGGTGTCGATCGACAGGATGACATCCATCTCATCGACGACCTCGTGGGTGTTCATCGCGAGAATATCGACGGGAGAATCCATGAACTCGACCGGCTGGTGCGGGCGGGTCGGTGCGTCAGGGCACACGTGCGTCGTCACGATGACGTCACCGGGTAGCCGGTCGCCGCGCGTGCTCATCTCGGCGAGCTTGTATGCCGAGCTGATCGCCGCGGCCGCGCCATCGCCGTCTGAGACGAAGCCAATGCGGGTTGGGCGAGCGCCCAGGCCGCCAAGGCGACCGATGATGCCGGTCGTCTCGGCTGGCCCGCCAGCTTTCTTGCCCTCGGTGCCGGCGATCTCGATGCGAATGAAGTCGGTGCTTCCCTTTTCACCGGTCACCGTCGTGGTCGAAGCGGTCACGTGCTCAAACCCGGCAAACAGGTCGACGACCCGCTGGCCGCTCGCGGCCCCGTCGTCGAGCAGGTCAAGCACCTCGAGTACATGCTTCAAAGCCAATGTTCTGTTCCTCTCACTTACACGTTCAGAATGGGTTTGTTGATAATGGGCTCGATGCTGCCGAGCAGTGCTTCGTTGTGCATCGTCGAGCCGAGCAGCAGTCGCTCGCGGTCAACGCAAATCACGGTGAGTTCCTGGCCGACCTCGACCCTGGCCGTCACAACGGGCGCACCGGTCTTGCTGTCGAGCGTCATGATGAGGTCAGGGAACGTGCCGAGGCGCTTGCCGTCGATCTCGAGCGTCATGTACTCGTTCCAGAAGGTCATCTCGGCGCCGCCCAGCTCAACCGTGCCGACGTCGAAGCCACCCTGTTGCGTGAGCTCTGAGCGCTCGACCGGGCCCTCGGCCACGATCGATCCGCCGAGAAATTCGACGACGGCTTCGATGCGGGCGCGGCCCTCTGGAGCCGCGTGGTAAGCGGCGCCCAGCTCAATCGCCTGGGTGATGCCGCCAACCGCGGCGTTCTCAGTCACGTACCCAACCTGCACGGGGTTGCGGCACACGGCGACGAGGCCGCCGGCCTGCACCGAGACGGCACGCGCGGTGTCGGCCGCGAGCCCGAGCCTGGCCTTCACGAGGCCAGAGACGCGCTGCGCGCCCTTGCCACCCGCGAAGGCCTGAACCGACTCGTAGCCGTCGAGCTCGTGCAGGTTCATCGACCCCATCGAGCCGGTCGGGTGCGCGCGACCATTCGCGGGCGCATCGATGACGGGAAGCCCGAGCGCAGCCGCCTGGAGCCAACCGTTCGTCGTCGTTCCCGCACCGTTCTCGTTCGTCATGACCGCCGCAAGCGGGGTCTCGAGCGCGTCGTTGACCATGCGCACCGTCGCGATGAGCTGACCAGCATCGTAGTGCGCATCGGCGGCCGAGGGTGCTCCAACGAGCGCGACGCACGCCACGTAGGCGTCGTCAGCGAGCTCGTCGGGAGTCACCAGCTTCGGGCCCTCGAAGGTGTCGAAGAGCGTATCGACCTTCTCGATGCCCTCTTCAAGCACCCCGCCTCCGCCGCCTCCCAGAATGCAGCCGCCATATACGGCGTTGAGTGCGTCGGTGCGGGTGAGCTGTCGTGATGCCATGGGTTAGCGTGCCTTCCATACTGAACTGAAGAAGCTGTAGAGTGCGTCACCGGCAATGAAGCCGGCCGCGAGGGTGTACATCGTCTTCTCTGACTCGGGGCCGCGCACCTTGAGCACGACCGCGCGAATGATGATGCCGACGATCACTGCCCAGCCCGCGAGCGGGTTGAGAATGAGCAGACCGGTCGAGAGCATGATGCCGATCTGGCGCTTCGGGCCACCGATGAGCTGAACGATTGCGCCGGGAATGGCCCAGAGGAAGAGCTGCATGCCGACCTCGCCCGAGAGGCCCGACTCGATCGTCGTGGCGAAGACACGGTCAACCGGGGGCAGCATGTCCTGCGAAAAGAGCGACTCGTGCGCCAGGGCAACGACGACGAACGCGACGGCGAAGCCGATGATGCCGCTCTTGAGCTGCTGGCGACGCCCGAAGAGTTCCTGCTGCACGTTCTGGCCCTTGCGCAACACCACACCGGTCTTGAAGTCAAAGCCCATGTCGGCAAACGCCGGGCCGGTCGCCGCAACGTAGCCGGCGAGCAGCGCGAGAGCGACGGGCGGGAAGCCCATCATCATGCCGAGCAAGAGCATAATGAGCGTCACGGCGAAGGCCGGGAACCAGCCCGAGTGCATGGCAGCGATGCCGACGATGATCTCAGAGACGAGGGTCGCAAACGCGGCAAAGACAACGAACAGCAGCAGCTGCCAGAACGAGAGCTCAGCAATGAGCCCGCCCATGACGGCGAGCAGAGCAGCGCCGCCGACGTACATGAGACCGCCGAGGCCAAAGGCCCGTTTCACGTCACGGTCTGACCGTGAGTAGACGTGCGAGACAGCCTTCTCGACGGGGTTGAGCGAGGGCTCTGCGGGCGAGGTCTCGGCCGACGCATTCAACGCGGCCTCCTGCGCGGCCTTCTCCTTCTTGCGCTTCGAGCCGAGCAGAATGAAGACGAACTGGCCGAGCGCCACGACGCCCGCACCGATCATCATGCCGTGGGGCATGTAAATCGCGTTGACGTCGACTCCCGCGAGCGTCTCTGAGTAGGCGCGAACCAGCAGGCCAACGCCGAAGAAGGTCAGTGCCCAGATGTTGCCGATGAACGCGACACCAAAGGCCGACATCGAGACGCCGAAGTGCGAGCCGATGAGGCCGCCGAAGATGCCGAGGCCGAGCAGGCCCGCCTTCTTACCGCCCTCGTCGCCTGCCTTGAGCGCCTCGGCCGTCGCGACGCCCGAGGGCCAGATCTCGTTCGAGCCGAAGAGCTTCGAGTCGAAGAGCTTGTAGAGCACAAACACGTCGATCGCGAGCGCGATGCCCGCGCCGATCAGCATCGGCCACACGAGGTTCGGCATGCCGAGCGCGTAGGGAATACCGATCGGAATGAGCAGGCTATTCGCGGCGCCGAAGGTGGCCGCCGAGATCGTCGTCTGCACGAGGTTCTGGTTGTGAATGTTGCGGAACTGCAGGAACCAGCGAATCGGAATACGCGCGACGATCATCGCGATGAGCGCGCCAATGATCGAGGTGTTCGGGCTAATGCCGAGCGTGGTGATGAGCTGAATGCCGATGATCGACCCGAAGATCGCGACGAACGCCGAAATGATCACGAACGTGATGTTGAACGTGCGCTGCTGTTTGCGCCCCTCTGGGGCTTGGGTTTCTTGAGGAGACATGTGGTTACGCCTTTTGAATCAATGAGTAAGCGTTGGCTTGGGCTTGCACGAGGTCGATCACAGGAATCTGGAGCCTCGGTGCGAGGTAATCTTTGAGGCCGATCGTCGAGAACCCGGTGCAGGCGAAGAGAATCGCGTTTGCGCCCCCGTTGGCCGCGTGCTGGGCCTCGACGTGAAGCGCCTCGAGCGCGTCATCGGCAAAAAGATCGGTTGAACGACGGTGCCGCTCTGACACTCGGTACGAGTGAAAGCGGTCGCCGAGAATTGCGCGCATACGCGGTGGCGTATCGTCGCTGATGCCGATGACCGCGACCTTGTCGGCAACCATCATCGCAGCGTGTGCCCCGCACTCCCCCGCGCCAAGCACGGGAATGCGCACGGCCTCACGGGCGGCGGCAAGCGCGGGATCTGCCGCGCAACTAATGCTCACGGCGTCGATATCGCCGCGGGCCTCGAGCTTGTGTGCGAGCTCGACAATTTTGGGTACCGCGATGGCCTCTGACGCATCGTCATAGATACCGTGCGGTTGGTCTGCGATGCACTCGGTGTGCGCGATAAACCCGTGTGACTCTTCCATGAGTCGCGCGTGTTCTTGCAACACCTGTTCATCGGTGGTGCTTAGCACCCGTATGATTCCCAGCATGAAACGACACCTTCATCTTTCCGTGCTCTGTGGCCCGGGGTCTGCGTTAACGCCCGTACCGTGTCGGACCATCAGAGCCTAAGGCCAAGACTTCACCCGTTTCATTGGCAAAGCGTGAACTGTTGTTCAAGAGAATTTCCCACATGGGAAATCGCTACAGTCGCTTCTGCGCCTTCAGCGCGAGAAATAAGAGCACGCGCGTCTCCATGCTGCTCATCGGGCGACCGAGCAGGTTCGTAATGCGCTCGAGTCGGTAGGTAATCGTGCGCCGATCAACCACGAGCTGCTCGGCGGTTTTCGTCACGTTGCCATCGTTGCCGAGATAGGTCTCGAGCGTCTGCATGAGCTCGGGGTGCCGCTCGAGCGGCCTGAGTGCCGCCCCCGCGTATGCCCTCGCCTGCTGGGTGTTGAACAGCTGCCACACGAACGCGTCGAACCCGAGGTCATGCTCTGAGAACACGAGCTTCTCGTCGCCGTTGTGCCTGCCAAATTCAAGAATGCGCTGCGCCTGCTCGATGCGGTCGCCCATCTCGTCGACGTTCGTGAACAGGGGGCTGAGCCCCATCTGCACCTCGAGAGAGTCGCCCGCCTCGCCCGTGAGTCTCGCCTCGAGCGGGTCTGGCGCCACCCCTGAGTCGTGCACGATGAGAATGACCGTCTGCAAGAGGTCTTCGCGCCGGTGCAACAGGTAGAACCGGGGGCCGACGCTCTGCTTTGTCGCGAATCGCTCGTCGCCGTACTGCCCCGCCTCGCGGTATAGCCCCACGAGCCGCTTCGCAATGTCCTTCGTGTGCCGCATGGCGACGCTCGCGTAGTCGACGACCGAAGACGAGAATTGTTGCGGATCGACCCCGCCAAAATCAATATACGCCACCTGGTATGTGCGCCCGCGATGCTCATCGAGCCCACGCAGCACCTCAAGAAATCCCGCAACCGACTCAATCGGCAGGTACCGTTTTCGAATGATGTTGATCGACCCGATGACGACGATATAGATTTTGTCACTGACGGCCTTGGCGAACTCCTGGTCGAGAAAGTGCTGCAAGAGCCCCGTTCCGGCCCGCGCCACGTAGTGCACGATCGCAAAGACATTGCCCTGGTAGGCGAGCGGCAGCAGAATGCGCTCTTCGCCCTCGCTCAGCACCACCTTCTGCAGGCGGTAGATCTGCATGTTTGTTTGCCATTTACCGAGCAGCTCCTGCGCATTCGCGTGCGTCGGAGTCGAAAAGGGCGCGAACCCGCTGCGCCACGCATCAGGCGTGTTGCCAGCGCTCGTGTAGAGCAGCCTGCCGCCCGAATCTTCAACGTAGACCTGGCAGTCGAAGAGCTCGCTGATGTGGTCGAGGGTACTCTGCACGCGCGTGTACCGCTCGCTCTCAAACAACGCCGTGGTTACGGGCGCGTTCTTCTCGCTCACTCTTCCCCCATCAGCCCCGCTCTCGCGGGCCTCGTGCGTGCGGGCGCCGTGATGTGCGCCCACTTACGCTCCAGCGTACTCGCTGGCGCTTTCATGCGCGCGAAACAATGTGTGCGGGGCTGAGGGGCGCGGCCTGGCAACGCTAGAGCGCAGCGGTGACGAGCCGCGCGGCAAGTGAGCGCGCGGTGAGCACGGGGGCGCCAGGGTGCTCGTCACGCATGGCCTGTGCCATGGCTTCTGAATAGCCGATGCAGTCGAGAAAGACCCAGGCAGCGGGGTCGGCGTCGAGGCCTCGCGCCACCTCAGCGAAGCGCTCGAGCGACGCCGTGTACGGGTCGCAGTCGACGACCGTGACGGGACGCCCGAGCCGCGAAACCCAACGCGCCTCAATGCCGGCAACCTGCTCTGACTCGGGGGCGACCACGACGAGGGGTGCTGCGCCGACGAGGGCCGCGACGGCTCCGTGAGCGAGCGACTCGGCCATGAACAGCGGCACGGGGGCCGTGATGCCCACGAGGTCGCCCGTGCAAATGACGAGCACGGCGGTGGCGCCTGCGGCGACGGCTCGGTCGACCGCGGCCTGAATGAGGGGGTGCAGGCGCTCCTCGGCGAGCACCGCACTGCCGCCACCGCGGAGTCGCGAGACGAGCACGCCCTCGCCCGGGGCGGGCGCAAGGGCGGCGATCTCGGCGGCGCTGAGCTCGTCGAGCGCTCCGGCTTCAATGACCCGGTAGCCCTCGAGCAGCGGCGCGATGTCGGGGGTCACGTCGTCGCGCGGGGCCTGACCGATCGTGACGAGGGCGAGTGTTTTAGGCTGCATCGCCGCCCCTGAGGCCGGCGGCAATGATGCGGCGGCGCTCTTCGCGGTCGGTGACCTGACGGGGGTCAGGCACCGGAACCGCCGCGAGCAGCGCCTTCGTGTATGCGTCTTGCGGGTTGGTGAGCACCTCGCGGCACACGCCCTGCTCGACGACCTTGCCGTTGTTCATGACGATGATGTCGTCGCCAATGAACTCGACGACCGAGATGTCGTGCGAGATGAAGAGGTAGCTGAGCCCCAGCTCCTCCTGCAGGTCTTTCATGAGGTTCAGCACCTGCGCCTGCACCGAAACGTCGAGGGCCGAGACCGGCTCGTCGCAGACGACGAGCTGCGGGTTCAGCATGAGGGCGCGGGCAATGCCGATTCGCTGGCGCTGGCCGCCCGAGAACTCGTGCGGGTAGCGGTCGGCGTGCTGCGCTTCGAGACCCACGCGCACGAGCATGTCGGCGATCCGCTTTTTCTGCTCACCCTTCGTGAGGTTTTCGTGCAGTGCGAGGGGTTCGGCGAGCAGCCGGCCGATGCTCCACCTCGGGTCGAGCGAGGCGTAAGTGTCTTGAAACACGATCTGCATCTGGCGGCGGCGCTTGCGCATCTCTTCGGCTGGCAGGTCGACGAGGTTCACGCCGTCGAAGTGCACCTCGCCAGAGGTGGGCTCGATGAGGCGCAGGGCGCAGCGGCCCGTGGTCGACTTGCCCGAGCCCGATTCGCCGACGATCGCGAGCGTCGAGCCCTTGCGCAGGTCGAAACTCACGTCGTCGACGGCGCGAAATGGCTCGGCGCCTCGCTTTGCCACGCGACGCTGAAACTCTTTGACGATGTTGCGGGCGCTCATGAGAACAGTCATTACTCAAACACTCCTTCAGCGATGTAGGGCAGGCGTTCTTTGCCGGTGTTGCGGGCGGGCATCGACTCGAGCAATGCCTCGGTGTAGGGGTGCGAGGGGCGCTCGAAAATGTCGATCACGGGGGCCTGCTCGACGATGATGCCACGGCGCATGACGGTGACGTTCTGGCAGGCCTGCGCGACAACCCCGAGGTCGTGGGTGACGAGCAGTACCGCGGTGCCGTGCTCCTCTTGCAGGTCAAGAATGAGGTCGAGAATTTGCGCCTGTGTCGTCACGTCGAGCGCCGTGGTGGGCTCGTCGGCGATGAGCAGGTCGGGCTCGCACGACATCGCCATCGCGATCATCGCGCGCTGGCGCATGCCGCCCGAGAGGTGGTGCGGGTACGAGTCGGCGATCTCGCCGGCTCGCGCGATCCCCACCATCTCGAGCAGTTCGATGACGCGCTTGCGTGCGGCCTTTTTACTGAGCCCAAGATGGCGGCGGATCGGCTCAGCGATCTGAAACCCAATCGTAAAGGCAGGGTTCAACGCCGTCATGGGCTCTTGAAAGATCGTGCCGATGCGCTTGCCGCGAATGTCGCGCATCTGCTTGTTCGAGTACGAAGCCATGTCAACACCGTCGAGCACGATGCGGCCTCCCGCCATTTGCACCGCGCGGGTGGGCAGGAGTTTGATGATCGACATCGCGGTCAGGCTCTTGCCCGACCCCGACTCGCCGACGAGGCCCAGGGTCTCGCCGCGGTTGATGGCAAAGCTGATGCGGTCGACCGGGGTGCTGGTGCCGCGACGGGCCTGCACCTCGACGACGAGGTCTTCAACCTGGAGGAGTGCTGACATGGCTTCTGCTCGCTTTACTTGGTGCGGCCGAGGGTCTGCAGGTGCGTTGCCTCACCGTACAGGTTGACGAGGTGTGCGAACTGGTCGGCGTCGTAGAACGAGATCTGCCCCGCACCGAAGTACTTGGCGGTCTCGATCGCGAAGCGCGACGCGAGTTCAATGTCGGTCGCGTGGCTCGCGCCGGTTGCGCAGCCTGCGACGGGCACCGCGGTCGTGATCGCGACGCCAACAACGGGCGCGTCGGTTGCGACCGCGGGCTGCAGAATCGAGTTCACGTGGTGCAGGTCATTGCCGTATGGAGTGATGTCTTGCGTTGCGAGCGGGAAGACGACGGCGCTCACACCCGTCACCGTCTCGGTCACGCTCACGAGGTCTTCGCTCGGGCGCAGAATGTAGCCCGACTTGACCGTCGGCGAGATCGCAATGCCGCGGTGGTTGATCGTGCGGTTGCCCTTGGTGGTGTCGATCGACACGATCGCGTCCATCTCTGGCTCGACCTCGAAGTCGTTCATCGTCTCCATGTCGACGGGCGAGCCCATGAATGGAACGGGGTCGTGCGGCTCGGTGGGCGCCCAGCCGGTCACGTGGGTCGTGATGATGACGTCGCCCGGGAGCACGTCGCCCTGCGCCGACATGTTGAGCAGCTTTGCGGCTGCCGAGAGCGCGGCGGCACAGCCGTCGCCATCTGACACGAAGCCGATGCGCTCTGGCCGCGCACCCGCGCCGCCGAGGCGACCGATGATGCCGAGCGTTGGCGCCGATCCGCCGCTTGATTTGCCCCGTGAGCCGGGAATGAAGACGCGCACGAAGTCGGTCGAGAGGCCTTCTTCACCCTCGATCGTCTTGACCATGATCTCGGCGTTCTCGGCGCCCTGCGAGCGCAAAAACTCGGCGAGCGATGCGCCCGAGGTCTTGGGGGTGTCGAGCATCTCGACGACGTCAATTACGTAACGAAGCATTCGTTGTTTCTTTCTGTGCGTGGGTGGTGTGGCGTGATTATTCGGTGATGCCGAGGTAGCGCAGCGTCGTGAGCGCGTATACCTTGGCGGCGAGCACCACGTCAGCGGCGAGCGCGCGCTCGTTGAAGTTGTGAATCGTGCTGAGGTCGGCGGGGCCGTACTGCAAGACGGGAATGCCGTGGCTGCGGAACGTGCGGGCGTCTGACGAGGCCCACTGCAGAACACCCTGTGCCTGCGGATCGGAGAGGTCACGAAGCGCGTCAACGAGCGTTTCGACGATGGGATCGGTGGGCGGGGTCCAGTTCGGCTCGCTCATGAAGCCGAGGTACTCGATCTCGGCCTCGATGCCCTCTTCGGCGAGGATCTCACGCACGCGCTCGTTGACCTCGGCGCGGCTGAGGCCGAGGGGCACGCGGGTGTCGAACTCGATCACGCAGGTGTCGGCGACGACGTTCGTCGAGGTGCCGCCCTCGATCTTGCCAACGTTGATCGTGACGTGCTCGAAGACGTCGCCGATACCAGGGCCGTAGCCCTCGCGCTCTTCGGCGTACTGCTTCGAGTCGGCGATGAGCTGCTTGAGCTCTTCTGACTGCACGGGCTTCATGTCCCAGAGCTTCTGCAGCGCCATGATCGCACGGGCGCCGAGCAGGTTTGCGCTGACGCCGTGCAGGGGCTGCAGGCTGCCGTGACCTGGCGTGCCCTGGATCGTGAGGCGGAACCAGTTGCTGCCCTTCTGGCCGATCGTCGGGTGATCGCGCTCGGCGGGCTCAGCAATGATGCCGCCGGTCGCACCATCAAGCACACCCTGCTCGAGCAGCCAGTGGGCGCCGCGGGGGCCGCCCGTCTCTTCATCGGGCACCGAGGCAAACGAGAGCTTGCCCTTCAGCGGCACCCCGAGGCGCTCAAGAATAATGTACGTGTGCATGAGGCCTGCGAGGCCAGCCTTCATGTCGCTCGCGCCACGGCCACGAAGCCAACCGTCGACGATGTCGCCCGCGAAGGGAGGGAAATCCCAGCGGTTCTCGTCGCCCACGGGCACGACGTCGTGGTGGCCCGAGAATACGAGGTGGCGGTCGCCCTCGCCCTTCTCGCCACGGTGCGAAACAACGCTCACACGCCCCTCGCCCGCGTCATGGAGTTCGGTCTCGATGCCCGCCTCGGTGAGGTAGCCCGAGATCACGTTGGCGATCTCGGTGCAGTCACCCTCAGGGTTCTCGCTCGGGGTCTGGATGAGCAGACCCGCGAGCTTCAGCAATTCTTCTGACGACTCATCGATCGCCTGAAGTACTCGTTCTTCCCAAGATGATGCGGTTGACATTGAAAACTCTTTTCTGCGGTTGAGGGGCGGTGTGAACGGTGACGAGTCTGAACGACTAGTCGGTTTTGCTGAGCTGTGCGAAGCGCACGAGCCCATCAGGGTATGAGGTGTAACCCTCAAGATTGTCGCGGTGGGTCACAGCGATGTTGTACTCGTAGAGGTAGCCCCACGGCGACTCGACGTTGATGATTTCTTGCATCTCGCCATACAGCTTGTTGCGCACATCAGCATCGGGTTCGGTTGCAGCTTCGGCCCACAGCTCATTGACGCGGGCGTTGTCGTAGTTGGCGTAGTTGCTCGTGCCTGAGTCGACGAGCAGGAGGCCGAGGTGGTAGCCGGGGTCGTTCACGAACGAGGTCCAGCGTGAGATGTAGGCCTGGACGTTCTTCTCGGCGAGTGCGTCGAGGAACTGGGCGCGGGCCATGTTCTGAATGTTCATGGTCACGCCGATCTTGGCGAGCTCTGCCTGAATGAGCACGGCGTCGTCGTTCCAGTCAGGAAAACCTGAGCCGAGGGTGAAGTCGAACTCGAAGCCGTCTGGGTAGCCGGCCTCTGCGAGCAGCTCCTTTGCCTTGTCGAGGTTGTGCTCGGCCTGGTTGCCCTTGTCAGTCCAGCCCGGGGTCGATGAGGCGACCGACGAGCGCATCTCGCTTGCCTGGCCCTTCATAACGTCGGTGAGCAGCTTGTCGTAGGGAATCGCCATGGTCACGGCCTGGCGCACCTTCTCGTTGTCGAACGGAGCAATGTTGTTGTTCATCGCGAAGAAGAGCACCTTGTTGCTCGGGCGCGAGTCGACCACAACGCCGTCTTTCCCGTCGAGGCCCTCGAGGTCTTTCGGTGCGATCTCGAGCGCCATGTCGACCGAGCCCTTGCTGATGAGCTGCAGACGGTTCGAGGCGTCGCCGATGAACTTGAGGTTGACCTTCTCGATGTCTGGCGCTTCGCCCCAGTACTTGTCGTTGACGTGCAGCTTGGCCTCGCTCGCGGGGTCCCAGCTGTCAAGAATGTAGGGGCCGGTGCCAGCGGTGTTCTGCTTGAGCCACTCGGCGCCGCCGTTCTCTTCAACGACGTCCATGTCGATGATCGAGAACGAGTACATCGGGATGATCTGCAGGAAGAGGTGGTTCGGCGCGGTGAGCGTGATCTTGACCTCGTAATCACCGGTCTTCTCAACGCTGTCGATGCCGGCCATCTCGTACAGGAAGCTTGCCGAGGCCGAAGCCTTGATGTGCTCGAACGACTTCACAATGTCATCGGCGGTGAGCTTCTTGCCCGACTGGAACTCGATGTCGTCGCGAATGGTGAAGGTGTACACGGTGTTCGTGTCGTCGACCTCCCACTCCGAAGCGATCATTGGCTCGATCGTGGCGGTGTCAGAGACGCGCTTGCCGTCTTCTTCCTTGGTGCCGTAGGTCACGAGCTGGTCGTAGGCGGCAAGCACGAGGGTGTCGCTGGTGCCATCGTTGGCCTCAGCGGGGTCGAGCGTCGTGCCACCCTCTGAAAATGCGATGCTGATGGCCGAGCCGGTGTCGCCGCCACCGCCAGCATTCGCGTTATTTGCACTCTGCGCGCAGCCGGTGAAGGCCAGCATCATGCTCGCCGCAACGGCAACCGTTGTGAGCAGTTTTTTGGTTCTCATGGTTCCCTTTCAATAAGGAGTGAGTGGTGAGAATGGGGTTAGGAAAAAGGTCTGGTTACTTCGCAGAGGTACGAAGACGCGGATCAAGCACGTCCCGTAGCCCGTCACCGAAGAGGTTGAAGCCGAGAATCGACGAGGCGATCGCGAGGCCCGGGAAGAAGGTCATCCACCACTCACCCGAGATGATGTAGCCGCGACCGTCTGAGATCATGACGCCCCACTCGGCGAGCGGCGGCTGAGCGCCGAGGCCGATGAAGCTCAGCGCCGCAGCGGTGAGAATCGCGTAGCCCATGCCGAGCGCGCAGCGCACGATGATTGGCACGATGCCGTTGGGCAGAATGTGGCGGAAGAGAATGACCGTGTTTTTCAGGCCGATCGCGTGCGAGGCCTCAACGTAGTCTTTTTCTCGGAGCGAGACCGTCTGCCCGTACATAATGCGGGCGAACTCGGGAATGCCCACGATGCCGACGGCGATCATGGCCGACGAGAGGCCGGGGCCGAGTGCGACGGCGAGCGTCATGGCGAGCAGCAGCGACGGGAAGGCGAGCAGCATGTCCATGAGGCGCATGAGCACCATGCCCACGGCTCCGCGGAAGTAGCCGGCAATCGCGCCGATCGGAACACCGATGACGAGCGAGAGGGCGACCGCGAGCAGCCCCGTCCAGAGCGAAACCCTCGCCCCCGCGAGCACGCGGGAGAAGATGTCGCGGCCAAAGTTGTCGGTGCCGAAGAGGTGCTCGAAGCTCGGTGGCTCAAGCAGCGGCCCCGCGCCCGTGAGGTTCGGCGGGTATGGGCTCCAGAACGACGTCATGATGCCGCCCAGGGTCCAGAAGAGAATCACCGCGGCGCCCACCATGGCCGATGGGTTGCGAATGAGCAGCGAGAAGGCGCTCACCGCCTTCTGCTCTGGCTTGGCCTCAAGCTTGCGAGTGTGAATGGCAACCGTTGATGTATTAGGCATTGCGCACCTTCGGATCAAAAATTCCCTGCGAGAGGTCGACGATGAGGTTCACGACGAGGAAGATGACGGCAGCGAGCAACGTCATCGCCTGCACCGGCGCGTAGTCGGTCGCCTCAATCGACTCGACGACGTAGCCACCGATACCGGGCCAGTTGAAGATCGTCTCGGTGATCACGGCACCGCCGAGCAGCTGGCCGAGCTCGAGGCCGACGACCGTCACGATTGAGGGCGAAGCATTCTTGAGCGCGTGGCCACCGATCACTCGGGTCTGGCTCATGCCCTTGGCCTGCGCCGTGCGAATGTAGTCCTGCCCGAGCACCTCGAGCATGGCCGAGCGCGTCATACGCGAGATGATCGCGAGGGCTCCCACCGAGAGCACCATGGCGGGCCAGATGAGGTGCGAGAAGGCGCTCTTGAAGGCGATCATGTCGCCCGTGAGTGCGCTATCGATGAGGTAGAGCCCCGTGATGTGCGTCGGCGGGTTGATCGCGTCATCGATGCGGCCAACCGGCGCTGGCTCCCAGCCGAGCGTGCCGTAGAAGACCGAGATGACGAGCAGACCGAGCCAGAACAACGGCATCGAGGCGCCGAGCAGCGAGATGATGCGCGTCGCGTGATCGGCGATGCGGTCACGCTGCGTCGCGCCGAGGATGCCGAGCGGGATGCCGACGATGATGCCGATCGCGAGCGCCATGAGGGCGAGCTCGACGGTGGCCGGGAAGCGCGTCGCGAAGTCTTCAGCGACGGGCCTTCCGGTGTGCCAGGCAAAGCCGAGGTCGCCACGGAAGAGTCCGGTGAAGTAATCAACGAACTGTTGCCATACCGACTTGTCGAGCCCCATCTGCACCCGGAGCTTTTCAACCACGCTGTCTGCGGCATTTTCACCGGCGAGCGTGCGGGCAGGATCACCGGGCAATACGCGCGTGATCACGAAGATACTGACGATGACACCCAGCAGCGTGGGGATCATCGCAAGTATGCGCCGAACTATGGTCTGCACTTCTCTCCTCTTTGAGTTCGCCTGGGTCAGGTCGCCCCTGAGCGCCCTTACACGGGTCCCAGAGGTGGAATAAAACCGATTATCGAGGGAGGGTTGCGAGATGCACAACTCATTCTCACTATATGAGACAGTGGTGCACGGTTTTCTCACGGTGGTTATGATTCAAAGCAGAAAGGAGCGTCAACATCGACACTCACACCTCTGCTTCACGATCGCGTCGCCCAGCGCTGCAGACCGTCGACCGCGCCCTCGCCGTACTGCTCTCGTTCTCAACGAGACGCACCGAGTGGGGCGTCATGGAACTCGCAGAAGAGTTCGACCTCGACAAATCGGCGGCCCAGAGACTGCTCAGCACTCTGGCACACCGCGGCTTCCTGTACGCCGACCCGGTGACGAGACGCTACCGCATGGGCCCCGCAATGTGGCGCATCGCGGGCACCTGGGAGCGACGCGGTGGCATGGCCCTGCTCGTCGAGCCCCTGCTCTCAGAGTTCGCCGACCGCTCGAGCCGCACCGCCTCATTCAACCTCGCCGACGGCTCGTACGTGCGCTGCGTCGCCGCGGTCGATGGCGGCAACGCCCCCATGCGCGACCACCCCCTCGTGGGCGAGCTCTACCCCGCGCACGCCGGGGCCACCTCACGCGCCTACTTCGCCTTCCTCTCGTCGTCGCAGCGGCAGGCGCTCATGTACCATCGGCCCCTCGCGAAGTTCAGTGACCTGACCTCGCAAGATGCCCACGAGATCGAGCAAGAAATGCTGCTCGTTGCCGAGAAGGGCTGGGCCTACTCAGAGGGCGAATACGACAGCAACACGCGAGCCATCTCGGCCCCCGTCTTCGTGCTTGGCCGCCCCGTTGGCACCGTGAGCCTCGGTGAAGCCAAGCGTGAAGACCGAGGCGACATTCGCGAGCACGTCGATCCGCTCCTGCATACCGCCGCCAAGATCGGCGCACTCCTGTCAACCCAAACCCCCGATGCGAGGTCATCATGAACAACCTTCTGCTCCTTTCAAACTCGACGAACGCCGGCATGGGCTACCTCGAACACGCGTGGCAGGCTGTTCTGCCAGCACTCGATGGCGTCACCGAGCTCGTCTTCGTGCCCTACTCGCTCGCTGACCACGACGCCTACACGCAGAAGGTGCGCGAGGCTTTCGCACCGCACGGCATCACGGTGAAGGGCGTTCACGAAGACGGCGACCCGGTCGCGACGGTGCGCCAGGCGCAAGCGATCTTCGTCGGCGGCGGCAACACCTTCCGCCTGCTCGACCGGCTCAAGCAGGAGCGCCTCATCGTCGAGCTGCACAACCACGTCGCAGCAGGCAAGCTCTACATGGGCGCGAGCGCGGGAACGAACGTCGCGGCCCCCACGATCCGCACGACGAATGACATGCCCATCATCTTTCCCGAGGGCTTCGACGCGCTCGGCCTCGTGCCCTTCCAGATCAACTGCCACTACCTCGACGCCGACCCGAACTCGACCCACGCCGGCGAGACCCGCGAGCTGCGCCTCACCGAGTTTCACGAAGAGAACACGACGCCCGTCGTCGCTATTCGTGAGGGCGTGTGGATCAGGGTTCACGGCGGCGTCACCGAGATCGGCGGAGCCGCGGTCAACACGCAGTACGGCCCGGCACTGCTCTTCACGCCCGGCGAGGCGCCGCGTGAGATTTCTGGGGTGCTCGGCTAACGAGCCGGTTGCTGGCCACCGGCCGGCAGCCTCGGCACCGCCGCGATGAGCTCGCGCGCGTACTCGCTCTGGGGTGCGCGCAAGAGCTCTCGCGTTGCGCCCTCTTCGACCACCCGGCCATCACGCAGCACCACCGTTCGCTCGCACAGCGCCGCGACACTCCCGAGGTCGTGGGAGACCATGAGCAGCGCGAGACCCTGCGATTCTCTGAGCTCTGCGAGCAGGTCAATGATGTGAATGCGGGTCGTCACGTCGAGGGCGCTCACTGGCTCGTCGGCGAGGAGTACGCGCGGCGACGAGACGGTGGCGCGAGCGATCGCGATGCGCTGCTGCTGCCCTCCAGAGAACTCGTGCGGGTAGCGCAGGGCCGCATCAGCGGGAAGGCCAACCGAGGTGAGCGCCTCGCGCACCCGCTGTTCGGCATCGGCCCCCGTCGCGAGCCCGAGTGAGCGCAGCGGCTCGCCAACGATGCGGCCCACGCGCTGCCTGGGGTTGAGCGACGATGCGGGGTCTTGAAACACCGCCTGCACGGCCGCGCGAAAGGCCCGCATCTGCTCGCGGTTGCGCCGCTCGAGGCGCTGCCCCTCAAAGCGCACCTCGCCCGTTTGGGGCGAGTTTAGGCCGAGCAGCAACGAAAGCATCGTCGATTTGCCCGAGCCAGACTCACCGACGAGCCCCACCGACTCGCCCTCGCTAAGCGCGAGCGACACCCCGTGAAGAATCTGGTGCGAGCCGTATGCGAAGCTCGCATCGCTCAGTTCAAGAACCGTCATCAGACCTCACCCTCCCCTTCGAACGCGTCGCCCAGGGCGTCGTCAAACGCACGGGCACTCGCGATGAGCTGCTCGGTGTAGGCGTGCTGGGGCGCGTCAATCACGTCGGCCGCGGCTCCCTGCTCAACCACCCCACCCTGCTGCATAACCACGATGTGGTCGACCATGCGCGCCACGACCGCGAGATCGTGGCTAATGAACAGCAGCGACATGCCCCGCTCGGCCACGAGCCGGTCGAGCAGCGCGAGCACCTCGCGCTGTACCGTCACGTCGAGCGCCGTCGTCGGCTCGTCAGCGATGAGCAGCGCCGGGCGCGAGGCGAGTGCAATCGCGATCGCGACGCGCTGGCGCTGGCCGCCCGAGAGCTCGTGCGGGAAGGCTCGTGCGATACGCGAATCGGTGAGTCGCATCTCCGCGAGCGCATCGCTCACGGCCGCGGCGAGCTCGTCGCCACGCAGGCCCCGGTGGCGCTTGAGCGGTTCGGCAATTTGCTTGCCGACGCGCATGAGCGGATCGAGCGCGCTCAGCGACTCCTGAAACACCATTGATGCGCCCGGCCCGCGAAGCTTCCTGAGGCTCGCCTCATCGGCATCGAGCGTCGCGACCCCGTCGAGCAGCACACTGCCGCTGGTCGAAAAGCCGGGAGCCAACAGGCGCGTCAGGGCGAGGCTCGTCACCGACTTGCCAGAGCCCGACTCGCCGATGAGGCCGACCCGCTCGCCACGGCCAACCGAAAAGGTGACGTCGCTCACGAGGGTCGCGCCCGAGGGCGCCAGAACCGTCAGGCCGCGCACGTCGAGCAGCGCCTGCTCGCGTGCAGGCCGCTCAGAGGTCACGTCGTTCATCGCCGCACCTTTCGCTTCGGGTCGGTTACGTCGCCGATGCCGTCGGCAATAAAGTTCACGCCGAGCACGAGCACGACGAGGGCGATGCCCGGCGCGATCGCACCGGCGGGGGCCGTCATCACGGTTCCCTGCGCCTCCTGCAAGAGCCGCCCCCACGAGGCGTTGGGCGGCGGCGCACCGAAGCCGAGGTACGAGAGGCTCGCCTCGGCGAGCACGGCGATGCCGAACTGCAGGGCGAGCGCCGAGCTGAGCATCGGGGTGATGTTTGGGAGCACGTGGCCAAAGACGATGCCCCAAAGGCCCGTTCCGCTCGTGCGCGCGGCCGTAATGAACTGCTGTTGCAAGACGCGCTTCGTGAGAATGCGGGTGAGCCTCGCGACGACGGCCGACATTCCGAGCCCGATCGCGAGAATGACCGACCAGATCGATGAGCCCTGCACCGCGACGATGAGCATCGCGAGCAACAACACGGGAAAGGCGATGACGACGTCAAGCCAGGCAGAGACGGTGTCGTCGATCCACGGCCTTGAAAACGCGGCCACGAGCCCCACCGCGATGCCGAGCACCGCGGCGATGAGCACCGAACCGGTTCCCACAAGCAGGGCAATGCGCGCACCGACCATGAGCTGGGTGAAGAGATCGCGGCCGAGTTTATCGGTTCCGAGCCAGTGCTCGGCGCCCGGCCCCTCGAGACGCGATCCGCTCGTATCGCCCTGCGCAAACGGGAGCCAGAAGAGCGAGACCACAGCCACGAGCACCACGATACTCACGAGCACGACGCCGATCACGAGGGTGGCGCTCACGCGAGCGCGACGCTGGCCGCTCATCGGTTGCCCGAAACCGTCTGACGCAGCCGCGGGTCGACGATGCGTTGCAGCACGTCGGCGACAAAGCCAACAAACAAGACGAAGAAGGTGCTGACCACGAGAACCCCCTGAATGGTGATGTAGTCGTGCTGGTTAATGCCACCGAGCAGGAGGCTGCCGAGACCGGGCAGCGTGAACACGCTCTCGACGACCACCGCGCCAATGAGCGCCGTCGAGAGCTCGATGCCAAGAATCGAGATGACGGGCACCGATGCGTTGCGCAGGCCGTGCCGCAGAAAGGCCTCGGCGCCTCCTGAACCGTGGGCGCGGGCCGTGCGCAGGTAGCCGCTGCCGAGCACGTCGAGCGTGGCCGTGCGCACGTACCGGGCAAGCGACGCGCTCATGACGATCGCGATCGTGAGAACGGGCAGGGCGAGCGCCGTGAAGGCGGCACCCGGGTTTGACCAGCTCGCCCGCGGAAACCCGCCCGAGGGAAGCCAGCCGAGCGAGAGCGCGAACAGCCAGACGAGCAAGATGCCTACCCAGAATGTCGGCACCGCGATGCCGAGCTGCGAGAAGCCAGAGAGCAGCACGCCATACCAGCGGTCGGCCTTCACCGCCGCGGTCACGCCAATGACGAGCGCGAGCACGACGGCGAGCGCAAACGACAGGAGCGTGAGCGGCAGGGTGACCGAGAGCCGCGAGACGATCTCGGGCCCGACCGGCAACCCGCTGATGAACGAGGTGCCGAAGTCGAGCCGGGCGATCGCCCCCACCCATGCTCCGAACTGCGTGAGCACCGGCAGGTCTGACCCCACCTGGCGCTGCGCGGCGGCGATCTGCTCTGGGGTCGCGTTGACCGAGAGCAGCGCGTTTGCCGGGTCGCCAGGCAGGAGCCTGAGCAGCACGAAGATCACAACCATCGCTGCCGCAAACGAGAGCAGCAGAAAGCCGAAGCGGCGTGTTAAGTATCGAAGCATGCGGGTGCGGGTTCTCCTCGCGAACTACTCTTTCACAATGTCGTAGGCGAAGAACTGCGAGTTCAGCCCGTTGACGGGGTAACCGCTGACCTCTTTCGCTGAGACCACGATTTGTGGGTAGAGGTAGAGCCACACGCTCGCCGCGTCTTCGGCAATCTGCTCGTTCACCTTCGTGAGCAGTTCGGTCTGCTCGTCTTCGGTGAGCGCCTGCTCGGCCTCAGCGACCCACTGCACGACATCGTCGTTCTCGTAGCCCCAGTAGAAGTCGGGGTTGCCGTACCAGACCACGTCGCGGTCGTTCACATGCTCCTGCAGCGTCGCCTCGAAGTCGCGGTCCTGGAACACCTTCGAGTACCACTCATCGGCGCTAATCGTGTTGATGTTCACCGTGATGCCCACCTTGGCGAGCTCAGACTGGACGAACTCGGCCACAACGGGGTGCGGGTCGTAGCTCGGGGTGTCGAGCGTGAAGCTGAAGCCATCGGCGAAGCCCGCGTCGGCGAGCAGCGAGCGCGACAGCTCAGGGTCGTAGGGGTTCATGTTCGTGAGATCTGTGTACCAGGGGTCGGTCGGGGGCACCATCGAGCCAATCTGCGTGCCGTACTCGCCCCAGATCGAGGTGAGCAGCTTCTCGGTATCGATTGCCGAGTAGATCGCTTTGCGCACCTTAGCGTCGGTGAAGGGCGCAACCCGGTCGTTGAACGCGAGCAGCTCCTTGGTCGTCGAGTCGCCGGCGCTAATCGTGTAGTCGTCGTTGCCCTCGAACTGCTCGAGCAGGTCAGGGCTCTGCACGCTCGTGATGAGGTCAAGCTGCCCGGTTTGCAGGGCGTTGTTCTGCGCCGTGGCATCGGTGAAGTAGCTGAACTCGACGCCCGCGTTCTTCGCTGGCTCGCCCCAGTAATCGTCCCACCGCGTGAGCGCGAGCGAGCTGCCGCGCTTCCACTCGTCGAGCACGTACGGGCCGGTGCCGTCTTCGCTCGTGTTGAGGTCGGTCGCGTCGGCGTTCACGATCCACACGTAGCTGAGGTTGTAGATGAACGAGATGGCGCGCTGTGAGAGCGTGAAGACGACGGTGTGGTCGTCGGGGGTCTCGATGGCGTCGATCACGGCGAAGCTCGACTTGCGCGCCGACTGCGAATCTTCAGCGGTGACCGCCTCGACGCTCGCCTTCACGTCTTGCGAGGTCAGCGCCTTGCCCGAGTGGAAGGTCACGCCCTCGCGCAGGGTCACGGTGTACACGAGGCCGTCTTCGCTCACCTCAAAGCCCTCGGCGAGCAGGTTCTCAACCTCGCCGTCGTCGGTGAGCTTGAAAAGGCCCTCGTAGACGTTACCGGTGAGTGCTTCGGTCACGCCCTGGCCGCCGCCAGCCGTATTCGAAAGGTTCACGGGTTCGTAGAGCGAGCCAACCGCGATGACGGCGTCAGCCCCGCCCTCCGAGGCGGCCTGCGACGAGCAGCCCGTCACGAGCAGGGCGAGCGCGGTGCCGGCCGCGAGGAAGAAAGCGCCGCGGTGTTTGCGGGCGCCACGAGATACATTGGCCACAGTAGCCTCCAGTGGGTGAAGTGGTGAGTGAGAAGAAGAGCGTTCGGTGCGCCTTAGGCGGCGTACAGGTCGAAACCCTCAGCGAAGAGAACCTGCTTTTCACCGGCGTGAACGGGCAGGGCGAAGCGGTTTTGGGCGGGCGGCATCGGGCAGTTGTACTGCGCCGAGAAGCCGCACGGGGGCACGAAGGCCCGGTTAAAGTCAAGAATCACGGTGCCCGCCTCGGCGTCGCTGCCGCCGTCTGGGCGCTCGACGAACAGGAAGCGGCCGGCGCCATAGGTTGCGTCGGCGCCCTCGGCGCCGTTCGTCGCATCACCGAACACGAGCAGCAACACACCGCCGTCGTCAAAGGCCGCGAAGCGGTACTCGACGTCGTTCAGCGTGAAGGTGATGTCTCCCGGCACCACGAGCTCTCGCGTGCCGCCGTTGTCGCGAATGTGCTCGAAGGGCACGGTGCGGTCGGCTGAGACCGGCGTGAAGTTCGCGGCGATCACCCAGTCGGGGTTAAACGCGAAGGCACTGATGCCGTTGAACGCGCGGATCGCGGCAGAGTTCGCATCCCAGCGACGCAGGCCGTGTTCGGCTTCGCCGGTGCTCAGCGAGCGACGCGCGAGCGAGGTCACCGTCACGCCCTCTGGCGCCGATGCCTGCTCAGCCTCGACATCGACGGTTTCGCCAGCACCAAACCAGCGCGTCTCGACGAGAGCAAGGTTGCCGGTTGGCCCGGTCACCGCGGCGGCGCGCTCGGAATGCCACGCGTCGTGGCCTTCTCGCGACTGCTCGATCGCGGCACTCAAAACAGAATCACTCATAATACTGTCTATTATTTTACATAAGTAAAGCGAATGCCAATTCATTGCGAAGAGTGACAGGTGTCGGCGCCTTAGCACCAGGGGGCGAGGCCCTTACAGACCCCGCCCCCTGGCGCTTCATGACGTCTCGCGAGCTACCAGCGGCGCTCGCCCTCTTCGGCGTGGTAATCAGGCCACGGCAGGTCGATCGGTGGCTCGAAGTCGGTGGGCAGCAGCGGCCCGCGCCCGAAGGCTTCGCGTCGCGAGGCGAATTCCTCCTTCGCCTCGGCGAGGCGCTCGGGCTGCGTGAGCAGGTCGATGAAGGTGCCGGCGACGGTCTTGCCCGCCACGTCGATCGTGGGGCTGATGGTCTCGGGAAAACCGCCGAGGGCGTTCATGACCCAGGCCGGGTACGCACCCTTGCCCGGCACCGGCTGCAGCGCGGGGCGCGAGACGTAGAAGCGCACGGTCGGTGCGTAGTGCGTCATCTCGACGTAGTCGTCGCTCGTCCAGTTCTGCTGCCATGCGGGCATCTCTTCGCGCAGCAGGCGCTCGGCCTCGCGCGGCTCGATGAGCTGCTCGGTCTCGCGCAAGAACGGCTTCTCCATCGGCTCGATGCCGAGGTTTTCCTGAATCTCCTGGGCAATCTTGATCGCGGCGTCGCCGTACCGCGGGGCGCCGACGGCCGAGAGGTTGTCGTAGAGCACGTCGGTCATCACGTGGTTCGTGATGCCGGGGCGGCTGCGGGCGATCCACCGCTCTTCGACCTCGCAGTGGGCCATTGCCGCGGCGTGCTCGGCGTTCCGGTCGAGCACCGCGAGCACGTGCTCGGCCATCTCGATGTCGGGGGTGCGCCACGAGTACTGAATGCGGGCAACGCGGGCGGGCAGGTTGTCGGCGGTCGCCTGGCCGTCGGTCAGAATCGCGTCAGAGAGGCTCCACCCGCCAACGCTCGGCAGCATGGCGTCGTGCATGACCCGCGACGCGGTGTACATCTGCATGAGGGCAACGTTTGCGCCCGGCGCCCTGGCCGCAGAGTGCGACGCCGGAATGGGCGAGTTTGGGTCGGCCGAGATTTGCCACTGCTCTGGGTTGTCACACGTGAAGGTGTAGACCTTGCTGTAGTAGGCGCCGCACTGCGTGTCCCAGCGAGCCGTGTTGCACAAGGGCAGCATGTAGAAGGGGTGAAAACTCACGATCGCGTCGACGTCGTCGTAGTAGCCGCGCAGGCCGTGAATGACCTTCGAGCCGTGCATCTTTTCGGCGGGCTCACCCGTGTACTTGAGGGTGCCTGCGATGCCGTGCTGCTGCATTGCGTGCTTCGTGCCGAGCAGGCCTGCGAGGGTAGAGATACCAAGAACCGAGTGCGGATCGGTGTGGCCGGGCGCGAAACGGCTGAGCCCCTCTTTGGGCTGCTCGCTCGTCGAGGCGGCCTGGCTGTTGCCCGGCACGGCGTCATATTCGGCATAGGTGAGCAGGGTCGGCCCCTCGCCTTGGCTCCACTCAGCGCTGAAGGCGGTTGGCATGCCGGCCGAGCCAGCCTCGACCGTGAAGCCCTCTTCGGTGAGGCGCTCGACGTACCAGGCAACCGAGCGGTACTCGCGCCATGCGGGCTCTGCGAGCTCCCAAATGTGCGTGTGCCAGTCGGTGAGTCGGTCGAGGTTCTCGTCGATCCAGGCCTGTGCGGTTGCTTTCGCTTCGACGCCGAGCGTCGTGGTGGTGTGAGCCACGGTGTTCTCCTTGGTGGTTGCTAGAAAAAGGTGAGCCCCTGGGGGCGAGCGCTGAAGAGGGTTCGACCTACGCCAGTTCGGCCGCGAAGAGCGCGAGCGGCACGTGCACGAGCGTCACACCCGTGACCGCAATGGCCTCACGAATGACCGGTTCGAGATCGGCCTCGGTGGTGACCGCGAAGCCCTTGCCGCCGAAGGCCTCGACGAGGGCGGGCCAGTTCGGCTGCGCGAGCTGCACCCCGACGGGGGCGATGCCACGGTCGGCTTCGTTTTGCTGAATCTCGCCGTAGCCGCCGTTGTCGACGCACACGATCGTGATGTCGAGCCCCTGCTCGACGGCGGTCATGAGCTCCTGAATCGAGAACATGAGGGCGCCGTCGCCGATGACCCCGATGACGGGCTGCTCGGGCGAGGCCACCTTGGCGCCGATTGCGGCGGGAAGGCCGTAGCCCAGAGTCGCGTAGGCGGCCATGTACATGAAGGCCCCTGGCTCGGCCGAGCGCACGTGCGTCGACATGCCGTAGTAGGTGATCTGCGACGAGTCGCCCGTGACGATCGCGTCTTCGGGCAGAATCGCCGCGATGCGCTTCGCGAGCCCGTCTTCGAGCGGGGCGAAGGCCGCCGACTCGTCGAACGAACGCTGCTTGACGCGAGCGACGTCGATGACCGGTTCGGGTGAGGTTTCGGCCGCCCCGAGCTCGGCGAGCAGGGCTTCGAGCGCCTCGGTCGCATCACCGATGAGCGCCTGCGTCGAGCGTGCATTCTTGTGCCGCTGGCTCTCGAGAATGTCGACGCGAATGAGCTCGCCAGACGGTGCGATCTCGCCGCCCCAGAGCTCAGACTGGCCGATCTTCGACCCGACGACGAGCAGCGCATCGGCCTCATTCAGCACCGCACGAACGCTCTCGAGCCTGAGGTCTGAGCCAAGCGAGAGCGGGTGCGCCTCGGGCAGTGCGCCCTTGCCGTTCAGGCTCGTGGCCACGGGAGCACCGAGTCGCTCGGCAAGCGCCCTGAGTTCGGTGTGGGCAGAGACTGATCCGCCGCCGGCAAGAATCGCGGGACGCTTCGCGTCGCGCAGCGTCGCGGCAGCGGCTCGCACGAGTTCGGGGTCGAGCGCCTGGCCCGACTCGAACACGCGCGCCTCGAGCGCCTCGGCGGGCACGTCGCAGGGACCCTCGAGCAGGTTGAGCGGCACCTCGATGTAGACGGGGCGCGGCCTCGACGTGTGAAAGAGCTGGAACGCGTCGTGCACGGCCTCGATGGCCTCTTCGGCGGTCTGCACACGGCGTGCCCACTCGACGATCGCGGCGGCCGCGGCCACCTGATCTTTCGTCTCGTGCAGCGAGCCGATGTCGGCAAACTCCTCGCCCTGTGGCACGCCGGGCGAGACGATGATCATCGGGCGCGACTCGCAGTAGGCCGTACCAGCGGCCGAGAGCGCGTTCAAGAGCCCCGGGCCAGAGGTCGTGATGACGACGCCGGGAAGCCCCGTGCGCTGGCTCCACGCGTCGGCCGCGTAGCCCGCGCCCTGCTCGTGGCGAGTGGTCACGGCGTGAAAGCCGAGCCGCTCGAAGTGCCGGTAAAACTCGAGGTTGTGCGTGCCCGGAATGCCGAACACGGTGTCGACCCCGTAGCCGCGAATGGCCTTCAGCATCGCGAGCCCCACGTTGTCGGCGGTCACGCCAGCGGCGAGCGCCGCCTCACTCTCAGCCTGCGGAATCATTGCACTTGCTCCCTGTGTCACGGTGTCTTCCCTTCGTTCTCGGTCGGTGCGGTTGGCGGTGCTTAGGCGTTCGCGTAGGCTCGGGTGCCGCCGATCCACGTCTCAGCGACAGTGATCTGGGCGATGTCGTGCACCGGCGTCTCGTGCGGATCGGCCGAGAGCACCGCGAAATCAGCGCGCTTGCCCGGCTCAAGCGAGCCGAGATCGTCTTCGCGACCGAGCGCGTGTGCCGCCGTGATCGTGTGGCCGCGAAGCGCGGTGTCGACCGAAACGGCGAGCGAGTCGGGGCCGAGCTGGGTGCCGCGGCGGGTCACCCGGCTGACGGCTGCCTGGATCGCCTCGAGGGGGCGCGGATCGGCCACGGGAGCGTCTGACGAGATCGTCACCGGCACCCCGGCCCGTTCGAACTCACCGAGCGGGTTGAAGCGCTCGCCCGGCGTCCCGATAGCCTGCTCGACGCCCTCGCCCCAGTTGAAGTGGTGTTGCGGCTGGTTCACGGGGTAGATGCCCGCGACCTTCATGCGCGTGATCTGCTCGGGGGTGGGCAGGCCGCAGTGCTCGATGCGGTGACGCGCGTCGCTGTCGGGGCGCTGCCTGAGCGCCTCTTCGATCGCGCTAATGACCATCTCGAGCGCGGTGGGCGACTGCGAGTGCGTTGCGGTTTGCAGGCCAGCGAGGTGCGCCTTCACGATCATCTCGGTGTAGTCGCGCGGGTCGTGGTACAGCTGGCCCTTACGGCAGGGGTCGCCGAGGTAGCCGTCGGGAAAGTATGCCGTCCAGCCGCCGAGCGTGCCGTCAGAGTAGAACTTGATGCCAGCGAAGTTCAGCTGCTCGTTGCCAAACTGCCCGTTCATGCCCATCTCGAGCACGTCGTCGAGCAGGTGCGAGAGCAGGTACATGTTCGCGCGCATCTTCAGCTCGCCGGCCTCGTGCATGCGCAGGTAGGCCTCGAACTCACGCTTTGACACCTGGGCGTCGCCGATGGTCGTGACCCCGCCCTGCAAGAAGTTGTCTTGAGCTGCGAGCATCTGCTTGCGATGCTCTTCAGGCTCGTCGCCCAGGTGAAAGTTGGGGCCGTGGTGCCCGATCTTCACACCGTGCACGCCCGTGAGAATGTTGCACGCAGCGTCTGAGAGCTCGCCCGTGAGCTCGCCCTCGGCATCGCGAAAGAACTCGCCGCCATCGGGGTTCGGGGTGTCACGCGTAATGCCGTTTGAGTCGAGCGTGAGGCTGTTGACGACACCGCCGTGGCCCGAGGCGTTCATGAGGTACACTTCGCGCTCGGTCGAGACCTCGTCGAGCTCGAAGCGGGTTGGGTGACGCTGCTCGACAAGGTTGCGCTGCTCGTAGCCATAGCCACGAATCGGCGCACCCGCAGGCAATGCCTCGGCGCCCTTCTTGAGCAGCGCGACGATCTCGGGAATTGAGGTGGCCTGTTCTGGACCACAGTCGATCCAGCTCATCATCTGGCCCAGCATGAGCGGGTGCGCGTGCGCGTCGATGAATCCGGGCACAATCGTGTGGCCGGCGAACTCGGCCACCTCTGGGGTGACGGGGCTCAGCTCGGCGGCGCGAGCCTCGCAGCCCGCGAGATCGCCCACGTGCTCGATGCGGCCACCGATCACGAGCATCGCGGTCGCTCGTTCGCCCGCGCTCGAGAGGGTATAGATCGTGTCGGCCACCACAATTCGTGGTGCTGCTTCTGGTGCGGGCTTGAGCCCTGAGAGCTTGCGCATGACGTTCTCCTAACGCGTGTGATCGGTGTTCGGGCCGGCAACCGGCGAGTCTGGGGTGCCCGTGAGCATAAGCGTCACGGGGTTTTGTGCCTGCACGCGCACGTATTCGGCTGCGGTGAAGGCTGAGAAATAAGCAATGTGTGGCGTGACCGTGATGCGCGGGTGGCCAAGCAGCGGGTGATCTGCTGTGGGCGGTTCTTCGTCGAGCACGTCGAGCCCGACCCCCGCGAGGTGGCCCGACTCGACTGCGGCGCGCACGGCGTGCGAGTCGATGAGCTGCCCCCGGCTCACGTTCACGAGGTACGAGCCGCGCGGCATCTTGGCGATGAAGGCCTCGTCGACCATGCGCTCGGTCTCGGCCGTAAGAGGGGTGTGGATCGAGAGCACGTGCGACTCGCGCCGCACCGTCTCAAGCGTTTCGAGAGTGATACCGCGGGCTTCAAGCCCGGCGAGCGTCTCTTCGTCGCGGGGCACAAAGGGGTCGTAGGCGAGCACGCGGGCAAAGAGCGGCCTCGCGTACGCTGCGAGCTGCGCTCCGATCTTGCCGAGGCCGACGAGCCCGAGGGTGAGGCCGCTCACGCGGGGCTGCACGATCTCAGAGCGACTGTTCCACTCGCCAGCCGTCACCGCTTCGGCATATTCTTTGACACCCCGAAGCGCACCGAGCGCGAGGGCAAGCGCGTGGGCCGCGACCTCCTCGGTCGCGACGCCTGGAACGTTCGTGACCCATTTGCCGAGCTCACTCGCGGCGTCGATGTCGACGTTGTTGAAGCCCATCGACATGAGCGACACGATGCGCACCGACGGGAGCCGCTCGAGCGTCGCACGGTCAATCTCGGCGTAGCCGACGAGCAGCGCCGTGGCGTCTGCCGCGCCCTCGATGATGCGCTCCGGGTCCATGGTCTCGAGCACCCGCACCTCGAAGCCAGCGGCCTCGAGCAGGGCAACGCCCGCCGAAACATCGGTGTCTTCGATGTCGGTATACACCGCGACGGGGCGGTTCTGGTGGGGCTCTGGGGCCATGCTGCTCACTCCTTCGAGGGTGGTTGGGGTTCGTTCGCCGGCGCTCGTGCGCCAGCTTTGTTCATCACCTGTGAGACCCGCAGCAGCGAGGGCGCTGCTGCGGGCTCACGGGACGATCGAGGCTCTCGTGCCTAGTGCACGTGGCTCAGGAAGCGCTTCGTGCGCTCGTGCTGCGGGTTCTCGAAGAACTCCTCAGGGGCTGCCTGCTCGACGATGACGCCGCTGTCAAACAGCGTGACCTCGTCGGCAACGCGCCTCGCAAAGCGCACCTCGTGCGTGACGACGATCATCGTCATGCCCGACTCAGCGAGCTGCTCCATCACCTCGAGCACCTCGCCCACGAGCTCCGGGTCAAGTGCCGAGGTCGGCTCGTCAAACAGCATGACCTGCGGCCCGAGCACGAGGGCCCGCGCGATGGCAACGCGCTGCTGCTGGCCGCCAGAGAGCTCTGAGGGGTAGTGGCCCGCGCGATCCTTCATGCCAACGCGGCTCAGCATCTCAAACGCGCGCTCCCTCGCCTCAGCCTTCGAGACGCCCTGCACCGACTGCAACGCGATCATCACGTTCTGCTGCGCGGTCATGTGCGGGAACAGGTTGAAGCGCTGAAACACCATGCCAATCTCGCGGCGCTGAATCGCGAGCTTGCGCTCTGGCAAGTAGTGTAGCTTGCCGCCGCGGTCTTCGGCGCCGATCCGCTCGCCGTGCAAGAGGATCGCGCCCTGATCGGCCGGCTCGAGCAGCGCCATGAGGCGCAGCATCGTTGACTTTCCAGAGCCCGAGGGGCCGAGCACGGCCTTCACCTCGCCCTTGTTGACCTCGAACTCGACGCCCGCAAGCACCTGGTTGTCACCGTAGCTCTTGTGCAAGTTCTGTACCGTGAGGGTGGGGCCTGCATAGGGCAGGTCTTCGCCCACGATAACGCTTCGGGTGATTGCATCGTCACTCATGCGACTGCCTCTGCTTCCTGCTTCTTCGCGCTCTTCACGGTCTGCCGTGAAGTCCACGCGAACTTCTTCTCAATCTGGCTCTGAATGAGCGTGATCACCGAGACGATGATGAGGTAGTAAATGATGGCCACGAGGTAGTACTCGGCGTAGCGAAAGGTAATGTTCACGCCGACCTGCGCGGTCGTGAGCAGCTCCCTGAGCGAGATGACCGACGCGAGCGATGAGTACTTAATGAGGCCGATGAACTCGTTGCCGGTTGGCGGCAGCGCGACGCGCAACGCCTGGGGCAGGGTGATCTTCATCATGACGGCGGCCGGCTTCATGCCGAGCGCGCGGCCCGCGAGTGCCTGGCCCTCGTCGACGCTCTGCAGCGCCGAGCGAATAATCTCGGCCATGAACGCCGACTCGACGAGGCCAAGGCCCACCGAGGCCGCAATGAACGGGGTGTACCAGTCTGACTTGAGCGCTGGGATAACCTGCGGCAGCGCGTTCCACATGATGAGCAGCACGAGCAGTGCAGGCAACGCCCTGAAGAACCAGGTGTAAACGTTCGCGGGGCCCTTGAGCGCCCACTTGTCAGAGGTGCGGCCGAGGGCGACGAAGAAGCCGAGCAGGGTCGCGATGATGAGCGACACGATCGCGACGCCGATCGAGAGCAGCGCGCCGTACAGGTAAGCGCTACTCTTCAGCTGCTCGAAGAAAATTTCGGGATCAAAAAGCATGGGTGCCTCTATCGGTGTACCGGGGTGAAAGCGGGGCGGAGCCTAAGCCCCGCCCCGAATCGGGTGAACGGGTAACGTCTTCGGCCCTAGCGGGTGACGTCGAGAATTGACTCGTCGAGGTTGTACTCGGCAGCGATCTTCGCGAGCGTGCCGTCTTCCTGCAGCGCGTTGAGTGCCTCAGTGAGCGGATCGATGAGCGTGCTGCCCGGCTTTGTAAACGCGCCGAAGGTGGTGTCGGGATCGAACACGGTGTTGACCATCTCAAGCTGACCCTCGTTCTGGGTGGCCATGTAGCTCGCGGCAACGTTCGTCTCGACGAGCGCGTCGGCCTTGCCATTGATGACGGCGAGCACGGTCTCGGCCGTCTTCGGGTACTCGGTGTGGGTGATCGCTGACTTGCCTGCAGCCTCGCACTCTTCGCTGAGCTTCTGCACGCTCATCGAGTTGCTTGAAGCCGCCTGCGAAACCACGCGCATGCCGCACAGCGACATCCCGTCTGAGATCTTGTCGGCCGATTCGGGTGCCGCAAGTACCGCGGGGCCCGCCGCCATGATGGTCACCGAGTCAGCAATCTCTGCGCGCTCGGCGCTCTCGTAGAGGCCGCCGAAGATCATGTCGCACTTGCCGCTCTGCACGCCGGGCATGAGGCCGTCAAACGAGGTGACCTCGAAGTTGGCCTCGAGACCCCAGTGATCAGCGAGCGCCCGCACCGAATCAGCGTCGAAGCCTACGATGTCGCCGCCTGAGCCGTCAGCGTAGTACTCGAGCGGCGGGTACTCGGGGTCGATGCACACGGTGAGTGAGCCCTCTTTGACGAGGCCCTCGGGAGCGTTTTCGTTGGCGGCCGGCTTGGGCTTCGCCTCGTTCGAATCGCTCGAGCTTGCACAACCGGCAAGCAGTAACACCGCTGAGGCGACGCTAGCGGTCGCGAGCATAATCTTTTTCATGACTTCTCCGTTGATGCCGAAATGATGGGGTGGGTTACGACTCAAGTGTTCGTAAGTGTGACTGTACGGCCACTGAAGCCACTTTGTCAAAACATATTTTCGGCGTGACTCACGACAAACCAAAAAAGCGTGCCGTTCGGCACCGATTTTCTTGACGATTTTTTTATCTTGCCATTATTGACCGACAAGTTGCACTTTTTGCCTCACTCATCTCTGGTTATGATGGGGAGCATGGACTTCCTCACCGAACGAGCAATCACGTACCTGAGGCGCGACGGCCGCGCCTCGTACAGCACCATTGCCAAAGAGCTCGACACCACGAGGGCCAACGTCTCGAGCCGCCTCTCGCCGCTCTTCCAGTCGGGCTCGCTGCGCGTCATCGCCGCCATTCACCCCCGCATTCTCGGCCTCGAGGTGCTCGCCCACGTGAGCCTGCGGGTGTACGGATCGCCCGCCCACATCATCGAGCACCTCACGCAGCTGCCCTCGGCGGTGTACCTCTCTGAGGCAACCGGCTCGTACCAGGTCATCGTCGAGCTGCACTCGCCGAGCCTCACCGACCTGCACCGGGACATCGGCGAGATTCGCGCGCTCGACGGCGTCATCGAGGGCCACATTCTGCAGTACGAGCATGTCTACTCAAGCTTCTTCCTCGGCGAGGAGCCCGACCTGCAGGGCTTCCAGCTCGACGAGACGAACCAGCTGCTCGCCCAACAGCTACAAATCGACGGCCGCAAGAGCTACGCCGAACTCGCCGAGCACACCGGCCTCTCGATCAGCGCCACCCGCGACCGGGTCGCCCGCCTGCTCGACTCCGGCGCCATGCAAATTGGCGTCGTGCGCGGCCGCAACTCTGCCGGTTCAGAGCTCGTCTTCGGCTTCGGCTTCACTACCGCGACGCCGCACCCCCAGCTGCTCGAGCTCTTGCGTGCCCAACCCGGCCTCGAGTTTCTCTCGAGCACCGTCGGCCGCTACGACCTCGTCACCACCATCTCGTTCAACTCCCTGCCCCAGTTCGCGACCCTACTGCAGGCCATTCGCACGATCGACGAGGTGCGCACGGTCGAAACGTGGCTGCACACCCGCATTCACATGGAGCGGTACGTGCACAGCGGTTCCTGGGTCACGCACGAGTAGTCGGGCGGTCTGGCTGGGCTGGCTGGGCGTCTGCCTGCCGGCTGGTCGGCCGCGAGCCCCCCCCCCCCCCCCCCCCGCTTCGCTCGCCGTGTGGTCAAAAAGTGTCGATTTCGGCGGGCGGTTTCTAGCGGTCAGCGCAACAGTATCTCTTCGATGACCTCGGCCGGCTTCGCGAACGCTAACCGTTTCCGGGGCCGGTCGTTCATCTCCCACTCAACATAATCGAGATCTGCCTGACTGAACACACTCAGATCAGTGCCCTTGGGGAAATACTCCCGCAGTAACCCATTCGTGTTCTCATTCGTCGGCCGCTGCCAGGGCGAGTGCGGGTCGCAAAAGAACACATCAATATCAGCTCCCATAGCGACTTCTTGATGCTTACTCATCTCTTTGCCCTGGTCCCAGGTGAGAGTCCGACGAAGCACATCAGGTAACTCTTTCATCTTCGCGATAAGCCCCTCAGTGACTGCTTCTACCCGCGGTAACGAGGGGTCTAACCAAACAAGGAATAGATAGTTCGAGTGGCGTTCAACGACCGTCCCGATAGCGCTCTTGCCATCTTTCCCGATAATTAAGTCACCTTCCCAATGCCCAGGAACAGCCCGATCAAGTGCTTCTGCGGGACGGTCAACAATGTTCACCATCCCAGCAATTCGGCCCTGCCTAGACTGGCCAGAACGGTGACTGTGTCGGATCTTCCTCCCCGTACGAACCCGAACCTCAAGCTCGCGTTTGAGCCCACCCCTGGCAAGGAGATAGATCGCTTGATAGATCGTTTCGTGTGACACTCGCATCTCCGGCTGATCCGGAAACTCGCGCTGTAGCCTGCCCACAACCTGTTCCGGTGACCGCTTCAACGATAGTTCAGCCTCCACAAAACGCCGTAACCGCGGATTCGTTACCAGCTTCGACGGTTTCGGTCTGCGGGCGCGCTGAAACGTTTGCGATTGTGCCTGTGTTGCCCGATACCTCGGCCTACGAGCCCGTTCAGAAGAAAAGAACGCGTTCCGCCGAATCTCACGACTCACTGTTGACGGGGCACGCCCCAACTTCCTCGCGATCTCACGAATCCCAGCCTTTGCCGTCCATAACGCCTGAATCTCGATACGCTCCTCGAACGATAACGACGACACCCGGGCTACTCTTCGGGGTCTCACCCCGCCCTGCGAATGAATATGTGACAAGATCGCGGCTTCGCTCTTGTCTACCCGTTCACCAATCTCTCGTGCGGTGAAGCCAGCAGCTCGCATATCCCAGATCGTGTTCACATGCTCAGCAAGCATGTTCCTTGAGAACTTCATGTCAGTGTCCACCCTTGTATTGTCTCGGGTGTTGCAACCACCGTTAGAACCCGCGCGGGATTTTCGACACTTTTTGACCACACGAGCGCGAAAAGTGACCACACGAGGAGGATCCGCACGGGATTGGCGCGCGCCGACGAGGATCCGCACGGGAATAGCGCGCACCGAGGTGATCCGCACGAAAATGGTGAGCACCGGGAAGATCCGCCCCGGGTGCCCCTCGCTAAACCCCCGCGGGCGCCGGTAAGGTGCGCAGGGCCAGGGCCTGGCTCACCGCGAAGAGCAGAATGTCGATGGCGATCGCCACCACGATGAGCGCGGCCAGCATCGACCCGGCCGTCATCGAGCACGCGGCCACGAGCAGCGCCGCCACGATGTTCACGCCCATGACGAGGCGCAGCGCGATGCGCAACCGCAGCTTCGCGACCATGACCATCACGAGTCCGGCCCACACCACGACGACGATGCCGGCGACTGCGAGCAGCCACGCCGGCAGCGCGATCGTGCGGGCGATCTGCGCCGAGGCCACCGCGACGGCGGCGCCGAGCAGCGCGCAGTAGATGGCGTCGAAACGCAGGCTCCAGAGGCCGAGCGCTCTGCCGTTGATGCGGTTCATGCCCTCATTTTTGCACAGGTTCGCCCGCCTGCGCACGGGTTTCTGTGTGGGCGCTCGTCGCCGCTCGCCGTGTGGTCAAAAAGTGTCGATTTCGGCGAGATTTTCGACACTTTTTGACCACACGAGGGCGAGAAGTGACCACACGAGGGCGAGGGCGAAGGCGAGGGCGAGGGCGAGACGGCGGATCATCCCCCAGCGCCCGGCCGCCCTAGCGCCTCCCGGGCGTGCGGGCGCCCAGCGACGCGTCAGACCTTCGCGCGCGGGAGCACGATCGGCGAGCCCGTATCGGGGTCGGTGATGACGCGCGAGACGAGCCCGAAGACCCGCTCGACGGTGGCCTCGGTCATGAGTTCGCGAGGTGAGCCCTGCGCCACGACCTCGCCGTCGCGCATCGCAATGAGGTGGTCGGCGTACCGCGCGGCCTGGTTGAGGTCGTGCAGCACGGCGACGACCGTTCGGCCGGCATCGCGCAGGCGAACGACGAGTTCGAGCACCTCGAGTTGGTGGGCGATATCGAGGTAGGTGGTGGGCTCGTCGAGCAAGAGAATCGGGGTTTCTTGGGCGAGCGACATCGCAATCCACACCCGCTGCCGCTGGCCGCCGGAGAGCTCATCGATGTGTCGTTCGGCGAGCTCGGTGACGCCGGTGTCTTGCATGGCACGCTCGACGGTGGCCTCGTCGTCTCGGCTCCACTGGGCGAGCACGCCCTGGTGCGGGTGGCGGCCCCTCGCGATGAGCTCTGAGACGGTGATGCCCTCGGGGGCGATCGGCGTTTGCGGGAGCAGGCCGAGCTGGCGCGCGAATTGCTTGACCGAGGTGCGGCGAATGTCTGCGCCGTCGAGCAGCACTTTGCCCTCGCTCGGCTTGAGCAGGCGCGAGAGCATGCGCAACAGCGTCGACTTTCCGCAGGCGTTCGGGCCAATGATCGCGGTGAACGAGCCCGTTGGCACCCGCACGGTGACATCGTGCAAAACGACGGTGCGCTCGTAGCCGCCCGAAACGTGCTCGGTTGTCAGGCGCGCCTCGGCGGCGGCTGCGGCGGGTGGTGCGAGATCGGTCATGAGCGTGCACTTTCACGAAAGAGGAGCCAGATGAGGTACAGACCGCCGAGGCACACCGTCACGGCGCCGACGGGCAGCGTCGCGCCCGGAATCGCGTGCTGGGCGATGAGATCGGAGGCCGAGAGCAAGAGCGCGCCGACGAGGGCCGCACCCACGAGATCGAGGGTTCCCTTGCGCCCCGTGATGCGGGTTGCGATGGGCGGCGCCGCGAGCGAGATGAAGGCGACAGGGCCCGCGACCGCGGTCACGAGGGCGGTGAGCGCAACGCCGACAATGACGATGAGGGCCTTGCTACGCTCGAGCGGCACGCCGAGCGCCGCCGCGGTGTCGTCGCCGAGTTGCAACTGCCTGAGCCTTCGGGCGAGCATCGGCAGCATCACGACGAGCGGCACGGCGACGGCCGCCGAGGCGATGACGACCGGCCACTCGACGCCGTTAATGCTGCCCGCACCCCACACCGCGGCTTCGGCGGCCAGCTCGAGATCGACGTTCACTGAGAACCACACGTTGACCGAGGCGAGCATCGCAGAGACCGCGATTCCCACGATCACGAGTCTGAATCCGCCCATGCCGCGGCGGTAGGCGAGCAGGTAGATGATCATGGCAGCGCCGATTCCGCCGACTATTGCGCCAACGGCCTGCGAACCGTAGCCGGTGTTGCCCATCATGAGCATGACGACGACGCCCGTGTAGGCACCGGTGTTCAGCCCCACGATGTCTGGGCTACCCAGTGGGTTGCGGGTGAGCGACTGGAACATCGCACCGCTCACGCCGAGGCAGGCCCCAAAGAGCACGGCCGCGAGGGCTCTCGGGGCGCGCCACTCAACGACGACCATGCGGTCGATTCCTGTTGCGCCGGGTGAGAGCGCGTTAAACACCTGCTCGATGGAGAGCGAGCGCGACCCGAGGGTGAGCGCCGCAAGCGAGCAGGCGACGACGGCGATGACGAGCAGCACCTGCACGACGATCGCGCGTCGTGTCGTGCGGCGGCTGAAGCGACCGGCGCGAAGAACAACCGTTGCGCTCATAGGGCAGCCACCTTCGTACGGCGCACGAGCGCGATGAGCACGGGGGCACCGAGAAAGGCGGTGACGACGCCGACCTGCAGCTCGGCTGGCGAGACGATCACGCGCCCAAGAATGTCAGAGGTCAGCACTAACGTGGGGCCCAAGACGAGAGAGAAAGGGAGGATCCACCGCTGGTCTGGCCCGACCATGAAGCGCACGGCGTGCGGCACCATGAGGCCCACGAAGCCGATGGGGCCGACGGCCGCGGTTGCGGCACCACACATGAGGGTGACCGCGATCATTCCGCGGGCGCGCGTGAAGCCCACGCGTGAGCCGACCGAGCGCGCAAGGTCGTCGCCGAGGGCGAGGGCGTTCATGCCTCGCGCGGTCGTGAAGGCGAGCACGAGGCCGATCGCGATGAAGGGCAAGACGACCTGCATCGTGCCCTCGGGACGGTCGGCGAGACTGCCAGCGCCCCAGAAGCGCATGCGGTCGAAGGTGCGCGTATTGAGCATCGCGAGGGTGTGCGAGAAGCCCGTAAGCACGGCGCTCAGCGCAACACCGACGAGCGTGAGGCGCAGCGGCGTCGCGCCGCCCCCGCCCCTGGCGGCCACGAAGTAGACGAGCATGCCAGCGGCAACAGCACCGATAAACCCGAACCAGAGGTACTGCGAGATGCGAGTCACCCCGAAGAGCGAAACACCGAGCACGATCGCGAAACCGGCGCCCGCGTTCACCCCGAGAATGCCGGGGTCGGCGAGCGGGTTGCGCGTGAGGCCCTGCATGAGTGCGCCCGAGACTGCGAGCGCCGCCCCCACGAGCAGGCCAAGCAGCGTGCGGGGCACCCGGAGCGTGAGCACCGTGGCGTGGTCGATGCTGCCATCGGGGTCGGTGAGCGCGGCCCACACCGTACTGAGCGGCAACTTCGCCGACCCAATCGCGATGCTCGCTGCGCACACGCAAGCGAGCACAACGAGCGAAACGCACAGCCAAGCGATACGGTGCCGCGACTTCGGCACCGGCGTCATAGCGGGCACTAGCGCCCGGCCGTCGCAATCACTTCGAGGCTCTCGATGCCCCAGCCAAGCTTTTCACGTGAAACCAGTGACCAGCCGGCAGCCTCCACGAGTGCGAGGGTCGCCTCGGGAGTGCGGGTCGGCACGCCGAGCACCGCGTAATCGACGAGGGCCTGCGCGGCACTCGCCGCGGGGCTCAGCCCGTCTGGGCTTAGCCGCTCGATGAGCACGAGTCGCTCGGCAGCACCCGCGAGCGAGCGCAGGAGCGAAACGACCTCGGCGTCGCTGCGGTGGCCGAAGGCAAGGGCCGTCGCCACGAGATCGGCACCCTCGGGCACGCCCTGGGCAAACGCCCACGGAGCCTCGTGAGCGACCTGACGCAGAACCGCGAGCGGGCCAGCCGACTCGAACACCGTGATGCTCGCGCCAACCTCGGCCTGCAGCACCTCGCTGACCTCGAGCGCCCCCGGCCCCGTCACCGCGACCTTCGGCGCCTCGCCCCACACGGCCTGGCGCGTGAGGCCCGTGAGCACGTGCGGCAGGCCGCGGGCCTCGTCGACGAGCTCTTCGTAGTATTCGGTGTTCGTTTCGACCGAGGTGCGCAGCGATGATCCGCTCACGTGTTCCCAGGCCGAGCGGTCGCTGCCGAGCGCCTCGGGCAGTGCCTGAAGCGCGAGCACCTGGTCGGCCTCGCAGCCCACGTAATGCTCCTGCTCGTGCTCGTCTTCGCAGAGCTCTTCGCCCAGGCGGTCGAGGCTCAGGAGCCCCTGGTCGTCGCGCGTGACGAGACCCGCCTGAACGAGCAACTCGGTGAGCGCGTCGAGCTCGCCCGCGGTGGCACGTAGCCTGGCGGCGAGCGTCTCGAGCGAGATCGGTTCTGCGGCGAGCGCGTCGAGCAAGCCGATGCTGAGGGCCGCACGCACGGCGAACCAGGTAATGGGCATCTCTGGCAGCGTGGGCTCGTGCGCGAGCTGGCCGGGGGCGTCGGCCTCTGGCGTCTTGTGCCAGTAACCGGTGATGTTGGTGTGCGATTTGGCCGCGCCGAGCGCCTTCGCGAGCTTGCGCACGGGCAGGAGCGCGCGGCTCTCGGCAGCGGCCCAGACGTACGGGGTTCCGCCGGGCACCTGCAGCTTCGCAACCGCCTCGGCGAGCGCCCGCTCATCGTGCTCAGGGGCGATCACCCACTCGACCTGATCGTTCGGGCCGAGCGAAAACTCTTGCTTGGCGCGGGCATCGGCAATCGTGATCACCGCGCGCACTGGGGCAGCGCTCGGCCGCTCGTCGAAGTAGCGACCGATCGCGGGAAGCGCCGTCTCGTCGCCCGCGAGCAGCACCCAGTCAGCGTCGTCAGGAACGACGGTCGACGACTTGGGGCCGGCGAACCAGAGCGCAGCGCCCACGGTGGCACGTTGCGCCCAGCTCGCTGCCGGCCCGTCGCCGTGCATCACGAAATCGAGATCGAGCTCGCCCGTGGCCGCGTCGAAGCGGCGCGGGGTGTAGTCGCGGCCCTGCCTTGTCTCGGCCGGCGCCCACTCGATCCCGTTCGGGAGCTGCTCGGGCAGCACCTGAGCAATATCGCTATCACTCGCAAAAATGAGCTTCACGTGGTCATCGAAACCGGGGCTCGCGAAGGCGGGCAGGTCGTGCTGCCCGTTCGAGAACGCCGCGAGTTGCTCACCCGAGAGCGTGACCCTGCGCATGCGCGGTGTCACGTCGACGATGCGGGTGACGTGTACGCACCGCAGAACGAGCGGGTGAATGATGAGATCGTGATGTGCCATGGCGATATTCCTTCAGGTGCCCCGAGTGCTCGCTACGAGAACTGCTCTTCGATGATGTCGAGCAGAGCGAGCGCCTTGTCGTAGTCACCGCGCACGGTCCAGTACGGCAGGTCGTAGGCGTGATCGTCTGAGAAGGCCTTGGTGCCGGCCCAGACGGGCTGCTTCGCGAGCGTCGCGACATCGGTTGTGTCGGTGTTGAAGCCCGTGATGAAGAGGGTTGGAACGTCTGCGAGCAGCTGGCCAACCTGTTCGGTCGAGAGCGTCGCCATGTCGCCACCCGGGTTGTAGGGCTCGAGGCCGTGCTCTTCGACGAGCGGTGCTGCGGTGAAGCCGAGCGCCTCAAGCTCCTGCGGCAGGCCGGTGTCTTCGAAGAGGAGGTACGGGGTGCCGTCAGAGGTAATCGTGAGCACCGACGCTGGCGAGGCGGGCACGTCAATCGCCGCCTTCACCTCGGCGACGCGATCTTCGTAGGCCTTGAGTCGATCGGCGTAGTCGTCGGCGCGACCGAAGAGGTCGTCGGCGATGAACTCGAACTGCTCCTGCCAGGTCGTGAGGTCTTTGTTCACGATGACGGTCGGCGCGATTTGCGAGAGCTGGTCGTAGCCCTTCGAAGCGAGGCCGCCGGGCAGCCCCATGCCGCCGGCGACAATGAGGTCGGGCTCGAGCTCAAGAATGGCCTCGAGGTCGAAGCCGTCCATACCCCAGGTGATGAACTCGGTGTCGTTCTTCTTCGGGCCGTCGCCCCACATCTCAGAGAAACCGGCCTCGTGGTCGAAGTCTTCTGAGGTGGTGCCGACGACGGGCACGTCAAGGTCGTAGAGGTAACCGGCGAGTGCATAGTTGAGCACGACGACGCGCTCGGGAACGGCGGGCACCGTGACCTCGCCCTGTTCGGTCGTGACCGTGCGCTCGGTGGCCTCGGCGGTTTCGGCGGCCTGGGTGTCGGCAGGCTTCTCTGACGATGAGCAACCGGTGAGCAGCACCGAGGCGCCGAGCAGGGCCGCGATGACGGGAACGAGTGGGTTTCGGGAACGCAAAAGCATAAGCTTCTCTCTTGGGATAATCAGTGAGGTGCGAGACATCTCGGGGGCAGGTCGCAGCCCCGCTTCATATGATGTTAGTTAGGCTACACTTACCAAACTGCTCGAGAAAGGCGAAAGTCATGCTTTGCGACACCAAGCCGACACCGGGTTCGAACCGGCACGACATCGGCGCGCAAATCGGCGGTTTTGGCCCAGCACTGGCGGCGACACCGAGGGGATGGGCCGTTGCTGCGCGCTGACCTACTCTCGGTGGTTCCCGAGAACGCCGTGCGCTTTCTCGGTCACGAGACCCACTCGCACGAGTACCCGCACCTCATTCACGTCGTGAGCGGCGCGGCCGACCTCGTCGTCGAGGGCCGCCCCATTCGCCTCGGCCCGAAAGAGAACCTCTGGCTCGCGCCCAACGTCGAGCACTCGGCGAGGTACACGCAAGAGAGCGTCGTGTTTGGCCCGTTCCTCTCGCCGCAGACGATCCCACCGAACCCCATTCAGCTGCTCGGCATCGTTCCCGACCTCACGCGACTCGTCGCAACGATTCTCGGGGCAGGGCCCCGCACCCCCGAAGAGGTGCACGTGTTTCGCGTCGCCCTCGATGAGGTGCTCAGCACCATGCGGCTCGACTGCTTTCCACTACTCACCCCCGCGCACCCGGCCGCGAGAGCGGTCGCGCAGGCGTGCATCGCGAGTTCGTCAACGCTCAACGAACTCGCGGCCCTCGCCGGCACGAGCCCCCGCCACATGCAGCGACTCTTTCGCGACGAAACCGGTCTGTCATTTACGAGCTGGCGAGCGCGGGCAAGGCTCAACGTCGCGGTCGCGCGGCTTCGGGGCGGCACGAGCCTGCAGGCGGCGGCCACCGCATCGGGCTACGCGAGCCGGGCGGGGCTGCTCAAGGCGCTCAGCCGCGAGACCGGCATCGAGCGCGACGAGCTGTCGCGCGATGCGCTCGGCGCCGTCGAGCGCTGGGCTACGACGGGCGCCTGAGCGCATCGCCTCCTGCGTTACTCCCAGGCGAGTGCGAGGCCGGTCGCGGCACCCGGCAGGGTCGCCACCACTCGCTCTGCGCCGCTGCCGAGGTCGATCTGCCTGATCGCACCCGACAGATCGGCGACGTAGGCCGCGTGGTGCACCGTGTCGAGGGCGAGGCCGATCGCCTCGTCGAAGCCGCGCGACAAGATCGCGGGGCGCCAGCCCTTCGCGCCGGTCTCGGGAATGGGCGCGCGGTTCAGCGTGTTTCCGTCGGTTCCCTCACCGCGGTCGCTCCAGTACAGCATGCGGGCCTCGGCGTCGATCTCAAGGTCGATCGGCTCGGGTAGGCCGCTCCACAGGGTCTCGATGTCGGTGCGCGTCGCGGCCGTCTCGCCCTCGGGTAGTTCGAGTGAAGCCCTGAGGATGCGCCCCTCGGCAGCCCCGGTCGCGCCCTTCTGGGTCCAGAACAGATCACCAGCCTCGGGGTCGACGGCGATTCCAACGCACCACTCCTGCACCTCGGTCTCGCCCGTTCCCCTCGTGTCGACGAGGCGCGTGAGGCCACTTCCGTCGGCCTCGGCACGGTAAATACCGCGGCCTTCGCGGTCGCTCCAGAAGAGGCGGCCGGTCGCCGGGTCGCTCGTGATCTGCTTGCCCGTGGTGAACGAGCCGCGCGGCACGATGACCTGCGCCGATCCGCCGCCCAGCGAAATGCGCTGCACCGAACCGTTGACGGTCGCGAATTCGGGCTCTTGGCCAGCCTTCGCCTCGCCATCGGGCTCACCCATGCAGGTGAAGGTGATGTGGCCGGCTTTCGTATCGACGACGAGGCCGTCGGGAGCCTCGGTGAGCCCCGTGTGCAGTTGCGTGACCTCGCCCGTGTGCGGATCGACCCGATTGACGCTGCCCTCAAGCACGTCGAGGGCATACAGCACCGGTCGCAGCTGCTCGGCGCCAACCGCTCCGCGCACGGCGCGCGTGATGCGGTCGCGGCGCTCGGCACGCGATGCGTAGGTGTCGGCGACGCCATAGGCGTCTTCGACCTGCTGCACGAGTGCGTCTCGGTCGGCTTCGCTCATGTCGGGGCGGTGCAGCTCGATCGCGTCGAGCGCCTTGCCAACGTGCTCGATGATGTGGCGCAGGCCAGCCGGCCCGCCGCCCAGGTGTGAAGCCTCGAGCACGCCGATCGACGCCCAGCGCAGGCCGAGCGACTCCTGGAAGATGATGTCGAAGGCGCGTGCGTCAACGACACCGTGCTTGATGAGCCACATGGCCTCGTCGAGCACGGCCTTCTGTACGCGGTTGCCGACGAAGCCGGGAATCTCGCGCTGCAGCGCAACGGGAACCTTGCCGATGTCGCGGTAGATGCGCTCGGCGCGCTTCACGAGCTCGTCACGGGTCGTGGGCCCCGGCACGATCTCAACGAGCGGCATGATCTGCGGCGGGTTGTAGGGGTGGCCGACGAGAATCTGGTCGGCGCGCTCGTTGCCGTCGGCGAGGAGCGACGGGAGCAGGCTCGAGGTCGACGACGCGATGATCGTGTCGTCTGATGCCGCGGCAGCGATCTGGCCGAGCAGGTCGCGCTTGATGTCGAGGCGCTCTGGGCCGTTCTCTTGCACGAGGTCGGCGCCGCGCACGGCCTCTTCGATCGATGACGCAACCTCGAAGCCGCGCCCCTTGGGCACCGCGTCGGGCGAAACGTCAAAGATCGAGACCTCCCACCCGCTCTCGAGAAATAGTTCTGCCCACGACAGGCCGATGACTCCGGCCCCAATAATGGCTACGCGTGACTCAGACATGAGTGCTCACCCTTTCTTTTCTGTGTGGTCGCCTCGATTAGTGGGCCGGCTGAGGGCCGGTCAACACCCCCCGAAGCGCTGTGAGTATGGCATCTCGCCGCAGGCGCGGCGGGCTGTCAACAAATGGTCCCTGCAGCACCGAGCCGACGTGGCAGGCGATGACGATGCGGGTGGCCTCGTCGGCGTCGGGCACGAGCGCCGCGCCCACGGCTCGGGCAACGCCCTCGAGCACGGGAACAACCTGGCGCTGAAATGCCTCGCCGTGGCCCTTCAGCACCTCGGCCATATCGGGGTCTGACCAGGCCCGCAGCCCGAAGAGCGCCCGCAGCGCATACCACTGGGTGTCAGCGGGAATGACGCGCAGCATCTCGTCGGCCGCCGCCTCGAGCACGGCCTCGCGACCGCGCGCGGCAGCAGGAATTGCCTGGTCGAAGCTCGCCATGCCACTCAAGACCTCTTCGGTCTTGCGCTCGTACAGGGCAAAGAACACGTCGTCGACGGTCTTGAAGTTTGAGTAGAAGGCGCCCCGCGTGAAGCCAGCCCGTTTGCAGATCTCGTCGATCGAGGCGCTTGGCACGCCCCTCGCCGCAAAGATCGCCTCGGCCGCGTCAATGAGCGCGGCCCGGGTGTGCACGCGTGCCCTCGGCGCCGACTGGCCCGCGCGTGGCCCCTCGGTTGCTGCCGCCTGGCCAGCAGATGCGACTCCGGTGTCGCCCCGTGACTCACCCGTATTCATTGCTGATTCCTCTCACAGAAACTCGATGCATAATGTATTCAATACAGATTGTATCGAGAAACCATGGTGATTGCACCAACGATTGGAGAGATATCATGAAGTTTTCGCTACCGGCCAATGTTTCTGAGCGCCCCATTGTGGTCGTGGGCGCTGGCACCCTCGGCCGCCGCATCGCAGCCGTCTTTGCCGCGGGCGGGTCTGACGTGCGCATCGCCGACCTGCAAGAGGCCCAGCGCGACGCAGCCCTCGCCTACATCGACGAGGCGCTGCCAGAGCTGAGCGAGCGCCTCACCAAGCAGGGCAAGGGCGCCACCGCGGGCAAGGTCACCGCGACCGAGCAGGTCGCCGACGCACTGCCCGGCGCATGGCTCGTGGTCGAGGCCGTTCCCGAGCGCCTCGACATCAAGCGCCCGCTCTTTGGCCAGCTCGATGAGCTCGCCGACGACGACGCGCTGCTCGCGACGAACTCGTCGTCATACGCCTCACGCCTCGTCATCGACGAGGTCAAGAACCCCGAGCGCGTGTTCAACATGCACTTCGCGATGCCCCCGGCAAGCATGGCGGTCGAGCTCATGAGCGACGGCCAAACGACCGAAGGCCTGCTCGACGACGTTGCCGAAGAGCTGCGCCGCTTCGGTCTCGAGCCCTTCATCGCGCACGCCGAGAGCACCGGCTTCATCTTCAACCGCATCTGGGCGGCCATCAAGCGCGAGTCGCTCGCCGTTGTCGAAGAGGGCGTCAGCACGCCCGAAGACGTCGACGCGATCATGAAGGCCAACATGGGCCTCGCGGTGGGCCCCTTCGCCCTCATGGACCAGGTGGGTCTCGACGTCGTGCTCGACATCGAGGAGCACTACGCGGCCGAGACCCCGACCCTGCCCCAGGGCCCGCGCGACCTGCTGCACCGCTACGTCGACGCTGGCAAGCTCGGGCGCAAGAGCGGCGAGGGCTTCTACTCGTACGAGTCGTAACCCCACCCCGCAAACAGGCAGTGGGCCGTGAGACGAAGATGCTTCGCTCACGGCCCACTGCGTTGTGCACGACCCGCTACGACAGCTGCGCGACCGCCGGGTAGAGGGGGTGCGCCTCGGCAAGCACCGCAACGCGCTCACGCAGGCTCGCGAGCTGTTCGGGGGCTGCCCCGCCCTCGCTCGTGCCCGCAATGAGCGCCAGGGCGATGATGTCGGCAACCTCGGCAAAGGCCTCGTCGCCGAAGCCTCTCGTCGCGAGCGCTGGAGTGCCGATGCGCAGGCCGCTCGTCACCATCGGTGGGCGCGGATCGAACGGCACCGCGTTGCGGTTGACCGTGATCTCGACCTCGGCGAGCAGATCTTCAGCAACCTGCCCGTCGAGGGTCGAGTCGCGCAGATCGACGAGCACGAGGTGCACGTCGGTTCCGCCCGTGAGCACGCTGATACCGCTCGCGGCAACGTCGGCCTGGGTGAGACGCTCTGCAAGAATCGCGGCGCCACGAAGCGTGCGCTCCTGCCGTTCCTTGAACTCGTCGCTCGCAGCGACCTTGAAGGCGACCGCCTTGCCGGCGATCACGTGCTCGAGCGGGCCGCCCTGCTGGCCTGGGAACACGGCAGAGTTCACCTTTTTGGCGATCTCAGCATCGTTCGTGAGAATGATGCCACCGCGCGGCCCAGCGAGGGTCTTGTGCGTGGTCGAGGTCGTCACGTGGGCGTGCGGCACCGGGTTCGGGTGCAGGCCTGCGGCGACGAGCCCCGCGAAGTGCGCCATGTCGACCATGAGGTAGGCCCCGACCGCATCGGCGATTGCCCTGAAGCGCTCGAAGTCGAGCTGCCTCGGGTACGCCGACCAGCCGGCAACGATGAGCTTCGGGCGGTGCTCGTGGGCGAGCCGCTCAACCTCGTCCATGTCGATGGTCAGGGTCTCTTCGTCAACGCTGTACGCGGCAACCGTGTAGAGGCGACCCGAGAAGTTGATCTTCATGCCGTGCGTGAGGTGCCCGCCGTGTGCGAGGTTCAGGCCGAGAATCGTGTCGCCCGGGCGAATGAGCGCGTGCATCACGGCGGCGTTCGCCTGCGCGCCCGAGTGCGGTTGCACGTTCGCGAAGCCCGCCCCAAACAGCTCCTTCACGCGGTCGATCGCGAGCTGCTCGATCACGTCGACCTCTTCGCAACCGCCGTAGTAGCGGCGCCCCGGGTAGCCCTCGGCGTACTTGTTCGTGAGCACCGAGCCCTGCGCCTGCATGACCGCGACCGCGGTGTGGTTTTCAGAAGCGATCATCTCGAGCCCGCGTCGCTGCCGCGCGAGCTCGGCGTCGATGCGCCCAGCGACCTGCGGATCAAGCGAAGCGATCGGCTCGTTGAGCGATGGCGCGACAATCTGTTCAAACGATTTCACAGCTGTACTCCGTTCTCCTGTGCGTACTGCTCGGCGGTGAGCAGGGGTCCTTCTTGGGTGACGGCGACCTTGACGAGCCAGCCCTCGCCGTAGGGGGCCGAGTTCACAAGGGTGGGGTCGTCGGTGACGGTCTCATTCACCGCAACGACCTCGCCCGTGACCGGGCTGAAGAGGTCTGAGACCGACTTCGTCGACTCGACCTCGCCCATCACTTCGCCCGAGGTGACGGTATCGCCGACCTCGGGGAGTTCGACGTAGACGATCTCGCCGAGCGCGTCGGCCGCGACCTGAGTAATGCCAACAACGGTTGGGGTCTCATCGTTGACCCACTCGTGTTCGGCTGAATATCTCAGCCCTAACTGCACTGTGCTCATTCTCTGTGTTTCCTTTATCTTTCGTGTGGTGTGGTCTGGTGTCTCATGCTGGGCGCACAGCGCCCGCGTCACTCGCCCGCTTCGGGCTGCTCGAAGGCCTCGGGGGCTGGGCATGAGCACACAAGGTTTCGGTCGCCGAATGCCCCGTCGATGCGGTCAACCGGCGCGAAGTACTTGTCGGTGCGCAGCCGCGCGACAGGAAACACTCCCTGGCTACGCGGGTAGTCGCGGTTCCACTCGTCGGCGAGCGCCGTCTCTGCCGAGTGGGGAGCGAGGCGAAGCGGCGAACGATCGAGCGCGATCTTGCCCGCGATCACGTCGTCGATCTCGCCACGAATGGCAATCATGGCCTCGATAAAACGCTCGATCTCTTCGAGGTCTTCTGACTCGGTGGGCTCAACCATGAGCGTTCCCGGCACTGGGAAGGCGAGCGTCGGGGCGTGAAACCCGAAGTCGATGAGCCGCTTCGCGACGTCTTCGGCCGTGACCCCCGACTGCTCGGTGAGCTGCCGCAAGTCGAGAATGCACTCGTGTGCGACGAGCCCCGCGTTGCCGCGAAACAGCACTGGGAAGTATTCGTCAAGCCGAGCGGCCACGTAGTTCGCGCTCAGCAGCGCAATCTTCGTCGCCTGCGTGAGGCCCTCGCCGCCCATCATTGCGATGTAGCTGTACGAGATCGGCAAGACCCCTGCCGATCCGAATAGCGTCGCGACGACCGGAACGCCCTCGCTCACCGAGAAGGTACCCGTCGGGTCGCTCGGCAGGTAGGGCAGCAGGTGCTCTGCCACGCAGATCGGGCCAACGCCCGGGCCGCCACCACCGTGGGGAATCGCGAAGGTCTTGTGCAGGTTCAGGTGCGAAACGTCGCCGCCGAACTTGCCGGGCTGCGCGAGGCCAACGAGCGCATTCATGTTGGCGCCGTCGATGTACACCTGCCCGCCGGCCTCGTGCACGAGGTCGCAGACCTCACGCACATCGGTGTCGTAGAGTCCGTACGTCGAGGGGTAGGTGATCATGATGGCCGAGAGCTCGTCACGGTGCGAGGCGACCTTCGCTCGCAGGTCGTGCATGTCGATCGTTCCGGCATCGGTGTTTTTCACCACGACGACCCGCATACCAGCGAGCACGGCCGAGGCAGCATTCGTGCCGTGCGCGGAGGCCGGGATGAGGCAGATATTGCGCTGTTCTTGCCCATTCGCGCGGTGATACATGCTGATCGCGTTGAGGCCCGCGTACTCACCCTGAGCCCCCGAGTTTGGCTGAATCGACACCCCGGCGTAACCGGTGATCGCGCGCAGCCTCGACTCGAGATCGGCGATGAGCGCACGCCAGCCGGCGCTCTGATCCGCCGGAACGTACGGGTGAATGCCAGCGAACTCTGGCCACGAAATCGACTCCATCTCGGCGGTCGAGTTGAGCTTCATGGTGCAGGAGCCGAGCGGAATCATCGTGCGGTCGAGCGCGAGGTCGCGATCGGAGAGCCTGCGCAAGTACCGCAGCATCTGCGTCTCGGAGCGAACCGAGTGGAAGATCGGGTGCTCGAGGTACCGGCTCGTGCGAACGAGCAGGCTGTTGAACCCGTAGTCGCCCGCGCGTGCCGACTCGCTCGCGGCGGTTCCAAAGGCTCGAACGACCGCCTCGACGTGCTCGCCCGTGGTGGTCTCGTCGGTCGAAACCCCCACGGTGTCTTCGTCGATGCGGCGCAGGTTGATGCCCGATGCGGCGGCCGCGGCAATAACCTCGTCGGCCCGCCCAGGAATGCTCGCCACAACAGTGTCGAAGAACGACCCCGAGGCGAGCGAGATTCCCGCGGCCGAGAGGCTCGCCGCAATCGTTCGCGCGTGAGCGTGAGCCCGCTCGGCAATCGCCTTGAGGCCCGCGGGGCCGTGATACACGGCATACATAGACGCGGTCACGGCCAAGAGCGCCTGCGCCGTGCAGATATTGCTCGTCGCCTTCTCACGACGAATGTGCTGCTCGCGCGTCTGCAGCGCGAGACGATAGGCGGGCCTCCCCGCAGCATCCTGCGAGACCCCGACGAGACGGCCTGGCAGCGACCGCTCAAGCCCCGCACGAATCGCCATGAACGCGGCGTGCGGCCCGCCGAAGAAGAGCGGAACGCCAAAGCGCTGCGTGTTCCCGACGGCGACGTCGGCACCCTGCTCGCCCGGTGACTCAATGAGCGTCAGCGCAAGCAGGTCGGTAATTACCGTAACCATGGCACCCTGGCGCTTCGCCTCGGCGATAATCGCACGGTGGTCACTCACCGAGCCGTCATTGCCCGGCTGCTGCAGCACGACCCCAAACACCTCGCCCGCAGGCAGCCCAAGCGAGAGGTCGGCGACCTCAATCTCAATTTCGAGCGCCGCGGCACGGCCTTTAATGACCGCGAGGGTTTGCGGAAACACGTTGCGGTCGACAACCGCTTTTGCCCCCGAGCCCGCTTTGCTCGCGCGGCGCATGAGCAGCACGGCTTCGGCTGCGGCCGATGATTCGTCGAGCATCGAAGCGTTGGCCACGTCGAGACCGGTGAGGTCGGCAACCATCGTCTGGAAATTGAGCAGCGCCTCGAGCCGACCCTGCGAGATCTCCGGCTGATACGGCGTGTAGGCCGTGTACCAGGCGGGGCTCTCAAGCACGTTGCGCAGAATGACCGGGGGTGTGTGGGTGTCGTAAAAACCCTGGCCGATCATTTGTGTCATGACCGTGTTCTGGGCCGCAAAGCCCTTCAGGTCACTGAGAATTTCTGCCTCACTGCGGGGCCCGGCGAGATCGAGCGCGTGCGGCATGCGTATCTCGGGCGGCACCGCCGCGTCGGCGAGCGCAGAGGCGCTCTCGTAACCAACCCGCTCAAGCATCGTGGCGAGGTCGGCAGGGGTGTTCACGCCAATATGGCGATCAGCGAAGGAACGTTCAATCGGTTGCGTGTTCAAGAGGATCTCTTTCGTAGGCCCGAAGGCGCGAATAGGAAACGATCCTCCCCGCTCTGTTATGGGACCTGAGAGATTCGGGCGCCGCGCCGGTACAGCAAAGTACGTCTGCGGGCCGTTGCACCTTCGGTAAGCGACCGGGTCATTCCGGTCGGTGTTTTCCAGAGTTGCCACGCTGTAGCGGTACGTGAGCCTGAGAGATTTCCCGGGGAGGGATTTTGCTCCTACGGCGTCGGGTCACCCCGAACTCTCCCGCTACAACTTGATAGCCGATATTCATTTGTGCGCATCGAGCACCGCACGGCAGGCAGTGTCGCGATGATCCGCCCCACAACGATGTCGGGGCAGGAGCCGCGCGCCGCACGTGAGGTGTTTCACGTGCAACGCGCGGCCTAGCCTTGTGCAATGCTATTTCAACTCTGGCCCATCGACCCCGTCCATTGCAAGCAGCTCTTCTTCAACCTGGCCGCCGTAACCCTCGGTTTGAGGGTCGCCGTGCAGGCCGCCCGAGACCGCGTACTCCTCTTCAGGCGAGAGAATCAGGCGGTGGCGGGTGTAGACGCCGAAGATGATGAGACCGATGACGTAAACGATCACGATCGCGACGATCGCCGGCCTAAACGACTCATTGAGCAGGAAGCCCAGGAAGATCAGGGCCGAGATGACAGCAGCCGCGTAGGCGCCAAACATGCCCCAGGGGCTCTTGTAGGGGCGTGATGCCTTGGGGTACTTCTTGCGCAGAATGATGAACGAGAGCATCTGCATGAAGTACGCGAGCACGGCCCCCCACACGGCGATGTTGAGCACGACCGCGCCGCCAACACCATCTTCGCCACCCGTCACCTCGACGACGATGAGCGCGGTGAGGCCGATGAGGGCACCCGCGATGAGCGCGACCCACGGCGTCTGGCGCTTGCCGGTCAGCGAGAGGAACTTCGGGTAGTACCCGGCGCGTGAGAGCGAGTACAGGTTGCGACCGTAGGCAAACATGATGCCCTGCAGCGAGGCGAGCAGACCGAAGAGCGCGAAGAGCGCCAGGAGGCCAGCAACCCACGCGAGGTCGTCACCAAGAATGGTGCGGAAACCATCGAGCAGTGGCTCGCCAGCGCCGCCGGTCTTCTCGGCACCGAGCACGGCGGTGTTGAGGAAGAGTACGACAAGGCCCGTGAAGATGAGGGTGCCGCGTGCCCAGAGACCTGCGCGCGGGATATCGCGCACGGGGTTGTGCGATTCTTCGGCCGCGAGCGGCAGCTCTTCGATGCCGAGGAACAGCCACATCGCGAAGGGAAGCGCGAAGAGGATCGGCAGCACGCCGTGTGGCAGGAAGGCCGTCTGGCCCGGATCGGGAACGATGTCGAAGAGGTTGCCCCAGCTCGCAGCGCCGCTCACGAGCGCCATGACGCCGAAGAGCAGGATGACGCCGATCGACACGAACGAGACCGTCACCGCGAACTTCAGCGAGATCGAGGTGCCGGCCGTGTTGAGCGCGACAAAGATGGTGTACAAAATGATCCACCACACCCACGTCGGCAGCGAGAAGCCCATGAGCCCCTCGGTCACACCGTTCGCGTAGCCGGCCGAGAAGTACACGATCACGGCGTTCGTCGCGACGTACTCAATTGACTCTGCGAGGCCGGTCACGAACCCGCCCCATGGCCCCATGGCCGCGCGGCCAAAGGAGTATGCCCCACCGGTGTGCGGCATCGCTGCCGCCATCTCACCAATCGAGAATACGAGGCCGTAATACATCACGACCAGGATCGCGAAGGCGATGAGCATGCCCCCGAAACCGGCTGCTTCGATGCCGAAGTTCCAGCCTGAGAAGTTACCCGAGATCACCGCGCCGACAGCGAGGCCCCAAAGCCCCCAAATGCCAGCCGAGCGCTTCAGGCTCCGTTTCTCAAAATAACCCGTGTCAGCGGTTGTGTACGTCACACCCGAGACCTTCAAAGTGTCTTTTGCCATTGCTTCCTCTGTATTTCACTCCGTTGTGATAGCCCTCCCGCGGCCCCGAAGATGTCGTGGGCCGCGGGAGGGGTGCGGTTGCAATTGGCAAGCTTAGCCCCTATTGGTAGAGAAAAGCTACCTTTAAGATTTGCTCGCCTGCCAGTTGCACCGGACGAGGCTATGCCGCTTCGGGGCGCTTATTCCACGAGGGAACAATGAGCAGAGCCGCAAATGCGGCGGTTGCCGCGAACACGTAGAACACGGTCACGGTCGAGAAAAAGCCCGGCAGCAGGCCGCCGAGAATCGCGCCGATGGAGCCGCAGCCGTTGATGAAACCAGCGGCACCCGCGGCATACTTGCTCGTGCCAAAGTCAACCGCGGCAACCCCCGAAACCATGGCATCAGCACTGTACGCGAAGAAGCCAACGGCGCCGAGCAAGATCGCCACGGCCCAGATCGAGCCGGTGTTCGCCACGGGCTGCCAGATCATGAGGGTGACCACGAGCAGTGCAAGCGAGAGCACCGTTGGCGGGATGCGACGGGCACCGAAGAAGGTGTCAGATGCCCAGCCAATCGCGATCGGGGCTGCGACACCCGCGATACCGAAGGTGATGGGCACCATGACCGCGGTGAACGCATCGATGCCGGGAATGGCGTCGATGACGAGCACGGGACCCCACAGCAGTACGGCGTACCTTGCGGGCTTCAGCATGAAGTAGACGATGCCGAGGCGCAGCACCATCGGGTCGTGACGCACCGCGGCCATGAGGTCGGCAAGCTTGAACTTGTTCTCTGGCTTCACCACGGGAACGGGGCTCTTGCCCGCGCCACGAATGCCCTTGCCCGTGTAGGGCTCATCGAACTTCGCGAGATCTTCATCAATGCCCGGCAGGCCCAGCTCTTCGGTGCTGTTGCGCTGGAAGATGAGGAAGATGACGAGCACGACAGCCATGACCGCAGCGCCCGTAAAAAAGGCCCAGCGCCACGAGTCGAAGACCGAGTAAGCGACCCATCCCATGACGGGAACAGCCACGAGACCGCCGAACGCGTAGCTCGTCGAGAAGAAGCCCATGGCTCGGCCGCGGGCGCTGATCGTGAAGAACGAGGCGATGTTCTTGCTGAGCGCCGCCCAGCCCGTCGACTGGCCGAGCCCCTGCACGACCATGAGCGGAACAAAGAGCCACAGCGCAGGGACAATGCCCATGAACAACGCCGCGATTGTCGCGAGCACCATGCCGCCGGCGACGACGACCCTCGTGCCGTAACGCTCAGCGACCGCGCCCCAGACGAACTGACCAACCGCATAGGCGACGAGGTACGCGGTGTCGAGAAGCCCCAGGGCCTCTCTCGGCATCAACCCCTCTTCGAGAATGCCAACCTTGGCAGCCGAGAAGGCGTTGCGGGGAAAGTAGAAGGCCGCGTAGGCGAGCCAGGACACCATGAAAACGCGGGTTTGCCACGCCCTCAGCACCTGTCGCTTGGTTTTCCCGCCTCCCGCTGCGGGCATCACCCCAGACCAGGGGTTGACCGGCTCGAGCTCTGGCGGGCCGGCCTCATGTTCTTGCACCTTGGCGTTGACCGCACGCCCCTGCTTTTCATCCATTAGACGCTCCTTTGCATCTCTTCGTCACCGCCAAAACCTGGCGGCCAAGCTTCTGCCTCACGACCCGGTGAGCCATTGACAGACGCGGCAGGGCGGCTGGTGTCACACCACAGTGTGTGGCCCTACCCCGTCGCGACCGTCATACGCATGAGGTCGGCCCGAAAGAGATCTCGCGAGATCTCAACCGGCTGTCCCGAGCTGTCATAGGCAACCCGGTCAAGATCAAACAGCGGGCTCCCAACCGCAATATCGAGGTGGTACGCCGCCGCAGGAGTCGCCGCCTTCACAGCGATGGCTTCCTCTGCCTTGTTCACGTGAACCCCGTACTCTTCACGCATGAGGCCATACACCGAGGTCAGGTCGCGCTGCAGAAAGTTCGGGAAGAGCTCTGCTTTCAGCACCATCTCTTCGAGCGACAGGGGCACGCCGTTGGCGAGCCTCAGCCTGCGCAGCACAATCACCATGCCTCGTTCGCCAAGCCCCAGCGCCTCTCGCTGCTCTGGCAGCGCAGGGCGCTCCTCGGCATTGATGATGCGGGTTCCCGGGGTATAGCCCTGGTCGGTGAGAAACTCGGGCACGCCAATCACCTGATTGAGTGTGCGGGTCACCACGAAGGGCGGGTTTCCGAACGGCTGCGCGAGTTGCGGCTGCCCAACGTCTCTCACGAAGGCACCGCCGCCCCGCCCCTGCTTGAGCTCAATGAGTCCCTGATCAACCAGCTCGGCGAGGGCCTTGCGCAACGTACCCCTCGCAACGCCCAGCTCTTCAGCGAGTTCTCGTTCTGCGGGCAGCTTGAACTCGCCGTGGGCGCGCAGCTCTTCAATGCGTCGCTGCAATTCATCGTGTAAGTGAGGCAAAACATCTCCAAATGGTTTAGATATATGTACCTTTATCTTTTTCACTCGGGCTGAGTTGATATGAGATTGGGGTACATAATTTCGCAAAAAATACAATAAAGCAAGTCTTTATGACATACTTCTGAGCAAATGATGATTCAGGGTCGAAGCATCATTTGGTTCAATTAACTATACCATTAGGAGTAATCAAGTGACCGAAACCGCAGTAATTCCTAGCGTTAAAGACCTCGTGAGCCGCGCAAAAGCGCTCCTGCTCGACTTCAACGGCACCCTCTCTGATGACGAAGAAGTACTCGCCGAGCTCGTCTGCGAAATCTCCGACCGCGAGCTTGGGGTGCCCCTCACTCGCGAGCGTTACTTCAGCGATTTCGCCGGCTTCACCGAAGAAAACATGTTTGCCGTCTTGCTCGAAGAGGCGGGACTCACCACCCCCACGCCCTACGAGCTGCTGCAAGTTTTCAACGCCGCCTACCTCGAGCGAACGGCAGCGCAGTCAACGATTACCGCCGATGCCCACCGCTTCGTAACCGAGGCCAGGGCCGGCGGCAAACACGTCATGGTCGTCACCGCGGCGAGTCAGGACGTCGTCGTTCCGGCACTCAAGCAGGCCGGTCTTCTCGACCTGCTCGACGGCGTCATCGCGCTTGAAGACGTCGACTCACCCAAACCCGCGCCCGACGCATACCTCCAGGCACTCAAGCACCTCTCACTCACGGCGGCCGACGCGGTCGCGTTCGAAGACTCGCGCACCGGCATCGCGGCCGCGACCGGGGCGGGCCTCACGACCATCGGAATCATCGGCAGCCTTGACGAGACAACACTTCAGAGCCTCACCCCACACACCGCCCACGAGCTCCACCCGGCGATGCTCTAGGCGACACGCTCCGAACGCGCAACGCGACGGCACTTGCGCTAGCAATTCACCCCGAGCCATGCTTTAATGGTCTAAATTCCCACCATTAAAAATGGACACCCACACTCAATGAAGAGACACTAAAGGAGATTCCATGAATCCCGTGAGCGGAAACTTGACCACCGAACAGCTCAAAGAAGCTGTTGCCTCGGGCGACATCGACACCGTCATCGTCGCGTTCACCGATGTTCAAGGGCGACTGGTCGGCAAACGCATCTCGGCTCGACTCTTTCTCGAAGAGACCATGACCGGGCACGCAGAGTGCTGCAACTACCTGCTCGCGGTTGACGTCGATCTCAACACCGTCGACGGCTACGCGCTCACGAGCTGGGAGAGCGGCTACGGCGACATGGCCATGGTGCCCGACCTGACGACGCTGCGCCTCACCCCGTGGATTCCCGGCACGGCGCTCGTCATGGCCGACCTCGTCAACGCGAGCGACCACCAGCCCATTCCCGTGGCGCCCAGGTCGGTGTTGCAGCGGCAGATCGATCGCCTGGCCGAGCACGGCTACCACACGAACGTGGCGACCGAGCTCGAGTTCATCGTCTTTGCCGACGACTACCGCACGGCATGGAAGAAGCATTACAACGACCTCGCGACCGAGAGCGACTACAACATCGACTACGCCCTGCACGCCTCGACCCGCATGGAGCCGCTGCTGCGCGATATTCGCAACTCGATGGATGCAGCCGGCATGTACAACGAGGGCGTCAAGGGCGAGTGCAACTTCGGCCAACAGGAAATCGCCTTTCGCTACGCACACGCGCTCGCAACCTGCGATAACCACTCCATTTACAAGAGCGGATCGAAGGAGATCGCCGACAAGCACGGCAAATCGATCACCTTCATGGCCAAGTTCAACGAGCGCGAGGGGTCAAGCTGCCACGTGCACGCGAGCCTGCGCGACGACGATGGCAACCCCATCTTCGCCGACGAATCAGACCCCCAGGGCATGTCTGACACCTTCAGGCACTTCATCGCGGGCCAGCTGAAGCTCATGCGCGAGTTCACGCTGCTCTACGCACCGAACATCAACTCATACAAGCGCTATGTTGACGGCAGCTTCGCCCCGACGGCCGTTGCCTGGGGCTTCGATAACCGCAGCTGCGCGCTGCGCATCGTCGGCCGCGGCAAGAGCATGCGCGTCGAAAACCGCGTGCCGGGAGCAGACGTCAACCAGTACCTCGCGGTTTCGGGGCTGCTCGCGTCAGGCCTGTACGGCATCGAGCACAAGCTCGAGCTGGGCGAGGCACTCGAGGGCAACGCCTACACGAGCAACGTCGAGCGCGTGCCAACCACGCTCCGTGAGGCAGCCGATCTCTTCGACCAGTCGAAGGCCGCCCGCGAAATCTTTGGTGACGAGGTTGTCGACCACTACGTCCACGCAGCACGCGTCGAGGTTCAGGCCTTCGACGCCGCAATCACTGATTGGGAGAGGATTCGCGGCTTTGAACGACTCTAAACCGATAATCGGCATCACCAGTTATCTTGAGCAGGCGCAGACCGGGGTGTGGGATGTTCCGGCATCGTTTCTGCCCCAGGTCTACATGAACGCCGTGACCGACGTCGGCGGCACCGTCGTCGTCTTGCCACCCCAGGCCATCACGAACGAAGAGGCCCGCAGCATCATTGCTCGGCTCGACGGCCTCGTGCTGTCGGGCGGCGCCGACGTCGACCCAAAACGGTACAACGAGAGCCCCCACGAGCGAACCGGTGCCCCGCGCACCGATCGGGACGAGTTTGAGGCGGCGCTGATCCACGCGGCAATCGAGGCCTCGCTGCCGATGCTCTGCATTTGCCGTGGCGCGCAGATGCTCAACGTCGAACTCGGCGGCACGCTCCTGCAGCACCTGCCCGACGTCGTCGGCGACGACCGCTACCAGATTGGCGCCGGCGTGTTCAACAGGGCGACGATCGAGGTCGACGAGGGCTCGCAGATCGCGCAGCTCTACGGCGAAGACTTGACGGCCGAGGCGCACCTTTACCACCACCAGGCCATCGGCGAGGTGGGCGAGGGGCTCCGCGTCACAAGCCGCACGACCGACGGCATCATCGAGTCGGTCGAGCTGCCCTCGCACCCCTTCGCGGTTGCCGTGCAGTGGCACCCCGAAGAGAACACCGACGACCGACGCCTCTTTCAGGGGCTCGTCGAAGCAGCACACACCCACCGCCATCTGCGTGAGGAGAACGCATGAGCTACACCATCATCAACCCGGCGACCGAGGCCGTTGTCACCGAGGTCGAACACCTCGACCTCGAGGCGACCGACCGCGCGATCGCACAGGCGGCCAAGGCGCAGGCAGAGTGGGCGCGCATTGCCCCCGCCGACCGCGCCAAGGCACTGCGCAACTTCGCCGCGGCGGTAGACGCTGACGTCGAGCACCTCGCCTCGCTCGAGACGACGAACTCGGGCCACCCCATTTCGCAGTCGCGGTGGGAGGCCGGGCACGTGCGCGATGTGCTCGAGTACTACTCGGCGTCGCCCGAGCGTCTCATCGGCCAGCAGATTCCCGTGGCCGGCGGGCTCGACGTCACCTTCCACGAGCCGCTCGGCGTCGTGGGCGTCATTACCCCGTGGAACTTTCCTATGACCATTGCTGCCTGGGGCTTCGCTCCGGCACTCGCTGCGGGCAACGCCGTCGTTCTGAAGCCGGCAGAGTGGACCCCCCTCACGAGCATTCGCCTCGGCGAACTCGCGCTCGAGGCCGGCCTGCCCGAGGGCCTCTTCCAGGTGCTCGCGGGTCGCGGCTCGGTCGTCGGCGAGCGCTTCGTCACGAACCCCGAGGTGCGCAAGGTCGTCTTCACCGGCTCGACCCAGGTGGGCAAGGGCATCATGGCCGGCTGCGCAGAGCAGGTGAAGCGCGTGACCCTCGAGCTCGGCGGCAAGAGCGCAAACATCGTGTTCGATGACGCCGATATTGAGAAGGCCGCGGCGACCGCTCCCTACTCGGTCTTCGACAACGCGGGCCAGGACTGCTGCGCCCGCAGCCGCCTGCTCGTGCAGCGCAGCGCCTACGACCGCTTCATGGAGCACTTCGAGCAGGCCGTGAAAAACGTCAAGGTCGGCGACCCGACGCTCGAAGAGACCGAGGTCGGCCCCCTCGTGACCCTCGCGCACCGCGACAGCGTTGCGTCGTTCATCACCGACGACGTCAAGGTCGCGTTCACGGGCGAGGCCCCCGAGGGCCCCGGCGCCTGGTTCGCGCCAACGGTTGTCGAGGGACAGCACGGCGACCGCCTCTCAACCGAAGAGATTTTTGGCCCGGTCGTCTCGGTCATTCCCTTCGAAGACGAGGCCGATGCGCTGCGCATCGCCAACGACACCGAATACGGCCTGAGCGGATCGATCTGGACCAAAGATCTCGCCCGCGGCATTCGCACGGCGCGTGGCGTCGAGGGCGGCAACCTCTCGGTCAACTCGCACTCATCGGTGCGCTACTCGACCCCCTTCGGCGGGTTCAAGCAGTCTGGGCTCGGCCGTGAGCTGGGGCCAGACGCCGCAGAACACTTCACCGAAACGAAGAACGTCTTCTTCGCGTCGGAATAACCAAGCCCTAAACCTTTCAACACTTTGACCCATTCAAGGAAGCAGAACATGAACGAAATCACCCCTTTTGATCTCACCCAACGACTCGCAGGGAAAGTCGCCGTGATTACCGGTGGCGCGAGCGGTATCGGCCTTGCCACCGCCAAGCGCATGCGCGCCGAGGGCGCCACCATCGTCATCGGCGACATGAACCCCGAGGCCGGCGAGGCCGCGGCCGCAGAGGTCGGGGGGCTCTTCGTGCAGGTCAACGTCACTGACGAAGATCAGGTCAACGCCCTGTTCGATACAGCCGCCAGCACCTACGGCTCGGTCGACATCGCCTTCAACAACGCCGGCATTTCACCCGATGACGACGATTCGATCGAGACGACCGAGCTGCCCGCGTGGCAGAAGGTGCAAGACGTCAACCTCAAGAGCGTGTACCTCTGCTCGCGTGCGGCGCTTCGCCACATGACGAAGCAGGGCTCGGGCTCGATCATCAACACGGCCTCGTTTGTCGCGGTCATGGGCTCGGCGACGTCTCAGATCTCGTACACCGCGTCAAAGGGCGGCGTGCTCGCCATGACCCGCGAGCTCGGTGTCCAGTTCGCACGCCAGGGCATTCGCGTGAACGCGCTCTGCCCCGGACCTGTGAACACCCCGCTCCTGCAGGAGCTCTTCGCGAAAGACCCCGAGCGCGCGGCCCGTCGCCTCGTGCACGTTCCGGTCGGCCGCTTCGCGAAGCCCGAGGAGCTCGCCGCCTCGGTCGCCTTCCTCGCAAGCGATGATGCCTCGTTCATTACCGCCTCGACGTTCCTTGTCGACGGTGGCCTCTCGAGCGCGTACACGACGCCGCTCTAGGCCGCAAGCGCAAAGCACACGGCTGTGAGCCGTATAGACTCACAGGCATGGGGCCCGCAGGTTCTTCCTGCGGGCCCCATGCTCTTCGAAGGGAGAACCGATGCAAAACAGTGGCGCGGGTTCTGAGCTGCTCATCAGGGCGGTGCGACCCACGAACGCGTACGAAGAGACCATGCAGCGTCTGCTGCAGTCGATCAGGCTCGGGGTGATTCCGCCCGGCGAGCGACTGCCCGCTGAGCGTGATCTCGCGGCCATGCTGAAGGTGAGCCGCGACACCGTTCGCGAGGCCCTCTCGACCCTCTCAGACGCCGGTTATGTCGTCTCCCGCCGTGGCCGATATGGCGGATCATTCGTGGTCGATGAGCTGCCGCTCGAACGCCTCACCGGCCAAGAGGCTACCGTCACCGCCGAAGAGGTCGAAGACGTGACGGTGCTGCGCCGGGTTCTCGAGGTCGGTGCTGCGCGTGAGGCCGCTGCGCGCGACCTCACCTCGAGCGAACGCTCGTCACTCACGAGGGCGCTTGAGGCGTGTTCTGCGGCCTCTGCGGCCGATCACCGCAGGCTCGACTCGCGCCTGCACCTGCTCATCGCCGAACTCTCGGGCTCGCCGAGCCTCGTGCCCCTCGCGGCCAACATTCGCACCCGCGTCAATGCGCTGCTCGAAGCGATTCCGGTGCTCGAACCGAACATCGTGCACTCTGCCGAGCAGCACGTCGCGATCGTTTCGGCGATTTTGGCGGGCCGGCCGAGCGCCGCTGCCGAGGCGATGGCCGAGCACCTTGAGGGCTCCGCCGCGCTGCTGAGGGGCTTCTTGAGCGACTCGCTCGGCGACTCCTAACCGGCTCTCGGCCAAAGGGTTCGCCCGTGGGTCGCGTTTCGGCGCTTCGGGCTCAGTGCCCCGCGAGCACGCACCCCGACATGGCGCCAGCGTCAATCACCGAGCCGTTTTGGCCGGGAGCGACCGGAATGTGCTCGGTGGTGAAGCCCGTGAGAAAGACTCCGGCCTCTTCTCCCTCGCTCGCGAAGGCGGCCTTTTTGCGAGCCTTATCGATTTTGGCGACGGTGACCTTGATCGGCCCGCTCGGCAACAGCAGCACGGCGCTCTGGCCGATGCGCATCTCACCGTCGGTCACGGTGCCCACGAGGGCCGGGCCGCGCATGGGAATCGCGAAGACCGTCGAAACGGTGAAGGTGAAGGGCACGAACCCCTCGGGTGCCGACTGAGCCTTGCGATCTTTTTTGCTGAAGATTCCCATGCAAAAAGCGTAGTGCACGGGGCTGGTACGCCGCTGCAGTCGCGCCGTTCGCACGAAACACCAGGGTTTTCCTGAGAGCATAGAGGCATGAAGAACCTCGGCCGAATTCTTGTCAGCGCCCTCGCCCTGTGGCTCACCACGCTCATCGTCGGCGGCTCGGGTGATCAGGGCGTGTGGATTCGCCCGCTCGGCGACGAGACGATGGCGTCGGTCACAACCTTCGTGGTCGTCGCGATTCTCTTCGCCGCGGTGAACATCACGGTGGGCAAAGTGTTTCGCTTCGTGGCTATTCCGCTGCGCATCATCACCCTCGGTCTCTTCAACCTCATCATCAACGGCGCCCTGCTGCTCATCGTGGGCTGGGTCTCGGGTGTCATCGGCTTCGGCCTCGAGGTCGACGGCTTCTGGTGGGCAGTGCTCGGGGCGCTCGTGCTCTCGCTCATCACCTCGGTCTTGAACGCCGTGTTTGGCCTCAGCAAGAAGGAGTCGCGCAGGCGCTAGGCCCTGCGCAGCACCTGCCGCGCTTCCTCCTGCGTCGCGAGCTCGGCCATCGACACCGCCCCAAACGGTGCCTTCTCGGCCGCGCGTACTACGGCGAGCGCCGTGAGCCGCCCCGTCGCCTCAGACTGCCCTGACCCCTCAGCCTCAAGCCGCTCGCCCGTGCGCCGGTTGCGCGCGACCACGTACCACGCGTCTGACCCCACGTGCGGGGCCATGCCGAGCACACCGCTCAGCCCCTTCGCCCGCCCAATCACGCGAAGCGCCGCGGTCATCGGCCGCGAGCTCAGCGTGAGATAGCTGCGGATCGCGGCCGACGCACCCCCTTGCCCCGCTCGCCCGCTCACGGCAACAATGTGGTCGGGAAAATCGGCGCGAAGGTAGCGCCGCGTGCGCCCGTCGGGCCCCTTCGCCCGGAGGCTCCCGGCGAGGTTTCGCACCCGGCCTCCCTCTGGCGGCTGAAACACGTCGGTGCCGACGAGCCCAGCGGTCCACGCGACGGCGGCTGGGCCGTGCTGTTCGCCAGCGCCGAGCATGACGAGCGCATCAAGCTCGTCGCCGGGCCGCTGCTCGAGCGCGCTCACGAGCACCGTGCTGAGGCCCGCCCCGAGCACCACCGGGCCCCGTGCCGCAGCTTTGAGCGCCTGGAGGTACGAACCCGTGGCCGAAATATCGACGAGCGGCGTTGCCCCGGTCGCCCCCGCAAGGTCGGCTCGCTCGATGCCAGAAGCGTTGATCACGACGTCGTGCGTCTCGGCGAGCGCCGAGAGGGGGCCGAGATCTCCCGTGAGGTCGACGCGTACCGACCGGGCCTGGCCTGCCGCAGCCTCAGTCGCAGCAGCCACTGCAGCCGCCGGTACCGGGGCCGCACGGCGACTCGCGGTCGTGACGCGATGGCCCTCGCGCTCAAGCTCGCGTCGAATAATGGTGCCAACGGCGCCGCTAGCGCCGAGTAGGAGTGCGTGCATCGGGATCTCTCTCGTGAGTGGTGTACCGCGGGATGCGCTGGTGCGATCCGCAGCACTCATCGTCGCCTGGCCAAGGCTCACGCACCAGCATTTTTGCGGAATCTGCAAAAATAGCCTCATGGACCCCTCAACCGAACACCTGATCGCCGCGATCGGCCCCCGCCTGCGCGCCATGCGCACCGCCCGCGGGCTCACGCTCGAGGCGGTCGCCCACGACTCGGGCCTCTCGGTGAGCGCACTGTCGCGCCTCGAAACCGGCAAGCGCGCCCCGAGCCTCGACGCACTCCTGCCCCTCGCCAAGACCTACCGGGTGAGCCTCGACCAGATCGTCGGCGCCCCAGCGACCGGCGACCCGCGCGTGCACCTGCAACCGCAGGCCATGCAGTCAGGAGGCGTCGTCGTGCCGCTCACGAGCAACCCCAGCCGCGTGCACGTGTTCAAACACGTCATCGAGCCGCGCGAACCGAAACTCACGACGCACCAGGGCCGCGCCTGGATATACGTGCTCGCCGGCCAACTCAGACTGCTGCTCGGCGACGAGGAGCACCTCATCGGCCCTGGCGAGACGGCGCAGTTCGACTCGGCCACCCCGCACTGGTTCGGCCCGGCCGACGACCACGCGGTCGAGATACTGCACCTCTTCGGGCCGCACGGCGATCGGCCGCTCACGCGATTGGGTGATGCGGGCGCGTAGGTCGCGCGGCGCAAGCAAGGTGAGTAAGCGCAAAAGAATGTCTACGCTCGCTGATATGGCCCTCACCAAAGCGCTGCGCCGCCAACCCCACATGACGGGGCTGGCGGCGCAGCGACATAACTCAGATATTACTGAGCCGGTGTAATCTTCCACCATAGAACCGAAGCATCGAACACCTCGAAGTTATCGAGGCTCGTTGAGGCTGCCCACATCTCGTGGGTATCACCGAGACGGCTCAGTGGCCTCAGGTCTTCAATGTACTGTTGTATCTCGCCATAGAGATCCTGCGCCTCTGCAAGGGTTGGAGCCCCGCGGTAAGCCTTCTCGAGACGCTCGAGCTCAGCATCGCCATCTTGGTAACCGGGATTGTTCGAGACCCAGCCGATCGTTTGCGTAGGCTCATTCTTCACGGCCTGGGTGATGATACCGAGGTCCCACGAGTCGTAATCGTTGAGGTAACGATCAATAAATGCCGCCCACTCCATTGACTCAATCTCAACGTTCACACCGATTTTTGCCATCTGATCCTGCAGCACCACCGCAACCGCCGAAGCGTTGTGCGAATGACTGCTCACGATGAGGGTCAAAGGTTCACCGTTGTAATCGCTCTCGGCAATGAGTGCTTTAGCGCCCTCGATATCGACCGAGTTGTAGTCTTTCTTCCCGACCTCGGTGTTCCAGACCGCCTGCCAAGGCGCGGCCATGTTGTCGTGAATCAGCGTGTAGTACTTATCGCTACCCACCGCAGCCGTCATCATCTCGTCACGGTCATAAGCCATGTTCATCGCCTGGCGCAGTTTCACATCGGCCGCTGGGCCACTGTGAATGTTGTAGGCGACGTTCTGCAACCCGTACATGTAGATGCCGAGGTCAACCTTGTCATCACCCTCGAGCTGGGGTAGCAGGTCGTGTGCAGCACCAAGCACGACGTCGTACTGACCCGTCTGAAGCCCTGCAACGGGGGTCGTCACGTCTTCGAGGAACTCGAAGACGATTTCGTCGACCGTCGCTTCTTTCTTGCCGGCAAGACCGCTCGAAGGCGCCTCAACCGACTGGTAGTCATCCCACTTCGAGAGCGTCAGCTTCTGGTCGGGTACCCACTCTTCGAACTTGTAGGGGCCTGATCCAATAACCTCTTCGATGGGGTCATCGCCCGCGGCTTCAATGACCTCAGAAGGCATGATCGCGGGCACGTTCAGGAGACGGCCACCGAGCTGGAGCTCGTGCAAGAAGCTCGGCGTTTCGACCTTGAGCTCAACTGTCAACGGGTCAATCTCTTTCCAGGTGGCGCCTGCAAAGTCATTAATACCGGGGGCGGTCAACCTCGTCCAGCGTTCCATTGAGGCGACCACGTCGGTCGCGTCAAGATCGCTGCCATCGTGAAAGGTAAGCCCTTCACGTAGGTTGAACGTATAGGTCAAGCCATCGTCGCTACGCTCATATGATTCGGCGAGCATTGGCTGAATCTCATAGTTCTCATCGATCGTGAGCAGGGTCTCAAAAATCGGGCGAGTAATCTCGGCGACTTTTTGCACCTGCGTCAGGTGTGCATCAAGGTTTGCTGGCTGATCGTTGATCGTTGCGGTGACGACAAATGGCTCGCCGTCGCCTCCCTTGGGGCTCTCACCGCCACCGCTACACGCGGTGAGCGTTAACGCACCGACGAGGGTGGTAGCGAGCAGGGTATTTCTGAGTACTCTCGATGGTTTCATGAGCACATCACTCCTTTGTTATATGTGTTCCAACGATGTGTGCAGAGCACGGTCATGGTTATTGTGTTTGCGCAAGAGGGTTCGAGCCGAGCAAACGCTCACGAACCTTTGCCGTAGTCGCGATGTCAATTGCGGTTTGTGCAAGCAAAATCGCGCCGTCGAGCGCTGCCGCGTCGCCGGCAGGGCCCGCCGCAGCTGCCGCAAACTCTGCAGTGTGCAGCGTGAGCTCGGGGTTGTTGAGCCCAATCATGGGGTGAATTGAGGGCACGACGAGCGATACGTTACCCATATCGGTTGACCCGCCGAGCGGGGCAATGTCGGCCGGGGTGCGGCCAATATGCAGCGCGTTCTCCCGGTAGAGCTCAATGAGCTCGTGATCGAGCAAGATATTCGAGTAGCAACCCTTGGTCTTCTTCTCGATGGTCACCTCGCAGGCCGCGGCGAGCGCACCGGCGTTGATGCACCGTTCGACCACCTGTGTCACCTCTTCGAGGCTGTCGAGGCTGTCGCCTCGCACCATCCACATCGCCGCCGCGGTTCCGGGTATGACGTTTGGTGCACCGCCGGCTTCGCTAATACTGCTGTGAATCTGCTGTCCCGGTTTCAACTGCTGCCGGGCAAGCCCGACCGCGGTCATGGCCACCGTGAGCGCATCGAGCGCATTCACGCCCTCGTGAGGCGCAAGCGACGCGTGCGCCTCTTTGCCGATAAAACGAACCTTGAGCCCGTTCGATGCATAAGGATTCATGCTGACGTTATCGAGCGGGGCCGGGTGCACCATAATGGCCGCATGGGTGCCCTCAAACGCACCCGCGTCAAGCAACTTGACCTTGCCCCCGCCGTTCTCTTCGGCGGGAGTGCCCAAGAGACGCACCGTCATACCGAGTTCATCGGCGAGGGGCGCGAGGGCGACAAAGGCACCAAGCGCTGCTGTCGCGATGATGTTGTGCCCGCAGCCGTGGCCGACGACAGGCAGCGCGTCATACTCTGCGCAGATCGTGAGCTTAAGCTCACCCGACCCTGCAGTCGCTTGAAACGCTGTTTCAAGACCGCCTGTGCCTGTCTGAGCAGTGACCCCTGTTAACGAGGCAACAGCGTCAACAAGCAAGGCACTCGATGCAAACTCCTGCATGCTGAGCTCTGGGTTTGCAGAGATTGTGTGGCTTACCGCGAGGAGCTCTTCTGAGCGCTCACGCACGCTCTCTTGAGCAGCCTCTTTGAGTGTGATCGCCTCACGCATGGTTCGTCACCTCCGCCCGCTTACGAATCGCAGCGGCAAAAGCCTCAAACTGCCCGTACTTCACTAGACCTGCTTCACGCTCCGCTTCGGGGTGCCATTGAACACCGATAAGCCAGCCCTGCTCTCCCTCGAAGGCTTCGACCGTGCCGTCTTCGGCTCGTGCGACAACACGCAGCCCCTCTCCCAGGTCCCTGACACACTGGTGATGTGCCGAGCGAACCATGGCCTCTGTTGCGCCGCCGAGGCTCTCGGCTACGAGGCTCTCGGGGTCAACAGTGACCCGGTGCTCAACAAAAACACTCGAGTCTGCGGCCTCAGAAATGTTGTTGTGGTGCCGGCCGCTGCCCTCAGGCAGATCTTCATACAGAGTTCCCCCGTGCGCAACGTTAATGAGCTGTGCGCCACGGCAGATCCCCATGAGCGGCAGCCCGTGTTCGAGCGCGTAGCTCACCATCCAAAAGTCGACCTCGTCTTGGTTCTGGTCAACGCCGTACACCTTCTCGGTGTGCTCGCCCCCGTAGCGAAGCGGATCAATATCACCACCGCCGGGAATGAGCACTGCGTCGATGCCGCTCACATCGGCCGAGGTGTCGCCCACGACGATGGGTGTGAGCCCGACCTCGCGAAGGCACGCGAGCACCTTCGGGTAGTTTCCCTCTTCTTTTCGTGAGCCTTCTTCGGCTACACGGTCTTCTGGTCGTCGTGGCACTGCAACAACGAACTCGCCCTCGGGCATTATTCCTCCTTTAATGAATGCGGATCAGCGCGCGGCCGAACCCTGAGCAGCTTTCCAAGCGGCTCGCTTTTGCCGTTGCACTACCGGATCAGGTACTGGGACGGCACCGATGAGCGCCTGCGTATAGGGGTCGGTGGCATGGTGAATGATCTCTGCCGTTTGGCCGAGCTCTACCAACCGCCCCTGTTTCAGCACGGCAATGCGATCTGAGAGCATTTCGACGACAGCGAGGTCGTGGCTAATAAAGAGGCAGGCGAACTGCAGTTCGTTCTGCAACTCTCGAAAGATCTCAAGTACCTTCGCCTGCACCGAAACATCGAGCGCGCTCGTCGGCTCGTCGGCGATGAGGAGCTTTGGGTCGAGAGCGAGAGCTCGGGCGATACCAACTCGTTGCCGCTGACCGCCAGAGAGCTCGTAGGGCCGCCTCGTGGCCATAGCGCGTGGAAGCTGTACCGCGTCAAGCAGTTCGAACACACGTTGCTTTCTTGCAACACGTTCTGGGTGCGCACGGTGAATGACGAGCGGCTCTTCGATAGCCTCTTCAATCGTCATGAAGGGATTGAACGACGTCGCAGGGTCCTGGAACACATAGCCCATCTGTTTAAGCAGGGTTCGCCGCCGCTTTCCCCGAAGCGAAGCGATATCTTCTCCGAGCACTCGCAAAGTACGTTTGTCAACCGGAGCAAGACCACTGATCGCCTTGCCAATCGTTGATTTGCCAGAGCCTGACTCGCCGACAAGCCCGAGCACTTCGCCCGGGGCAATGTCAAAGGTCACCTCGTGAACCGCATGGAACGATGGCTGGCGGAATCCGCCTGAATACACAACGTTCAAGCCATTCGCTGAAACGATCGCCTGCTGCTCAGCTGCACGGGTCACCGGTCTGCCCTTAGCAGCTTCTGGCGCCTCGACGACGGTCAATGCCGATCCAAGCCGCGGTACTGCCGCGAGAAGCTGCTTCGTGTACTCCTCGCGGGGCTCAGCAAACAGCTGATCGACTGGAGCTTGCTCGACAAGGTCGCCCTGATACATCACGGCCACACGGTCAGCGAGATCGGCAACGACGCCCATGTTGTGGGTAATGAGCACGATCGAGGCGCCAAACTCATCTCGACACTGCCGCAAAAGCTCAAGAATTTCAGCCTGGACCGTCACGTCGAGTGCTGTCGTCGGCTCATCAGCAATGATGACCGAAGGGCGCAACGCGAGCGCCATCGCGATCACAATGCGTTGCTTTTGCCCTCCCGAAAACTGATGTGGGTAGTAGTCAAAACGCTTCTCTGGCTCAGGAATACCGACCGCGCGTAGCATGTCGATGGCAACCCTCTTGCGCTCTTGAGCGTCACGCATACCGTGAGCACGAAGGCCCTCTTCCATTTGCCAGCCGATGCGAAACACCGGGTTCAGCGCTGACGAGGGTTCTTGGAAAATCATCGCTGCATCGTCGCCGCGAATCGTGTGCAGTTGCTCTTTCGAGGCCTCCAGGACGTCAGTGCCGCGTAAGCGAATCACGCCGCTCGCGCGGGAGTGGGCGGGAAGAAACCCCAGCACAGCCCGCGCGGTAAGAGTCTTTCCTGAACCTGACTCGCCCACAATCGCGAGAATCTCACGCTCACGAACATCGAGGGTCACATTCTTTACCGCTTCGACAACCCCATGCTGGGTGTCAATGTCAATGCGAAGCCGCTCGATCGTGAGCGGAACAGCCGGTGTGTGCGTTGTCATCGCTGCTCTCCCTTCTGTGCTGCTCGCGATGGTGCTTGTGGCGTGGCATTCTTTTTGGTCATGCGGCCAAGCACCCCGAGACGCTTTGGCCGTTGTGTTGCCCCGCGACTGTCAACGATGTCGCGCAGTCCATCTCCTAAGAGGTTGAGGGCCAAAACAGTCATCACGAGAAAGATGCTCGTAAAGATCACGATGTGCGGGGCCTGCATGATGACGTCTTTACCCTCGTTGAGCATGTTGCCCCAGCTCGCCATGGGCTGCGGCACGCCTGCTCCAAGAAAGGAAAGCGCGGCCTCGGTAATGACCGACTCTGCAAAAATAAAGGTGGCCTGCACCGCCGTCACCGAGAAGGTGTTGGGCAAGATATGTTTCACCATGACGTGAACAGGGCGTGCGCCCTGCACACGGCTTGCATCAACAAACGTGTCAGACTTCACAGCCAGCGCTCGTGATCGAACGACCCTGGCGAGTCCCGGCGTGTACACGACTGCCAACGCGATGATGAGGTTCGTCGTGCTCGGCCCGAGAGCAGCAGCAAGCGAAACCGCGAGCAGAATTCCAGGAATCGCCATCAGCCCGTCACAAATGCGCATGAGCACCTGGTCGAGCACGGTATTGAAAGCGGCGAGAACACCAATCATGGTTCCGACGACGGCACTCACGCCGCAGACGATGAGGCCCACCTTCAGCGAGGTGAGGGCACCCGAGAGTACCCGCGCGAACACGTCACGCCCAAAGCCGTCGGTGCCGAACCAGTGGGTCGATGAGGGGCCCTGCAACCTTGACGAAGGGCTCACCGAGTATGGATCGAGATGCAGCACGATGGGCAACAAGAGTGCCGCGAGACCAACAACCACGATCCACCCCAGCCCAAAAACGAAGCTGCGGTTTCGCCGCGCGCGTTTCAAGAAGGTGTCGCGCTCGGGCTCTTGGAGGGTAATGAGGTGCGTATTTGGCACGGTCAGGTGTGCGGTCATGGTTATGCCCCCTTCTTGCCACCGAGTCGCACTCTGGGGTCGACGAGACCGTAGAGCAGATCGATGAAGAGGTTGATAAAGAGGTAGAAGAAGGTGATCATGAGCACGACACCCTGAATCACCGCGTAGTCACGCCGCGAGATCGCTTGCACGAGCAGTGAGCCAATACCGGGAATATTGAAGATCGTTTCGGTGACGGCGGCACCCGTGACGAGGGTGCCGACCGTGAGGCCGACGATGGTGAGAATGGGCAAGCCCGCGTTCTTCAGCGTGTGCGTGAACAGCAGACGTACGTTGCTCACGCCACGCGACCTGGCTGCATCAATGTAGTCAGAGCTCAGCACGTCAAGCACGGCAGCCCTTGTCGTGCGGGTAATGAGCGCCGCCACAATCGCGCCGAGGGCAACACCTGGAAGAATGAGGGTTTTCATGCCCGCTGAAAAGTCGAGCATTGGGTTCACGTAACCGGCGACCGGTACCCAACGAAGCTTGACCGCAAACAGCAGCATGAGTAGCAAACCAAGCACGAATGAAGGCACCGCCATGCCGAGAAGCGTAAACGCCATGACCCCGCGGTCGAGCCCCGTGCCCCGGTACCTAGCAGCGAGCGTGCCAAGGGGAATCGCGAGAATCAGCGCCACCGTGATGGCAATCGTGGCGAGTTGCAGTGTCGGCGTAAGGTTATCGCCGATCGCGCTCAGAACTGACTTGCGCAAGAAGAACGAGTCGCCGAGATCGCCGGTCAAGACTCCACCGAGCCAGCTGAAGTACTGCGTCACGAGAGGGGCGTTCAAGCCGAGCGACTCGCGAAGAGCCTGCACCTGTTCCGGGCTCGCATCAGGGCCAAGAATCGTTCGTGCAGGGTCACCCGGTGTGAGGTAGGTGATCGAAAAGATGACAATCGAGACAACCACCACGACTGGAATAAGGCTCAATAACCGTTTGAGCACAAAGCTCGTCATCGTGCGCTCCCTCCGTTCACTCCGAACGTGGTCGCGCCTTTCGATAAGCGTTGCTGAGTCACGCGAATCTGCTCCTTTGCATAATTCCTGGCGAAAACACTGTTGGCTGGCGCAGCACCTTCCCTATCTGAGAGGGGCGGTGTAGGTTAGCTAGAAGCCTTCCCCCAACTAGTACTATGAATACTAGATGATATATTTCTAAAAAGGCAACCGTTGTTTTTGCGATCAGTTTTGGGAGCACCCTTCGCAGCACCCGAAATCTCGGGTTACGCGTTCGTTTTCCCCACGCATCGCCACTGAATCTGACTAGGGAATCGGGTGAGTGTCATGGATACACCGAATTGGAACGAGCTTTTGCAACCCGTCACCTCCGCTGGCGTCTCCGAAGCGGTCATGCGCCGGCTCGGCGAATTAATTGGCTCAGGAATGCTCAAGCCTGGCGACCGTTTACCACCCGAGGCCGAGCTAGCACAGCACTTTGACGTCGCTCCGATGACGGTGCGCAATGCTCTGCAAGTCATGCGTGACCGAGAGATACTTCGCACCACCCGCGGTCGCGGCGCCGGAACCTTCGTGCAGAGCGACATTCGAGAAAAGCTCTGGTACCAGGCAGCCGATTTTCCAACAGTCTCAGAATTCGAAGATTTCACCCGATGGCGTGAAGCTATCTCGGGAGAATGTTGCGCCATCGTTGCTGCTCAAGCAACGCCTGACGAGCTCGTCGAGATCAAAGAGCTAGCCCATGCGGTCGATGGCGAAGAACTCACACCAGACGAGTACCGATTTGCCGATGCCCGCCTGCACATTCGCATCGCCGAGCTCACCGGCTCATCACGGCTCATCACGGCCGAGCAACAAATTCAGGCATACCTTACGAGCTCACTGACCGATGAGGGGCCTCGCACTGACCCGCGCAGACTCAAAACTCAAAAACACACACACCTCATCAAGGCCATCACCGACCAAAAGCCAGAAGAGGCTCGGCAACGACTCAAGGAACACGCCCGCGCAACGTTCGACGTTATGGTCGGCGTCGGCCGCATTCGGCAGGACGAACCCGGCGAACGCTAGCTGGGTACACGCGCGTGCGTGCGGGCACCCAGCTAGCGTGCTGGGGCATACTTGCGTGCGGGCGCGTAGGTCGCGCGGCGCACACAAAAACGGCGGCCCAGAACCGAAGCTCTGGGCCGCCGCGCAAGGGGGTTGATGCGTTAGTCGTCGAGGTCGTCGAGGTGCGCGCTCAAGAACCAGCGGTCCTTGTCGAGCTCCTGCGCAACCGCGATGACGAGATCCTGGCTCACCGGGTCAATCTCGTCGAGGGCCTTGATCGCCGTCGTCGCGTCCTGGCGGGTCGCGTCGATCTGAGCGATGATCGCGCGGATCGTTGCCTTCGCGCCCTGGAAGCCAGCAGTCAGCTCGGGGGTGCGAGTCTTCTCCGCTACCTGGCCGAGGCGGCCGTCAACCGGGTGCCCGAGGGCGACCACGCGCTCGGCGAGGGTGTCAGATGCCTCGCGGGCGTGATCGACAACCTCGTCAAGAAACTCGTGGGTGCGCACAAAATTCATGCCGCGCACGTGCCAGTGGGCCTGTTTGCCGTTCACAGACAAGGCGATGAGGTCTTGAACAACCGGCTCGAGGTATCGGGTCACCTCGGCTGCCGCGCCTACGTCAGCAATGCTTCCTGGAAGAACTTCTGTCGGGGTACTCATCGTAAACCTCCACTTCATTTGGCGAGTAGGCGGCTAAAATTTCTCCACCTAGTCGGTACGTTACCCTCGCTGCCTGAGTCGCCGCAATGAACGTTCAGGGGGCTCACTGCTTGCTCTCAGGCCTCTTCATCGCCCTGTGCATAACCGGCCACCTGAGCCGCCAAACTCTGCGACAATAGAGGGGTCTTGTCCCGTTCGACCCCACGTGGAGTGTTCACCAATATGTCTGAGACCACGAGTCTTCCCCCGCAGCCCATCAGCCCCCTCGACGGGCGGTACCGCGCGGCCGTCGCTGGCCTCGGCGACTACCTCTCAGAGGCAGGCCTCAACCGTGCCCGCGTGCACGTCGAGGTCGAGTGGCTCGCGTACCTCACCGAGCACTCGCTGCTGGGCGGCTCGCCCATGGGAGCCGAGCAGCTCGCGTCGCTGCGCGAGTGGGCAGCGCAGTTCGGCCAGGCCGAGATTGACGAGCTCGCCGAGACCGAGCGCGTCACGCAGCACGACGTGAAGGCCGTCGAGTACCTCGTGCGCGCCCGCCTCGAGCAGCAGGGCCTCGGCCAGTTCGCCGAGCTCACCCACGTGTGCTGCACGAGCGAAGACATCAATAACCTCTCGTACGCCCTCACCGTGAAGCACTCGATCGAACAAGTGTGGATCCCCCGCTTCGAGACCGTCATCGACGAACTCACGCGCCAAGCCCGCGAGTACCAAGAGCTCCCCATGATGAGCCGCACGCACGGCCAGCCCGCGACCCCCACGACGCTCGGCAAGGAGCTCGCGGTATTCGTGCACCGCCTGCGCCGCCAGCTCGACCAGATTCGCGAGATTCCGTACTACGGCAAGTTCTCGGGTGCGACGGGTACGTTCGCGGCGCACCTCGCGGCCGATCCACACGCCGATTGGCCCGCGATCTCGCGCGACTTCGTCGAGGGCCTCGGCCTCACGTTCAACCCGCTCACCACCCAGATCGAATCGCACGACTGGCAGGCCGAGCTGTTCACGCGCATTGCGCACGCGAACCGCATTCTGCACAACCTCGCGACCGACATTTGGAGCTACATCTCAATCGGCTACTTCAGGCAGATTCCTGTCGAGGGCGCAACCGGCTCATCGACCATGCCGCACAAGGTCAACCCGATTCGCTTCGAAAACGCCGAGGCAAACCTCGAGCTGTCGAACGCGATTCTCGACTCACTCGCCGCAACCCTCGTGACGAGCCGCTGGCAGCGCGACCTCACCGACTCGTCGGCGCAGCGCAACATCGGCGTCGGCATAGGCCACTCGGTGCTCGCGCTCGACAACATTCGTAAGGGCCTCGGCCAGATCGACGCCGCACCCGAGGTGCTCGCGTCCGACCTCGACGCCAACTGGGAGGTACTCGGCGAGGCGATTCAGACCGTGATTCGCGCCGAGGTCACCGCCGGCCGCTCAACCATCAGCGACCCCTACGCCGCCCTCAAAGAACTCACCCGCGGCCGCCGCATCGGCCAGGCCGAACTCATCGAGTTCGTGAGCGGCCTCGACATCGGCGCCGAAGCCAAGGAGCGCCTGCTCGCGCTCACCCCCGCGACCTACACGGGCGTCGCTGCGGCGCTCGTCGACCGCGTGTAGCGCGGCGCCCGCGCCCCGCGCGCCCTCGCTAGAGCGCCCTCACCCGCGCGCACTCGGTATTCGGCACTCGCTGCCCCGCCCCGCCCTCGCCCGCGTCCCACCCCGGCCCACCGGCCTGGGCTGTGGCGCGGGCGTTTGCGTTTTGGGGTGCGGGCAGGGTCACGGCCTGGGGAGCGGTCAGGGCGCCTCGGCGGGCCCGTTCTGGCGCAATCTGACACTCTTCTCTGCGCGATCCGCCCCCATCCAGCAAATTGTTTGCACTTTTCGGACCAAAACACCCTAAAACGGCCCAAAAGTGCAAACAATTTGGTGCGGCAGGGTGAATTCGGGAGGAATCAGCCCTGGACCGGGCCAAGCCAGGCAAAACCGGGCTGGCCCAGCCGTGGGAGGGGCGGGCCAGCCGCGAGACCGCGAGAGCGCGGGCCGCGGCGCGGGTCAGGCGCGAGCCGCGGCGCGGGCGGCAGAGGGCAGGGCCTCCGCGATCCGCGAAAGGATTGCTTCGTCGTGGGCCGCGCTCACAAACCACGTCTCGAAGGGGCTCGGCGGCAGGTGCACGCCGCCGTCGAGCATCGCGTGGAAGAACGCCCGGTGCTGTGCCACGTTCTGGCCGAGCACGTCATCGTAGGTTCGCGGGGCGTCATCGAAGTCGCCGAAGAGTACGCTCATGAGGGTTCCGGCGCGCTGCACCCGGTGTGCGACCCCGGCCTCGGCGAGGGCGCCGCTCACCTCACCCGCGAGGGTGTCGGCGGCAAAGGTGAGCCGCTCGTACGCAGCAGCATCGGCGGCGCGCAGCGTGGTGAGGCCGGCGGTGACGGCGAGGGGGTTGCCTGAGAGGGTTCCGCCTTGGTAGACCGGTCCGAGCGGGGCGAGCAGGTTCATGAGTTCGGCGCGGCCGGCGACCGCCGCGATCGGAAGGCCGCCGCCGATCACCTTGCCGAAGGTGAAGAGGTCGGGCCGCAGCCCGCCCGCGTCAGCCCCAGCCCCGGCACCCGCGTCGGCACCGGCACCAGCACCAGCAGCACCACCCTGCACGGCCTCCCGCTCAAGCCCCCAGTAGCCGCCAGGGCCCGCCCGGAAGCCAGTGAGCACCTCGTCGGTGATGACGAGCGCGCCGTTTGCGTGGGCGAGGCGCAGCAGGCCCTCGGTGAAGCCCGGCTCAGGGGGCAGCACGCCCATGTTGGCGGCGGCCGACTCGGTGATGACGGCGGCGATCTGGCCCTCGTGGCGGGCGAAGGCCTCCTCGAGAGCCGGGAGGTCGTTGTAGTCGAGCACGAGGGTTTGGGCGGCGGTGGCCTCGGTCACGCCGGCCGAGCCGGGCAGGCCGAAGGTCGCAAGCCCCGAGCCGGCAGCGGCGAGCAGCCCGTCGGAGTGCCCGTGGTAGTGCCCCGCAAACTTGATGATGAGGGGGCGTCCGGTGTGGCCTCGGGCGATGCGGATCGCGGTCATCGTCGCCTCAGTTCCCGTCGAAACGAGGCGTACTCGCTCGGCTTCGAGCACTCGCTCGATGATCGCCTCGGCGAGTTCGGCTTCCTCGGGCACCGAGGCACCGAAGCCAAAGCCACGCGCCGCAGCCCGTTGCACCGCGTCAACGACCTCGGGTACGGCGTGGCCGAGCAGGGCCGGGCCCCACGCACCGATGAGGTCGACGTACTCGTTGCCCTCGACGTCGGTCACGATGGCACCGCGTCCGCCGGTGAGGAAGCGTGGGGTTCCGCCGACAGATCCGAAGGCTCGTACGGGTGAGTTCACGCCGCCGGGAATGACGCGCGCCGCTTTCTCGGCGAGCACGGCGTTATCGGCGACGGGAGCGCCGCCAGCAGCAGGGTTCAGGGTGTTGGTCATGATGGGTTGCTCGCAATCTCGGTGGCGAAGTAGGTCAGGATGGCGTCGGCGCCTGCGCGCTTGATGCTCACGAGCGATTCTTCGATGGCGGCACGGCGGTTGATCCACCCGTTGGCCGCGGCGGCCTCGATCATGGCCGCCTCGCCCGACACCTGGTAGGCCCACACAGGCACGGGGCTCTCGGCGGCGACGTCTGAGAGCACGTCGAGGTAGCTCATGGCGGGTTTCACCATGACGACCTCGGCGCCCTCGGCGATGTCGAGCTGCGCCTCGCGCAGGCCCTCGCGGCGGTTGGCCGGATCCATCTGGTAGCTGCGACGGTCGCCCGTGAGCTGCGAGTCGACGGCCTCGCGAAAGGGGCCGTAGAACGCCGAGGCGTACTTGGCGGAGTAGGCGAGCACGGCGGTGTCGTGGTGGCCGGCGGCATCGAGCATGTCGCGCACGGCGGCAACCTGCCCGTCCATCATGCCCGAGAGTCCGAGCAGTTGTGAGCCGGCCTCGGCCTGTGCGAGGGCCATCGACCGGTAGCGTTCGAGCGTCGCGTCATTATCGACGCGGGGTTGACCCGCAGCGGATCGCCCCTGATCACTCAGCACGCCACAGTGTCCGTGGTCGGTGAACTCGTCGAGGCACAGGTCGGTCTGCACGACGAGCGCGTCGCCGACCTCGCTCGCGACGGCACGGGTCGCGAGGTTCAAAATGCCGTCGGGGTCATCGGCCGCGCTGCCCAGGGCGTCGCGCGTCTCGGGAACGCCGAAGAGCATGACGCCGCCGACGCCCGCTTCGGCGGCCTCGGCTGCGGCTGCGCGAAGGGAGTCAAGCGTGTGCTGCATGACGCCCGGCATTGAGGTGATGGGACGCGGCTCGTGGATCCCTTCGCGCACGAAGAGCGGCAGCACGAGTTCGCCCGGGTGCAGCCGGGTCTCGGTGGCGAGGCGGCGCAGCGCCGGGGTGGCGCGCAGGCGCCTCGGTCGATTGGTCAGGGTCATCAGGTCTCCTTGCGGTTGCATTGCGGCACCTTCTTCACGATGGTTTGCTGGTTTCGGTGAGCCTCGCGAGCGCCGTCACCGTGCCTGAGGCGGTGTGCTGGCGGGCGACGACGGCGGGCGGCATGCCGAGGCTTCTGAGTTCTCTTGCGGTGGGTTCGCCGATCGCTGCGAGGCGCGCATGCTCGTGGAGCGTCGGGAAGCGTGCGGCGAGCGCCCTCGCTGCCGAGGCGCTCAGCACGAGCGCGGCGTCGATCGAGGGGGCGAGGGCCGCATCAGCCTCGGGGTCTCCCGCGACGGGGCTGGTGCGGTAGGCGTCGATCCGCTCGGGGCGGTGACCGGCAGCGATGAGCCCGGTTTCAAGCGTGGTGTCGGCGATCGCCGAGAGGGGCAGCAGCACGCTCGCTCTGCCGTCGGGGGCTGGCCAGCTCATGAGTTTCGCGACGAGTGCCCTCGCGAGACTCTCGCCGGTAAAGCGTTCGGGTTCGAGGTCGACGCAGAAGCCGAGTGACTCGAGGGCTGCGGTCGTGGTGCTTCCGACTGAGGCGATGCGGCCGCCGCTCGGCGTTGCCCCTGCTCGCGCGAAGGCCTGGGCGCCTCGCACGCTCGTGATGGCAGCCCAGTCGTAGGCGCCAGCGTTCCAGCGATCGATCGCGGCGGCGAAGGCCGCCTCGTCGGCCGGAGGCGTGTGCTCGATGAGCGGAACCATGACGGGCTCACCGCCGAGGCTCAGAACGAGCTCAGCGAGGTGATCGCCGCGGGCTTCGGCGCGCGGCACGAGCACCCGCTGGCCCGCGAGTGCGCCCTCAAGCGAGCCGCCGTGGGAGCCGCCGTGCGGGCCCGCGTGCAAGCCACCGTGGGAACCCCCGGGAGGCCCACCGTGGGTGTGGCGATCGGGGGCACTCACCGCGTCGCCCCGAGGGGTGCGAGTTCGGCGGCGCCCTGATCAAGCAGCTGTTTCGCGACGCTCGCGCCGAGCTCGTGAGCCGTGCGATCGGTGAGGCTTGAGCGGTAGCGCGCGTCGCGATCCGCCTCGGGTGACGCGAGGGGAGAACGTTCGACGGCCATCAGCTGCTCCTGCCCGTCGAGGCGGTACACGGTCGCGCTCAGCGTGAGCTCGCCGTTCGCGGCCACGGCCGTTGCGCCGATCGGGGCCGCGCACCCTGCCTCGAGCGTTGCGAGCAGGGCGCGTTCGGCGAGCGCCTCGGCGCGGGCAGCGGGGTCGTTGAGGGCGACGAGCGCGTCGTGCAGCGGCCCCGTCTCGGTTTCGGCGCTGCGCACCTCGATCGCGAGCGCGCCCTGGCCCGGGGCGGGCGGGGCGACGTCGAGCGAGAAGCGCTCAGAGATGGCGGCGTCGCGACCAATGCGGTCGAGGCCGGCGGCGGCAAGCACGACCGCGTCAAGGTCGGTTCCGACCCGGCCAAGCCGCGTGTCAACGTTGCCGCGCAGGTCGCTGACCTGCAGGTCGGGGCGGCGGGAGAGCAGCTGGGCTGCGCGGCGGGGGGAGCCGGTGCCGACGAGCGCGCCCTCGGGAAGCGTCTCGAGGGTGAGCCCGTCGCGAGCGCACAGGGCGTCGCGCGCATCGGCACGCTCGGGAATCGCGCCGAGGGTGATGCCCTCGCAGGGCCCCGTCGGGAGGTCTTTGAGCGAGTGCACCGCGACGTCGCACTCGCCGGCGAGCAGGGCGTCACGCAGGGCGCTCACGAACACGCCGGTTCCGCCGAGCTGGGCGAGCGGGGCACGCGACACGTCACCCTTCGTGGTGACGATGACGAGCACGACGTCGAGGCCCGTCGCACGGGCAATCGTCTCGGCGACAGTCGTGGTCTGCGACACCGCGAGCACGCTGCCCCTCGTGCCCACCCTGATGATGCCGGGAGCGGCCTCGACGGGGCCCTCAGCCCTCGTCACGCTCGCGGTGCGCTCGGTCTGCTTCGTTTCGGTCATGCTGGTCGCACCGTGCTTTCTTGCTGTGGGGTCGATGAGGGATCGGTCGGGTGGAGGGGCGCAAGCCGCCCCAGGAGGTCGTTCGCCGCGCCGCGGGCACCCGCGACAACCGAGGCGAGGCCGGTGCCGTGCACCCAGTCTCCCGCGAGGGCCACCGTCGCCGGGGTCTGCGGCTCGGGCCGGGCGCCGGGAGGCGGGCTCACCGACCAGGGCTGCCTGACCGCGTCGGCAAGCGAGTCGGGAGCGAGCTCAATACCGAGCAGCAGGCTCGCGTCGCGCAGGGCGAGCGCAAAGGCGTCGGCGTCGGCGAGCGCTGCCGTCTCTGGAGCGCTGCCCGTGCGGCCGTACGAGAGGCGCAGCACGTGCTCGCCGGGGCCGCGCACCACCGCGCGATCGGGCCACTTCGCCGTCGCGTGCGTGAGCGCCTTCGCGGTCACCCGCGGATCGCCGGGCGCGACGAGCACGCCGGTGCCGCGGGGAGCCCCGTCGAGCCGTTCGTCATGCACCGCGAGGGCAATGACCTCGATATCGCTCGGCGCGGGGGCCGCATCGCCCGGGCCACCGAGCAGCCCGCCGAGCAAATCGCGCGCCGCCCGCTCCGGGGCCGCGATGACCACGGCATCGGCGCTCGCGAGGCACGAGCCCTCGGCGTCGTGCACCTGCCAGCTCGGCTCGGTGTCAAACGGCGGCACGAGCGCAACCACCTGCGTGCCGCGCACGATCTCGCAGCCGCGACCGAGCAGGTCAGCCTCGAGGGCAGCGACGAGCGGGGTCATGCCTCCCTCGAGGGCAGCGACGGCCCCTCCCGCGGCCGAACTCGCGGCACGGAGCTCACGGGCTGCACCCACGAGTGATCCGCTGCGCTCGAAAGCCTCGCGAAGCCCGGGAACCTGCGCGATCCGCAGCTCGGTCGGGTCGGTCGAGTAGACCCCCAGCGCGATCGGGCGCACGAGCCGCTCGAGCACGCGTGCCCCGAGACGCTCGGTCACGAGGGCCGCGACCGTCGTTTCGTCGTTCGTGGGGGTGGCCAGGCGGCGAAGGGGTTCGAGCGCGGCGCGCAGCGCGGCCCCAAAGCCGAGCACGCGTCGTGACTCAGCGTTCATGGGGCTCGCAGGAATGCCGAGCGCGCCGCCCTTCGGCAACGGCCTGGCGACACCCTCGGCGTACACCCACGAGCCGAGCGGCGCCGGCGAAACCACCCGCTGGGCGAGCCCCAGCTCGGTGATGAGGCGCTGCACCCCGCCCCCGCGGGTCGCGAACGCCTCGGCGCCAACATCGACCGCGTGGCCGTGAAGGGGCGCCGATGCGACCCGGCCGCCGAGCTGCCAGCCCGCTTCAATGAGCGTGACGGCCGCGCCGCCAAGGCTCAGCTCTCTGGCCGCAACGAGACCCGCGACGCCTCCGCCCACAACGACAATGCACTGTGGGCTGGTGTCGCGGGTCTCGCTAGAAGGCATGCGCGAGCTCGACGATGCGGGTGAGCACGGCCGGGTCGGTTTCGGGAGGGACCCCGTGGCCAAGGTTGAGAATATGGGCGGGGGCGTGCTGCCCGCGCGTGAGCACGTCGGCGAGGTGTGCCTCGAGGGCCTCGTCGGGGGCACCAAGCAGAGCCGGGTCGAGGTTGCCCTGCAGCGGCATCTCAGAGCCGAGACGCTCGCTCGCCTCGTCGAGCGGAATGCGCCAGTCGACGCCAACGGCGTCTGGGCCGAGCTCGGCGAGCGCCTCGAGCAGGTGCCCCGAGCCGACCGCAAAGTGGATCACGGGTACCTGAAGCGCCACGTCGGCGTAGCCGTGCCAGCCCGGGTGGTGAAAGCCCAGTTGCCTCACGAGCGAGAGCGCGCGGGCCGAGGCCGGGGCCACGTGTTCGCGGTAGTCGTTCACGCTGAGCGAGCCTGCCCACGAGTCGAAGAGCTGCACGGCGCTCGCGCCAGCCTCAACCTGGGCCTCGAGAAACACGGCGCTGAGGTCGGCGACCCACTCGAGCAGGTCGCGCCACACCTCTGGCTCGCTCTGCATGAGCGTGCGCGCGCGCAGGTGCTCGCGTGACGGGCCTCCCTCGACGAGATAGGCCGCGAGGGTGAAGGGGGCGCCGGCGAAGCCCACGAGCGGCGTCTCGCCAAGCTCGGCGACCGTGAGTCTCACGGCCTCGCGCACGGGTTCGAGGGCCTCGCGCAGGCGCTCGGGAGTGTAGGTCGCGCGGAAGTGCTCGACGTCGGCCGCGGTGCGCACGGGGTGGGCAAAGACGGGGCCCTTGCCAGCCACGAGGTCAACCTCGACCCCGGCGAGCAAGAGGGGCACGACGATGTCGCTAAAAAACACCGCGGCGTCGACTCCGTGCCTGCGCACGGGCTGCAGCGTGATCTCGCTCGCGAGCGCGGGGTCAAGACATGCATCGAGCATTCGGGTTTCTTGGCGCAGCGCGCGGTACTCTGGCAACGAACGGCCTGCCTGGCGCATAAACCAGACGGGAACGCGCTCTGGGCGGTCGCCGCGCAGCGCGCGCACGAGCGGGGCATCGCTGGTGACACCGGTCACGAGCGGGTGGGTTTCACTCAAAAGTCTCATCGCACCAGATGCTAACGCATAGATCTGATGTATCAGATCAGATGTATTCAGGTTCGAGTGATTTGCTTGACGTATTCACTGACACGCGACCCACCGAACCACCCCGGAGCACCCGCGACCCATGCTTACCTCACTGTCATTCACGCTTGAGCGCACCCCCTTTGAAACGCTCGAGCACCTCTCGCGTCACCACGAGAGCATCAGCGACGCCTTCGACGACCCCTCACTCACCCAGGGCTCGGTCGTGCTCAGCACCTGCAATCGCTTTGAGATTTACGCCGACACCGGCGCGGGGCAGGAGCAGGCGCTCCTCACGAGACTCTCGCGCGTGACCGGCCTCGACGCCGAGACACTCGGCGCGGCAGCCGACGCAAAAGCGGGCCGCGAAACGGCAGAGCACCTCTTTGCCGTCGCCTCGGGCCTCGAGTCGGCCGTCGTTGGCGAGGGCGAAATCGCGGGCCAGGTGCGCCGAGCCCACGACGACGCCAGGCAGCGAGCGACGCTCACGCACGACCTCGAGCACCTCTTTCGCACCGCGACCCGCACCTCACGCGAGGTCGGGCACCGCACCGAGATTCGCTCGGCGGGCCGCTCACTCGTGCGCCTTTCGCTGCGCATGGCCGAGGCACGGGTGCCCGACTGGCAGGAGGCCCGCGTGCTGCTCATCGGCACGGGCGCCTACGCCGGCGCGACCGTCACCGCGCTGCAGGCCCGCGGCGTCACCCAGCTGCGCGTCTTCTCACCTTCTGGCCGGGCCGAGGGCTACGCCGCCGAGCGCGGCCTCGAGGCCGTTGCTCAGGGCGAGCTGCAGGCGGAGCTCAAGGCCGCCGACCTCGTCATCGCGTGCAGCAGGGCCGACGACCCCGTGCTCACCGCCGACCTTGTGCGCGAGGCACTCGAAGCCGAACGCCGCCGCGAGCTCCTGCTCATCGATCTCGGGTTGCCCCGAAACATCGACCCGCTCGTCGCCGAGCTTCCCGGCGCCTGGCTGCTCGACCTCGAGACCATCAGCAAGCACGCCCCCGTGACCGAGCTGAGCGCCGAGGCCGAAGCACTCGAGATCGTTCGCACAGCCGCCGCCGAGTTCAGCGCATCGCAGGCCGAGCGCGAGGCGCTTCCCGCCCTGCTCGCCCTGCGCACCCACGTCGCCGGCATTCTCGAAGACGAGCTGTGCCGCGCCCGAAAGGCGACGGCGCAGCTCGCGCCCGAGGCGCCGAACGGCAGCGAGGCCACGGCCGAGGGCGACCCGCTCGGCAACACCTCATCGGCCGAGATCGAGGCCGCCCTGCGCCGCTTCTCGGGCAAGCTGCTGCACCTACCTATGACCCGCATCAGAACCCTCGGGCGAGAGGGCCGCGTGAACGACGCCGCGGCAGCGCTCGAAACCCTCTTCGGCATCGACGCGCTGCCGTCTGATGACGGGAGCGGGGTCTAGGGCGGGATCCGCCGCTATACCTTGCTCAGGTCGATACCGCGGGTCTCGGGCAGGCGCGTGACCGCGAAGAAGGTCACGCAGCACAGCACGATCACGTACACGCTCGAGAGCCAGCCGAGATCGAGGCTGTTGAACAACTGGTTGAGGTACGGCGCCGATCCACCGAACACCGCGACCGAGAAGCCGTAGGCGATGCCGATGTTGCGGGTACGGGTGGCGGTCGGGAAAATCTCTGACATGTAGCTCGACAGCAGGCAGCCCGCGGCGCCGACGATGAGCAGTGCGACCGCCGAGGCGACAAACAGGGTCCACGCCTGATCGTTAATGAGGCTCATGAGCGGGAACTGCGCGATGGCCATCGCGATCGCGAAGCCGTACAGCATCGGTTTGCGGCCGATGCGGTCTGAGAGCTTGCCCCAGAACGGCAGCGCCACGCAGGCGATCACCTGCGCGAGCACGATGGCCCAGTAGGCCGACTGCGTCGGCATGCCCCGCTCGACAATCGCGTAGGTCGAAACGTACGAGCTCCAGGTGTAGTGCGCCGCGGTGATGCCCGTGACCATCGCGATGAGCAGCAGGACCGAGCGCAGCTGGCTCTTCGGGCGGCCAGCGATCGCGGTCGCGGTGTGCTGGGTCGCGGGGGTTCCGTCGTCTTCGAGCAGCGCCTCAACGGCCTCTTCGGCAAAGACCTCAGACTCGATCATGCCGCGTCGCAGCCAGAGCGCCACGACGGCGAGCACGGCACCCAGCAGAAACGGAATGCGCCAGCCCCACGCCGCAACCGCCGACTCATCGAGCACGTTCGTGATCGCGCCGCCGAGCGAGTAGGCGATGATCGTGCCGCCAAAGATCGCGATAAACACGACACTGCCCCACTGTCCGCGCTTGTGCCTCGGGGCGATCTCGGCGACGTACGAGTTGGCGGTGGCCGACTCGCCGCCGTGGGCGAAGCCCTGAATCATGCGGGCGACGAGCAGCCCGACCGAGGCCCAGATGCCGATCTGCGCGTACGAGGGCATGAGGCCAATCGCGACCGAGGCGATCGCCATCGAGAGCATCGTCGTGACGAGCACGAACTTGCGGCCCTTGCGGTCGGCGATGACGCCGAACACGAGGCCGCCGAGGGGCCGCATGAGAAAGCCGACCGCAAACACCGCGAAGGTCGCGAGCAGTGCCGAGACCGGGTTCTCTGGATTAAACATCATCGCGGCAATGAACGGCGCGAACACGGCGTAGGCGCTCCACTCATACCACTCGAGCACCTGCCCGACGCTGCTCGCGATCATCGACTTTTTATGTGCAGCACTCACGGTGTGCTTGGCTGAGGGCTCGCGCACCTCGGTTGAAACGGTTGTCACTGAACTGCTCCTTTGCAATCGTTGACGGTGGCGCACCTCGTTGTGCACTCCACATGGTGTTCGGTTGATCGTGCGGGGCTCCCTTCGCCCTGCACGCGTGGTCACTCGCGCAGCGCGAGACGTTGGATCTTTCCGGTTGCCGTTTTCGGTAGGTCGGGCAAAATGTGCACCTCGCGCGGGGTCTTGTAGCTCGCGAGCCTGGCCTTGACGTGCGCCTGAATCTCGGCTTCTTCGGCCCTGGCGTCCGACTGCAGCGAGACGAAGGCGATGACCTCTTCGCCGCTGTACGGGTGTGGCCGGCCAATCACGGCAGCCTCCCGCACCGCCTCGTGCTCGTACAGCACGTCTTCGACCTCGCGCGGCCACACCTTGTAACCCGACACGTTGATTTGGTCTTTCTTGCGGTCAATGAGGTACACCCACCCCGCCTCGTCGATGCAGGCAATGTCGCCCGTGCGCAGCCAGCCGTCAACGATCGTCTCAGCCGTGGCCTCTGGCTTATTGAGGTACTCGGCCGTGACGCTCGGGCCCTTGATCTCGAGCTCACCGAGCTCGCCGGCCTGCGCGATGCGCCCCGCGCTTTCGCGAACGCGCACCCGCACGCCGGGAAGCGCCACCCCGATCGCGAGCGTTTGCGTGGCCTCGTCGATCGGGGCCTCACGGTCGCGCGGCACCGCGATGCACGCCGAAGCGGTCTCGGTCATGCCGTAGATGTTGCGAATGTAGTGGCCGAAGCGCTCGGCAAAGCGCTCGACCGTGCGCGGCGGCACGGGTGCGCCGCCCGAGAACACGGTGCGCAGTGAGCGCAGTTCGCGGGCGCCCCCGTGCGGCAGGTCGAGCAGCGCGTTGTAGGCCGTGATCGAACCACAAATATGGTGGATCCCGTAGTCGTCAATCGCCTCAAGAAAGTACTCCGGCTTCAGCCGGCCGATAAACACGAGTTCGGCGCCCGAGACGAGCGCCATGACGCCCGTCGCGACGGCGCCGGTGATGTGAAAGAGCGGTGCGACGGCAAGCACCCGCTCGCCCTGCTGAACACCGAGCCACTGCCTGGTCGCTTCTGCCGTCGCGAGCAGGTTGCGGTGCGTCGCGACCGCGCCCTTCGGCGCACCCGTCGTGCCCGAGGTGTAGGTAAGCAGGGCGGGGCTTGCGGCGTTCACGTGCGCCGGCGCAGGCTTCGCGCCACGGTTTCGTTCGATGAGCCCGAAGAGGTCGGTCTCAGGCAGCGCCCCCTCGACTGGCCTGCCAAGCTCGCCTGGGCGACGCCCCTGACGGCCCTGCACCTCGTACTCGCGCGTCGTGAGCACCCAGCCCGGGGCGAGCTCGCCGAGTTCGCGCATCGTCTGCTCAATGGTGCCCTCGGCCCCGATCACACCCACGGGCTCAGCGTCGGCGAGGATCGTGCTGAGCTCGCGCTGCTTGTACATCGGATTGAGCACGAGCGCCACGGCACCGATGCGCCAGAGGGCGAGCTCTACGAGCGAGAACTGCGGAATGTTTTGCAGCTGAATGCCGACGACATCGCCCTGGCCCACGCCGAGGCCCTGCAGCCCCGCCGCGAGCGCATCGGCGGTCTCGTCGACCGTCCTGGCCGAGTACTCGGCCTCGAAGTATCTGAGCGCAGCACCCTCGGGGTCGCGCTTCACGCGCTTCGCCCAGGCCTCGGTGAGCGTTTCGTGGGCAATGTCGAGCCCCGGCGTGACGTGCTCGGGGTACCACTGATGCCAGCGTTCCAGAGTTTCGATCATCCTTGATCCTTCTCGGTGCAACCAATACGTGCGCGGGGGAATCAGGCCCCCGACTTCCCTCCCGACCGATCACTCGCTCGGTACAGGTAATATAACCACGCTTTGCGCGAGAGAGCAAGCCCCCACTGCACAAAAGCCCTCGCCTGGCGCAGTTGCGCAATTCGGCCCGGCGTGCAATTCTGGCACACATGACCGACCCCCATTTTCCGCAGCCAATCGTCTTCGACACCTGCTGCAACGCCGCTCTCACCTGCTTCGCGAAGAACGGCTTTCACGGCACCTCGATTCGCGAAATCGCGAGCGAGGCGGGCCTGTCGGTTCCCGGCCTCTACCACCACTACCCCTCGAAGGCGGCGCTGCTCGAGAAGCTCTGCGAGATCTCGATGATCGAGCTGCACACCGCCCTCGTGAAGGCGCGCGACGCGGCGACGACCACACTCGAACGCTTCGACAACCTCGTCGCCTGCCTGCTCGAGTTTCACGCCGAGTTCGGCGCCGTCGCCTTCGTGACCTACAGCGAAATTCGCTCCCTCAAGCCAGGCCCCCGAGAGGCGCACATTGAGGCGCGCAGGGGCGTGCAACAGTTCATCACCGACGCGGTCGTCGACGGCACGGCCGAGGGCATCTTCCAGGCCGAAGAGCCCCGCCACGTGGCACGCGCGATCACCCACATTTGCCTCGGCGTCGCACAGTGGTTTCGGCCAAGTGGCGAGCTCAGCGTCGACGAGCTCGTGGCGGTGTACACCGAGATTTGCCGCGACACCGCGCGCTTCGTTCGGTAGCGCGCGGCGCCGCTGCGCCCCTCCGAGCTCGTTATCGGGTGATCGCCTGAGCGCACTCGAGCACGCGCGGCACCTCGAACTCGAGCGTGTGCGCAAAGTCGTCACCGGGTCGCTCCCCCGCTTGCCAGCGGCTGTAAATCGCCTCGAGAAACACCGACGACTTCCAAAGCGCGAGCGTCTGATACCAGGGCAGGTCGCTCACGTCGAGGCCCGTGCCCGCGGCGTAACGCTCGGCGATCTCGGCGCGGTTCAGGTACCCCTCTTCGAGCGTTGCGCTCGTGAGTTCCATGACCGTGCCCTGCGAGGTCGGGTCGCTGTAGGTGACCGTGAGGTAGCCGAGATCAGCGAGCGGATCGCCGAGCGTCGCCATCTCCCAATCGAGCACCGCAAGCACTCGCGGGTCACCAGCGGGCTCAAACATGACGTTGCCGAAGCGGTAATCACCGTGCACCAGGGCGGGCCGCTGCGTCGCCGGTCGGTTCGCCTCAAGCCAGCGCGAGAGCTCGCCGATGAGCGGCAGCTCGCGCTGCGATACCTGGCCCGCGAGCCCCGTGAACGTCTTGACCTGGCGCTCAAGATAGCCGTCGGCGCGGCCGAACGAGGCGAGTCCCGCCCGCTCGAGATCAAGGCCGTGCAGCCCCACGAGCGTATCGACGAGCGCCTCTGACGCCTTGCGCCTGCCCGCGACCGTGTCAAAGAACCCGGGCGTCTCGTCGAGCAGAATGACGCCCTCAAGATACTCCATGACGTAAAACGGGACGCCCAGCACCGAGACCTCCTCGCACACCGCGAGAATGTTCGGCACCGGCTCGCCCACCCGGTGCAGCCCCTGCTGCACCGTCGCCTCGCGAATCATGTCGTGGGTCGATTTGGGCAGCGGCGGCCTCGGGCCGCGGCGCAGCACGACCCTGGTCTGACCCCGCTCGATGAGGTAGGTGATGTTCGACTGGCCGTCACCAATGCGCTGCCACGCAATCGGGCCCTCGCCAATGCCGCGCTCGTCGAGAAACTTCGTGACCCGATCGACGATGAGCAGCGGCGGCATCGCAAGCCCGGCCGCGTCTTCAAGCGTTGCAACGACCTCTGTTCCGTCTGGAGTCGTGATCATTGCTGCCCCCAAATATCGTTGCCGTGCTCGTTGACGGTGTCAAGCGGCAGAGCCCCGGCCTCAACCTCACGGCGCCTGCGAGACGAGGCGCGGCGGGCAATGGCCCACTTATGGGTCTCGTTCGATCCGTCATAGATGCGAAACGGGCGCACCTCGTTCGCGTACGAGGCGAGCGGCAGCGCGTCGGTCACGCCATCGCCACCGCACAGCTGAATTGCCCGGTCGATGATGCGGCCGATCGCATCGGCGCAGTGCACCTTCGCGATGCCGGAGAGCGCCGCGCCGGCCTTCGGGTCGTGTTCGAGCATGGCCGCGGTGCGGTCGATGATCGCCTCTGAGGTCGCGATGTCGATCTCAGACTGCGCAAGCATCTCTTGCGCGATACCGAGCTCGCGCAACTGCGAGCCAAACATCTCACGCCTCGCCGCGCGGTCAAGCGCGATGTCCTGCGCGCGCTTCGCAAGACCGAGCCAGCGCATGCAGTGCGTGAGCCGGGCCGGCCCAAGCCGCACCTGCGCGTAGGCAAAGCCCTCGCCCGGAGCCCCGAGCACCGCGTCGTCGGTCACCACGCAGTCTTCGAAGTACACGTGCGGGTGGCCGCCCGCAATCGCGGTATCGATCGCGTTGATCGGGTTGCCAAGCCGCACCCCGGGGTGATCCATATCGATGAGAAACATCGTGGCTCCCGCGGGAAAACCCTCGTCGGCCGAGGCCTCGGTGCGCGCCATGAGAATGCAGTACGCCGCGCCCTCGGCCCCGCTGATGAAGCGCTTGTGCGCGTTGATCCGCCAGCCTCCGTCGACTCGCTCCGCGGTCGATTGCAATGCGAGCGGATCAGAGCCGGCCCCCGGGTGCGGCTCCGTCATGCCGAAGCACGAGCGCACGTCGCCCGACCCGAGCGGCACGAGATACCGCGCCTTCTGCTCGTCGGTCGCGATGAGCTCGAGCATGTGCATATTGCCCTCGTCGGGCGCCATGCAGTTGAGCACGGCGGGGCCGATGGGTGAGTAGCCGGCCTCGATGAAGATCGCCGGCCAGTGCTCGAGCGGCACCCCCTGGCCGCCGTACTCAGTCGCAAGGTGGGGCGCAAACACGCCCGCCGCTTTGGCTTTGCTCATGAGGTCGCGGCGCGTGGCCTCGGTCAGGGTCGTGCCAGGCTTCGGCTCGGCTGGTATGACGACGTCGCGAATGAAGGCGCGCGTCTTGAGGCGCAGCGTCTCGTAGGGTTCGGGAAGCATGCTTGCCTTCGTTGCCGCGCTCATGCCGCACCTCCCGCAGCGAGCAGCCCGCCATCAAGCACGAGCGTTTGCCCCGTGACCCACGAGGCGTCGGGCGAGACGAGGTAGGCGACGGCTCCCGCGATGTCTTCGGGGGTGCCCAGGCGCTTCGCCGGGTACGCAGCCGCGACCTCTTCTTCGCGCCCCTCGTAGAGCGCCTTCGCGAAATCAGTCTTGACGACGGCCGGAGCGACCGCGTTCACGCGCACCTCGGGGCCGAGCTCGGCGGCGAGCGTGGTCGTCAGGTGCATGACCGCGGCCTTCGTCACGCCGTACATGCCGATGCCTGGCGAGGGGGTGCGGCCCGAGACCGACGAGAGGTTCACGACCGAACCGCCGTGCTCAGCGAAGCCGAGCCCCTCGTGGTGGTAGGCGGCCTGCGCCCAGGCGAGCATCGACACGACGTTCACCTCGATGAGCTTGCGCACGGCGCCGAGATCGATGTCGATGAGCTTGCCGTAGACGGGGTTGATGCCCGCGTTGTTGACGAGAATATCGAGCCGACCCCACTTCGCGGCGATCTGCTGCATCACGGCCTCGCGGTGCTCGGCATCGTCTGACTTGCCTGCCACGACCATGACGCTGCCCTCTGGCAAGGCACTCGCCACCTCGGTGAGCGTCTCTTCGGTGCGGGCGGTGATGCACACCTTCGCGCCATCGGCTACGAGCCGCTCAGCGATGGCGCGGCCAATGCCACGGCTCGCTCCGGTTACGATTGCCACCTTGCCTTCCAGCGGCTTGGGGGTACTGTGTGTCATGTGAAACTCCATCGTCGTTGAGGGTGCATCTTCTTGCTCATGCGCCGCGGCCGTATGCCCGTTGCACGGTCGAGCAGGCGGCCTGTGGAAGGCCGATCGTGCGGCAACAGCGCTGCCGACCGATCACTCGCTCGGTACTACTCTAGCCCCGGCCAGCGCTCCCTCACAAGCTACCAAATGCGCGGGCGCGCGGGTTGGTGATGTTTCCTAGAGATCAGGGCCGTGGCACCAGTCACCGTTCATCCCACGGTGTGTGCTGTGCGCAAACGACAGAGGGAGCCTTCCATCCGTGGAAGGCTCCCTCTGTCGTTGAGCGTGAGGTGCGGGAGCGGTGAACGCTTGCCCGCGGCGGCTCGTTACTCGTGTGCGTCGTCGATGCTCTTGCGCGCCTCAACGTCTTCGGGGTTTGGCTTCATGCCGAGGCCCGCGAGTGCGAAGACGACGAGGCAGACGATGAACGCGATGACGAAGCAGATGAGCGCGAGCTTGATGTCTCGGGTCGCCATGAGAATCACGAGGGTTGCAAACACCGAGAGAACCGCCGAGAGACCGAGCAGCTCGGCTGGGCGCAAGCGATCTTTCTTCGATGGTGAGATGGGCTGGTGCTGTTCTTCGTGCGTCATGATCCGTTTTCCGTGAGAGTGCGTGCGTAGGAGTGCTTAGAGCACTTCAGGCGCAGCTGCTTTGGCAGTGCGATCGAAGGCGGCGATACCGAGGTACACCCCAACGATGATGCAGTAGGCGGCAAAAAAGCCCATCACTGCGGGAAGACCTCGCGCGGCAAACGCGAGAATGAATGCGAGCAGCCCGGCAACGAGCGCGACGGTGAGAAACTCGCCCTCGCGTGTTTGTACCCACTGCCACACTGAGGCGATGGTGGTGAGTGACGCCCACACGAGCAGGAGCATCGAGAGTGCCGCGGTGCTTGGCATGAATGGCGCAGCGATACCGGTGACGACCGCGAGCGCTGCGAGTGCCAGGGTGAGCGGGCGCTGTGCGGTTTCGGCCGCGGCCTTGCTCGTGGCTGCCAGCGCGACACCGTAGACGATGCCGAATACCGCGACGATCCACCGGTTAAATGCCAGCTGGTCGTGCATCTCTTGCGTGAAGGTCACCGCGAAGCCGGTGAGCAGCAAGACAATTGCCGGTACGAAAAGATTATTGCGAACGGTCGTGCGCTGCTTAGCCACCGCGAGGTCTGCGATATTGCTTCCTGCCATGTCTAGCCACCTCCCTACAGAGACACTGCTTGAATTCCAACTTCTTATTGTAGCCGCTTCACCGTACTGGCGCCTGTGCGCAACGTCACCGGTTTTTGTGCGCGGTTTCGGCAAAATTTGGGGGCAGGAGCGGCGGCCTCGCGCCCTGGTGCGGGCCCTGTTGTGCCCACTCGCGCGTGCTCACCCGAATGGAGTGCTCGTGTTCGTCGTATACGTGCCTCGCCGCGAGGCGCCCTTCACCGAGCCGGCCGGCGATCCACGTGAAGGTGCGGGCGTCGACGTACTCGCCGCCGCGCCTGGCCCGCATGAGCTGCAGGGTGAGCATTTCGGCGAGCCTCGGGTGCGGCCCATGCCGGTGGTTTTGGCCGAGCAGTGGTGGCGCTTGGCCTCCTGGCACCACCGCGAGCGACCAGAAGGTTGCGGCGACGCTGACGCGGGTGTTTGCCGAGCGTTCGGCCCCGCTACCCTCGGCGGCGTCGGCCGCGATGGGCCACTCGAGCAGCTGAAACTCTGCGACGATCTCGCTCGAGAGGGTGAGCTTGGGGGCGCCCTCGCACCGGTCGAAGGCCGCGCTCCACTGCTCGCTCCCCTGGCCGAGCGGCGTGAGCACGACCTCGAGCTGATCATCGGCTTCGAGCCTCGCCGCGAGCGCGCCAAGGTCGAGGCCCTGCTCGGTCCAGTGCGCGACCGTTGGCGTTTCAAGTTCGGGCCAGAGCGCCTCGGCATCGGCGAAGGCACGCCACACTCGTTGGCGGATCGGCTCGGCCAGGTCATCAAGGCCGAGCGCCTCGAACGCCCCGCCCGGAACGGTCAGGGTTTCGGCCTTCGCGTCGAGCCGTTCGGCGATGCGCGCTGCGGGATTCGCGACGCCCGCGCGATCTGCCGCGAGGAGCGCCTGCGTCGTTGGGCCGCCGAGGAGCCCGGCGAGGCGCACGCCGTCTCGGTGCCGCTCTGGCTCTGAGAGCACGCGTTCTTCAACCACCATGCCTACCATCTTCTCACTGCCGCCTCATCACTTGCCCACTGCCAGACTTGCTCGCTGCCTGCCACGGTCACGTCGCCGCGTCGATGATGAGGCGTTCGAGGGCCCCGGCGAGGTCTCGGGCGTCGTCAACCCGCTGGGCGGTCGGGGCATACCTGGCGACAAGCTCATCTGAGCGCATGCCGAGACCGAAGACGGTGACCCCGCGCGCTCGCATGTGCTGCAGGAGCGCCCTGGCCGCGAGCTCGTCGTCTGAGCCGCCATCAGAGATGACGATGACGAGGCGCTGGCGCTCGGTACCACCCGTAGCCCGCTCGATGCCGAGCTCACGCATTGCGAGTTCGAGGGCTCGTGCATCGTTCGTGCCGCCGCTTGAACTCAGTGCTTCGCCAAGGAGCCTCGCTCGCGAAGCATCGTCGTTTGCGGCCGCAAGCGGCTTGACGAGCACGGGCTCAGCGTCGAACACGATGAGCCCGGTGCGAAGCCGCATATCGAGGTCGATACCGAGGCGGCGTTCTTCGGTCTCAACGTCTCTCGCTACCGCGGCGAGCGCCTCAATGACGACGAGAGCGGCGTCGGCGGCGACCGGAGCCACATGACGCATTGAGCCCGAGCGATCGATGAGCAGCACGATGTCGAGGTTGCCGGGCTCTTCACGGCGTCGAATGACGCGCTCCCTGCGGGCATAGGCTCTGGGCCTCGCAACACCCGAGAGCGCCTCGGCGACGGCGCCGGGGAGCGCCTGCCGCATGAGCGTCTCGCCCTGCGTCTCAGCAACCCGGCTCTCTCGCCTGAGCGGCGTTTTTCGCTCGGCGATCAGCTGCTCAAACACCGCACGGAGCGCCTCAATGTCGCTTTCCCGCGACGCGACGCGTTCTCGGTAGGTCGCAAGCCGCACCTGGCCGAGCGCCCTCGCAGCAGCGACAGACTCTCGCTGACCGCCCTGGCCTCGCGCCTCGGCACCGCTCGCCTCCCACTCAGAGAGCGCCCTCGCGGCTTCGCTCGACAACGGCATTGGGGTGTCGAGCATCGCCTTCACCTCACCCGCCTTCTGCGCCTCAAAGAGGTCAGCGCCCTCGGCCTGTTCTGGGCCTTCGCCGGCCCTTGCCTGCTCGTTTCCCTCTTGCGCGCTCGCATCTTCTGAGGCCGAGCCCGCGTCACCCTGTACGGCGTCGGCTTCGTCGCCCTCGCCGCCCTGCTCAAACCCTTCACTACCGATGTCGCCCTCAGAAGCCTGCCGCTCTGCATGCTCACCGTGGGTCGCGAGGCCCCTCGAGCGCGAGGCGAGCAACCGCTCGTACGGGTCGAGCGTCAGAGCGAGCAACCGCGCAAAGGTTTGTTCGGGATGCGGGTCGGCGAGTGGGGCCATCGCAACCCACAGGGTCTCAGCACCAATGCGCTCCTCGAGCACCTCGCCGCTCACCGCAACCGTCGCGTTTGGCGAGAGCGCATCACCGAGCAGCAGCGCAAGCCACTGCAGGTCGGCTGTCGCCTCACTCAGGTCGCGTGCGAGCATTGCTGCCGTACTGACCTCGAGGCCCGCGCGAAAGCCAGGAAAGGCGGTCAGCATTTCGCCCGCCGCCTGGAGCCGGTCGAGCGTCACGAGCAACGGTTCGACCTCGGGGCGCGTCGCACCGAGCGTCACGCGTTGCTGCGTTCTGCGCTCTGCGCCGACCGGCAGCCGACCCACGACCCAGAGGTCGAGCATGATGAGTGCTGTAAGCGCATCGTCGCTCAGCTCGGCGCCCAGAGCGCCGTATGCTCTCGTGCCCACCACGACTGCGCCCTCGTGAACACCCCAGGCATCGGCCTCGGTCACCTGAACCGAGACCCCGAGCAGCTTCGCAGCCGCCGTAACCCTTGTATGAACACCCTCTGTCATGATCACACTGTATCGAGAGCCACCGACATCGCAGGCGGCGCGACACCGTCGTTCCCCACAGGCCTCACTCTGTCGGTGCCCCGTGCTAACGTGACCGCATGGTGTCAGCTCAAGCCAATCCGGTTCTTCTCGAAGCCCTCGAACTCGCCGAGGCTCTTCGGGTCATTCGACGTGCTGCGGTGCGCGATCAGCGCACCCTCTCTGGCCACGCTGTGACCCCCGAGCAGGCTGAGCAGTTGCGAGGCGCCATCGCCTCGGCGCTCAGAAGCACTGAAGCGACAAGCCACGACCAGGCCACAGAGCTCCCGCACGCGCCGTTTGCCGCGCCGGTACGCGAGCACCTCCGCGAGCTCGCCGTTACCGCCGCACGCTGGAACGCGTTGTGGCGCGATCACCACGACATGCTGGCTCCCGCACTCGACGAGCACCTGACCGCCCTTCGCCAAGCCATCGCCCTGCACAAACTTGAAGACGATTCGCGCGCTCGCTCGCAAGGCCAAGACGAGGTACGCCAGCTCGCGGCCGCGAGCGACCGAGTGCTCACACCCGCCGAACGGCGCCGACTCGCAAGCGATGTTCCACGTGCAACATCGCTCCCCGAAGCAAGCGAAGCAGCTCACACCCTCAGCGCCGAGGCCGCCAACCCCGAAGCTGTCGCACGCGCACTCGGCCAGATCACCCTCAAGCGGGCGACCAGCGAACTCAGCCAGGGGCTTCTCGTCACCGACCAGATGCGAGACATCATCACCGAGGCGGTACCCGTGCTGCACAGGGGCGATCCGCTCCTGCTCATCGGTGAGACGGGTGGGGCAAAAACCGCGCTTGCCGAGCACCTCGCCCGCACGGCCGTAGCCGGCGAGCCAGAGTTCGTGTCGGGCTACGGCGACATCACGAGCGCACAGGTCATCGGCACGCACGAGCTGCGGGCCGTCGACGGGGCAACGCTCACCGAGTTCGTTCCCGGGCCGCTCGTGCGGGCAATGACGCTCGGAAAGCCGATCATTCTCGACGAGATCAACGCGATGCCGCCCGAGTTCTTGAAGCGACTCAACCGTATTCTGCAGCTCGGGCCCGGCGACCGCTTCAGCGTGCAAGAAAACGCAGGCGCCCAGGTTCGCATCGCCGAGGGCTTCGTCATTCTGGCCACGGCCAACGAGCAGTCGCGCAGACGCTACCGCGGCATCGAACAGCTGAGCGCCGAGCTCGTGAACCGCTTCGGGGCCAACACGTTCAGGGTGCTCTACCCCGACGCGCAGCGCAGCTTTCATGAAACCCCCACCGAAAACCTACTGCTCGCCTCGGCCGCAGCGAGCGGAGCCGACGGGCGCCTGCTCCCGGGCATGTCGTCTGAACTCCTCGAGCGGGTGGCCCGCGTAGCCTTCGTGAGCCAACAGGTTTTTGCCGGTTCGCAGGCCGAGGGCTTCAGCGACTACGTGAGTACCGAGCACGCCGTTGACGGGCGCCCGGGTCTCGAAGAGTCAGTCATTGCACCCCGCACGCTCGTGTCGATCGTGCGCAAGGTCTCACGCAGCGCAGGCGCGCTCACCCTCGACCACGCGCTCTCGCGCTTCGTCTCGGGCGTCATGCACAGCGAAGACCGCCAGGTCCTGACCCTCATTCTGCACGGCCAGGGCTTCGGCCTCACCGAACTCGCGACCGGGCGCTGAGCCGCCCGGCTAGATGCCGCTCGGCATATCCTGAAAGCGCGAGAAGTGGCCCTGGAAGGCGACCGTGACGGTACCCGTGGGGCCGTTACGCTGCTTCGCGAGAATAAAGTCTGCCTCGCCAGCACGCGGGTGATCTTTCTCGTGAACCGCCTCACGGTGCAGCAAGATCACCATATCGGCGTCCTGCTCCAGTGAGCCCGACTCACGCAGGTCACTGATCGCGGGAAGCTTATCAGCACGCTGCTCAGAAGCACGGTTCAGCTGCGACAGGGCCACGACCGGCACATCGAGCTCTTTCGACAACAGCTTGAGCGCACGCGAGAACTCACTGACCTCTTGCTGACGGCTCTCAACCTTCTTACCGCTCGTGAGCAGCTGCAGGTAGTCAATGACAATCATGCGCAGGTTATCGGTCTGCTTCAGCCGGCGGCATTTCGCGCGGATCTCAGCGAGCGTCATATTGGCGCTGTCGTCGATGAACAGCGGCGCGTCGTGAATACGGCTCTGCGTCGCAGCGAGCTTCGTCCAGTCACGCGGCTCAAGGTTGCCCTTACGCAGCACCTGCATAGGAATCGAGGCCTCAGCGGCGAGCATACGCGTCGCGATCTCGGCGCGACCCATCTCGAGTGAGAAGAACACCGTCGCAGCGCCGTGACCCACCGATGCGGCCCTCGCCACGTCGAGCGCAAGCGTCGACTTACCCATCGCGGGACGAGCAGCAATGATGATCATCTGGCCGCCGCCAAAACCGTTCGTAAGCTCATCGAGCTCCTGGAACCCGGTAGGAACACCGGTCATACCGTCTTCGAGCGTGCCGGCGCGTTCAATCTCGGCCACGGCATCATCCATGGCAAGCGACAACGGCACGTAGTCTTCGCCAGCGCTACCACCGGCAACGTTGTACACCTCGGCCTGCGCGTTATTCAGCAGGTCGACGGCCTCGCCCTCCCCCGAGTAACCCATCTGGGCGATGCGGGTGCCCGCGTCAACGAGCCTGCGCAAGAGCGCCTTGTCGCCGACGATCTCGGCGTAGTAGCCCGCGTTTGCCGCGGTGGGCACGACCGCGGTGAGCGAGTGCAGGTAGGCAACGCCACCGGCACGCTGCAGATTGCCGAGCTTGGTCAGCTGGTCTGAGACCGCGATCTCATCGGTTGGCTCGCCGTGCGCGTAGAGATCCATGATCGCGTCATAGATCACCTCGTGCTTTGGCACGTAAAAGTCAGCGCCGCGCAGCAAGCCGTACACGTCGGCAACAGCGTCTTTCGAGAGCATCATGCCGCCGAGAACACTCTGCTCAGCGAGCAAATCGTGCGGCGGTGTGCGCTCAGCCCCCTGTTCGAAGGAGCCTTGCGACGGGTCTGTAGCGCTGATGTGCGCGAGTGACATGGGGCCTCCGAACAGTGAATGCTTCGTGAACGACAATCACGAGTATTGCCGAAACTACTGACACAACCGTAGGCACTTTCAGGCGGTTGATCAACTCGCCGTTTTCTCACCTGTGGATAACTATGTGCATAAGGCACCAATACAGTGGGTACTTTATTCACACAAGCTGTTAGTAACTGTGTATAAGTTTTTTGTTCAAAAAATCTTTGATGCCCTGACCTGGGATTTTGGTGTTCTTGTGCTGTGCACAACAAGAACCTTTAACCACAGGTTCAACCTTAAACCGCTGACTTGACTGTGGAGAAAAGAGGGGGTAAGAGGTGCTTTACAGGCCTTTTTTGAGGGGGTTTTCCACGTCATTTTTCGTGACATAAACACCCTCGATCCCACTCCCGCGTAGGGTAGAGAGGTAACGCAGAAGGGAACGTTCAATGTCATTCGATGAACATCTTCACGCCCGTTGGAGGGTGTGGCGCCACGCCCGACACGCCGATCTGACACACCCGTACGGTTGGAGTGCGCCAATTGCTCAACACTGGCTTCCCGATGGCTCGACCGATATCACGCTCCCCGATCTCCCGGGCCGGTGGAGCGCACACCATGGCGAAGTGACGTACACCCCCGACCCAGCCGCGATCGCAGGCAACACCGCTATCGACGCCGCCACCGCCCCGCCGCTCACGGTGCAGGGCGCTCCAATCACCAGGCCCACCGTCATCGAGAACGGCCGATATCTCATGGGCGGGCATCCCGAGGCGCAACTCATCCTCTCCGGCGAACGAGAAGTCGAGACGATCGTTCGCCGAACGCCATCAGGCGGCAATATTTATGCCGTGCGCGTGCGCGATCCCAGATCGGCGGCAACGGCAGAGACGCTGCCCATCACGAGCTACGACTACGACGCCGCCTGGCGCATCCCGGCCCACTTCGAGCCCCACGCGGCCACCGAGGTGGTGCGCGAAACCCTCGCAGAGGGCGTCATCGATATCGTGCGAAGCATCGGCACCCTGAGCTTCACGCTCGGCGACGGTCTGGCGCCTCAACAGCTTGTCGTCTTTGGCACGCCCGGCCGCGCCTTCACGCACTTTCGCGACGCGACCAGTGGAGCCGAGACCCACGGCAATGGCCGCATGATCGAGCTCGAGATCACCGATGTCACTGAGCCAGCCGAGATCATCGTCGACTGGAACTACGCCTACAGCATGCCCTGCTCACTGACTCCTTACGTCTCGTGCCCCGTGCCCATCGCCGAGAACACCCTCGACGTGGCGGTCACGGCGGGTGAGCGGCTGCGGTAACCGCACCCGCGTTCGCCCGCTCGCATCACGCCTTTTCGACACGACCGTAGGTCAGCCTGCGCAGAATAGCCTCGGCCGGGCCTCGGAGCTGACGCCGCTCGAGAACTACTGCGGCGATGAGCGACGTGATCCACACGAGGATCGCGATCGCGAATGCGTCGCTGGTGCTGACCGCCGACCCGAGGCCGAAGCCCCACGGCGCCAAGAGCGGTGCAAAGATGAGCGACTGCCACAGGTAGCAGCTGAGCGAGCGCTTCCCGACGGCTGCGATTGCGGCCGTCACGTGTCCGAGCGGCTTTGCCTGCAGCTTCGCACCAATGACCCCGCAGAGTGCCACGTAGCCCAGGCCACCCCCGATGCCGCCGAGCTGCGCAAGGAGCATGACCGCCGTACCGCCCATGGTTCCGAGATCGAGTACACCGAGGTGCATGAGCGCCGCTGGCAGCGAGAGCACTGTCGCGATGACGATGCCCCAGAGCGCCACGCGCTGCATGGTGAGGCGCAGCGTGTGCCCCTCAAGGAAGCGATAGCGTGCCGCATAGCCACCGAGCAACACCGCAAAAGGAATGATGAGGCTGACGACCGAGAAGAAGGTTGCCAGCAGCCAGACGCCCAACCGCACCAGCATCGTTGCACCGTAGCCCTGGGTCGTGCCAGCCAAGATTTCAGCGTCGACGTCGAGTTGGCCGCTCTGCGCGACATCAAACACGCCGGGAGCGGCGAGCGAGACCATGGTGAACACCCCCGCGAGAAGAAGCATGGAGCCAGCAATGATGCTGCCGCTCACGATGAGGAGCACGCGCAATGTTTTCTCACTGCCCCGCAAGAGCAGCGGTGCGACGATAAGCCCCGTGAGTGCGTATGCGCCCAGAATGTCGCCCGAGAACAGGAGCAGTGCGTGCACGGCGCCAAACACGAAGAGCCACAGATGACGGCGCAGCAACATCGAACCGACCTCGTTCGGCGAAACATTTCGAGCGATGCGCGACTGTGCAAACTGCGTAATTCCGTACCCAAAGAGAAACGCAAACATCGGGTAAACATGGCCGTCAATGAAGAGTAACGCGAACGCAGAGAGCGCCCGGTCGAGCCCGCCCTCTGCCGCGGGGTGAAGCGAATAGGAACTGAGCTCACGCCCCCACACATGCCCTGAAACATTGGCCAGGGCGATGAATAACAGCATCATTCCACGTGCCAAATCTGGCGCGAGGACTCGCCTGCTTGCCGTGGCCGTACCGGGATATTCTGGATCATGCATATCTCTAGGTATAGCGCATGCCACCGACAATCGTAGATAAGCCTTGCGTTTAGATACGCTATTACGTACTATCGTACTAATGACGAACGCGAGCGATTCATCCGCCCCAATCGACGCCGAAGCCGCAAGCCCGGTGAAGTCGACGCCCTCAATCGCCGAGCTCACGGCGACGCTGCACTCGGTACTCGAACGCCTCGACGCCCTCGAAGCTGCGGACCCAACTCCCCCAGCTTCAGCCCACGACGGCGTGCATGCCCGGGCTCACGATGCAGACACGTTCTGGGCCCTCAACACTCTCGCCGCTAGCCGCCCCGAGCACCCGCTCACCAAACAGGGCGCTGTACTCGTGGCGGGTTCACTCTCGCTGCCCACGGGTGAACCCATTGCCTGGCAGGTCACGAGCGGAACCGAGCAGCTCTTCGAGCTCGACTGGTCACACCGGGCAAGTGCCCTCGCGGCCCTCGGCAACCCCGTTCGTCTCGAAATACTCAGGGCAATACTCAGCGGATCGCGCCTCACCAGCGAACTCGCCGAACTCGAGGCGCTCGGCACGACCGGCCAACTGCACCACCACCTGCGCCAGCTCGTCGCAGCGGGCTGGGTACAGCAGACCGGCCGGGCACACTACGAGGTGCCGCCAGCCAAGGTCGTGCCGCTGCTCGCGCTGATCGCCGAGGCCTAACGCATGAGAATCCCCACACGCGTGCTATACCGCCGTCGCTACCCCATGATGCTGCTCGCCTGCGCCCTCCTGCTCGGGCTCGCATTCGCGCCCTCGTCACTCGTTCCGCGCCCTGCCCGAACCGTCATCGCACTCGCTGGCGTCACTGCCCTCGCCCTCGCACTCGCACTCACTGCCCTGCGCCGCTTCATCGCAGAGCCAGCCGGCGAAGCGATATCGGTCACCCCACCCGTCACGGGCCGCTGGCTCGTGCTCAACGGCCCGTCGTCTGCCGTGCCGAGCCACGGGGTTCGGCTCTGGGGTCAGGCGTATGCGGTCGATCTCGTGGCGGATCCGCTGCCCTCTCTGCCCACTCCCGAACCCGCGGCGACTCGCCCCGAGTTCGGGTCGCCGGCCTTTCGCGAGACGCAGGCCTACCCCGCATTCGGCCAACCAGTGTATGCGATGGTGAGCGGCGAGGTTGTGGCTGTGCACAGGGCCAGGCGCGATCACCGTGCCCGCTCTTCGCACCTTTCGCTGCTCTGGCTCATAGCGGAGGGCTTTGTGCGGCAGCTCGGCGGCACGCGCTGGCTGCTCGGCAATTACGTGACGATTCGCGCCGAGGGAACGGGCGGTCGGAGCGTCTACGCGACCGTCGCGCACCTGCAGCGCGGGTCTGTGCTCGTGCGGGCGGGCGACCGCGTAACTGCGGGGCAGCGCATCGCCTCGTGCGGCAACACCGGCAACAGCTCTGAGCCGCACGTGCACGCGCAGCTGCAGGATCACCCGCGGGCGATGCTCGCCGATGGGCTGCCGATGACGTTTACGCCGCTCGCTGCGCTGCCTGTGAACGGTGAACACCTTGATGTAGGGGTGCGGTAGGGGGCTGCCGCAGTTCGGCCGGGGCCGGCCCCGGGGCTCGTGCACGCGTTTTTGGGGTTTACTTGACAGAAAGCAGGGTGTTTTCGCCGAAACACCCTGCTTTTCGTCAAGTGGATCCAGAACCAGCCCAAAACCAGCCCGAAGTGAACGCCAAGCAGCCACAACCGTCGCAACCACCACAAGCGCCGCCCGAAAGCCACAGAGTCGCGCCAGAAACACCACAGAAACGCCCCGAAACGCCACAGCGGCCGGCCCCCGAGGGGAACCGGCCGCTGTGTGCGTGCGATGAGCGCCTTAGCGCTGGCTGATGACCTGAAGCGTGAGCTTCGCGTCGACACCATCGTGAAGGTGTGCGACGGCCTTGTATTCGCCAGTCGTCTTGATGACGGGAAGCGTCACCTTGCGCTTGTCGATCTCGCCGAGACCCTGCGACTGTACAGCGTCTGCAACAGCTACGGGCTTAACCGAGCCGAAGAGACGGCCGCCAACGCCAGCCTTGACGATGAGACGAATCTTCTCGCCCTCGAGCTTCTGCTTGAGCGCTACTGCGTCTTCGTGGTTTGCGATGGCACGTGCCTCGCGTGCTGCACGAATGTCAGCAACCTGCGATGCGCCGCCACGGGTCCAAGCAACAGCGAATCCGCGGGGAACAAGGTAGTTACGTGCGTAACCGTTCTTGACCTCAACGACGTCGCCGGCTGAGCCGAGACCCTGAACTTCATTGGTAAGAATAACCTTTGCCATGTGAGTGCCCCCTAGCGGCCTGAGCCGGAGTAAGGGAGAAGGGCCATCTCGCGGGCGTTCTTAACTGCCTTTGCGATGAGACGCTGCTCCTGGACTGAAACACCAGTGATGCGACGTGAGCGAATCTTGCCACGCTCTGAAACGAACTTGCGAAGAGTCGCAATGTCCTTGTAGTCGATAACACCGACGGTAATTGATTTTGCGGGTGCGACGGGCTTTACGTTCTTGCCACGACCCTTGCGGCCTGCGCCGCTTGCCTTGCCTGCCATGTACTTTTCTTTCGTGAGAATTCAGGGGACGAGCCCCCAAAACAATGCTTAAAAAGGTGCTTCGTTGTCGAATGACTGGCCGGGGTTTGCCCAACCGTCGTTCGACGAAGCTCCGCGCCCCCAGGGCTGGTCTGACTGAGTCTGCTGCTGCTGAGGCGCCGACATGTTGTCGCCGCCCTGCTGCTGCTGACCGCCACCGAAACCGCCTCCGCCGCCCGCGCCACCGCGGGGCGGGGTACGCGTGACCTGTGCGGTCGCGTACCGGAGCGATGGGCCAATTTCGTCAACGTCGAGCTCGTACGAGGTGCGGCGCTGGCCTTCAACCTCGTAGTTACGCTGGCGAAGTGAACCGGTCACGATGACGCGGGTGCCCTTCGTCAGAGTGTTTGCAACGTTTTCTGCAGCTTCGCGCCACACCGTGCAGCGCAGGAACAATGCCTCGCCGTCACGCCACTCGTTCGCCTTGCGGTCGAACACGCGGGGGGTTGATGCTACTGAGAACGATGCGAGAGCGACGCCATTGTTGGTCCAACGCAGCTCGGGATCGGCAGTGAGGTTGCCAATCACCGTGATAACGGTCTCGCCTGCCATGGTTAGGCGCTCTTCGCTGCTGCGCGAGCTGCCTTCGCTGCGTCGCGTGCCGCCTGGGCACCACGCTGAGCGATGAGCTCGTCTGCACGGAGAACCTTCGTGCGCATGATTGACTCTGCAAGGCCGAGCTGACGATCAAGCTCAGCGGTTGCTGCGGGGGTTGCCGTGAAGTTCACGACGACGTAGATGCCTTCGTTCTTCTTATCGATCTCGTAGGCCAGGCGACGCTTGCCCCAGATATCGGTGTTCTCGATGACGCCACCGTCAGCGGTGATGACCGTGAGAAACTTCTCCATCGTCGGAGCGACAGTGCGCTCATCAACTCCGGGATCAAGGATCACCATGAGTTCGTATGGATGCATTATTGACCCACCTCCTTCGGACTCTTCGGCTACAGCGTTTCTGTAGCAGGAGGGTATATATGCAGTGCTCGCCCAGAAAAACAGACGAACAAACGTCGATTCTAGCAGAAAAACGCCTCGGCCCCGCACCTTTTCACAGGAACGGGGCCGAGGCGATGCTGGCGAATGCCACGTGACTAGAGCACGTGGCCTCCGAGCGTCTTAGCGCGCATCGCGCGAACGACCTGAATGAGGCCGAGCACAACGAGCGAGACGCCGAGTACCCACCACAGAATAACCGCGCTGTAGAGCGGGCTCATGACGAGCACGATACCGGCGATGAGGCTCAAGATGCCCGAGATGATGGTGATTGCCTTGTGATCGGTCTTGCCGACGAACGCAAATGAGACGAACGCTTCAATGATCCACAGCACACCAACGGTGATCGCGATGAAGACGGTGACCGTGAGCGCGGCGAACATGAGGTTCGAAAGGATCGCAATGCCACCGATGATGAAGAGCACGCCGAGCAGGGTGTAGCCGGTGCGCGCCCAACCGCCGCGGCTCTTCGAGAAGAAGCCGACGCCAATGTTGATCGCACCGTTGACGAGCACCCAAAAGCCGAGAATCGCGGCGACCGCGGTCATGACGGTTTTGCCGCTCTTGTCTGGCCAGATAAGGATGAGCAGGCCCATCACGATCGCGATGAGCCCCGCGGTCCCGAACAAAAACCTCGATGTCTCATGAATACGCTGTTCTTCTGACGGCGTTACATACGTCATCGCGTTCCCCCTAATTACTCGTTCCAAAAAATGGTTCTTACGTATTCACTGTAGCTCTTGGGCGGTTTACTGTATAGACTCCGGTCGACCACTGGCGCCCTTCACTTGCCTACACTTGAGGCATGCGCATCGGGCTCGTATCTCTGCACACCTCTCCCCTCGAAACCCCGGGTGGGGGCGACGCGGGCGGTCTCAACGTCGTTGTGCGCGAGGCTGCTCTCGCACTCGAGGCGCTCGGCTACGAGGTCACGATCGCGACCAGGGCATCGCTCAGGCAGCCCGCGGGTACTTTTCCACTCTCCAGCGATTCGAGCGTTACGGTTGTCGCGTTCGAGGTGGGCGACCCTGGCCTCAAGAAGCAAGCGCTCCACGCGCATACCCGCGAGTTTGGCCGGGCACTCGCCGCGCACCCGCTGCTCGGCGAGGTCGATGTGCTGCACGCACACTACTGGCTGAGCGGCATTGCGGCCCTCGAGGCGGGGCACGCTCCCGTCGTGACAACTCTGCACACGGTTGGCGCACAGAAGAACGCGCACCGCGCGGCCGCCGACGCACCCGAGCCTGGTTCCCGGCTCGACGCAGAGCGCCGGCTCGTCTCCGAGACCGCGCTCGTCGCGGGCAGTAGGAGCGAGCTCGCGGCGATCACCGAGGCTTACTGCAGCCCTGGCGGGGCGCCAATCACATCGCGGATCATTCACCCCGGCGTCGACACACGCCTCTTTTCACCGGAGAGCGAGACTCCTCCCGCGCCTCCCGAACGGTCGGGGCCGGAGGCGAAAAGTGGGGCAGGCACAAGCACAGCGCCAAGGCGTCGAGACGAAGCCGCTCGCGGCGCGGCATTTCTTGTCATCGGGCGGGTACAGCCCCTCAAGGGGCAGGATCTCGCCGTCGAGGCGTTCATTGCCTTCGCTCAGCTCGAGCCCGAGCTCGCGCGGGGGGCAAGCCTCACGGTCGCGGGTCAGGCGACGCCGGGGCAGGAGCCTTTCTTGGCAGCGCTCCAAGAGCGGGCGGGCGCCTCGGGGCTCGACATTCGGTTCTTGCCGGCCCAGTCTCGAGAGGGCGCGGCTCGCCTCATGCGCGAGAGCACCGTGACCCTCATTCCCTCGCACTCTGAAACCTTCGGTCTCGTCGCGCTCGAGTCGGCGGCATCGGGCACCCCCGTGATCGCCGCTCACACCACCGGTCTCGTCGAATCTGTCAGCGAAGGTGTGAGCGGTGTGCTCGTGAGCGGGCGCGATGCGCTTCACTGGGCTCAGGCGATGGCCCACACGGTGCGCGACACCGAGGCGACTGAGGCGCTTGGCAGCTCTGCGCGTGCATACGCACAGAGGCACGACTGGCACGCGCACGCACAGTCTCTTGAAGCGTACTTCACTGAAATCGCCTCCGTACAACGAAAGCGTAACGTATGACATTTTGTGAAGATATGCGTGCGATTGCTTATGAGATCGCGTATCGTCGTAACCGCGCCCAGCACCCCGGGCATCACCGACCCGCGCACCGCACCCGAGCGCACGGGCACCCACAGCACAGGAAGTTCGCATGACCGACCGCGATGCGGCGCTCACGTTTACGAAGGTGAGCAAACAGTACGAAGGCCCCGCGCCCGTTCTGGCGTTACACAACGTTTCTCTTGAGATCGCCCAGGGTGAAATCTTTGGCATCGTGGGGGAGTCGGGGTCTGGTAAGTCGACGTTCCTTGACCTGTGCGTTGGCCTGTTGCAGCCAACGAGCGGATCAGTGCGGGTGCTCGGTACCTCTGTCTCCGGCCTTTCTGACCGTGCGCTGCGCAAGCTGCGCCGCACCATCGGGGTCGTGTTTCAGGGCAATAATCTGCTCAGCAATGAGACGGTCGAAGACAACATCGAGTTGCCACTGAAGCTCACGGGTGCCAAGAACCCGAAGCGCGTTGCCGAGCTCCTCTCGTTCGTGGGCCTTTCGCACCGCGCCAAGCAATACCCGGGGGCGCTCTCAGGCGGCGAGCGGCAGCGCGTCGCGATCGCGCGGGCCCTCATGACGCAGCCGAGCATCGTGCTCTTTGACGAGCCGACCTCGGCCCTCGACCTCTCAACGCGCGACGACATTCTGCGCCTCATTCGCGCCACGAACACCGAGTTTTCAACCACCTGCGTGCTCGTTTCGCACGAGCTCGACGCGGTCAGAGCCATCTGCCAGCGAGCAGCCCTCTTCGAGAACGGCAAGCTGCGCGAGGTCGTAGAGGTTGCGACCTCGTTCAACGGCGACGATGATGAAACGCCGTACCTTGACTACGCGAAAGGCTACCTCGGGTCATGATCGACGCCATTGTGAGTAACTGGCCCGCGCTCGGCACAGCGCTCATCGAGACCGGCATCATGGTGTTTTTTGCGTTGCTCGCGGCGGTGTTGCTCGGCCTGCCGCTCGGCACCGTCATCTTTCTCACCGGGAAAGGGGGCATCAGGAAGAATCGCTTCGTGTGGCTCATCGCCGACTCGTACGTCACGGTCGTGCGCGCCTTCCCCTTCCTCCTCTTCATTGTCTTCCTCATCCCGTTCACTCGCCTCGTGCTCGGCACATCTTTCGGAGTAGCGGGAGGAACCTTCCCGCTACTTTTCGTCGCCGTCGCGATTTTCGCGAGGCTCACCGAGCAGATTCTGCGTGAGATTCCCCCCGGCATTCTTCGAGCCGCCCAGGCGATGGGGGCGAGCACCCTGCAAATCGTCACCCGTTTCCTGCTCTCTGAGGGCCGCCCCGGGCTCGTCTACGCCCTCACCTCGGCGACCGTCACCCTCGTCTCATACTCGACCGTGCTCGGGGTTGTCGGTGGCGGCGGTATCGGAGACTTTGCGATGCGCCACGGGTACCAGCGATACGACTGGACGCTCATGTACGCGGCAGTCATTCTCACCGTCGGTTGCGTACTCATCATTCAGTTCGTGGGCAACCGCATCTCAGCAGCACTCGACAAGCGTTAGCAGCGCCAATCCTGGCGACGCTCCTCACCACCCCGCAACACCCACACCAATGAAGGAGATTCCCTTGAAGTTCTCACGCCGCCTCACCGCCGTGGGCGTCATCGCGATTGCGACCCTCGGCCTGAGCGCCTGCGCGCAGTCCGGCGATGCCGACAACAGCGACGACGCGAAATCACAAGACCCCGTCGTCATTCAGGTTGCCTCGTCGTCAACGCCCATGACCGACGTGGTGCTCGCCGCCGCCGAGGTCATCGAAGACGGCTACGAGGTGAAACTCGTCGAGACCTCGGGCGTCTTCACCCCGAACGTCATTCTCAACGACGGTGAGGTCGACGCAAACTTCATCCAGCATCCGCCGCACATGGAAGACTTCAACGAGGGAAACAATGGCACCCTCGCCGTCGTACAGCCCATCTACTACGTCGTGGGCGGCTTTTACGCGAAAGACCTGAAGTCGCTCGACGACCTCGCCGACGGCGCCAAGGTATCGATCCCGAACGACAGTAACCAGGGTAGGGCGCTCGGGCTGCTCGAGAGCGAAGGCCTCATCACGCTGAAGAAGGGCGTCGACAAGTTCGATGCCACGGTCGATGACGTCGAGAAGAACCCCAAGAACCTCGAGTTCATCGCGGTCGAGCTCGCAAACGCGAACGTCTCGTACGACGAGGCCGACCTCACCTACCTGCTCGCCTCGTACGCGCGCCAGCTCGAGCTCTTTCCCGACACCGACGCACTCGCAACCGATCAGGATGATCGCTTCGCGGTTTCGCTCGTCGCCCGCGAAGACAACGTCGACAGCCCAGAGATTGAGGCGCTAAAGCGCGCGTTCACCTCAGAGAAGGTGCTCGAGACGCTCGAAAGCTTCGACCAGCCCGCGGCCTTCACCCCCGCGAAGTAGTTCAAGCCTCCCGAGCCGATCACCATCCGGGTTTTCGGCGTTCACAACACCCAATCATCACTCAGCAAGGAGAACCATGACGTTCACAAGACGACTGCTCACCGTAGCCTCGGCCGCCATCATCGGCCTCGGCGTTACGGCATGTGGGGCCTCCGAGTCACCGGAGGCAGGGAAGTCAGGCGACGAGCCCGTCACGATTCGTGTCGCGGCGGTTTCAACGCCCATGACCGACGTCGTGCTCGCGGCAGCCGACTCGATTGAAGAGGGGTACGAGATCGAGCTCGTTGAGCTCGGCGACTACCCGATCGTCAACAACGCGATTAAGGAGGGCGAGGTCGACGCGAGCTTCTCACAGCACATTCCGTACATGGAGGAGTTCAACGAGGCTAACAACGCCGACCTCGTCGCGGTGCAGCCCGTATACGACGCCATCGTGTCGTTCTACTCGCGCGAGTTCCGCTCGTGGGAGGAGCTGCCAGAGGGCGCAAAGCTATTCATTCCCGAAGACACCTCAAACACGGGGCGCGCGCTCGACCTGCTCGAACAGGGCGGCGTGCTGAAGCTTGACCCGAAGGTTGAGCGCTTCGAGGCGGGCCTCGACGACATCGTCGAGAACCCGAAGAACGTCGAGTTCACCCAGGTCGGCTTCTCTGAGCTGCCGGCCGCATACCCCGAGGCCGACGCGGTGTTCATGTACTACGCCTTCGCGCGCATGATCGACCTCGACCCCGAGAAAGACACGATCGCCTCAGAGACCGACGGTCCCTTCACCATTCAGCTCGTCACCCGTGCCGAGCTCGAAGACTCTGACGAGATCGCCGCACTCAAGAAGGCGTTCACGAGCGACAAGGTTCGCGAGGTCACCGAAGAGTCGGGCAACACCCCGGCGTTCTAAGGCCCTGCGTCCAAGGCCCGGCGTCACGCACGCGCCCGGCCAACGCCCGCTTGGCCCGAGCAATTTACTGCTCGGGCCAAGCATCAAATGATCCCTCGTACTCAAGCACCGTTCCCAGCAACGGGTTGCGCACGCGGGCCGCAACCGTCTGCAGACCGCCACGCTCGTCATACCCGTGCAGCACGTGAACCGACACCGAGGCAAACGACGGAAGCCTCAAGCGCAGCCCCGCAAGCCGCAGCCAGGCCCGCTCCGACCACAGCACGAGCTCGCCCCGATCGGTCGCCGAACAGCGAAGCCTCAGCTCGACCCTGCCGGCACCCCCGAGAACGTTCGTGAGCGTGCCCCGGTCAGGGCCCACGAAGAGCTCGTCAACGAACCGCTGCTCGCCGCCCTCAAAGCAAAACACCCTCGTCGCCGTGAGCTTCGTCGCCCCGTCGGGCGTGAGCGACTGCTCGTTACGCACGAGAAACGGCACGTTTCGCCCGAAACCGGTCATGAGCAGCTCGGGCCCCACGAAGGGCCTCGCGATGAGGTTCAAGCGGCCAAAGCGACTGCCGGCAACCCGAAAGACGCCCTCGCCAACCACCACGCCACGCTCGCCCTCGGCCCCACCGGGCCCCTCGGCGTACTCCCGCACCTTCGGGTGCAACAACTCAGCTTGCGACCCCATGGCCTCAAGAAATACCGAACGCTCGCGCCTCTGCCGCATCACTCGCGCGCTTCCTCTCTCACGGGCTTCAACCGCGCCGGAGCGTCATCGCACTCGGGAAACTCGCACGTGAACTCGCCCCGGTACCCGAACAGCGCCCCCAAGAAGCGATTGCGCACCACCATGTCGATCACGTAGCACTGCCGCTCGTCATCGTAGAACTCCGTGAGCGAGGCATTGCCGCTGAACAACATCGGAAACGCGAAGGCCACGGGCCCCTCGTAAAAGCGCTGCGCACCCGAGGTGAGCCGCAGCCCACCGCGCTCATCAACCGCGAGATCGAGGTCGACCACGAGGTGCTGGTGCGTGCCGAGGTAGTCAATCACGCGGCGCTCTCGCTCGCTAAAAATCATCGTCGCGTCAAAACGGCGCTGCCGCCTCGGCGTGACCTGCATCGTGCGCACGAAGGTCACGGTCTCGCGCCCAAAGCGATCGAGATAGGGGTAGTTCTCAATGCGAAAGGGCACATTGCTGCCGGCCTCAGGAAACATGATGTTTCGCAGCGCACCAAACCGCAAAAAGGGGCGAACCCACCAGGCACCGCGACGAATCTCGAGCATCGTCCCCTCGCCGACGCACCCGTAGCCCGCCGCAAGGCCCACCCCGAAGCGCCGTCGCATCATCGGGTGCAGCCGTTCAAAGTCATCTCCCAGAGCGCGCTCAAACACGCCTCGCTGTTCAGCCATGGGCTGCTCCTTGATCGTCGTCAAGCCTCGCGAGAAGCTCGGGCGCCTCGCGCATCGAGGGCCGAGTCGTCCGACCCTCCGGCGCACTGCGGCAGGCCGAGGCTCGCGCCCGCGGCCCGCCGAACCAGCCTCGCAGCGGGCCGATCCGCTCGGGTAGGGTGCCAGCCTCAGCCCACTGTCTCAGGCGATCGAAGCTCCAGGCGGTGATCCACCACACCATGCGACGCACGATGAGCCGGTCGAGCACGCGCCCAACGGCACCAAAGCCGGGGGTGTAGTCGTAGCCGGTGATGAAACGCACGCCCTCGGCGGTGGGAACATAGCGCCAGTAGCCGCGGCCCGAGCGAAGCGGCGAGAACCAGCCATCGCTCTCAAACGTGAGCGCCGAGGTGCGCGAGCCGGCCGCGCCGAAGCGCTCGCCAGCCGAGACCCCCGTGCCGTGAATCGTCACGAGGGGGAGGGCGTCGAGCTCGTACCTGAACTGCTGCGCGCCGTCTTCGCGAAGCGTCGTCGGGATGATGCGCGAAAAGCGCGCGTCCCACCGCGTGTGCTGGGCGGGGTCTTGCGTGAGCTGCCACACGAGCTCGATCGGCGCGGCAATGTCGATCTCGATGTACAGGGCACGCGAGGCTCGTCGAGATGCAAAAGGCGCCATGGTGCGAGAATACCCGAACCATGGCGCCCTGTGCACGAAACTACTGGGCGAGGAACGCCTCAAGATCAGCGCGAGCCTCGTCGTCAGGCTGCTGCACCGCGGGCGACTTCATGAAGTACGCCGACGCCGAAGCGAGGGGGCCCTTGTGCCCGCGGTCGAGCGCGACCTTCGCCGAGCGGATCGCGTCGATCATGGTGCCAGCCGAGTTGGGAGAATCCCACACCTCGAGCTTGTACTCGAGGCTCATGGGTACGTCGCCGAAGCCGCGGCCCTCGAGACGCACGAACGCGAACTTGCGGTCTTTGAGCCAGGGCACGTGGTCGCTCGGGCCAATGTGCACGTCGTCGGCGTCGAGATCGACGTCGATGTTCGAGGTGACGGCCTGGGTCTTTGAGATCTTCTTCGACTCGAGACGGTCGCGCTCGAGCATGTTCATGAAGTCCATGTTGCCGCCAACGTTGAGCTGGTAGGTGTGGTCGAGGGCAATGCCGCGCGACTCCATGAGGCGGGCGAGCACGCGGTGCGTGATCGTCGCGCCAACCTGGCTCTTAATGTCGTCGCCGACAATGGGCAGGCCAGCGTCAACGAACTTCTGCGCCCACACTGGGTCTGAAGCGACGAACACTGGCACGGCGTTCACAAACGCGATGCCGGCGTCGAGGGCGGCCTGCGCGTAGAACTTGACGGCCTCTTCTGAGCCAACGGGAAGGTAGCAGGCGAGCACGTCAGCGCCCGAGTCTTTGAGCGCCTGCACCACGTCGACGACGGGGGCCTCTGACTCGGTCGACACGTCCTGGTAGTACGAGCCGAAGCCGTCGAGCGTGGGGCCGCGAAGCACCTCGAGGCCGAGGTTCGGCACCTCAGAGAATTTCACGGTGTTGTTGTGGCCCGACCAGATGGCCTCAGAGAGGTCTTTACCGACCTTCTGCGCGTCAACGTCGAACGCGGCAACGAACTGGAGGTCGCTCACGTGGTAGCCGCCGAGCCGAACGTGCATGAGTCCCGGAACCTGGGCGTCGTCGGCCGCATCGCGGTAGTACTCGACACCCTGTACCAGTGAGCTCACACAGTTTCCAATGCCCGCAAGAGCAACCTTTACACCCATCGACATCTCCCAAGTTTTCCTTGTGCTCGTGACTCTCATTAAGAAAGCCACCTTTTAGTGTAATACGACAGCCCTCGCGGGGCAGTCACGCATCTCCCAGTATCGGGGCTGCGCGAAGCATAAATCGCTCGACGCTCGCGATCGGCTCCCGCTGCCCACCGACGTGCTCGATCGTCTCGTCGTCAATGACGGTGAGCTGCGTCCCGTGCATGCGAAGCGCGCCGATCTTGCGATCGAGGCTCTCGGTGACGTCGTAGGCCTCGGCCGCTTCGTCGCTCGAGATCTCCCAGAACGGAACATCGATTGCCGCCGCTACCGCGCGCGCCGCCCGGTGGGCGAGAACGTGATCGGGGTGCCCGTAGCCACCCTCGTCGTTGTAGCTCACGATCGCGTCGCACTCGAGCGTGAGCACGCCGTAGAGCAGGTCGTTGATGAGCTCGGCTGCGGGGGCCTTCGTGAGCGCCTCGGCGCCGGTTTCGGCCGCGCTCACGGCCATGCCGTCGTCGCCCCATTCCATTCCCGAGTCTTCGTACACGCGTGGTTCCAGGCCGGCCTGGCGTGCGGGCGGCTCGCCGAGAAAGGCGTGGCCCTCGACGCCGAGCATGAGCATTGCGGCCTGCAACTCCTGCTCGCGGTGCGGCGCGAGTTGCGGAGTGCCCTGCAGCGAGGCGAAGGGGCCCGGGGTCACCTCGCCCCGCTCACCGCGGGTGAGAGTCACGAGGCCGGCGGGCTTTCCAGCCCCGCGAAGGGCAGCAATCGTGCCACCCGTCGCGATCGTCTCGTCGTCTGGGTGAGCGTGAACAAACACGACGCGCTCGGCGCCGCCAAACCAGGTTTCGGGGTGGTGATTCACGATGCTTCGCCTTCTGTCTCGGTGCTCTGGGCGTCGCCCGACTGTTGCTCGGCCCACCAGGCGATGAGCCGCTCTGCTGCGGCCGCTTCACCGATGGGGCCCTCGTCGAGCCGTAGGTCGAGCAAAAACTTGTAGGCCAGCCCGACCTCGCGCCCGGGAGCGATGCCGAGCAGCTGCATAATCTGCTGCCCGTCAAGCTCTGGCCGTACGGCGTCGAGCGCTTCTTGCTCGGCAAGCTCGTCAATGCGACGCTCAATGTCGTCGTAGGCGAACTCAAGCCGGTCGGCCTTGCGCTTGTTGCGCGTCGTCACATCGGCCCGCGTGATGATGTGCAGCCGCTCAAGCTCGCTGCCCGCGTCGCGCACGTACCGGCGCACGGCCGAGTCGCTCCACGCCTGGTCGCTGTAGCCGAAAAAGCGCAGGTGCAATTCGACGAGCTTCGCGACCTGCGCGATGGTCTCGTTGTCGAAGCGCAGTTCGCGTAGTCGCTTCTTCGTGAGCTTCGCACCGACGACGTCGTGGTGGCGAAAGGTCACCTGCCCCTGCTCGTAGCGCCTGGTGGCGGGCTTGCCGATATCGTGCATGACGGCCGCGAGGCGCAGGGTGACGTCGGGCCCATCTGGGCTCGACCCCCGCGATTTCTCAAGCGCGATGGCCTGCTCAAGCACCGTGAGCGTGTGCTCGTACACGTCTTTGTGGCGACCGTGGTCGTCTTGCATCTCGCGAAGCGCACTGAACTCGGGCAAGAATCGGTCGCACAGCCCCGTGTCGACGAGAATGCGCAGGCCGGCGACCGGGTCATCGGTCGAGAGCGTTTTCACGAGTTCGTCGCGCACGCGCTCCGCCGAGATGATGTCGAGGCGGTCGGCCATGTCGGTCATCGCCTTCGTGACCCGCGGATCGACGGCGAAGCCGAGCTGTGACGCAAACCGTGCAGCTCGCATCATTCGCAGCGGATCGTCGCTAAACGACTGCTCGGCTGATCCCGGAGTCATGATCGTGCCCGCGATGAGATCTTCGACGCCACCCGAGACGTCAACGAGGCGCATTTCGGGCAGCATGAGCGCGAGCGCGTTGATCGTGAAGTCACGGCGCACAAGATCGCCCTCGATGGTGTCGCCGAAGGCGACGACGGGCTTTCGCGAGTCTTCGCGGTACACGTCTGAACGGTAGGTGGTCACCTCGACCTGCTCACCGTGCACCCTCGCCGCAATCGTGCCGAAGGCACGGCCGACATCCCAGGTCTTTTGGGCGATAGTCTCGAGAATCTCACGCGTCTCATCGGGTCGCGCAGAGGTCGCGAAATCGAGATCGGTGACGGGCCTGCCAATGAGCGCATCGCGCACGGGCCCGCCGACGAGCGCACACTCGTGACCGGCCGCCGCAAACGCTTCGGCAAGCGCCTTCACCGGTTTCGACTCGGCAATTTCTGTGAGTGTTGCCATCGATTCTGCGAGAGAAAGCATGCGTCACAGCTTACTTGGCGTCGCTGTCAAAACCCATTTGTCCAGCGTGGGCTCCTAGACTTGATCGCATGCGTGCGGCCCTCACCACGATCGTCACTGCGGTTCTCCTCGTCTTTCCCGGAGTCTTCGCAGCATCAGCCGCACCCTCGGCGCAGCCGCGGGACGCACAGCGCGAGGTTCAGACTGAAGTGCGACCCGCGACCGATGACGACGCCGGCAGCGACGCCGAGGCCGATACCGAGGCAGATCCAGACGCCAATCGTGAGGGCGACGACCAAGCCGAGACCACCATCACGCTCAGCGCCGTGGCTGAATCGGCGTCGATGACCGAGTCAGGCGACCACACGTTCCTCGTCGAGGTTGCAAACCTCGGCGATGATCCGCTGCCCGCTGGCTCTGTGCAGGTTCGGATCTTGACCGACCCGGTCACGAAACTCGACGAGATCACCGGCGACACCGTCACCACCGAACCAGCCGGCCTCGCCGTCGCGACCATCGAAACCCCGATCATCGCGGCGGGGGAGCGCTTCGCATCAAAGGCAACCCCGGCCTCATCGTCGTTCGCGCTCAACGCTGAGAGCGCGGCAGGCGTGTACCAAACGCAGGTGAGCTGGACCGAAGCCGCAGAGAACAGCCCGAGCGACGGCCAACCCACCGAGAGCATCACACGCACCCAGCCCGGCACCCCGTTCGTGTGGAACGCCTCGAGCATCGAAGCACGCCTCAATCTCGCGACCATCGTGCCGCTCGTGTACCCAGAAACCGACACACCCCCCGTCACCCCAGCCGAGGTCGACCTCGCACTCGGTGATCACCGCTCAATCGAACGACTGCTCGACGCGGCAGAAACGGCCGGGTCGCTCGTTGCTGTCGATCCGCGCGTTGTCGGCTACGTGCGCAGCCTCGGCGCGAGTGCATCGCCCGCAACCCGCGAACTCGTCGACCGCATCACCTCGCAGTCTCTCGCGACCGCCGCGCTCGGCTACGCCGACGCTGACCCGGTCGCGACGGCGCTGCTCATGCCCGACGGGGCCCTCGAGCCAACGGGCCTCTCGTTTCTCGCGCGCCACTTCACCGAGCTCACCGAGCAGGCCGAGTCAGACTCTGCGCACAAGAGCCACGACCACTCGATCGCATCGCTGACCGATGGATCAATGCCTCCCGTGCTCGAAGAGCTCGTCACCTGGGATACGGCGATCGATGGTTTCGCTTGGCCCTCGGCCGCGAGCCTCAGCACCAAGGCCATCGAGGCGCTGGTCGCGCAGGGTCTCACGAACATTGTTGTGAACGGCGAAGACGCCGCTGGAGCGGCGCGGGGAACCCTCGGCGGTGCAACCCTGTACCGCTCAGAAGCGGCACTCGAAGAAACCGCAAGGGCATTTCTCGCAGCCGAGAGCGACATTGACAGCGCCGAGGCCGCGGCACTGCTCGCCTCGGTCACAGCCGTACTCGGGTCAAGCGCTCAAGAGGGCAAAGCGGCAGAGGCACTGCTCGCGGTCGACCGCGGCACCGCTGCTGGCGGAGAGTCGCTCGAGGCCCTCTTCACCGAGATGAGCCGCCTGCCGTGGGTGAGCATGACCCCCGTCGAAAACCTCACGCCCGGCACCGTGACGCTCACCGGTGAGGCAGACGTGCAGAAAGCGCTCGACCAGATGGCCGAGGCCGTGCGCTCAGAAGAGCGCGTCGTCGAATACTCACGCGTACTCGCCGAGCCACAGTTGCTCGTTGACTACCAGCGCGACCGACTCGCGAGCACCCTCGCCGTGCGGGGCCCCCTCTCGGGATCGGAGCCCGCGCAGGACGCGCTCGAAAACCGCATCGGGGTGCACCTCGCGGGCAACGAGCGCCTGCAGCAGGGCGTTCGCATCGTCGACACCGAGCACACGAGGCTGCTCGGCAGCACCTCAAACCTGCCCATTCAGCTGCGCAACACCCTGCCATTCGACGCCCGCGTTGCCGGCACCGTCTCGACCGGATCGGCCGCACTCATCGTGCAGAAGCCCAAGCTCGAGCCCACCGTGATTCCGGCCGAGAGCACCATCAACCACCTCGTGCCGGTGAAAAGCCGCGCCTCAAGCGGGCAAGTCGACCTCAAGGTACAGCTGCGCGACACCACGAAGGGCGAAGACATCGCCTCGACCACTTTCGAGGTGACCCTGAGCGGCCAGACCGAGACGATCGCGCTCACGACCCTCGGCGTCATCGTCGTTGCCCTCTTTGTCGGCGGGCTCTGGCGTTCAATCACTCGCAAGCGGTCGACCCCGAGCGACGAGCCCCTCGAGCCCGCTGCAGCAACAGCATCAGCCGAGCCCGCAGAACCGGCCGAACCCCAGGCCGACGCCGAACGCTAGCCGGTCGCGCGGCTCACAAATCTTCGGTCGATGAGGCCGCGTCGCCATACTCGTCGAGCGCGTCCTTCGGCAGCTTGTGAATGCGCTGCCGCCTCGCCGACCGTGCCGGAATGAGCGAGCGCATCTCTTCGAGCTTGCCGAAGCACAACAACCGGTCATCGTCTTCCAGCACCACGTGCTTGCGGGGGTTCGGAATCACCTGCACCCCGCGGTGCAGCGTGAGCACCGTGATGTCGCGCTCCCAAAGCCCCGAGTCGCCGAGGGTTTTGCCGATGAGTTCGGCCCCGGCGTGCACCTGCAGCTCAGCGACGCCGTACCCCGTCGAAACCGAGAGACGCTGCCGCACGTCGATCTCGGGAAACGCCACCTGATTCGAGATGAAGTCGATGATCGCGCCCGCGACATCGAGCCCCGTCGCCCGCTCGATGCCCTCGAGCCCCGGCGACGAGTTCACCTCCATCACGAGCGGCCCCTCGTCACCCTCGAGCATGTCAACGCCAGCAACCCTGAGGCCCATGATCTGCGCCGAGCGAACCGCGGCCTCTTCGTAGGCCGCGTCGAGCTTCACCGCCTCGACACTGCCGCCGCGGTGCACGTTCGAGCGAAACTCGTCGCCAGCCGCGGTGCGACGCATCGCCGCAACCACCCGATCGCCCACGACGAGCGCCCGAATGTCGCGCCCGGCGCTCTCCTGAACGAAACGCTGGATGAGCACGTTCTGGTTCGTCGAGTGCAGGGTCTCAATGATCGCCTCGGCCACCTTGACCTGCGGCGCGAGAATAACCCCGACGCCCTGCGTGCCCTCGAGCAGCTTGATCACGACGGGGGCGCCGCCAACACTCTCGATCGCCGGCTTCACATCTGCGCGATTGCGCACAAACGCGGTCTCGGGCATACCAATGCCGTGCCGCGCAAGAATCTGACTCGCGCGCAGTTTGTCGCGAGAGTTCGTAATGCCGTTCGACGTGTTGGGCGTGTACACGTCCATCTGCTCAAACTGCCGCACCACGGCCGTGCCAAAGTAGGTAATCGAATTGCCGATGCGGGGCAGAATCGCGTCGTAGTCACTCAGCTGCGATCCGCGATATCTGAGATCTGGCACCCCGCCCGCGAGATCAATGCCAAAGCGCAGGGTGTTGAGCACACGAACTTCATGCCCGCGGTCTTCGGCTGCCTGGCGCAACCTGCCGGTCGAGTACGACTGTGGAGCGCGAGAAAGGAGTGCAAGCTTCACGGGTATCCTGCCAAAATAGAAGTGTGACCAACCATACTCATTCAAGCACCTTCACCGGGTGGAGGGAATGGGTTTCAATGCCCAATATCTCGGTTCCCTGGATCAAAGCAAAAATCGATACCGGGGCCAGAACCTCAGCGCTTCATGCGTACGAACTCACCGAGTTTACACGCGCCGGGGCAGCCTGGGTGCGCTTTACCGTGCATCCTTTTCAGCACGGCGATTCGGGGGCGCTCAGGGTTGAACTTCCCGTGCACGACCGCCGCCTCGTGCGCAGCTCTTCGGGCCACGCCGAAGAGCGCATCACCGTGGTCACGAGCCTCGTGCTCGTCGGCCGCGTCATCGAGGCCGAAGTAACCCTCACCAACCGCGACGAAATGGGCTTTCGCATGCTCATCGGTCGCGAAGCCCTCGAGCAGGGATTCATCGTCGACCCGGCGGTCTCGTACCTCGGCGGCAAACCCGACCAAACCACCCTCGCGCTCAATAACGCAACCTCCAGCTCCCGGGAATAGTCCCGGCCTAGGATTGTTGTACAGAACGTGCGCAATAACAACGCAGTAAGCCAAGGAGACGGCATGCATCAGATGATCATTATTGGTTCAGGACCAGCGGGCTACACCGCCGCAATTTACGCGGCACGCGCAGGGCTTGAACCCGTCATGTTTGCGAGCTCTGTCGCTCCCGGTGGCGAGCTCATGAACACGACCGAGGTCGAGAACTTTCCCGGTTTTCCCGAGGGCATTCAGGGCCCCGACCTCATGCAAAAGATGCAGGAGCAGGCCGAGAAGTTCGGCATGAAGCTCGTGTTTGACGACGTCACCGCGGTTGATCTCGCGGGCGAGGTCAAGAAGGTCACGACGAGCGACGGCACCGTACACGAGGCGAAGACCGTGATTCTCTCGACCGGTTCGGCCTACCGTAAGCTCGGCCTCGAGAACGAAGAAGCGCTCACGGGGCACGGCATCTCGTCGTGCGCGACCTGCGACGGCTTCTTCTTCCGCGATCGCGAGATCGCGGTCGTCGGCGGTGGCGACTCGGCAATGGAAGAGGCGATCTTCCTCACCCGCTTCGCCTCAAAGGTCACCATCATTCACCGCCGCGAAGAGTTTCGTGCCTCGAAAATCATGGCCGACCGCGCGCTGCAGCACGAAAAGATCGAGGTACTCTGGAACACCGAGGTGCACGAGATTCACGGCGAGGGCCAGCTGACCGGCGTCACCCTCAACAACACGGTGAACGGCGAAAAGTCAGAACTTGCGATCGACGGCCTCTTCGTCGCGATCGGCAATGATCCGCGCGTCTCCCTCGTCGAGGGCCAGCTCGACCTCACGGCCGACGGCACCATCGCCGTCGAAGGTCGTTCGTCACGCACCTCGCTGCCAGGCGTCTTCGCCGCGGGCGATGTCATCGACCCGACCTACCGCCAGGCGATCACCGCGGCAGCGTCAGGCACCGCAGCAGCCCTTGACGCCGAGCACTACCTCTCGGCGCTCGACAACTAACCACCACCACGGCGGAGTCGCCCAGCGGCCCGCACCGCCTGAGTAAGGAGAACAACATGGCAAACACCGTAGACGTTACCGACAGCACGTTCGACGCGGTCGTACTCGCGAGCGACACCCCGGTGCTCGTCGACTTCTGGGCACCCTGGTGCGGCCCCTGCCGCATGGTGGGCCCCGTACTCGAAGAGATCGCGGGCGAGCGCGACGATGTTCGCATCGTCAAGGTCAATGTCGACGAGAACCCGCAGATCGCGGGCAAGTACCGCATCACGTCGATTCCCGCGATGAAGCTGTTCAAGGGTGGCGAAGAGGTTCACGAGATCATCGGCGCAATGCCCAAGGCCTCGATCGAGAACGAGCTCCAGCCGCACCTCGCCTAAGCGACGCAGGCAAAGAGAGCGCCCTTTCCCAGACCGGGGGAGGGCGCTCTTTCGTCTATCGGCCCGCTTGCGCTTCGCGCTCCGCGAGCGCACCAAGGCGGCGGATCGACGCCAGCAAATTCTCTGCTTGCGTGGCCCGCGCGCGGCGCATGCGTTGCTCGTCGCGCAGCTTCGTCCAGTCGTAGGTGTGCCGCACGAGCGTTGCCTCGCGCTCTCGTCCCGAGACGGGCTCGAGTTCCCAGCGCCAAAGATGTCCCGCCGGGGCTTCGCCCTGGGTCGCCGGGGCCCACGCGATGCGCTCACCCTCAACGAACTCGGTCACGAGGTTGTCTCGCACCGTGCCGTTGTGAATCTCCATGGCAAAGACGTCGCCCTCTTGGCGCACACGCTCCTGGCCTTCTGCAGCGACGAGATTGTCATTCCCGTCCCACTCTGGCTGCCTGGACGGGTTGGCGATGAGCTCAAAGATCGTCGCGGCTGGCGCCTCAATGACCGCCTCTGCTGTGATGATGTGCTGTTCGGTCACTGATGCTCCTTTGCGTCGTGGTGTGGCGTTTACTGGAAGCCGGGGTCGCCCAGCTCGTCGAGAATGCGCTTGAGATCGGCAATGGTCGCGAAGTCAATCGTGACCTGGCCCTTCTTAGCGCCCAGCTTCACCCTGACGGTCGTGTTGAAGCGATCACCGAGGCGTTCTGCGATGTCGTCGAGCTGCGCCTGCACGCCGCCGGCGCGCGGCTTCGGAAGCTTGCGCTTTGTGGCCTGCGACGAGGCCTCCTCGGCCTGCCTCACCGAGAGTCCCTCGTTGATGATCTTGTCTGAAAGCTTCTCCATCGCCTCGGCATCGCCGTCGAGCGAGAGGATCGCACGGGCGTGGCCAGCCGTGAGCACTCCGGCCGCGACCTTGGTCTGCACGTGCTCGGGAAGCTTCAGGAGGCGAATCGTGTTCGAAATCTGCGGGCGTGAACGGCCAATGCGCTTCGCGAGCTCTTCCTGCGTCGTGCCGAAGTCTTGCAAGAGCTGCTGGTACGCCGACGCCTCTTCGAGGGGGTTCAGCTGTGCGCGGTGCAGGTTCTCGAGCAGCGCGTCACGCAGCATGTGCTCGTCTTCGGTGCCACGAACGATCGCGGGGATCGTGCTGAGGCCGGCGCGATTCGATGCCCTGAAGCGACGCTCACCCATGATGAGCTCGTAGCGGGGCTCGCCCTTCTTCGTCGGTGCCGGGAGAATCTCTCGCACGACGACGGGCTGGAACACACCGAACTCGCGAATCGAGTGCGTGAGCTCTTCGAGGGCCTCCTCGTCGAACTCGGTACGCGGCTGTACTCGGTTGGGCACGATATCGCTGAGGTCGAGCGTCGTGAGCTGTGCGCCAGGAACCTCGCGCAGCTGCTGCTCGTCAACGACGGTCTGCGCAACCGACGTTGCCTTGTCTTCCTTCGCCGGAGCATCGCCAAAGAAGACGTCGACTGGGCGCTCCTCGTTGGGATCCTGCTGCGGAATGAGCGCACCGATACCCCGACCGAGTCCTGACTTCTTTTTCGCAGCCATTTAGGCTCCTTCCGGGTATAAGCGGGCGTATTCAGCAGCGCTCCGCTCAGCAATCTCTGCAGCAGCTTCGAGGTAGGCAATCGCACCCACCGATGATCCATCATAGGCGTGCACGGTCTCGCCGTGGCTCGGAGCCTCTGAAATGCGAACCGAACGGGGAATCATGGTCGTGAGCGTTTGCGTGGGGAAGAACCCGCGCACCTCTTCAGCGACCTCGTTTGAGAGGTTGGTTCGCGAGTCGTGCATCGTGAGCAGAATCGTTGAGACGTGCAGCTGTGGGTTCAGGTGCTGCTCAATGAGCTCAATGTTGCCGAGCAGCTGGCTGAGCCCCTCGAGCGCGTAGTATTCGCACTGGATGGGAATGAGCACTTCTTGCGCCGCGACAAAGGCGTTCACCGTGAGCAGCCCGAGCGATGGCGGGCAGTCGATGAACACGTAGTGGTACATCTCGTCGCTCTGGCTCAAGAACTCAGCGAGTGCCTTCCGCAGGCGCTGCTCCCTCGCGACGAGAGAAACAAGTTCAATTTCGGCTCCCGCGAGGTTAATCGTCGAGGGCACGCACATGAGGTTCTCATGGTCGGTGGTCTGCTGCACTGTGTCGCCAAGCTTCGCCTCGCCGAGCAACACCTCGTAAATGCTCGTGATGGTCGGGTCATGCTCGACTCCGAGCGCGGTCGAAGCATTACCCTGCGGATCAAGATCGATAACGAGCACCCGGGCGCCTCGCCTCGCGAGGCCAGATGCCAGGTTCACGGTCGTCGTGGTTTTCCCCACGCCGCCCTTCTGGTTCGAGACGGTCATGACGCGCGTGTGGTCGGGGAGTGGTGATGTCATCGATTCAAGCCTGCGTTTGCGCCGCACCTTGTCGACGAGCTGATCGCCCAGTAACGCGTTTTTTGGCTGCGTCATGATCTCCTCTAGCTCTGCGTACGAACACGTTCTACTGTAGCCCGAAACACTCGTGTGGTCTCGTCAAGAATGCCCTCGCCAAGAATCTCGACGCTGGGCCTGCGCATCTTGAACTTCGAAAGCTGTTTTTTGGCGGCTTCGATCTCGGCATCAACGCCGGTTCCCTTAAGGAAGATCATCTCGCCACCATCGCGCAGCAGGGGAGCGGTGATGGGAACAAGCTTGCGCAAAGCGGTCACGGCCCTCGCGGTCACCACGTCAACCTCGAACGCGTCGTGGTACTCCTCGGCACGTCCTCGCAGCACCTCGGCATTCGTGAGGCCGAGCGCTTCGATCTGCTCGTTAAGCCAGACGCAGCGGCGCTCCATCGGCTCAATGAGTCGAAACTGCACGTCAGGCCGAACAATTGCGAGCACGAGGCCGGGCATACCGCCGCCGGTACCAATGTCGGCGACCCGCTGTCCTTCCTGGAGCAGTGGCGCCATGATCGCAGAGTTCAGCACGTGTCTCGTCCATAACCGCGGGAGCTCGAGCGGCCCGATGAGCCCGAGCAGCTCACCCTTCTCGGCAAGAGCGTTCGTGAAGGCGCGCAAGACCTCGATCTGCTCACCGGCAAGTTCACTTGCGGCGGCAGGCTCAGCCTCAAGCTCAAGGCGCTGCTCATCACTCATACCGTGCTGCACTCTCTCTGAAGTTTCACGTGAAACGTTTGCGGTTTACGGTTTACGCTGCTGCGCTAATGACGAGACGACGACCGCGTCCCTCACCGTGCGACTCAGAGTGGTAGCCACGCTCGGCAACGTAGTCGTGCACAAGCTTGCGCTCGTATGATGACAGCGGATCCATCGCAACCTCATCTTTGCCAGCGGCAACCTGTGCGATCGCGTGATCGGCCAGCTCCCGCAGCTCGGTCTCGCGCGCTTCGCGCGAACCGGCGACATCGAGAATGAGTCCCGAGAAATCACCGGTTTTGCGCTGAACCGCGAGGCGGGTGAGCTCCTGCAACGCCTGAACCACCTCGGAGTTTGCGAGCTTCTCGAGATCAGCACCGCCACCGTTGATGGAAACATAGGCGCGGTTATTCTTCACCTCGAGGTCGAGATCACCGTCAAGGTCGGCAAGGTCGAGAAACTCTTCGATGTAATCAGCGGCGTGATCGCCCTGCGCCTCGAGCTCTTCGAGCGAGAGGGCAGAGGTCTGATTCGTTGCATTCGTCATGTCGCTACTTCTTCTTTTTCTTAGCGCGCTTTGCGCTGATGGGCTGCTGACGTTGGCCGGCCTGCTGCTGGCGTGCCTCTTCGGCTTCGATGACCTGCAGCTCTTCCTCGGTGAGCTTGCCCTTCTTGCGCAAGCGCTCCTGGCGAAGGCGGAAGGCCTCGGTGCCCGGGGTAGGCATGTTACGAATCACGATTGCCTGCTGCGCCATGGTCCACATGTTCGAGCTGAACCAGTAGATGTTCAGGGCGAGCGGGAAGACGAGGCCCGAGAAGAGGAATGCGAAAGGAATGATGTAGAGGAGCATCTGCTGCTGGCGGTACATCGAGCTCGACTTCGTCTCGTCTGAGACGTTCTTCGACATAATCTGCTTCTGTGTGAAGAACTGCGAGGCAATCATGAGCACCATGATGATGCCGAGAAAGATCATGACCTGGATCGGGCCGTCGTTCCAAGCCTGGGTGAAGGTCATCTTGACCGGAGCACCCCAGATGGTGGCCTGGTTGAAGCTGTCGGTGAGCTCCTGGCTCATGAGGCCAATACCGGCCTGAGGTGAGCCCGAAGAGCCGGTGTTACTCACGCCTGATGCGGTACGGAGCACGTAGAAGAGCGAGAAGAAGATGGGCATCTGCAGCAGCATCGGCAAGCACGAAGCCATAGGGTTTGTGCCGTGCTTCTTGTACAGGGCCATGGTCTCGCGGCTCATCGCTTCACGCGAGAACTGGTCAGTCTTGCCCTTGTACTTGGCCTGAATCTTCTTAACCTCGGGCGCGATCTCCATCATCTTGCGCTGCGACTTGATCTGCTTAACGGTGACGGGAATCAGCGCTGATCGCACAACCACCACAAGGCCAATAATCGACAGTACCCATGCGGCGCCGCTGTCGGGGTCGAGCCCGAGCGTGGTGAACAAGCCGTGCCACGCTACGAGCACCAGCTCGACGAGCCAACGCAACGGCCACAGAATTGTCTCGATGAAATTCATTTAACGGGTTTTGCCCTTCTGCATCATTGATTCGTTCGCTTCAGGTGAGCGCCAAACGACGAATCCATACCGGTTCAATACTAGTTGTCTATTCCTGTGGGGTGGCGGATCATCAACACCACCCGAACTCCACGGGTTACAGCGAAGCAAGCGCCATATCGTGCGCACGCTTCCCTCGATAAAGCCACGCTGCTGAAATACCTCGAGTGCGTACCGGGAGCATGTCGGCCAGTAGCGGCACACCTCGCCGTACAGCGGCGAGATGAACTTGCGATACCCCTTCATGAACGCGATTGCGAGATTGCGGGGCAGGAGCCAGACGGCCACGAGGTACCGCATGATTACTGTCGCGCCCGATCGAGCTTGGCGATTTCCCTCAAGACATCGTTTCGCAACTCAACGAACGGTGCGGCGGCTGCAGCCGGAGAAGCCCGAAAAACAACGTCATACCCGGTGAAGCCGTCACGTAAGACCTCGTCTGAAATTGCTTTCAGTCTTCGCGTAATGCGATTGCGTACAACGGCATTACCGACCTTCTTCGAAACGATGTAACCGAAGCGAGCTGGTTCATCCTGGGTACGCAAAACCGCGTGGGCGACCACAAATGGTCCGCCCACGCGGCGTCCGTGACGCATCACGCGTCGATAATCATCGCCCTGAGTAATACGGTGCAGCTGTTTCGGCACTGCTCAGGCCACGATGACTTAAGCTGAGAGCTTCGAGCGGCCCTTGCTCCGGCGTGCAGCAAGGATGCTGCGGCCCGCGCGGGTACGCATGCGAAGGCGGAAGCCGTGCTTCTTGGCGCGGCGGCGGTTGTTGGGCTGGAAAGTACGCTTGCTCATGATTTCTCCGTGGTTTCGGAACTGTCTCGGAACACCGGTTCGTGAGGTCCGAGGAAGAATTTGTGACAACTAAGCGGAGCTATTGAGTCACACAAACACTTAACTTTACGCGTTTTTCTGTGATTCGTCAAAAAATGTTTTCAAGCTCGCGATTATCTCCCGTTCGCTGCAGTGCGCAGCGAACGGGCGGGGCGTGTCGTAAATTGCTTTCGCGACACGACATTTCCGCTTCTCCCCAGACACCTGTAAAGTTATCCACAGGTCGGATCGTTTCCGCCAAGGTTCCCGCTATTTCATTACTATTTTCTGTGTATAGCTTTGGGGATGAAGCTGTGAGACGGTGTGAATAGCTACTTATCTGGAGGTTACGTGAACGACGCCCAAGTGCGCGAGCTGTGGGGTGAAATCACTCTCTCAGTGATGAACGACCCAGAAATTTCGCCTTCGATGGCCGCGCAATTGGCGCTCGCTCTGCCTCGGGGCATGGGCGCGGGCATGCTCTACCTTGCAGTGCAGCACGAGTTCACACAGCGTCTTCTCGATAGCCAGCTTCGCCCCGTCATCATGCAAGCCATCGCGCAGCACCCGAATGCCGGCTCGATTGATAACTTCGCCGTACTCGTCGACACCGACGTCAGTGAAGAGCTTGAGGCAGAGGCGCATGCCTACGAGCAACAGTCTTCTCGCGAGCAACAGCACGAAAATGTTCAAGCAGGGTCAACGGGTTCATCACGTACCGCGGCTCCATCATTAGATTCAGCCGAGTCGGCCAACCAAGAACGCGATTCAGATGCCCATGCTGAAGCCGGCTTCGTTCCTTCGGGCACGGCATCACATTCGGCAGCACCCTCACAGCGAAACTACGCTTCGACGCCAACAACGGCTCCAAAATCTGAAGAATCGTTCCACCTGAACGACCAATACCGCTTTGATTCATTCGTGATCGGGCAATCGAACAGTTTTGCTCACGCCGCTGCGGTTGCCGTCGCCGAGTCACCCGCAAAGTCGTACAACCCTTTGTTTATCTATGGCGATTCAGGTCTTGGCAAAACTCACCTCTTGCACGCCATCGGCCACTACGCCATGGAGTTGTTTCATGGACTTCGCGTTCGTTACGTCAGTTCAGAAGACTTCACGAACGACTTCATTAACTCGATTGCCAATAACCAGGGTCCACAATTCCAGCAGCGGTACCGCAGTGTCGATATTTTGCTCGTCGACGATATCCAGTTTTTGAAGGGCAAGGCCGAGACGCAAGAGGCGTTCTTCCACACCTTCAACAGCCTTGTTGGTCAGAACAAGCAAATCGTTATCACGAGTGATGTTTCACCCGCGCAGCTCAAGGGCTTCGAAGACCGTATGCTCTCACGCTTCAGTTCTGGTCTCACCACAGATATTCAGGTGCCTGACCTCGAGACGCGTATCGCGATTCTTCGCAAAAAATGCCAGCGCGAGAACATCATTGTTGACCCCGAGATTCTCGAACTCATCGCGTCGAAGCTCAACTCAAACATTCGTGAGCTTGAGGGAAGCCTCAACCGCGTTCGCGCATACGCGAGCCTCAACGATCAGCCGATCGACCTTCACGTCGCGCAAACCGTTCTCAAAGACATCGTTTCGCTCGATGATAATGAAATCTTGCCGACCGACATCGTCGGGGTGGTCGCCAACTACTTCAATCTCAGCGTCGATGACCTCTACGGGCAGTCGCGCATCCAGGAAATTGCGTTTGCCCGGCAAATCGCGATGTACCTCTGCCGGGATCTGACGCCCCTTTCGCTTCCCAAGATTGGGCAGCTCTTCGGTGGGCGTGATCACAGCACCGTCATTTACGCGCATAAAAAAATTACGCAGCTCATCGCTGAACGGCGCTCGGTCTACAACCAGGTGGCCGAATTGACCTCGAAATTGAAGCATAATTCGGCCTAAATTTATCCACATCCACAGGAGGCTTGTGAATAACTCTTGATAAGTCATCCAATCTGTGGATAAGTTCTGGGCCGCTGTGGAGATCCTGTCATTCACAAGATCGGCATGATCAAGCCATTCCCAGCCCGTCCACCGCTTCTCCGCAAATGACAAAGATGTAGTTCCTTGTCCCAGAGCGGGCTGTCGGGAGTTATCCACAATATCCACAGGACTTATGACTATTACAGAATTACAACTTATAGAGGCGAAACCCAATACCCAGGTGAAAACCGAAAATCGAGCGAGCTTCTGTGACACGCTTCGTAAGAGTTACAAAACTATGCAAAGATGTTGTTCGATAGTTTGTCATTCTGAGGAGGAGTAACGAGTGCGATTTACCGTCGACAGGGACGTGTTTAACGAAGCTGTTTCGTTTACTGCCAAGCTTCTCCCGCAGCGACCTACCCAGCCAATTTTGAGCGGGGTACTTCTTGTCGCTGAAGGAGAAAGCGTTGAGCTCGGTACGTTCGACTACGAGACCTCATCAAAAACTTCAGTGAAGGCTGACATTCTCGAGCCGGGCCGTGCGCTTGTCTCGGGTCGCCTGCTTGCTGAAATTGCGAGCAAACTTCCTCACTCAGACGTGACGGTTACCCGTGAAGACGATCGCATCCTCATTCGCTGCGGATCAGCCTCGTTCAGCCTCCCATCGATGCCCGTCGAAGAGTACCCACAGATCCCTGAAATTGCCGAGGCAAGTGGTTCGGTAGACGCTTCGACATTTGCTGAAGCGATCGCTCAGGTCTCTCTTGCTGCTTCGAAGGAAGACGTTACCCCGGTGATCACGGGTGTACAGTTCGAAATCGAAGAGGGAACGCTGACGCTTACCGCCACCGACCGCTATCGTGTGGCCACGCGTGGTATCGACTGGAGCTCAGCCGGCGAAACCAGTGCAATCAATGCGCTTGTTCCAGCGAAAATTGTGACGGAGGTCGGTAAAACGTTCGGAAATGACTCAACCGTTCACATCACGATCGTCAAGGAACAAGACCGAGAGCTCATCGCATTCCGCGGTGGCTCAAAAACGGTCACCTCAGTGCTCATCAAGGGCAATTACCCTCCGGTTCAGCGCCTTTTCCCTGAGGTCGTTGACAACTATGCTGTCGTGAGCACGAACGAAATTATCGAGG